>JAFGEQ010000016.1 GCA_016931515.1 candidate division CSSED10-310 bacterium | reverse complement strand
GAAGGGAACTTTCTCGTACGACTTGCATGTGTTAAGCATGCCGCCAGCGTTTATTCTGAGCCAGGATCAAACTCTCCAATTAAAACTTTATTTGTTTTCCTTGAATTATTGACGTGGATCAGTGCTATTGACTAATCATTTTCAAGGCTATTGTTCATTTCATTCGACATGAACAAGAGCACGCTTTTAAACATTGTCAAAGAACTGGAAGCTTCCTCTTTCCTTTCGCTTCCCCGCCGACTCTTTCGCGCCGACGAAGGGGGAATATAAAGTCTGGACTCCCCTATGTCAACACTTTTTTTCGCGCCGACCTCGCAGCCACTTTAATTTCGACCCTTATTAATTAATATATCATTAGTACTGAACATGTCAAATAACTTCAAATAATTTTTCTTTGCACTACCTTCAGGTCGTCCACTCACTCTTTTTTCCGTTTTTTTTACTTCCTCCTCAACTTGCCTCCGCTGTTGACTCCCCGGACATTTTAAAATACATATAAAACCATATGAACGGGATCGAACAACGTCCCGCGAAAATCATGAATCCTAATATGCTCCAACCGAAAGGGGGTTTCAGAATGAACAAACCCGATAAAGGGAAACTTGAAATCAAGCTGGATGAATGCAAAGGCTGCGGTCTATGCGTCGCCGCCTGCCCGGTCAAGGTGATCGAGATCCGTCCCGACCTGATTAATGTCCAGGGCTACCACCCTGCCTCCTATAAGGGATCCGGATGCACTGCCTGCGGCACCTGTTTCTACACCTGCCCGGAACCCGGTGCCATTACCATCTATCGCTTGGTACCATCACATTAAGGAGACTATCCATGGCAAAAGAACTTGTTAAAGGGAATGTAGCCATCGTTAAAGGCGCATTGCTCGCCGGTTGCGAACTCTACTTCGGATACCCCATTACCCCCGCCAGCGAAATCGCGGAATATGCCAGCCTGTTGTTTCCAAAACTTGGCCGGACATTTATTCAGGCTGAGAGCGAAGTCGCCGCCATCAATATGGTTTACGGTGCATCAGGCGCCGGTGTCCGCTGCATGACAGCATCATCCGGTCCGGGCTTGAGCTTGAAACAGGAAGGTATCTCATACTGCGCAGGCGCTGAACTACCCTGCCTGATTGCCGATATCATGCGCGGCGGGCCCGGACTTGGTAACATCGGACCCGAACAAAGCGACTACGACCAGATGGTTCACGGCGGTGGCCACGGTAACTATAAACTGATCGTACTCGCACCAAATTCCGGACAGGAAATGTGTGACTTTACTATTAAAGGGTTTGAACTCGCCGATAAATGGCGTACTCCCGTTATTCTCCTTGCAGACGGCTATACAGGACAAATGATGGAACAAGTCGATTTCCCTTCCGAACCGGTTCGCGGGCAGCGCAAGGATTGGGCAGTCTACGCAGATCAAGAATCCCGAGAAAACCTCGTCACATCCATCTATCTGTCACACAGTGATCTTGAAAAACACAACCAGCGCCTGCAGGAAAAATATGCCAGACTTGAAAAAGTTGAAACTCTTTTCGATGAGTATCAGGTGACGGATGCCGACTTGGTATTGGTCGCCTATGGTATCTCCTCGCGCATCTGCCGTACCGCAGTTGAAATCAGCCGCAAAAAGAACATGAAAGTCGGACTCCTGCGACCGCAAACCCTCTTCCCCTTCCCGTCAAAACGAATCGTTGAGCTTGCCGATCGAGGCGTGAAATGCTTCCTGTCTGTTGAATGCTCGAACGGTCAGATGGTCAAGGATATCCGCCTGGCACTGAACGGAAAAACACCGGTTGAATTCTATGGCCGAATGGGTGGAGAAGTACCTTCAGCTGAAGAAATTGTTGATCACATCGGCTCGCTGCTGGGCGCAAGGAGATGACAATGAACGCAAAGTATGATGTTTTTCTTGAAAAACCTAAATCGTTTTACGCCAATTATCCGCGAAAAACCGGAAATATAGAAATCACTCACTATTGTCCCGGTTGCGGTCACGGCATTATCCACAAGTACATCGCCGAAGCCCTGGACAAGCTGGAAGTACAGGATAAAACAATCCTGGTCAGCCCCGTCGGTTGCTCCGTGTTCGCCTACTACTATTTCGACACCGGCAATATCCAGGCGGCTCACGGACGCGCACCTGCCGTCGCAACCGGCGTCAAACGCTCTCATCCTGATTCAATCGTCATTTCTTATCAGGGCGACGGCGATCTCGCAGCCATCGGAACGGCAGAAATTATTCATGCTGCCAACCGGGGTGAGAACATCTCGGTATTTTTCGTGAACAACGCCATCTACGGAATGACAGGCGGCCAGATGGCGCCGACGACTCTCGAAGGTCAGAAAACAACCACAAGTCCCTATGGAAGAAATCCAGGCAATGAAGGATTTCCAATTCGTGTGGCCGAACTCCTGGCAACACTCAAAGCTCCGGTTTATATCGAACGAGTCTCCCTGCACGATACCGCAAACCGGAGCAAGGCCCGAAAAGCCATATTCAAGGCACTGAAGAACCAGAAGGAAAACAGGGGCTTTTCGTTCGTTGAAATTCTGTCACAATGTCCGACAGGATGGAAAGTGGATGCACCGACATCCTATACTTGGATCAAGGAAAATATGGTTCCTTATTTCGAGCCCGGGGTTAAACTTGACCGATCTGAAGAAGCACCGCCGATTACATTCCCGGAACGAAAATGGGATACCGCTTCAATCATTCAGA
Organism: candidate division CSSED10-310 bacterium; assembly: GCA_016931515.1. GTDB lineage: Bacteria > CSSED10-310 > CSSED10-310 > CSSED10-310 > CSSED10-310 > JAFGEQ01. The sequence goes on along the minus strand of JAFGEQ010000016.1, from coordinate 29,660 downwards.
ATCTGGGGTTGGTAAATCTGGACATCAAGGCCCGGGCCGATCGATCGGCTATCCTCGAACACCATCGAAATCCCAGAATAAAAATTGCCGGTTTCGGAGGCCAGGGTGTCCTGACTCTTGGAATCCTTATTTCGGGATGCGGCATGATGGAAGATTACAATGTTGCATGGCTTCCATCCTACGGGCCGGAGATGCGGGGGGGAACAGCGCATTGCCATGTTACAGTCAGTGACAGCCAGATCGGCTCCCCGCTGGTCACCCAGTCCACTGTTTGCATCGCCATGAACAAGCCATCACAAGTCAAGTTCGAGCAGGAGCTTGTTCCAGGCGGTCTGTTGATCCGCAACAGCTCCATGATCGATATCCCGTCCAGCCGTAATGATATTGATATTCTCTCCGTCCCGGCCAGTGAAATCGCAACCGGACTCGGTTCATTAAAAGTGGCCAACATGGTCGTGCTCGGTGCATACCTCGAACGTACCGGATTGATCGCCTTTGACACGCTGGATATCGTATTGAAATCCATGCTGAAAAAAGCCTCTTTGCTCGAATTGAATTCTCGAGCTATCGCAGCCGGTCGCGAAATCGCCCGAAATCAGGCATAAGCCCATGCAGAACCGGGACGCGGAAATGGAGCCTCTCAAGGCACCAGCTCTGAGACCCGGTGATACTGTTGCAATTGTTGCCCCTGCCGGACCCCCCGACCATACATCATTGAATCGGGGGGTCCGATTTTTAGAGAATTCCGGATTCCGGGTCATCATTGCCAACCATGTTATCGACAGAAATGGATACCTCGCGGGTACAGATGCCGATCGTACGAATGATTTTAACTCGATGCTGAAACGTCAGGATGTCCGTGCCATATTTTGCGCAAGAGGCGGTTACGGAAGTGCACGGATCGTTAGAGATCTGGATTTCGCTGCACTACGGAAAGATCCTAAAATCATCGTCGGTTTCAGTGATATCACGACCATCCTAGCAGCTGTCTGGGCTGAGTGCCGACTCATAACATTTCACGGTCCCCTGGCCACCTCTCTGGGTCGATCCCCATGGACCGATACGCATCTTCTCACACAAATATCTGGGCAGTCAGGAGCCACCCATCCATGGCCACAGACAGCCGATCCGTCCAATCCTGGCAGGATGCAAACGTTCAACATGAGTCAACCCGTCGAAGGACGGCTGTTCGGCGGCTGCCTCTCGCTTCTGGTCACACTGACAGGAACACCATGGGATCTTCAGGATCAATCGCCGATCCTCTTCTTTGAAGAGATCAGTGAAGCACCCTATCGCATCGACCGCATGTTAACGCATCTTCGAAACGCCCAGTGGTTCAGCAAAGCCAGGGGACTGCTGTCCGGCCAGTTCATAAACTGCATTCAACGACCCGACGATCCCGAACCGACACCCGCAACGAATGACATCGTCCGGAGTATTCTCACATCTCAATCTCTGCCTGTGATAACAAATCTGCCGTTTGGACACGGACCTTCCGCTCTCACCATTCCATTCGGAGCATTGGTTCAAATCGACCACTCGGGCGTACGGCAGATCGAGTCGGTTGTTGCGACTCTCTAGTAGTCATCCATCGTCATCTTGTGAATATTGAACGACCAATCAAACGACGTGACGAGCAGGTTAACTCTCTGATAATAGTCAATCTTAATAGAATACTTTTTTGCGTCGTAATCTACGCTGATCTGGGTTTCCGGTATCGGCAGATTTTTCCGCTTGATGTAGTTGAGAGTTTTATTATAAATGCTCTTCGCTCCACTCGGACTGGGTCGCTCATTCTGATAGTCATAATTAACCAGTTTCTGGGTAAATGTTTCCAGGGACATGTTTTTAAAAAAGGGAACGGAGAATACAACGATCAGGTAGCCGACGATCAGAATTGTGACCAATCCAAGAATTGAATACATTTTCTCACTTCCACGCTGGCTGGCAATCACCTTCAACATCACCGTCACCTCCATCAAGTCATAATTGCGTTTTCATCGCATCGGCACTATCGAACACCGTCATGGCCGCGCCAATAATCGCCGCCGTGCCGCCAAGCCTTCCAATACGTATACACATATCCTGTGTCATCGGTTCGAAACCATGTCGACGAATGGATTCAACAACCGATTGTTCCAACAAATCCCAGCCCTCACTGATTCCGCCCGAGACGATTATGTGCCGTAAATTGAAGCTTACTGCAGCAGTAATGATCACACGGCCCAAGTCACATCCGTACGCCCGAAGAACATCCTGAGCAATAGTATCACCCTTGCGGCACAAATCAAACAATCCAATAGCTGGAAGAGCATCATCCGACTCCGGTTTGTCGGCCGAACGGTATTTGCCGCCCGCAAAACGATATCTTCGCCACAAGCCCGCCGAGGATAACATGGTTTCACTGTGACCGATGCCACCGCATCCACATCGATCATCCGTATCCAGCAATGGAACGTGACCGAGTTCCGGTGAGAAGCCATCCTCACCCATCCAGGGTTTTCCATGAACAAGAACGGAGGACCCCAAACCCGTCCCCAGAGTCAACATACAGAATAGAGACCAGCTGCGAGCGACACCGCATCGATACTCGCCAATCGCGGCTGCATCGGCATCATTCAGGAGTGTCACGGGCAGGGAGAGATGATCTCGGAGCACGTCCCTCAAAGGGAAATTCCTGAAGCCTTTCAGATTGGGCATGTCACGAACAAAGCCGCTCCGACTGTCCAACGGACCCGGTGCACCGATCCCGATCCCGCAAACGGGATCAGCAGATCGCCGGATCAAATCGGCGATCATGGCAGCCATTGCCTCAACCACAGAGACAGAACCTCCGGAACGTGGGGTTGGAATACTGTTTACCGATCCGATAAGCCCGTTCTGATCTACCAGCGCAGCTCGCAGATTTGTGCCGCCAAGATCAACACCGATTGCGATTTTTGTTTTCATGGCCATGTCTCCGAACTGATTTTTCCACTGAAAGACTTTGAAGTCAAAAACAGGAATGCTATAATGAAGTAGTTTTTTGCTGGGGTGATGGTTTGCACCGACGCCTTATCAATGGCAGATACAATTTAACATACTGGAGGAATCATGTCTGTAATGAAGTATACAACAACTCTGTTCCTGTCGGTCGCGGTCTGTTTGATCGCCATCCTGCCGGCAGCGGCAGTACCGCCGATCCCGGGAACGTATGATCCCGAGACGATGACATTCTATGAATCCGGCGAGAAAGTCCCGCTTCACTATGATTCACCCGGACCCATGCGGGCACCGGAAGCATATCGCGGGGTCTGGAATTTCCCGGTCATCTTCGTAGAAACGCCGGATGTGTCCCATACTTATGAAGTCAGTGAGTGGGCACAGCAACTGTTCACTATCGACACAATCACCCCCGGCAGTTTTCGTGATTACTATCGCGAGATCTCTTATCAGAACTTTGATATCGATGGCATCGCCGTCGGATGGATCATGATGGATTATAATTACGAGCACTACCATCAGAACAATTACGGTTTCAATGGCGGCGCTGCCGAAATGGCCCGGGAAGCCGTCATCAAGGCGGAAACCATCTATAATCCCGACTGGAGCCAATTTGACAATGACGGCGATGGAAAAGTTGATGGTGTTCTGGTCATCCATATGGGACAAGGTGGTGAAGGCGGGACCCCCTCCCAGATCTGGTCCCATGTCAGCTCCTTCGCTGCCCTGGAATATGATGGAGTTACGATCTCACAGTATTCCATTCAACCTGAAGCCGCGCCGGGCGGGATGGAGACCATTGGAACGCTCTGTCATGAACACGGACATATTCTGGGATTGCCCGATCTGTACGATATCAATTACGCTGGGAAACCCGCACCGGTGGGCAAATACTGCCTGATGGCAGAAGGGTCCGACGGAGGAAATCCGAGGGGATCAAAACCCGCTCACATGTCCACCTGGTGCAAAGCCCAGCTGGGGTGGATTACACCGACTGTCATTACACAGCCCGGTAACTGGACCATCGATGCCGTTCAGCTTCATTCAACGAATAATTGTTATGTGATCAATATTCCGGAATCCCAGGAGTATTTCCTGCTGGCGAATCGCTGGATGGGTTCAACTGCCTCTTTGAAGTTCGAAGGGTTACCGGCAAGGTTCGCCGGCGGCCTGATGATCTATCATGTCGACGAGAGCTATACCTGGTCCAATGACGGCACGAGGGATTTCTGGCATGTTGTTATCGAAGATGCGACTCCCGGTGACGGATACGATCTGGCGAACGGGGGTTTCGCATCCGACGTCAATAACGAATTCGGACGCACAACTGATCCGAACTCCAACGGGAATACCCACCCCAGCGGCATGAAAATCAGTAATATCTCCATGATGGGTGAACAGATGTCTTTTACCACATCATTCGAGCCGGTTCTGATGATGCGGGATTATTCCGTTCAGCCTCTGGGAAACAATCGGTTCAAACTTGAAGTCACTGTTGAGAACATCACCGACTTTGCTGCAAACAACCTCGAGATGATCATCGCCACCTCGGCTTCAAACGTAACTTTCGAGACCAGCCTGGTATCCCTGGGAAATGTTAATCCGCATCAACAGGCCACATCCGGTTCATTTATTTTCAGAACCACCGATTCCGTGACTGGTTTCGCAGCATTTACCGTTAAAGCCCGGAGTGCTGCCTATGAAGGCGATAACCTCACCTTCTCGGTTCCAATCAATCCTGCCCGGGTACTGATTGTTGATGATGATCATACCAAAGCAGCAGCGCAAAATGTGGATGTCTTCTGGACCGAAGCGCTGGACCTGACCTCCACCAGCTACCAGGTCTGGAGTGTTTGGACGAATGGAATTCCCTTCTACAGCATGCTGAGTCTTTATGATGTCGTTATCTGGTGTGACGGAATAGGAACAAATTCAACTCCCAAAGCCGGCGAATCACTCGATGTTATTACCAAATTCCTTGATGCCGGCGGCGATCTGATCTGGTCGTCTCATGAATTCCTGTATTCCCAATACAAGTACCCGAACCAGAATGACTATGTGGAAACACAACCAGGCGAATTCGCCCATGATTACCTGCATATTGTGAATCTCGAACAGGATGAATACATCTATACCGCAACCGGAATTCCTGGAACAATCACTGCCGGTATGAATCTGCAGTTCGAAGATGTATATTCCGATGATCCCACAGGTCAGACAGGGGATTACAACTGGTGGCCGGATGAATTCACGACGGATGGCACATGTATCCCTATTTTGATAGCCGGTGATCACTGGTTCCCACCGGGATCCGATCCTGACTGGCAGGAGGATGCACTTCCGGAGAACAATGTGCTGAACAATGCGACATGCGCAATGCTGTACCAGGGACAGTACCGGCTGATGTTCATGTCCGTTCCATTACAGGGACTTCCACTGGATGCAGGCCTGTATCCCAACACCCGCCAGGAATTTCTGACAAGAGTGCTCGCATGGTTCGGTTTGACGGATAATGCTCCCGGTCTGGACATCGATGTCAATACACCGATGCTCGAAGCCGGCGATACCTGCCACCTGACCCTGAAACTGGTCAACCCGGGACCCGCTGTCGATCTTCAGCTGTTCATTGCTCTGGAAGCATACGGAATGTGGTTGTTCGGACCGTCATGGACGGAAACCGTCAGTTACTATCCCACATCGTTACCCGCCATGGATCGGGTCACGATGGATGTCTTCCCGCCCTTTGCCTGGCCATCCGGTGCCGGATCGGGAACCGTCAACTTCTGGACGGTCGCACTGAACGCAGCCAACAGCCAGATGATCGGTAACTACGATTTTACACCGCTGAGCTGGCAGTAGTTACTTTCGAAAGATTTAGATAGATTTCTCCGGCCCGGAAACGGGCCGGTTTTTTTGTTCCTGCTTCCTTTGTGATATCAGAACCCTCTATTTTCGCAGACTTGTGCATCATCCCGCTTCGGGACCGGCAGCTCCTCGATTCCATCATCATATATCGAAAAAGCAAATCCGAATCTCAGGACAATCCGGATTACAACGCTGACAAGGTCAATCGCGTGCCTAAAAATGATCAGATTTCGATCCGGCAATGATTAAGTGATCCTCTCGAAGAAGCATTCACTTCTGACGATTTCATCGATCATGTCTATTCCAAATTGAAAAAAGTGAGGATTACTCGGCAAAACCGAATTCGACCACGGCGATACCGGCAGATGGATCACTCGCGTCGGAAATGACAATGTCCCCATCCGTGTCCATGAAAGCAGCATAAAACGACAAACCCGCTGCCGAGCCTGCTCCCTCCGGCCACAGAAAATCCAGTACCGTCACTCCGGATTGACCCACGGGAATCGAAACATACTGGAAATCATATCCCTCCGTCCAGGACGGGTACATGAAGTAACGCCCAAACACGTCCAGCACCACTATCAGACGAAGCGGATTGTCCTGCTTCAACCAGTTGCTCACCCGAACCTCCAGCCAAAACCGGTCATCCGGAAAAAAAACCTTTTCCGTCAACGCCAACTCAATTGTGTAAGCCGGCGTCGGCGTGGGCGTCACCGTCGGATACGGCGTCCCTGTCGGTGTTTCTGTAGGCGTGGGAGTTTGAAACGCCTCCCAGGGCGTATAATGATATCCCAGATCGAGATCACCAGTGTCAACGAAATGATACGGCGAAGTGGTTCTATCGGAAATAACCGGAAACATGCCGACCGGTAAATCGTTGAAGGTATCAACACAGGGGCTGGTCAGAGGGTACCCGGCATACTGATGAGCCAGATAGTGATCGCCGAACTCTGCCGAAACGAAGAGGGGGTTCTGATGAATATTCAGACCGGGCATATCCTGGTCAATATCGCATAGATTCACTTCGATTGTCGTATTCTCTCCATAAACCTCCATGGGGGAGTCATTCCAGAGGATCGAATACAAGACAGCCGTCCAGCTGCAATGATCCGCATGGATGGCCGCCGATCCCGGAGCAGAATTTTTATGGAATGTACAATGAAGAATCGAGCTCTGAACATTGAAATTTAAGAAAATGGCACCACCGGAACTTGCAGAATTTTGAACAAACAGGCAATTACTGACATCCGTTATACCGGTCATATTCTGCAAGCAGAGAGCACCTCCGCCCAGAACCGCTTCATTCCAATGAAACTCGCAGTGCCGAACTGTGAGATGGCCGCCATTGCAGTGAATCGCACCACCATAGGCCGAATACCCGTTCCGGAATGTGATCCCCTCGATCAGGAGGTTGACGCCCTGAGAGTAGATTACATTGTTCTGGAAACTCGCATCAACAATGCAGTTTGCCGCATGAGAGTCGCTTCGAATCGTCAGATTGAGCACTGTAACCGGGATAGTTAAACCCCGGTTTCCTTCCCCGATGTAAACACCGTCCAATAGAATAATCTCATCACCATCGGATACGACATCAAGGGCGTCCCGAATCGTCTGGCCCTCAGATGGATCCACCGTATATGTGTCCGCTTTCACAAACCCACACAGAAGGAGTATTGCTGTCACCGCAATCCGCCAGGGTCCTGCAATCGTCATGAATATAGAAGAGGATGTATCCTGCCACCCGTTTCCGTTCCTGCGCAACCGTCCACCTTTCATCAAGGCATCTCCCCCAATCAATCAGGGCGTCGGGGTGTTTGTTGGAGTGGAAGTATTGGGTATTGCCGAGGGAGTGGGCGTTGCCGTATTGACAGGCGTATTGGTGGGAGTGAAGGAGGCTGTCGGGGTTGGAGTGCGCGTAAACGTCGGCTGAGGGGTCGGAGATGGATTCGGAGTACCGCTGTAACCGGTAAAGTCGACACGAACCTGAGGGCTCGATTTGGAGCCTGCAGCAGCGGTCACGTAAGCATAGGTGCTCGATGTTGAATATGGAGCAATGAGACGATTCGTCGCCGTTCCGCTGGTATCGGTGGTTACCTGATACTGTTCGATCGATCCCCGGGTCGTCGCAAACGAGACGATCACCCCGCTCAACGGCGTTCCATCCGGTTTTCTGACGAGAGCCTGAAGGATGGAGTAGCTGGCTCCATCCGCAGGAATGCCCGAACTGGGTGATGCCGTGAGGGTAACCGATCCCACTTCGTTCCCGGTGAATGTCACATAGGTCGTCGCCACCGACGCCTCCACCTGGCCCCGGACCATGGCCGTCGTCGCTGCGGTGGAACTTGTCAGGTAGACCACCGCCCAGCCTCCCGATGTCGTCGCCGAAGCGGCGGAAAGTGTTCCTGCGGTTGTTGAAAAACTGACGGTAGTCCCGTCGTCGGCAGGTTGGCCGGAGTAATTATAAACGTATGCCGTAATCGCTGATTTGGAAGATCCATCAGCGGGAATACTTTGAGGATTGGATCCCAGATCGATTCCGAAACCATAAATATTCACCTCGATACTGTTGACCGCATGAACCGCATCAGCTGTTATCACTGCACTGCAGGCAAAATTCGGTGCCGTAAATGTGACACTGGCGTATCCGCCGGAAATTGTACCGGTCGCTTCACTGAGGGTACCGCATGTAGTTGACCAGTAGATCGGCCCATCCGCCTCCAACCCGTTCCGGTCAAGGACATAGGCTGTAATAACGGCTGTCGACGAGCCGTCCGCTGGAAGATTGGACCGGGTGGTTGTCAGAGTGATCCGGCTTGATGCTGCCGGTCCGGTCGGATCCGGTGCTTCGCAGGCGATAAAGATGGATACGCTGACCATAACGATCAGGATCAGCCGGACGGCTGTATAATCCGAGAGGCGTGGCCATTTCATTCTATTGACACTCCTTGAGTTTGATCAAGACCGATGAAACTCTCGTAGAAATTTCTGTCGATATTGATTTTACTTTTAACTTTATCAGATACACTCTGAGCTTCTTCAGGGGAGTCTATTACCTGGGGTGTCAGAAAAATCAGAAGCTCGGAAGCCCGTTCCGTGTATTTGTGTTTTCCGAAGAGGTATTTCAGCAATGGAATCCGGTAGAACCAGGGCACACCTTCCGATGAAGGATTGCGGGTCCGTTGAATCAATCCTCCAATAACAAGTGTCTGCCCATCGCCGATCATAACCGACGTCGTCGCTTTTCGGGTTTCGATAATAGGCGATGAAATACCCTCAAGTGCTTTTTCCGATAAATTCGATACTTCCTGCTGGAGTTCCATATTGACGAACTGAGCCGAATTGATGTGGGGAGTCACGGTCAACAGGGTTCCTGTTTTCCGGTACTCAATCGTCCGGTTATACCGCTTGTTACCCGCTGCATCATATCCTTCATCGGTCTCATTGGTGACAACCGGAATATCCGATCCGACATCGATCGTCGCCTGCTGATTATTGGCAACCAGAATATGCGGACTGGCCAAGACTTCGAGTTTATTTTCGTTGGCTTTTGCTGAAATGATGGCCCGAAAACGGTCCACTTCGAACAGGTCGTATACGAACCCAACGCCGGGACCGCCGACCGTTTGCTGAACGGTCGATTCGAAATACCGGGTCTCACCGCCAATATCCAGTGATCCTTCGGTGGCCATGGACCATGACACTCCCAGTTCCGAACTCTCATCAAGCGTAACGTCGACAATGAGGACTTCAATCAGCACCTGTTTCGGCATGATATCGAGTTTTTTTATCGTTGATTCAATGTAGGGATAATTGACGGGGGCGGTGACGATTATCAGGGAATTTGTCCGTTCGTCAGCAACAATGCTGACTTCGCCCTGGATGTCGGCTGCACTGCCAATTGTATTGCCTCCCAAGGCTTGTGATTGTTGCGTAGTCCGGCTCGATGTCGTTCGACGAACCGTGGAACCGCCGGTGTCTTTGCCGGAGAATACCGCTTCGAGTAAACCGGCCAGATCCGAGGCGATGCTGTTCTCCACATAATAAATGTATGCCTTCTTCGTGATGTAGATATCCACATCCAGAATCGAAATAATTTCCCGGATAAACTCAAGATCCTTCCTCAACGCAAAAACGATCAAGGAATTGGAGCGGGGATCTGGGATCAGTATCGCCGACATATCGCCGCCGCCCGATGTGGCCTGTGTGACCGGTGTCTTGGAGCGAGGGTTTCGTGACTGCTGCGGAGCTGCCGATTTGGAACCGAGAGAGACTTTTGATGAGATGACTCTTTCAAGAACCGATACGATATCCTGCACGTCGGCAAACTTGATCTGGAAAATCTCCAATTCCATCAGCGCTGTTTCCTGATCCAGAAGTTCAATGATTCCCAGTAGCCGCCGTATATTCGAGGAGGTTTCCGTAATAATCATCATATTGGCCCCGGGATGCGTGATGATTGTGGCATCCGGAGAAATCAACGGGCGGATAATGTTCAGGATTTCATCAGGTGAAACGAACTGGGTCACAATAATTTGAGTGACCAGGACATCTTCCTGTGGAATGCCTGAAATATCGCGGCCGAAGCGCGTCTGGACAGGACTGTGTTTGGCATCGGGTTTGGGAATGATTTTCTTGAAAGCGGGTTGACCATCAATCGTTGTTGGTCCATCGGTTACCGCGAGATTATTCATATCGAGAATACTGTACAGTACTTTCTCGACATCGGCTTTCCGGAATGGTTTTGTTGTTCTGAGGGTGACCGTCCCGTTACCGACTTCCGGACTGATCAGATAATCCCAACCCGCCATTTCGGCGAGAAACACAAGAATCTCCCGGAGAGACGCATCTTCAAAATTCATCTGAACCTGTTCCATATCTTCATCAGTAAACGTCGGCGGCTGGGTTGGAGTCGCTGTCGGAACTTCCTCCGCGGCTTCAGACGAGCCGGATGTCAGAACAGGAGTAAAGGGAGGATATGGCGTTGGAGTGGCTGTCGCATCGGGTTGCGCGTTTTCGGGAGATACACCGGTATCGGATGATCCGGACACATCCGGAGTCGATACTGCCGGCTGATCGTAGGTCCTTGAATCGGGGCCACCCGATAACCATGCGCACCCTCCAAGAGCAACTATGAAGGCGGTTAAGATGATAAGGCGACTGGAAAACATGATTCCTCCTTAAATACTTTCTGAATCCTTCTGGTCGGAACCCGATACATCTTCTTGAGATGTACGAATGAAAGCTGTGATTTCCATTTCAACACGTAAATCACCTTTGTCCTGACGGCGTGATCGTATCGAAAGTGATGATATGTTAAGCATCCAAGGCGATGATTCGATCTCGTATAGAAACTTGGCTATTTGCCTGATTGAACCGCTGAAAGGCAGTTTTAAGCTTATCTGAGTGAAGCCTTTTTCCTCCACAGTTTTCGCCGGCGTAATTCTCGAAAACCGTATATCTGCTTTTTTTGCAATATCCTTGACGATGCCCTGGAGTTCCGCATTCGCCAGATCCGGGTTTGTCCCGGTTAACAGACCTTTTCTAATGGCCGATTCAATGGCCGTGATCTTCTGGAGTTTATCCCGTGTTCTGTCTGCTGTTTCGATGAGATGTTCGTATTTCTTAAGCAATTGTTCCCGGGATTCCAGCATCTCCTTCTTCTTCTCATAGGATGCAGCCAGTGGATCGATCACAAAATCGATTGCGACATAGATGACTGCAATCGCCAGAGCAATACCGATCATCATACGCTCTCTTTTTGAGAGATTCTTAAAATACCTGACAATGCCGGCCATGATTATTCCGCTTCTTTCTCTGAATCGGCAACGGATTTGAGAAATTCGATAAAATTGCTTGCAGCTTCATCCGGTTCGGGTTCCTGATATGTTGATTCTTCTGATTTATCGAGTTCACCCGCATCCTTGCGTTCCTGTATGAAATTAAAGAGATTCTCCTTCATGGCTTCAACGTCCTCCCGATGAATCTCCTCGCTCATCTCTTCCTGTTCTGCGGGGGATAAAGACTCTAAATCAGTGGATTCAGTTTCGGTTTCCGAATCGGGCTCTCCCGGCTTGGACCTCGGGTAAGCTGGACCTCTCTCTACCGGTTCACTCTCTTCGCCCTGATAAATGGACGAATTTTCTGATTCCGTTTGAGTCCCCGGCCTCACAGGTGTTTCAGTCGATTTTGCCGATGTTTCTGATGATTGAGATTTCATAGAGCCTGCAGGAGCATCTCCAGTCGGCTGATCACTACTCATCGCACCGAATTCCGCCTCTGCATTATCATCCTCATTGCGCATCAATTTCGAAATATTCGCTTTGATGGTAAATCGTGTCCCTGAGACAGTGCCATCGAAACGCACTTTTTCAAACAAAGGAGATTCCTCGAGAATCGTTATAATACCTTCCGGGGAGTCCGAATCACCCCGGATAGTCAATTCCCTGTTTTCGATATCAAATTGCTCCAGCCAAACCTTTTTAAGTGTGTCCGTGTCTTCCGACGGGAGAAGCCGGGTTGTCTCTAAAAGCACATCCAGATAGGAAGGATATTCTATGTTTTTCTCCAGAAAGTAACTCCGGGCATCCTGGGTTGCTGAAAATCGTAAATTGACATCCGTGATTAGATTCACTTTGTTTTCGAGAGACGCAATCTTCGCTTCTGTTTTAAGTAGATGCAGATCCGTCGACCAGTAGTTATTGGCTCCAACCAGGACCATTGATGCGACAAGTAATCCTGCTGCTGCACCGAGAATCATTCGGCCGGTATCCCTCCTAACCGGTCTGAGTTCCTGTGGTAGGAGATTGACGCCTTCCTCATCCTCGAATAACTCATAGGCCAGCGAAATCGCAGCAGTCTGAACGTAATGCTGTTGTTCTGCGCCGTCTATCGAAACAGATTTGACAACGACATCCGGAAATTCCGAACGAAGATCATCAAGAAGGTCATCAGGAATCAAGCCTGTATAGAAAATGTCCCCTATATCCTCGCTTGACTCATGACTTATCAACAACGCCAGTTTGATCGTCTGGATCAATAACGATGATTCCTTGCTGTCCGATGAATCGTCTGATGAATAGGTTTCGGGCTTCTGATCACTTATCCATGGGTTGCCGGATGACATTGTCCGGTTGGCAATAAATCGTCCTTTCCGACTAACGATAATCTCAATACCGGGCTCCGTGTTGCATAATATCAGACGAAGCTTTTTTTCATCCCGGGCAGGATGAAGGTTATCAACATAGCGGATAATTGCGGGATCGACAGGTGTCACACAATCAGGTACCAAATGCAGACAACCGGGCAGAGCGCGTAATTCTTCCACGATACTACGATAGGCGGTAAACAGAGTGACACGGTTACTCAGACCTTCCACCATTTCCTGCACTTGTACATCAAACAGACATTTATCCATGTCCACCGGAAGATGCGAATCCAGATCAAAACGCACAATCTGCCTGAGATCCTCTCTCGAAACGGGCGGCATATCGAGGCAGTTCCAGAGAAAATTAGGTTCATCCAGTCCCAGCGAAATCCTTGCCGTGCGAATTTTCTCCGAAACAAGAATCTCCCCAATGGCGTCTGCCATTTCAGTCATCACGGCCATTCCATCATCAGGGTTTGATTGAAGAGTAAATTTATAGGTATTTTTTACAACAGTCTGCCGATAACTCTTCTGAACGACAGCAAACCCCCAATGATTTCCCGATCGAAAGATACCCAATGCAAATTCGGCCATTTAACTCACTCCGTCCCTGCCAAAAGTCCGTGCAACATCCTACAATCCGTTGCCGAATTCTTCAAAATATGCCAGATCGCGGCCAAAATCCATCGCATTATCATTCCAATAATAGATCTCCGCTCCGCCACCCGTATCCCGTCTCTGCGATCGCCTGACAACCGCCATCAGGATATGGTCGACATCGGCAGTATCTGAATATCCTCGAACCTCAATTCGAAACGTCCTGGACATCTGTTTTTTACCGTCTGCACCCCGATTCAGACGGTCTGTAAATTTTTGTTCCGCATTATCCGGGTCCATGATCGATAAAAGTAACGGGGCAGCAGAACCCTCATTAATCTTTCTATGATACCCATACACGGTAACATAAGGCAATATGCCCGAATATTCAGGCCCATCATTGTTTGATTCCATTGCAAAAATCGAATCGGATCCGTAGAGAATGTCCGGAGTCATTCCTCTGATCATAAGTAATTCATCGATGGTGTCGAGTGGTTGGTTCTTGCAGGAATAGGGTAGGGAAAATCCTTTCTCAGCATAATTATGTTCATACCAATCGGATTCCGCTCCGTTTAAACGATGTTCATCGTTTCTATCGACCCAGTCCAATATGCTGTCGATAATAATATCCGGTTCCTCTCCTTCCGGTACACCTGTCGCCAGAAGAACTTCCCGAAAAATGTTCCTCATCGACTTATTCCCGGACTGAACCCTGGATTCCAGGTAGTTCAAATTAATTCGACCCTCCTCATCCGTTATCAGATAATCGAATTTTCCTTTCCCTATCGGAATACCGGATCGCACAGGCAAGGGAGGCCAGGATTCCGGCGTGTCGGAGTCCGAGCCATCGGCGGTTTTGGGATCATCCGGATTGTCATGGAGCCAATTTCTGTAGAAGCCAATCTGGCCGTCCGCAGCAAGATAGGTTCCATCGAACTTACCGATAACTTCTGTCAGAGCGTATTGAAATCCAGCCTGTGCGTAATAATACCCCTCAATATCTTCTTTAAAAAATCGGGCATTAGTGATTTCCATGCGGGTTGTGAAAGCGAACTCAGCTGCGACGATGATCAGAAGACTGACAACGAACAGTACCAGGAGCAATGCGATACCCGTTTGTGATTCCAGGATTTTTGTAGTTTTTTGTTGTTCCGACATGTTCGATTACCTTCGCCGGACAGAAACACCTAAAACCCGTGCTTCCTTCAGAGGTATAATTAATGGTTGCCAGATGACGGATTGCCCCGTCGAAGGGTTGAGACTGGTGATCGACACCTCCACCGCCAGCGGCAGCCGCATCGTGATCTCCTGCTGCTTCGTACGGCTCGCTTCACCCTCTCCATCGCCACTCTCTTCAGTCGTTTCGTATATCTCAATATGCTCCGGTCCCCACGCGTCCAACCACTCTCCTTCTATATCCTCATCCTCCTGGTCCGATCCCGCACGAGATGGCCTGGGAATGTAGTAATATGCAAACTTGATGTCGACGACATCGGGATCCAGAAGATAATCTTCCCCTCTGCCGGTGTCGAAAAATTCGGACGATGAGAACATGGCTTCACGTATAACCAGACCCATTCCGGGTTCTACAAAGATATGCGATTCCTTGAGTGCCATCGGAATACCCGGTGAGATCAACGCCTGCGCTGTTGTTAGAAATGCCAGGGTATCCGTATCCCCGTCAAAAATCATTTTATATTTCTCTTCATCCTCTTTTCGACCTTTTACGTTAACAGCATTCCCAATCTCAGTGATCAGTCGATCGCATACGATCCGCTTGGTCTGAAACAACTCCAGGTTCTTTTCACCGGATTCCCAGGCTCGGAGGGCTGCCGAGAGCCCTGCTGCGACTCCAACACCCAGCATGGATGCAACCATCACCGCCACCAGGATCTCCATCAGCGTAAACCCGCTCTGCGTACCGGCTTTACCAACAATAATCACAATTTCCCTTCCTCATCGTCCGCGTTCTGATTCACAACAGCTCGTAACGTGGACAGTAACACTCTACCGGGAAATGGCGTATCCGGCCATGACACATTGACCGTTAACTCATACATCTCGAGCGGAGATTCTTCTTCCAGCCAATCGATCGGAAGAGAACCATCTGCATTCATTTTTTCTATACCCTCCTGAAGATCCAGAGATGTCTCTCGCCGAGTGATAGTCAGCTCCCACTGAAACATCGAGTTGACTTCTCCATTGAAAACTCCCTCTTCCAGAGTTTTTTGAATCAAATACCGCTCCAGAACCTCACGGGCGACCAGAGTGCCTTCATTATATAGCTCCGTCTTTCCAATCCCGGACAGCAGACTGGAAAAAACATGCATGATCCCTACCAGAGTTATACCCATGATAGCTACCGCCACCATCACTTCCATGAGTGTGAATCCGAAACAATCAGATCTGGTTAATCCGTTTTTCATCGATCAGCTGTCTATCCACCGTGTATGAACTCGACCGGTAACCGCGTCGATTATTACCTCATGAAATGGTCCATCTTCCCGCCCGATGATGAAAGAACCCCCCGTACTATTGCCATGCGGCAGAAACATGACCGCTGCCCGACCTGTCCTGTCGTTGGTATCCTGACGCTTGAATTCCAGAAAACGGACATCTCCCGCCAACTCGAAAGGCTGTTGAAAAATTTCCGGTAAGTAGCTGCTCATTCTACCGGTCTCACTCCCGGATGTTTGTTCAATCTCGGAAGACATTCCGGTTTTTCGTCGTTGGCCGGCTTGTCGAACCTTGAATTCACAATTGTTTTCTCCAAGCTCCGCAACAACAAGAACCTGAGCTTTCTGCGAAACAGCGGTCATACGGGCCGCTCTGAGTGCTGCAGCAAACTTGCGAATACTGGTTCGGCTCTCTGTTCCACGCATACCACTCCCGATGCGAGGACCGGCTATCGCGGCAATCAATCCCATCAGTGCCAAAACAACAATGACTTCCAGGATTGTGAATCCCCACTGATGGGGTGGAGATTCCTTTCGCTTACGTTCACCCATTGACAACGATGGGCTCATTCCCACCGCCCGATGAAGTCAGCGTAAACGCCTTTCCGTTGTCGCCAACGGAATACTGGTATTCCGCTTTCCAGGGATCCAAAGGGATCTCATCGCCATCAAGATATGGACCCGCCCAACCATCACCGCATGGATTGATCAGGCAGTTGAGCTGATCGGGATACCGGCCCATATCCAGACGGTACGTGGACAAGGCCGTCTTTAGGTTCGTCATTTGCGTTTTGGCTGTTTCATAATTGGCTTTTTCAAGATTTCGGAAAATTTTCGGTCCGACCAATCCAGCCAACAAACCAATGATCACAACAACAACCATGATCTCAACGAGTGTGAATCCTGATTCGCCGCTTCGAAGATCTGTTTTCTTTTTTTGTCTCTGCATATAAATCCTCCAGGATTTTATTTCCTTATATCGGCATGTCGGCAATACTGAAGACAGCCAGCAACATGGAAAAAACAATAAATCCAATAATACTTCCCATAATGATAATCATCACTGGCTCAACCGCAGACATGACCCGCTTGATTGTCACTCGGACATCACTCTCATAAGTATCCGCCACCTTTAACAGCATGCTCTCGAATGATCCGGTTTCTTCACCGACCGCAATCATATGAACGGCAAGTGCGGGAAAACATCCCGTCTCATTCAACGGATTGGAAAGACCGCCGCCTTCCTTCAATTTCCCATAGACGGACAACAGGGAATTAGCGATGACCTGATTGCTGACCGTCTCCTTTACAATCGACAATGCCTGTAGAATTGGAACGCCTGAACGAACCAGTGTTCCGAGCGTCCTGGCAAACCGGGCTATCTCGATTTTTAAAAGCAACTTGCCGATCATAGGGAAACGAAGTTTTAGCCGATCCCATTTCAATCGACCATCGGAGGAGTCAATATATTTTCTAAAAAACGCTATCGCAATAATTATGGCACCAACAAAAAAATACCAGCTGGATTTCAGGAAATTCGTTGTTTCCACGAGGATTTTCGTCGGCAGAGGGATTTCAGCGCCCATGCTATCAAATATCGTAGTAAATTTCGGTAGAACAAATGTAACCATCATGATGACAACAACACTCGATACAATGACCAGTAAAATTGGATAAATACTCTGCGAAATAATCTCCTGCCTTAACTCTTCCGATTCTTCAAGAAAACCGGTCAGACGCTGCAGAATCGTCTCCATGACTCCACCGGCCTCACCTGATCGAACCATATTGATATACAGACGACTAAACACTTTCGGATGCTGAGATAACGCATCGCCAAACGATGCGCCACCCTGTATTTTGCGTCGAAGATCCCGCACAATACCCTGCATCTTTGGATTCTCAGTTAGATCAATTGAAATCGCCAGGCTTCTATCTAATGTCACGCCGGCATCCATCAGGGTGCTCAGTTTGGATGTAAAATCCATTACATCCCTTAATCTGACTCTCGATAAAAGATGCCTGACATCAAGATCAATCCCCGCACGCCCGGATGTCGCACGACTCGTTTCAACGGAAATCGGAATCAGCTGCTGATCCTTGAGTTTCTGCAGCACAGCAGTTTGATTCGGCGCCTCAATAACTCCAGTCGATACCTTCCCGCTTCTCTCGGTCGCTTTGTATTTAAAATGCGGCATCGACACTGTCTCCCTAAATCTCATCCACTTGCGTAACTCGCATCACTTCCTCGATCGTTGTAATACCCTTCCGGACTTTCACCCAGCCGTCTTCCCTCAACGTGCGCATTCCTCCCTTTCGGGCGACGCGTTTCAGAATATTAGCACTGGCTTTCTCAACGATCAGGTTTTTAAATTCATCATTGATCTCGATCAATTCATATATGCCGAGACGGCCTCGATATCCGGTTCGGCCACACCGTCTACAACCTTCACCGCGAAATACCAGAAGCTCATCCGCCTGGGAAATGTCAATCTCCAGTTCCTGCAATGCTTTGGGATCCGCTTTCACAGGAATTTTACAGTCGGGACAAATCTGCCGGACCAGTCGCTGAGCAAGAACCCCATCAAGGCAGGATGCGATCAGGTAGTTTTCAACACCCATATCCTGCAGCCGCGTAATTGCCCCTACCGCATCGTTCGTGTGCACGGTTGAAAACACAAGATGTCCTGTCAAGGCTGACTGGATGGCGATTTCCGCTGTTTCCTTATCACGAATCTCACCCACCATAATGACATCAGGATCCTGACGGACAAAAGCTCTTAATCCGCTGGAAAACGTCAGGCCGATCTTTGTATTGACCTGGATTTGATTAACGCCTTTCAATTGGTATTCGACCGGATCTTCAAGCGTGAGTATTTTTTTCTCCGGTCCATTGATTTTATCCAACGCGGCATACAATGTCGTGGTTTTACCGGAACCGGTTGGACCGGTAACCAGAATCATCCCGTGGGGATGCTGAATAAGTCGTTTGAACGTTTCGAGATTGTCATGGGGAAAGCCGAGGTCTTCCATCCCGATGAACATGCTCGTCTGATCGAGAAGTCGCATGACGACCGATTCACCGTGCATCGTCGGAACCGTGCTCACCCTGACATCGATCTTTTTCCCCATCAGGCGCAGACGTATCCGGCCATCCTGAGGCAGTCTGTGCTCGGCAATATTCAATCGGGCAAGAATTTTTATCCGGGAGATGATAGCGGACTGCAACTTTTTGGGAGGTGATTCCTGATCCTGCAGAACTCCGTCAATCCTGAACCGTATGTGCAGGTCTCCTTCAAATGGTTCGATATGAATATCACTTGCGCCGAATTCGACGGCTTGGGAGAACAGCAGATTGACCAGCTTGATAACAGGCGCTTCAGACGCCATATCCCTCAATGTGTCTACGTCCTGATCTTCTTCGGAACCCAATATTTCAAGTTCTTCATCGCGCAAATCATCCAATATCATCTTCATACTGGATGTCCCACTTCCATATAAATCCTCAATTTTCCGATCGATTTCAGCGAAATCCGCGACGGTGACCGACAATTTCATGCTGGTTGTTCGGCGTATGATATCGAGTATCATCAGGTCTGTGGGATGTGCCATCGCAATTGTCATAAGTCCATCGTTCAACGAGAGTGGGAGCAGCTTATGTTGCCGAATAAACTTGACCGACATCGGCATCTCCGGAATTGCCTGCAAATCCTCCAACTCCGTTAAATCCGTTAGAGGAATCCCCAGAAATGCAGCTAGATTTTCCGCATACTTACGCGAACTGATCAGACCGAACTCCAACAAAGTTTCCTGCAGTCTACGTCCGGTTCGTGAGGATTGCTTGCGGGCAATCTCCATGTCTTCCAAAGAAATCACTCCCGACTGCAATAAAAAATCAGTAAAGTTCGTTTCCGGTACTTTAACGTTCAAACCCGCCTCCTGAAACAATCCTTATGGTAAAACACCATTCGTCCGTTTTTGTTCCTGAAATCCTCATCTCCTGAAGCTTCCGTCTGCATTTCCTATATCAATCAGAACCCGGGTTTTCAAAATCACCCGGTTTCAATTGATCTATCCAACGTCTCATTTCATCATCCTCAACCATTTCCGCACCATGATCCGCCGAGTTGCTCTTTTCTATTACCGACCGGGACACAAAAATCGGGGCATGAAATCTCAAGGCCATGGCAATTGCATCGGACGGCCTGGCATCAAGTGTGATTGTTCGATCACCCTGGAGAATTTCCATATTCGCGAAATAAACTCCATCTTTCAGATCTGTAATGATAATTTTCTGTAGAACGAGTTCAAATTCGATCATCATCTGCTTCATCAAATCATGGGTTATCGGTCTTGGAGTGGTCAGCTTCTCTAACTCAATCAGAATTGCATTGGCCTCGAATATTCCTACCCAGATCGGAACAATCTTGTCGCCAGTTTCGTTGGTCAACAGCACGATCGGCCTCTCCAGGATCGGATCCATCGCAAGATTTCTTACCTTCATCTCTTCCATGACGACTCCAATATGCATAATCGGGATAATCCCGATTCTTCCTTTAGTTTACTTCTATATACAGGAAAATAGAAATCCATTTTCTTTATCGATCCGGTCATTCGTGATCTGTACCTCAATTACACGATCCGACCGTAAAGGCAGTTCGGGCTGGCTGATTCAATCAATACGCTGCAAAGAACACCTTCAGCAGCCGTCCCAGAAAAATTTACGACACGATTTTGGCGGGTACGGCCTGTCCATAAGGAGACTCCTCGTTTCGCCGGTCCATCCACGAGAACCTCCACAATCATTCCGATTTTCTCCTGATTCCTCGCCATGACGATCCTGCGTTGTCTCTGGAGCAGATCCTCGAGACGTTTTGTCTTGACCTGCAACGGTACGT
This sequence comes from candidate division CSSED10-310 bacterium, assembly GCA_016931515.1. Lineage (GTDB taxonomy): Bacteria > CSSED10-310 > CSSED10-310 > CSSED10-310 > CSSED10-310 > JAFGEQ01. The sequence goes on along the minus strand of JAFGEQ010000016.1, from coordinate 8,718 downwards.
CATCAGGGTAATCGGCCGCTCGCGTACCGGATCGTACGCAATAATTGAAAATAAATATATTGTCATATCCGACCGATTCGATCAGCGAAACCGAATCCTGGTGATCCTGCTCTGATTCGCCCGGAAAACCAACGATAAAATCCGAGCTTAACGCGACATCCGGAATCAGTCGCCTTATCGTGTCGATACGATTCAGATAGTTATCCCGAGTATATCCCCGCCGCATTTTCCGCAATATCGAAGTGGATCCGCTCTGAACCGGGAAATGCAAATATTCACACAGTTTCGGCAGTTCACTGATTGTCTGCACCAACTCGTCCGACATATCTTTGGGATGGGATGTCGTGAACCGAATTCTCATCAGACCATCGATCTCATGGATCTTTCTCAGTAAAGCCGGAAAGCCGCCCGGCAAACCGGCATAGGAATTAACATTCTGACCCAGGAGAGTTATTTCTCGAACCCCTCGGCGGGTTAAATTGACTATCTCCGCAGCAATCTCATGTCCATCCCGGCTTCGTTCCCTGCCGCGCACATACGGAACAACACAGTATGAACAGAAGTTATCACAACCTTCCATAATCGTAACCCAGGCACTGTGATGCTGCGGATTAGCGATCATTTCAGGAGCAAGGCTGAAGACAGACTCAGGCTCATTTGTATCGACAACGGGATATCGCCTTGATGGATACTGCAAATACTCTGGGATTTTTGCCAGCATTCCCGGACCGATTATCAGGTCGAGATAAGGGAGCCGTCTGAGCAGTTTTATACCCCATGCCTTCGCCATGCATCCCGCTAAGATAAATCGAACATGCGGCCTCTCAACTTTCTGATCCTTTAAAACACCGAATCGTGAGAAAACCTTTTGCTCCGCTTTCTCTCGGACCGAACACGTATTGAGGATAATAACATCGGCCTCATGATAATCCGAAACCTGTACCCATTCATGCGATTGCAGTAACGCTGCCAGCATCTCCGAATCATGAACATTCATCTGGCAACCGAAATTTTCTATGTAAAATCGCTGTTGATTCAGCATAGCGCACGCAATATAGATCATCCGTTCCAAGGTTTGCAAACGTTTGTCGGAACTCAAATGTAATGGAAACTGGACAAGCGCCGGTCTCGACGCTAGGATGCTGGATGGCGTGACGAAACCGTGCCGGGATGTATGCTTTTGCCATTCACTCCAACTATCGCAATTCGCACCCCACATTGTTGTCTCTTCATGCCTATAAGGATGGGAGGAATTCTTGAAATGAAAGTATTGATTACAGGTGGCGCCGGTTTTATCGGATCAAATCTGGCGGAGTATTTTTTACAAAACGGACACTCGGTGAGAATAATGGATGATCTATCCAGGAACGGTACCGAATCCAATCTTAATCATCTGTTATCTCTTGATCGAGATCTCGATTTTTTCCATGCAGATGTCAGGGATTTCGATAGGTGTCACATAGCCGTTCAAGATGTCGATCTTGTGTATCATCTGGCTGCTCAAGTCGCCGTTACCACGTCCGTGACAACTCCTCGCCATGATTTTGAAGTCAATCTCCTGGGTACGGTGAATATTCTTGAAGCAGTTCGCTCGCTTGACGTAAAACCCATGGTTATCTTTACATCAACAAACAAAGTTTATGGAAAAATGGATCAGTTCGACATCTGCGAACGCAACAATCGTTGGGAATACGCTGATCTGCCCGACGGCAATCCGGAAACGACACCGCTGGATTTCTATTCTCCTTACGGCTGTTCGAAAGGTGGTGCGGATCAGTACGTTCTCGATTACAGCAGGATTTACAATATCGATACTGTTGTTTTTCGAATGTCCTGTATATACGGCCCAGGACAAATGGGATGTGAGGATCAGGGTTGGGTTGCTTATTTTCTGATCCAGGCGGAACTCGCACGCGGTATAACAATTTACGGCGATGGCAAGCAGGTCCGCGATGTCCTGTATATCAGTGACCTCATCGATGCCTTTGTCAAAGCTTACGAGTATCGCTCTATTACGAGCGGCAAGGCCTACAATATCGGCGGAGGACCCAGACGCACTCTGTCACTCCTCGAATTTATTTCCATGATTCAGAACCAGCTGAAATTACCACTCCCCTACAATTTTTCCGATTGGCGGCCCGGTGACCAGAAGGTTTACGTGAGTGATATCCGCAGAGCAGCCGGCGATTTCAAATGGATGCCCCGTATCGAACCGGAGCAGGGTATTCACAAACTGAGCCAATGGATCCATTTAAATAAAAACCTATTCAAGCAGATGTGACATGGAGCATTCCCTTATTCAAAAACTGATCAATATTCTCTACTTCATCGGACCTTCCGTCCTGGTTCTAGGTTTTCTCATTTTCATACATGAGTTGGGACATTTTTTAGCTGCACGCCTCGTTGGCATTCGGGTGGAAGTATTTTCAATCGGCTTTGGGAAGAGACTTTTCGGATTCCGCAAAGGGACAACCGATTATCGCCTGTCGGCCATTCCATTCGGTGGATATGTCCGCATGGCTGGTGAGGAATTACCCGGACAAGGCGACTCAGAGACACCGTCAGCTGCATCACCGGCCGGTGAGAATTCGCATCCCGCAATACGGGAAGAGACGCTCCCCGACATGCCCTTATCCACAGCGGATTCGGATATTGACCCAAGCGCCGGATTGACGGGGGACACTTTGAACGAAAAATCTGTGCCCCAGAGAATTCTGGTTGCTGTTGCAGGCGCGTTTATGAATGGTATCGTTGCTATTCTGCTCACGATAGCTCTGGCCTATTTCGGCATCAATATCGATTCCTATCTGCTGGAAAAACCACAGATCGCACATGTGCAAAGCGGTTCACCTGCTGAAAAAGCAGGCCTTATGGCAGGCGATGTTATTACGTCGGTGAATCATGTGACTGTTGAAACCTGGGAAGATGCTCAAGTCCAGATCATGCTAAATGCAGAGCATTCAACATCGGTTACCATCAATCGTCAGGGAAGCGAAATCGACACGCAGGTTTCATTTAATGATATTGATAAGTATGCGTTTGGAGGTATTGGAACACCATCGGAAGTGATAATCGGTGGTCTCACCGATAATTCACCTGCGGAAAAAGCAGGTCTGCAAACCGGGGACCGGATACTGACAATAGACAGTCAGCCGCTCAATAGTGTTTATCAGCTTATGGATTCAATCAATCAGTCATCCGGCAGGATCATTGATCTAACGGTCCAGCGAGAAGAGAATGTCGTGACACTCAAACTTCAACCCGAGTTCAATGAAGATCATCAGCGATTTATGATCGGCATTTCCTTTGCGCCGGATCCGAATCAGGTTCTCAGGCGCTATCCCGCTGACCAGGCGATCATCAAAGGGATTCAGCTTAATCTGCAGATGGGAGTGGCCATGTTTGGCCTGGTCGGAAAGCTGGTGATGGGAAGAGAATCCGTCGATCAACTGGGCGGACCGGTAATGATCGTAGATATGGCTGGAAAAGCGGCCCGTTCCGGAGTCCGAGAGTTGATCTGGCTGACAGCGTTGATCAGTCTGAATCTGGCTATCCTGAACTTATTGCCCGTACCGATTCTGGATGGAGGTATGGTCGTTTTTCTGGTTATCGAAGCGCTCATACGAAGGCCGGTTAGCGAGAAAATACAACTTGCCCTGCAAAATGTTTTTTTCTTCCTGTTGATCGGATTTGCCCTTTATGTGACTTATAACGATGTAATCCGGCTCGTGGTCAAATAAGATCATCCATGCGGATCGTTCCCTGCCGTATGACAGACGCTTTTCCTTTGCTCAGGTCGATAATCGTGGAAGGCGGTGACGGGATCAGGGGGCCTGCATCCCAAACAACGTCAACCGGGGAAACACACGCATCGATGGAATAGGGTTCTGCAGTTCCATGAGGGTTCGCAGATGTGGCTGTCACCGGGAAATCCACGAGTCGCAACAGGTCAAGCAGAAACGGGTGACCGGGAATACGGATTCCGAGTGTATTACCCACCGATGCGAACTGAACCATGCCGTCCCTGAGCGGGAGGATCAGTGTGAGAGGACCCGGTAGATATCGGTCCGCCATGATATAAGCGATATCATTCCACACTGTCCACTTTTCGGCTTCATCCCGGGATCCGAACATGACGGAGATATCCTGATGATCAGGTCTCTTTTTTAATCGGCGCAACCGACTCATTGTCAGGGGATTTCGAGCGTCTCCACCTAACATGTAACTGGTCTCCGTCGGCATGATCACCAACCCACCCGATTGCATCGTGTTGAGAATAACCGGGCGAATCTCCGCCAACCAGCGACCACTGTCGGTACTCAGTTCTCCTTGCTCAGCTCGGAACATTGCTTTCTGTCCCAATTTTCCTCCGCCTCCGAGCGACGCAGATAGACCGGTGTCATCAATTGAATCCGGTCAACGTCAAACCGAACACTTTGCCCCTGCAGAGCCAAATACCCAACACTTTCCGGCATCGGATATATACTGCTCATCATCAGGTTTTCCTCCGAAATTCCCGTCGCTTCTATTCGATCTCGATACGGTTTAATGCCATCCCCGACAATGCAGATATCATCATCGGGGCGGACAGACAAAAATGTCTCTATGGTCATTACCGTATCCTCGCTCAATCGAATAGGTATAGATCCCTCTTCCCTGCGGAAATATGCCCCATAGATCTGACCTTTCCTTGCATCCATAATGGCTCCGATTGTTTGCGCCGATAAACCGGCATTGAAAGATAAGGCCTGTAGGGATGATACTGCAAAAACAGGTATTCGCAATCGTACAGCCATGGTCTTGACGGCAGTCAAACCGACTCGGAGTCCGGTAAATGAGCCGGGGCCGATCGACAGAGCGATCGCATCCAAATCGCCGGGTATCAGGCTTTCTCCGGCCAATAATTCACTGATACAGGGAATAAGATATTCCGATGCAGGTTTCTCAGGTTGAAAACGCATTCCGGAGATGATGTGCCCGTCGTGAAACAATGCAACACCACCAAATTTAGTTGATGTTTCCACCGATAAAATCCAATTCATTGTTTAGTCCTGTTTTTGATTGGAGGTTCATTATCATCGTTGGAGTTGGATACCACCGATTCCTTTATATACGATCGTAAGTCGATGCCTTCGAAGGTTTTCCGTCGCGATAATGCGGATTCACTCAGTAACCGGACGGCAATACTATCCGGCATTTTTGAGTCTGCGGACCCGGCGATGACCCTGTGATCATAAAAGAAATCCATAAGATCATTGATCCCGATCGTTGCGGGATCCCTGGCTGGTACGATCAAGCCTTCTTCACTGACGAGAATCAGGTTATGTTGCTGGAACCGCTCCAGATATGTGTCCAGCATCCATCCCGACCCTGGGGATTCTGTAGCAAGTTGGGCCCGACTGACGGGTTTTCCTGCCATGTATCGTTCAAAAATTTTCAGGAGGATATAAATCCCGAGTTTTTCGGAAAGAAAAAATATATCCTTCCTGACTCTCTCGTCCTGCTGCTGTGTCAGATGGAGGAACTCAAGGTTCTGGAATGTATAAGCGATTTCGGCTCCGATAAGAATGATCAGCCAGCTCAGATTGATCCATATCAGGAAAACCGGGAGAGTAAGGAACGATCCATACAGCAGTTTGAAATTCGACAGATTTTTAACAAAGTAGTTAAATCCGTATTTGGAAATTTCCCAGAGAAGAGCCGCGAAAACACTGCCGAGAGCAGCAGACCGCCATTGGACGAACGTGCGGGGAACCAGTTTATACATAAGCGTGAAGGAAATTAAGGTCAAAATGTAAGGAGTCAAACCGGAGAGCAACCGCGCGGCAACAATTCCTGCACTGAATGTTGTAAATGTTTCAAGACGGGCAGTAAGGTAAAGCGAATAGGCCAGGAGCATCGGTGCGACCGTCAGGATGAACCAGACATTGACGATCCTGTTGAAGAACCGTCTTCCGTGATGACCTCGCCAGATCACGTTCAGCGATGAATCGATCGATGCAAAAAGGCTGTATGCAGCGCCAATCAGGAAAATAGTACTGACATAGGACACTGCCTGTGCATTGAAGTCAGAGACCAGATGTTCGATATATCCCTGAATAGAAGCGACTGACTCCGGGAGCAGATGCTGGAACATGAAATACTTTATTCTAATCGTTGCTTCTTCAAAACCGCCAAATGCTCGAAATGTGATGAACAGAAGAACAACAACCGGTATCAGGGTCATCAGGGTTGTAAAGGTCAGTGCCGCTGCACGAAGTAAACATTGATCCCTCACGAGTTCCCTGATGATGTGAAAAGTATAACGTACGCTGTAGATGCAAACGTTCCTTAAAACACTCTTCGATTCGCGGTTCTCACTCAGATACAAATGCTTTAACGATTGCAAAATCTGTCTTCGGTTGACCATGGCGATCTCCCTGACTTGTTTCACTCTGAGTGTAAAGACCTCACATCCTTTTATCAATCCCGGTGACCCGGTCGCGACTATCCGCGACTCGATCCTGAAACGGTTGACGGACCATACCTAACCGATTAGAGTGAGCCCCGTCTGGATTGATTCGACACGGTTTCGAAAGGAGATGGATGTGGCAGGCGAAACAATGTGGGCTTTGACCTATGATAAAAAAGACGATTGGTCGACAACACGAGGAATGAAAAAAATAAGGGTACCGGTTCCAGTTTTAGATGAAAAAACCAATACTGACGATTTGGACCAGGTCCTGGTAAAAATAAAATATGCCGGATTTTGTGGTTCAGACCGGGGAATCTGGTTTCGAAATGCCTTCGGTCCGGCGATTATATCCAGTCTTCAAAAAGAAGAAAAAGATATACGGATCATCGGTCATGAGTTGCTGGGGGAAGTCGTTCAATCGGGATCCCGGGCAGCAAAGCAATACGGGTACAAACCCGGAATGATCGTCTCCACAGAATCCCACATTATCTGCAATCGTTGCTTTCAATGCCATCATGGTCAAACCAATGTCTGTGCTGATGATATCATCATCGGTATCTCCCGAGACGGTTGTTTCGCGGAATATATCAAACTGCCTGCACAGGTTCTCTGGCCAACGGATATATCCAGGATCCATCCATGGGTAGGAGCAATCCAGGAACCTTTCGGCAATGCGGTACACTGCTGTACCAAAGTGGATCTGAAAGGGAAAACCGTCGCGGTTTTTGGATGCGGTACAATCGGCCTGTTTGTGATCCTTATCGCAAAAGCGCTTGGAGCATCCCGTATCATCGGAGTGGAGCCTCTTGAGCTGCATGCCAGGTTAGCCCGGGAATTGGGAGCAGATGAAGTGATCGAGTTCACACCGGCCAAAACTGAAGGCGCATCGACCTGGTCGTCGAATTCTGCGATTGTTGAAACCATCAAAACATTGACAAGAGGGATCGGCGCGGATGTTTCGATGGAAATGAGCGGCTATAATTCGTCCCTGAACAATGCCATTCATTCCACACGTCGTGGTGGTGACGTTGTTCTCTTCGGTTTGAAAAGCGGGGAGGCGGTGATCGAAAATTTTGACCGTTTAATTGTCAATGGTATCTCCATGCATAGTGTGATCGGACGCCTTCTGATGAACACTTGGTATATTACACGGAATCTCCTTGAGGACAAGGCGAACGGTATTCAGGAGAAAATTCTAAAAATCATCCTGGATGAGGGCCGACATACGATTACTCCGATGAAAGACTTTCAACACGATCATTTTGAAACATTAATCAAGACCCATCCGAAAGTAATCATTGATTTTACACAATAATTCCTTGTCAGATCTTTCTTGACCGACGAACCGGTTCCCTGTCCGAACACCGACCAAGCGTGTTTTCGGCTTGCATCACAGCATATCTGTCCCTAAAATATCTGATTGGCAGGTGTGTATGAAAGTACATTTTCTTGGAACAGCCAGTGCCCTGGTAACACGTGATCGGGATAACAGTTCGCTTCTGGTGGAATCCGGTTCGGATCTGATTCTTCTGGATTGCGGTGGTAATCCAGCCGGCAAGATTCTTTATTTCAACTACCGGCCGGCTGATCTGAACGCTGTTTTTCTAACCCATCTCCATATCGACCACTGCTATGGATTGCCCGCACTTCTATTTCATATGTTCCTTGAAAAACGAACGACTTCGCTCGAGCTGTTCTGTCCCGAGGAGGAATTCAGCGCGTTGAACGGACAGCTCTCATCTCATGACATCGAAAATGATGTCCGGACATACTCCATCCACAAGAACCCGGTTCCACTTCAGGAAACCAGTGCTCTATGGGAAACGGATGATACTCTCGTATATGCCGGCCCCGCCTTCCATAGCCGGCCGACACGCGCATACAGAGTCATAGAAAAAAAATCAGGACGAACCGTTGTTTTTACCGGGGACACAATACCAAGTGACGAAGTTGCGAAGTTCGCCATGAATGTCGATCTTCTTGTTCATGAGGCAACTTATCTGGAATCTCATAGTGATCTGGCGTCGGAATATGGTCACAGCACTGCCGGGCAGGCAGCGCAAATCGCCTTAAAAGCCAATGCCCGGGCACTGGCCCTGATCCACTTTGAGTGTCTGTCCGGATCGTCTGTCGAGGAGTATCGATCGGAAGCAGCAAGGATTTTCAAAGGTCGGATCTACACGCCGGATGATCTGTCCACTCTTCACCTGTAAACTGAACGGAGGCAACAATGACACGTCCTCTTCTGATCAGAGGATTGCGAG
>JAFGEQ010000015.1 GCA_016931515.1 candidate division CSSED10-310 bacterium | reverse complement strand
GCGTAAAGCACGGGTTAAAGTAACTTGAAGATAGTTTATACTATACTTCGCAGGGGGGTCAGCCTTCTCATATTATCTCTCCCAGCGTAGCGGATGGGAGAGGGTGCCGTCCGGAGGACGGCGGGTGAGGGAGCGCAGCGCCCAGCGTAGCGGATGGGAGAGGGTCGGCCGAAGGCCGGGGTGAGGGAAGTGAAGCTCTTTCAACTTTCAATTTTCAATCTTCAACATCCCCTCCGCCTCCATCATCACCCTGTCGATACCATTGATTACATCATCAATTGATGGTTCGACAAAATAATCAGGAAAGACACCCCTGTCCGGATGGTCGCACCCATCGACTTCAAGCACATACCGGACGAACGGCAGCACGACCCGGATGCCGGTTTCCGGCAGGGTGAGAATCGTCATGTAACCGCTGTTGTTTCCGGAGCAGCGACCTCCGGTCTCCTCGCCGATGAATTCGGCCCGGTGATGTTCTTGCAGAATGGCCGCAACTTCGGACGTCGCCGAAAAGCTTCCGCCGTCGATCAACACCAGCACTTTCCCTCGAAAACCCGGCTCCCGGGGGGTGATTTGAGACAAACATGGGTGATGCTCGAGTCCGACGTGATACCAGCCGTCGTCACTCTTGACGATCATGCTTTGCATTTCATGAATATCGCTGCGTGTCAGGTCGGTGTATCGCTGGAAATCGATGTGATCGGTTTTTACATCCAGCGATCGGTAATAGCGGAACGGCTGATCGAGCAGATATGCCGCCAGCGCCGCTCCGTATTCATCCTCCCCGCCGCCATTGTCGCGCAGGTCGACGATAAGGTTGTCGATGGTCTTGTCCCGCAGTTCTTTGAACGAATTTTCGAGAAAAGGCATGTAATCTTCTGATCCGCCAAAAGACCGGATCGTCATGACGGCTGTCGACGCATCTTCCTGAATATCAAAGGTTAAAAGGTCCCGATCATCCGAATCCGGGCTGACATAATCCGTATGCGTTCGAAGCGCTGATTCCGCCATGGCCGGCAGAGTCACGGTCATGCTGAGACTGCTGTCCCGGTGATCATCCGCGAGCGTGATCGCGAATGCTCCGGGCATCCCGATAAACGCCGCATAGTAATACCGCATCCGCCCGTCGAGCAGTTTATACTGATGCGTTACGTTGCGTCCGTCGGTCGGCAGGACCTCGTTGAACTGCTCAATCAGATCGTCCGCCGGAGTCCCGTTGATGGACACTATCTTTTTCCCTTTCAGGTCCTCATGTCTCGGTACATAACATCGGAACACGAACATGTCGCCTCCTGCGATCCGCACATCGCATGGGAACAGGCCTGCATTTTCCATCAGATACGTCCGCATTGCGACGGACGGCAGGATCGCCGTGTGCCCGCACCCGATGGCTCCGTTCAGCGGAGCGATCCGGCGAAGAAAATCCGATTCGGTCATCCCGTGCGTGAGTTCCGCCCTGATAGAGACGAACAGGGCATCCATTTCGGTTTTTACGGTGAAATCATACAGACCGGGATGCGCCTGTTCCAGTGCCGACCGCATCAGATCGAAATCCGATACCAGCGCTGCGGCAGGCACGGTTTCCCGGGCATCGAACGGAGTGTGTGGCAGATGGGCGCATCCAGTGAGCAGGATAATGAGGACAGAGAGTAATCTTCTCGTCATGATCGGAGACCTCCTTGTGTTGAACGGAACGCCATTATGGGTCAACCCATGATCGCACAGTTGGATACGTGTGATCGGCCGGAAAGGTTCAGATGGCCCCTGTGGCTTGAACTTTTCAAGAGCCTCCAATCACTGATGCCGGCCAGTTGAAAGGTGCCCATCCTCAATCCTGTCATTTCGCTTGAATTTTTGCTATTATCTACCTGAAGGAGTTTTAAAGGTGGAGCGTATCTGCAATGTAGCAAAAAACCACAGGGAAGCGGGCGAGTGGGATATCAAACAAAATCTGCGGTTGACACCAAATGAACGGATGAAAATCGCCCGTATTCTTCGAGAGAGAGTATTTGGTAAAAATACGAAAGATGTCAGAGAATGGAACAAGATCAACTGAATCCTGATTCATTCTCACACGACATTCTGGAGTTTCTGAGATTACTGCACAGTCATCAGGTACGCTATCTGATCGTCGGAGGTCATGCTGTTATTTATCATGGATATGCCAGACTTACTGGAGATATTGATATTTTTTATTCACTCGAGTTAAATAATGTTCTGGCGTTGTTTAATTGTCTCACGGAGTTCTGGGATCAGAACATTCCGGGTATCCAATCACCAGATGAACTCGCCGTGTCGGGTCGGGTCACACAATTCGGTGTTCCGCCGAATCGTATTGATCTGATCACACAGATAGATGGTGTAGAGTTCAACGATGCCTGGTCGGGAAGAATAATCGTTCCGATCGCTCAAGTGAAGGAACCCATTCCGATAAATATCATCGGTCTTAAAGAATTGATTAAAAACAAGAGCACTTCCCGACGCTCAAAGGATCTGGATGATCTGCAATACCTGAGCGAAAAACTTGAGTAACAACTCACCAGAACATTCTATTCCCGGCTGTTTCAACGCTCTTGATACATAAGACAATAAAATGCTCGAATACTGACATCAACCCCGCTTGATTTTGACAGGATGGATCGCTCCATCACTGGCTCTCCTCAGCGTCCAGTGGGTGGCATTCGACCGTATACTGGAGTGGTGGGCGAAACGGTATTCGCGAACGATTCAAAGCATCGTCATTTCAAGGGTCCTGGACGGAGTGTCCGTGGTTGTTTCAGTCGGACCGGATCGTGTCAAACGGGCGATACTCAAGTTTACCGGGCGGCTCGATGTGTTGGAACGCACGCGGGCGTTGGTGGCGGGGGACGGGCGATGTCGAAACCGCAGATGAACACTGATGAACACCGATGGTCCGACGTCGCCCCGGTTTACCGTAAGGGCGACGCTGGCCTTTGCCCCGGTAGCGACAGAGGGTTTTGTCCCTGTCCGCCTGATCAGAACAGCTCCCCCTGCCCCCCGGTGACTCGCCGCGTGATATCGTTCTGCGACAGCAATCGCCCGTCCGCGTCAATATGCCGGACCTCGATTCCCTCCTTGATCAGTACCGCTCCGATTAAGCGGTACCGGTGGCAATGCTCCGGCACCAGCTCGCTGCACAGCAACGCGACCACCGGCGCCGGTCCGGACGGAGCGGATTTTTCAACTGCACGGGTTCCTCCCTGAAACGATTCGGATAAGACAAGCAGATTCCGGATCCCGTCCCTGAAAAGGGAGGATGCCGCCAGCCGATCGTAATTCACTTTTCCGTCCGTATCATAGAAATCCTTCGACGCCGGCCGGCCGCCCAGGCTGTCACCCATGAATACATACCGGACCCCGGCTTTTTCCAACATCATCTTTAATGGCTCCCGGTTGAATTCCGGCCGGTACCGCGAAAACGGCATCGATCGCACATCAACAAGACTATGGCATCCATATCGCTCCAGAAGAGCGATCAATTCATCGACCTTTCGATTTCCATACCCTACCGTCAGGATCATCAGACCTCGCTTCCTTTGCCATGGATTGAACGCGCATCCTTTCGTCTTTTCGACGTTTCGCCCACTCGTCTTTCCCTAGTCCTACCCCTGCCCGATTAACCAAGATTGATTTTCACGCCACATGAGACGCCGGGGCAAAAATTTTTCGCCCCTGCGATCAACCATCTGTGTTTATCATGACGCATGAAGGGCGCGGCGACCGCGTCCCTACGGTCAACCATTGATGATCGTCATCTCGCCCAATCCCTCATTCCGGTGTCCCTTCGCTCCAGCCGAATTCAGCAATCGAATACTCGCCGATTATTCCACGAACAAGTGGATCAGTGATGGCAGCGATAAAACGGATACCCTCCGCTGATCCACAATTATCCGGCCACTGAAACGCAGGTATAATTTCAACTTCTGTAAAACCACCCGGAATGATTGGAAGAGTGGTTAAATAATTATCATATTCAGTTGTCCAGCCGGGACCGAAAAAATACTGCCCGAATACATCCAGTAATACGAACAGGGGACAATAATGAACATCGATCGCCGATTGGTTGCAAATCACGGCATTGCAGTAAAAAGTGTCGCCCGGATGAACCATCGAGTGGCTCAGCTCCAGCGTGACGCCGGTTTTCTTGCATGGGCTTCCTGCAGGTTCATCATCGAAGGCATATGTGCGGTTGAAGAAATTATCCTGCGTGACGGCACGATCTTCAGCGGAATCGTAGAAAGCAACGGAAGCGGTCTGGGCAAGGGTGTCAAAACCGACAGACCATGAGATTCGGGTCCACGAGATTCCGTCCCACTCCCATGTTGAGCCGTCCTGGCAGATCTGGAACATGGTTCCTCGACCCGCATGATAGAATAAATCGAACAGGTCATAATCCGCAGGACCTTCACCTTCCGGCACAGGAATGGCAAACCATTCGGATCCGTCCCATTCCCAGACGTTCCGATTCCATTCCAGATCCTTCACATTTACATGATCGATCCCGACCTTACCGCCTGCGATGACCAGCCGTTCCCGATTCCAATCGTATGCCATGACATGGCGGAACAATTTTGGCGGTTTTGGATCCGGCATGTCGATCAAATGCCATTCGGTTCCATCCCATCCCCACATCTCGTCGTACGAGATGGTATAGTAGAAGCCCTGGTCAGGATCATGAAACATGCCTTCCCGACCTCCATAAAGAAGTGTTTGCTGTAGATTGTCATGATAAGCGATCGGAAAGAGTTCGCGGTAGCTCGGGCGGGTCACCGGATCATTAAGATTCCACGTATTGTCCCTGAATGTCCATTGAAAGTTCTCTCCCGCAAGAGATCCCATGATGAGATAGGATTGATCGTGCCGCTGCGGCACCATCATGAAATCACCGATGCCGAGTGGAGATTGATCCGGGAACAGCTGGAACCACCGATCTGTATTCCACTGGTAGGTGAGAACTCTGTCCACCAGACGGGTGACCAGGAGACCGGTTCCGGACGTTCGGTCGAAAGCTGCAGCATAACCCTGGTAGGAACAGGCCATCATGGGTTGGTTCCGGACTTGAGTCCATGTGGTGAAATCGGTTGTCCATTTATCCGAAAAGCTGGTGGTTGACCAATGACCCAACTCATCCTGCAAATCAATGTAACCACCTGTCAAGGTAAGCAATCCGGTGGTGTCAAAATACACATTCGCAGCCGCCCGGGGCATCGGACCTCCGGGGATGTCCAGCAGCGACCACTCGTGTCCGTTCCAATAATGAAAAGTATCCAAAAAGAAGTAACCGAGGCCTCCGAACAGAGCCATCTCACCCGTGCTGCCGTTGCAGGCGAAACCTTTAAAATCCTTCCATGCAACATGCCCGGATGGTTCGCTTAAAAATGCCCAGTCCGTTCCGTCCCAGCTCCAGAATTCGATCAGTCCCTCTTTTTTCGCGGTCATGATCATCCGGTGGTTCGTGGCATCGTACACCATGCAGCCTCCGGATTGCGGCCCCGGGGAGTGTTCAGGCATTACCTGATACCACCCGGCACCATCCCACTCCCATGTCTGATCAACCTTGTAATCACCAAAAAAGCGCCCTCCAAACAGAACACCACGATGCCGGACCGGATCCCAGGCCCAGGCTGAACCTTCCAGTCGCAGCGGCCCCGGATTGGTTTCTCCCAGATCCATCCAGTCTCCATGAAACACCCAGAAATGACATATTCCATCGATATCGAACGTCAACGCTCCGAGTTCATCGATTTCCTGATCAAAGTATCCGTGAAAATTGGTTGGACTAAACCAGAACTCGGGATATTTCTGAATGTTGATCCTGAGACAATCATCTCCGTTGCAGAACCATAGATCACCCCGATCAGTGAAAGCATACGAGTCATCTGTATCCGGAACCCGCACAACCGTATGCACTTGATTCGGTCCGGCATCCTCAAATAGATACCACCGATCCGCATCACTTGCAGCCTTTTGCGGAATGCTCATTATTGTAATAAGCATAACAATGATTGAAATGGAGAAACCTTTTTTATACATCCTGCATTCCTCACCCAGTCGATTCAGATTCTCTGTATATCAACAGTCGTTTCAATATCAGTATATACGAATGAACGCGGATTTATATCTATCTGACTCCTGACTACTTGCGCCTGACTACCCCTTGCCCCTACCCCTGCCCTTGCCCCTGCCCCTTCTTAAGATACGTCGCCCGGATCCAGTTCCAGTTCAGAAACACATGCAGCGCCACAGCCGCCACCAGCACCGGTCCGCCGCCTTCATGCAGGATTTCAAATGCCTCATGGGGAATGGATTCACTCAGCATTCCCGTGATTGCCTGGTTGATGACCAGCAATCCCATAACTGGATTGAGAATCTTCAATGCCGTGTTCTTCTTCATTCGTTTGGCTCCTTTGATTTGTCATCAGACTGGTCGAAATCGGTCTGTTCGGAATCGATCTGTTCCCCGGATCGCTCCGCTTCGATCAGGCCCAATACCGTCTCCATAAAAACATCCCGCCCGGTCCGCCAGATCTCAACTGTTTCGTGCACGTCCACATCGGGGATGATCGGTTTGGATTTGTCCATTCCACTGACCGCCGCTGCAAAACTGCTCCGGCCGACGGTCAGGATCAAAGACGTATTCGCCAGCGTCATCTCCGTGTTTTTGCCCGCATTGCACACAAACGTCGAACCGCTCGGTGTGCCGACGAAAGTAACCAGATCATGGTACTTGAGCAACGCACAGAAGTGACCGTTCGTCGATCCGCAACGCCCGTCGATCAGTACATACACTTTGCCGTCGAACCCGTTCTCCGGGATTTGAACAGGGTCCGCCAGCGATACATATTTGCCATAAGACTCCGCGAAATATGGTGCGGGTTGTTTCAGCAGGTACGAATACAGGATAACCGCACAGAATGGATCGCCTCCATCGTTCCCGCGCAGATCCAGTATCAGATTTTTAATACCCTTTTCTCGGATCAAGCGAAAACTGGTTTTCATGAATTCCCGGAACGGTTCCACCCGATCGTAATAAATGAATGTCGGTACCCGTATCAGAGCAGTCACACCATCCGGCAGAATGTCCATGACCGGAAGAGGACGGTTAAAATTGGCGAATACAACGGATCGCACCGACTGAATGGTGGCTGGTTGGAGAGAATACACTTTTTCTACGGCTTGTCCGGGAATCCTGCATGTGACGGTGTAATGATCCGCCAGACCGAAGACACTGGCGTAGAACATCGAAAACCGCTTCGCCACCTGCGTCTCGATGAAATACGGATTCAGTGCGTCGGCCGACGTGATCCGGCGTAACTCCTCGAGGATTTTCGATGCATGTAAACCGTTGATCTCCGTAATGATGCTGCCCGGCGGGGGAGACAATAATGCAGGCAACTCCCGGCTATCGTCATCAGCATTGACGGGAGAAGGAGAGGATCCGCTCATGGTTTCATAAGATCCGGTGATAACAAGCTGTGACTCGATGATCCTTACGGTCAAGGGGAACATTCGCCCCGGTGTCGTATCGAAAAAACGCCCGTTCATCCACAAGGCGGTGTGCATGCATCCGACGCGTGCGGCCAGAGGAGCCGCAATCCGGAAAAACTCGTTCAGTGTCATGGGCCGGTCGATCAGGCGGAACTGCTTGTCGAAAAATCGATCGAATTCTTCATGTCCGGTATACTCATACGGGCAGCAATGCTCCGTTTCAAGGAACCGGCGCATCTGCTGAAAATCCTGTCGCAGGGATTCGACCGGCCAGACTCTGTCGGCGAATACAGGTTGTGCCTGTGTCGGTATGACGAAAACGGTTGAACCATGGGTATGGCTATCGGGAGCGATCCCCGAATCAGGGAGACTGAGTGAGTGGCAGGGAAGAATGCTCGTTATCACCAGGATTACGGCGATCAAGACAGTTCCGTGTTGACTAACATTGGTCATGACAGGACTCCTTTGGAAGTATTAATATCATATTGTGATCAGAATAGTACCATTTGCGAATGTCATCGCCGGAGTTACTGATCAAAACAGATGCGTTCGCGGGACCACAGGGACACCTTGCCGTTGCAAACTGCTAAACTGTCATTTCATCCAGATGATATGGTCATCGGGGTCGATGTTTTTCTCGATGTCGGTGGATTCGGCGGGAACTCCGATGACGCATCCGTCGAGTTCATAGTCACCCTCTGGTAAACCAAGAAGGTTCAGGAATTGCTTGTTTTTCGACAGGATGCCGGTGGCGGAAACAAGATGGAATCCAAGGCCAAGATCCGTTGCCGTCAGCCACATGTTTTGCAGGGCGTGGGCGATCGACTGTTTCCCGACGGGAGGAAACCCCTTTTTCTCGGCGATCACAACATAACAGGACGCCTGATGCAACGACGGTATCCCGTTCCGTGTAACCTCATGGAGCACATTCAGGAATCCCGTCATTTTTTTCCTGAGGAACGGCAAGAGTATTAATAGAAGCTTCAATACTCTCGCTTTCTTCCTTATCTGAGTCAGAAGAATATCCCGTGCCTGCGTCATGGATTCCGTATCCTGCGAAAACAAAAAGATCTTCCGGATGTCCTTCAGCGGTATGCCCGTCGCTCCTGCGTACGGAGCGTATATGGCGGATTGGATAATTTTCTTCATATCCGCCTTTGGCACAGTCCCTTTACTGAAGTTCCGTACAGAACGTCTGGACTCAATGATCGCCTCTAATGACTTCACTGGTTTGTCACGCGTTTCCATCAACGATCCTTCATTCGACACATCCTCTTTATAGCTGTCCTATTCCACCGGTTCCCATTCCCACCTGCTGATCGCACCGATTCCGGTTAAAACCAGTCCGATCGACAGATCCTTGGCGTCATCCTTCACGGTGAGATGGAGTGTCAGCGAGTCGCTGTCCTGGTCATGACCGACCCATGCTTTGAGAACCTTGAGCGGTTTCTCAGGCGGCGGATCGATTTCATAAGAAAATCCGGTCAAATCTACCCGCAATCCCTGGCCACAAACCCCTTTCTTCTTCTCTCCACCGGCCTGACCGTTCACTGTCACCGTGAGCGTGTCCCCGGGCAGCAGGACAGCGGGAGCATCCACCGAAGCACTAAATGTATATTGCCAGTCCCACTGCACAACGCCGTTCCGCTCCCGTCGCTGGTGCACAGATGCCGAAGTGGCCGAATAGTCAACTTCCAACCAATAACGATTTTCACCCTCTCCGGGTAGTTTATTCCATGCCGATTCGGGTTTGTTGCCCGGATTAAGTACTGGATGACCTTCTTTCAGGCGAAAACCGCCGAATCGTTTGACCATTGCGGAGTCAAATCGATCCCGGATGCTCAGTTCCGGATCGTTCTGATTGGTGTCATCGTAACCCGAAGGAATCTGATCCGTATCCAGCCAGTTCTGAAGCTGCATGTCATACAGCCTCATCCGCTCGCGAGCGTCCCGAACTTCCCGCATCAGTTTGAAACGGGAATACTGAAGCTCAAACCACTGGCGCGTGAAATCGTTCAGTTTAGCCTCCCATTCAGGTGTCAATAAATCACCGGATGGATGCGACTCCACGACGACGGAATCGCCATATTTTTGGATGATGGCTTTCCGCATGATCATGTGCACCTGACCGACATCCCGGCCGGCAGCGATGGCATCGTCAGGCTCCACGTGACCTTCCCGCTGCTGGATATACATATCCACTGCGAATTGCATCCGGGCCGGAGTTATCCACAACTCATCGGCAAGCTCCATCAGCGTCTTGGCCAATTGCAGATGCGAAACGAAATTCTTCAGTCCGGGAAGCGGGTATTCCGGTCGATCCATCAACTGGGTGCCGACAAATTCAACCGCCGTTTTGGCAGCATCTCCATAATTACCCCTTAAAATGCTGTCCGCACTGTCGATGACCAGCTTCGCGTAAGAGTAGTCCTTCCAGAATTTTTCCGGTTCGCCTTTGCTTAACAGCTGATGGATATCGGCATACGCTCCAACCAGTTTTTCGCTGGTTTTGAAATGCTTGTCCAGCCGCTGGACAGCGTCATCCGGCAGATAAGCGCGAGCCGGGATTATTGTAGAAAAGCAAAATAAAAACAAACCGGTTATCAATATGGATACGACACATGTATCTTTCATAAGTTTACCTCCCATGCAATATCTCCCTTGGTGCTTTCAGCGGTAAAAGCATTGGTTCGTTTTGAGTAGATAGCAGGTCTTGGGGTGACTGTGTTCCGATCCAGATTCAATGATAAAAGTTTTTCGAGTACACCGCAATGTTCCAGCTCCTATAAACGATTGATCTTCAGTAATGCAGCATCGTAAACACGGATTATGACGAGAGGATACAATCCACTGATTTGCGTTGCGGGCTGCACGGGTCATCAAGGCTCAAATGCCGTACAGCCCTGTCTTTTGTACTAGACCGGGAATCAATCCGGGGCCGTAGATCTCCCGGATTATCTATTAAAACCAACGTCTGATGCTATAGTAGATAAGGGAATCAGAAAGCGATTATTTTTACGGAGGTAAACCGTTATGAATATGTTGATCAGAACACTGCGATCCGGCGAGGAGCGAATGTGGGTACGATGCGGATCGCCCGGAATGATGGATGGCGAAATCGAAAATCGGGCGAAGCACTTCGCTGACAGGCAGCAGCAGTATCCCGAGGATCCAAACTGTTTTCTCGTTGCAACGGATCGGGACCGCTGTCTTGGCAGATTGCGCGGCATGCTGATTCACGACAACCTGTACGTGATCAGCTCCGTCATCGTCCCCGAGCTGACTGGATCGGGAACAGATGAGATGACAGGAACAGCGAATGTCAAAAGCACTTCCCTGAAAAATGATGCCGGAACGTCTCCAGTTACAATGGCACTGATTGCGGAGGCGGTCAGCCGCAACTCCGGGCGGAAGATCGAAGCCGTCAACTGGATCAGACCCGAAGATGACGAATTCGACAAACATCTGCGTCAAAGCGGTTTTCGGATTGAATGTGAGAAGGCGTTTGTTGAAAGATCCCTGGAAGATTTCGAATACTCCCGGATTGGCAAACCGGATCAGTTCACCTATAAAACCTTTGCTCAGGCAGGCCGGAGTGCTTTCGTGGAGATTCTTGCCGCGGTTCTTGAGCAGAATATAAATCGGGACATGACGGTGGATGATCCGGGAACGGAATTGGATGAATGCATTGCTCACGCTGCGTCGGCATTCAACCCGGAGACCTGGAAACTGGCACTGCTGGACGGACGCCTCGCCGGATTCGTCCTGCCGCAGTTGTTCCATGACGATCCGGAGGAAGGTTCAATCTTCAATATCGGATTGTTACCTGAATTTCGCGGAAAGGGACTCGGGAGACCGCTCCATGCCCGGGGTCTGGAAGACCTGAAACACATGGGTGCAACCCGCTACGTCGGCTCGACGGATATACTCAACGTGCCGATGCGTCGTATTTTTGTTACCAACGGATGCCATGAAAAAGGCATCCGGAGGATTTACCGGATATGAATGAGCCGGATGGATCTGTCACCTGTCTCCGGCAGATGACTTCCAACCCTGCCTGCAAAGGAACGCCACTATGCTGCCACTGATACGGTCCATCGAAGAATATCGAAAAATCTATGCCGATTCCGCTGCGTGGCTGCCTGCCGCCCGTCTGATCGCTTCCCGTCACAACCTGCCGGAATCCCCGGAGCGTCAGCCGCTCGGCACACATCTCGTGTTTCGTTCCGGCAACGAGACGACGATCAAGATTTTCTGCCCACTCTGGCCGCAGGATTACCCAGCGGAGAAAACCGCGCTCACTCACATCCGCAATCTGCCGGTTCCGTCGGTGATCAATTCCGGTGAGATCGATGGATGGCCATACCTTGTTATGAAGTGCCTGCCCGGTGTGCCGGCCGTCACTGTATGGCCGACTCTGCCGATGGCTACGAAACGCACTGTTGTCAGGCAGATCGGTCAATGGATGCGTGCGCTTCACCGGACGCCATTGCCGGTGGAGATGGACGACAGATGGGATACCTTCATTGGGGAGCGCGTGGAACGCGCGGAGGCGCATCATGCCATGCCGGAACCCTGGTTGAGCTGGATCCGGGATCAGCTCCATAATTTCAGCGAACCGCCGATGAACCATGTGTTGATGCATGCCGATATCACCGCGGATCACATCCTCCTGACAAAAAACAGCCTGAAGGCCGGATGGTCTGATAACGACGATACGGGAATCGATACTGTGGAATGGCGCGCGACCGGATTGATCGATTTCGGAGATGCGCGGGTTGGGCACCCGCTCTACGAGTTTGTCGCTCCCCTGGCGTTTTACACCTTTGGTGAACCTGAACTGGCTTCAGTATTGATTGACGCCTATGGCCTGGAGCCATCTCCGGATGTCTTCCGGATTCTGACTCAATATTGCCTTCTGCACGAGTTCGGCACGATCCGGTCGTTTTTAAGCACGTATACCGCACGCGATCCGGAGGACTTTGTCAGGATGCTGTGGGGGGAGGCAGGGCCGGATCTTCCTCATTGTTGACTTCTCCGAGGTGATGCGTAACGATGACGATGACACCGACGCAGGAATTCGTATTGCAGACTGCCAGTCGATTCGCTTGAATTCAACCTGATCACTTTCAAGATGAAAGAAACTAATAAATCGAGAATTGTCATTGCCGCTATAATCATCCTGGGTCTGGCTTTACGTCTTTACGGCATCGACTGGGACCAGGGCAATCATCTGCATCCGGATGAACGATCGATCACGATGACGTCCAACGCCCTGGATGTGCCATCGGGATTATTTGAATACCTCGACCCGATCAAGTCACCGCTGAATCCCTACAACAGGGGAAAAGCCGTCTATGTCTACGGAACGCTCCCGTTGACAATGATCAAATTGACGGCAGCTGCCCTGAACATGGACGACTACAATGGCACAACACAACTGGGTCGCCATCTGAGTGCCCTGTTCGACACGTTGACGATCCTGCTGGTTTTTTTGATCGCACGGATCATGACCCGCCTGTATCATCTCGATCCGCATACACCCCTTTATGCAGCAGTACTTTACGGTGTTGCCGTGCTGCCGATCCAACTCGCTCATCTCTTCGCCAGCGATTCGTTCCTGTGCTTTTTCATGGCTGCTGCATCACTCTTTGTCATGCGTGTACGGGAATCCGGCCGATGGCGGGATGTCTGCCTGACGGGACTCTTTCTAGGGTGTGCCGTCGGAACAAAAATAACTGCAGTGTTCCTGATGCCAGTGATCCTAGGTTTTCTGTTACCCCGCCCGGCAGGGACTTCGTCGTCCATTAAGCGCCATTTGCTTCTGGTGACTGTTCGTATCGGATTGTGCGCGGCCGTCACATGTCTGGCGGTACGGATTGCCGATCCGCACGTATTCGCAGGTCCTGGAATTTTCAGTCTCCGCATCAGCCCCAAATTTATCGAAAACCTGAGAATGCTGTCCAATATATCGAATCCGGATTCAACCTATCCGCCAAGTATCCAGTGGCGGAATACGACACCGGTCTGGTTCGCGCTCAGAAACATGGCGCGTTACGGTCTCGGGTACGTATATTTCGCATTTGCCGTCGTGGGCCTGATATTCTTCGGCAAGGGTGTCCATCTCAGATCCGGCTGGAAGCAGTGGGACAGATTCATCATTCCGCTATGGATCACCGCATTTTTCCTCTATCAGTCAACACGGTATGTCAAAGCGCTTCGCTATTTTATTTTCCTGTACCCCTTCCTGGCGATTTTCGCAGCCGTAGGGCTGGGTCTATTCGGATGGATAAAAAACAGGGAGATCAGGAGAGTTGCTCTGGCGACGGCATGGATTCTGATTCTGATCTGGCCGTTGAGTTTTATAGGGATATACTCCCGCTGCCATACTCGGGTCGACGCATCCCGATGGATATATCAGCATGTCCCGCCGGAGAGTTTCCTGGCGGAGGAGAACTGGGATGATGTGATGCCGGTCCGGGTACCGGGGATCGAAAAAAGGAAATATGACTGCACCCAGATGCCGGTGTTCGATCCGGACAATTCAGGAAAAATAAACGGGATGGAGGACGCGCTTCGCCGGGCCGATTATATCATCCTGTCCAGTAACAGGGGGTATGGAGCCATCCCGAAAATGCCGGAGAAATTTCCTTACACCTGTCAGTTTTATAAAGATCTTTTCAGCGAGCGGCTGGAATTTTTCAGGGTTGCCGAATTTACATCCTATCCTGCGTTCAACCTGGGTTTCGTCCGATGGGAGTTTCGGGATGACAAGCCGTGGACGGATGAAACATTCACTGTCTATGACCATCCGAAGGTTATCATTTTCAAACGGAAAGATGGAGATGAATCAGGTAACTGAACGTGATCATGCATGTTTTAACCGGGCTGTTGAGCTTTACAGGCGGCACCGGCATTATTTTTATTCGTTTCTTCGTCCTATCGAAGTTGTTCTATTCAGCAGGGTCCAGGATCGATTCAATCCGCCGGTTGCGGATTTCGGTTGTGGTGACGGCTTTTTTGCCGGGGTGCTGGCTCCACCCGGTGCGTTCGAATACGGCATCGACACGGATCCTGTCGCTCTCGAATCCGCACGGGCTGTCTATCAATCAGTGATTCAAAACCGCGGTTCAGTCATCGATCTGCCGTCGGGCTCCATCGCAACGATCATCTCCAATTCCGTGCTCGAACACCTCCTGGAACCTGCACGAACTCTACAGGAATTGAACAGGATTCTCCGGCCGGGAGGTCGTCTATTTGCTTCGATCACCCTGAAAAACTGGGAAGATTGCCTGTGCGGGGCGTGCGTATTCGGAAACCTTTACAAACGCTTTTTCCGTACCATTCAACGGCATCATGCACTGCACGATATACCGGCATGGTCCGAATGGTTTTCTGAGGCCGGCTTCAGGATCAGCTCAATAACCGGATATCTCGATCCACAAACCGTGCGAACTATAGAGATCTTTCATTATCTTGGTCTGCCGACCCTTGCTGCGGAAAAATTGCCGACATCCGCAGGCACGGCAGCAATAAGAACAGTGAATAATCTATACAATTTTCTACACCCACCCTCAGCGGAAATGAGCATCATAACCGGCGATAACCTGTCGCGGGTAGCATATCTCGAACCGGTGTATGACTCAGAGCAGCAGAAACCGATCGGAACAACCCGTCCCTGTTGTTTTATCGAACTTGAAAAACAGGCTGACAAATGAAGATACTGTTCATGTCAACGTACTATCTTCCCTATATTTCCGGCGCGATCATGTACCCGTCTACAATTCTGCGGCATTTTGTTTCTCGGGGTCATGACGTGACTGTGGTGACGTTCCGCCACAAGATGGAACTTCCGGACACGGAAATCATCGACGGTGTCACAGTGCGGCGTTTGCCGTATGAACTGCGGATTCATAAAGGTTTCTTGTCGTTTACGTATCCTTTTCGGGTTTTCCGGGATTTTCGACGGGCGGATGTCATCATTTTCAATCAGCCTGTATTTGAAGGGATTTTCGTGATCGGTCTTGCACGACTGCTTGGCAAGCCCGTGATCTCACTGGTTAATTGCCACATCGACCTAGGCTCCGGCTGGAAAAAGCAACTGATGACGGCCTGTCTGAATGGAGCAGTCTCAATACAACTCAAATTTTCACGCAAAATAGTAACGTATACATCGGATTATGCGGAGAACAGCCCTTTGTTAAAACGGCATATGGACAGGATGACCTTCATACGTCCTGCACTTGATCCTTGTCTGACTCCGCATCATGAGCGATCTTCTGACCCATCCCATGAGTTGCAGGAGTTCTCCTCGATGAAAGGAACCGACATCTGGGTTTGCTATTGCGGTCGTATATCAAGGGAAAAAGGTCTTGAGCATTTTGTGCGCTCCTATCCGTACCTGAAGCGGATAGTTGGGTCACCTTTCGGAAACAATGATATAAGTAAAGAAATTGTCTTTGTGTTTGCCGGCCCGTACGGCTCCGAGGTGGCCGGTGAAACGGATTATTTCCCATTTGTCAGGCAGGAATGCGAACAATTGGGTGTCCCATACCTTTTCCTCGGCTCTCTTGATCGCACCAGGCTGGCAGCACTGTATCAGGTCATCGACTGCCTGGTGCTGCCGTCAGTCAATCGGACCGAAGCATTCGGAATTGTCCAGATGGAAGCGATGCACTTTGGAAAACCTGTTATTGCATCAGATCTTCCCGGAGTCAGGGTCCTGGTGCGTGAAACCGGAATGGGGTGTCTGGTCCGGCCGGGAGATCCTCTCGATCTGGCTGAGAAAATCGGCCGGGTGCTGATGGATCCGGGATTCAGCTCTAACGAGAAAAGGTCGTGTTTTGAAACAAGATGTAATCCTGCAACTTCGTATGAAACATGGGATAATCTGATTGCTTGATGCATCCTGAATCAGAGCAGCCTTGATGGTGATCCTTTGAGGTTGCTCCACCCGGTCATTATTTATACTGGAACACCGGGAACGAATACTCCAAGGGTCTACAGCTTTTGTGCGAGAGCCCCCGGAGAAAAAATGCGTCCCTGGAGATATCCAGGCGTTTATGATGCATATATGGGAGGAATTTCCCGGAGGCGATTAAAACAATTCAGCGATTGCAGCTGCAATCATCCGGTATCCCGCATCATTCGGGTGAACCGGGTCCCCGAAGGGAAACCAAAATAATTCGGGATCGTTGATATTGGCCGTGTCAACGATTTCTATGTTTAAAATCTCGGAATTTTTTACTTCCTGTAATCTCGCTCTATACAAGGCGATTGTACTGTGGTCGAATTGATTCGCTAATTGTTCGGTAGGGATTTCCGGAGTATGTTGGAGGGCAAGTTTTGTAAATGCAGGGATAATCCATCCTTCCACTCGTTGCCGATCGTTTCCCAGGTAGAGTTCCCCATGTCTAACAGCATTCCAGATGTCTTCATCCGTCTGTAATCTGGCCGCGAATGTGGCGGACAAATCGTATTGTGACAACAAGGGTGACATTACCAGAATCGTCCTTTTAACTTCTCGTGCCATGGTTTCCAGATTCGTAACATATTCCTCCGGACTAACTCGCCGAACCGGTTTAACCGGAAGTAGCTTTGTCCATAATTTTTTCCGGATCGGCTCCAGAAGATGCGCACCAAGTTTTATTGAATTGAAATGCTGTATCATCGTCTTTCGGTGTAAATTGCACTGTTTATCTTCTGAATAACCAAGGTATTTATCATTATGGCCAACACACAGCACCAGGACATCCGGTTGCAGCCAGTCTTTGTATTTAAAAAAGACCCGCTTCGTCTGCTCGCTGGAATAACCGGGTACTCCGCCATTGTATACCTCGTATTCAGGTAATAACTCCTGTAACTGCTCTGGATATGACTTGGCCCCTCCGAATCCAAATGTAACGGAATCTCCCAGACACAGAATCCGCGGTTTTGTTTTCGCTGGTTGCGGTGATCGGTCCCTTAAACCTTGAGGTGTTACTATGTAATCGATTCCACTGCTTGTGAATGATCGGGAAAGCGTCCAAAACAGCTTGGTATCTTTTTTATATGCATTACTATCCTTCCACTCCGGATGATTTGCGAAATAGTTTTCGGTTGTATCTCTTGGTACGGGAGGAAAAAAAAATACGATAATGGACGACAATGACTCAATGATCACAAGAACAAGGATTATTGTTATCAAACTGAAACTGACGCGCTTGACTATATGCCTCATGAGAGCAATCTCACTTTAATTCCGTGTGAATGATCCGATCTCGGATTATAAGGATGGCACTGTTTATAATCAATGAAGACAGTTGCTTTTATAAACAAGAACCCGACGAGTTCCCCACGTATCTGTTTGCGTCCCGAGATCGTATTCTGCACCTCCCGCTATCAGGCTTCGTTCATGGGTTTTCCTCTGTCAGACGCTCCCGGTGCGCTCCCATATCCAGAATGTCGTTGTCCGGCCACCCGCCGCTTTCGATCGTTCGGCTCCGCATGTATTCGACTCCGTCAGGTGTCAGATAGGACGCATTCCATGCCAATTCAGAACCGGCATCAATGCATGGGCTGGTCTCGCTCTGTCCCGATCGGACCGACGATAAAAGCCACGAGACAGGAAACTCGACAAAAAGCGGATCGACAAAGATGACGCCGTTCCCAAACCAGCAGGCGGAACCCGGTGACACGTGAATCGACTCCGGCGTGCTGTCTCCAGCATCGGAAAATGATAGATCCACATTCGACGGGTCCCAGCGCCACAACACTGCCAGATCAGCTCCAACGGGCGCTGTATTACCCCAGACGATTGTATCCCGAACGACCAGGGATGCACCGCCAGTGACCGCAATGCCGCCCCCGGCCACCCGGCTGAAACCTCCGACTGTATTGTCCACTACCGTGCAGGACATCATAGATGACGAGCACCCGTCAAACATCACTCCGCCACCGTAACCGGATATCGCCGACACGGGCTCCGCCAGATTTTCGCCAAATACGCAGTCAATCACATCGAATGCTCCGTCCAGAACCGCGAGTCCTCCACCCGAGCCGGCCACGTTGGCAAGAAAGTGGCTGCCGGTTATGACGACACCCCGGTCCTGGCGGGAATTCCAGCCTCCGCCGGCATCGGCTTGATTGCCATGAAACAGGCAACCATCCGTGCGCCCGGCCGCCAGCCACGACGAGACGGCTCCACCCTGCGACCCTGCGCTGTTATCATAAAACACGCTGTCAGTCATCAGCAGCGAGCCGTACTGTCGAACATCGATCGCTCCACCGTTTCCAGTAGCATGGTTCCTGATAAATTGGGATTGACAAATGGTCAGCAGCCCCCCCGAAGCACCGACCGCCGCACCGCTGGACGATGTCTGATTGTCAGCGAACACGCATTCGTCGATTGTCAGACTGCTGAATTCACAGGAAACGGCGGATGATGAACAACCGGTGACAGTCACGCGTCGCAGACCGGAACCGTTGCTCCACAATCCGCACCATGCGCTGCCTGCATCTCCAGCATCGACCACAACCGATTTGGCGGATGCGCCCTCAATGGTAACCCCCGAGATCAGCGGCAGCGTATACGGCCAGTCCCCGTCACTCAGGTTGTATCGGCCGGGTGCCAGGTGGACGGTCGGATGCTGCAGGGAGGGTATCGCCCGTATGCGGCTCAGCGCATGCCGAAGTGAGCGGAACGGTGTTGAAACACTGGTTCCGGCTGCTTCGTCACTGCCCCACGGAGCAACAAACACATCCTTTCGGATTCCGGGATCCCCGCTGCATCCCGTAACAATGAAAGATGCTCCTGGAGCGACATAAAATTCAGATGTTGGAATTCCACAGAATTCATTACCGGTCACATCAACCGGTGCATCAAGAATCTCACCGGCTGCGAGGTCGGCTCCAACAGCCGCGACGTTTTTGCAAAATGAGTTGGGCCCGCCTGCAGCCAGGTCGCCGCCGGCTTCGCTGAAGTAGACGGCACCGCCTGTCAGCCCCGCTCGATTGCCGGTGAAAGTGCAGTTTCCCGCGTCAAGCGTGCCGAAGAAGGCAGCGATTGCTCCACCGTTCCTGACTGCCTGGTTGCCGATGAAGTCGCATTCGGAAACAACGACTTCAGCGGAGTAGCCGGATACGATCGCTCCACCGATCTGAACACTGGAATTTCCAATAAACACGGAGTCCAGGATGGTGGGTCTGGAAACGATTCCGCAGTGGATAGCGCCACCTTGCATTGTCGTCGAATTATTTTCGAACATGCAATTCGTGATAAAGGGATCAGCGCTGGTCAGTGCCATGCCGCTGCCGTTTCGGGTCGAGCGGCAATTACTGACTGCCAGGGCATCGAGAATCGGATTGCACGATTCGATCAGGATTCCGGGACCGTGGTTGCTGGAAATCGACAGATTATCCACGCTGCTTCCGGAACTGAAAAAGAAATCGAGGACGGTCTGCTCGGTACTCTCGATACGCGTGAGTCCAACTCCAGCCCCGGAAATACTTGTAAATGGGGGTATCGAAAGCGGGAATCCCTCGCCGGAACGCTGTCTGGAACGGGTATCGGACGCATGCGCGGCATTGGAGCCGGTTGTCACAGAGTCGGAAACGCGATCCGGAATGGATGCGATCTGGGCAGGCTCTTCAGTGTACATACCTTCGGCGATAAGGACTGACGCTGGAGCATCCGGTGTACCTGCGATGCATTTCAGAGCGAATGTGATTGTCCGGAACGCTGTATCCGGCGACAAACCGTCATTGTCGTCATCTCCGTCAGTTGAAACGTAGACCGTCTCACATCCGAGAAATGGGGGTCCTGTAACTGTTGAAGCTGTCGTATCAAATGCTGCTCCGGGTGCTACCGACCAGACTGACTCCGGAGACACATCAAACGTGTTTCCAACCGCGTAATAGGGGATTTGCGGGATACGGTCCGCCGACAGATTGGCGCCGCGGCTTCCCCGGTTATCCTGAAAGATATTGGGTTCATCCGGGAGTCCGGAGAGATCCGGAGTTCCGCCTTCGATGCGGATAGCGCCGCCGGCCTGTGCGCTGTTGCCGCTGAACATGCACCCGCTCATCGTAGCGGATCCTGTCTGAATGAACACAGCGCCGCCGAAACAATCCGCTGAGTTTTGCGTGAAAAAACAATCTGTGAAGCCAGCTGCCTGGGTGGCAAGGTGCAGACCTCCGCCCGAGACATCGGCATGGTTGCCTGCGATGATGCTGTTCGAAAACGACCCGTTCGCACCCGCGGTTAACTGGATACCGGCGCCGTAGGATGTTGCGGCGAATCCGGAGATGATCAAGCCTGTGGAAGCCACGGCGCATTCCCGGGCATAAAAACCGGGCCCTTTGGCACCCGTCAGTGTAAGATCGCCGGCTCCGCATTCGATTGACAGCTCGCAGCGCAGGCACCCAAAAGCATTGCCGCTGTTCAGGACGGTCTCCTCTGAACCGGCGCCGATCAGATTGATGCCGCTCAATAACGGCAGGGGGTAAGTCTCACCGGTCAGGTCGGACGAGTAGGTACCGGGAGCGAGATGGATGACGAGACCATCCCGGGTGAGTCCGGTGCGAATGACATCGAGAGCGTGCCGAACGGTTCTGAAAGGACTGTCGGGAGACAGTCCGCTATTGAGATCGTTGCTACCGTCAGGTGCAACAAAGAGGTCTGCGTTGACAGGTTCCAGCAGGCTTGTGTGACCGGAGATATCGAAAGCGCCGTCCGGCAGGACATAGGCTTCAGACAGTGCGGATCCGGTGAAACTGTTGCCGGTGGCATCGGCCGGATTGGATTCGATCGACCAGGCGGCAAGGTCGTTGCCTCCGCAACCCCTGTTGTTGCTGAAACTGTTGCCGGGGCTGATGACGGAATGCCGGCCACCGCGCAAGTAGATAGCGCCACCGGGGAAAGTGGCAGTATTACCTGTGAAATTGCACAAGGAAAACGATGGCCGGGCATCACGGATCGAACACGCACCTCCGTTTCCGCGGGATGTGCTGTTTCCGGTAAACTGGCATTCGATGAAAGAAGGTGCGGCACTTCCTGAACAGTAGACGGCTCCACCCTGCGTCTGTGCGGTGTTGCCGTTGAACGAGCAATGAATGAAGGTCGGTGAAGACGATTCCACGCACGCCGCCGCACCGCCCTCACTGGATGATTCGCAACCGGCAAAAGTGCAATATTCTATCGTTGGCGATGAGTTGTTCTGGCAGAGGATCCCGCCTCCGCGAGGTTCTTCTCCTCAGGATCCGCAGGCATCGACACCATTGATAATTTGTAGATTACGGATGACGCTGCCGGCACCTTCGCCATGACTGAAGTCGAATCCGCGATCCATTTGCCCGCAATCGATAATACAGTCTTCCGCCGATGACCCTTCAAGAATTAGTGCTTTGCCTTCGAATGTGATTCCCCGGAAACCCTGGCCTGTATAGGTACCGGGAGCCACAAAAATTCGGTCACCATCCTGTGATGCATCGACGGCTTGCTGAATTGAGCGGAACTCGGAGGGAACATGGAGGTCCGCCGAAAACACCTGTACCGATGTGAGAAGAACTAAAAAGAGTACTACAATACCCCGCATTTCCTTGACCTTGATTGCCAAACCCTGATCTCCCAATCCGAATCCCTGAGTCTTACGTCTAACCCATACCCCGCCTCATTAACAGGATCAGCAGGGTTATGGCCAATAGCAGCATCAGAACGCTTTCGGGGCCCGTGGCTGGTAGAGGCGGAATCGGTGTCGGAGTCAGTGTCGGGCCGGTGGTGGGAGTATCGGTCGGAACCGGGCTGGGCGTCAACGTTGGTGTCAGCGTGGGTGATGGCGTAGGAGTCTCCGAAGATTCGATCTCCAGGACCAGACGGAGGTTGTCAACACCGAACTCATAATTGACGCCGATTCCGAACTGGAGGCACAGGCAGAAACACATGTCACCGGCATCGAGGGCGGTCTGGAGATCAGATACAGCGGGTGCAAGTGAATAGGTCCGGTTGATTCCATCCATCAGAGTTCCGGCCGAATAAAGCGTACCGAAGCAATCCGAGCAGGACTCCTGGTAAGCACCGCATACTGGCATGCAGGATGGTTCCGAGTAATGTTTGACAAGAATTGGTCCGGCGTCTTCCAGGCCGAATCCGGTCTGAACGATGGCATCGAGGACAAGAGACGCCGACATCACCGGACCTTCGGGAGCCACTGTGAGGTCGAAGCATACTTTCGTGGATTCCGACAACTCAATCGTATAGAGCGAATAGTACCCGACGAACCCCTGATACCCGTTTGGAATCATCGGGTCAGGATCCGTATTGCAGGATGATGTAAAATCGCTGTCTTCACAGGCATGATAACCGCCGGTACCCGGTACGAGTTCCACCGTTTCGGCCACAACGGCATGACAGGCTACAAACAACAGCACCAACATACTCAGGATCAAATATCTGTTCATTTCCCTTTCTCTCCCGGGTTTCTGACTCGAAATGTCCAATCCTGAGTATCTTGTATTAACTCAAAACCTGTCAAATCTTCTTTGGATCCCTCCTATACCCCTAAACCCTGCTCTTCGGTATCACTCCGATCAGCAATGTGACGAGGAAGAACAGTAAAATGGATCCTGCAGCGCCGGTGGCAGGAATCTGGGGGATGGTTGTCGGAGTGGGAGTTGGCCCAGTGGGCGTGGCGGTAGGCGGTTCAGCGGGTTCGATGTAGAGCAGGTAATCTTCTGTCTCACCGAGTGAGGAGTAGCCCGAACCGTCCCATGGTAAAACCATCGGTGAATCGCTGATCGTGAATCGCACCCAGACGAATCCGCTGTTCGGACCGATCGTGAACGGTGGAGGTCCTGCTGCTGCGAGTGGACCTCCAAATCCCGCTGTAATCATGAAATTGGTGAGGAGATGTTCCGGAGCGTTAATGCCTCCCGGACACGTGCTGCTGCCGCCCCAGATGCCGTCCTGATCCCAGTCTGCAATGACATTGACAAAACCGGGGCCGGGAGCGTTGTTCTGGATCAGGATATCAATCTGAGGACCCCAGAGTGCCTGCTGGCAGGGCAGGCCGAGAGGAATACCCATTGCGCCGCTCAACGGGCATGGAGCTTCTGTTTCGGATCCGGTCGGGCCCATGATGGTGAACGCTCCGGGGATCACCAATCCGGCGTCTCCGTCATTCATGCACTCGTCCATATCATAGAGGCTGGTGAAAACAGGGCAGGTGTTGGCGTTTCCCTCAGCCTCGACGGTCCACCCAAGACCGAAATACATCCCCATGGTCAGATGCTGAATCCATCCGGCCGGGCCGGTGTTTCTGCAGGTCGGGAAGAAACCGAAACCACCCATGGAAGGATAGGCAAGAGCGTTTTCCGGTGCATCGCCGTAATCCCCCCATTCTTCCTGGATCTGGGTGGGACTCGGTGACGGCGATGGAGATGGTGTGATGGTTGGTTCAACATTCGGATCGATCAATACCAGGTAGTCCTCCGATTCACCGTCCTCATAAACACCGGATCCGTCCCATGGGAGCATAACGGGTGTGTAGGTGACGGTAAAACGGGCCCAGACGAAATCAGGCAGGGGTCCGATACTGAACGGGGGTGGCAGGAGAGCGGACAGAGGACCCGAGAATCCGGCCGGGACGACGAAGTTGATCAGAACGTGCTCCGGTACGATTCCGATACCCGGACAAGTGGCTGAATCATCGCTCCACATCCCGCTCTGGTTCCAGTCGAAAAGAACGTTGACGAAAACGGCCATGCCATGAACTTCCTGGACGAATATATCAACGTTCGCTCCCCATATCGCTGCCGTGCATGCCGGTCCCAGGGATGTGGGCAATGAAACGTTCGGGCATGGAATCACCGCTGCTCCGGCAATCGTAAACGATGTTGGCATGATCAGACCGGCATCGCCGTCGGCAAAGCACTCATCCGCATCGTAAGGACTGAATGCCGGGCAGAGTCCCGCATTTCCTTCCGTTTCGATATCCGCCATAGGTCCGAAGAAAGCCCATGGTTGCGGCCCCCATCCATGTCGGACAAATCCGGATATCGGTACGTTCATACACGTTGGAAAAGCGCCGCTGACCCCCGTCGCCGGATAGGCGAGAGCTCCCTCCGGTGCATCTCCGTAATCATATGTCTGAGCATTTATCCCTGCAGAAAGGGCCAGACCCATCAGCGTAACTGCCACTGTAATCCAAAAAAATTGTTTCATCGGTTTTCTCCTCCGAAATGGTTAAATATCTATCCGGAAAAATCCGGTCTGTTTTCTTTCCAAGTGGAGGTGATAGGCTTGCCGGGCTCAGAATACACCAGTCCCGCGGGAATTTGTCGCACGTTATGTCATAAGTTTGAAAGTATTTTTGGATTTCGTCAACTAGTACATGCGACAGTATCGCCGGGAATTACTCTTCGGTTCGCATTCGTACCCATGTATTCCAGTGTTCCCTCGTTCAGGTGCTAAAAAAAAAGCCCCTGAAAACAGGGGCTTAATTCTTCATTTTGACTGTTTAGTCAGGATCAGATCGCATCCACGCAGGAGGCGGAACCCAGGGCGGACAGGAAAATCATCTGTGCATCGCCGGCTGTGCAGGAACCATCACCGTTGCAGTCAGCGGCGCATTCTTCCTCTTCCGTTGGAATCATCGATCCGAGGGCGATCAGGAACGCCATCTGGGCGTCCCCGGCGGTGATCGACCCGTCACCACTGACATCACCATCGTGAATGCATTCATCGGGCGTTGCCGTCGGTGCTGGAGTCGGTGTCGCAACTGATGTGCATTCGGTCGTGTAGCTGACCAGCACATCATCGAGGTTCCATCCGCAATAAACGACGGAACTGTCGGTTGTGCCCATGACCCAGCGGATCACTACATTGGATGAACCGGCTGCGACGGTGGAGATATCGTATTCCGAATAACTCCATGTTGTTGGAGTCACCGAACTGCCTTCATGATCCCAGATCGTCGTCCAGGAACTGCCACCGTTGCCGGAGACTTGGACCGACGCGTGATCCCAGGTTGAACTTTCGACGCCCAGCCAGTGGTAATAACTCAGGAACACCTCACCGGCGCCACTGCAGTCCATCGTCTGGGTCGTGCAATACGTCTGCGACATATTATTGGTGTAAGATCCATTCAGGTTGTACCCAACGACATTCGAGCCGGTAAATCCGGTATTCGGGTCGCTGCTGCTGCCGGTCGGGTCACCCCATGCCCACTGTCCGGCGTACGTCCATCCCGGATTGGTGTCCATGTTTGCGTCGAGGAAAACAACCAGTTCGTAAGTAATGGCAGTATGGTACGAACCGCTATTGTCATCCACAGTGAGGTTTCCGCCGGCATCGGTACTGGAGGCGCTGAAATAATACAGTGTGCAATCATCGAGGCCTTCCACGATGATGGCATGATTCGTGACCATATCATCATCAATCACGACATTCGTAGGCGGCGTCATATCTCCCCAGGTCAGGACGGAGTTGGACGCCTCACTGGTCGTCCATGTGATTGTAAAGAAATCCGTCGATATCTCGCTGACTTCCAGGTTGGTAATAACCGGTCCTTCACAGTCGGCATAGGCAGTATCGGTGACTTCAACGGGCGACCCGTCGCAATCGGCGTCATCGTAATAAACGACGATCATGTCATCGTGTGATACACGAAGATAACCACTGCCTGATTGGGTCGCGGATGTCATTATACTACCGGCAAATTGAGCGGTATCCGGACCGGTTTCCGTCAATAGAACGCTTTCAGGAATCGGGTTGGAGTCGGAGTCGATATCTACAATAACCGTTTCGACGGTGCCCGGTAATGTGTTCAGATCACTGTCGAAAACCATTATCCCGATCGTATCGTTGCAGTTATATCCGTTACGATCCATGGCTACCACTCCGCATCCTGCCGGAGCCACGCTGACGATACTTTCATGTGGATACAGATTCTGACCGCTGACGGTGATGATCATGTCACCAACCGTTACCGGATGAATGCTGAGAGTTGCTATGCCGTTCACACCGGTTAATCCCACTTCATGAACTTCACCGTCTTTGAAGGCGCAAACCACGGCACCTTCAATCCCGGCACCGCCGTTGGTGACGGTAACCTGGAAATCAGCCGGAGCCATCGGCACATTGGGCAGATGGGTTACGGTGGGAGTCACATAAGCATTTGATCGGAACATCATGGAGCAATCGCCGAACAAAACATATTGATTCATGACTTCTTCAGCGGCTGATCCTGTGCCGAACACGCTGTACATAAAGACGAGTCCATCCAGTGTCATCTGACCGAGAATGCAGTTTCCCCCCGGAATGGAACCGCTGTTGTTGCCGGTTACGGAGTATGCAACACCCCATGCCAGATTGGCGGGTTCGTCCCACGATGTGGATGTGGATGAACTGTACATTCCAACGGCACCCTTACCCGCATTCTTCATCCAGCGTTCGGCGAAGCAGTCACTCGATCCGTTGAAAGAACCGTTGTCACAGGATACATCCATGACAAACGGAGTGAATGAACCGTTTGTCAATGCATCCACGTTGCTGTTGGAAAATGATGGCGACGACCAGCTGGTACCGCTGCCATGACCGAAATAACTGAGCCAGAATCGGCCGGCATTGACGGCAGAGCTGATCTGGGAAGCACCGTGTCCCAGTGATGCATAGATGCGGTCGGCGATGGCGTTCGTGTTATGTGCGAGAAACCGAGCTTCGACTTCCTGCGAATACTCCTCATCGGACGGAGAAGATCCTTCGCTGGACGCCAGACCGGAAAATTTATCGAGCCAGGTACCGAAGCCTTCCGGAGGTGTCAGTTCATAGGTCATGATTTTGTTGAGCTGACTGTTCAGGTCGGTAACATTACCCGCGCAGAGGCGTGAGATGAGAACATCTGGAACCAGATCGCCTCCCTGAAGCAACGTAAATTTGGAGTCGGATGCGCAGGACCCGATACCCGTCAGGGGCTGCAACTGGGGACCATCACCAACCAGGATGATGTAAACCGGTTTCGGATTCCATGTGCTCCAGACCGTCTGAATGTATGAGAAGATTGCTGCTGATGTAGTACCGGTCACCGTTGAACTGACCATTGTGACATCGATACCCCGCTTGGTTTTCCATTCGACGAAGGATGCCATCTGAGTCAGGAAAGAATCGTAACAGATAACCAGCATTGGTTCGGGATCCGATCGCTGGCCAATACCCAACAGTTCAAAATTAGGGAAAACGTTTCCATAAATCTGATGGAATGATGGAAATACAGGATCATTCCCGATTCTCCAACCACCCTCGGAAATGACGCGAACGGTCATCTCGGAGGCTGCCAATACCTGACCGGTGACCGGATTGACCCGCACCGGATTTAATTCCACGGTTACATAACGGAAGTCACGCATCCAGCCGTCATCGGAAATTCGACCCCATTCCAGGGGATATAAATCGTTATGATTATAAATCTTGGAATCGAGAACAAAGGCGGGTTTGTCTTCCGATCGTTTATAGCTGGGCTGCGCTGGCCAAACGTTGATGTCGTTCAGATCCACATATCGATCAACATCGATCTCCAGCCTGACTGAAGCGTCGGCAGGTACTATGAAGCTCTTTCGAACAACGGGGACCTGCGGTGATCCGGTTTCCATGAGCCAGCCGGAATCCGGGATCTGCAATTGCACGAAATCACCCGAATCATTCCTCCGCTCAATGGCTTCCAAACCGGGAACGGTGATTGAGAAAATTGTATCCTCACCGGACATTTTAATGGATTCAATGGACGGTGAATCGAATTCAGCCGCATCGGGTGTCAGGGGAATCCAATAACCCTGGACTCCGGCAGTTATCAGGCTGATGACAGCAACCAAAATTAGACGTCTCATGTTTCCTCCTATGTAAAAATTCTCTAAGCACAAATCATGCTGCCCGTATTTGAGCAATTTTCATACCAAGTATTCACGCGTAATCCGGTACCTCCCCGTCTTCATTTTGAACATCCTGATATCACCGTCTGCTCCATCACCCCACCGGTCCGTCTTTCTATTTATCAACTCAAAAAAAAGCCCCTGTTTCCAGGGGCTTTCATCAATTGCTCATAGTGCGGGATCGAATGGAATTACAACGGATCGACACATGTGCCGGAACCCAATGCGGTCAGGAAGATACCCTGAGCATCCCCGGCAGTGCAGGACCCGTCACCGTTACAGTCGGCGGCACATTCCTGCTGATAGGTTGGTGTGTAAGTCCCCAGCGCGATCATGAAGCACATCTGGGCATCTCCAGCCGTTACTCCACCGTCGAGATTCGTATCACCCGTGTGCTGGCAGTCCGGTGTCGGAGTCGGGGTCGGAATCGTCGTGCATTCGAGTGTACAACTGACCATTACATCATCGAGGTTCCAACCGCAGTACACCACTGAACTGTCAGTGGTACCCATGACCCATCGAATTTTGACATTGGACTGTCCGGCTGCGACAGCGGAAATATCATACTCACTGTAGCTCCAACTGGATGGTTGAACCGAGCTTCCTATGTGATCCCAAATCGTGGTCCATGAACTGCCGCCGTTACCGGATACCTGGACGGAGGCGTGATCCCACGTGGCACTCTCCACCCCCAGCCAATGATAATAGCTCAGGAATACTTCACCGGCTTCACTGCAATCAAAGGATTGAGTGGTACAGAAGGTCTGCGGCATGCTGTTGGTGTAGGTTCCATTGAGATTATACCCGACGACGTTGGATCCCGTATTCCCACTGGACGGATCCCCGCCGGAACCCGCCGGAACTCCCCATGCCCATTGGTTTTCATATGTCCAACCCGGGTTGGTATCCATATCGGCCTCGAGATATACCTGCAACTCGTAGGTCACAGCCGCATAGTACATCCCACCGTTATTGTCTTCCGTGTAGTTCCCTGAAACATCTGTGGCACCGATCTGGAAAAAATACTGCGTGCAGTCGTCCAGATCCTCAACCGTGACGGAATGACTCGTTCGCAACGTTGTATTGATTTCATCGTTTGTCGGCGGAATTGATTCGCCCCATGTCAGCATGGTATCAGCCAGTTCACTGGTATTCCATGTGATTGTAAAGTAATCGGTGGAGATGGCTGCAACTGTGACATCAGTGATTGCGGGCCCCTGACAATCTGTATCGGCTGTATCGGTCACTTCAACCGGGCTGCCTTCACAATCCGCATCCTGATATGTGACAGTGATGACATCATCGTGTGCAACCTGTATGTAACCGGCACCCGATTGAGTGTCGGATGTCATGATTGTCCCGGTAAACTGACCGCTGTCGGGTCCGCTTTCCGTTAACATAACAGCTTCACCTGCGGGAGTCGTATCCGAGGTGACATCGACGTAGGTTGTCTCGACAACGCCAGGATTCACATTCAAATCTGAATCCCATACATTGATCGTGATGGTCTGGTCGCAGTTGTAAATGTTCTGGTCCATCAGGACGGCGCCGCATCCGGCAGCCTGGACAAGAATATCCACCATATAAGGCAGCATATTATGAGCGGTGACTGTTAACTGCATGGTTCCGCCACTGGTCAGCAGTGTGGGTAATTCTGCATTTCCCGACGCATCAGTATAAGCCACTTCATATAGGCCATCATCGTCCTTCATGATGCAGACCATCGCGTTCTCAACCGGGGATCCGGCATCAGCGACTGATACGGAGAACATTCCGCCGCCCATACTGACGGTCGGCAGATGATCAATGTCGCCATCAAACAACGTCTGAGCCGGGATATCGATGGCCGGATCGCCGAAGATGATATACATATAGGCGTTGTCTTCGCCGTATTCACCCTCTTCCTCGATCATATACTGCTTGCTGCGATCAACGATGTATCCCAATCGGTTGATGCCTTCGTTCAGCGGCGCTTGATAGAGCATCTTATCGAAAGCGTGATTGGCGATAGTATAGGAGGGTTCCGTTGCACCGATATTTGCAACTGCACCGCCTTCACCACTCGAACCGGCATTTTGCCATGCTTCGGACAGGCATTCGGTAGCACCGGTAATATTTCCACAATAGCATGCGATGTTCCATACGATTGGAGTATGAGCGCCATTGTTCAACGCATAGATTGTACTGTTGAACCATCCGATACTCCATGACCATTCGCCAGTGTCTCCGTGGCCGCGGTAATTCACAACCACTCGCCCCTCTTCCATGGCTGCCTTCACGGCAGCCTGGGTCGCACCTTCCGGCGGATAATATGTGTCATAGATGTAGTTTTCGATGGCATATGGGAAGGTCCGGATGAACTCCTTGCATTCCGTGTACTTGCCAGGATAAAGCTCCTCATGCGCACAGAGCATTGTTTTTCCGAGCCAACCGTCTGCCGGTGGAGTCTGAACAAAATTCAGGGTCCGAGCTACAATGTGCGATATTTTATCGTTGTCAGTATGGAGAATTCGCCCAAGTGCGATATCGGCATATGTATCGCCGCCTTCCAGCAGTTGATAATCGTAGTCACCCGGACTTTCTGTTCCCGGATTTGCCAGAGCGATCTCGGTAGTCTCTCCAACAAGCAACACATACTCCGTGTTCTCATTAGTGTAATAATTTGAGATCTCCGCTTTTATCTGAGCGGCCGTGGTACCGGTCTGACTTGTCGGCCGGACAACCGTTTTCAATCCAGTCCGGTTCCACCAATCCGCCAGTGGAGTAATCGCGGCAATGTGCGAATCAGCCGATATGATAAGATAGCGGACATTGCTGTCTCTGGAAGTCCCGACCTTAAGACCAAGAGAATCATAATTCAGGAATGAATGACGATACATGCTATCAAGTTCCGGAGATATCACATCCGTTTTCCTGATTTTTTCGTTTTTTCCGGGACTGTCATTGAAGGACAGTTCGAAGGTTATGCTGCCTGCGGCATCGATTTCTTCGTCCAAGGAACGTGCAATGACAGGATAAACATCCACTGTTACAAACCTGACATCGCGACGGATGGCTGGATCACTCACAGCAACACCCTTTGTCGGGTAACGGTCAAGTTCATATGCTTTCTGCTCCCTGATGAAACCGGGCTGCGGATCGATGTCTGTTGTCGGTTTCTGCATCGGTGCAATTCGATAACCGTCTAGAGTCCGAGTCTGCCGATCGATCTCCCGAATCGCGACGTTTCCCGTGTCGGGAATAGCAATCTGGAGTGTCACTTTCGGCATTTCCGGATATCCGATATCCAATGTTCGGCCGGCGCTCGGAATCTTGATTGATTTGAATAACATTCCGCCAACCTCTACATCGTCTTCATAAAATCCGGGAATCTCTACTGTCACCATTACGCCGCTGTTGTTGCTTCCTGACAACGTTGCCGTGGGTTCAGCGCCTTCGGCTTCACCGCTCAGTGATACCCAACCGGCCTGAGACACAGGTATGATCGAGATGATCAGTAAAAACAGGAATATCACACGCTTCATAATCCCTCCTTGGCTAAAAAGCCTGTTTTCAAAAAATCGACAGTCCTTTTCCTTTACTATTCAACTGTTTTCAGTATTGACATCAAACAGGAATATTCCGCCACCCGGAACGGATTCAAGATTTATACCATGTTGTCATGTATATTGATATATAAGATAGAAAAAAACCGGCTTCATGACATCGAAGCCGGTCAAATTTGAAATTCGTTATGCGATCAATCGGTTACATCGGGTCCATACAGGATGCAGTGCCCAACGCCGTCATGAAAATCATCTGAGCGTCACCCGCTGTGCAGGAACCATCCTCGTTACAATCAGCCGCGCAATTTTCCTCTTCGTTGGGTGTATATGCTCCCAGGGCAATGAGGAATGCCAGTTGAGCGTCGCCGGCAGTTATCGATCCATCGCAAGTTACATCACCGTCATGGTTACATGTGACATAGGGGGTGGGTGTCGGCTCAGTGCAGGGCAGCGTATAGCTGACCAGAACATCGTCGATATTCCAGCCGCAGTAAACGACTGATGAATCGGTTGCTCCCATTGTCCAACGGATTTTAACCTGACTGTTACCGGCTGCGACGGCACTGATATCATATTCGACATAGGACCATGAAGTCGGTAGAGTCGAACTCCCTGTATGATCCCAAACTACGGTCCATGACGATCCGTTGTCTCCGGACGCCGAAATGGATGCATGATCCCAGGTGGAACTTTCGACGCCCAGCCATTTCCAGAAACTCAAATAGACCTGGCTGGCTGTCGAACAGTCAAATGCCTGTGTTGTGCAATGAGTTTGC
This sequence comes from candidate division CSSED10-310 bacterium, assembly GCA_016931515.1. Lineage (GTDB taxonomy): Bacteria > CSSED10-310 > CSSED10-310 > CSSED10-310 > CSSED10-310 > JAFGEQ01. The sequence continues at coordinate 212,626 of JAFGEQ010000015.1, read as the reverse complement.
GGCAGGTTGTTCGGATACGTGCCGGACAGGTTGTAGCCCACTACACTGGAACCGGTATAGCCGCTCGAAGGATCACCCCCTGAACCGGTTGGAACACCCCATGCCCATTGATTTTCATACGTCCATCCCGGATCGGAATCCATATTCGCTTCAAGCAATGTAACCAGCTCAAGTGTCTGAACTCCATAATACGCACCGCCGTTGTCATCAGATGCCATATTGGCTGCAGCATCGGTTGATTCCACTGCGACATAATAATACGTGCAATCTGACAATCCGGTGACGTTCATTGAGTGATCCGTCACAAGATCGGAGTCTTCCATCATTATACCCGGTGCGGGTGAGTCACTGTAATATACAACGGATGTCGCCGGCTCGCTGGTTGTCCAGGTGACTATAAATGACGATTCACTGACATCGGCGATCATAACATTGGAAATCACCGGTTGTGTGCAGTCGACCGATGCCGTATCTGTCACGGTATATGGTCCGGCACCCCCGTAATTTTCATCGTAATAGGACACCGTAATGGTGTCGTCGGGGGACACTTGAAGGATGCCGTCGGCAGCCGGGGTGCCGGTCGCCGTTGCTATCGTTCCTTCGAATCGGCCGTCACTGACCTCCGCAAGGCTGACGGTTTCCGGAGTCGTTTCAGATGAACTGACGATCGTAACATCAACCGATCCGGAACCAAGCAGGTCAAGATCTTCAACTGTGATAATAATCATGTCATCACAATTATATAAATCCCTTTTCAGTTTGACGGTGCCATCGGACGTCGGTCCACTGCCTGTCATTGTCAATGTCGCGCCGTAACCGGTCGGCCACTCACCATACTGAGGATGCTCGTCGTCTTCATCCATGTCCAGTGCATATGCATACGCTTCATCCATAGTGATTTCGCCGTCGTTGTTCGTATCCGCATCGACCGGATTGCCGTAAGCGTCTTCCCAGTTGATCGCTGCCGTCCAGTGAAACACATATGTGTCATAGACGTAATCCGGCGGCATCGCCCATGAATACTCGTGGTCGTTCGCAGCGGTCGAAATCACGCGAGGAACCGTCGAGTTCATGTCGATCACATCATTGACGAATCCGCCGCTGAAGCACGGTTCGAGCGTCAGGATCATTTCGCGGCATTGAATCGGTTCCAGAAGTGCTGCAAACTCATAATCCCATATTTCCTCGCTATTCCAGAGATTCATCGATGTCGGTTGACCTGGAACCCCGGATTGCCCGTTACCGTGATCGGTCGTGAAGATGAACAGTGTATCGGAGGAATCCAGCGTCGATGCCAGATTGCTGAAAATCGTGTTCAGGTTGGTGCGTATGCAGGAATACATGATATCATCATCGCCGTCTCCATCCAGATCGGGGTCCGAGTTGCCTCCGTTCGATTGATCAGGGGCTGGATTGGTCCCGTCCGAGATGGCAACGATGATGTTCTCATCGAGATAGCCGTAAGTGTCAACCAGGGTTTTGTAAATGCTGGAGCAATCGTTCCAATAACGCACATGGTTCGACCCCGAGGAGGCTCCGCCGGACAGGATCACGGCGTAGCAATTTTCTATGCTGCGACCCGCGAAAGATTTCACGGAGGACACCGGTCGGACATTCTTGCCGCCGAAAATATCGACACCCTGAAAATGTTTCAGTTTATTTATATTCTCAGGTGGTCTTGTCGCTTCGATCGATTGGCTTTCACCACTGATGGGATCGATCAGTACAAACAGGCACTCATGCTCCCAGTTGGCACCCGGGTGAAGATCAATGAAAGCAAACCATGCGGGAGCATCCAATGTCATGAACGGGCCCTTGAATGTCCGGATCACTGTTCCGGCCGGAAAAACACTGTCGGATACATAGACCGGAAGGTCACCGCGTGTCCCTTCGAGCACATCGCTCTTCACAATCGAAAACGCTTGTTCGGGTGTATCTACCACCCCCAAGGCAGTGCAGGTGAAACTGCAGCAGATCACCAGAATAATACTTATCAATAAAAGCTGCTTCATAAACCCCTCCAGATTGTTGTTATCGTCGCCACAAATAAACGCCATTCAGTATAACCGGATACAAAAAAAATGCCAGATGCTCTATAAAATATTTAAACCGCGCGTAATACTTGAATTCCGAGACGGGTTTTCTTAAGTTAATCAGAGGCTCATCCACGCATAAAATTTTTTAACAAAGGAGACATGCGGGCATGAAAAAACTTGAGAAGCTGGTGCAGATGCAAAAACGTATCAGTGATGCGAATATCCAGATGGTGGATCTGAAGTTTGTCGATCTGATCGGCAAATTCAGGCATGTAACTCTGCCGGCTCGTTCGATGAACGAGGCACTGCTGACGGAAGGCGTCGGCTTCGATGGGTCCAGCGTCGGTTTTAAAAATGTCAAAAGTGGAGATATGTGCTTGATCCCCGACCTGGATACCGCATTTATTGATCCCTTCTGGGAGCGATCCACTATCAGCATGATCTGCGATATCGTGGAGGCTGATTCACGACTTCCGTTCATGGGTGATCCGCGCTCGGTTGCAAAGAGAACACTCGATTACGCACGAACCGAAAAAATAGCAGATTCTGTCTTTTTGCTTCCCGAACTCGAATTCAACCTGATGGACAAAGTCAGCTATGATGTTTCACCGCATCGCAGTTTTTTCGATATCGAAAGCAGTGAACGATCGGGGCTTAGTGACGATGAAACGAATCCGCTCAGCGGACACTGGATTCCGGTTCAGCAGGGGTATCACCGTGCGCCACCTCAGGATTTCTACCGCGATATCCGTGCCGAAGTCGTCGAACACCTGGAATCAATCGGTATCGACGTGAAATACCATCATCATGAAGTTGGTGCCACCGGCCAGCAGGAAATCGAACTGACACTCGCTCCGATGATGGATGCATGCGACAGAACGATGCTGGCGAAGTATTTCGTACATAATGTCGCAATCGGCAACGGAGTCACGGCAACATTCATGCCTAAACCGATAGCCGGTGAAGCCGGTAACGGTCTGCATATGCATCTGCGCCTGACTGATAAAAACGGCGGACCTCTTTTCTTCGATGAAAATGATCCGAGCGGACTCTCGGACACCGCCCATTGTTTCATCGGCGGCATCATCCGTCACGGACGCTCTCTCGCCGCTTTCACAAATCCCAGTACAAACTCATACAGGCGACTGATTCCCGGTTTCGAAGCTCCCACCAACCTGTTTTTCTCCATGGGAAGCCGCAATTCAGCCATTCGTATTCCCAAATATGCCAACTCACCCGATAAAAAACGCTTCGAAATCCGGTCGCCGGATGCAACATGCAATATCTATTTTGCCGCTTCAGCCATCGTGATGGCGGGATTGGACGGCGTACAAAAAGGCATTCACGCCGGAAAAAACGGGTGGGGACCGTTCAATGATATCCGGCTCGAACCCCGTGCCATACAACGGAAAATACCCTCGCTTCCAGGAAGTCTCGAGGAAGCTCTGTCGGCCCTCGAGAAGGATCACTCCTATCTTCGGGAAAACGACGTTTTCAGCCAGCAATTGATCGATGGCTGGATTACATCGCGCAGGCAGAGGGAAATCATTCCCACACAACAAACTCCAACTCCCCTGGAGTTCCAACTGTATTTCAGTTGCTGATTCACGAGGAGAGCAGGTCATGCCGGGGATGAATGACTGACCACGACGCACCGACACTATCGGTCATCGTTCTGAGTTTCAATGGAATGGAGCATCTTCCGGAGTGTCTCTCTTCCATATGCAATCAACCCTATCAAAACTTCGAATTGATTATTGTCGATAATGGATCGACCGATGGCTCGGTCGATTATCTCCGTGATCACTGGCCTGTCGCACAGCTTGTTGCGTTGCCGAACAACGAGGGTTTTTGTCGGGGCATGAATCGGGGTATCCGCGCCGCCCGAGGTGAACTCGTTCTTCTTTTAAACCAGGATTTGGCTCTTCAACCGAACAGTCTCAGTAATCTGGTCGATACCTTCACACACCCTCCGATCGATAACCATCCGGCAGTGAATAAACAACCGGATCGACCCGTATTGGGTGTTTTTCCCAAAGTCATGTTTTACTCCATGCCATCTTTTATCAATGCATTCGGCGTGGACTGGTTCGAATCGTGCCATTGGCGGGATTCCCGGGTGGGATTACCGGATCTCGGTGGACTTAATGAATCAGAAACCGTGTTCGGATCTATTTTTCCCGCCGTTCTGTTTCATCGAAACCGATTCCTGAATATTGGCGGGTTTGATGAAATATTCTGGTCTTATTGCGAAGATTTTGATGTGTGTTACCGCGGGAATATCCTCGGATATCGTTTTATCACAGCACCGGATGCCATCGTGCTTCACAAATATAGGACATCATCGCGCGACACCACGGATCCATTATGGTCCCGATTCTGGTTTCTGCGCAATTATTTGCTGGTCTTTCTGAAAAATTACGAAACCAGGAACCTTCGGCGTTACGGTGGCCGGATATTCCACCGGTATCTCGGTAACGGCATTCGGCATGCATGGAACACCCGGAATAAGGCCGAATTGATCCTGCATCTGCGGGTAATCGGAAGCTTGATCAAGCATATGCACCATATCATTCTCAGCAGGCGCTTCATACGCCGTAACCGGAAGATGGAAGATGAATTACTCTGGAAAAAAGAATCAGTTGAAGATTACAACCCGTTTCATGTAGAAGGAAGTATCGTGCTGTCGTTGAAATCAATACGTGCCGGCAAAGGGCGGGATCGGGACCGGTCTCAATGAAACGAATTCTTGTTTTGACAGGTGACAGAGTGGGCATACGTATGGCCGGGCCGGCTATACGCGCATTTGAGATGAGTCGCTGCCTGTCAAGGTATCACAATGTGACGATGTCCTGCCCAGAACTTGACGGATCCATACCGGATCTGCCGAAAAACATGGAACTTTGTCCGTTTGGCGTTGAACCGGTATGGCAATCTCTCAAATCGTTTGATGCAGCCATTATTCCGGCTTCGATGCATGTGGATGCCCATTTCGATACCCCGTTGCTCGTGGACCTGTACGATCCGTTTATCTTGTCCAGTCTCGCCAGATCGGACAAACCGGAAGCCAAACAGACCGAGGAATTACATTCCCTGATGCGAAATTTGGAGCGGGGTGATTTTTTCGTATGTGCCTCGGATCGCCAACGGGATTTCTGGATCGGCATGCTGGCGGCAGCCGGAAGAGTCAATATGCGACAATTTCGGGAGAATCCCCATTTGCACACACTGATCCAGCCCGCACCCTTCGGTATCGACAACAGGAAACCATCTCCAGGAACGGACGGCCTGCCCGGTTCAAAACATGACGCATGGATAGTGTGGGCCGGCGGGATCTGGGATTGGTTCGATCCCCTGACACCGATCGAAGCCGTCAGCAATCTCAATAAAAACGGCCGGGCTGTGTCCCTGTTTTTCATGGGTACGGGTCATCCAAATCCACTGATGACACAGATGTCAATGGTGCAGCAGGCTTTCGAACATGCCGATCGACTCGGCCTTCTGAATAAACACGTGTTCTTCGGTGACTGGATTCCTTATGCGGAACGGGGTTCCATCCTGTCCCAGGCTCAGATGGGTATCAGCACTCACTATCCTCACCTGGAAACCCGGTTTTCCTACCGGACACGTATCCTGGATTACATCTGGAGTCGGTTACCGTTTATCTGTACTGACGGAGATTATTTTGCTGATCTCGCCGAACAGCATCATATCGGTCTGACTGTCCCTCCCGAGAATGTAAATTGTCTGGTCGATGCGATCAATCGTATGCTGGATGATGCGTTGTTCTACAGGGCATGCAAAGATAATCTGGAATCAGTCGCGCACTCTATGACCTGGGAGAAAGTATTGGCTCCAATTTTGGAGTTTTGTGACAATCCGCATCGATCATCCGATTGCGAACGGCCCCGAGTTTTATCAGGAGAGACTCAAGAGATCTTCTGTTCGGGTTGTGAAACCGCCACTGCCGCCGCAGGTGAAATTCTTGCCACCGGGTTGATTCAGGAGTTTCCGGTTCCCAAGGGTGGTATGCGTCGGATTGATGTGAAGCTTGCCACCTACAATCGTCTGAATACCGGCTACGGAATATTCGAACTGATCGATTCACACAGGCGGACGATTGTCACGATACCATTCGATCTGGCTGCGGTTACAGATAACCACTGGTTCCAGTTTCGATTCGGCCCGATTCCGGCTCGCCCCGGTTCACTTTGGCGTGTTCGCATCACGTGCCCGGTATCCAGACCGGGGAACGCCATTACCGTTTGGGTGGATGAAACTCAGCAGGATCTAGATTACGAACTGAACGGAGTCCGGAAAAAAGGACACATAAATTTTAGAGTGTTTACCTGCGAATTCCCCGGCTCGGATCAGGATATCAACTGGCGAAAACACTGGTTCCCGAGGATGCCATGGAATCGGAAGCCATGACCGTCAAGAACAATCTTACTTTCTCCAATCACGTTCTGCCGGAACAAGCGTTTGAGATGGAATCTCGCGATTTGCCCGATGTCTCAATCTGCCTTGTGAACTGGAATACATGCCGGATGCTGAAAGAATGTCTCGAATCCATCGAAAAAAACATCGATACCCTCAATATCGAAATTTTCGTGATCGATAATGCATCATCCGATGGATCGGCAGATATGGTTCGACGGGAGTATCCAACTGTCACCTTGATAGAGAATGTCGAAAATGTTGGATTTTCCAGAGCAAATAATCAGGGTATCAATATCGCCCGCGGCCGGAATATTTTCCTTCTGAATCCCGATACGATTATCTTGCCCGGCGCACTCGCCGATATGGTCTCGTTCCTGGATACCCATCCAAGCACAGGAGCTGTTGCGGCCAGACTTCTTAATTCAGATGGATCGCTCCAGTATTCGCTGCGTCATTTTCCCGACTTCCTCACGCCATTCACCGAAAATACAAATCTCGCGGAAATCCCGGGTATCCACAGATTTTCAAAGAGATCGCGTCTGATGGATTGGGCTCATGATACCATCCGGGAAGTGGAACAACCGGCAGGTGCAGCCTTCATGATCAAGCGTAAATGTATCGATACACTCGGATCACTAAACAGCTGCTACCATATGTTTTTTGAAGATGTCGATATCTGTTACAGGATTCGGAGAAGCGGTTGGATGATTTTTTATCTGCCGAATGCACGTATTATTCATCACGGCGGACAGTCGGTTAAAAAACGCACGGATATGGGCACGCAGTTCTACCGGAGCCTTATCAAGTATTTCCGTTTTCACCGGGGACGCTACAGCGAATTCGCCATACGTACCAGTATGGTAGGCATCTCGATATACTGTATCGCATGGTCACTCGTTGAATTTTTACGCCGCCCGGCACGCGGAATAGTCATCGGTAAAAGTGCAATCAATGTCATTCGTGCCGCTTTTTTCCGGGTTCCAAACCGGGATTGAAGAAGGTAATGAGTCTATGATTGTCCGGGAAAGTCTGTTGCGGGATACCGCTCGTCTCGTCGTCTGGTACCCTGTCAGATGGTTCATCCGTCTTATGCCTATCAGCATCTCCTTCAGATTTTTCCGTTTTCTGGCGACTCTGCATAAACGAATCAGCCCGGGCACACTGCAAACCCTTCGTAATAACATCCAACGCGGATTGCCGGAGATTGTCGATATAGAGCCGGTTCTTCAGACATATCTCGAAAATCACTATATCGATCGACTTCACATTTTCACTTATCCACGACTGAAAAACCCCGCTGCTTTATCCTCCTTATGTTCACTGGAAGGATGCGAGCACCTCGATGCAGTCCTTTCCCGAAACAAGGGTGTCATCATCGTATTGGGACATTATGGACCAATTCAGATACCGCTTTTTCACCTGGGTCAAGCCGGGTATGACATCATTCAGGTTGGATTGCCGACCGCAGAAGGCTTGAGCTGGATCGGACGGCATGTGGCCTTCCGGCTCCGACTCAAATACGAAAAAATGATTCCAGTCAGAATTCTGCCGGCCAACGAGTTTCTCAGACCTCTTTTCGAGCATCTTAAAAAAAATGGTGTGATCATGATGAATATAGATCCCGCGGGAGGAGGCAAATGGTTGGGACGACTTTCGTGGAGATTATTTCTCCACCATTGGATCCCATTTCCTCTGGGTGCGATACATCTGTCCCGGAAAACAGGCGCACCGATCGTCCCGCTCTCAATTCATCGATCCGGAAAAGATCGTTACCTGTTTCGGCTCCATCCGGCACTTGAATCCGGGGAGACTACATCGCCGGTAACGGAGATGGATGAATTGGTTGCATGGTATGAAGATGAGGTTCGTCAGGATCCCGGTTTATGGCATTTCTGGGATGAATTCGAAGAAGGAAAGCTCATCAGAAGCCAACACGCTGCCAATACGCCGGATAACCAGAGGAATACGCCGACAAGGTAACTAAACGGTGCATATCTGAGACGAACGGTATGCTGTCCCGCAGGAGCTTCAATCGCTCGCAGTGCCATGTCAGCTCGATATAGCCGTGTCGGCACTCCATCGATTGAAGCTTTCCAATCGGTTGTCCATGTATCGCCCATGACTAGAATAGCCGGCCGTTCGAGCGTGTATGAAAAATCGATCGAATGACGATCATAACGGACCTTTTCAATTGAGCAGGACACAGGGGATCCGTCATAAGAGTGTCTGGGTGCTTCGTCCAGCATGACCTGCCGGTTCAGATCGAGGTCCAACAATCGTTCCATACCGGGTTCCCCTTCATCCTGCAGTTCCCAATACGTGACTGGAAAAGCGAGACCCCGGGCTGACGGATTGAACCGGATTCCAGGTGCGGCTTCCTTGAGATCAGCAGCGGGATGCCAGACTTGAAGCGAATCGATAAGGGGAGTGGTTGAAATGACGAATGCAGAACTGGGTTTTGCCCCCATCAGTATGTATCGCACCCTCAATATATCCAGGATGTCTTTCTTAAACTCGCTGAGTCGTAACAAAATGCCCATGTTTTTCAAATGAAGACCGCTGATCCGGCCTCCGGTTCCATACCAGCCTTTCCATGAAGCTTCATTCGTGAGCATCACTTCCCTGATGTCCCATTCATGGATTCGGAATCCGGAGGAAGCTTCCCGATAACGGGCATCGAGAAAATCTCTGTGGGAGGTTTGATGGAAATGCGTATACGGATGGTCTTTGCCAAACATCAGATCACTGTTCCAATATAAAAACACAAGGTGCAGAAATGTGAGCAGGGGCAGACCATAAAGAACGAACGATGCTGTTTTCTTCGGGATCAACGATGCAATCCAGTCCAGACCTGTTCCCGCTAGGATAGCCAGGGCCAGATACACGAGCGGAAGGATAGCGGATGGTGTTCGGACAAGATTCCAGCCGGGAATGAGTCGCAAAGCCCAGTCATGAACTGGGGTCAAAGGTCCGAGAGCGAAAAGTATTCCTAATACACTGAAAAAGGCCAAAAACAACTGAAGAAATCCCTGATACAGCCTATTTGCCGGCTCGATCGATACACCCGGAGATAATGAGCGACAATTATCACCCGAATATCTTTTACGAATTCCGACCAGTCCCGCGACCAGTCCGGTGATCCAAAGTAACGGCGTCAACATTCCTGCATAACACTGCTGGTTTGTGCGAGACCATGGCCCTGAATAATGCCCACTGATCCCTCCCTGCAGATCCGGCACGAACACAGTCATTAAACTCTCGGGATATAGGTTTTCGGATTGGGCCAGAGCCATAGAAATGGAACTTCGCTGGGATTGCAAAGCCAGATCAGCTGTCGTGATCAACTGGATGCCTGTTGCGATTAGGCACAAAAGTGCGCTTGACAGTATAAATGCAATCGATCGAGTTAACCGAAGGATATGACGGCAAGTCGACTCAGCCGGCAAAACGTTCTCTGATTGGATTGCCGGGATCAACCAGATGAGCCAGAATACGAAGCAGTACATAGCAGACTGAAAGTGTCCGGCCAGAATACTCCACCCCAAAGCAATACCTGAGAGGGCCATATACCGGAAGGAGCCATGCTCCCAACTGCGTGATGCAATCAGTAATACCCAGGGGAATGCGGCATAGATTTGGATGATTCCAACATGACTGGTATGACCCAGCATCTGCCCTGACAAAACCCATGTGACTGCGGCAATGCTTGCGGCCGGACGTGATAGACCGAGCCTGCGTCCAAGCAGCCATAACCCCATGCAAGCCATTCCGAAGGCAATGATTATCAGCAGCATCACAATCCGCGGTGTAATGGGCATCAGCAGTGAAGCCGCAAAGTTGATCGGGTAGTACACTCCGGATTGAAGGTAACCTGCAAATGGATAGCCGCAGAAAAGATGAGGCTCCCATAACGGCACTATACCGGATTCAATGGATCGGGAAAAAAACGCGAGATGGGGATAATGCAGATCCAGCGCGTCCCACTGAAGGGAACGGGCATTGAGAAAAAGGGCGGGGAAGAAGATTATTCCCGTAACCAGAGCCGACAAGACCAGAGCCGGAAGGATGTCACCGTGACTTTTCATTGGAGAAAGCATAATCCACACGGGCTGGAATTGCTATTTCCCGCGCTCTTTTCTTGATTCCTCAATCACTTCGAGAGCGATCGTTTCGGGCAGCAGCTCATAGCGAACAAATTCCATCGAATAACCGGCCCTGCCGCTGGAGAGATTTCTGAGTGTATTTGCATAGCCGAACATCTCCCGCAATGGTACGGTTCCGTTAAGCTTCTGTGATCCTTTGCGGTGCCGCCGCATATTGTCGATCTTACCTCGCCGACGATTAATATCACCAATGATATCGCCCATGAACTCGTCCGGAGTGTTAATTTCGATTTTCATCAGCGGTTCGAGCAATTTGGGTTGTGTTCTTCCGATGATTCCTTTCAGGGCATGCGCTGTGCAAACCCGGAACGCCAGTTCACTGGAGTCCACGGGGTGGGTCAATCCGTCGATCAGAACGAACCGGACGCCGATCATTGGGAAACCTGCAACCAGCCCTGCCTGCATTGTCTCGCGGAATCCCCGATCGATTCCCGGAATGTATTCGCGCGGGATGGTCCCACCCTTGACCATATCGACAAACTCCAGATCTCCATGTGGATTGGGTTCGATCTGGAATTCGATTTGCGCAAACTGCCCTTTGCCACCGGTCTGCTTTTTATACCGCTCCGTATGCCGGAATTCCCTGGTAATTGTTTCGCGATAGGCAACAGCCGGTTTCCCCATATGTGCTACCACTTTATGCTCGGTCAACAACCTGTCGACAACAACTTCCAGATGCAACTCGCCCATTCCTGAAATGACGGTTTCCTTGGTCTCTTCATCAACCCGGACCTTCAGGGACGGATCTTCCATCGCCATTCGTCCGAGTGCTGCACCGAGCTTGTCCCAATCCTTCCGGTTTTCCGGTTCGATACTGACATCCACCACGGTTTCCGGGTAATGGATGCTCTCCAGGAGCAACTCCTCACCCTCACCGCAAAGTGTGTGGCCTGTGCGGGTACCTTTGAGACCGATCAACGCCCCGATATCACCAGCCTGCAAAACGTCAAGCTCTTCACGATCATTGGCATGAATGCGTAAAATTCGCCCGACACGCTCTTTCTTCCCGGTCGTCGCATTGATGATGTAACTGCCGGAGTGAACCTCTCCGGAGTAAACCCGAATAAATGTCTGCTGTCCGACATACGGATCATTGATAATTTTGAATGCCATCCCGCAGAAGGGTTGTGATAACGACGGAATCCTGGATATAGCCAGATCGGGATTGGCAACACTGTGACCGATGATTGCGCCGCGATCAATAGGGGAGGGGAGATAATCAACGACGGCGTCAAGGAGCTTCCTTACACCTTTGTTCTTGAATGAGGATCCGCAGAATACGGGAGTAATGCACAGATTCAGCACGGCCCGTCTGGCGGCTTGTTTGATCTCCTGTTCCGTAATGGGCTCTTCTCCAAGATATTTTTCCATGATGACCGGATCAAAATCCGCCAGCTTTTCAAGAAGCCTGTCCCTGTATTGCCGGACTTGGTTCTGCATGTCAGCGGGAATCGGTACTGATTTGACAGACAGTGTTCCATCTTCGAATTCCCAGGCTTCAAGTGTCACGAGGTCAACAAGACCGCGGAAGTTTTCCTCCAGGCCTATCGGAAGTTGAAACGCAATTGGATTAGCTCCCAGCATTTCGTCCATCATACCGATTGTCCCAGGGAGATCGCTCCCTTGCCGGTCCATCTTATTAATAAATGCGATTCGCGGAACCTTGTAGCGATCCGCCTGATGCCAGACCGTTTCGCTTTGCGGCTCGACGCCGCCGACTGCGCAGAACACCATGACAATGCCGTCCAGAACCCGTAACGACCGCTCCACTTCCAAAGTAAAATCGATGTGCCCCGGAGTGTCGATGATGTTGATTTGAGAATCTTTCCAGCGCGTCGTAATCGCTGCGGATGTGATCGTGATGCCCCGCTCCTGCTCCTGTTTCATGAAGTCCATCACCGCTTTGCCGTCATGTACTTCTCCAATTTTATGCGTTATACCCGTGAAAAATAGTATGCGCTCGGTTGTTGTTGTTTTTCCTGCATCGATATGAGCAACAATGCCCAAATTTCGTATGGTATCCAGGTTTCTCTGTGTCATTTTCCCATCAATCACTTTCATTAAAAATTCCTTGCCCCGATCATCGGTGCGCGGGGGACTCTATAGACGGTTAATCGGAAATACAAGAAAAATCGGAAAGGCTATTGGGAAATATATCCGAGTGCTCTGAGTTTCTTCTGAAGTACCTCGGAATCCGCTGCACCGGTATCTGCCCGTCCGACAGGCTGGGCCAGAAACTGGTCGGTCCGTGAAGAGTAATTACTCTCGATGGGTTTCAACTTGCCATGCATGTTACTCAGCTCCATCGGATCCTTTTTCAGATCATAAATACCGATCTGTGGTTCCCGATAATAAACTCCATCAAGATAACGGATATATTTATATTTCGAATCCCGAATCATCACCGCCTGATTGTTGGCGTGTTCAGAGATAACACGGGTGATGATCGGAATGGAATGACCCTGCACTAGAGGCAGCAGACTCCGGCCTTCGAAGTCGTCAGGAATCGATAGGTGTGCAATGTCCATTATGGTAGGAGCAATATCCAGCGATTGCACAGTTTCGGGATATACTTTTCGAGCCGGTATCCCGGTCGGAGGCACAATAATCAGCGGGATATGCATCTGTTGTTCATACATGCCGGCCATGATGAAATACAGATCATGCTCATCCAGGCTGAGTCCGTGATCAGCCGTCAGGACAACCCATGTTGTTCGGTCTGCACCGCTGTCTGACAATATCACCCTGATTTCTTCAATAACCCGATCCATATACGTTATTTCCGATCGGTACTGGGCAAGGAGATAATTAATATCAGTGATGTCTCCGATCCAGTTCCGCATATACTCCACCTGTTCCGGCGAGAATCCGACCTTGTCCATGGAAGGATTGGCAGGATCTCGTGGGTTACCTGAGTAATACATACGGTCGTAAGGCGGCGGCGGATCGAGAGGAGTATGCGGATCAAAGAGGTGCAACCAGAAAAAGAATGGCTGCCTGGATGCGTTACCGGCAGCGGATGCCAGCCAGGTGCGAGCAGCCGCGAGGGTTTCCGGTCCCCTGCGTTGTGCTTCCCTGGGAGCGAAGAAGCGTTCGAAACCGGGGCCGAGACCGTGAGTCAGTGCGGATAACCATGCAGCACTCGTAGCTGCGGCCGAATGATATCCGGAGGGTTCCAGAAGCCGCGCTACTGTTGGATGTGCAGGGCTGAGAGGGGTGACCATGTCATAAACGCCGTGTGAACGGGGACGCTTGGATGTGAGGATGGTAAAGTGCGAGGGTGGGGTATTGTTGATCTGGCAGATGCAGTCACTGAATACGAATCCGGATGCGGCCATTCTATCGAGTGCCGGTGACCGGATCAGATGATCCCCGCCGAATCCCAACCGGTCTATCCTGCACGAATCCATCGTTATGAGAATGATGCTGGGGCGGTCACTCCATTCAACTGGAGGATCATCCCGCCCACACAGGCAAAAATCGGCGACTGCAATGATATCCCCTTCCGGTTTTTCATTGGTGTCCGAAACACTTTCAAGGACAATTTCCGACCGTTTTCCGGCGAATCGGTTTTCGATTGGGATCGCTTTCTTAACCCATCCGGACGCAGTCTCCAAACGAAATTGAGCCAGTTGTTCGGCGAGCCCATCAGAGCGGATAATGACTTGAAAAGTCACACCGTCTGATGATGCCTCCCGGCCCAGATCATCAATACCGATACTCATCTCGATGCGATTCAAAGCGTGTGGAAGAGACACTGGAAAGGCGACGCTGACATCCGGAATCATAATTAATGAATGGCGAATATCCTGATTGACCGCCGCGTAACCGATGCGTGCCGCTCCCTCCTGAATGGCAAGCCCCGCAACATTAATCCGATGCCCTTGCGGTAACTTCATACGAAGGGTATTCAGACCCGTGGTCTGAAGCTTACCTTGCATGACCCACTGATAAAGAGTCTGCTGCGTTGTTCTCTCGACAGGTAATGCTAGGAGAACATCCCCTCCTTTGAGTATTTCAATTTCCGACGTGTGGGCCCCATCCACACTGAGTTTAATGATCCGGTCCCGGATACGATCGAAACGGAATTCGAGTGTCGGCGTATCTGAATTCGATGAAATCCTGCCGGATTCCACCAGCCAGCCGTTTCTAAAAATTCGCTGATCCAATGAGTTTTGCAGATCGATTGTCACAATTTTTTCGTGAAAAACGATCCCGGCTGGATTTTTCAATAAATCTGTACTGGTCTCAGGCAGAACCGGCGTAGGAGCTTCGTCACACGCTGCTAACCATAATGACAAAATCGAAAGCGCTTTTATAACTTGGAATAATCGATCAGATGCCTTCATTTTAACTCTCTTTTCTTTTCGACAATGTCATTGAATCAAACATAACGGCAAGCGGTCTCATATCCCTGCTGCCTGGTTGATCCAACCCCGGTACCGATACATACTTATACCTGAAAACGACGTAGTTTAATCCTGGAAAAAGGATGTTTCGGGGGATGACAAAGGAGATCGTCTGCCACTCGTTTTTCAGTTCAACCGGTTCCAGAACTGTCTCATCGTTAATCTCGACAGCGAATGTCTGGCTTCCGAAATTCGAATTGACATATGGGCAAAGTTCGATCTCGCAGTTGAACCCGCTGCCGCCATTCATGGGAATCTTAAGTTCACTGAACGGGTAGCCCGTTGACCATGTAACGGTTCGCCCAACGCTTCCTTCATCGATCAAACACCATCCGCGTCCATACATGGATCGAACGGCAGTTGTTCCAAAATCGAGAATGCGAACAGACGGATCGATCGGCAACGCATCAAGTTTGCCATGCAACACGATGAGCTGTTTCTTTAACTCTTCTCCTGAGAAACGGCTGAAACTGACTTTCAACGGATCGATGTCTGTATTGCTGAGTTCAATCGTGGAATTAAAAATGGAGATGTTTCCCGGAAAAGATAGGGGAAGCCAGACCTCTTTATCATCCGGATTCCATGAATATCGGATCCAGCGTAATCCGGGCTCGGAAATATGCAAATCCATTCTGTCCCTCTCCACATCCAGATGGAAAGGCAGATTAATGCGCTCAAAATGGAAACGTTCCTCAACTCCCTCCCCAATCACTGTCTTGCCAGACGGATTCAGTGAAATTTCCATACAATTATCCAGGGGAGAAATGTATCGGACGGGAGATGTTGTCTCGTAGGCGTCTTTGTGAATCATTGCCGATACATATTCGATTCTCATGCCCAACGCCTTACGGAATTCTGCAGCCTGCTCAAATGCCTCCCTGCCATCAGCTTCGATTGTGATGGTTCGACCCGATATCAGTGCTTTGATACGAGCCGTTCGGTTGGCAATATGAGCCCTGGCGGCCTGAGGTTCAGTTACCATACAGTAACCATGTCTGTCCCGCAGAACTTCCATATCCGTTATCATCGCCTGGAACTCAGAATGAAGATCATCGAATCCGACAGCATCCAGAATGAATTCAGGATGGAAATAATAAGTGACTGGCAGCCGTAACTCCATTGGAAGCCGGCAACGGCTACCAACCGCACTGTCGGTCGGGCGCGAAGGCATCGGTGAACCGATAACTAGGGGAAGAAAATGGCCCTCATCATCCTCCAGCATGAAAAAAGGACAATAGGGAGCATAGGCGGAACTGGTGCAGAAAAACCACGGGAACAGGACGAAGTTTGATAGTGTCGCTCCACCGAAATCATGGTAGAGACCTGCGTTGATGATGGAATGAAAAGACTGCCAGACCGGTTGAGCACGGGTGTAAAAGACATGGTGATCCGCACCGGATATTTCGTCACGTGCAACTCCGATATCAATCAGATCGGTCAGGTCCGTCAGAATTCGATCGCGTTCAATATCCGGTGTATCCAGCGGTTCGAGTGTCAGGTGCGGATTGATTGGAATTCCCTTTCTCCTGCAGTATCGCACAAATTCACTCGCCAGCGCTTCCTGGCCGGAAAATTCAGGCCTTTCGAACTTGGTCAGATCCGAGCGGATCGTAAACGATGGAATCAACCCCCTGCCCAGCAGTATCTCTGCCCAGCGCTTCGCAAATTTTTTTTCCCAGTTGTCGTAGCCGTCGAGATGATTCTGCCAACTGCAGCAGGGCGCGCCGTTCGGACCGGGCACCCGCTCCAGGGAAACCCCATATTTTTTCTTGGCTGCAAGATTCACCAGTAGATTACGGAACATGTAATCCAATCCGGCGCCGGCGTAATGAAAGTTTTGTGCGTCCGGGTCAGGATAGCCTAATGAGAAATCGCGCATTGTTTTTTTACCATGTAACAATTCATGCCTGCGACTGAAATCGAAAGACCAGAGAAAACCACCCTTTCCAAGCGTCTTCCAGGTCATAAGAGGTTGTCCTCTCCCTGTTGTCGCCAAAACATCGGCATCAATAACATCCGCTGAGAAATCTATCTCCCAGATGGGTGGGTCACTGGCGGTTACGACAAAGCCAGGCATATGCGTTTTTTCGTAATGCGTTCGAGGAAAACAAACGGGTTCTGCGAAAACCTGGCGAAAAAAAATACTGAATTTGGTCATCTCGTTCGGAAATGACCGGATCATGGGTTTTGTTTTGATGGGGCTGCACTTGCTTGCATGTTGGATTCCGGCTGATTCAATACCATCCATGAAAATGCACAATGGTTCGAAATAAATCACGGCACCATTGCGCGCAGCTTTCTCCAAACCCCGGCATAGAGATTTGCGTTGAGTACCGGCAGCCTCCATGTAATCGGCTGTAACATAGATACAATCCGCAGCCTCGAACTCCAGCGTAGATACGTCTGAATGGATGCTTACCACTGTATTGAGATTCCAGCTCTGCCTGAAATGACCGGATACTTCCTGGGCTGTTCCGGATTCCGATGATAAAATCAGGACGCGCACGATGTATTCGCACTGGGAATAATCGGGTCTGCCCGGTGCCGGATCCAGACACCCCGAACTCATGAGTGACAAAGTAATTGAACAACAAAAAACCAATATGTTTTTCCGATAAACGCTCAAGCTGAACATGAAAGCCAAGATACAGGTTTGTCGATATAGGTCAAGTCTTGAAAAAAAGTTGACACAAGTATGATAAATCTTTGACGTGTAATCCGGGCTGGCGGCAGCCAGTGTCACTCCCATGGGGACGGAGGGGACATTCCCCACTAACCTGTTAATCTTTTCCAAAAAGGTGTCAACTTTAAATCAGGACGTAACGCAGCTAACAGCCTGCAAAAGCTAATGGCTGAAAGAAGCAGGGGTGAGGGCGACGGCAATCTCAATGGAACGTTCGATCTTGGCGCTCTTTGCACAATCGACACAACGAACCTGGTAAATATCACCGATCTTGTCAGGAATGATGCGACCGGCGAGATTCTCATATTCCGATCCCAAACTCCTGCTGATACGTCGGCACTGACAAACTGGGGGCTGATGATAATGGCCGGATTGTTGGGGTGGCTGATCATCAAACATTAACTATAATTCTTTTCCGATGGACATCTCTGGTTGCTTTCGATAAACAAACAGACGGACGGTTGAATAACAGGAACGCTATTTATTGGAGGAAGAATGAAAAATATCGGATATATCGCAACTGTTTGTTTGATTGCGGCGATGCTGACAGCGCCTGCTCTGGCTGATCGCGGCGTGCCTCCATCTGTGATGATCGGGTTGGGTCATGTAGGGCACCATTCAGTTGTTGTTCTCGATGAACCGGATATTGATAGCTGGCAGAAAGAAGACATGATCAATGAGGACAAGGGTATCCCAATGAGAATCGGTGCAGCCCGTCCTCTTCCCGCTGATGCAGTGGATCGCGCTGAAATGATTATGGATCATGATTATGGTCTAGTCTGGCGACTTGCGATCCGGTCCCCAGGTGCTCGTGAAATGAAACTGCATCTGGCGGATGTTCGGCTGCAGGATGCCGGTACACTCTATATTTATGCCGAAGGTGAAACCGAATCGGATATCTATGGTATTCAGGATGTCTTCCGGGATGGAACGATATGGTCATGGGGGTCTCCCGGTGATACGATCATACTCGAATGGCACAGGGATAACGCAACGGATACCGGATTGAATCCTCCCTTCGAACTCCTGGAAATCAGTCATGTTTACAAAGATATTCTGAACCTGTTCGGGCGTGAAGGCTCCTGCCATAATGATGTGACATGCGATCTGGACTATTTGCCGCAACGTGATGCTTCCGCCCAAATTGAGTTTAATGACTCCGGAACCTACGTCTGCTCGGGAACCATGTTGAATTCGACTCCTCAGGCCTTTATCCCTTACTTCCTGACAGCAAATCATTGTGTCTCTACCCAGGCGATTGCCGGCACGGTTAAGGCATGGTTTTTCTTCCATACGGCGCAATGCAATGATCCGCCTCCTTCGCGTGGATACCGGACGGTGGCGGGGTCCACGCTGCTGGCGACTGGACCCGCCAGCGGTGGCAGTGCGTCAGATTATGCGCTGTTGAGACTCAATGATGCGGATTACAGTGGCATCTATTTCGCCGGCTGGGACCGGAATTCGCTGGCAATGGATGACGCCATAACGGGTATTCATCACCCGGATGGTGCGTATAAGAGAATCTCCTATGGATCAATTTCCTCTCTGTCCTTCGGCGGTCAATGGGGTGTCACGTGGGATAGGACATCGAATCCCGGCGTGACGGAAGTCGGATCGTCGGGAAGCGCACTCTTTCGTGACTCCAACCATTTCGTTGTCGGTCAATTGTGGGCAGGTTCATCGGATTGCAGCAACCAGTACGGAAAGGATTACTACGGCCGCTTCGGCAATTCATTCACGCATGGCAATCTGGGGCAGTGGCTGGGCAATACGACGACGTGTGCCGGAGCCTATTGGAACGGCAGTGTTCCGACCGCGACTCCGACCCCTACTGTCACGGCGACGCCCACCCGGACGCCAACGGCACATCCATCGGGAACAGCAACTCCAACACGGACACCAACTCCACCGCCCGATTTGGACCTGTCCATCCTCATGCCGTCCACGATGTTTAAGCCAGGCGACACATTTGCGTGCGCGGTCGTTGTTGATAACGGTACACCGGTGCAGGATGTCGCCCTGTTTGTTATTCTGGACGTATATGGACAATTTTACTTTGCTCCCGCCTTCAATGAATTCAGCTATTATCCGATGAGTTTTCCAACGGGTGAAACAATTGTCACTGTGATCCCGGCATTTGAATGGCCTTCAGGAGCTGGTAGTGCGAACGATATCAACTGGTATGCGGGTGTTACGGACATGACATTCACCCGGTTGATCGGCAATGTCGCTGTATTTACATTCGGTTGGACGGAGTCATAAAACGGTGGGACCTGCTCCGGAAAGGAGCCGCTCGCATCGTCGGATTAACGACCGGGAGGTTAAGATGGGAAAAAGGGTGTTTATTTCTGCGGATATTGAAGGTGTGACGGGAGTTGTTCACTTTGATGAAACGGAGCGGCACAAGGATGATTTTACCCTGTTCAGAAAACTTATGACTGGGGAGGTCAATGCTGCGATCGAGGGAGCTATTGAAGGTGGAGCTGATGATATCGTGGTTCGCGATGCTCATGGTGATGCCCGGAATATCTTGCCGGAGGAATTGCATAAACAAGCCCGTTTGATCCGGGGATGGGCAGACTCACCACTGGGGATGATGGAGGGTATTGACGAACATTTCGATGCGGCGATGTTTGTCGGCTACCACGCTGCTGCGGATACTCCCGACGCAACGCTTAAACATACGATGTCATTGAGAATTTCCGATGTTCGAATCAATGATATTCCGATGGCTGAAGCCGGACTGAATGCACTGATCGCAGGCATGTTCAATGTGCCGTTGATATTTATTGCGGGCGACAAGGCTGTATGTGAGTATTCGCGTCATATCTTCGGGCCCTTGGAAACAGTCGCCGTAAAGGAGGGAATGGGAAGTGCTGCAATCAATCTCCATCCGGAAAGTTCCCGGGAACTTATCCGCCTGCATGCTGCGGAGGCTATGCGGAGGTTGAACACATTCCGTCCGTTTCACGTGGAACCTCCGTATGATTTCATGGTGCGGTATCGGCATGAACATCTTGCGTACAAGGCTCAGTTTTATCCGGGAGTCAAAAGGGTGGATAATACGGTTGTGCTTTTCACGGCACAGGATCTGAAAGATTGCTTTACTTTCTTTTATTATTGCGCAGGGTGACAACAGATTGAGTCACCGATGTTGTTCGATTTGTAAATCTCTTTTATTCGTACAGGAATTACGCGAATTTTCAGAGGCTCGTTGCGCTGCTGCCAGGATATCTTTTTCGAAAAAGGTAAATGGGAGACTATTCTGAGACACCCGATGCTTTGGTCTGCCATGTAGCAGCGCTGAAAGAAAAGAAAAGGGACCGGTCACCCGGAGGTATCTGCATATTCAGAAAATATCGACGGGATACCGGCCTCAAATGACAGCATTTCCCCGGTTCGCGGGTTGCGAAAGGCCAGTGAAGCAGCATGCAGCATCAGCCGGGGAGCCGGGTCGTCCGGCATGCCATACAGCCGGTCGCCAACAACAGGATGCCCCATCTCGCTGAAATGAACCCTGATCTGGTGGGTTCGACCGGTCAGAATGACTGCGCTCAATAGAGTATACAAGCTGTACTCAGATAACACGTGATACTCGGTTTGCGCTTCCTTTCCTCCACAGGCTACACTTCTGAACTTCCTCGCATCGTTTGGGTCTCTATCGATGAATGTGATTATTCTGCCGCTCTCCTTGTTCACCTGTCCATGAACGAGCGCTTGATAACTTTTCTCAACTTGCCTTCTCTGGAACTGGGTGTTGAGATCTCGAGTTGCAGCCGCTGTTTTGCTGACAACCATGACACCGGATGTACCCATATCGAGACGATGCACTGTTCGAATTGTTTTTCCTGGAAATGTCTCCGATAAAATGTCGATGACCGTACCTCTCAGACCTTCCCGCGTTGCATCAGCGGGTGTTCCCGAGGGCTTATTGATAACAACGAACCATGGATCATCATGGAGAATCTCAAGAGGACTTTCATCCGGATTGACCGTTCGCGTTTCGCTTCCGCGATATATGATAACGGTTTCTCCTTCCTGAACCGGCCTGGACAGCGTCCTGTTTCGTTTTCTGTCGATGCTGACTGCACCGGTTTCGATCAGTTTTCGAGCTTGCCGGCGAGAAATCTGTGGAAGCACATCAGGAATGACTTTATCCAATCGCTTGCCGGAATGTTCCTTTTTAATTGTGATATAATATTTATCCAACGTATAATTCGTCCGGAATGTCAGAGTGCAGACGGTTAAAAGAGTATCATGAAAGACGCAATAGTAAAACTAACAGATGAAATCCAGCGCGATCCCTATCCGCATGATCACCCCTGGTCAATCAGGATCGACAATAATGGCTGGGGTCAGGCAATCAGTATTCGACAGGGCGGATTGGGGATACGGCCGATCTATATTCTCACGAACGAGTCACATCAGATAATCGGATCGAATTTTGAGACTTTGGCGTCGATGGCCGATAGATTGACCCCGTGTATTGAAGCCAGACTCGAGATGTTGCTGTTTGGTCACCTTTCGGGAAGCCGCACGTTGTATAGCGAAATTGAACGATTTCCTCCGGGTGACCGGCACCTTGTGACCTCTGCAGGCATTCGCAGTGAGTGGACAGATCGAATATGCGATCTGGGTCGGACAAGTCTCGACGATGTTGCATCGCTGTTTATCAGCGGTTTGAAAAAACAGATCGATATTGAGCCCTCAGGATGGCTTCCGCTGACCGGTGGCATCGACTCCCGAACAATCGCTTCTGTTGTCGGCAATACGGCAGGTATCCGGTCCTATACACGTGGATCACGCAAAAATTACGAGGTGAAACGAGCGGAAAAAGTATCTGCGATTATTGGAATGAATCATTATCCGATGCCATTTCAGGAATCTTATCTGCAACAGAATGCAAGGAAAATTGTCCAGTTGACCGGCGGTATGATCAGCATTGATCATGGCCATGCGATCCATCCGATTGCTCATCTCAATCGGCTGTCTGGAGGTCTTGCCATTCCCGGACTGAATGGTGAATACGGCAGGAGTTTCTGGAAAGCTGATGATTGCAGGATGGGTAATTGTTCGGAAGGCGATATCGCGTTTCAGTTGTTCAATTTGGTAGATATTACGAAAAAACGGCGATATGCAAAGCTGTTTTCCAAAGAAACGGAACCTATTCTCAATCAATTGCGCGATGAATTTATCGAGCGATACCGATTGTGTGCCGAATTCGCGCGGTATTCGCATCCGGTCGCCTGGAATGATGAGTTCTACCTGCGGGAGCGTGTCAGATCGTTTACATCTTTCGGTGCGGTGATCTGGAACTCCATTTTTCACCTTGTGCTCCCGTTTCTGGACTCTGATTACATTCAAGCGGTTCGGCATCTGCCACCGCAACTTCGAATCGAACCGCAAATCCACTGTGAAATTATTCGAAGGACATACCCGGCCCTGCTACGGGTTCCGCTCCATCCGAAAGATCGTCCATTAGAACTGAAATTCCTTGATTTTATTGGCATCGCTGCAAGAAAACTTATGAAAAAATTGACAGCCGGACGTCATCGGAAAAGTGCTCAGAATTATCCAGGCTGGCTTAGAGAAGGATCAGCGTTTTGGGAACAATTGTTAGTGAAAGCTCATGAATCGGCCTGTGGTTTGATTGATCCGTCAGTTGTGCAGGGTCTCTGGAAAGAACACAAGAACGGTGCTGATCATCATCGAATTCTCTGCCGATTGGCTACACTGTATTTATCCGACGAAGTGTTCGTGGGGAAAACAATCAGACGTTCAGGGGATAACCAAAATGAAAGCTGAAATCGTGTCCATCGGAGATGAGTTACTTGTCGGGCAGACCGTGAATAACAATGCTGCCTTCATCGGGCGGCTAATGTCGGAAATCAATGTGGATGTTCAATGGTTGACATCGGTAGGAGACAACCTGGAACGGATGCAGAGTGCTTTGGAAGCCGCATGGAATCGCGTAGACCTAGTTCTGACAACCGGCGGTCTCGGACCCACTCATGATGATATTACCAAGGATGCTTTATGCCGATTCTTCGGAGTCGATTACACGTTCCATACGGAAATTGTCGATGAAATAAAGTCCCGATTTGATGCAAGAGGTATGGAAATGCCGGATATCGTCCGAAATCAGGGACTTATCCCTACCGGTGCGGAGTTGATTCGAAACGAACTTGGATCTGCATTCGGGATCCGATTTCAGCGAGCCGGAAAAGTTCTCATCGCCATGCCCGGTGTTCCTTTTGAAATGGAGCGGATGATGACCGATTCCGTTGTTCCATATATCAGAACACTCACAGGTGATGACACAATTCTGATCCGGAAAATAAAGACAACCGGTATCATAGAATCCAAACTCGTTACAGTTTTTAAAAGACTGAATGATGTGAGAGCGTTGGCCGATGTAGCTGTTCTGCCGAAGGTTACCGGAGTCGAACTCCGCCTGACTGTTAGAAGTCTCGATCCGGATGACGCGCGGATAAGAATGAACTCTGCTCTCTCGATGACGCAGGAGGATATCGGTGAGTGGATTGTGGCCGTGGGTGAAGACACACTTGAGGAGATTCTGGGACGTGAACTATCCAGCAGAGGATACACGGTATCCGTAGCGGAAAGTTGTACCGGGGGTCTGCTGGCGGACCGTCTGACAAGCGTTCCGGGAAGTTCGAGATATTTTATGGGCGGTATCGTCAGTTACAGTAACGAGATCAAGGAAAAAATCCTTGGAGTGCCTGAAACGTTACTGGACAAGGCAGGAGCAGTGAGTGTTGAAGTTGCAGAAGCGATGGCTGCCGGTATCAGAGATGCTATGAAAACTGATTTTGGCGTATCCACTACCGGTATCGCAGGACCCGGCGGTGGAACACCGTCCAAGCCCGTCGGTCTGGCTTTTATTGCAGTCGCGGGTCCTCAGGGTATTGTTTCCGATCGAGTCATGTTTAATATCAACCGGGAAATGAACAAGCAGCGATTTGCACAGGCTGCTCTCAACCTGCTGCGGAGAAAGTTGCTGAAAAATTCAACTGCATAGAAGGAATTACACATTGTCTGAAGGGAAGCAAATTGTAATAACGGGCGGAACCGGGTTCATAGGTCGGTCGCTGGTACATCGGTTCCTGGAAGAAGGTGCCGCCGTTACAGTATTGAGTAGAAATCCGCGTAAATACAAAGACGATGAACTTTTCAGTCGTGTTAAAATGATGGAGTGGTCGGACAACTCGACAGGCTGGCATTATGCCATAAACGGTGCCGATGCAGTAATCAACCTGTCCGGAAGAAATTTAGCGTCCGGTCGGTGGACCCAAGCTGTTCGCAGGTCGATTCTGGATAGTCGGGTCCGCTGCACTCAGGCCATCGCAGCGGCGATATCCTCCGCAGCAAAACCACCTCTTTGCCTGATACAGGCATCGGCTGTCGGCTTCTATGGAACGCGAACACCGATAAATGCAGATGAAAACACACCATCCGGAGAAGGTTTCCTGGCCGAAGTCGTTCGTCAGTGGGAAGCAGCTCTGGAATCCCTTCAGATAGAGGTTGATACCCGCATTGTCATACTTCGCTTTGGTGTTGTTCTCGGAAGGGGCGGTGGCTTGCACCGGACCACCGCATGTCTCGTAAGACATTACCTGGGTAGCGTGATCGGCCCAGGCTCCAACTGGATGTCGTGGATCCACATCGATGACGCGGTGAAGATCATCAGTATGATGGTTAACAATGAGAAAATGCACGGAGTTTTTAATGCCGTAGCTCCGGTTCCTGTCCGGAGTCGTGAATATATGAAAAAACTGGCGACTCTGTTACACCGTCGATTAATTCCTGCTCCACCTGTCCGCCTTCTCAGAATAATGCTTGACGGCATGGTTGACGAGTTGGTTCTGGCTTCACAGCATGTGTCCCCCCGACATCTCAACGCCGAAAATTTCGAATTCGGGTACCCGGATATTGATAGCGCTTTGAAATCATTGGTCTCTCATAAGGAAAAAGAAGCCGGAACTTCCGATAACGATTGCACGAAAGACATACGTTTGACTTGATTCGACGCCGTGCCTACACTCAACGATGATCCGGATATCGGAGGGATCCCCGACGGTAATGAAAGATGTTAATTCGTGAAAATTCTTCATATAAACAATTCATCTGAAGGTGGCGGAACGGAAACCTACATCAGCAGGGTTATAAATGCCCTGGATTCGCTTGGATATAATAACGGTCTGTTCATCCAGAAATTCAACCCCGGCAACCACCCTCTCCAGGCACTGAGTAATACACGCTATAATATCTCAAAATTAGCCACTTATATCAGACAGTTCTCTCCCGATGTCATTCACGTGCATAACATTAACAATTTTAAAATTCTGCAGTTCTTGATCAAGATCAAGCCGTGCCTGAAGAGCATCCATGAATTCCGACCGTTCTGCACTCCCTTGAGAATTCAGCCGGATACCGGAAAAATATGCGACCGGTCTCTATCGGTTCATTGTTTTCGGCACGGTTGCTTTTCGCTCAACCCTTCATCACTCTACCGCTTCATGGCAGATCGCAGCGCTGTCAGCGTTTTACGCCGTTTTCCGGTCGTCTGGGTCATGAGCCATTACATGGAGAGAATGATCCGCCCGATCCTGCCGGCGTCAGTGCAACTGGATGTTGTCCCGTACTTCTACGACCCTCCCTCGGATAACCCTCCGCCCCTCCCTGCCGAAAAGCGAATTTTTACAGCGGGACGCCTGGTAAAAGGTAAGGGATTTGAAAAATTGTTCGACATTCTTTCGCGAGTTACAATACCGTTCCAGCTGAGAATAGCCGGCGATGGGCCGGAACGGCGTCGCCTTGAAACAATCGCGTTCGATCGCGGGATCAATGTTGAGTTTCTGGGTTCGCTGCCTTCCAGTGAGCTTATTCAGCATTACTGCTGGAGTCGTCTGGTCGTTTTCCCAAGCACATATCCGGAACCTTTCGGGATTGTCGGTCTCGAAGCGATGGGCGCAGCCCGTCCTGTCATTGCCTTCGATGTGGGCGGAATCAGTGAATGGCTTCGAAACGAAGAAACTGGGTTTGTCATCAAGCCGGATGACATGGATATGTTTGCTAATCGTGTGACATATTTGCTCGAGCGATCTGACATGGCAGAACAGATGGGTATTCGCGGTCGGAATGTCTTGGCTGAAAGATTTTCATCAAAAGAACATATTCAAAAATTGGTTCAGGTATATCAGCATCTGGGTGGCTGCAGGTGAAAATCGCCTTTGTCGACCAGTCATTTCATTGGCCTCCAAGGGGAGGTTCCTGGGTGGATCTCCGGGAAACAGCTTTCCGGCTTCAAAGAGCCGGCAATGATGTGAGGATATTCACGCCCAGACTGGATCGATGGCATATTCCAGGCGGATCAATCAGCCAGGATCCGGGAGTTCCTGTTACGCTGATTCCGATGACTTTGCGCCAGTTCAACCATCGGACTGCTCCGGAATTGATTGAAAGGGAAGTGAGATACTGGAACCCCGATACGATTGTTGTCGGCAATACTTTTTTTCTCGCTCCTCATCTGATAACCCGGCTGATAGGATCTGCGTCATTGTTTTTACGGGTTTATGCTCATGAAATGGTGTGTATAAACTACATGGGGATGAGCCGCGGCAATGTGTTTAAAATGGATCGGAGGAATCCATCCGGTATACTCTGCGGAACCTCTCTGCCGAAATCACCGCTCACCTGCTGGCTCTGTGGTTTGCGCCGAATGCTCCCAACTCTTGTCGGACCCCGTCTGAATGAAGTGGCATTTGAATATTTTACAAGTCTGGCATTCCTGCCCGGATATCACCGAAAGGTTCGGACATCCCTGAGTCAGCTGAATGGCATTATTGTATATAATCCATTCATACGCGATCTTTTTTTGCCGTATGGACCACCGGTCCATGTTGTTCCAGCCGGAGTCGACAGCGATCGATTCAGACCAGTGGACAGGATTCCGAATTCAAAACCACGGATCCTGTTGCCGGGAAGAGCGGATGACCCGCGAAAAGGCTTCCGCATCTTTGCTGGAGCTTTGGAGATTTTGTCGAAGAAAGGCCTGCAATTCGACGCCCTGGTTACGGATCCCCGTCCCGAGTTTTTACATCCTCTGGTTCGCTCAATCGGCTGGATAGATTCGGATCAGTTGCCATTATTGTATCAGTCTGTTGACATTGTCGTATGCCCGTCGATCTGGCCGGAACCATTCGGGATTATTCCTCTTGAATCCATGTCTTGCGGGGTTCCTGTGATCGCATCCGAAGTCGGGGGTATGAAAAGTACGGTGGTCGACGGGGAAACCGGATATTTATTTCCTGTTGGCGATATGGCAGGTCTGGCAGCATGCATTGAACGGCTTTTGGGAGATCCACTGCTGGCGTACAACATGGGAACACAAGGTCGTCATCGAGTCGAATCGCTGTTTAATTGGGATACAATCGTAGATAGGATCACAGGGCCCATTCTCTCCGGGCATATTTCCACTTCTTCAAGCTGGCTGGATCAGCCCGGACTCACCGGATGAAGACCCGGTTTGCATTGCTTCTCGACCACATTTGGTGCATCTTCTTTCCTGCAAATAAAAGAAAACATTCGCATCAAACAAATGCTGAGATATCTGAGATAGATGATTATTATAAATCGGGTCTTGGAGTCGATGATAATGGAAATCAATCCGATACACATGAGTCAGATTACTCACAATGGCATGATCCATTTGAAGGGGCTGCAGTTGCTGTTCCGATAGAGGAATTCATTGATCTTCATACGTATGCACCGGATGAAACGGCTGACGTGTTGGATGCATATCTGGAGGCAGCCTGGGAAAAAGGATTTAGGCAAGTCCGGATTATTCACGGCAAGGGACGAGGTGTTCAGCGCCGGATTGTGCAATCATGTCTGAATCGACAACCATTCGTCGAACGATTTCGTGATGCAGCTCAGGAAGATGGAGGATGGGGGGCAACGATCGCGTATTTGAAACAGCATTGATCTAGGACATAACAGGCTCTTGATTGATCCAGTCTCCCTTGTCCGGGGATTGCCCCTGTAGAATGGGTGCTGTATATCGATCCACAATCGTGTCCCATCGAAAGTGATGGACTACTCTATCCCTGCCGGCTTGTCCCATCCGTTCTCTAAGATGTTGGTTCGAAATAAGAAGATCGATTTTTTCGGCCATATCGTTGGGGTCGCCCGGAATAAAGTGAAGACCTGTAACGCCGTTGACAACAGAATACTCGAATCCACCGATTTTTGAGGCGATAACCGGCAAGCCGGAGGACATTGCCTCCAACGCTGTAATGCCGAACGGTTCCGGCCAGATCGACGGACAGATTACAATATCAGCGGAGCGGTATAAATCAGGCAGATTGTTCCAGGATGTCCATCCGGCATTGTGAATTCCGGGATCTGACGACAGCGAGCCGGGATCGGTTACCCATACTTCGAAATCCGAACGCCTTTCCGATAAAATGCGTATGCATTGCCGGAAAGAGTCATAACCCTTGCGTTGATCATCCAGCCTTCCCGTAAGCAGTATTCGTATCGGTCCAGACCGCTGGTTTGTACGCGGTGTAAATCTATCCGTATCAATTCCAGCCGGTACAACGTGAACCTTCGTTTTCAGAGGTTTCAAGAGATTCTGGATAAATGGATTGTACACCAGAATGCCTTGTAAAGAATTCAAGGATTTCCTGATCAGATTATTGAAGAAAGGAAGCGCGGCAAGACTGGACCAGTATTCGACGGCGACCGGATTGCGATGTCCCATCAGGGTGCAGGCCATGCGTCTAAGACTGCATCGCCAGCATTCCCAAGGTGTAGAGAACACATTACCTGGACAGATGTGTCCGAATGGGTTTTCTTGGTACCAGTTAAAAACATCACATTTACTGAGATTCATATAATTCGGACAAACAAACTCATAAGCGTAAATCCGAAGGAAAACCGGTTTATCGGGGAATTGGCTGATGATATATGGAGCAAGGTAAAAAGAATTTCCGATCATGATTCGATCAGGTTTCCATGAGTCTACGGCACTTTTAAAGATACGAGGTAATGTCCGGAAATTGAATTGTTTTGACCGGATTGGGAGAACTTCAACGGGGATACCCGGGTCGATATCTATCCGGCCTCCGGGAATATTCCACCTCTCCCAGTGCGGAACGAAAATCTTGGGTTCGAAGCCATGCTTTTTCAGACGGATCGCTGTTTCCCTGAGGTCCACCCAGGAACCGCCGGTGGGTGGCCAATGAAAAGACTGATCGATGAGCGCCAGTTTCATGACAAATCAATATACCAAGCTTCGTCTCAGAAGCAATGCAGTTTGTTTCTTTATCTACCGATAGCCTTTCGCAGTAGCATCCGGTTTACAAAAACTAAGATTCACATCCAACCGCTTAAGGATCAACTAAAATGCTACTGTTTGTATGGAATAGCTGATTTTTACGGGAAAAACTGTTACTCTGAATTTCGGATTAACTGAAACAACATTAGGTGGATGAGTGTGACGCTGCAAAACTTGAAGGCAATCCTGGTTTTCTTATTAAATGTGTTATGGTTGATACCCGTAACCACTTCGGAAGTGTCTGACGTGCCGGTTGAGTTTCGTTTTCGCCTGGCAACGAACCCGCCTACGCTCGATCCCGCGTTATCGACAGATACCACGTCTGGTGCTGTGATTCTGAAAATCAATGACGGATTGGTTCAGTTTGAACCGATGTCTCTCGAAGTGATCCCGGCGGTTGCGTCGTCATGGGAAATATCTGATGACGGTAATACCTATATCTTCCATCTTCGTCAGGATGTCATGTTTCATAACGGTCGACCGGTGACGGCAGAGGATGTTCGCTACAGCTTCGAACGGACTTTGAATCCGGCGACACGGTCTGGAAGAACTTTTGTGCTGGACCCGATTCTTGGAGCCCGGGCATTTATGAATCGCGACGCGGATTCCGTAAAGGGAATTGAAGTTCTTGATGACTATACCATTCGCATTCAATTGACGGAACCCTTTGCACCCTTCCTTGCTCAACTATGTATGGAAGCTGCTTCAATTGTTCCCAGGGAGGTATGCGACAAAGCCGGACCCCAATTCAGTCTCCATCCGGTGGGATGCGGACCTTATCAATTCGTGGAATGGAAACAGGATGTGGAAATTACACTGAGAAAATTCCCGGCACATTACCAATGGTCGCCGGACATCGACGTGATTAAATTCCGGATCATCGAATCCGTTCCGACTGCTTTTGAAGAATATAAAACGGGAGGTCTGGATCTCCTGGATCAAATTCCAAACGGTCAGATTCAAACTGTCAGGGATGGGTACCCGGACGATTTCCGTGTATGGCCTTACCTTTCAATTTATTATATCGGCTTCAATAATTCGAAGCCACCGTTCCAGAATAATAGAAAGCTGCGTCAGGCGTTTAATTACGCTGTAGATCGCAAAAAAATCTGTCTGGCCATCAAGGAAGGTCTGGCATATCCAGTCGCCGGTGTTCTACCGCCGGGGATACCGGGTTATGATCCCGACCTGGAAGGTTATCCTTATGATCCGGATAGAGCTCGATCTCTGCTTGCCGAAGCAGGATATTCGGAAGGGCGGGGTTTCCCAGAAATCACATTGTGGCATAACCGGGATCCGAGACATACGTTGATCGGCCAGTGCATTCAGTATTATCTTGGACAAATAGGCATCCGTATCCGGTTGAAAAATCTGGAATGGGCGGCATACATAGAAGCCGTGGATGAAGGCGAACCGCTCATGTTCCGAATGGCATGGGTTGCAGATTATCCCGATGCCGATAACTTTTTGTTCACATTGCTGAATTCCAGCCAGTTTGGTGCAGCAGGTAATTATGCCAGGTTCTGTAATCCCGAGTTTGATCAATTGACACGATTGGCAAAATCCGAAACGGATCCGGGACATCGTATCGAATTGTACCGAGCGGCAGAACGCATTGCCATTGCCGACGCGCCGTGGATTTTCATCTATTACGAGAGAGAGATGGCAATGATAAAACCCTGCTGGCAGAATGTTCAACTTACTCCGCAGGGTGATTTTGCTATTCCATTAGAAGCGGTACGGCGATCTGCGGAGATCATTCAATGAGCGCATATCTCGTCCGCCGGATTATTGGTGTGATACCGACTGTGCTTGGAATAGCCACAATCATCTTTTTCCTGATGTATCTGATTCCCGGTGATCCTGTCAGAGTTATTCTCGGTCAGCATGGTGATGCGGAAACACGCCTCAGGATTACGAGAGAAATGGGGTTAGATCAACCGATAATAGTGCAATATGGATATTTTCTGAAGAATCTTGCAACAGGTGACCTGGGAACATCTTACAGAAACAATCAAAAAGTTGCGGATATCCTTCTCGATCGGATGCCGGCAACTCTTCTATTGGCAATAACCTCCGTGCTACTGAGTGTGTGCCTAGGAATGTTATGTGGTATTTTTGCCGCTGTTCGACAGAATAAAATCGGAGATGTCCTGATAATGATATTATCTCTCATCGGCATTTCTACACCAGTATTCTGGTTGGGTTTGCTTCTAATCTTGATTTTCGCCTCAAAGGGTTTCGACGGGTCTCCTGTTCTGTTTGGAATTCTACCGGTGAGTGGATACGGTGAACCGGGATTGGACAGGTTGAGACACTTAATTTTACCTGCCCTCAGTTTGTCAGCTGTCAGCATCGGCTATATCGCACGAATGACACGCTCCAGCATTCTTGAGGTGATTCGACAGGATTACATCCGGACAGCTGCTGCCAAGGGTCTGCCATACTCGCGAATCATTCTCAAACATGCACTTCGTAATGCGTTGATTCCGGTTATAACGATTGTCGGGTTGAATTTTGCCGGACTCCTTGGAGGTGCTGTGGCAACTGAAACTGTTTTTTCGTGGCCGGGCATCGGTAAGGTTGTTGTCGACGCAATCCGGCAATTGGATGGTCCGGTCGTTGTAGGTGGTGTGATGCTGCTGGCCTTCGTGTTCGTCATTGTGAACCTGATAGTTGATATAACCTACAGCGTCATCGACCCCAGGATTCGTCTGGAACGAGATTGAGATCATTATGAAGCAGTTATGGAAAGAAATCCGGAAATCGAAGCTGGCTGTCACAGGATTGCTGGTTGTTTCCATACTGATTCTAACCGCCGCATTGGGACCGTTTTTTCTTCATTACGATCCGTATGCGATTGATCTGGACCTGGTCATTCGGCACCCCTATGGTCCGAAATCGCCATCCGTGGATCATCCTCTTGGAACGGATGATCTCGGTCGGGATCTTCTATCAAGAATTGTTTACGGTTCCAGAGTCTCTCTCCAAGTTGGAATTCTTGCCATGCTGATCGCCACTTGCATAGGCGTAACCCTCGGGATGCTCGCAGGCTATTTCGGCGGGTGGCTGGATTTGATCATCACCTGGTTGACGGATACAGCGTTTGCTTTCCCGGCAGCCCTGTTGGCGATTGCAGTCATGGCTATAGTCCCGAATCCTGATATTTTCTGGATTTTCCTCGTGCTGGGTTTGATTGGATGGGCAGGAATCGCACGGGTTGTCCGGGGAAAAGTATTATCTGTCAAAGAAGAGGAATACACTCAATCAGCCCGGGCTTTGGGAGCGGGGCACATTCGGATAATGATTTACCATATCCTGCCGAATTGCATGGCGCCAATCATGGTGAGTGCGACGATCAATATAGCGGGTAACATTTTAACCGAGGCTTGGCTTTCGTTTCTTGGACTGGGTGCGCAACCGCCGACACCGAGTTGGGGTCTGATGGTCACGGAAGGACAGGCTTACCTGGCAACCCATTACTGGATGTGTTTGTTTCCCGGTCTGGCAATAGCGATAACAGTTCTGGGATGGAATCTTCTCGGTGACGGTCTCAGGGATGCTCTCGATCCTAGATTGAAAGATGTATAATATAGTTTCGGATGATTGGATTCTGAAGGGCTCTTCAAACAACATTGGTATTATCTGGAAAACAAGTGGAAAAATTGAACATCGGGCATCGGATGGAATCACGGGAACAAAAGGATTAAGCATGACAAAACGCAAATTGATTCTGATTGGTGGTGGTCACCTGCTGGTGCAGGAAATATTGGATCGGATGAGTCAATCTCATTTGCCGATTCAAAAAATCCAATTACTTTCAGACGGCGAAAGGGTCGGAGAAATCCATGAATTTCGAAATCAGCCAATCCTGGTCTCTAATGCATGTGACATGATTGAAGAAGGATATGATGCAGCTGTACTCCTCTCGGCTCTTAAAGACCTGGAAAAATTGACACGGGACCTTGTCTTGGCAGGTGTTCCGCTGATTGATATGTGCAATCATTTTAAAGCCTCTGCGGATGTTCCTGTCATGATGCCTGATTCTGAGCAATTGGAATCACAAAATCTTCCCATGATCAGTATCATTCCGATTCTGGAGTCCCAAGTCCTGATAACCGTTCTGAAGGCTTTGAACAATGTTCTGGGTAAGACAGGCATTTGGCGACAGGCTGTGGTTTTCACGCTCCAGGGGGTTTCCTGTGAAGGATCACGTCAGGCGATGGATGAATTGTTCGATCAGACGCGTCATATCATAGGATTTACAGAAGTGGAAGCAGTCAGGTTTCCAAGGCAGATTGCTTTTAACGCCTTTCATACCCTGAGTGGAGAGAGAAATTTCCAGATCATTGAATCGCATGCCGGGAATCTCGGGCACTCCATGATCGTATCGGCAGATTATGCGTGGTGCGCTTTTTTTGTTGGTCTCCTTGGCACACTGTGGTTGGAAGCCGATACCCCTGTTTCTCTCAATAGAATTGTTGATCGACTCAGCAAAGCTCCGGACATCGAATTGCGCGAATCAATTGGAGGGGCGCTCGCAATTGTGGGTCAGGATAAGCTTATCGTCAGCGACATTCGGATTGTTCCCGGAAATCCGAGATGCTTGACGCTACGGTTTGGGATGGATAATCTGCAGAAAGGTTCCGCTTCAACACTCACTCGATTGTTGGAATCGGTCTGGATGGAGGATCAGACATGAAATACCTGATGAAAGAAACGCTCCTGACCATCATGATTATTTTGTTTTGTCTGATTGGGATAACCGGCTGTGATGCTTTTAGATCCTGGTTTGATAAAACCGCTACCACGACAGTAATTGATTCAAGGCAAAGTGCCAATCTGGCAAAATTGAAGGCCGATTTGCGAACAATACAGCGCTCGGTTCAAGTTTTTAATGCACAGAATGGGCGCTACCCTGACTCTCTGGATGAACTGGCACGGAAAGGCGCGATCGCTCGCATCCCGAGAGAGCCGTTTGGCGGTGAGTGGCTGTATGATCAATATAGTGGCGGCGTCAAAAGCAGCACACATCCGGATATAGTTCTGGATTAGGAGAGAGAAATGAACAAATTCCTGAAGTATGACGAACGGTATGGAATGTTCAGGCTTCCACTGGGATATTCGCTCGGTGACCTTGATACCATCCGGATGATGTTTGGTCGGCAGTCTGACAATGCATCCATCGCTCTCCCGGTTCTCCCTCCGCAGATCGATCAACTCGGCGAAAGCGACGAAAAAGGTTACCTTGTGTTTCCCCCATTCGATCTGACAGTGAGAATCAATACTTTCATGGAAAAAACCATTGTTCATGTGAGGGAATTGAAAGGGAAAGGATACGATTACAACCATCCGGATTTCAAAAAATATCTTCAGGTTCGGGATGAAATAATTGCTTATATTGCCGAGCATCTTGAAAGTGTTATTGAGCAGGAACGGCGCTTGGGTGTTTTTAACCTCTTCTGGTTGGTCGTTACCCGAATTGCTGTAGAGACATTAAATCAATCTCTGATAAAACTGGATGCCAGTGCAGAAACCCGATTTTCTGTACATCCTCATATTCGCAGCATGCTGCGGCAATCTCTTGATCAGGTTTATGAAAAGCTTAACTACCGGGACGAACTTCTGAGAAAAAGCATGCCGTTTTATAAGAGTACAATCTCTACGCGGCTGGGAGCGTCATTCAATTTCAACTTTGTCAATGATATGCTCGACAACCAGTTGTGTCTGCTGGAGAATAACATAACACCGGTTGATCCGTTGCACATGATTCGAAAGCTCCTCGTCGAGGAAAATGCGCAGTATTTTGTTGCATGCAGGGATTTTGAAACTCTGTATCACAGCGTTAAGGGATGGGTGGATGAGGCCATAGCTTCGGGGGATGAATGGTTCCAAAGCGTCATCCATTATACTCTCGGAATGGACCCGGAAATCCTGAAGAAGGCGGAATCCAATATCATCGTGTTTGAACCCAAGTTTATTTTCACGATGCAGGACCGACTCCGTCGCATTCCGGTTTCAATACCCGGACGTATTTCTCGGAAGAAAAAACTAAACGATGAACTCGATGATAAAGTATTCGATCAGATTCTTGTCGATTACATTAAGCTGGCGCGCGAACTGCAAAAGGCTGAAATCTTTGCCTACTTCCGCAATAGGATAAAACTCCTGGGAGCGGAGGATTGGACATCCAGCAATACGAATCAAGAAGTTAAAGCGATCGAAAATCGGTTGACCTACAATCTGGATATGGGAACCATAATCAACGATCTCAGAAATGTGACTATCATGTTCATCGACTTGCGGGCATCGACTGAACTCTCGTCCGGAACTATATCCAGCAGCCAGCTAATCCGGACTCTTTACGCTTTTTTCGATCCAGCTTTGGATATTATCGGACATTATGGCGGCAGGATTCGCTTCTTTGCCGGAGATGCAATACTCGCTACATTCAGTGATGATAATCCGATGGAAATGAGGACATTGAATGCAGCAAGAGCCGGTATTGCAGTACAGAAAATGTTAACCAGCACCGTGAGAGAGAAAAAACTTCCACTTGAAGGTGCAGGAATCGGTATTCATGTCGGATCTCTGGAAAATGCATATATTTTTAGAGATGATCGCAGTAAGTTCAACACTGTGATTGGATTATCCGCCAATTTAACCAGTCGACTGAGTTCCGGGAAATCACATAGTCAGGAGCGACGGGGTGATCCGTTATTCCGTCGCGAAATCAGTGACCTGTTACAGGATATACTGGAAAACACAAAGAACAGGATCAGCCCGAATGTTAGGGATGATATCGTTAATATTTTCGAAGCCTTTACAAGTGCGGATTCCGAACAGGGCATCTCAACAAAAGCGTATCAGAAACTGCCGGAAATCAAAGATAAACCGGGATCATTCCGAGTCAATGTGATCAATGGGATTTTGCATAATAACGGTGTTGCATTATCTGATGCAGCTCTGAAAGATCTGCGCGCGAATCAGGATCTTAAAGAACGGGCTTGGCGAGATAGCACTGAGTTTGTGTATGTGGATATGGATGGAATCCCCGAACTTGTATTCCGCCCGGTAGGTGACGCGCATTTGAAGGGAATTCCTGAAACAACTATGGTATGGTCCGCGCAACCGGTAGAAGGGCAATAGTCATTTGGATGTAAAAACGAACTAATCATGAATCGAAACGATCTGACGGAACAGATATTACACCTTAAAAAGGAGCGCAATGCGCTGATACTAGTCCATAATTACCAGCGTCCGGAGGTACAGGCGATAGCTGATTATCTCGGTGATTCTCTTGATCTGGCTCGTCGTGCAACCCAAACAGATCGATCACTGATTGTTTTCTGCGGTGTCCACTTTATGGCAGAGAGTGCGACTCTGTTATCACCGGAAAAAATCATTCTGTTGCCGGTATTGGATGCAGGATGTCCATTGGCCGATTGTGCAACACCCGAGATGGTCAGAGCTGCAAGACTCCAACACCCCGAAGCCGTGTTTATAGCCTATATCAATACGTCAGCAGCGGTAAAAGCAGAAGTCGATGTCGTTTGCACATCGGCAAATGCATTGAAAATAATTGGTCATTATGCGAAAGAGGGTCGAACGATATGCTATCTGCCGGATAAAAACTTAGCGGCTTTTGCGGAGCAAAAACTCGGAATCAAAATAATTACATGGCCCGGCCAATGCTATGTGCATGACCGGTTAATAACAGCTGAAAAAGTGAAAATCTTAAAACACAGCCATCCGGACGCTGTTGTAGTTGCACACCCTGAAGCACCGCCCGAGGTGTTACAATTGGCGGAGATCGTGACCGGGACCGCAGGAATGCTCAAAGCTGTCGAACACTCCCGGACATCTGAATGGATCGTAGTAACCGAAACCGGTCTGATCGATCGCCTGCACCGAGAATACCCTAACCGAAGATTCTACGGAATTGAAAATGCCATCTGTTCGCAAATGAAGTTAACGACCTTGATATCCATTCGCGATGCTCTGGAAAAAACACAACATCGAATCACCGTTCCAGAACCGGTTGCCTCAAAAGCACGACAAGCTCTGAATCGCATGATGGAGCTGACTTTATGAAAAATAAAATTACCGTTTCGGATGTCCTCATTGTCGGATCAGGCGCTGCAGGTCTGATGTTCGCAGCTCATATCTCAAAGTATCACAATGTCCATCTCATAACGAAAGATACTGCGACTGAATCCAATACTCGCTATGCACAGGGGGGTATCGCTGCGGTTTTGTCCATCGATGATTCCTACTCCAAGCACATCGAAGACACATTGAATGCCGGCGATGGATTATGTGATGTTGAATCCGTCAATGTACTCGTGAAAGAAGCACCCGCCAGAATTTTTGACTTGATATGTATGGGTGTTGATTTTGACAGACTCACTGACAATGCTCTCCAGTTCACTCGGGAGGGTGGTCACTCCGGTCGCCGGGTGATCCATGTCGGGGATATGACTGGGCAGGCGATTGAATCGGCTTTATGGGACAGCGTTAGAAAAGAAAATTTGAAGATATCAGACCATCGAATGGTTACCAGACTTCTGGTTAAAAAAAATGTGTGTTATGGCGTGGAATCCCTGGACCGAGACGGGTTTGTTCATCATTTTTATGCAAAGAGTGTGTTTCTTGCCACCGGCGGTGCAGGCCAGCTGTTTTCCAAGACGACCAATCCTGAGATTGCGACAGGGGATGGGTTTGTCATGGCAATAGAAGCCGGTGCAGAAATGAAAAATATGGAGTTCATTCAATTCCATCCAACAGCGTTGGCTCTCGCCGGAGCCCCTTGTTTCCTGATCTCCGAAGCGGTTAGAGGGGAAGGGGCGATTTTACGCAATTCCCAAGGGAATCGTTTCATGCAGGACTATCACGAGATGGCTGAACTGGCTCCACGTGATATCGTATCTAGAGCGATCGTCTCGGAAATGGAAAAATCTTCAGAGGACCACGTTTTCCTTGATATGACTGCCAAAAGTCACGATTTCGTTGAAAGCCGCTTCCCAACTATAACGCGAACTCTGCGGGAATACGGAATGCATCCTGCCGATAATCTGATACCGGTTGCGCCGGCAGCTCATTATATGTGCGGGGGAGTAAAAACAGACATCGACGGTCGAACAACAATCCAAGGATTATATGCGGGTGGAGAAGTAGCCTGCACAGGCGTCCATGGTGCTAATCGGCTCGCTTCAAATTCGCTTCTCGAGTCGGTGGTGTTTGCTTATCGTGCTGCTGTTAATGCAGACCGCAGGATCCGGTATCTGCCGTCAGATTGGTGGGAGAATCTCAAACCAGTGGTTGAACAAACACCCAGTCAGAGAACTGATCAGAAAGAGAATACTCAACAATTATCAGGATTAATGCAGATGTTACAGGAAACCAACTGGCGATATTGCGGAATAATTCGATCCGACCAGGGACTCTGCGAGGGTTTGGATCGAATCAATGATATTGAAAAACGCTTCAGAGCAATCGGCGGACATGAATCGAGTCATGTCAAAGCTTTGGCTCTCGCAAATCTTATAAGACTATCCCAAAACATCTACCCGGCAGCGATCACCCGACGAGTCAATGCCGGGACTCATTTTAACACGGATTGCGTAGAACAGAATCCGGGAAATATCTGATGCGTTACATGGAGAAATCGAATGGAACATGAGGTATCGCTGATCGGATCTTTGATGGTTCAAATTGGATTTTTCGGTTGGATCGGTTCAACGATCGGACTTATTTTCAAGGGTTTTACGGATGATAATGAACTTATATCGCGGAAAGCATTCTTCTGGGGCTTATTGATTGTAATTTTTTATGCGATCTGGATTATCGGCCTCAATATTGCCTGATCGGTTAAACCTATGAAGAAATCATTAAAAATCATCATAGGAATTTTAATCAGTACAGCACTTTTTTATCTGTTTATAAAGGATGTCAATCGGATAAAAATTATAAGTGAATCAGGTTTTGGCCAGGGTTCAGGTTCCGAGCAAAATAAGGTTATCTATGTAACAGATGCCGATAACTTCGAGATTGATGATCAAATAACAATCACATCAGATCAGCTGGAAACACCTCTTCGGTACCGAGTTATCCGTGTCGACTCCGATAAAGATCATAACCGTTTTCCTTTCATTGTGACGAATAGCCCGTTGAATGTCACCTTGTATCCGAAAGACCGTCCAGTAATTTTGTTTCCAAGACTTCAGCGAGCTCTCCTTCGAGCTAATTACTGGTGGATACTTCCGGCTCTTGTGATGACAATTGCCGCCCTGTGTATCCGGGCATATAGATGGAAATTCTTTTTTATTCAATATCAAAATGTTGCTTATCAGTCTCTATGGAGATCGGTATGCATTGGGTACATGGCTAATAACGTTCTCCCTTTCCGGATCGGGGAAATTGTACGGGCCTGGTATTTCGGCAGGAAGGAAAATCGTCGGATTTCCGAGGTTTTTGGCACGATTGTTCTGGAGAGAATATTTGATATTCTGTCTATTTTGATTCTATATGTGGCTTATGTGTTCTATTTTGCCGCTATGCAAACGGTCAATGTCCCGACATGGATGATTTCTGGTGCGTGGATAATGGGTTTTATAGCGTTAAGCGCTCTTGGGTCATTGATCGCTCTCCGATACTGGACGGGTGTCACCCGCAACTTCATCAATTGGTTCTTGAAAAAACTTCCTAAACAACTTGAAAAACGAATCAATCAGTTGATCGATACATTCGTTCAGGGACTATGGATTTTCGATAGCTGGCGCTGTATTCTCGCCGCTTTCGGATTTTCGATGGTCATCTGGTTTATCCTCGCCCTGGCCTATCTTTGTGTTTTTTACGCCGTTGGAATCCCGAGCACATTACTCGTCGCTCTCTTCCTGATTGTTGCCCTTGCATTCGCCGTATCGATTCCTTCTGCTCCCGGGTTCATCGGAACCTTCCACTGGGTCGGGCAGCAAATACTGCTTATAATGGGGTTAAAAGGAAATATTGAGGCATATGTACTGCTCGCTCACCTCCTCGCTTATATCCCTGTAGTCGCGCTCGGATTCTTCTACCTCAGCATCGAGAATATCTCATGGAAAGAACTTCGTACAAGTGCTATGAAACTCAGCAGTGAGACGGATACATCGAAAGAATGACCTGCAAGTCGATTCGAGAGGTTGTACCGGATCCGATTTCAACATTATCGGAGGATTTGCTGGCGTGCGATATACAGCCAAATCGCTTAAAAGGTCAAAATTACCTGATTTCATCAAGAATACGGAACCGAATCGTTGATCTGGCAGAATTGACTTCAAATGATGCAGTCCTGGAGATAGGTGCTGGAACAGGGATTCTGACCTGGGCTCTGGCTCGGGAAGCCGGAGAAGTTATCGCGGTGGAACAGGAAAGACGTGCAGCGGAGCGTCTCGGAGAAAAATTCTCTTCCTGGTCCAATCTGCGAATCGTCTGTGGGGACGGACTCGAACTGCTGCGACGTCCAAACCGGGAAGAGCTGAAACGAGTCGACAAGATTGTCAGTAATCTGCCTTATTCGATATCATCTCCTGTCCTGATGAGCCTTGCCGAACAAGCCGATAAATTTTTTCGGTGCGTCCTTCTCCTGCAGAAAGAAGTGGTCGAAAGAGTGATTGCTCTCCCGGGCACACCGAATCGATGCGCGCTTTCCGTTCTTGTTCAAATGAATTACTCAACTCGACTTGCATCGTCTGTAAAAGCAACTCACTTTCGCCCGGTTCCTTCAGTCAACTCCGCCGTTCTTGTGATGAACCGCCGATCAGGTGAACTGGCTAAACAGATGGATCTGATCAAGCAAATTGCGTTCATCCTCTTCAGACACCGCCGGAAAACGGTGTTTAATAACCTGAAAATGGAATTTGGAGCTGACATGGCATCCAGTATTTTAACAGAAACCGGGATCCCAAAAGAATCTCGAGCCCAAGATCTTGATGAACTATCATTTATTGTCCTGGGTAACTTAATTTCTCGTAATCGAAAGGCAAACGCATTATGATCCATTCACTGTTAATGGGAATCTTGCAGGGCCTTACGGAGTTTTTACCGATTTCCAGCTCCGGACATCTTGTGTTGGTTGAATCGATGATACCCGGCTTTAAAACACCGGGGATGATATTCGATGTATTGCTGCATGCCGGGACACTTCTGGCTGTCCTGATTTATTATCGAGCGGAATTGATATGGCTGATCACGGGTGCGATCGGCAGACTGGATGAAGATGCCAACAAAATTGCCCGGACCTGGGTTCTGGGATTGACATTAGCTACAATTCCAGCCGCTGTTATGGGACTTTTGGCGGAAAACTCGATTGAAGCGCTTTTTGATAATCCTATCTGGGTCTCCTTCTTCTTGTTCGGAACTGGATGTATACTGCTGGTCGGAGAGTGGCTCGGATCAAGAAACAGTCAGGTGCTCAACCCGAGTGATCGTTTAAACATGAAAAAAGCCTTGTGGGTTGGGATGGCACAGGCTGTTGCCTTGATACCCGGCATCTCCCGATCCGGATCAACAATCGCCACCGGCATTGCTTTGGGCTGGTCTCGTGAAAAAGCCGCCCGTTTTTCATTCCTGCTGATGATACCCGCTGTGTCCGGCGCCGTTCTTCTTAAAGTAAACGATATGGGGGAATTCATCGCTTCAGGTGATATTGTTCTGAAGGAGTTGATTATCGGTTTCTTTGCTGCATTTCTTTCGGGCTATTGCGCGATTGCATTAATGCTGAGAATGATTCGAAGATATTCATTCAAAGTATTCTCTTTGTATTGTATGGCAGCAGGTTCTATATCACTGATAATACAATTACTTCGATCACACGGAAGCACCTATTTGTAATGATCCTATTGAGCAGCAGATCCCAAGCTGATTCCCGGCTTCTTTTTCAGAAGATGCGGCCTCAATCATCAGAATCGTACAGTGCATTTTGAATGCCTGTAAAGATATCACTGCTTGACCCTTCCAGGTGCAAGGTACCCCAAGATAATGTCAGGGGTGTTCTATGCATATTTATTTCAATGATTTTCGCTCCGTGTCTTACTGCAATTTCCGGAAGTTCATTAACCGGGTGTACAAGACCGGACGTTCCTGCCAAAATTACAACATCCGCTGAACGGATCTGCTCCAGGGCGGAGAAGTACTTCTCATGCGGAATCGGCTCTCCAAAAAGAACGGCATCCGGCTTCAGAATCCCTCCACACACACAACGG
Source organism: candidate division CSSED10-310 bacterium (assembly GCA_016931515.1). Taxonomy (GTDB): domain Bacteria; phylum CSSED10-310; class CSSED10-310; order CSSED10-310; family CSSED10-310; genus JAFGEQ01. The sequence goes on along the minus strand of JAFGEQ010000015.1, from coordinate 169,290 downwards.
GGAGGAAGATCCTCGGAATCCAGGAGTATGCTGGACGAACTGTAAATACGTGTACACTCAAGGCAAATCAGATTCCTCAAACTGCCGTGAATTTCGATAACATGATGCTGCCCGGCGAGTGAGTGTAAGCCGTCTATATTTTGTGTAATCAGACTCTTTAAAATTCCTGAGCTTTCCATAAGAGCAAGAACTCTATGAGCGCTGTTTGGTTTGGCATCAACCATAACATCCAGCAATTGTAGAAAAAACTGCCACGATCGACCGGGATTGGCGAGGAAACCGTCAATACTGGCATAGATATCGGGGTCGTAATCATTCCAGAGACCACTGTCACCCCGGAAAGGAGGAATTCCACTGTCGACAGATACACCTGCACCAGTAATGGCGACCAGATATTTGGATTGACGGATCACATCCACTGCACGCTGAAATAGTCCCAGATTCATCCGGTTGCCCTCACGGCCATCATTCTATTCCAATGGAGATGCGAGTTGCAAAACAATGCTTGGAATTTTGATATTCTTGAGATAGGGTGAGTCGTGGAAGGGTACTGATAAGGTGGATTATGAAGACATACTGGGAGTGACAATGTGAAAGCACTACTGGAGACTGCGATTCAATGTTTAAAGGATGGAGGCGCTGACTACGGAGATGCTCGAATCGGGCTATATGCATTTCAGAATCTGAGTATGCGTGACCGGATTGCGACGAACCTGTCAACGAACCGATCCGAGGGTATCGGAATTCAGGCACGAATCCGGAATGGTTGGGGTTTTTCAGCTACGCAACAGTTCGATCCTGATGGGATTCGATTGGTTGTGGCTCGAGCGCTGAAAATTGCTCGGGCAAGTGCGACGATTGGTCTGGAGACGCCATATGCAGCGGAGCCGGTGCAAACGGTGGAATGGAGAACACCTTACGAAACTGATCCATTTTCGGTATCGATCCAAGAGAAACTGGATCTAATGAGTAGTATCAATGAGATATTGCTGCGAAGGAACGAGATAAAAAGGGCGGTAACAACGTTGAGTTTTCGTCGGGAGCATAAGTTTTTCATGAACACGGAAGGCAGTTATTCCGACCAGTTGCTGATGCGTGTGGATGGAATGTTCTCAGCGACAGCTGTTGGTAGCTCCGGATTTGAAAGCAGAAATTACGTTCTAACGCCCCTGAACATCGGATATGAGCATGTTCTGCGGACGGCATGGCAGGAGGAAGCAAGCCGAGTGGCTGAAGAGGCGATAGAGAAGCTACAAGCTCCGGAGAGTCCGGAAGGAGTGACGGATCTTATACTCCTGCCAACTCATACATGTTTGGTGATCCATGAAACGATTGGTCATGCAACGGAGCTTGACCGGGTCATGGGCTGGGAAGCGGATATGGCGGGTACGAGTTTTGCCACAGTCGATAAACTCAATAATCTCCAGTATGGATCTTCGATTTTCAATGTGATTGCCGATCGCACGATCACGAATGGTCGTTCATCAGTTCCCATGGATGATGAGGGCGTTAAAACGGGCAGATGGCATCTGATCAGGGACGGTTTGCTGACTGGCTATAGCACAACGAGGGGAACGGCACACTATATTGGAGAATCCAACAGTAGAGGTTGTGGTTATGCAGACAGTTGGAGCAGTATGCCGATCCTCCGCATGCCGAATGTATCCATTGAGCCGGGCGAAAAAGGGTCTCCATCTCTGAACGATCTGATTGCGGATACAAAGAATGGAATCCTCGTAGATGGGATGGGTAGCTTTTCAATAGATCATCAACGTATCAATTTTCAGTTCGGTGGTGATGCGGTATGGTGCATTGAAAATGGCAAAAAAACGAATATGTTGAGAGGTTTTACTTACCAATCCCGGAATCCCGAATTCTGGAATTCTGTCGATACCATCTGCCATAAGGGCGAGTGGTGTCGGGAAGGTGTCGTCAATTGCGGTAAGGGGCAACCCATGCAGCAGGCGCAGCTAACGCATGCAAGCTCCCCCCTCAGGCTTCGAAAGATAACTTTTGGAAAGGCCAGAATATGATCCTTGATAAGACAAAGAATGAATGCACATCCATCATGGAAAAAACCCTGAACAGATGTCGAAGCTATGGTGCCGAGGAAGCAGCGGTCATGGTACAGGGGGGTCGTTCCGGACTGACGCGTTTTGCTCGCAATCGAGTGATTCAGAATGTTGAGTCAGAGAGACGTACTCTTGGGATAGCGGTATCGATCGGTCAGCGGGAAGCTGGACTTACGACCAGTGTGACAGATGATGAATCGATCGATCAGGCGGTTCGGGAAGCGATTGAGATGGCGAAATTATACCCTGAAAATCCGGAGCATATCAGCCCGATAAAACCCCAGCAAATCAAAACGTCACATTGTTTTGATCAATCTACAGCGGAGTATTCTGCTGATGATAAAATTGCTGCGCTGGAAACGGTTTGTCATTTCACAACCCAACAAAAATTATTAGCTTTCGGAACACTCACAACTGGATGGGAGTATACTGCGATTGCTAACACATCCGGTCATTTCTGCTGGCATCCGGAGTCGCAGGCGGATTTTTCTCTGACAGTCCGTACGGAGACGGGAGATGGCAGTTGCAGGGAGAACCGTGGTTTTCATCGGATTGACAAGTTGGATTTTCAGGATTTGACGCGCAAGTGCAGCGATTGGGCTGCGTGGTCGAGGGAAGCGCAATACATCGAACCGGGCGAATACAAAGTCATTCTGACACCGACCGCTGCCCTGAATTATCTGATGTGGGCATTTTTTACTATGGATTCAAGGAAAACAACGGAGGGCAGGAGTCCCTTAACTACTCATTTTCAGGTCTCAGATCCAATAGGAAAACATCTCTTCAGCCCCGAGATCAGTGTGTATAGCAGGATTTCGAGTCCGGACTACCCGACGGCAATGTTCGGAGAAGCATTCGATCTGGATTTTGGCGGACAGGGGGTAGTGAGTAGCATGTTCTCCAAGGGAATACCGGTTGAGGAGTATCCGATCATTGAAAAAGGCGTTCAAAAACATTTGTTTTCATCCGTTTTTTGGGCTCGGAAGCAAGGATTACAGCCTAAAGCCTTTCCAACTCTGATAGAGTTTTCCGGCTCGGATCAGAGTCTCGATGACATCGTTCGCAGAACTGATCACGCGATACTGGTCAACAGTTTCTGGTACATTCGATTTGTCAATCCGAACCATCTGCTGCTGACGGGTCTGACACGAGATGGCGTTTTCCTTGTAGAGAATGGAAAAATCGTAAAACCACTTAGGAACCTGCGATTTAATGAAAGTCCTTTGGTCAGTTTAACAAATGTTGAAGAAGTTGGAATTCCTGAACTTCGGCAGGCATGGTTCAACAAGGTACTCATTCCGCCAATGGTTATCAGTGACTTCAGCTTTACCAGCGAAACAGCAGCCATTTAGTCTTTTTCCAGGTCGTCGATTTCTATACTTCCAAGGATATCGAAACAAGCAAAATCGAATCCGCGCCTGAGATCTGAAGTTGATTTACTCTGGAAAATACTCGACCCAACTGACTTGATGATTTCGAATCGCTTTGCGAACCGAGCGCTCAATTGATGAAAGAGCAATGCCGGAATGGGATTTTACTTCCACAAAAACAACCTCCTCCACCTCGCCCTTGGATAAACCCTTGAAAACTATGTAGTCAATAGGCTTTCCAATAAAACGGGCTTCTGATGGCATGCCCGGAAAACCTCGCAGCAACGGAGCCAGCTGCTCGTTGACCAATCCGGTAACGACAGAACGGGATCGTTTTCTGAAAAGCGTGTTCGATTGTCTGATTACTGAAAAGCGGACAACTATCGATGTTAAGATTATTGTTATTACTACGATAGCCAAAACGTGATAAAACGAAAATGTTTGGAGCGAAATGCCTCCCCAAAATTTACTCATGCCAGCAGCCGGTCATTTAAACTCTATGGATTTGTAATGATGAATATCGATGGGTGGTTTGGAGACTATATTTCCATTCAGATTCTTGTCTAATTCAATCATCCCGCCATTCATTTTCTTGACTCGCACCGGGAAACGACCGCCATCTTTGTCTACTGCATTCCCCCACCGCTCAGTAAAAAGGAGGTTCTTAACCTCATCCGGATTCAACTTCAGTATCTCCTGACCATTGTCTGTCTTGACTGCAATAACAATTTGTGAGCCATTCCAGCGGATTGCCCGGGCTTTTCTTTGAATCTTGCCATCATGTAAACCCAGACGATCGATTAAATCATAAGATGCATCACCAGCAGATTGAACCTGCTCTTTAGGATTATATGGAGCAGCATTTACACCATAAAAAACACGAATCCATTTCACTCGACACCGATGGCCTCGCTTTCCGGAAAACTCGACCCTGAAACGGTCTGTTTTCTGATGTACCGTCCAGGTTTCTCTTTTTTTACCGGATACATCCCGAACACCGAGCCTTCGATTCCCAGGCATCGTGACCACCTCACCTCGAACGTCCGAATGATTATCTTCCCATTCGATCTGAATTGAATCAATATGACGACCCTGACAAGGTGCCGTCAGGTTGAGTGTGTCGCCCTCAGTAAATTCTCCTGCCTTGCGGAGTTCATGGAAGCTGTTACCGTCATCCATCCGATGAAATGTCCAGGTAACTCCATCGATATATTGCGTTTCTTCACAGGCAATGACCGCAAACGCACAGCAGAACAAAATGCTTCCAGCGATTGAGATAATTTTTTTCATGGCAGTCTCCTTTCCATTCTAACTTTTAAAACACTAAATGCATTCTAATTGATTTTGAGAAAATTGGAAACGAAAAGAATCATCTCGTGAATTAAATTAAATGTAAAATAATTTGACATAAAAATGATTACTTGATATAAATGAGTTATTGCGATTTTCAGACGAGGGTGGAAAGGTCGGTTATGTTGTTGGAATGCGATTATCTTAAACATTTTAAAGAGTGCTTAGATGGGATTAATTCTTTTATTCATCAGGCTGATTCCAGGACAAAGGAGCATGAATATCTGATCAGTTTCAGACAGGATGCATATGAAATATTGTTGTTGATGCCTGTCTTGGTTTTGAACGCTGTCCACCCGGATCGTCTGTCTCAGCGGTTAGCGAACCTGAGTGGAGAAGAAATTGAAGGATTTCGGCAATATGTACTTCGAAGATGTCCGGATCTGTTACATGTTGTCGATATGCTTCCGAATGTGAGCGAATCTGAGCCTCTTCGGGATGAGGTTGTTCTTTTGGACAAATTGTTATCCGGATTTCCGTTAATGATCGATCGCTACCGGTTTATGGAAGTCTCTTGGAAGTATTTACCGTTGCTTAACTGGCGTCGAATCGAAATTCTGGATGGAATTTGCAGGGATGATGGTAAAGGCGTGACATTGGCGGATTGTTATCGATCTGCTTTTTTGCGACTGCCGGAGTGTGATCAGACAAGAAGCCTGCTGTGGCTTCAATATAAAATGAATCCTGAGAAGTGGATTTCGTTCAGATCCGAATTAATGGATGGGAGATATCCGATGATTGAAAGCGATGATCGAATAATTATTGATGCATGGAAAAGGGCAATGGATTTCAACTGATGAATGAATGCATAACAAATAGCAGAAAAACAGCAACCCGGGTAATTTTTAAAGAAACCCGGCAGGCTGGATATGAAGTCAAGAAGTTAATGATTGCAGCTCGTGAACATGCTGAACAAGTTATCTCAGCGGCAAAAGCAGAGGCCGAAACAATCAGGACCTCTGCCTATCAGGAAGGTATGGATGCAGGCAAGAAGGAAGCGATGTCACTCGTTCTGGATGCAAACAGGTATAGAGCCGATCTTGAAATGTCATCCCGGAGGGAGATTGTAAATTTGTGCATGACATTGGTTCAGAAACTGGTAGCGATCCATAAGCGTGATTATCCGCAGTGGATTGTAGATCGTGTTGTTCTTGGACTCAAGTCTCTGAAAGAAAACCGTGCAATAAAAGTCAGAATAAATCCACAAGATCTTGAGATGTACAAAGATCGTCTGCAGACAATCGCAGATGACGAAGCATGGAATTCAACGGTTCGGTTTATAGCCGATTCATCGTTGGAAACCGGCGATTGTGTATTCGAATCGCAAAGTGGTGAAATCGATTCCCGAACCTCTGCATGTATGAAACTACTTGAGCAATTTCTCACCGACACTCTGTCGGATGATTAAACGAAAGGAGTATTCAATGAGAAATGAATTGGTTGATACACAACAGTTATGGAGTCAAATCGATAGCGTGCCATCGGTTCAGAAAGACGCTGGATATCTCCGGTTTCCATTATTGCAATCACTTATCGAAACAGGCCGGATCAAAGAAATCATGCAGGAAATGATGGAATTATGTGACAACTTGAAAGAAAACAGTGTCTGGGACGATGATTTTGATCTCTCTCTCAGAAGCGAAACGGCAAGAATGGGATTGATGGAAGTGATCGAACAGCTCCAGAATCTTCGTGATCTTGCTGAGGCAGCACAATCACGTGTGAACACTGTTCGAGGTGATAAATGACGACACCTGTTTCCGGTTATTCATTCACTTCATGCAGATTGCCATTGAATGAGAGCCAGGAATGTTCAAAAAAAACAAGGTTCTCAACCATCATGCAGACTTTCGGGAAAGTTCTTATGGCGACCGGGCGAACAGCTGCATCGATGATTCCGGGAGGGTCCGCGATTACAGCTTTTTTCGACTCATTTGGACAAGAAAACATGATGGGAGTGAATGGGGGGATGACGCCGATGGAGATGCTTGGGATTCAACAGGAAATGCTCCAGGAAGCACGAATCTTTACATTGCTCTCAAACATCATGAGGCTCAGGCATGATGCTGCAATGAATGCATTGAGAAACATAAAGTAACGGAAATCAAAATTTCCAAGAAAGGGGTCGATGTATGAAAGTGATGGATAATATCAAATCATCGGATCAGATTAGCAAAGAATGCAGAATGATGGATGGAATGGATTGCATTATGGAGACGATGATTGAGGTTGGCTATATGCTGGGATGTGCTGGAAAGTATCCACAAGCGGAGTCGTGTTTTCGTTCTGTTTTAGCGTTGAATCCTGAGTGGATTGGTGGATGGCTGGGATTGGGCAATGTTCTTTTAATGAGTGGTCGAACCGAGGAGTGTGAAGATGCTTACGAGATGGTTCTGGAGAGTAATCCTTCTGATCCTGCAGCACGAGCTTTCCTGGGCGAGTTGTATCTATGCACACATCGGATCCTCGCTGGTCAGGAAATTCTACATTCTGTGTATACTGATTTTCCCGATTCAGTCGCTGGGCAATGGGCTTTGAACCTGTTGCAACTTAGCCGTGAGGTTGCATGATGAAGCCAATATCAAACACCCCATATCTAGTACCTGAAAGAAATTACGATCTTAATGGCTTGCCTACCAATCACCGATTGCAAACTGAAAAGACCGATTTTAAAAATTGCATGAACGCATGTCGCGTCGATATTCATTCTCTGGATGAGCATTTATATGGGGAATCATTTCAACAAAAGGTGTTTCACTCGTTCATGGGAATGTTGAAGACCGTCAATTCAAAAAGTATAGAAGTCAATCAATCCCTGGAGAAAATTCTAGGTGGTGAGGGTGTCGATAAATGGCAACTGCTCTCTCTTCAAAGTATTCTCTTGAATCTGAATCAAGAAGTAATGGCGGTTTCAAAAATCGTCGAATCGATGATGAATGCTGTTAAGACAACTCTTCATACTCAGGTCTGAAAGAATAGCAATGAATTTGCTATCCAAAACAGCAACAATGATCGTCCTGATTATTATATGCGGGTGTCGTGTCGAACTTCACCATAATCTGAGCGAATCCCAGGCGAACGAGATTTTAATGGCACTTGAATCAGCTGGGATACAGGCGCGTAAAGAGCGGGACAACGATACTGACAACTGGATGGTAACAGTGCCGGAAGAATCGGCTGGTTATGCTTTGAGTATTATCAATAAAGCTGAACTGCCAAGAAGCAAACCGGATGGTTTTCAGGAATTGTTCCGAAAGGAGAGTATGCTTCCGACCACTCTTCAGGAGAAAACAAGATACCTCAGTGCATTATGTGGGGAGTTACAACAGACTTTGGAGGAAGACGATCAGATAGCAAAGGCTCGGGTTCATCTTACACTCCCTGTAATGGAAAAATCGGGGCGATCTGGTGTGGAGATGCCGGGGACGGCTGCAGTTTTCCTGAAAATGATTCCTGATCAATCCCAGCCTTTAACACTTTCGGATGAAGCGATTAAAGCTTTAATAGCAAGCAGCATCGGTGGAATTGACAATGAGGATGTAACTGTTGTGAGAACTTGTGGAAACAATACGAAATCAGCTGGCTTGTCAAGACCGGGAGTTTCAAGTAATTGCAGATCGCCCTCGTGGAAAATACCTGTTGCAATTGCTCTCACTGTCATCTTCGGATTAGGTGGATGTCTGATCACTGCCTGGGTTGGGTTACGTGGTTTCAAACCTTACAAACCGAACAGTATCAGGAAAGAAATTGCATCATGAGCAATCTCGCAAAATATTTAGTAGCGCTAGGGGAGCGAGTAAAAGACCAGCCGGGATTTGAGATTGTAGGATATGTTGATGAAATCTCAGGAGTTCTTATCACATCAGGTATAAGACATGTAAAAATCGGTGAGATATGCAGGATTGAAACGCCGGGGATATCAATTGATGCTGAAGTGATAGGGTTCAGGAATGAAAAATGTCTTCTCATGCCTTATGCTTCTGTAAACGGTTTAAAACCGGAAGCACGTGTGATTCCGACTGGTTCCTTTCTAAGGTTTCGCTGTGGATCTCATCTTCTCGGAAGTGTTCTCAATGGCTTGGGTCAGTTGATAGTACCGGGTCCCCGATGTAAGGGGTTGGAACCGGAGGGCGAGTTGATCGACGTGCATCGCCCTGCTCCTGATCCTTTGAAACGGCGCAGGATTCGGACAATTATGCAGACAGGAATTCGATCTATTGATACGTTCCTGACAATTGGTAAAGGTCAAAGACTCGGTGTTTTTGCAGGAGCAGGAACCGGAAAAAGTACTCTCATGGGACATATAGCTCGCTCCTCGGTCGCGGATGTAATCGTCATCAATCTCGTCGGAGAGCGTGGCAGGGAAGTTTTGGAGTTTATCGAGGACTGTCTTGGTACAGATGGCTTGACTCGTTCCGTGGTGGTTGTGGCCAGCTCTGATCAACCAGCGATTGTGCATTTAAAATCAGCATACGTCGCAACAGCATTGGCAGAGTATTTTCGTGACCAAGGACTTGATGTGTGTCTTATGATGGATTCGGTTACTCGCTTTGCAAGAGCACTCCGTGAAATTGGTTTGGCAAGAGGTGAACCGCCTGCTCGTGCGGGATATCCGCCGTCTGTTTATGCCGAATTACCTCAACTCATGGAGCGGACAGGATCCAATGAACGTGGTACTATTACAGCATTTTACACTGTGCTGGTTGAAGGGGATGATTTATCAGATCCAGTAGCAGATGAAGTTCTCTCAATCCTTGATGGTCACATAATTCTGTCCAGAAATCTCGCTTACGAAAATCGGTATCCAGCGATTGATTTATTGAAATCGAAAAGCAGACTCATGAATCACATTGTATCACAAGACCATCGCGAAACGATTGCACGACTTTTGTCGGCACTGGCACTGTATAACGCAAATCAGGATGCTATCCGATTTGGTTTTTATGAATCGGGTAAAAATCAGGAATTGGACGAAGCAATTCGGGTAAAATCGTGCCTTGATGGTTTCCTTTACAACCATTCGGCAGCATTTGAATCGTTAGAGGAGATGCTGTTGTGCTTGAGAAGCACTATTGGTCGTGAGCGATGAATAATCATTCGTACCGTTTTCAATTTGCTGTCGACAGGATAGAGAGTCAACTGACCGACTCATGCAATTTGCGTCGAGTATTGGAAACAGAAAAAGAGGAATGTGAGACACGGATATCACTCGCGCAGCGGGAAGCTCGATACTTGCAGGAAGAATTACGAGAAATAAAGCTGAGAACGGTTTATTCAAATGATCTCCAATCTGTTTCATACCTTCATTCGATCATCAATCAATCGATTGCTTTAAGACGCGAAATTAACTGGGTTTTCGATAAGATCAAATCAGACGCTCTGCTAAAAAAGCGCATTCAAGTCGCCATTGAAAAGCAGTGCCGAAAGATGGTCATTCTCGAACGAGCACTCAATAAATTCAAAGCTCATAGAGAATCTACAAGCAAACAAAAAATAAAACGAATATTCAATACAGATTTTCGAGAATTGAATTTCGATCGGTTTGGCTGAGTTTTAATTATGTTAGTATTCGATAAAAAATTGGGCGGTACGTTCAAAGAGATTCACGTTGATCCAGAATCGCCTGAACAAAAACGGGACATGTTCTATCGATTTTACAGGAGAAAGAAGAAGTATCCTGAAAATGATGTCTTAATCAACCATGAAAATCGTCAGTTAAACGAACGAATAGAGGGTATGAATTTTCAATTTAGCAACTCCGTTGCGCATGAAACAGGAATGATAAATTATCCATTGAAGATTGCATCTGTGTTGGGTCAGATCGCAACGGATATCGGTAAGATGAAACTTGGCCACTGTCAGTTTTCTTTACAGATCCATTCTCAAGTGATTGGTCCAATGCAAATCATTATAAAATACTCCAAACCATGCATTGAACTCAGTCTCTTCATACAATCAGGGTCGAATTTCTGGAATCAAAAAAGAAAAAAAGAATTGATTTTTGCCATAACCCATTTAGTTAGAAACCCAGTCAAGTTTCGTTTTTTTGTGTCACCCGGGCTTGATGAATTGTCAGCCGACACGAAGAATCATCTCTCTATTTGCTTGGAATACGATGTTTTACAGGAACAATTGCCGCTTCCCGGTGAGGATCCAGTTGATGATCACTGATATGTCTGCTTTGTTGCCACGGATTAGTCATGAAATGGTCATGATTCGCAATGAAATGGTGAGAATTTTTGAACGTATACATAATCGAATTCAGCATCATGATAATTCCCTCGAGTTCCCGATGATCTGCTTACCGGATTGGGATCGATGGGAGATGCAATACAAGATATCGGTTTCATCAGGTGATTGGAGTAACAATCATGGACGCCTTCATCATGATGATATCGCTATTATTGGAAGGAGTCCCAAAGCGGGGATTTGTTTAAAAGATGGCCGAATCAGTGGTGCACATTGCTGTCTGATCGTGGATGGTATCGGTAGGATCTCGTTGATGGATCTCGGAAGTGCGAATGGTACCTGGCTTGATGAAAAAAAACTTCTTCCGTTTGAAAAATACTATATCAACGATAAGTCTAAGATAGAAATTTTCCCATATGTCCTGAATATCGCAATGGACGTTATTAAAGTTCATCATCCCTATAAACTGGTTTTGGTTGGATACCCATCAAGTTTAACGGAGGACGGGTCTACGGAAGATGATGTTGGAATCAAAATCTTTTCAAAGCAAGCCAATCTTGCAATAAATTTCTGGATTCATCATGAAAATTTAAAATCCTATCTACTTTTCTACTATGGCTTAAGTTCGATGTCTGATCAGATAAGTTATTTCCCTACCCAAGCCCTTGATTCGATTGCGAGTGCTTACTGCAGGGTGATCAGCAAGGGAATCCTTCCGGGTCAAGACATTATTGCTGAATATTTAGGAAGGAGATCGACTTCCGGGCAGGATCTGATCAGGTTCGAAGTAAAGATATTTTGTGAAGAGATTGGGCGATCTGTGTCAATGCCCATCATGGTTGAGCAGAAGGAGCTTATTGATTTTGTACATTATTATTTAAACTCCGTGCCAGACAATAGCATTACCGATCTCGAGATGTGCTTTAGAATGAGAATTCCATTGGCCTGTGTGCTGAGCGATCTGTTGATTCCGCAGACATACTGGGAAAATCTGATTCCAGGCGACATTTTGTTGATAGGTCTCATATCAGGGGATAAATGGGAATCTATCCAGCGTGGAAACAACATTACAGTGGAGCTCGATCCGGGTCACAATCTTGATCCGATCGTTGTCGGGCAGTGTTTGATTTCTGATGGAAATCTTCAGATTCGCATAGGGTCAACTTATAAAAACAGAGGACAAATTATGGAACGAGAGAAGGTTTTATCGAGTGAACCCGGATTCGGTACGATGATCTGTGAAACTCAAATGATTGATATGAAGGACGAACCAATGATTCCGATCCGGGCTGTCATTGGATCATTGGTTTTGACTCTCGCTGAATTATCGAGTCTACGACCTGGAATGATATTAAATCTTAAACATGCAATCGGTTCTTTGATTGATATTAGATCAAACCATAATGTCATCGCACGGGGTAAGCTGGTTCGGATTGATGAAGAATTCGGTGTCGAAATCTTCGAACGGGTTAAGGTGGTACGATGATCCTATCGATTCTTAAAATATGTGCAATAACTGTCGTCGGAATATCAATATTGGTTTGCATTATCAGGAAGTTTTCAATATCCGCTGGAACCAGCAAACAGCGAGGTAATGACAAATTGTGCCTGAAAACAAGACTCCGTTTATCAAATCACAATGAAATTCTTGTTATTAATTATCTAAATCAAGAACTAATCTTGGGATTGAGTGGAGATTCAATGCAAGTTTTACTTCATGTATGTAGTGACCCCGGAATAAGGTCATCCGCGGAGTATACAATGAGTCAAGAAATCGAAGGGCAAAACCATGACAGGTGATACGATTTTTCAACAACCTGGGCTGTTAATCGTTATTTTTGGGTTTCTTTCACTGTTTCCTTTTCTTGTCATCATCGGTACATCGTTCGTAAAACTATCAGCAGTATTTTCCATATTACGATCGGCTTTGGGGACTCCCCAGATTCCTCCAAATATTGTAATCACAGGATTATCCTTGATCCTGACACTCATTATAATGATGCCGGTTGCTCAGGATTTCAAAGGACGAGTGGAAGTTTCAGACTTGACATGGCAAAAATTGAATGACCCTGACAACATCGAGTCTGTTGCTAAAACTTTGATGACTTGTTTACACGAGCCAGTCGAACAGTTTTTTAAAAAGCATGCTCACGAAGACGAACGGATCATGATGTCTCATCTATCTTCTGAACTATATGGAGAGGATGGATCTGAGAATGAGTTTCTCAATCTGATGGTTGCTTTCTTGCTGTCGGAGTTGAAAGAAGCTTTTCAGATCGGTTTTTTACTTTTTCTTCCATTCATTATCATTGATCTCGTTGTCGCCAATGTGCTTCAAGCATTCGGGATGGTGATGCTATCTCCAACTACGATCTCATTGCCATTCAAACTGCTGTTGTTCGTCTTGTCGGATGGTTGGTATCTGGTTACCAAAGGTCTCCTGTCGGGATACATGTGAGCAGAGCATGGATTATTTGATAGTTTCATATCTTCGTGAAGCAATACTGATCGTATGCTACATTTCAGCACCTGCTCTGTTGACTGCCTTGTTCGTTGGATTCGCTGTCAGCTTTTTACAAGCTGCGACTCAGATACAGGAGCATACTCTATCGTATGTTCCTAAGATATTTGCTGTATTTCTCGTCCTTTTGATTTCGGGTCAGTGGATGATGCTTATAATCATTCGGTTCTCTATAAAAATCATGACTGATTTCAATTTGATTCTGGAAGGTTGTGGATGGAATTGAGTAAAATTTCAGATTATGTCTTGGGATTTGCCAGGATTCTGCCGGTGACACTTCTCTCTCCAGCTTTCGGGGCAAACCTGCTTCAGGGAAAAATACGAATCGCCCTGGCAATGCTTTTGACGTTCTGTATAACGCCTTGCATCCGTCGCGATCGGATTGATATTGATATTCTACTTGAATGCATTCTTCAGGTTGTGATCGGAATTTCAATTGGCTTTGTCTCCGCTATCCCTTTCTACGCAATTCAATCAGCAGGTGAATGGATTGATCTCAATAGGGGTGAAACGCTATCATCAATCCTTGTTCCGACAATGCAGACGAGAGCATCTTCATTGGGAAGAACTTACCTTCTTCTCTCCATGACTCTTTTCTTCTCACTCGGCATTCATCGATACTCAATAATTAAAATATCGGAGACTTTTCAGATCATACCATTGCATTGCCTGGATACAATGAATGTTCAGGATGTTAAGATCCTCAATGATTCGTACTTCTTTATCGAAAAAGCAGCAGCCCTGTTCCGGGTATCAGTAAGTCTTGCATTACCAGTTGTTTTTTTACTTTGGTTGACTGATCTGGTTCTGGGATTTTGCAACAGGTTTGCTCCGGCATTGAATGTTTTTTTTATTGGACTCCCGGCAAAATTATGGATCGGCATCGCGATGGTCGGATTAACTATAATCTACCGATTAGAACATATCAGCGAGATTTTAACTGACAGTTTAATAGTGCCTCCTTGACGAAACCGCATCATACTCATAAAGTAGGTGCCTGCTGACTTGGAGGGAGCGATTGGCATGCGCGAGGATAAAACTTTATTGAAACGGTGTTCATTCTGTGGAAAGTCTCAGAACGAAATTGAGAAATTGATCGTAGGGCCTAGGATATATATCTGCAATGAGTGTGTTGAGCAATGTTATTTGATGTTGCACAATAATCGCTCCGAGACGGAAGAATTTGCGATTAGCAGTGAAGAGTTACCATCGCCTAGAGAAATAAAGTCGTATCTTGATGAGTATGTCATCGGCCAGGAGAAGGCGAAGAAAATTTTGGCTGTTGCTGTATATAGTCACTACAGGCGAATTGCGCATAAGCGTGAGTCTCAGAATGATCCAGAGAATTATATTGAACTGGAGAAGTCGAACATCATGCTTCTCGGTCCGACAGGATCTGGGAAAACCCTTTTAGCTCAGACACTCGCAAAATTTCTGAGAGTACCCTTCGCTGTTGCTGACGCGACAACTCTAACGGAAGCCGGTTATGTTGGTGAGGACGTTGAAACGATTATTTTAAAGCTGCTGCTGGCAGCTGATATGGATGTGGAAAGGGCTCAGAAAGGAATAATTTACATTGATGAAATCGATAAGATTACACGAAAAGCAGAGAATGTATCCATAACGCGGGATGTTTCTGGAGAAGGTGTTCAGCAGGCATTACTCAAAATTCTTGAAGGGACTGTGGCACATGTGCCGCCAAAGGGAGGAAGGAAACACCCGCATCAGGAAACGATTCCCGTCGATACGACAGATATTTTGTTTATTGTAGGTGGTGCATTTGTCGGTTTGGATGACATTATCCGTAGTAGGATCAATGTCAAGAAACTTGGTTTTGGTGCAGTATCGGCATCATCTGGCGATCAATCGATGGACAGCATTCTGGTTAAAGCTCAACCTCAGGATCTTATTCGATACGGTCTGATTCCTGAATTCGTAGGACGACTTCCAGTAATCGCAACACTCAACGAGTTAACGGAAAATGATTTGATTCGGATACTGCGTGATCCTAAAAATTCAATAGTCAAGCAATACCAAACGATGTTTCGCTTCGAGGGATCCAAGCTGATCATCTCCCCGGAGGCAATTAAAGCGATTGCATCGGAAGCCTTGGCTCGGCGAACGGGTGCCAGAGGATTAAGATCAATTTTTGAGAGTATAATGCTCGACATTATGTTTGATCTACCATCTTTAACGGGATTGAGAGAGTGTTTGATAACAGAGGAGGTTGTCAAACGGGGTTCCGATCCGATAACAATTTTTGAGCAGACCGGTTAACAGGTTCAGTTTGAATTCCTTGACAACACAAATGTTTATGTGGTGCAATGATAAAGTAGATGCGAACGGAAGTACTGTCATTCTGACTGAGGTTGGGTCGCGTAATGAGTGAACGATTAGGTGAAATATTAATTCGTGAGGGCTTGGTAACATCAACTCAGTTGGAGGAGGCATTACGGTATCAATCCACGCATGGATGTCGTCTTGGCAGTGCGTTGGTTAAGTTGAAGATGGCTAGTGAAGAAGACATTACTGAAGTCCTATCCAATCAATTTGGGGTGCCTTCTGTAAATTTGAGTAGCTTTGATGTTGAAGATTCTGTGCTGAAATTAATCCCTGCTGAGGTCGCCAGGAAATACATGCTTATTCCGATAAGCAGAACAGGTGCCTCGTTAACTATAGCCATGGCTGATCCTTCAAATGTTTTCGCTCAGGATGATATCAAGTTTATGACTGGGTACCATGTGGAACCGGTTGTTGCATCAGAAAATGCAATCAGGAAAGCGATCGATAAATACTTTGGCTCTGGGAAAAGCCTGGCGGTGGCTTCAACAGAAATTGATACTCGGGAAGAAGTTAAGTCCGGCTACATGGATGATTTCGATGACTTTGATAGCGGTCCAGCAGCTAGAGGTACTGATGCGGAGACCGAATTCATCAATGTTGATGATTTCGATGATCTCGTATCCGGAGCGGTTGATGAGTTGGAAGTCGTCGATGAGGATGAAGAAGACGCGATTGTCGCTGTTGAAGACTTAGAAGCACCTATTGTCAAGCTGGTGAACGGCATCCTGATCAAGGCGATAAATATGGGGGTCTCTGATATCCATTTTGAACCGTATGAGAAATCATTCAGAGTTAGAAATCGGTTAGATGGAGTTTTAAGAAAAGAACTGGGTTTACCATTAAAAATTAAAGATGCGGTGACTTCTCGTGTAAAAATTATGGCCAATCTCGACATCTCTGAACGACGACTTCCTCAGGATGGACGTATCAAGATGCGCCTGGGACCAAAGCGGGAAATGGACTTCAGAGTTTCCACACTTCCGACGTTGTTTGGCGAAAAGATCGTTTTGCGTCTTCTTGATAAATCGAATCTTCAAACGGATATGACTCAATTGGGATTCAGTGAGCGACAATTGGCTGAATTTCAAGAAGCGATACATAAACCATATGGAATGTGTCTTGTCACTGGCCCCACGGGATCGGGAAAAACCACGACCTTGTATTCTGCCTTGACACAGTTAAACAGCATAAGCGATAACATCATGACCGCGGAAGATCCGGTCGAATACAACTTGATGGGCATTAACCAGGTGCAAATGCACGATGCAATTGGCCTTAATTTTGCCGCATCTCTGCGATCCTTTCTTCGACAGGATCCTGATATTATCATGGTCGGTGAGATCAGGGACTTTGAAACAGCTGAAATTGCAATCAAAGCAGCGCTTACCGGACACATGGTACTGTCAACCATTCATACTAATGATGCTCCGACAACCATCAACCGTCTACTGAACATGGGAGTTGAACCTTTTCTGGTAGCCTCCTCCGTAATTTCCATCGTCGCTCAGCGACTGGCGCGCACTAACTGCCCTAAGTGCTCCGAATCGGTACAAGTGCCTCCTGAAGCTTTAATTCATATCGGTTTTATGGAAAACGAGATTGGAACGATTGACGTCAAGAAAGGTAGAGGATGCCCTCATTGTTCACATACCGGCTATAAAGGCCGAGTCGCTTTATTCGAAGTACTGACAATAACCGATGAAATCAGGGAGTTAATTTTAAGAGGGGCATCAGCAATGGAAATTCGTGAAACAGCGGTAGCGCTGGGTATGCAGACGCTCCGGGGTTCTGGGCTGGAGAAAATTAAAGAGGGCAGGACATCGATTGAAGAAATCGTTCGTGTTACGTATGGTAATTAGAACGGAGTGAAAAGGAGAAGGATATGGCAAGTGTTTCAATGCCGAACCTGTTGAAGATAATGATCGAGCGTCAAGCTACAGATTTGCACATTACAACGGGCACACATCCTCACCTTCGTGTTCATGGGCAGATTACTCCGATCAAAGAGATTCCTCCATTAACTCCCAAGGAAACCAAGCAACTGGCCTATTCTGTTTTAACCGATACGCAAAAACATACTTTTGAGGAACGAAAAGAACTCGATTTTTCATTCGGTGTAAGAGGTTTGAGCCGGTTTCGCGCGAATATCTACAGTCAACGATCGGCTGTTGCAATTGCTGTGCGGACAATTCCCTTTCGAATCATGGGTTTTGATGAACTGGGTCTACCAAAGGTTATCTCAGATTTCTGTAAGAAACCGAAGGGACTTATTTTAGTTACAGGACCAACAGGATGTGGAAAATCAACCACTTTGGCGGCAATAATTGATAAAATCAACCGTGAATCACATAAACACATCGTGACGATTGAAGATCCGATAGAATATTTGCATCATCATCATGGATGTGTCATTAATCAACGAGAGTTATTCGCGGATACTCATTCCTTTGCAGCTGCTCTTAAATCAGTTTTGCGTCAGGATCCTGATGTCATTCTGATCGGTGAGATGCGAGATCTTGAAACAATTGAAGCAGCTCTTCGATGTGCCGAAACAGGGCATTTGACTTTCGCAACACTCCATACTAACTCAGCTGTCCAGACAATAAACCGAATTATCGATGTGTTCCCCTCTCATCAACAACCTCAAATCAGAGCGCAGTTATCATTCATTCTGGAAGGCGTGGTTTGTCAGTCTCTGATTCCCAAGAGAGATGGGCAGGGTCGCGTATTGGCTGCCGAAGTGCTGGTGCCGAATGATGCGGTGCGCAATTTGATACGGGAAGATAAAATCCATCAGATTTACTCGTCAATGCAAACAGGGCAGTCCAGCTTTCATATGTTCACGATGAATCAATCACTGGCTAGTCTTTATCTGAAAAGAAAAATCACTCTGGCGGATGCAATGGGTAATTCAATCAAACCTCAGGAACTTGAACAACTTATCGCCAAAGGGGGACCTACCCGTCCTCAAAAATAAATAAGGGGGTAATCCATGCCAAAGTTTCGATGGAAAGGGAAAGATGTTAACGGCGTTGATGTATCGGGTATAATGGAAGCCGATTCAAAGGAAGCTGTTACACTAAACCTGCGACGCCAGAAGATCACTCCTACAAAGATCGGAATCAGCTGGAAAGATTTTGAACTCAAGATACCGGGTCTGGGAGAAGGTATCAGTGAACGGGATGTCGTTGTTTTTACTCGAACTTTTGCAACAATGGTTGATGCCGGCCTCCCATTGGTTCAATGTTTGGAAATCCTTGCAGAACAAACGCAAAATCCGCGATTTTCTAAAGCGATTCTGGATATCAGCCAAAGTGTTGAAGCTGGGAGTACATATGCAGATGCTCTCCGAAAACACCCGAAAATATTCGATGACCTTTACTGTAACATGGTCGAAGCAGGGGAAACGGGCGGTATTCTTGATACAATTCTTAATCGACTGGCTGGGTACATGGAGAAAAGTATCTCGCTTAAGAGACAGGTCAAATCAGCACTTGTTTACCCGACCGTCGTTGTGTCAGTTGCATTAACTGTTGTTACTTTTTTGATGTATGCCGTTATCCCAACTTTCGCCAAAATCTTCTTGTCACTCGGTGCCAATTTACCTCTTCCAACACAGATTGTGATTAGCGCATCAACATTTATAGAAGCCAATATGCTGTTTATTCTCGCTGGTGTCGCCGGCTTAATCCTGGCGTTTCGGTATACAAAGAAAACCGAAAAAGGTGGTAAGACTATGGATGCGCTTGCCTTGAAATTGCCGATTTTCGGAATCCTGTTGCGAAAGGTCGCTGTTGCAAAATTCACTAGAACACTTAGCACTTTGATAGCATCTGGTGTGCCTATCCTTGAAGGCCTCGAAATAACAGCAAAAACGGCTGGTAACAAAATCATCGAGGAAGCCATCATGAAAACCAGGGTGTCCATTAGTGAGGGCAAAACCATATCTGAACCACTAGCAGCCACCGAAGTGTTTCCTGCGATGGTAACCCAGATGATTGCCGTTGGTGAAACAACTGGTGCTTTGGATGCAATGTTGGAGAAAATCGCCGATTTTTATGATGAGGAAGTCGACATTGCGGTCCAAAACCTGACTCAGATGCTGGAACCGATGCTAATGGCTTTTCTGGGTGTAAGTATTGGCTTTATTGTTATCGCCATGTATATGCCCATGTTTAGTCTGGTTGGAGAGCTGTCTAAGTAAGTGGGTTTGCCCATGTTCATTGACAGTCGGGAACGGGACGATAACGATCAGTTTCATATAGTTAAGTCACTAATTATCGCTAGATTGCTGATAGGGACAACACTCCTGCTTGGTACTGCCATACCCCTCGAAGTCACTGGCTTTTACAGTGTATCGAGATTTCTGTTTCCTCTCGTCATCACCATCCTGGTGATGACAATCATATACTCAGGTCTTCTGAACATTCTGTCCAATATATGCACTCTTGCATATATTCAACTCATTGGTGATATCTTACTTGCTACGGTAATTATAATGGCGACGGGAGGTATCGAAAGTCCATTTTCGATTCTATTTGTTGTCACTGTCATTGTAGCAAGTTATCTGATTGAAAAATCTGGCGCTTTTATAATAGCAACATTGATTAGCATCAGTTTCGGATCACTTGTGTTCTGTCAGTATCATGGATGGACAACCTGGTGGCCCGTTAAAACAACTGGAGTCCTTCTGCCGCCTCCGACATTTGCCATCTATATCATTCTAGTCAATCTTATTGGATACTATTTGACGGCGATACTTGCTACCAGCCTTTCTAAAAGAATTAGAAAAATGAATATTCTTCTGAAGACACGAAATGTCCAATTCAATTACCTCTGGAACCTGAACAGGCGTGTTGTCAATGAAATTCACTCCGGGTTGATAACCATGACGAAAGATGGAGAAATATTGTCTGTTAATCCGGCCGCAAAAAAGTTACTTCGCTTTCCGCAAGAGCTTCAGGATGTGGTTCGATTGGAGCATGTCTTCCCGGATTATCTGGTCCAGAGTATCCTTCGTATCGCCGAGATGGATCAGAATGTCAAGCGGCAAATTAACTACCAGATTGAACATGGTGATGACGCGACATGGTTAACGATTGATGTAATCATACTTCAGCGAATGGAAAGAGATCCTGCCCGGCTGATGTTGATATTGAATGATGTCACCGATTTTAAAAAATTGGAAGAAGTTAAACGAAAAGCTCAACGATGGTCAACAGTCTCGGAAGTATCTGCAGGGATGGCGCATGAAATACGAAATCCACTTGCTTCGATAAGCGGTTCAATTGAAGTTCTGAGGGATCAGCTCCAGCTAAACGATAATCAATCGCGTTTAATGTCGATTATAATTAGGGAATCAGAACGACTCAATAAGCTGATAACAGATTTTTTAGATCTTTCAAGGCCAAGGAGACCGGAATTTTCTCTGGTCGATGTTATTGCCGTGCTGTCTGAAATCACCATACTAATCAAGACATGCGAGGCGTATAAAGAATCGATTCAGATTAAATTTGAGAAGGATGAAGACCATATCGAGGTGGAATTGGATAAGGATCAATTTGCCCAAGTCGCATGGAATCTTGTAAAGAATGCGTTAGAGGCAATGCCAGAGGGAGGTGTTTTAACTATTCGAGCAGAGATCAAAAGACAAGCCGACGTATCGAAGAAAATACTGGACTTTCAACCTAAGCCACCTTTCTTTCGATTAACGGTTGAAGATACCGGTGTTGGGATGACTCAGGAAGTTATCTCCCGTATATTTGATCCCTTTATAACGTTTAAACGGAAAGGTGTCGGCATCGGGCTTGCGATCGTTTACCGAATTGCAGAAAATCACAATGCAGCAATCAGGGTAAGCAGTACTCCCAGAAAAGGAGCATCTTTCATTATTGATTTTCCGTCCCGGCAACCGGAATCCGGGACATTCGAAGATCTTGGAGCAAAAGGAGAAAACAGGGTTTGAAAAACATACTTGTGGTTGACGATGAAAAAAGTATGTGTGACTTTCTATCAATTCTTCTCTCGGGAGAAGGATATTCGGTTCAATCGACCTCCAATCCCCGCGCAGCTCTGTCATTGATTGAATCGGGTGAGAAGATTGATATGGTTATAACGGATCTTAAGATGCCCGAGATGAATGGTTTGGAACTATTGAATGGCATTAGAGAGAGTAATCCCGAAATTTTGGTAATCATGATTACTGCATATGCGACTACCGAAAATGCCGTTGAAGCCATGAAGCGGGGTGCGTTCGATTATCTAATTAAGCCTTTTAAGGTCGACGAGATTAAAATTATTGTTCGGAAGGCGTTCGAAAGCAGGGATCTGAAAAATGAAAACCTGCTTTTAAAGGACCAAATCAAACGTCAAACCAGGTTTGAGAATATAATAGGAACATCTCTGGAGATTCAGAGAATTTTTGAGACAATTACCAGAGTTGCAGATATAGGCAGCACAGTACTCATTACTGGAGAAAGTGGAACGGGAAAGGAATTGATTGCAAAGGCGATCCATTATCATTCGCGAAGACAAGATAAACCATTTGTTACGGTCAATTGCGGCGCTTTACCTGAGAATTTACTTGAAACTGAGTTATTTGGGCACATGAAAGGATCCTTCACAGGCGCTGTACAGAATAAAGAAGGTTTATTTGAGATAGCGGAAGGAGGCACTTTTTTTCTGGATGAAGTCGCAGAAACGACTCCATCTATACAAATAAAACTGCTCAGAGTTTTAAATGACAAAAAATTCAAGCGAGTTGGTGGCATTAAAGATATATCGGTTGATGTACGAATCGTCGCTGCAACGAACAGAAACCTTGAATCAATGGTAGAAAATCGTGAATTTCGAGAAGATCTTTACTATCGATTAAATGTAATTCCGATCCACGTGCCACCTCTGAGAGAACGCACAATCGACATACCTCTCCTGGCAGAACACTTTATTCAGAAATGTTCAAAAGCTTGTGGACGCGAAAAAATGACGATTGCACAGGATGCGGTTGACGTGCTAAAGCAATATTCTTGGCCTGGAAACATCCGGGAATTGGAAAATGTCATTGAACGCTGTGTTGCACTTGAACCCGCATCTGTTATCTCCATTGACTCGTTACCATCATACCTTCGTCAGGTAAAATTGACGGAATCAAAGATTTCTAACAACATACCTCCTGACGGCATCGATCTTGAGTGTGTCGTTGGAGAATACGAAAAGGACTTTCTGATAAAGGCATTGAAGCGGACAGGCGGGGTTCGCAAAGATGCTGCGGATTTGTTGCGCATTACTTTCAGATCTCTTCGTTACAGATTGAAAAAGTATGGGTTAGATGATATGGAAAGAGCAGATGACTAACATGGAGGATGGATATATGATGAATTTATTAAGGAATCAGGAAGGTAAAGCCGAATCAAAAGCCCCTTTGATAATAACACTTATTATTATAGCCATTCTCGGGTTTCTGGCTTACAAATTCGTTCCGGTAAAATGGAAATATGTTGAATTCTCAGATGAGGTCCAGGAAGTTTTGAATATTAATTATTCACAACACTACAAAGAAGCAGCTCGTGGTGCTTTCAATGAATACACGATGCGCGAGCAAATTCTGGAACTGGCAAAAAAACATAACATCCCGATCGTCGATGCAGACCGTCAAGTCGATGTAAAGTGGCCAGAAAA
This sequence comes from candidate division CSSED10-310 bacterium, assembly GCA_016931515.1. GTDB lineage: Bacteria > CSSED10-310 > CSSED10-310 > CSSED10-310 > CSSED10-310 > JAFGEQ01. The sequence goes on along the minus strand of JAFGEQ010000015.1, from coordinate 145,768 downwards.
AAGAATTTTTACTGTCTCAATCGATTACGATGAAATTATCGATCTCCCGATATATGGGCCGTATATCTGGAAGTTCCATCTGTATGTGGAGCAGGATCCGATGTCAGGGAAGGCAATCTGACCTTTCAATTTTTCTTTCAGATAAACTACTATTTCTTTCGAAACGATTCGATGCACTGCCGGTTTTGTAGTACGGTATCATGGTAAAGACTCATCGGGGCATTAAACTCGACATAGGGTCGATCATCCGTGTTTAACATCCTGCCGGTTGATTGTACCATCCTATGAAATTCAACGGGTCCCAGAACATATCTGTCTAAAAATGCGGATGATGACAGAATGTTTATACGCTGCAAGTCAGCGAGGATCGACTGGTTATTAAATAGATGATTATAGTTTTCATTGGCTTCTATGTTCAATGAGCGGGACCCCAAAATTAAGTAGTCTCCAGGACTCCCTTCCCATAAGGAACAGTAGGGAAATACCTCTTGAAACGATCTGAAGATAATTAGCAGAGTTTCATTATCCATATAATACGAGTGGATCCACTGACACATGACACCATCGTCGGTAAGACTATTAAGACAGTTTTTAAAATAGTCCACTGTAAACAAATTGGAGACACCGGTTATCCACGGATTTGATGGTTCTGAAATAATCGCATCATACTTGGATTTATTCGAACTCAGCACAGTTCGGGCATCTGCATGAATAACCTTGAAATTATCCTGCGAAAAAGGATTGCCTGATACATGATCAAAGAACCTTGCCGCAGTGATTACTGCCTCATCAATCTCAACACATGTGACCTTTGTACCTGGAAAATTTAAAGCTGAACCAGCTGTGACGCCTGTCCCAAGCCCTATTATCAGGACATTGTCTGGCTTGGCTAAATGGGCGAGAGGCAGTATAGCCAGAAGAGCTTGTGTAACCAAATCATCTCCATCAGAACCGTCGGTCTTTCCATTTATCCTTAAGCTCTTGATGGAATTTTTTTCAGATACTGTCACATGGGAGTGATATCCTTCTCGTTCGAATAAAATTTTTCGGTTACTTTCAAAACCTGTTAATAATTGTGGAGCATAGACATAAACGCCACTATCCAGAAGAGCGGGTTCCCAGCTTGGGATAACTTTGTAGCCAAGCAGGCAGACAAGAAGAAGGACAATCAAATTAGTCAGCGTTTTTTTATCGTGAGTGATTGCGGCGAGTAAACCGATGCTGGCAAACAGGAATACTACCGAAAAAATTATGAGGGATAAGCGCGTACCAGCATAAGGAATTAAAAGAAAACCACAGATAACAACCCCAAAAATTCCACCGATCGTATTCCATACATAAAGATCTCCAACTTGTTTACCTACCTCTTTTAACTCAGCAATGTATGCTTTTCCAAACGCTGGGAACAGAGCCCCCATGCAAAAGGTTGCAGGGAAAACAACAAGGATGGACATCATGAATAGACACGATTGCCAGAGAAAAAAATTGTGGTGAAAAATTGGGAACAGCAGCAAGAGAACAACCGGCAAGCGGCTTAGAAAAGCAATCGAGAGGATAATAGACAAGCAGACAAGAAACGAGAGAACTCCAACAACGGTGATAGGTGATCCTTTCTGATCGATGAATCTGCCCGAAGCAAGGCTTCCTATCGCGAGACCGAACAGAAATGCAGTAAGCATTAGAGCGAACGCATAAACAGTTGATCCTAACACCAGGGTTAGGGCACGAGTCCATGCCACTTGGGTACCCATCGCGGCAGCTCCAAGAAAAGCATACAGATAGGGAAGTAACGAAATGAAGGATTTTTTTCTGTCTGTTGAGGGTGAATCAGGATCGGCTGTTGTCTCGATCGCGGGAATTCGAATTGAAAAGCAGCAAATCGCAATCCCAAGAACAATGCTCAACGTTGCGGTGCTTATTGTGGCGTTAGTCATACCAAGCTGCCGAATGAGTACAAAACCCGCAAGTAAAGTTCCAATCGATGCACCGATCGTATTGAAAAAATATAAAAGTGATAAAGATTTACCGAGTGATTGTTTCTTTTGAACCAATGCTCTGCTGAGTAACGGAAGCGTTCCTCCCATCAGTGCGCAAGGCACTAGTAATAACAAAATTGCGATTAAAAATCGGATGGCATCGAAAAGAAGTGACCCACCCAAACGGTCGTAAATTTCTGTATGGAATCGATTAATCCACTGAAAAAGTACGGGCATAAACTGACAGAAAAGACCAATACCGATTTCAAGAAGACCATAAACGATCAGAGGTTTTCTGATTTTACGGGCAAGTCGACCAAACACCCAGCTTCCAGCTGCTAAGCCCCCCATAAAAGCTGTCAAAACTGCGGTTGTTGCAGGAAGTGTCGATCCGAAGATCAGTGCAAGTTGCCGTTGCCAGATAACTTCATAGACCAAGCCAAGTGCACCTGATAACGTGAAGGCCAACAAAATCAACAACTGAAATCGATTTTTCATTGAAGAGTCTCTCCTGAAACCCAATGTAACACAAATGCCTTCTGGATAGCATTCTGATTACGCAAATCTGATGCTCTCCTTGACGCGCTTTGTATTTTTTCATATAAGTTAAGCGAATCACTGATGTTCATGATTGTGGATGATGAGGTGGAGATGAAGGAGATGTTACAGATGCACACGAATCAACTGCGAAAAGTATTCAGCATTGCTATTGTAATCATGATATCGTTATCTGCTTGCAAGACCAAGGATGTTAATGATGAGGCTCAGAAGCGCGAATTTGCTCGACGCCTTCAAGAAGCTCAAGAACTTGCAAGACAAATTCGTGAGGGTAGTTTGTTTGATGAAGAGCAGATTAAAAGTCAGAAAGTTCAGGAACCGGGGAATGTTTGTTGTTTTACGGCGAACTATATTGCGTGCGATTTTGGCGCGGATCCGCAGTTTCGAGGTAACGGTCGGGCTGCTCTATATAATGATACATCAGGGGTGATCTACTACTATGATATCGATGGAAAACAACGATATAAAATGTTCCAATATGGTCAACATTCGAGCTTTGGCATGTTCTTTCCGGATGGTCGGCAAAAATATATTTTTCAGGAATACGATAGGGTAAAAACAGATGAAGGTTACGAGCAAAAAATCTTAGGGATACGGATGAACAGTGAGAAGGATTGGTTGAAACCTGCTAAAAATATATACAATGGACCGGCTTCTTACCCCTTTCTTGTTAACGACGACCGTACTGTGATTTTTATTGAAGATGGCAAATACTATCAATTGGATGAAAACCTGGAAAAACAGCAGATTACAGAGCAAGAGTATATAAGTCTGAGAGATTCCCGGTTCGAAATGAAAAATCAGTGGAAGATATTTGAGCAGTACAAGGGAATCAAGGGACTTTGGGTTACGGATCTGGCAGAGAGAAACTGGGTTCAGCTTCGTGATTTAAAAGAATTAAAAACGGTTGCCGTATTGCCATCTCTTTATGCGATTTACTGCTGGGGTCCGGAATTTGCCGGATTATTAGAGATCATTCCAGCGGATCTTCCGAATTTTTCAGTAAAACTAAACGAAGGTATGGGAGCTGATGTCGGTGATTTGTTTGACATTTATGAGAAGGAACTTAGCCCAATCAGTCAGGAAGTAATAGGTTATAAAAAGGATGTCTATAAAGGAACCTTGCGGGTCATCCGCATCGTCCAGGGCCTGTTGATTTGTGAATTTCAAACCAAGATTTACTTATCAGGAGTTTTCAAGGATGATGCTGCAGTTTCTCAGAAGAATCCGGAGATCATCGGTGCAATCCTCTAATTATACCTGTTTGCTAACTTGCGTGTTTTTGTCAGTTATCTCTTTGACCTCCTGTTCTCCGGATCAAAAAGATGCAATGATCACCGATTCAATGGGTCAGAAAATAGATGTTAAAGTGTCTGTAGAGGGGATCCCATCCGTGATAACTGGCAATTCACTTCAAACCGTAAAGTATGATTGGTCGCTTGTTTCATCGGAATCTCTATCTGATCAACTCAGTGTGAAAGTCCATTATGTCAACGATGATAACAGGATTATTTTCCAGGATGACCACTCCTTGCCAAGCCTAGGACCCAACATTTCTTATATTCGAGATGTTTTAATTCCTCTGATTCCAAGGCCACAGAATATTCACATGCTGATAGGTTTGTATTCAAAGAATTCAGACCTGAAGTATGTCATACCGGATGAAACTGGAGTATATAAAAACAAAATTAAGGTGATCTCATTTAAGGTAACACCACCGCTTTACGTGGATGATCTGCCGGAAGCGCGGGTCGCTTTTGGTGAGGGATGGTATCAAAAGGAATTCAGTGCCAATCAAACTGAATCATGGCGCTGGATGGGTAAACAGGCTCACTGTCGTTTGAAAGGCGCTGATCGCGATCTGACTTTATATATCCATGGTTGGATTCCCGAAGATCGATTCCCAAATAAACTGACACTTGAACTAGATTTGAAAGATGAGACAATCGGCACGTATTCAGATTTATCAGGAGAATTCATCATCAAACTAGATATCGCAAATGAGCGTATTGCGAACAACGAAACTGAAGAATTAACGATTACTGCAAACGACAGCTTTACTCCATCTGAATCTGAAGATTCTGATGACAATCGCGTAATGAGCGCGATGATAAAGAGTTTCTATTTTAATTAATTTCATCGAGTAAGTTATAGGGAACTGATTTCTGCGTTTACCAGTGTATAGAAGGAGTTTTATGAACTACAAAGTCATCATTTCCGAAGACGAAATCAGAGAACGAGTCAAGGAGTTGGGTAAGGAAATTTCTTCTGATTTTTCAGATAAGAAAGTAATTTTGACTGGCGTTCTAAAGGGAGCCTATATTTTCATGTCTGATTTATCCAGGGCCGTCACCATCCCTCATTCTATCGATTTTATGGCTGTTTCAAGCTACGGTTCCAGCACAACATCATCCGGCGTTGTCCGTATACTGAAAGATTTCGATTTTCCAATTACTAACAAGCATATCATTCTTGTCGAAGACATCATCGACAGTGGATTAACCCTAAAATACCTGGTCAATCTACTTAAAAGCAGATCTCCTGCATCGTTATCTGTATGCGCCTTACTGGATAAAAAATCCAAACATCCAGGAGAGAGTCTGGCAGATTATGTGGGATTCGAAATCCCAGATAAGTTCGTCGTAGGCTATGGCCTCGATTATGACCAGTATTACCGGAACCTCCCTTACATCGCTTATCTCGAGAACATTAAGGGATAATTGTGAACGCAATCCGATATAGGACTGAATTAGAGAGGACCGAGAGGCACGTTCTGGCATCGTTCGCAACTCTTGCCAGTAATTCTCGGGGAAGGTCTTTCCCTGAAGAGGAATCCATCACGCGGACCTGTTTTCAAAGAGATGTCGATCGAATTGTTCATAGCAAGGCATTTCGTCGTCTTGAATATAAGACACAGGTCTTTGTCAATTATGAGGGTGATCACTACCGGACAAGATTAACGCATACCCTTGAGGTCGCGTATGTCGCGAAAGCACTTGCTCGATCACTCGGACTGAATGGAGATCTTGTTGAAGCGATTGCTTTTGCCCATGATCTTGGACACACACCATTCGGACATGCCGGTGAGCAGGTTCTTAATGAATTGACATCCGATGTTGGTGGTTTCGAACACAATCGCCAAAGTTTACGGATGGTTGAAATGTTGGAGAACAAGTATCCGAAATTCCATGGATTGAATCTGTCATGGGAAGTCAGAGAGGGTTTGATAAAGCATACCAGTATTTTCGATCAGCCCGAAGTTAGAGGATTCGAGCCTGAGAAGCAGGTGTCGCTTGAAGGTCAGATTGTCAATCTGGCGGATGAATTAGCATACAATTGCCATGACTTGGAGGATGGCCTTAGATCGGGTATTCTTGAGGAGAAGGAATTGAAGGATTTGACCTTGTGGAGACAAGCTGAGAGTGCAATTGCTGCTGAGAAGATGCCTGTTGATTTTAGAGCGGACGAGATTATCAGGCACATCAAGGATTCTTTGGTGATTAATGCATTGACGAATAGTCTGGAAACAATTATTGCTTCCGGCATTATAACTTCATCTGATGCAAGAAACTGGACTTCGCACGTGATTAGTTTTGATATGACAATGACCGAATCACTTAAAGAACTGTCAAATTATTTGTTGGAAAATTTCTACTATCATCACAGGGTGATCCGAATGACATCAAAAGCCAAAATGCTTATGGAAGAATTGTTTAAACGTTATCTTGATACGCCGCGACTTCTTCCTGAAAAAGTCCAGGAGACTATTCGCTGTTCGGGAGAACCGAAACGGGTTATCTGCGACTATATTGCCGGTATGACTGATCGATTTGCTCTTGATGAATATCGAAAGATCATTGATCCGCTCGCTAGAGTCTGACATCTACTGCGTCAATCAAGGTCTTGGGGTATAGGCACCAGATCCCAGCGAAATGTCATTGTGCCCAGCAGGGAATGACATTTGATATAAAATAAACGCGTATTTTTATCAATTACTATCCGACCTTCATCATCATGAGTTGGGAATACAACTCGAAACAATTTCCGACCGTGAGTTAACTCATCGAGAAACAGCCATGCCTGTTCCGCTCGGAGTTCCGTTTGTTCAATCAGTGAAGGTCTGACTGTGATTCCTGAATCCGTCGACATCGATAGATACCAGACAGGATTCAAACCTGTCATTTTGCACCAATCTTCTTCATAGCAATACAATCCGAAATAGAACTCGTTTCCGTTTTCGAACTGCCTTAAGTTCCTTTGAATAACTTCCTGCAGATATTGAGGATCTGGATTCATACGATCTCTGACAGCATTGATGAATCCCTGTCGTACCTCCCATGATAGGTAAAGAGCTGAAGCATCTGCAATGCTGATGAATCGGTTGTGAATTTCATCATGCGTTATCCATTGGTGAAGAGTATCTTCATAATCAGCCAATAAATAAACATCATCGTGAGGTGTTGAGTAATATCTAGTTGGAGCACAACTGGAGACGCAGCAAATGATGAATGCCAAAAAGAACATAACGGAGCTTCTTTGATTCACAGATAATACTCCTCAAAAAAAGCGATAATCCTGAGGATTACCTTGAAAATCCGTCACATCATAATCGGATGGGATCGGGGGGAATACAATCAATCGGCGATCTTCGATTTGTTTTAATCCGCTGAAATCAAGAATATTTGTGTTTCCTGCCAGATCATAAATCAACAGACTAAACATGAGTTTGGAAGAATTTTCATACAGTGTCAGCTCGAGATATTCGTATGGTTGATCAGGTTGAATCGGAAACAACCTGATCTGAGATTTCTCCGTATTGTCATCTAGTATCTTCATACGAAAGTGTGATTCAATATTCGCCTTTGACAATAATGAGATCGGTGACCAGATCACAGCCTTGTTCTCGGCTTTCTCGGTCATCGCCTGCTGTGTGTCAGGCATGAGCATAACGATATAGTTTCCATCACAAGTAATCCTGTTCATTGGTCGACTTGTATAGATCCAGTCGAAACGATCTGGTTTCTGAATAGTTAAATACCCTTCACCTTTAATGATCTGGCCGGTCGTTGTACTTTGATTGGTCTGTTTGAAATCAAGTTGATATATTGGGTACTCATTGAGAGCTTCCACCAGTTGTTTCAATCGCGCAGATGGTCTGTCCATCATTGATTCCGCCATGCAAGCAGGTAATGCCATAGAACTGGCGAGAAATAAAAGGACAAATATTCCTTTATTCATAAACGTCGGTTTCCTTTATCTCATTCATCCGATTTAAAAACTCATCCGGATCGACAAGAATGTCTCGAGTTTTTGATCCAATATGTGGCCCGACAATTCCAGATAGCTCCATGAAATCGATCAACCTTGATGCTCGGCTGTGGCCGACTTTTAATCTCCGCTGAAGCATGGAAATAGATGCTACACCGGATGTCAACACTAATCTGACAGCCTCATCATACATCGGATCATCCACAGCCTCCATATCGTCGCTCAATAATCCGGAAGTTTCAAAAATAGACTCTTCTGAATCATCAGGTGCGGGTTGCTGGGACAGATGATGAACTAATCGCTTGATTTCCGCTTCACTGACATAAGCACCGTGAACACGCACCAACTGAGATGTGCCGGGTGGGATAAATATGCAGTCTCCCATCCCAATTAACTTCTCGGCCCCAATCGTATCCAGAATTGTTCGTGAATCAACTTTGGATGCAACCTGGAAAGCAAGTCGACAGGGTAGATTTGCCTTGATCACACCGGTAATAACATCGACTGATGGGCGTTGAGTGGCGATAATCAAATGAATTCCAGCCGCTCTGGCCATTTGAGCCAGCCTTTGGATTGTGTCTTCGATGGTAGCGGCAGCAGTGAGCATCAAATCAGCCAGTTCATCAATTACGATAACAAGATATGGTAACGGTTCCAATTCACCTGTGTAATCTGGATCTGATACCTTGCTGTTAAATTGGTCAATGTTCCGAACACCATTCCCGGCTAACAACCGATACCGTCTTTCCATTTCAACAACTGCCCAGTTCAAAGCATCAGGTGTCTGTTTACAATCCGTGATAACCGGTTCGCGGAGATGCGGAATATTGTTGAAGTCACTCAATTCAAGCATTTTGGGGTCTATTAATAAAAATCTGATCTCCGTGGGTTTTGCCACATAGAGCAAACCTGCAAGAATTGTATTGATGCAAACGCTTTTTCCTGAACCGGTGGCTCCGGCTATTAACAAGTGAGGCATTCTCTTCAAATCACTGATATAAGGTCGCCCTGCTGTGTCCTTTCCGAGGGGTAAGCTTAAAATAGATTTCTTTCGAGCTTTTTGAAACTCATCAGAGAGCAGGACATCCTTTAAATATACGGTCTCTCTATTATGATTTGGTATTTCTACTCCGAGAGTTGATTTCCCTGGAAGTGGAGATACACGCAAACCGAATTTTGATCGCATGCCCAAAGCAAGATCATCAGATAACCCGATTATTTTGCTTATTTTAATGCCAGGTGCCGGCTCAAATTCATAACGTGTAATCACAGGTCCCGGACAGACTTCCGTAATCCGACCTTCCACACTGAATTCTCGTAGCTTCGAAATCAACATCTCTGATTTCTGCAGTAACTCCGCGTGACTCTCTTTCTCAACGACTGCGGGTGGATCGTCGAAGAGACTTATATCGGGATATTGGTATTCAATTGACCGGGTTAGGGGTACTCTTGAATCATCCGATACCGTATGTCGCGAATGCGCAGTGATTGAATCTTGTGCATCGACAATTTCAGCATCTTCATCATGCAGGTAATCAGGAGGAGGAATCTTGGGGTTGATGACGGGTGGCTTGTGATTGATTACAAGAGGTGAAGAAGTAGCGAATGATTCGTCATCATCCACTTCTTCTGAACTTATAGTAACTCTGTCAAACTGAGGTTGTTCGGCAATGACTCGCTTGATTGATTCCTGCTTCTTCAGTAATTTTTGCTCCTCCTTAAGTGCTTTCCGGTTCTTTCTTCGAATCAATATCGAATCAGTAGTTGTGCGCAACCAGGAATGCAGGCGATGAGCACCCAACCGGACGGTTCGATATGCCCAAGCAAGGAATCGATTATAAGACCAACCAGTGAACCCCAATATGGTTATAAGAATAAAACTGATCAATAAAACCGATGTGCCTGTTACATCCAGATAAAGGCGAATAGGATTAACCAGAGCAACCCCAAGTTTGCCACCGGCGGAAAACACAAAGTCATTCCAGTTTAATTTATCTGGAAATATATGGGAACAAAACGCACAGGCAGAAATTAAAAACAGCAGGAAACCTGATAAGCGGATCCACTTTCTCTCCAATTGTCTATATCGAAAGAAAATGATCCCAATTATGACAAGAGATAATGGGAGAATGATTGACACAACCCCGATATAGGCGAGAAAATTTCTGACAAAAAATGTCCCGACCCGCCCGCAACGGCTAGTAAATACCTCCCCATCGTAATGAAAAGTAGAAAAGCCAATGACCAGGAAGACAGCCAGGGCGATAAGAATGATGCCGACAGATTCGCGAAAAATCCTGTTTTTCACTAGGGAGGACATAAAAAAATGTGCTCCGGGTTGTCGGGTTTTAACCGCTTGATCGATTTTTTTATTTTTTGATTGAACAGACGTTCGTGTTTTTTTCAATGGCTGCCTCTTTGATCACCGGGATTGTCCAACTAGAAAATCGCAGGAATGTGGCATTAGAGGATACCATTCCATGTTTCTGCGATCAGTTGGTATCCCATATCATTAAAGTGAGCCCAATCCGGTTCTTCCGTCTCATAATCATAAGTAAAGTAATCACCCAGTGGAAGGGATGCGCTGAAAAAAGCTTCATCGAGAGGTGCTAATGCAACGGATTTTGAAACCGCTAAATTTCGGATCTCGTCATTCAAGTCATCGACTTCATCTTGCAGATATCCCATCTCTGATTCCGGGTTAACAGGCGGCAAAGCTGCGAGATAGGGAATCCCGGTGAATTCCCTGACAGTATCAATGATGATGGCTAGATTCTCAATTGTATGGCAATCATAATCATCGCAGCCCGGTGCGCCATCGTCAACGATATCCACGATGCCCATCATGATCATTACATGCTGCGGTCCATGGAATTCCATGGCTGCTGCAATTTTATCACTACCCGTAAATGCATGACCACCCGGAAACCAGGATTTTGTTTCCTGAGAGAAAACGTTGATAGATTCTGAGTATCGTTGACGGAGCATATTACGCAATCTGGGCGGATATCCGGCATATCCGGTTCCCCAGTCCGATGCACCATAACCTCCAGTGACCGAGTCACCAAAAGCCATATAATTATCAGATGAAACCTTTGTGAAAGAAAACGGTAAACTGAAGCCTCCATGATTTCCATATCGATCGATACCGGCTACTCTCCATCGTAACTGCCCATAAAAAGACTGCCACATTTCATCTGTGATCCCAACTGAAGAGAATGTAAAATACGGAGTCGATATCGTTATATACGATCCCCCTGTCGGAAACGCATTCTGACAGTAAACAAACTGAATATGATATTCGTCAGGGCTGTGTGCGAGTGGTTCCCATTGAAAAACAGGAGGAGTCGACGCGCTGGCGAAATGTGTTTTGTCTTCCGGGGATAGCGGAACAGGGGGTTGGATCGTTGTTTTTGAGAATGCGGCTGGCTTGGATGCAGGAGAAGGAACAGATGAGTTCTCCAAAGTCCATACTCGCCAAAAATAGGTTCCTGACAAGAGGTCCCAGACATCAGTATTACCCATTACATTGCAATCGATTTGTGTTTCGTGAGTTATATATTGTCCATATGAGTTACTGAAATCAGCATCCATTGCAAACTCAATCACATAAGTGTCCCCAGGACCAGATGCTGACCATTCAAATACAGGAAGAGGATCGCCGGGGATGTAACGTGTGTCGTCGATGGGTGAAAGAAGTATCGGCGCTCCGGTGATCGTTTTCGCAAATTCAAGAGTTTCGGACCAATCAGTTGTCGGTAGATGATTCTCGATTGCTCTGACCTGGCAGAATAGCTGCAGGCTAATATCATTCCAGTCATTCTGGTCGATCAATGCGGCAAGATCTAAATGAGATACAGATGAAAAAAGTGAAAAAGAATCTATCATTGAAGACGTCAGCGAGAATCGGATTTCATACTCATCTGCAGAAAAAGTCCCGGTCCATCGGATATCAGGTGGAGTATCACCTGTAGTGAACCGAGAACCATTTGATGGATTAGTAAATTCAGGTGGAACTGCATCTTTAAAGAAGGGCCACATCCCACCAATCACCGTTTTGGGGATGATCATCAAAAAAAGCACAACCATGAACCAGATTTTTGAAAAGCGCACGGCGAAATCCTCACTACCGGATCTATCTCTATATAACAAACTGTCAAGGTGAGTTCAACCAGCTCCCTCGCCGATCGAATTATGTTCCGATAATCTGATGTCGTAACTAACGGAGATTCATCAAAAAAGTCAATAGCTTGTGTCGAATAACAGGCTTCAGATCTCGGAATTCAACACGAATCCTCCAGAGTCCGTCATCAGTTTGAAACTGCTCAACAATCAACCCGGTTATCGGAACAATCTCGTCTTCAAATGCAAACTCAAGCTCTGCGATTAATGGATTGTTCAAAGGTTGCTGTAATTGAATCATGGCACCATTTTCCGATACATCGATAGTCTGCGCCATGCTGCTTAGTATGCTTTCTCCATTGTCTGCTTCATCTCGGTATGATAACAGATTGACAGTCTTATATCGTTCAGAGCGCCGTCGATTTTCGTTCGAACCAGAATCCATCCTTCATTCCTCCTTGATTCTGCAAATCCCCTTTCATGTGTCTATAGCAATTGATGCATCCAGTCAATCATTTTAATTGTGCAGTGAAGTCGGGTTGGAAAACGGCAATACTCTTTCCGGACGATGACAGAAGATTGTTATATTGAGAGTCGATCAACCATGCTTCGAACACAGTGTAAATTGTCTGATTGATTGATGGCGGAACCGAAAATTCAGTCAGCATTATGGAGTAAGAGCCGCTTTGCGGTTGAGGAATATCGACCCATTGAGGTAATGATTGCCATTCGGGATAAAAAAAATACAAATTCTCCTCGTCATCTAATACTGTTAACCTGACAACTAAGGCTAGCTGAGACATAGGACCTGCTGACGTAACCCGGCATCCGAGGGTAAATTCATCACTCGGGAAAAAGATATGGTTATTTAAAACAAGGGTAAGGGATGGCTTATCATCTGATATCAGAGGCGTCGGAGTGGGCTGACAGGGAATGCAGCATTCCAGTGAGATGTCATCGATGTTCCAACCACATCGGGTAATCCCTGTGTCGGTAGGTCCCTGTTGGAAACGAAATTGAAACTCAGCATTTCCACTCGCTTGCTGAGTTACATCAAACTCCATCGGTACCCATTCTGTGTCTGTGATCTCATAATACGGATTACTCCAGATGTTCACCCACTCGTTTTCACGACTGTTGACTGATATACTTGCTTGGTCAAACAAGCCGTTCTCAGTGCCTAACCAGCGGTATAATTTTAGCCGGTAGACTGCTTCAGGAGAGCAGTCAATTGAGGGGCTGGTAGCATATCGAGCGTTCATTTGATTGGAGTAGTTCCCTTGCAAATTGTATCCTAGTACATAATCCCCCGTGTAACCTGCAACTGGGTCTGGAGGATTTCCTAATCCTTGGGGAGAGCCCCATTCCCATTGATCATCTAACTGAACAAATCCAGGATTATCGTTAAAGCTTTCTTCATAGACTAAAACAAGGTCGCTCGTTGACCAATGCATGTCGTCAATGTATTCACGGCTGCAGGTGACATTGCCGCTCCGATCCGTCATCGAAAAATATGCCTTATAGTCAGTGCATGGAATTAAATTATTTATCTTAATAATGTGAGATGAAGAAAGCAGGGGAGACGTTTTTGACAGCCATTGATCCGCTTTTTCAACGCTGTAAAAAAATACAAGTTCACAGTTCTCAGAACAGTTGATCGAAAGCGTAACATCTCGATCTGTCAAATAGTTAAATTGAATGGATTCAAATCGTGGCTTTGTGCTGTCTGTATTTAGCCAGTGGCGAACAGGATTTCCATTACATGATGCCGATATCGTGATTTGATCGATATCTCCAACCTCAATTTCATTTGGTCGGTTACGATGACCTGTGAAGAAAACTCCAGCAAACACCCCCGATTCTTCAAAATATGGTTGAAGGGCGACGATGATCCCATCAGGATCCGCCCAACTTTTTATATTGACAGGGAACACCGATGCATATCGATCTGCTTCACTGGTTGCAAGTACCGTAACACGGCTGTTATCCGAGGCTGTAATAAGATCGGTTTGAATTGTGCAGTCCGAGGATACCAGAAACGCACCTTTGACAGCCAGAGCAAAATCCTGGTCGACAGGATCAGGTGAGAGTGGAACTCCGTCACCCCTTAAATTGTGTCCATATACTGATAAATGGGCTGGAACTGACAGATGTTCAAGCCGTATCCGCTCCAAGTTGTTTATTCGATCCGGATCTCCCTCCGGTATGCTATATGTTTCATTGAAGTTGTTTCCCCTATAGGTTTCACCCGCTATGAGGATCAGATCGAGATCATTAATCAGAGCCGGATTCGCCCCGGGTGCTGCAGGCGAATCGGTCCAGGTGAGTACGATATCCACCGGATCACTGCCTTCCATTGGTATTATCTCTGCGTGCCATTCGTTTGACGTTGGAGTTAAAATTTTGGATTGGTCTAAGATAGATGCTGCTGGAAAAGTCGGCTGGTACGATGACATAACGAGTCGTCCCCACCCTTGTGCGGAGTCAGGGATCACAGATTGTACAGGAATGGTCGACTGGATGAGTATTCCTTTCATCAAAGCTGGGCTGGGTAGCCTGTGAGTTCGGTCTTTCCACCATTCAGTTATCAGAACTGCAGCCCCTGTAACATGTGCTGCCGCTGCAGATGAACCGGATGCCGTGAGGTATGAATCTATCGGCCACGCAGAGTAAATTGTCTCCCCGGGAGCGCATAGAGTCGGTGCATACCGCCCGTCTTCACAAGGTCCACGACTTGATATATTCAGAACCTCATCGGGATTACCATTCCTCAAACTCCCAGTTGCGCCAACAGTGATAATGTTCTTCGCTTCCTTTGGTGACGTAATCGTATAAGGATCCGGACCCTGGTTGCCGGCGGAAAATATTATCGTTATCGGCCATTGTGAGGAGTATGTGTGATAGGGATCTGAATCTCGGACTGCTGCATCCCAGATAGCGCAATTAGGATGATATCCGACAGCCGTTCCCTGACCATCATTCCATGAATTGTTACAAAGCCTTGCACCACTTAACGCAATATCACGAATCATTCCCGGGAACCCTGTTGATGGAGGAAAGGGTGCAGCCAATAATGCATCAGAGACAACCAGGAAGTTAGCTGGAGATAATCCTACTCCTAATCTGAATCCATACTCATCAACTGAACCTAGGGCTCCATTTCCAGCGATAATTCCAGCTATATGAGTTCCATGGCCGACATAATCAAATCCGGGACTGCCGGGGTAACGAATCGAACGATTCAGTCTGCCTCTTAAATCCGGATGACAAGTATCATTATCATTGTTATCAAGTCCTGTATCTATAATCCCGGTAAGAATTCTGCCTCCATCAACGTTAAGACGCCTTGTTTCTCTAAATAGAGACATGTCCATCGTCGGGTCCATTAGATTGACAAGAATTTGAAGCGCTGACATTTCGTCTTCCGGGACGGGTGTTACGGATTCCATATAAAAATATCTGAGCCGTTCTTCCGACAAAATTTCGTTCATATCCAGCGGAGGCATGACTGCACCATAGATTGTATACTCAACATGTTGAGCCATTTGAATGATCGAGGAGTGCAGAACATGTCCGCCTTGCCGGATGATCCAGTTTAGCCCAGATTGAGGATTATCTTTTTCGAAAAACCAGAATCCGAAGCGTCCAGCGCCATATGTTTCAGAAACAATCGGATCCTTAATGTTGGTTCTTTGCCCAAGGCTCAGATTGGAAGTTAGTCTCAATCTGTCAGGTGGTGTTGTCTCATTGCCTGTAATCCAGCATACATAACTATCATTACCGATTGGTTCCAAGAGATAGAACCCTTTGCTTTGACAAGTTTGTAAAATTGATTGAGTAAGTGGATATCCATTAGTTAGTGAGATGATACCGAATTTCGCTGATGTACATGGTACAACATAATTTGCTGAGAACAGAAAAAAGGAAATTACTATAGAGCGACCGCAGTTCACTAATGTCAACTATAACCGGTAAGAGCGATTAAAGTCCATTAGCATTATACAAGGGTCCCTCACCAAGACCTCTGATAAACTGGTAAACATATGGATCTTGCGATTGGCTGATTTCTTCTGGGGAGCCGATGGCATGGATTCGCCCGTCATATAGAAAAGCAATTCGCTGACCGAGTCTGAAAACGGTGTTCATGTCATTGGAAATAATCAATGAAGTAATTCCCAATTGTTGATTAATTGCGATGATGTTATCTACGATCGTATCCGCTGTAACCGGATCCAAACCATCGGTTGGTGAATCATATAGCATGATTCTGGGTCTGTGAATAAGTGCTCGGGCAATGCCCACTCGTTTCTGCATGCCACCGGATAGTTCGGAAGGCATCAGATCAAATGTGCCTTCAAGTCGGACCATTTTCAGATTTTCTTTAACAGTTTCTTCGATTTCTTGAGGGGAGAGAGTCGAATGATTGGCTAAAAAAAAACCGACGTTTTGTCCAACCGTCATAGAATCAAACAGTGCATAATTTTGAAATAGCATACCGATGTTCAGACGTGTTTCCATGAGTTCCGACTCGGTCATCTCGAGTATGTTTTTATCGTCGATTAAAACGGTGCCCGTCTCCGGCTTGATCAGACGGTGACAAATTTTCAACAAAACTGTTTTTCCTGAACCTCCTGGTCCGCAGACAACAACAGCCTCATTTCTTTCCACACGCAAACTCAGATTGGATAGAACCGGCTTCTTATTAAAAGATTTACTGATGCTATTCAGTTGGATCATCGCTGTTTTTCAGGCGGTTTTCTCGGATGACTGTTCCTGTTTGACATAGATCTGGATTCAGTTTTTTTATCTTTTTTCGATGGGATTAGTTTACTCAGGATCTTATATGCTAAACTTCCCTGCTTCTTGTTCTCCATCTCCTGAGCATTGATATTCTGTATTTCCTGACGGGCGCGCTGATGCTGAGGATCCCAGGAAAGCGCTCTTTTATAATGCACTTTTGCTTCTGCAGGATCACTCAATTCCTGGAAAATAAACCCCATAAGAGCATGGTAATTGGGATTTTCATTTTGCATTGAGATTGCTTTTTTACAAGGATCGATGGCTTCCCTTCGGACACGTGGATTTTTGTGTTTTGCTAGAGCAAAAGCCAGTTTTGCGTGGTATTCCGGATTATCTGGATCAAGATCAGCAGCGGATCGGAAAAATTCGATGGCCTGCAGAATTTCATTGCCTCGCATTGCGTTGATTCCCCGAGTATACTGCGCCTTCGCTACGATAACATCGTTGCTGACTTTCAGGGGTTGGTTATGGTCTTCTGCGTAGTAGAGCGCTTGATCATAACGGGCTTTCTCCGAGTCATCCATCAGGGCGTTATAGGCTACGTTGATCTCATTGAAAATCCGCTCGAGTTTTTTCTTGTATTCTTCTTCCAAATCCAGGCCATACCGATCGGGATGCATCAACTGGACTATTTTATAATAACCTTTTTTAATTGCCGTTTTATCTGCATTTCGTGGAATGTAGAGAAGATCGTAATAGGACCATTTGTCCAGATTTCGATCATATTCGTCAATGCGTTTGACAATACTTTCAGGTATTTTCTGTGATGTCTGATCTGGCATTGCTATACTCCACCTTTAGATAACAGTGAGGCGATGATTTCTGGAGTCTGCGATAACGCCTCATTAAGTTTTTGAGGTTGACTACCTCCAGCTTGTGCCATATCAGGGCGACCGCCACCACCACCACCGACAATCTCAGCCACTCTTCCAACCAATTTCCCAGCATGAATTCTATTTGTCAAATCGGATGTCACCGCTGCTATCAAGATGACTTTATTCTCCAGCACAGATGCCAGAATCGTAATTCCTGATACCAGACGTTGCTTGATCTGGTCCGCAAGATCACGCAGTTGGGCAGACTGCATGCCGGGAATATCATGAATAATCACCTTTATGCCTTCAATAACCAAAGGGTTTTCAAGTTTTCCATCGATCTCCCTGCGACCCAGTTTAGAGTGAATTTCCATGTTTTCTTTCGAAAGATCTCTGATTCTATGCTGCATCCTCTCAATTCGATCACCTATCGAATCGACTGGTGACTTCAAAGAGTCGGCGATATTGTGAATGAGTGAAAATAATTGTCGGAACTTGCGCCATGCTTCAAAACCGGTGATTGCCTCGATTCGTCTGACTCCCGCGGATACTCCGTATTCCGAGAGGATCTTGAAAACACCGATCTCACCTGTGTTTAAAACATGAGTGCCACCACATAATTCAGCTGAAAGATCGTTCACGCGAAGAACTCTGACAAGATTGTCATATCGTTCGCCAAAGAGGGCAGTGACACCGCTGTCGATGGCTTCATCAAGAGCCATCGTTTCTGTTGTGACTCTTAAGTTGGACAAAATAGCATCATTAACAAATCGCTCTATCGCCTCAAGATCGTCAATGGAAATTCCCGAGAAATGTGTAAAATCAAATCGTAACCGATCCGGTTGGACAAGCGATCCCGCCTGCTTAACGTGATCGCCAATTACTTGGCGGAGAGCACTGTGAAGTAAATGGGTAGCAGTATGATTTCGTGCGATCGCTCGACGGCGATCCCGCTCAACTGACGCTACAACAGAGTCACCGACGTTGATTGATCCCTCGGTTACATGCCCCACGAGAATTGGCAGTTTTTTGCTGAAATACAGAGTATCTGATACTCGTACTCGCGCTGTGGGGGTTTCCAGAAGACCTGTATCGCCAACCTGACCACCGGACTCAGCGTAGAATGGTGATGGACTGATAATAAAATAGGTTTCATTATCAGAGTTGGCTGACGCTGTTTGAACCCTCACATCTTGACTAATCATTGCTAAAACCCTGCTTTGTTCCTGAAGCGAGTCGTAGCCTGTAAACTCTAAAGAAGTCAGCTCTTGCGACAGGCTGGTTGCGAGAGAGTTATCTGTTTCTGCCGCATCTTGCTTCCACGCACTTCTAGCTCTGGTTTTCTGCATCTGCATTTCGTTTTGAAAACCCTCTTCATCCAAATCCAGACCCGCCTCAACGGCGATTTCTCGTGTGATATCCAATGGGAATCCGAAAGTATCATATAGTTTAAAAAGGTCCGCTCCTGGCAAGATCACCTCTCCAGTTTGCTGAGCGGTTTTGATCAGTTGCATAACCATCGGCAATCCTTGTTCCAGCGTTTTAAAAAATCGATCCTCCTCTGATTTTAGCATTCCTTTGATATGTGTCGTAGCTTCTCTCAACTCAGGGTACACAGGTGCCATAATGTCAATAAAGGTATCTGCTGCCTTGAAAAGAAACGGAGATGAGAAACCGATTTTCGTTCCGAAACGGACTGCTCTGCGGATTATCCGCCTTAGAACGTATCCCCGCCATTCATTGGAGGGTAAAATCCCATCAGTTAAAAGAAAAGAAGATGCCCGAATGTGATCTGCGATTACTCGATAACTGACTATATTGCTGCGTCTCTCTTCATCACTCTGTCCTGCCATGGACTGAACGGTATCAATAATGGGTTTGAACAGATCCGTATCATAATTACTCGGTGCATTCTGCATCACCGATGTAACTCGTTCCAACCCCATTCCGGTGTCCACATGACACGACGGCAAATTGACGAGAGTATTCACATCAATCCGGTTGTATTGTATAAAAACCAGATTCCAAAGTTCGACGATTCGTCTGCAATCTCCATTGACTGTGCATGTATGACCGGCTACATGACTTTTTCCGCAAAAACTCGGCCCCCGATCAATATGAATTTCTGTGCAAGGTCCACACGGTCCACTCTCACCCATTTCCCAAAAGTTATCCTTGCGCCCGAAAAAACAAATTTTGTCAGGATCGATCCCCGTTAGATTGTTCCAGTAATCAGCCGCTTCGGAATCTTCCGGAATGACATCCTGGTCATCACGGAAAACAGTCACCCAAAGTTTATCCTTGGGTAAACCCCAGACATTTGTCAGCAGATCCCACGCCCATGTAATCGCTTCCTTTTTATAATAATCACCAAAGGACCAATTACCCAGCATCTCAAAAAGGGTGTGATGATGCGGAGAAAATCCGACTTCTTCAAGATCATTATGTTTACCGCTGACACGCATACAGCGTTGGGAGTTAACGGCACGTCTATCTACAGGTTTTATTTTCCCGAGAAAAATCGGTTTGAATTGATTCATTCCGGCATTCGTGAACAGCAGAGTGGGATCATCCGGGATGTATAAAGGCGTTCCTCGCACGACCGTATGATCATGCTTTAGGAAGAAATCTATGAATTCTTTTCGAATCATTGCAGATGTTTTCATTGATCGTGCCCCGATCTTTTGTTGTGCTGAGCCAGTTTGTTAATATTTGTATGAGTCATTGGATTGGAGTCATCAGGTGCTGAATTGATTGGTGAAGTCAAAATCCGATGAGCTGCTGCCGGTATCCGGATGATCATCCAGATCACTATCGATAGTTGTTCCAATCACAGCTTCCATATCTTCAAGGGCCAGGTCGGCAGTTGTCGTTATTCCTTTGAATTTCAGGGCGAAGTCATCCGGATTTGAGCATCGTCTCAGAGCTTCCTGATAGGTAATCAATCCGCTTTTTACAAGCATTCGTAAGGATTGGTCAAAACTCTGCATACGGTATTGAGAGACCCCTTGTTCTATCGCGTCATGAATGCCGACGGTCTTGATCGGATCGATTATACAGTCACGAATGAGGGCGGTTGATCGCATAATCTCAACGGCAGGAACCCGCCCTTTGTCATCCGCTCTTGGGACAAGTCGTTGAGAAATAACAGCTTTAAGTACTGATGCAAGTTGGAGTCGAATTTGTTGCTGTTGGTAAGGCGGGTAGAAGGCAATAATTCGCTGAATTGTTTCCGTTGCATCCATCGTATGAAGTGTGCTGAATACGACATGGCCGGTTTCTGCAGCTGCTAAAGCTGTTTCAATAGTGGCGAAATCCCTCATCTCCCCGACGAGTATTACGTCCGGGTCCTGTCGGAGCGCTGATCGAAGAGCATCTGAGAATGAAAATGTATCCGTTCCCAATTCCCTTTGATTAATGATTGCTTTCTTATCTCGATGCAAATACTCGATTGGATCCTCAATCGTCATTATATGAACTGTCCTGTTTTCGTTAATCCAGTCTATCATTGCAGCAAGGGTTGTTGATTTGCCACTCCCGGTTGTGCCGGTACAAATGACCAAGCCCCGCTCTTCAAGGCCGATTCTTTGGAGGATCTTAGGTAGGTGCAATTCATCAAGTGTCTTAATACGCATCGGAATAAACCTGAAAACCAATCCGATCGTGCCCCGCTGCCGAAAAACATTCACACGAAACCGTCCTAAGCCTGGAACGCTGTATGCCAGATCTATCTCGTTATTGCGCTTAAATTTTTCCTTTTGATAATCATTCATGATCTCAAAAGCAACAGCGGTTATTTCTTCCTGCATCAGCCTCTTTTTCTCCAGCATCGGGACAAGTGCACCATTAATACGGAGTACCGGCTGACGCCCAACTTTAATATGAATATCGGACGCACCACGCTCTGTTGCGATTCGAAGTAACTCTTTGAGTTCCATTTAAAGGATTCCTCCAACAGGCAAAGTGATGAAACAGTCATCACCAGCATTCAGTCTATGTAGGAACGCGGCTGTCAGTCAAGTCAAGAAAAAAAAATCACAACAGAGGAACCGATAAATCAATACTCATCGAATGATTCAGTTTCAGCTGCTTCTTTAGGCTGCCAGTTTGAAATAACTCCGGATTCCATTATTTTCGTTTCGATTTCCTTGGCTATTTGAGGATTTTCTTTTAAAAATCGCTTGGCATTTTCACGACCCTGCCCCATCCTGGTTTCTCCATATGAGAACCAGACACCGCTCTTCAGGATCATCTCCATCCCCAGTGCAATATCCAACAGGCTTCCTTCCTGAGATATGCCTTCACCATAAATAATATCGAATTCAGCACGTTTAAAAGGCGCGGATAGCTTGTTTTTTACGATCTTGGCGACTGTTCGATTACCCAGAATTTCCGTACCTTCTTTTATGGGTGAGATCCGTCGAACTTCGATTCGCATCGAAGAATAAAACTTCAAGGCACGGCCCCCCGATGTTGTTTCCGGATTTCCAAACATGACGCCGACCTTCTCACGAATCTGGTTGATGAAAATAAAACATGTCATGGATTTTGAGATAGCTGCAGCAAGCTTTCTCAATGCCTGGGACATGAGACGGGCTTGTAACCCGACATGAGTATCCCCCATCTCACCTTCCAGCTCCGCTCTTGGAACAAGGGCCGCAACGGAATCGATAACAATCACATCAACCGCTGCGCTTCGTACCAACAGCTCGCCTATCTCCAGTGCTTGTTCCCCGGAATCAGGCTGGGAAATCAGTAATTCATCGGTATTTACACCAAGTCTCTTGGAGTAACTCGCATCCAGCGCGTGTTCGGCATCGATAAAAGCACAGATACCACCATTCTTTTGTGCTTGTGCTATCGCATGAAGCGCAAGTGTTGTTTTCCCGGATGACTCCGGTCCATATATCTCAACTATCCGTCCTTTAGGATAACCTCCAATACCGGTAGCGATATCCAGTGTGATGCAACCACTCGGGATTGCCGTGATATCGAAACGGGGTCCGGTGTCCCCTAACCGCATAATTGCTCCTTTGCCAAATTGTCGCTCAATCTGAGACATCGCGCTGCTGAGTGATTGGTCCCGATTGTTTGAATCTGAAACGGTTTTCTTTGCCATGCTTGAAACCTCCTGTAAACTGCTAGAAAAATACTTCATTTAGTAGTTGATACGTCGCTCCAGTCGGTGATAAATTACTGGCCAGTAACTGAATAGAATTTATATGAAAACAGGGTATATTGTCAAATATCTTTACACAAACGGAGTCGTCGGGCCATTTTACAGGTTTCGGATGTCTTATTCGTGCTAATGTTAGATGCGGAATCGCAGATTTCTTATCTGGTGCAAATCCTAGTTCCGTGGATACTTGTTCAAGCGAATCAATCAGATTGTGATGGTCTTCCGGTATTCGACGTACGCCGATCCATAAAACTCGAGGTTGTCGTCGATCCGGGAAGGCATCGAGATAGTCAAGTAGCATGGAATAGGATCGAAACTTCATAGAGTAGTTCCCTATTTTTTGTATGATCAGTGGAATGCGATGCGATTCGACATCCCCGAAAAATTTTACGGTCATATGAATCTGATCAGGACGACTCCATTTCGCCTCGGGGAAAGATCCATTTTTCCGAAGAGTGTTGATCAGGTCCGCCAGACGATCTATGACAGGTCGGGGTATCGGAATTGCTAAGAATGTCCGAATTTTCACGCCGGGTATCGTCACTGGAAATCTCCAGAAACCAGAAAAAGTCCCCCGAATCTGTTCGGGGGACTCCATGAAAATATCTCAGTTTATTGTGAAATTTGGCCAAATATCGCTGGCATTCCCTTCACGGTCGACAGCTTGAATCTCAAAATACTGCGGTCCAACCGGCCAATGATTCGAACCATCAGGTCCATCAGGATCAGTTTGTTCCCCATACCAGGTTAGGTTGGTTGCCCAGATAACAACATTCAAATCAAGCTGATCAACCTTGCCGATGTTAACGGTTCCCTCATTTATGAATTGTTGGGTTCCATCGAAATAGGTCATGTCGACATAAGCAATATCACTTTCTTCATCTGTGTTATCTGGATCAACAATTATAGCAGTCATCCAGTGTTCAGCGCCAAATTCAAAATCAGCGACTGGATGGGCGGTGTATCCTGCGCAAAGAATTTGAGGCCGGTTGGGAGAAGTTGATGGAGTCACGCGAGAGAAAGGAATAGATGTCTGTTCAAGGAATAAATTGTGTCGAGCCGCAAAATATCCATCCATATCGGAGAATCGGGTAGTTGGCTCTGAAGATTCTGCACCTGGGAGATCATTCTGGACATGGTAATATGGCCACATCAAGCTTTGATTGCCGACAGCGTCAGTTGCAACCAGTTGGAAGGGAATTTGGAGGTAACCGGAATTCAGGGGACCTGTTGGTGCAAACAATGCATATAAGCCGAGACCCGACGGAAAATCTGGGTGACCGCCGTCGGTCAAGAAAACGCCGGTTGGCAGGTTATCATAATAAAGCTCTACACTTTGATTATCACCTTGCATATCGATGACATAGGCCAGAATTGTCAGATCGCCACCTCCTGAAGAGGTGATGAAAGAATTATATAATCCCCCCCACCAGATCTGAGGGCGAACGGGAAGCGGTGTTTCTTTTAATTTTCCACTATAGGCTGATTCATTATTATCGTTATCTAACGAGGTTAAATAAAACCTGTATTCAACGTTGTTCGTTAAACCACGGATAGTAATTCTAGGTGGAGTTCCGAGTATGTCTTTATCGTAGAACTTGTAGTTTTGAGTTCCCGAACCATCCGCTTTCTCCCAAATCACATAGTAACCCTGTAAATCAACGTCTAAAAACGGATCGCTATTCGGCAACCATCTCATCGTCATCTCCGCATCACCGGGAGTCAATGCCAAACCCGCAGGAATAGATGGTGGCACTCTATCGATTGCAGTAAATGTGAAAGTGTAGTCATCAATCGGCGATTCCTGGGATTGGCCGTCTCGATTACCATCGAACATGTTGCCGATTGCATCGCGAACACCTTCAAATCCGCCAACGATGGTCACGGAGTATTCTGAATGGCGAATAATCTCACTTGGAGTTAGTCGAATTCTGTAGTTGTTATTCTCGGAGACGATGGAATAGGAGATAGGGGATCCGTCTCTGGTCATCTGGATATTCTCGTAAGTCAGGGTAGTAGGATCCATCGATTTTGAGAAGTTAACATAGATCGCGCTGTCGGCTCCGACGTTGAAAGATCCTTCATTTGCCGGGAAAGTATTGCTGATAATTGGAAGTGAAAAATCTCGGGCACTAATCCACATGTCCAGACCTGAAACGCCTGAAGCCTGATTTCTGGATGCGATAACATCATCCAGTCCATCACTGGTAAAATCGGCGATTGTGATACCGACATAGTCGCCATCGGATGCCGGGGCTTTGATGGACGTGAAGCCGAACGAAGGAACTCCGGGATACCCGGGGTTTGTCAGGAACGCCTGTACACCGTCCTGTTCGGATGCAATAACCAGATCCGGGTATCCATCGTTGTTAAGATCAGAGGATGCGATATCACGGAGTTTTCCATATCCGGCACCATTGAGACCGAAAAGGCAATCCACCGTGATACCGGAATATCCTATGTAGCCGGTTCCACCATGCCCATCCTCTCCAACTACAAAATCCATCCGGCTATCGAGGTTGAAATCGTTTGAGATCAAACCGTAATTATGATCAAGACCACTCGGACTGGCATAGGGTATATAAAGCGGATAATTCAGCAATGAACCATTCCACCAGCCATAAAAAATTGAGGTTCCCGGATTACCCGAAGAATTGGTCGTGATGATATCGAGCACTCCATTCACATCGAGATCTGCTACTTCAACACTCCAATGATGATAAATGGCTGATGGGAAATTCAGGCTGTCGAAAGTTCTGAAATTGCCAAGACCATCATTGAAATAGATCATGACGCCTGTTTGTGAATCATTGATATACTGCTGAGCCAGAACGATATCTTGATGACCATCCTGATTAATATCCGCAGCGAGAATATCGTATACTTCACCATTGGTGATTGTACTAGTGGAGAGGCTCCACGTAAGATCCTCTTGAGTCAGAAAGACATCGAAGCCCAGACCCGTACGACCAGCGGCGATATCACTCCTGCCATCCAGATTAAAGTCGGCTGTGCATACAGAGAAGTAGCCTTTTTTCGAAGTGACTTCATTGGTTACTTTTTCGAACTCACCAAGACCATTGCCCGTGAAGACCCATAGACCTTCGGCTGTCTGTTCGGAACATGCGAGTACCAAATCGAGTTCTCCATCATGATTAAAATCGCCATTGGCTATTTTATTGAACTTGCCGTTCACAAGCGATTTATAAATCCAATCCGACCATGTGTTCTCATTAAAATGCTTGCCTACCCATATCTTGACTCCACTTCCTGCCCCACCAGTCGGAGAATAACTTCCGACAACAATATCCGGATTGCCATCGAAATTAAGATCTTTTTCAGCTGATAAAGCCTGCCAGGATGTGCTTGATTCAGGGGGCGTATCTGCTTTCCATCCGTAATGACCATTACCGTGCCATACTGCAACACCGAAATTATCCAGCGATGTTGTGAACAGGTCGAGATTACCGTCATTGTTGAGGTCGGATGTGACGATAGCGCTATACTTTTTCATCTCAAGTGGACCTCGGCCGGTATAGAATGTGAAAGTATCATTCAGTGCATAATCAATCGGTCCGTCGAATATCGTAAACTCGATCTCATTCCCATCCGAAATAAACGTTTCCCCGACATGGGCATACATGGATTGAACACCAGACCGGCTGCCCTGAACCTTGAACAGACCGCCATCCGGTTGAACCGATTCACAGACAAGCGTCCAGACCTCTGCAATTGTCTGTGTATTGGAAACTTTAACAACGCTCATAAAACCGGTGCCGACGTTGTTCGGGTTAGCCGTTGGAGTTGATGACCTGGCTCTCTGGAACCAGTTTCCATCACTGTTCAGGTACCAGATCTGAATCGACCCAGTCAAACCACCGAGATCCTCCGTTGCTGCGAGATCAAAATAGCCGTCCTTGTTGAAATCGCCGACAGCAACTCCCAGGAAGGATCGCCCGTTAACAGGACCGAAATCCTGAGACCATGTACCATCGGGGAACGCTTTCCAGACATGAACACCCTGATTACTGGAGGCAACCAGATCCAGCCAGCCATCCCGATCCAAATCTTCGAGAAACATACTGCTGATCACACCAGCGAATGAAATGCCAGCTCCCTGGGTCCAAATTGCGCCGTCGTAGGAAAAGAAGTCGAAGCCGCCGCTGGACCGAGATGCAACGATATCCACCCAGCCGTTGTTGTTGACGTCGCCAACTTCCATATCGGTATAACTATTTGTTGTGGATGGACCCGTCGCAGGTCCCCAATTGACCCTTTTTGTAGAAAAGGTGAATCGATCATCTGACTTCCAGGGACCACCGGAGATGTCGTTGAGCGTTAATTCACCACAATAAGTTGCCTCCGGTCCTTGCACTTCCCAAAATTCACCACTTGCACCGGTAAATTCCCCGTAGATCTGGAAACCTCCAAGGCTTTCCTTATAGACAAGATTATAAAACTCGTCATAGATAACGGACGAATTTACATAGTAGTCCAGACTTTCCGTCAGGCATCCCAGGTGGAATTCAAGATCGTTATTATAGCTGCCACCCTGGAAATCAGGGAGTTTAGGGATAAAACCAGCTTCACTGATAATTGGACCGGTTTGCAGAAATACATCGATTCCTGATGGTCCGGCTCCAAGTATATCAACTTGTCCATCCCTATTAACATCCACAGCTTGCACGGCGTAGTATGCATTATTGGTCAAGGGACCGTCAGGAGTATGAAAATGCCAGGAATCACCAGGTTCCAGAGGAGCATCATTTGCCTTAGGATCGAACCTGACTTTCATTGTTGAGATTTTGTCATAGAACCATTTGCCGGGCTCGATATTGGGATCATCTTCAAA
Organism: candidate division CSSED10-310 bacterium; assembly: GCA_016931515.1. Lineage (GTDB taxonomy): Bacteria > CSSED10-310 > CSSED10-310 > CSSED10-310 > CSSED10-310 > JAFGEQ01. The sequence continues at coordinate 118,198 of JAFGEQ010000015.1, read as the reverse complement.
ATCGACAATGTATCTCGGATGGGCAGGATCTGGATGATCCCGGTAATTCGCTCGGACTCTGGCCCATGCCGGATGAGTAATTATCAAGAAGGCTTCTTCATCCAAGGTTTCCCGTTTATCAACTCGATTAACTAAAATCGTGATTTCTCCATTATCTGATGTGTAAGGAATTCCAAGAGTGAGAACCGCCACCTGGGAACCGTACCGATTGCTTTGTACAGAAAATGCATCAGAAGCCCCAATCTGCTCAAAAAACCAGACATCTTCATCGATATGAAAAACGTCTCTCCAACTAACTCCATCCGGCACTTCTGCCTCGAACTCGGAATCGCCACTAGTGGTTGTGATCATCCGTATACCAGCTTTTGCATAGATGAACATGGTCCATTCAGCCATCATATTGCATGAGTTTCCATTGTAAACACAGGCGACATGGGGAGATGAACGGTTACCTGATGCAGGAACCGGCATGCTTGTGCTATTCCCTGTCATGCCTGAGCCAGAAGATATTCCCCAATAGTATTGGGTTACTGACCCGTTGTAAACTTGACCGATCCATACCGGCAAACCGGAATAATCAGACCAGGATTCACCGGCGTCAGGATTTGCCGCGACAATGTCCGGAATACCATCAGTATTGAAATCAGTAACCGCGATTCCTTTCCAGAACGAATGATTGATTGGGCTCACCATATCAATCCACTCGGTATTCGCGTAGACCAAGGAACTCGCGAATCCTAAAATCAGGACCGCAGACGTCAACCATTGCTTCTGTTTCATTATAGTATTCTCCTCCTGTCAGCACCATTGAATAACAGAGAAAGTTTAGCTTACAGATGCAATCTATGTCAATGAGAATGCGCTGGAAATCGGTGCTTTCCAAGTTAAGACAAAATAAAAAAACGACCCGAAATTCGGGTCGTCTGCCAAATGGGCTATGAAGGAATCGAACCTTCAACCTTCGGATTAAGAGTCCGCTGCTCTGCCAGTTGAGCTAATAGCCCGCTCAATTTGCTGACTCTATTCAGACTGTTTCGTCATGTCAAATGAAAAATCAACTCTTTTTAACCGTCTCAAAGCGTGCTAGGTTACTGACTTAATGGAGACTTCGGAAGTGTTACATAAAACTCAACCAATCAATGTTCTGATAATAACGGGAGAAGCATCCGGTGATCTTCTCGGTAGTGCGCTGGTTCGGTCGATAATCCAGAAAAGACCGAACACTCGGTTTTGGGGTATTGGAGGTAATTCGATGCGCGAGGTTGGCGTTGATTGCATCCATTCTGTGGAGCATCTTGGTGTAACCGGTTTCACCGAAGTTATTGTTAAAATCTGGAGCATCCTCCGCATCATGACTCAAGTCGCAAAACGAGCTCGTTTAAGTAAGACCGATGCGGCAATTCTGATCGATTATCCGGATTTTAACCTCAGATTAGCTAAAAGACTAAAAAAGCTCAGGATACCCGTTATTTATTATGTCAGTCCACAGATGTGGGCCTGGCGAGCAAGCCGTGTGAAGGCGGTGCGGAAGACAGTCAACCGGATGATGGTTTTGTTTCCTTTTGAAGAAAAATGGTATCTTGATCGGGGTGTGGATGCCAGTTTTGTCGGCCATCCTGTGATCGATCGGATTATTAATGTGGACGATCGGATGACCACCAGAGACAATCTTGGTATCAGCCCGTCCGAAACAGTCATTGCACTGCTGCCAGGCAGTAGAATGAATGAGGTCGCTCAAATCCTGCCAACTCTACTGAGGGCTTGTCGTGAACTCACCAAATCAAGCAGCCAATTCAATATTCAGGGAAAACGATATCGGTTCCTTCTTCCTATCGCCGAAACAATCTCCGAACACAAGCTGCAACAATTCTTGCCTTCAAATGGACCACCGATAGAAATTATTCACAAAATGACTCTTCAAGTACTGCGGGCGGCGGATTTTGCCTGGGTTACTTCCGGTACTGCCGCCCTCGAAACAGCTCTGCTGGGTACCCCGCATATTGTCGTTTACCGGATGAGTAATCTGACCTATAAACTGGCCAGAATACTCGTTCAGATTCCCTGGATCAGCATCGCCAACCTAATGCTTGGAACGCAACTGATTCCGGAATTGGTGCAAGATGATTTCTCCGTTGAAAACCTACTGGAACAAACATCCGGGATTCTCCATGATCCCATCCGATACAGCGAAATATGTGATCAACTGTCTTTGCTTCGGGGACAATTCGGCCATGGTGGCGCTTCCGATCGAGCAGCGCGGGTTTTTCTGGAAACAATCCGCCCTGAAGAGTGCTCCGGAGATGCATGATGGCAGGATTTATTTATAACATTTCACTTATCGTGATATTTCCTGCATTCTTCATCTGGTTCCTGTTGCAACGCTTTCTGTATGGCAAATTCCGGCGAGGTTTTCTCGAACGTTTCGGCTGCATTAAAATGGAGGGAGTATCGCGCCAAGGATCAGCAGTTTGGATTCATGCAGCCAGTGTCGGGGAAATCATGGCTGCCGAGTCGATTCTGACGGAATTTCACTCTGATCATCCGGATATTCAACTATTTCTGACCACTAACACCGATACGGGTTATGAGATTGCTCAGAAGAGACTCACCTGTCTGACCGGGATTTACCAGTCCCCATTGGATTATCCATTTGTAATCAGCCGTTTCATCAGAATTATCAAACCATCGGCGCTGGTCATCATGGAGACCGAACTTTGGCCGAACATGATCACTCTCGCATCAGAAGCCGGAATTCCAATAATGGTAGCAAACGGCAGAATATCCGACAGGAGTTTTCCGCGCTATAAGCGCTTGGTTCCTTTTTTTCGACCCGTTCTTCAACGCGTGACCCTGTTTGCCATGCAGAGCCGGGAGGATGCGGATCGAATCAACCATCTGGGAGCTCGTCCAAAAGCTGTAACCACTGTTGGAAATGTCAAATTCGATCGGATTGCACTGATGAACAACCAATCCGATCTGGTTAGTCTTCTGAACTGTCCGGGTTGGGATCTTGCATCGAAGGTTATTGTGGCCGGCAGTACTCACCCAGAGGAGGAACCGATCATTCTGAAAGCATTCAGTGCTGTAAAAATGACAATCCGTGAGATACGCTTGATCCTGGCGCCCCGTCATCTGCACAGGATCCAGGAAGTTCTTCAAAATATAAAACAATTCGGCTTGCAGTATCTGTGTCGTTCCGAGTTGACCGGTTCGGTAAAGGACAGGGAGTTTCTTAAAGATATCGATGTGATCGTTCTGGATACAATCGGCGAACTTGCGGCTGCGTATAATCTGGGCTGTATTGCCTTTGTTGGCGGAAGTCTGCAGAAAATTGGTGGTCACAATGTTCTTGAACCGGCTGCTCTTGCAAAACCTGTCCTGTTCGGTCCCTATACAGAAAATTTCAGAGATTCCGTTCGTCAGATACTGAACGAAAATGCAGGCCGCTGTGTCCGAAATGCCGAGGAAATGGAAGCTTGTTTTATGGAGTTGATGACTCACCCGGAAGAAGCGGAGATGATGGGCAAGAGAGGCATGGGAATTGTCATGAAAAATCGTGGCGCAGTTCTCCGGCATGTTCGGTTACTGGATAATTTGTTAATAAACAGCCTTGAACATCGGGGAGTTGAAACAGTGAAAGGTCCAGGTTAATGCAATAGATGAGGAAGCGATTAATGCAGGGACCGGATTGGTTATTGTCGCCGTTGAGCCGCCTCTACGGATTTCTGACCGGATACAGGAATGCACTGTATGAAAAACAGATTTTAACTGTCAGACACGTGCCGGTTCCGGTGATCAGTATCGGAAACCTGGCCGTTGGTGGCACGGGGAAAACTCCATGCGTAATGTGGCTGGCACAAAGACTTGTCGAACAGGGCATGAAACCGATTATTATCAGCAGGGGATATCGAGGCCGGCTTGGAAAGCAACCAACCAGGGTTCCTCCGGATGGGAGTTTCGCCGATTACGGGGATGAACCGTGTCTTTTGGCACGATCTCTGGCTGGTGTTCCAGTCGTTATCTCACACGACCGTGTAAAGGGTGCTCAATGGTGTCTTCAGCGATTCTCTCCATCGTGTTTTTTACTCGACGATGGTTTTCAACACCGGCGGATTTCGAGGATAATCGATATTGTCATGCTTGATAGCCGTTACCCGTTCAGTGGGGACTGTCTTCTACCGGCAGGCAGACTCCGGGAATCGCCAACTGGCTTAGAACGTGCTGACTTTATTATCTATTCTCATTGTGACGAGTCAGATCTGCCAACCCAGGACCTGGCGTATCTATCCGGACTGAAGGTCAGTCCGATAATCTTCAAGTCATTTCATAAACCGATACGATTGCGTCCAATATGGACCTTTTCAATATCCACGCAACCCTCAAACTCCGGGACGGTCGGTCTTGTGTCCGCTATCGGATCCCCGGCTGCTTTCCGAAAATCAGCAGAAGAATTCGGGCTGTCGGTTGCATATGAAAAGCATTTTGCTGATCATGAGGTTGTGACTTCGGATGAATGGATGCACATGGCAAAGCAGGCTAGGGATATTGGTTGTACCATGTTAGTGACTACTGCAAAAGACGAGTCGAGATTTCCTGCTGCTATTACAACCGATATTCCTGTCTTTGTGCTTGATATCGCATTAACTATTGAGAATGACGATGATCTGATGAAACGCATTCTGGATTTGGTGAAGACGAATGAGAAAGCATAAGAGGACGTACTGGTTGGATGTGATCATCGCATCGCCGGTAATAATGATTTATAAAATATTTACGATACTTCCGGAACATATGAGCCGGCGTCTCGGTAGGTTTCTTGGCATGATTGCTCATCGAATTGGTGTTCGCCGCCAGGCTCTATTCGGCAATCTGGCGAAAGCTTTCCCGGAAATACCGGTTGAGGAGGCTAGGCGCCTCGTACGTCGAATACCAGTCAATTTCGGTGATTTTCTGGGTGAATGGCTGGTCATGCCGAAGTATATAGAATCATTGGAATCTCGTGTGAAATGTACTGGTTTTGATGTGATAGAGGAAGGATTACGCGGGGGATGTGGAGTCATGGTCTGCTCCGCACATATCGGTAATTGGGAGGTTTTGGCATCCATAACAGCGAAAAAAGCGTCACGTCCATTAACCATCATCAGGCAGCGATTGAAAAATGCATGGATGGATCGCTGGTTTTCAGACATCCATCGCCGAATGGGATACGGGGATATTATTCGGAGCAAATCGGCTATCGAGATATACCGCAGGCTGAAAAACAATGAGATAGTCGGCATGCTGGTCGATCAGAGCGGACGGAGCGCCGGTGTATGGGTTCCCTTTTTTAACCGGCCATCATCATTCCATCGGGGGCCGGGTGTCCTGGCTGCAAGAACGGGTTGTACTGTCATTACGGCATTCTGCGTTCCGGGTCCCGATCGCTGGCAGATCGAGTACTCAAAACTGGAGATTGACTGGACTGGGGATGCGGACATTGATTCGGAGCGATTGATGAGTGAGTATGCCCGTCGGCTTGAGACGGCTATTCGTAAATATCCGGACTGGTACTTTTGGTATCATCGGCGCTGGAAGACTAAGGTACCTGATTCGATTCGGCACAGGTGGGACAATCAGTGGGTTCATTGATTGCTGGTAATGAAAGATTATTGATACGCATGCCTAACTGGATTGGCGATGTGGTTATGAGTACCGCCGGTCTTGTCGCGTTGAAACGGCTTTATCCGGACATCTCAATTACTGTTCTTGTTAAACCGTGGGTAGTCGATGTGTTAAAACATCATACATCTGTTGAGAATATCATGATTTATTCACCACGGAGGTCGCTTGGCAGGTTTCTGGATGTGATGAGAATTGCTTCCGAGGTTCGAAAGCGACGTTTTTCAGCATATATGTTGTTTCAAAACAATTTTGAATCTGCGTTAATCGGCTGGCTGTCGGGTATCCCGATCCGATTCGGACGCCCGACTGATAGGCGACGTGTACTATTGACTCATCCGGTTGAGTTGCCTGAACAAGTAACAAAAAGTCACCAGGTGAATGACTACCTGTCGCTTGTGGAGTCTTTTACTGGATCTCCTGCACCGGTCGATTGCCATCCCCATGTATTTTTAACGGAAGCGGATCGAAACGAAGCGGAAAACATTCTTCGTAAAATACCCGGGGATAATCCCCTTATAACGATTTCGGCGGGTGCGGCTTATGGCTCTGCAAAGTGCTGGCCGGTTGCCAAATTTGCTGCGTTCGTTGAACAGGCGGTTTCGCGATGGAATGCACGAATCGTATTTCTCGGCAGTCAAGAAGATTCTATCGTCAGTCAACGAATACTGGACTTGTGCAGAGTACGGGCTTATAGTATTGCAGGACAGTATCCGCTGCTGACGCAGGCAGCTGTGATCGAACGAGCGGGTCTCTGTGTTTCCAACGATTCCGGATTGATGCATCTGGCAGCAGCGCTTGACGGGGTATCAACCGTGGCGATATTCGGACCGACAAAACCGCTCGAAACGGCTCCATTCGGAACCGGGCATGTTATTCTACATCATCCCGTAGCGTGCTGGCCCTGCCGATATCGCGAGTGTCCTCTCGGTCATATGTGTATGGAAGAAATTTCTGTTGTGGAAGTGATTGATGCAGTTGAAACCGTTCTCGGTAAAAGGTAAAAAGGGGCAGATAGATGGAGCGATTGTTTGATTGCATCAAAGAAAATCGGGCATCGGGGATCAGGATCAAGAGGAATCATTGTGCATCAAGGCAGTAAAAAGTGTTTCGGGATAGGCTCAGGTCTTCAGTGGCGTATGATTCTGCTGCTGATGATTTGCGGTTTCTTTTATCCGGTATCTGCCGCCGGTCCTGATCGCGTGTTCAACGTTGAAAACAATATCCCCAGTGTGGTGGACTCCAGAGATACGAAGAAAGAACGAGTATTCTCTGACACGAAGGAGGAAGCCGACATTCCGATGTTCATGAATGAGGACCCCTTTTTTACGTGGAGTGAGTTTGACAGGTCGATTGAAAATCCGATTTTTCGATATGGGGAGTCCCTCACTTATGTAGTGTCATGGATGGGAATAAATGCCGGAACGATCACGATAACACTGGATGTGGACGCATCGAGTAATGGGAAACCCGCTCTGAAGATGGTTGTAACAGGCTCGACGAACAAAACATTTTCGATGTTTTTTAAAGTTAAGGATATTATTACCAGCTATATGGATCCGGTCACATTCAATTCCATCCACTACATTAAAGATATCCGGGAAGGAAAATACAGAAAAGTACAGGAAACATTTTACGACAGCGAGAACCGGATTGCCCGGGTGAAGGAGAAGGAATACATTCTCCCGCCGAACAGTAAGGATCCAATCGCCTGCATTTTTGCTTTAAGGCGATATCGCCCTGATGAGGACACAATCATCCGCATGAACAGCAATTCCGAAGGCAAAGACAATTTTCCGGTGGAGATCGCGTTTTTGGATCATTCAGTGGTGACACTTGGAGATGGAGTGACGCGGGAAGTTCTCATCGGAAAACCTCTTCCGACGTGGGAGGGGCGCGTATTTGAAAAAAAGCGAAGCACAGTCGTTATGTGGCTCTCGCATGATGAATATGTTGTTCCAATGCGGCTTGAAACGAAAGTCCGGATCGGAACTTTAAAGGCGGAACTGATCCAACGATCGGGTCCGGGCTGGACCATGAACCTGGAGAAAGACTGAAATGCGAATCCTGATTACCGGTGTGGCTGGATTTATTGGCTCTCATCTGGCGGAAAGGGTCTTGGCAGATGGACATGATGTCGTGGGCGTCGACTGTTTTACTGATTACTACGCCAGGGAAACAAAGGAATTAAATTTAAATTCAGTACGTCATTTTCCTGGTTTTAAGCTGATTGAAGCGAATATTGTCGATGCTGATCTCGATAACATATTTAAAGGCATTGATATCATCTATCACCTGGCTGCTCAGGCAGGTGTCAGATCAAGTTGGGGTGCGAATTTTCGTATATATTCGGATTACAATATACTGGGAACTCAACGAGTCCTGGAATCATCCAGACGAACCGGCGTGAAAAGACTCGTTTACGCATCATCGTCATCAGTATACGGTGATGTGGATGATTTCCCCATGCATGAATCTGTTTTCCCCCGACCGGTGTCACCGTATGGAGTGAGCAAGCTGGCCGGAGAAAACCTTTGCGTTCTGTATGCAAAAAACTACAATCTGTCGACCGTATCGTTGAGATACTTTACGGTTTATGGTCCAAGACAGCGTCCGGATATGGCTTTCCATAAATTCATCCGGTCATTTCTCTGTAATCAAACCTCGGTTTTATATGGCAGCGGAGATCAGACAAGGGATTTTACTTTTGTAAGTGATGCGGTTGATGCCACCTACATGGCGGGTTTGAAACAGGATTTTTCGGGGGATATTTTTAATATTGGGGGTGGCAGCCGAATCAGCGTGAATTCTGTGCTGAACATTCTGGAGGGGATTCTTGGCGGGCCGTTGGATATTAGACGGTGTGAGACTCAAAAAGGTGATGTACGGCATACTGCTGCTGATACATCTGCCGCAAAAGCGGCTTTCGGGTATATTCCGAAGGTATCGCTTGAAAAGGGTCTGGAGAAAGAAGTTGACTGGCTAAAGAGCGTATATTGCTGCGGAATTGGAGGTTAGAAATGGCGGTTGATAAAGAGCTGCTGGACATTCTGGTATGCCCCAAATGCAAGGGATCTCTTGAACTGACTGAAACTAAAGACGGATTGACCTGTCACTCCTGTCGATTGTTATACCGGATCATTGATGATATTCCGGTGATGCTTATTGATGAAGCTCTTCCTCTGGATCAGCGGGATGAAGTGAAAAGCAACGAATGATCACGGTGATCCATGTCGATACCGAGCGTACTTGGCGAGGCGGAGAAGGTCAGGTTCTCAAATTGGCCTGTGGCTTGAAGCAACATGAAATACGATCGGTCATTGCCGCACCGTCAAAAAGTGCCTTAATGGACAGAGCCAAAGAGGCCGGACTCGACTGCCTGACGCTTCGAAGCACGGGCGAGTTATCAATACGCCAAATCAAGGATGTACTGAGAGGCACTCTTAGATTTAATGCTGATCTCATTCATGTTCACACGTCTCACGGACTTGTCTCCTCAGCTATCGTCCGGTATCTTGTCTCCCACCCTGTTAAGATCATCTATTCGCGACGAACGGACTTTCATCTTAGGACAGGTTTTCTGAACCTGTCACGAAATAAATACCGATGGGGTGCCGACAGAATCCTCTCAGTTTCCAACGGCATTAAACATGTACTCGTCTCCGATGGTATTCCTGAATACATGATCACAACGGTCTATAGTGGAATAGACCTGAGTTCGTTCGATCCTTCAGATGATGGCAGTAGTCTGCGTTCTGAGTTGAATATTCCTCTAGATTCGATCGTCGTCGGCATGGTTGCCGCCCTTGTTCCGCATAAAGATCCATTCACTTTTCTCCGGGCTGCAGAGATCCTGGAACGAGACAACACACAGATCGTATTTATTCTAATTGGGGCTGGATCTATGTGGGGTGATCTCCAGGCTGCCCTGAATGAATCTCCTGCCCGCAATCGATTCCTGATGCCGGGTTTTCGAAACGATGTTTCCCGATTTCTGGCAATCATGGATGTCTTCTGTATGAGTTCAAGAGAGGAAGGCCTTTGCACATCGATTCTGGATGCGATGGCAATGTCTAAACCGGTAGTCGCCACCCGTGCGGGAGGTATTCCTGAAGCAGTTGAAGATAATGTGACGGGATTATTAGTGCCCGTTGAAAATCCGGCTGCCTTTGCATCAGCCATATCCACTCTCGTTAATGATCCGGGGAAACGGATATCGATGGGAGCCGCGGGGAGAGCACGAGTTCAAGATTTGTTCGATGTCCGCGATACTGTGGCAAAAACTGCGGCGGTATACAGGGAGTTACTGGATGAGAATGAGTGACTGTGAGTCGCAGGAGCATTCATTCGCAAAACCGATACGGGTTGTTCGTATTATCAGTGGATTGTGGCCGGGAGGTGTTGAAAAAAAACTGACGGCTCTTCTACCCCTCTTGGATCGGAACCGTTTCAGGGTATCGGTTGTCTGCCTGAAGAAGGAAGGCGTTCTTGCGGATAGTTTAAGGAAAAAAGGAATTCAAGTCGACGTGTTGCCGGTATCCTCAAGGTGGTCCCCCAGTGGTCTTTGGCGATTATCGCGCTTTTTAAAGTCGGAGCATGTCGATATCGTGCACACACACATGTACCGGTCGAATGTTACTGGTACTATCGCAGCGAAGATCGCCGGGATTCCGGTAGTTGTTTCCAACATCCATAATGTATCAAGCTGGGATAGCAGTCGACAGATGATTGCGGATCGCTTTGTTTCAAGGATCCGTGATTGTACCATTTTTGTTGCAGATGCTGTTCGCAGGGATTATTTATCACGAATTCCCCTGGAAAAAGACTATTACAAGATTATTTATAACGGAATCGATACAGCTTATTATTGTCCCAGCCAAAAAGAACCCATGGAAAAAGAAAACCGGCTACTGACCGTAGGATGTGCGGCGAGATTGATGCCACAGAAGGGTCTTGAATTCCTGGTGCGTGCGGCGGCGGAGTCCGAGATCCAATCGGCGGGTATTCAATTTCTTATTGCCGGTGATGGACCATTACGTCAAAATCTACAAGATTTAGCGACAAAGCTGCAGGTGGAGAAGAACGTCCGGATTCTTGGTTTTGTACAAGATACTCGAGAGTTCTACCGGAAACTGGATGTGTTTGCGATGCCTTCGTTGAAGGAGGGATTTTCGAATGCCTTGCTGGAGGCGATGGCTTGTGGTGTAGCACCTGTTGCAACATCGGTTGGCGGCAATCCTGAAGCGATTCAAGATGGGGTCAGCGGCCTGCTGGTTCCTCCTTCCGATTACAACGCATTCCTCAGTGCTTTAAAGAGACTTTTGTCAGACTCAGGATTGCGACATTCAATAGCCGCAGGATCTCTTCGCCGTGCTCAAAGTTTTTCTCTTAATGCGATGGTGAGACAGACAGAAGATCTCTACTTGACCTTGCATTCGAAAAAGGCACAATAAGAGGCAGATCAAAAAGAGGAGAGCAATCATGAACGATTCCAGGGATATTATGAAACAGAAGGCGATTTTCCGAAAAATGCGTTTCCCGGAAGATCAGGAATTACTGTATGCCATACACCGCAGTTATGATAAAGAATACGGTCTCGATCGAGATCCTGAAGAATATAAAATCCAAATGGGTTTTTACAGTATCAACACAACGATCTATCACCCGATGATTTTGTTGATCGGAGATCAGCCGGCCGGCTATATCCGAGGTTATGACCGGATATCGATGTCTTCGTGCGATATAGTATTGATGCTTGATCTGGTTTACATCATGCCGGAATTCAGGGGTATGGGATTCGGGCGGATCATGATGGAGAAATTCATCGAATTCGGTCAGATTAAAAAAGTGGCCAGGATCGACCTGTTAACGGATCTGGATAATGAAAGTGCTGTATCCCTCTATAAATCTCTAGGTTTCAAGGGAAGGAACAGGCATCAGATGATCTGTTTTATCAAAGACAATAAGGAACTTGAGGAATACTTTGAGAAGAAAAAACAAATCAGCGGTTGAACTGAATATTAGCTGGATTTGATCATTAAATGTTCCTTGGGATTATATTCTGACTCGAAAGATCACTTTTTTGAGCTGAAATCAGCTTTCCACTTGGCGAGTGTATTTAAGGCATCCAATGGGGTCAACCGGTTAACCCGAATAGCATCCAACGCTCGTTGGAGGGGAGATTCCATATCAGTAAAGAGATTCGGTTGAACGGGGCGGGATCCGTGGGAAGATTTTTCAGATTTGGACTCCGGAACCCTGCCTTTTTCCTTCATTTCCAGTGAGCTGAGGACTTCCCGCGCTCGCGAGATAACATCGGGTGGCAGTCCGGCCAATCGGGCGACCTGGATGCCGTACGATTTATCCACAGCCCCCGGTACAACTTTTCTAAGGAAAAGCACCTGATCATTCCATTCCTTTACGACAACATTAAAATTCTGAACACCGTCCAGCCGGTCTTTTAGATCCGTCAATTCGTGATAGTGAGTGGCAAATAGCGTTCTACAGTGCTTTGAATGAAGGTATTCGGCGACTGCCCAGGCAATTGACAAACCATCATAAGTCGATGTACCCCTTCCAATCTCATCGAGTATCACCAAGCTTTTTGACGTCGCATTATTCAGGATATTTGCTGCCTCACTCATCTCAACCATAAACGTAGATTGTCCTGCCGCAAGGTTGTCTGATGCACCAACCCGAGTGAAAATGCGATCAACAGTGCCAATCAATGCACTGTCGGCCGGTACAAAGAGACCTGCTTGCGCCATCAGGACAATCAGGGCAACTTGCCTGATGTATGTGCTTTTTCCTGCCATGTTCGGACCGGTCAACACAATCAGGCGATTTCCATCGCTGTCCATCAATGAATCGTTGGGGACAAATCCACGCTCGATCGGCATCCTTTCGACAACCGGATGACGACCGTTACGAATATCCAACATATTACCCGGTTTTACATCCGGTCTGCGATACCGATATGTCATAGCTTGTTCAGCTGACGCTGAGGCGATATCAATCTCGGCAATAATACGGGCGGAATGCTGGATAATTTTCGCTTCAGAGGCAATTTTTCGCCGGATGTCATCAAACAATGCCAGCTCAATCGTCACCATTTTCTCTTCCGCACCGAGAATCTTTTCTTCCATCTCCTTAAGCTCAGGTGTCACATACCGCTCCGCATTCACAAGTGTTTGACGTCTTACATAATTGTCAGGAACACGGTTCAGATGGGCATTCGTGATCTCAATAAAAAAACCAAAAAGTTTATTATACCGCACCTTGAGAGATGTAATCCCAGTCTGCTCTCTTTCACGATTCTGAAGCTCAGCAATCCACTTTTTCCCATCCCTGGCAGCTGCACGAAGGGCATCGAGCTCATCATTATAACCATCCTTGATAACGCCGCCGTCTTTCAGAGTTCCGGGAGGTTCATCCTGCAGAGCATGATCAAGCAGTGTTCGAATCGTGTCAGCGGTATTGATACTTGAGCCCAACAATTGAAGGGAGATGGCATCGGATTGATCGAGCATGGTTTGGATATCCGGGAGATAATGCAGGCTGGATCTCAGGGCCGTCAGATCCCGGGGACTGGCAGTATTCGTTATTATTCTGCTCGTTAATCGTTCCAGATCAGCCATCCGGATAAGCAGATCCCGAATTTTTATTCGGAGTGTATCGTCATTATAAAAACCGTCGACTTCGTCCAGGCGCTTGTTGATCTCATCAATTATCCTTAGAGGTTGTTCGAGACGTTGTTTCAACATCCGGCTACCCATGGCGGTTCGTGTATCATCAATATAGTGGAGAAGACTTCCTTCTCGTCGATTGTCCATTATCGTTCTGGAAATTTCGAGATTCCGTCGGCTGGCAGCATCCAGGTAAACAAACTGGTCATTGTGGTAAGTCTGGATCCCGGATACATGATTAAAGGTCGGAATTTGAGCGGATCTTAGATAATGAAGCATTGCGCCGATTGCAAGAACGGCTGCAGGCATCTCGTTAAGTCCGAACCCATCCAAATGAAGGATTTGAAAATGTTCCTGTATTTGAGTGAGAGCATAATCCCGGCTGAAGATCCAATCGTCGAGAGGACTCGATCGCACATGGTCTCCAGTTTCCGGTACCCCCCAGCTTTCCGGATAAAGAAGCTCCCGAACCGACCAGCGGGAAATTTCTTCCAGATAGATCTTGCAGTCAGGCTCCGCTTCAAGTTCAGTTGCTTTAAAATCACCTGTTGAGACATCCAGAAAGGCCAGTCCGAATCTGTCGTGACTGTGGGTGACGCAAGCCAGAAAGTTGTTTTCTCTGGCTGTTAAAAGGTTCTCTTCCAGAAGTGTTCCGGGTGTAATCAGACGTACTACCCCACGTTTGACGAGTCCACGGGCCTGGCTTGGATCTTCGAGTTGCTCGCAGATTGCGACCTTGAGATTTCGATCGATTAATTTGGCGATGTAAGTATCAACGGCATGATAGGGGACACCGCACATGGGTATCGGATCTTCGGCATTGCGATCGCGTGATGTCAATACAACTTCCAGTAGCGGTGCAGCTCTGATCGCATCGTCACCGAACATTTCGTAGAAATCACCCATTCGAAAGAACAGGATTGCATCAGGATACTGAGTTTTCATCTCCCGGTACTGGCGCATCATCGGTGTCAAAGAGGAATCAGTTGAACTCATTCAATTTCTACTCCCCCTGACAGGATCATCTTCATCTCGAGAGATTCTTTCTCTGCACGGACAAGGGATGAGAAATACAGGGATTCGACGCCTGCAGAATCCAATTGGTTAAGCAGATCCAATGCTTTTTGAGTCTCTTGCATATCTTTTAGAATCATGGCTTTTTCCAAGATTGCGTAACGACCCGTATCCGTTGCAAAGTCAAAAAGCGGATCCAGTTGAGCGGTAGCCATCGACAGTTGGCCTTCGGCTCTGAAACTTCTGGCAAGCGCAATGCGAAATCGTTGTATCCGAGGTTCATTCGGATATCTTAAGATAAGGTCCAGCAGTCTTTTCGAAGCCTCTTCCGGCTGGTTATCGGATAGTAAGGAAAAAGCGATAGCCATCTGAACATCTGCGGATTCATCAACATGCACTTCAAGGCGGTCGATCAGGGGTGATCGCAGCGGATCAGAATCAGACATTACTAATAGAAGGGATGAAAGTTGGACAATTGCATCCAATTTATCCTTATCGACAGCCGATTGCCATTTGGCCAGGAAGCTGTCACGCCATTGGGCAACTGAGACAGTTGAAGGAATATCCTGCGCGAGTATCTCCTGGCAGAACGCAAGTGAAATGATTACGGAGATTACGGCGAATATCCCTATCGACAGTTTCATTCATTCCTCCTAGGAAGGGAGAGAGTAGGATCTCCTGCTTCGTATCGTACCCCATCGACCACATTTCGGGCATTTCCATTCCATCCCGAAAACAAGTTCCTTGCAAGCGTGACAGACAAATGCCTTGTTATCAAGAAATCGTTGAATGGTCTCCAAACCATAACGGGCAGCCGCATCAACAGCTCCGCATCGATACGAAATGTCAACCAATCGCGCCATCATCTCCGGGGCCAGTTCTTCGGTGTCAATATGTTCAACAATAGCCCGTGCCTCATCCAGCCTCTCAAGTCGGCTCAGGTATCCAGCAAATCGAACGGCAACTCTCGGTCTGTGGCATTGCTTCTCAAGGAGATCTATAAAAAATGCCTGAGTTTTTGAATTCTGAGTTTCTGTGGCAAGATCTTCAAGGGTATCCGCGATCACTCCTGTCAGGTCGGGCCGGATTTTTTGTAAACGATCGAATAGCTTCTCCGCTTGAGTGATCTTATCTGTTCGGGCAAGAATATCTGCCAGAATCATCAGGGCTGCCGGGTTATCGCGATCAATGCGCAGCGTTTGGACCAGATGTTTTCTCGCGCTTTCCAGGTCATCATCCTTAACCATCTGGCGCGCTATTTCTGTCCTGACAAAAGCGTAATTTTTCTCATGACCTGATTTTTTCCACGATTCTGCTGCATCATGATACCTGCCGGCCTGTTCATACAACGTTGCCAGCAATTCGTGATCCTGTGCAGTGCAATCCGTCATTTCAATCACGGTTTTCATGGCATTGATTGCTCGGCCCAGTAATCCTGCTTTCTGGTAGTCAATAACCATTCCAATCATGATGGCTCTTCGTTGATTGTGATCAAGTATCCCGCGAGCGAGCAGCCGTCGTCTTATGTCAATCGCCCGATGGAACCACCCTTTATCCCGGTACATTTTGCTGAGAGCGAGATAGGCATCTATATTGTCTGTCGTCTGATTCATCAATACGGACAATGCGTCCATTGCGCCGTCTCGATCGTCATCCGACAATGCCAGGACTGCTTTTCCGAGATGATCAATTACAGACTGTCCGGCTCTGTTATCCGGTTTACTCAGTGCAAACCAAGTGTAAGCACCGATAGCCCCCAAAAGAATTCCGATAATAGTTGCGAGAGGAATAATCCACTGCATCAGGCTGTGTCTCCTGTACTCGGCCTGTGTCGCCAGCGCCGGTGATTCCAAGCCCAATACTGGGGTTCTTCCAGAATCATTTCGCTAAGATGTTCGTTGAAAAGGTCTGTGGCCGCCTTAATCTGATCAGTTCTCGGACCATCCAAATCAAGGAGGAGCGGACCCTTGGCAATCAGTTTATGCTGCCCGGATATCTCCGGACGAAGATACGCGATGAACAGGTCGTAATCGTTTCGTACGGCTATACTGGCCGGCCCCGTCGGAGTCAGCGCAGGAATACCCATGAAATCAGAAAAAATACCCTGAACTCGTGTGGTATCCTGGTCCATTAACACTCCAAGAAAATGGCCACCTTCTTTCCCCATCCGGATCATCTCACGCGGTGCTCCGGGATGACTGCGATCGATAACCCTGATATTATGAATGGATCTGATTTTCAGGATTATCGATTCGATCGCGGGATTTTCGTTGGCTCTGGCCAGAACGGTAAGTGCTGCGATCTGAGCGATGTAGGCAGCAAAGAGCTCCCAGTTGCCATAATGCCCGGTTATAATCATGATACTCCTGCCGTTATCCAGACTTTTTTTGAAGAGAGGAGTAACATCATTATCATCCACCCGTTGTTTTATTTCCTCCGGCGACATTGTTATCAACCGCGTCGCTTCAACTGCCATCCTCACCAGATTTCGGCATATTGTCCGTGCCAAATCGTCCTTCGATACGTCCGACATCGATGGTCCGTATACCAGACTCAGATTATCTAGAATCCGGTTCCGTATGGTTCCGGACGCATGATAGATAATCGAGCCGAGGCACACTGCCAGTTGAAAAGCCTGTTTTTCAGGAAGCAGATTCACGACCTTGACGATCAGAATCACCAGCCAGCCGATCAGCAGGCGTTTAATTTTTCGGGTTGAAGCATTCAGACCAAGCATTCACTCCCATCCAATGCCGATTTAATGAAAGCGGTGAAGAGGGGATGAGGTTTCCGGGGAGATGATTTGAATTCAGGATGAAATTGTACCGCTATAAACCAAGGATGATTCTCGAGTTCAACGATTTCAACCAATGTCTGATCCGGTGAAATCCCGCTGATGTTCATCCCGTTTTTCTGGATAATATCCCTGTAATCATTATTAAATTCATATCGATGACGATGCCTCTCCTGTACCATCTCAGAGCCGTAGGCAAGCCGGGCTTTGGATCCATCAGACAGCAGACAACTGTAAGCTCCCAATCGAAGCGTTCCCCCAAGCTTCTTGACTTGTTCCTGACCTGGAAGGAGATCGATGACGGGATAGGGCGTCTGTTCATTGAACTCGCTACTGTTTGCATCTTTCAATCCGCAAACATGCCGGCAGAATTCGATCACGGCAACCTGCATGCCCAGACATATTCCGAAAAACGCAATTTTATTTTCCCGTGCATATTGGACAGCAAGGATTTTTCCTTCAATACCCCTGTCTCCAAAGCCGCCGGGAACAAGAATACCCGCGTGATCCTTCAGGAGTGTATCAGGACCGTGTGTTTCGAGTTGTCCTGAATCGATCCAGTTCAAATCGACACTGGCTTCATTGGCAATACCCCCATGAGTAAAAGCTTCTGCAAGACTTTTATAGGAGTCTTTCAATTGGACGTATTTACCGACTACGGCAATCCTGACTTTCTTTTTGGGGTAATACAACCGATGGACTATCGCTTTCCATTCCTCAAGATTCGATGGACGGTCCGGAAGATTCAACATTTCAATGACCAGATCATCCAGAGATTCCTTGGCATACTCGAGTGGCACCTGATAGATATGATTCACATCCGGTGCAGCGATGACTGCTCGAGGATCCACGTTGCAGAAAAGTGATATTTTCTTTTTCACTGCATCACTCAAAGGCATTTCCGTGCGACACAGCAAGATATCCGGTTGAATTCCTATCTCGCGCAGTGCCTTGACACTGTGCTGGGTTGGTTTCGTTTTAATCTCCCTGGCCGCCCGGATGTATGGCACAAGCGTCAGATGCACATATAGTGTATTCCGGGGTCCGACATCGTACCGGAATTGCCGGATAGCTTCCAGGAACGGCAGACTCTCGATATCACCCACCGTGCCACCTAATTCAACGATGACGACATCAAATCCAGGAGATAGGCTTTTTATCCGTGACTTAATCTCATCGGTTACATGAGGGACAACCTGGACTGTGCCACCGAGATAATCCCCTCGGCGTTCTTTAGTAAGGATCGTATTATAGATAGCTCCCGCCGTCACATTATTAGCCTGCTTCATCGCTGATTGAGTGAATCGTTCATAATGACCCAGATCCAGATCGGTTTCTGCTCCGTCGTCTGTGACGAAAACCTCACCGTGCTGAAAAGGACTCATAGTACCCGGATCAACATTCAGATAGGGATCAAACTTCAGGTGAGTGACTCGGAACCCCCGGCTTTCAAGCAATGCACCAATTCCTGCCGAAGCTATTCCCTTTCCCAATGATGAAACAACCCCGCCTGTTATAAAAATATACTTCGTGTCCATCCAGTATTACTCCCGAAATTATCCAACCTATTGATTCATTAGCAACGATTCTATTATAGCAATGTCTTCCGGCGTATCCACGCCAGGAAATACCTGATCAACCAGATCAACCCGGATGATCCCTCCGAGATACAATGTGCGAAGCTGCTCGAGACGCTCCGTTTTTTCCATGTCGGCCTGAGACGATGCGACAATATAATCCAGCCAGGATTTGCGAAATGCATATAATCCGATATGCCGGTAACCCCATATTTCCGGCGGAACTGAAGACAAGTCCTGAAATGGGATCGGTGATCTCGAGAAATACAATGCATGTTTCTTTCGATTGAAAACAACCTTGACGACATTAGGGTTAAAAAAATCAACTTGATCCAAGATGGGTGTTGCCAGAGTCGACATATGCGCTGTCTCATCGTTTATCAAGGCAGCAACGGCAATATCGATGGCGTGCGGATCAATCAGCGGCTCGTCTCCCTGAAGATTGACAACGATGTCCGCATCAACTCCGGCCAGGGCAGCTGCTATACGGTCCGTCCCGGATGGAAGCTCCGATGGTGTCATTACACATTGCCCTCCAGCCACCTCAACAACTGCCTGGATGGCCGGATGATCTGTTGCTACAATAACCTGGTCGGTCGATTTACATCTCATTGCCTGTTGCCAGACTCTGACGATCATTGGCGTATCGCCTATTTTTGCCAGCGGTTTTCCGGGAAAACGGGATGATCCATAACGTGCCGGGATTACTATAACCGTTCGGTTATCTGCTCCGGAGACCGGATCATGAACCATAGACTCGCATCGCTTTCTGAATTTCGCTCAGGGTGACTGTTGCCGTTCCGACTTTTCCGACAACGATACCCGCTGCAAAATTGGCCAGGACGGCGGAATCTGCATAGCTTAGACCGCTGGTTAGACCCAGTGTCATGGCGCTGATAACTGTGTCCCCGGCGCCGGTGACGTCGAAAACACTCTTTGCAACGGTATTGATGTGCTGCATGGGTTCATCGGGGACGAAGATCGCCATGCCCCGCTCACCGCAGGTTACCAATACAGCGTCCGCCGCCAACTGATGTAATAGTTTTTTTCCTGCTTCCTCCAGTGCATCCTGCCAATTCGTATCAAGTGGCACCCCGGACATTTCAGATGCTTCATGATGATTTGGAGTAATCACGGAGCAACCGAAGTAATAATCCCTGTTTTTAACTTTGGGATCGACAGCACAGATTTTTCCTGTTTCCCGGCACGTGCTGATGATCGACTGAACCAGATGCCGGGTTAGGGTGCCTTTGGCGTAATCAGAAATGATCACAGCATCAACGTTTTTCAAACGAGATAGACAATAGTCGATTAATTTCGTCTCAGTGTCAGAACTGATCGGAACGACCGTCTCACGATCAACCCTTACAACCTGCTGATTGTGTGCAATGATACGGGTTTTGCGGATAGTTTCTCGATTCTCCATCCGAAGAACACCTTCGTTATTGATATGCAGCCTGTCAAGTGCTGTTATCACACGTTTCGCAAGATCATCAGTGCCAAGAATGCCGACCAGCTCGACATCCGCATCAAGCGATCGCAGATTGTTTGCAACGTTTGCCGATCCCCCTAACTGCATTGTTTCATTTCGAACATGAACGACCGGAACGGGAGCCTCCGGACTGATTCGCCTGACATCACCCCAGATATACTCATCAACCATGATGTCTCCGAGAACCATTATTTTATGTCCCTGCATCTTGCTGCAAGCATCAATGATCATTTGAAAATGCGGAAATGTCTGGATCAATTCGGAGTGAACACCCACAGGAAAACCTCCTTCACATCAAGAGAGGGAAGTCTACCAGATCGCTCAGAAAAATGAAATTTGAAATTGGACTCAGTACCGCGTGCGTTCCCAATACTTGGGGTTACCATCCGGCAGAATACTTTTTCACTGCTGGAGATAGCTGACTGAATAGCTTATAATCGCGGCCTGGAGGATTCTCGAGGCATGCAGGGAAAGACTGACAACTATACCATGGAAACCCGCAAGTGGCTGAATCAGAGGTTCCAGCTTGAAGATTCCAACGGTTATTATATACCGAATCAACCTGCGTATGGGTTCAGTGCCGCGGCTTTTCGTCTCGAGGAATATGCCAGGATGTATGCCATATTGCATGTTCTGAACAGGCTTCCTTTCAACTCTCTGCTGGATGTCGGGTGTGCCGATGGCTATGGCCCAGCACTGATAGAACACCTGTTTGATGTCCGCGTAATTGGAAGCGACCTTTCAGAAGCGGCTATTGGGAAAGCGGAGGATCTGTTTTCGTGTCACGGAGTTGCTGCGGATGCACATGATCTTCCATTCCCCGACCAGGCTGTGGATGTATGTATCTGCAGTGAAGTATTGGAGCATGTGATTGATCCAGCGAAAGTGATTGGTGAAATGCGCCGGGTTGCACGGTCGTTCATCGTCGTCAGCACGCCGAGAGCGCCTAGCCCGGAGGCCAGGGAAAAGCATTTTAACCTGTTGGATCCCGATGAACCTCATGCTCATATCCAGTATTTCACTGATGAGGATATTCGATCGTTATGTGGTTCTCGAAGCATTTACAGGGGCGCCAGAACCCGACTCGTCAGTCGATTGTTCGACAGGTTGGCCTGGTGTGATGAAACATCTTACGAACAACGTCATGCATACTATCGCTTTATGGCGGATTCCACTGGGATGAACAAACAGCATCTCGATACCCTTTATTCAATGCTTATCGGAAGATACCGAAGTAGCTGTGCATGGAAAAAACGGCTCGTTTCGAGGGAATTAGTAGCTTTTCTTATTCGCTTCGATAATCTGCTTGCTACTCAGCGGGTCCAAACAGCCCTCGATCACCTGGTGGTCATCCCGGTAGAGTCGGCTTCATTAGAATATGGCCGCAGGAGAACGACAGGAGAGATGTTGAATGCACTGCTGGGTGGTTTTAAAGTGCAGCCTTACAGGAGTTATAGCGGATGAAGATCGTGTTGATCAGCGTTGAAAACACGCTGGTATGTTTTGGAGTGCGAATGATATCGGCAGTTCTGCGACAAGCCGGATTTAATGTAAAGATATTGTTTGTTCCCAAGGAGTTTAACCACCTGGAGACTGAGGAGGAATTGGAAAAGATCAGTGATTGGATTTTGGAGGAGACTCCTGATCTTTTGGGTGTCAGTTTGATGAGCAGTCACTGGCGGAGGGTGATTGGAATGCATACAGCAATCCGATCGGCTTGTCGGTGCCCAATAATCTGGGGAGGAATCCACCCGACGATTTCACCGGATGAATGTCTCGAATATGCGGATATGGTCTGTATCGGTGAAGGTGAAAAGCCGATGCTGGAGCTGGTAAAAGCGATATCTGAGGATAAAGATTTTCAGTCAATTCCGGGGATCTGGGTGAAACGAACAGATGGATCCATCATCATGAATTCACCGGCACCCAGGGAGGATAACCTCAGTTCGCTGCCATTCCCGGATCATGAAGATTCCGCCCACAGGATTTTTCATGGTGGCCGGATACAAACGATTGATGATGGAATTTGGCGATGCTATATACCCGGATTTATGGATACTCACTATGTGATGTCCAGCCGTGGATGTCCGCATAACTGCACGTATTGCTGCAATTCAGCCCTTAGAACCATAACTCACGGGCCGTATCTGCGCCGCCGCTCACCGGAGCATTTCATCGGTGAGATGACTGAAATAAAAGCAAAATATCCAAATCTTAAAGGATTCGTGTTTATGGACGACTCCTTTTTCTACGGTGATCGCACCTGGTTCGAGAGTTTTTGTTCCCTCTACCTCAATAACATTGATCTGCCTTTTTTCTGCTGGGCAAATCCGATTGCAGTGACTAAAGAAAAAATAGACATGCTGGTGCCGGCAGGGCTTGTTGGTGTTCACGTCGGACTTGAATCGGGCAGTGCCCGAGTATCGAATGATATATATCAGAGGAAAGTTACACAGGACCAGTTTTACAAGTGTATGAATATTCTTCATGAAAATCGACGACAGATTGTGGATATTCGAGTTGATGTCATCACGGACAATCCGTATGAGACGGAAGAGGAAGTGGCTGATACTGTAAGTGTGCTGTCATACCTGAAAAAGCCGTTCTTCGTGGGGATTGTCAGCTTGATTTTCTACCCGAAGACCATGCTTGAACAATGTGCGATAAGAGACGGACTTGTAGGTGAAGGTAATGACAAATTATATAATGAGGAATTTTTCCGGTATCGCCCGACATTGTTGAACCGTTTAATGCGATCCGTTCCGAAGACGCCCGGCCCGATTATTCGTTTTCTGCTTGCCAGGAGGCATTCGAAATGGGGACGGATTTTATTCAGCCTGTTTTACTGGGGGTACTTCATCGGAATACGACGGAGCATCCTCCGGGCCCGACGTTTTTTTACTCTGATGTATTTGCGACACATGGAACACCGGATGAATCCTCGAAACGTTGTCACAACAAGAGTATCCCTGATTGATTTTTAAGGACTTCTCTCGATGCCGAGAAATTGCATACGTTTGTAAAGATTTGATCGTGGAGTCCCAATGGCTTCTGCGGTTGCTTTAATATTCCAATTGTTCTGCTGGAGTTTTTGTATCAGAAACGCTTTTTCGGCGGCGTCCTTGAAATCCTGCAAGGTGTTATGAGCTGTCAGAATGGTGTCGGAGGATTGGCCGACTTCCACAGATACTGATCCGGCTGATCTCTGCAGATAAGCACCTGATATTGTCGGTTCTGTGCAGAGAATCAGGTGACGCTCAATGAAGTTTTTTAGTTCCCGTATGTTCCCTTTCCATGATTGTCGCTGAAGCCATTCGATACCGTCTTTCGAAAACGGGGGAGTCTGAAGACCGTTCACAGCGTTGAATCGAGTCGAAAAATAGAGAACAAGCAGTGGAATATCTTCGTTTCTGTCACGCAAGGGCGGAATCCAGATTGGGACTCCATTAATCCTGTGGAAGAGATCTTCGCGAAAAGAACCTTCCTGAATCATGACCTCAAGATCCTGGTTTGTCGCGGCTACGATACGAACATCCGCATGCAATGTGCGATTGCCTCCGACACGCTGGTACTCGCCCTCCTGCAGTGCTCGTAATACCTTCGCCTGCGTTTTTAAAGACATATCTCCAATCTCATCCAGAAACAGTGTCCCATGATGTGCCATCTCAAACTTCCCGGTCCGGCGTTCACCGGCACCGCTGTAGGCACCCTTTTCATGGCCAAATAACTCATTTTCAATCAAATCTTCGGGAATAGCAGCGCAGTTGACCTGGATAAACGGTCCGTCATTGCGATTTGATGCATCGTGTATTGCTCTGGCAACCAGTTCTTTGCCGGTACCGCTCTCGCCACGCACAAGCACAGGCAACGGTGAAGGCGCCACTCTTTGAACGAGAGTCCTGATTGCTTTGATGGCTGAAGAATCACCGATCATTTCCCATGCCGTATTTGATTCTGATGCTTTCATTCTCGCTTCAAGATTGGACAGATTGAGAGCATTGCGAATTGTCAGCAGAATACGGTCTTTTTTAGGGGGTTTTTCAAGGAAATCGTAAGCCCCAAGCCGAGTCGCCCGAACCGCCGTTTCAATCGAACCATGTCCTGACAGTATAATAACCGGCAGGACAGGGTAATCCGACATCAGGCTTTCCAGAACTTCCAATCCATCCATTCCGGACATTTTTATATCCAGCAGCACACAATCCGGTCGATGTTTGCGTGCTTGTGAGAGCCCTGCGATACCATCCTCCGCCTCTTCAACATGATACCCGGCATATTCCAGAATCATCTTTAGACTTTTACGGATACCTGCTTCATCGTCGATTACTAAAACTGTTTTTCCTGCCATTAATCTTCTCCTGCAAAGACCGGATCATCACTGGTCAAGTCACCTTTTTTAACACGTGTCAGCCGAATCGTAAAACACGTTCCAGTTCCGGGAGTACTGGAGACTTGTATATCACCATCATGAGCTTCTATAACTGCCCTTGTAATGACAAGGCCTAACCCCGTCCCCTCTCGTTTCGTACTAAAATACGGCTCGAACAAATGCAATAAAGTATCCCGATCCATTCCATGCCCCGTATCTTTGACTTCCAGGATAATCCAGCGGTCATCTCCAAACGCCCTCACAGTCAAATCGCCTCCGGTTCCCATGGCATGGAAAGCATTCTGGACAAGATTGATTATAACCCGCTTCATCTGATCATGATCAAATCTGCAAAGTAATTCATCGCTCGACATTTCCAATTTCAGGTTAATTCCATCGGGTGGAGCGGGATAAAGCATGCCGATGTCATGTATCAGATCTCTAATATCAGCAATTCGAAAAACCGGTTTCGGGAATCGGGCGAATCGTGAGAATTCGCTCGAAATGTGTTCAAGACTTTGAACTTCTTCGAGTACCATGGAAATACACTGATTAAATACATTCTGAAAATCTGGCACACGATCATCCCATGCCTGACGCATGTGTTCGATCGACAATTGTATCGGAGTAAGAGGATTTTTTATCTCGTGAGCTATTCGTCGGGCCAGATCTGCATAGGCTTGAAGTTTGGACGACTGAATTGTTCCGGTGACATCATCAAGTATTGTCAGATGGCCGGTTTTTCCTTCAGAGGATTCAAGACCCACAAAACGAAGAGCTAAATGGATGATTCGACCCTCCTTGAACAGACGGATAATGCGTTGATCGCTGCTGTCTGTAAAATCCTGTTCCCTGTAGGCGTCAATCAGTTCCGGGCAATCAATTTGTTTGAGCAGGTCGGTGACGGTGGTGTCAACGAGATCCGAATCTCCGAGTTCAAAAAAAGACCGGAATGCTTTATTGACAGCCAATACATGATCCGCATCGTCGACAGCCAGTATTGCGGAGGACATGCTTGCGAGAACCGTGCTGATAAAAGCATGTCGCTCCTGCAGGTCCCTTCGCTGTCTCTGCAGATCATCGATCATCGTATTGAATGTTCTTGTGAGTAATCGAGTTTCACCGACACCAATTTCCGGGACCCTGATTGTGAAATCACCAGCTGATAGTTGCCGGGCACCTATTGTCAGGTCCTGTACTGGTTTGGCGATACGGCGTCCAAAAAACAGAGAAAACACGATACCTGAAATAATGAGAAATGCTGTTGCCAGTAGAAACCATTCCTGTGGTTCCACCGGTACCGGGGTAAAGGGCGGATGAGAGGATGTAAGCACGACAGCAGCAACCGGATTACCAGAATCGGAGAGGATCGATTGGGTTATGGAGAAGTAGTTCCTATTCCGGTTGATCTCGATTATAGAGTCCTGCTCATTCAGAAACATACGTCGATAAAGATTGGATCGCATACGGATCGGGAGCACGTCTGTGTTAAACAACTCCGGACGATTGGATGCGACAATGAAATCCCTTGAATAAATATCGAGAGTCGCATCGGCCGGATCGAGTACACTTCGGATAAGTGTACCGGTTATCGGAAGTTCACAGATGAATGTTCCGGAAAACTGCATGTCATCATTGTAATGACGTGAATATGGAAAGGGGATCACGATTTGTGCGGTCAGTTCGCCGGGGGTTGACGACTGGTAAACGACAGCGCTGTTCGTGATGTTACCGGTGTGTTTTTCCTGATAAATTTTAGAGACACTTGCCAGAGGGAGATCGGAGACAGGGGGTTGTGTCCCGGTCATCATCGGCCGACCATACTCATCCAATACGGTCCATGGGCAGCCGGCGTGATCTATAATTTCCCCGGTACAGATCAACTGCTGTTCAATATCTGCCAGAATTCGAGTGGCTTCAGTAATGATTTTTTCCCTGATATGCACCATGTTCTGCTGGTAGAGATTGCGCAATTGGAGAGCCTGATATTCAACACTGGTATCCTGAATCAGCCTATGGACCGATGCAGCGAAGGCGATCGGCAGGATGATGACCGGAAGTAAAAAAGCACCGAGGAGTTGTCGAGTGAAAGATCCATACGATTTTTGGACCCGTATTCTGATGATTCGACGAATTTCAAGATAAAGGAGACCGGGTATCAGGATCATCAAGGCCATCAGGATTAGTCTTGCGACACCGGCCAGGTGAGCGATAAGGGATTGCACAGGAAGCAGGCAGATCACGAATTCAGGAAGTGGAGTCCCGGAATCCGGTAACTGGTAGAGTAAAACATGAAAGCGTTTCTCAGGATCTGTCATCCAGCGCTGCGAATCCGAGGTGGTTACGATCCAATCGAACGGATAATCAACAGGACAATCGGTGGGCCAATCCGTGCTGGATCCGCCTCTGGCAATAAATAACTGAACATTGTCGCCCCATTGGCCCGGGAGAGGAATGATCGATTCCGGACCGGATGGTATCTGGACGACTAAAAAACCAATTGTTTGGTCATCTGATCGAATGGCAGCCAGCCCCGTTGTGCATGCGCGAAGTACGCCACGCTGGAGTTTTGATGGAATAATCAGACGACCGTCTTTGGAGGAATCCGTCTGCAACAGAGCATCTTCATGTATTGGCTGCAAGGAAAATCGTGGAGAGAATTGATCCAAAATCCTGCCATCGTTCTGTAAGAGCTGAATTCCGAAATCGGTTCTCAATGCATGCAGGTCACTCCGTCGCCATAATTCCAGTGCAGGAAATTCCGGCTTTAACTGACCGGTAGATAAGAATTCCGTGGCAGAAACAGCCAGAATTCGGAGATTGGTTTCCAGCGCCAGGGGAACAAGGTCCGTCCGGTTGATGACCCAGTTTTGCAGCCTGGTTGAGATTGTCTCCCGAGCAACGCTGTCGGATCGTATGATCAGCAATGGTGACAGGCAGATAACAGCCAGCGCCTGACACACCCATCCTGGAATACCATGTCCCGCTTTCTTCCCCTTCGAAGGATCCGGATTCTTCAGTGCCGTTGCAGCGGACCATAATATGATACGAATCAATGCACCGGAAACAAGCAGAGTCGATAAAGGAAGAATCAGCGAGAGGTATCCGTATTCGCCTATAAAATCAGGCCACCAGGCGGATCCGGTATCGTAAATCAGTGTCGTTGCCAGGCGAGGCAGGTAATGTACTGCTGCCAGGATAGCAATCAAGCATCCTGTTCCTGTCAGGAGACGCTTGATTCGTCCGGACGGCCGGATTATCAGAAAACTGGTCAGAAACCAGAAAGCAAGACCAATAAGACTGATCGTCAGGGCCGAATGTATGCCAATAAAGTCCCCGGCAAAGAAGCCGGGAAGCGAGACTGCTTCAGCCAAACGGATTAAGCGCCAATTTCGCAGTTTCTCAACAGGATGATCCGTCATCTCCAATGGAGTGAAGAGTGTGTCCAGCAGGGGATCGGTTAGTCCATTTTCAAGATACATTACTCCTGGCAAAAACTGGAAGGGGGTGTGGTATGTAAGTTGTATGATGACAGGATTGGAAGCAATACGAATAGTCCCGGTATGGATATCGTCAGGATTCCATTCCAGGAATGTCAATTGCACAACGGCAATCCGGTCACCGAGACGCTGCAAGTGTATGGTACATAAAGAGATTGGAGTCTCAAGAAGATAGACGGCAGATGCATCCGATTCGGATTCTGCGATCAGGTTCAACCATTCAGGATCGATTTCAAAGGGTGTTCCAGTCCATGCCAGCCAGTGCCCATTTACATCGATCAACGCTGTTGCTTTCATCAGAGGATCCAGTATCTTCGGATCATGTCGATGTCCGGTTCCCCGAAGTCTGTCCAGGCTTTGGAACAGCGACATTTCATCATCGTTTGATTGGCTTAAAGACAGTATGGCGCGCTGGTGGTCAGCGACTTGTTGAGCGATATCGGTCAGGAAAGGCGATACAGCCATTGGGGTACCTGGCAGGTTCGAAGCGGCATTTACACGGCTCGCCAACTTCATGGGGAAACCGCCTGAAAGACCGATAACGGAAAAAATCACGCCGATTAGACTGATGTAAGAAAGTCTGGCGAGTGTTTTTGTCATTGCGTTTGTCCAAACATCCGATATCCTGATCAAGGTCAATAGCCGGAAGGCTTTAATCGAGACGATTGCCTCGAATAAAAACAGTGTATGAAGAATCTGTGAAACAGACAAGCGAAGCGGAGGATTTATCAATGAAAATATTACATCTGCAGTGTTATGCAGGGATAAGTGGCGATATGTTTCTGGGAGCCTTGCTCGATGCCGGACTGAATGAATCCGAACTCAGGGATATGTTGTCAGGTTTGGGTATTAAACGTGAAGAGGTCGTTATATCAAAAGTTATAAAAAAGGGTATAAACGCTATCTCTCTCAAGGTTTATCCTGATACTCAGCGGCATCATCTCCATGTCGAAGACATCCGGTCAACAATCAATGATTCGGGATTAAAACCTGACGTAATAAAATCTGCGCTGGCTGTTTTTGAGCGGATAGTCGCCGCTGAATCAGAGGTTCATGGAGTTTCCATGGAAAAAGTACATCTTCACGAGGTCAGTGGCCTGGATACAATCGTGGATATTCTGGGTGTTGCATGGGGACTCAACAGGCTGGGGATTGACCGGATCCACTCCACGCCAATCAATACCGGATCCGGTACCGTCAGCTTTTCGCATGGAGTGGTTCCGGTGCCCGCTCCGGCAACGGCGATCTTACTCACAGGAATTCCTGTCATGATTGATGATCTTCCCGGTGAACGCACAACTCCGACTGGTGCAGCTCTGGCTGCTGAATTTATTGATTCCTTCGACCCTCCGGGCACAATTCGTCCGATTTGCGTCGGTTATGGGGCGGGCGAAAGGGATGATGGAGACCGAGCCAACGTGCTTCGCGCCATGATCTGTGAGAGTGATCAACAGAGGGATCAGAATTGTGAACCGGAGACGTTGACGTTTATCGAGACGGATATTGATGATGATACTCCGGAATTAATCGCATTTCTTACCGAGTGTCTTATTACAACCGCCGGTGTGCTTGATGTATCGGTTCTATCGACCTGCCGGAAAAAGAATCGTGTCGGACATTTGATACGGGTTCTTTGCAGACCCGATGCCGTGAAGACTGTCCGGGAGTTGATCTTCCGGGAATCGAGCACCCTGGGTGTACGGGAGTGGGATGTCCGCAGATATCGGCAGCTCAGACAGGTGAAATCAGTGCAGACGCGATGGGGGATGGTGCGCGTGGTTTGCAGTAATACGCATCTGGCACCTGAATATGAAGATTGCCGTCGTTGTGCGGAGACTGCCGGTGTGCCTTTGAGGCAGGTTTATACGGAAGCAATTGTGCGGTTACAAACCGGATCGTGAGAGTAAAACCGGTTTGCGGATGGAGTTTCGTCAGAGATGCATGATGAATCAAGCATCCGGCAGCACAGCGATTCCCGGAAGTATCTTGCCTTCCAGATACTCCAGACTGGCACCCCCGCCTGTTGACAAATGCGTTATCTGATTGGCGACACCGGCTTTTTTAATGGCTGATGCGGAATCGCCTCCACCTACTATGCTGATTGCGGATGATGCAGCCACACAGCGTGCGAGTTCAAATGTGCCCGATGCAAATTCCGCTATCTCGAACATCCCCATCGGACCGTTCCATACAATTGTTCCGGCATGGGAAATTTCCTCGCCAAATTGACGAATCGTGTCGGGGCCGATATCGAACCCTTTCATTTCCGGCGGTATATCCGAGATACTTACTATTTTAACCGCGACGCCGGGTTCTGCATATCTTGCAACAACAGCGTCGGATGGTAACAGGAACAGTTTGCCGTCCTCGCTGGCCAGATCCAAAATTTCCAGCGCTACTTCGATCAGATCGTCTTCAACCAGAGATCCTCCGACATCATACCCCATCGCTTTAAGGAAAGTGAACGCCATGGCACCTCCGATCAGAAAGCCGTCCACTTTGGGCAGGAGATTTTTTATCAGAGCGAGTTTACCGGATACTTTGGCGCCGCCGAGTATGGCGATTAAAGGTCGCTTCGGGTCTCTGATTGCCGTGTCCAGATACTGGATTTCTTTTATAACCAGATCACCTGCAGCGCTATCCTTGACCAATTGTGGTACTCCCACAATGGATGCATGAGCCCGGTGACAGGTGCCGAACGCATTATTGACATATACATCAATATTTTTAGAGAGTGAAGCTGAAAACACCGGGTCATTTTTCTTCTCTCCCGAATGAAATCTCAGGTTTTCCAGCATCAGGACATCCCCATCCTTCATTCCAAGCACGGCTTCCTGAACAGCATCCCCGATACAATCACCAGCCATTGAAACAGGTTGCTTCAAGATATCTTGAAGTTTTTCCGCGACAGGTTTCAAGCTGAAAGCTGCTTCAAAACCGTTTTTGGGTTCACCCAGGTGAGATGCAAGGATCAGCTTTCCTTTTTGCCGGATCACTGTTTGTATCGAAGGGAGAGCGGCTTGAATCCGATTATCGTCCGCAACTTGTCCGTTGCGGATCGGTACATTGAAATCAACTCGCATGAATACTCGTTTGCCCGTTAGAACCGTATCGTTGATGCTTCTTTTTCCAGCCATAACAACCTCCCGTTTAATCGATTGCCAATTGAGTGAATGATTAGACGAGATAGACAACCGCTCGTCAAATTCATCCATCAGCAGATTACGCCTTATTGTAAAAATGTTGGAGGCGCTTGTCTATGGTCAGGCATTAACTCCGGGTTATTTGTATCCGCGTCGGAGTTCCCGTTCCATGTCTCTCTCGATATCTCGCTCCCTTATGACCGATCGCTTATCGGAATGCGTTCTGCCTTTGCCCAGCCCGAGCAGCACTTTCACCAGACCTCGCTCATTGAAGTACAGCTTGATCGGTATAAGAGTAAAGCCGCGCTCGTTGATTTTTCCGATCAACTTTTGTATTTCACGTCTCTTCATTAACAATTTCCGGGGACGTTCCGGATCATGGTTCATGATATTTCCGTGGGAATAGGGGGCGACGTGGCAGCCGACCAGGAACAGCTCACCATCTACAATTTTTGCATAGGAATCTTTCAGATTAATACCGCCTGAACGGAGTGATTTCACTTCTGTTCCGACGAGGACGATACCGGCTTCAAATGTGTCTTCAATCTCGTAGTTGCGACGGGCTTTCTTGTTCTCAGTAATTGTACGGGTTTTCATGAACCATCGTTATAGCGCCAATCGTCCAGCCATTTCAAGTAGGCAGTCAGTCCCGATGAGACGGGCACAGAGACGATTTCCGGCATTTCATATGGATGCCATTCCGTCAGACGGCGGATCAATTGATCGAGATTGCAAGCAGGCAGCTTGATGAACAGCAGGCATTCATCCTCATCACAAATCTCCCCGTCCCAATGATAAATCGATCGGATTCGTGGGATAATCTGAACGCATCGTCCGAGACGGTTTTCAACAATCCGTCTTGCGAGATCGACTGCTTGCGATTCATTGACGACTGTCGTTGTGACGATATAGAAATCCGCTTCCATCAGGCAACTCCATTCATCGACAGGGTCTTTTACTCATAACGAATTGAAGACGGGCCAATTCCCGGTATTCGTCAAAAATACATGTTCCAACAACCCCGGAATCATCCTCGATGGACTGCCTGATCTCAATCGTACTACCCAGCAGTCCTTCACCCAGATAGTTGACAACCAGCGTTTTGACTAAAGTTCGTTCCATCAATTCGACAGGCACCGCATTCAGCGTCCAGCGAATCAGATTCATATTGTTGATGTGATGATTGAAATCAAGATCAGACCAGCCCGATTGCACAAGAGAGATACTTTGCATCGGGTGTCCGAGGTGTATTTTATGGAGGGCGTCATCCATCAGAGTCTCTTTGTGAAGGAGCAATTTTCCCCGGTAATCGGTCATGGCTACCGGTTTTCGCGTTGTGTGATCAATGATCACCCACATGCCGGTCGCAGTCGCCAGAACCTGTTCCCTGGAGTCGAGAATCTGAAAATCCCTGTATGCGAATAATCTATCGCATTTTCTCGGCCATGTCCGGATCAGGATCATCTCACCACGGGCAGGATAGTGAGACATCTCGATTTTCAATCGGGCGATGACCCAAAGCCTGTTTTCCCTGCGAAGCCGTTGAAAACCAAGTCCATTCTGCTCAACATGGCGCCATGCTGTTTCATGAAGTAATCCCGCCAGGGCATCAATACGGACCAAACCAAACGGATCTACCTCATGAGACATGATGCGATACGGTTCGGCATAGATCGGAGTACCTATAAGAAGCTCTTGAAAATCCGATTTTACTATCATCGATCGCCCTGATGGTTTAAAAGACTACTATATTCCAATAAAAACTATATGGTATCTTTTGGATCGGGTCAAAGTCGGAATTGTCGATCAGTTGTTTACAAGCCAACCTGATTCGAGTTAAATATGCTGTTTACAATGCTGGCTGCAACCTCATGGTGCCGTTTGTAAAAGGATTGTGAAGGCGTGTTTTGAGGATAAAAAGATTGTTGAGATAAAACAGGAGTCATTTATGTTGGAAAAATTACTGAGCATCAAAGATTATCTTGATAAAAAGCAATGCATCTGTGTCGTTGGGTTGGGATATGTCGGTTTACCGCTGGCCACGATTTTAAACCGGAAATATGACGTAGTCGGTTTCGATGTGAAGCAGAGCAGGATTGAGGCACTCAGAAGGGGAGAAGACGTAACGGGAGAGGTTGATGCCGGGACGCTGAAGAATAGCACGATTCGTTTTTCATGGGATCCGGCAATCATCTCCGAAAGCCGGGTTGTTATCATCACCGTTCCAACCCCGGTAAATGCCTTTAAAATCCCGGATCTGAGCCCCGTTTTATCCGCGACACGAACCGTGGGCAGGAATATGTCCAAGGATTCTGTGATTGTGTATGAATCGACTGTTTATCCTGGTGTCACTGAGGATGAATGTGTCCCCATCCTTGAAGCGGAGAGTGGTTTGACTCATTTGAAGGATTTTCATGTAGGATACTCCCCGGAAAGAGTCAATCCGGGTGACAAACAGCATACCGTTGATTTGATACGGAAGGTCGTGTCGGGTGATACACCGGACGTATGCTCTTTCCTCAGCGATTTGTATGGTGAAGTTATCACCGCCGGTGTTCACCGTGCTCCAACAATTCGGACGGCGGAAGCAGCCAAAGTGATTGAAAACACACAACGCGATCTAAATATCGCGCTGATGAATGAACTGGCACTGATATTCAACCGCATGGGGATCGATACAAATGATGTTCTCGATGCAGCTGCAACGAAATGGAACTTCCTGCGTTTTGAGCCAGGCCTGGTGGGGGGACACTGTATTGGTGTCGATCCGTACTACCTGACATTCAAGGCTGAAAGCCTCGGATATCGGCCTGAAGTGATTCTGGCGGGCCGCCGAATTAATGATTCCATGGGAAAGTTTATAGCAGAAAAAACTGTAAAACTTCTGATCCGTGGCGGCCGAGCCGTTCAGGGAAGCAGAATTCTTATTCTTGGATTGACATTCAAGGAAAATATCAGCGATATCCGCAACACGCGTGTTATAGATATTGTCAAGGAACTGGGTGAGTATGATACGAATGTCAGTGTTTGGGATCCACATGCGGACAGGGATGATGTCAGAATGGAATATGGCCTGGATCTGATCGCTGATCCGGAATCAAACGGCCACTATGATGGGGTCATTCTGGCGGTAAAACATCGGGAAATAGTCGATAATTTCAAATTGGAAAGACTTTTATCTCTCTGCAGAAGCGATTCCCCCGTTCTCATAGACGTCAAGGGGATATTTAACGGTGAGGAAGCCAAAGCAGCGGGTTTCGCTTACTGGAGACTCTAATTGGCCCTGAATTAAAAGAAAAACAACCGATCTGCCAGATTGAATGTTTGTAAAAACGACATCGCACTCCGCGCATAAGTCACTACCGGACCATGTGTATCTGTCCCCGCGCTGAACCGCAATGATGAAGATTGGGCGACCGACAGATAGGGTGAATAGTGCTTGTAGAACGGGTGTCGTTCGCCCGGCCGGCTATAGGTTTCATTAAGTTCCAAAAACATTTTTGCTTGAATAAGCCGGTTGATGAGATCTTCCGGTTCCATACCCGGGAAAGCCATCGGCAGATCCGTATGCGCCAGCCCGGTCGGTACCGGTATTTCCTGAGCGATCAGTGCAGCATGGAGAATTGGGATGCCGGCTCTCGGTATATTGGCGATGTATTCCAAAAGGACATAATCCAGACGATCGAGAAGCGGAACCGGGGGAAGCTCTCTTCCCAGGATAAACAGCTCGAGTGTGTTGATCTCTATCCCTTTCAGGATGCGAATCCTGCCGCTGTAAACTTCTGTCAAGCGATCGAGTTCATCAAGATAGGCCTGCAATCTTGAGGGCGTGATGGATAGCGTTTTCGATGTATAATAGTGGTCGGTGATGCCCAATACGGTGATACCACGGGAGATCGCCTGAATCACCAGAGCTTCCGGTGTGAATTGACCATCTGAGAAGGCAGAGTGGACGTGAAGATTAACACGATACTTCATGGGTAGGTCATTGGGCGGCAAAGAGCCGGATGTTTTAGAGGTTACCATAATTTCCTATAAAACCCGATCGTCAGTATGATGATACACGTTCTAAAGTGTCTTTTTCAGATTCTCAAGATTTTCAGCAATTTTCGAAGCAAGATCACGATGAATGGATGCGCCGGTTGAATCCATTGTCACCAGGAGAGGACCGAACTCGATCACATTGAAGATCCAGATCGCCTCCGGAATACCTAACTCCTTAAGAAAATAAACATTTTCAACCCGGCTCACAGAACCGGCCACCAATGATCCGGCTCCTCCCGTGAACTGTGCATATACACCTCCGTGTTTTTTCAATGCTGCCGATGTTCGTTCACCCATTCCACCCTTGCCGATAAAAATCCGGGTATGAAAGACATCCATAAATGTGTCCTCAAAGAGATCCATTCGGGCACTGGTTGTCGGGCCGGCTGAGACCACCTTCCATACATTGTCGACCTGTTTCATTACAGGTCCGCAGTGAAAACAAGGATAATCTCCGACGTTAAACGGGATGGGTAACCCTTTTTTATGAAGATCAATCAATGTTTCATGAGCGGCATCCCGGGCTGTGAAAATCAGGCCGGTAATGAAGAACGAATCATTGACACGGAGCTTTTTTACATCATCGGCATTGATCGGCGTTTGAAGTATGATCATGGTAAAACCTCAACTGAACCATCGGGTTTAATATTCATTGATATCTGGCGGTTAGCCCAGCATTGAACAGCGATCCCCACCGGGAAGGAGGCGGGATGTCGATATTCAATCTCGAATTTAACATCCAGAACAGTCGTGATCCCCCCCACACCCATCGGTCCAACACCCAATTGATTGGCTTTGTCTTTGAGTTCTTTTTCAAGAGCGGCAATTGCCGGGTCCGGATGGGAGACTCCGACCGGTCGGAGAAGTGCTTTTTTAGCGAGTTCCATGCACATTGAGTCGGATCCGCCAAGCCCGACTCCAACCACCGTTGGCGGACAGGGTTTGCCCTCCATCGATGCGATTCTTTCCAAGACGATCTCCTTGACACCCTTCAGTCCCTTTCCAGGTGTCATCATTACAAGCCGACTCATATTACTGCAGCCGCCACCCTTGGGGAAATATGTCAATGTCATCGAATCAGTTCCGTCGATGGACCATATGATCTGAGGGATGCGGTACCCTGTGTTGTCGCCTGGATTGACACCCGTGATCGGATGCACGGTGTTGGGACGAAGCGGAATATCCCTGGTTGCCTGTTTAACTGCTTGCCGTAAAGCCGGTTCGAGTTGATCGATCGTTGTGAACGCGGGAAATCGTGTTCCAACCCGAACATAAAAGGCAGG
The DNA here is from genome assembly GCA_016931515.1 of candidate division CSSED10-310 bacterium. Taxonomy (GTDB): domain Bacteria; phylum CSSED10-310; class CSSED10-310; order CSSED10-310; family CSSED10-310; genus JAFGEQ01. The sequence continues at coordinate 81,639 of JAFGEQ010000015.1, read as the reverse complement.
TGTTCCGGTATCCTGACAAATCGGTGCCTGCTGCCGATCGCTGACTTCAACCGCTTGTAACATGGCTTGAACCTGGACCTTGGCTCCGGCCGATTCTACCTTCTCGGCATGGCGCAACGCCGCCAACGTTGAAGCAGGTAACCGCGTGACAGACCATTTGAGGGGTTCTATAAGTTCACGGATCAGACGGTTATAATCCATTGTTTCCACCTCGCTTCCGAGTTGAAGGTTGTGATTACTCTTCGGGAGGTGCCGGGATGATGCCCTGTTCCATCAAAACACGGGTCATATCACGAGCATTGCGGATTCGATCGTACGCCATCTGGCGAATCTGATCAGCGGTCAGAGGGCGCCGAGCGATCCCCTGCTCGATGGCTTTCAAACCGACGGCAACCGCCTGATTGATAAATACCTCCCACTCATTCATCGTTGGAACCACATAATCTTCTCTAAGCCCCTTCTCTTCCGCTGTTTTCGCTATTGCATAGGCGGCCGTAATGGCCATCTCATCGGTAATTGTTTTAGCATGAACATCAAGGGTCCCACGGAAAATACCGGGAAAACCGATCGAGTTATTGATCTGATTAGGAAAATCACTCCGCCCGGTTCCAACAATTCGAGCACCGGCATCCTTCGCTTCCCAAGGCCAGATCTCGGGAACAGGATTCGCAACAACGAATACGATGGAGTCCTTGTTCATGGAGGCTATCCAGTTTTTCTTGATTACATCAGGACCGGGTTTGGATGCTGCGACCAGAACATCCACTCCTTTTATGGCTTCAGATATGTCCCCGCTGCGGTTCTCGCCGTTCGTCCGGCAGGCAAAATCCCATTTATACGGATTATTTGTTTTATCAGATTCCAGATCTTCACGCTGACGGTTCAGAATGCCTTTACTGTCAACCATAATAATATTCCGGGGTGGAACTCCGGCAGTTATCATTATACGGACCAACGCAATGTTTGCGGCTCCCGAACCAACGATGCAATAAATCGCTTTTTCCAGATCCTTGCCGACAATTTTGAGCGCGTTGATAATGCCCGCCAACTCGATCGACGCAGTACCCTGTTGATCGTCATGCCAGACCGGGATATTCATCTCGGAACGAAGACGATCTAAAATATAGAAACACTTCGGATTTGATATGTCTTCCAGGTTTATGCCGCCGAAAGATGGTTCCAGCAATTTTACGGTATGAATGATCTCATCCGGGTCCTTTGTATTAAGGCAAATCGGAATTGCGTCAATACCTCCAAGATACTTGAAAAGGATACCCTTCCCCTCCATAACCGGCATCGCCGCTTCAGGACCGATATCCCCCAGCCCAAGAACCCGGGTTCCATCGCTGACAACGGCAACCGTGTTCGCCTTGTTCGTATGCTGGTATACCGCGGCTGGATTGGCTGCAATATCCAGGCAGGGTTTGGCGACTCCCGGTGTGTACCAGATCGCAAAATCTGAAAAATCACGAACCGGGCATTTCAACGCCGTCTGCAGTTTACCCTGATAAAATGGATGGAGACGCATCGCCTCTTTATTGGGTTGATCCGCTTTTTTTAACAATTCCTCACGTGTGAGCTCTTTCACAAACACCTCCTTGGTTGTTACTGAAATTTAACATTCATATCAGGAAATGTAAATCGACATCATTGATAACATCATCATGTCTATCTCGATATCTGACATATATTCCACGTATCAATGCTGTCAGTGGCAGTCGCAGATTCAGGGAAACAAGCCTGGTATGGATAGAAAAACGCATGTAATTCAATGCGTTAAAAAGACATGTTTGGATGGAGAATACGGAACAATAACATCGGATGATTCGATATTCACTCGCTTGATGGCCGGGCATTTTCAATGCAATAGGTCTCGATGATTTTAAGATCGCCGTCATCGACAAAATCAGTCAGACGTTCTCCCGTGTGAACACCGTTATCAAAAAAATCCCTCCATTCATCGCGCGTTAAAGTTTGAGGTTGTAGATTCGATGCGGGACCATCGGGAGAATGGCAGGTCGCGCAGGTCTCAATGTAGACGGACCGGGGTTGGATTAATGGTCGTGCACGATAAATACAGCGATTTGAAAAAGCGGCGCAGACAATCAGTGCAATACCGAGAGAAAAACTCAGCACTGTCCATATCGTTCTCATCCAGTTGCCTCCAGAAACAGTAATGTATCAATCACCCCATCCCCATGATACGGAATCAGGGCAAACGATTTCAAGGTTTCATTCTAAAGTCATCGAAATCTGAAATAGAATGCGTAGGGAGATATCGGGCAGCTACGGTGTCGGTGTCGGTAATGGATCAGCGCAGGTTCCCAAGCCGATAACTGCAAGAAAGATTGCCTGCGCATCACCGGCAGTGACCGTGCCGTCGCCCGTGCAATCAGCTGCACAATATTCGAGAGTTGTCGGCGTATAGTATCCGAGAACGATAAAGAAGGCGAGTTGAGCATCGGCTGCTGACAGGGCACCATCGAAATTCACATCACCATGATTTAGACAAGCAGTCACAGTCGGTGACGGCGTGGTGGTTGGCGGTAACGTCGGTGTGGCTGTCGGTGTATTGGTTGGGGTCGCGGTCGGCGTCGTCGTGGGTGTTGGCGTACGTGTGGGAGTATTCGTCGGGGTTGGGGTCCGGGTAGGCGTAACTGTCGGAGTGACGGTGGGTGTGTTCGTCGGAGTCGGCGTTCGCGTTGGTGTATTGGTTGGGGTCGCGGTCGGCGTACGTGTGGGAGTATTCGTCGGGGTCTGCGTGGGGGTAGGTGTGTTCGTTGGGGTAATGGTGGGTGTATTTGTGGGTGGAGGAGGAGGGGATTGGGTATTGGTTGGAGTCAGCGTCGGAGTATTGGTTGGAGTGGATGTCCGTGTCGGTGTGGGGGTTTGAGTCGGAGTATTTGTTGGAGTGTTGCTTGGAGTATTGGTTGGGGTGCTCGTTGGTGTCCTGGTCGGAGTTGAAGTTTGAGTCGGAGTGGTTGTCTCGGTGGCGCTCGGTGAAGGAGTGGGCGTGACATCCTCCGTGAAAAGTTCAAAAGCAAGATCCCATGGCACATTCTCGGGATTTTCGATGGGTTCACCGAAAACATAGACAGCACCGACGCTGGGAGCTAATGGGATAAATATTCTGACGGCAGCATCGTTGAAGTAGTAAGGTCTTGTTTTCCATCCCCATTGATTCGATTGAGGGGGCGCGGCAGGGTAGATAGCCGATATGCAAAGCCAGAAGATGGTTGATTCAGGACCTTGATAAAACCACTGATCGGATGGAAGGTGAAATTCGTACATAAAACAGGAATCAAGGCTCTGTCCTGGGAAATAATCACAGCCGACAAGAATTTCATTTGCTGCAAGTCTGGGAATGATTGTCTCCCAGATCACCTGGCCCGGGTGACTGAATGGATCCGGTTGTCCGGCAGGCATATCCGTCCATATTGATACATGAAAGAGATCCGGTGCTCCGGGAGGCGGTTCCTGAAGATCCCAGTTCAGATAGGATCCCCACCAGCGGAAACCCGTTACAGGTCGATCATCCATGCACATCCAGTCATCGGCGGCTAATTGGGGTCCATTAAAAATCGATATCTCGTCCCATCCCCAATAGCAATACGGGTATGGCGATTCGGGATTCAGGTAAGGTGGCTGGGACCATTTGATATTCGGGGGAATTACAGTGGGTTCCATGGTGGGGGTCGGTGTTGGGATATCAAGGGTTTCAAGTTCGAAAGAAAGATCCCATGGCGTATCCGGCGGCTCATAGATCGGGGATCCGGTAACGAAAATACTGCCGGGCATCGGTACGAGAGGGTTCAGTATACGGATCGCCGCGTCGTTGAAAAAATGCTCTCGGGTTTTCCATCCCCAGAGATAGTCAGTGGGTGGTTCGCCATACATGGCTGAAATGCTGAGCCAGTAAATCGTCGGCCCAGGTTCCTGATAAAACCATTCGGGCTCGGGTATGCTATATTCATACAGAAAACATGCATCGATCGGATGCCCGGTATAAAAATCGCATCCGACATTTTCTTCGAGAATGTCAGTTCGGGAAACGACGGACTCCCATATCATCGTTCCCGGATGACTGAATGGTTCCGGCTGACCTGCCGGAACATCCGTCCAGATACCGATATGAAATAGAAGAGGTGCAGTGGGAGGGGGTACCGGTTCCAGCCAGTTTTCATATGACCCCCACCATCTGATCAGGATAACCGGATTATCGGAATCGCATAACCAGTCGTCAGCGGCGATCTGAGGTCCACCGAAAACAGAGATCTCATCCCAACCCCAGAAGCAATCCGGAAACGGTGACTCCGGATTTAGCATCGGAGGCTGCGACCATTTAATCGCATTCCCGCTGCAGAATGCGGGGATTAGTATGAAAAACAGCACGCTGAATATCCTTCGATTCATAACAGGCTCCTTTTCAGGTAAAGACTTTTGATTCCATCGATTGTTCACTATTGTACCTCACCCCTGACATTCTGGCAAGCCATTCCAGACAGCTCAATCATGAACGACCAACCAGCTGGTTGAAGAATGGATAATCAGGAGATTTCTCGCGTGATCAACTTAAAAGATATTGTTACTTTTCCAGATTGAGTGTAAATTGCTGTCCTGACACCAAGGTGTTGATCGATGAGTCAAAAACAAGACGTGTAAAAGGAGAAAATTATGAGAAACTGGAGCAAGGGGTTATCTGTCATCATTGTGATTGCTTTATTCTTCTTATCAACAGGTTGTGGTACAAAAGCGCCCGAAGCAACACCGGCGACGAAGGATACGACCGGAAAGGAACCGATCAAAGCGAAACAAATCGCCGAGTTGTCAAGAAAAAATGCGATGCAGGCGGATAAAAAGATCGCTGCCAATGTAACGGCTGACAAAATATCAGCATCCTCCGAGAAAAGACCGGACTCAAAACAAACAGTCAACGTCTATAAAAAAACTGCTGCCATGGACTGGACAATCACTCCGGAAAGGCGTGCAGCGATAGAAACAGCCATCCCGGAAGCGAAGGGTTTCATTGACGGCACTGATATCGTCAAGGCGATTATTGACGGAAATATCGTGAAAAAGGAAGAACGGATTGCCATTTTTAAGGACAAGGCAAATGGAAAATACATCTATCTGGCAGCCCAGACCAACCCAAATCCTTTTAATGATAACGCAAGTTTGAATCTCATTTTCAAAGAAGGCGCTTTCGGACCTGATTTCATCATGGTTCAGTTGACCGCTCCGAAAGGATTCGATAGTAAAAAATATTTGGAACTATATGGTGGGACTGGCTATGTAACGGCTTTCGTAGGCAAACTGAGTGCCGAAACCGATCTCGTTCTTGATCCCGTTTACGATGTCTATCTGTCGGGCTATTTAAAGTAGCGTATCGGTTGCCGGTAAAAAATGCGGCGGGATGTTATTCCCAGGCGGTTTTACTGAGACTGTTCCAGACATAAAATCCGGTTTGGAAAACGAAAGAGATCGCGCTGGAGATGGATGGGTTGGATCGGAAAAACAACCACCGGGGTGCTCCGTAAAAAATCAGGAAAAACACGTAGACAACCAGAAAAATGAAAATTTTACCGGTTACTCGAAGATCGGTATATCGTACTTCACTTTGATACGACGCCGACCAGTGTGCCATTGTGACGATGATCATCAGATTGATTCCCAATAATGCCATCGTCTCCAGGATAAACCGGTTAGTGTTGCCGGAGAAAACCGTTAATCGCGGTTTGATCAACAAGGCCGCCGGGTAGGCGGCCAGGATTATAAAACACAAGATAATCGGTCCGGTGAATCGCATGAAACCGATCAACCCCTGATGATCACTGCTGATCCGGGACATGGGGGAATCGGTCAGATAACGAATCATGCCGGATGTATCGATTACGATATATACCATCATGACACTAAACATTACGGCGGAAAACATAGTAAGCCCATCCACTGATTCGTTCGCCGTACTTTTAATCGTTGCAAGGGATCTCAATACAAATACGGAAACACAAAAAACACCGTAGAATCCGCAGATAAATAAAAGAATACCCGGAGATTTCTTCTGCATATACTGCGTGAGCCACGGTAAAACAAGCACATACAGGACGAGACAGCCCAAATCAATGCCGACAGGTACTAAAAATCTGAATCTTGAAATGACATCATCCATTTCGGAACTCCGCCTTGATTCCGGTTCGATATGCCGGAATCCATGTTGATAAAAAGTCCTGTTTCACCATGGGTCAGATCCGGTGGTAATCAGGATTTCAAGTGCCTCAGAAACAACAGGCTGAAAAATAAAATCATAAGCATCATTCCGATGGGTCCTGTTGCGGGGAGGGGTAAGAATTCCAGGAAATTGTCGTAAACGTACGCATTTCCCTGAAGATTGGCAAGATCTGTGTTTTTTGGGGCCCCTACGACGGCAAAATCATCCGAGATAGCGACAGCGAATCCGTAATAATCATAATCGCCTGAATTCTGCGGCAGCAGCTTGCTGAGTTCGACCCATGTGCGTTCGTTATAGTAAAGCAGGTAAGCACCGCCTTCATCTGGATGGACCGTTCCGTCTCTCGAATGACTTCCTACAATGGCAAATCGTCCCGACAGCGCCAGTGCATCGCCGAAAAGAGCGCTGGCCGTTCCATCCCCCGCATTCAATTTTTCCTTCTGCGTGAAGGTTCCGGAATCTCTCGTGAATACATAAACAGACCCAGAGTCGGATCCGAGATCATTATCCTTGGGTGCGCCGATCAGCAACTGCGGGCTGTCCAGGGCGACGGCAGTGCCGAAATAGTCCTCAATACCCGGATCGCCGGCCGTAACTGTCTGGTCAAGGGTCCATGTCGTCCCATCCAAACGGAAAACATAGACGGCTCCGGCATTAAGTCCCATCTGGTCATCGCCGTCTGCTCCGATGGCAGCCAGGGATCCATCCATTGAAACCGATCGTCCGAATGATGTACTCCCAGCTCCGGGCTCCAGTTTCTGATGGAACGCCCAGCCGCTGCCACCATTATAATAGACAAAAACAGAACCGGCATTTGATCCCTGGTCATCATCGTTGGGCACTCCAACGAAAGCATAGTCGCCGGAGATCGCAATACTACTGCCAAACTGGTCAAATGAGGCGCCAGCTGGATCACTTACAACCGCATCTTCATTCCAGGTAGAACCGTCAAACCGATAAAAATATGCCGCACCTGAATAATCTCCGTGAGTATTGTCAGCTGGTGCTCCGATTATTGCCTGATCGTTCTCGATGCTGATCGACGAACCGAACTCATCATCGGCTGTCACGGCGGAATGGATAATTTTCTGTTGCTGAGTCCATGACGTACCATCATACTGGTAGAAGTAGACGGCACCTGCATTAGAGCCGCTGTCATCGTCATACGGAGCGCCGACCAGGATGGCGTTGTTTGAGACGGACACCGTATGGCCGAATCTGTCCTTTGTCGAAGCGCCGGTATGCATCAGTTGAGTTTCCGTGGCCAGAGCGCATTCCGCGATCAAAATGCTGAGCAAGCAGATGTGCTGAAAAAATGCTGTTTTTCTCATAATGTCCTCCGGAAAAAACGATTGTCGACATCTATCGATGCATTATCCATACTCCTGAAGCAGTATTCAACCGGAACATTGATCGCGTCATGGTATCGGTAAAATTTTATTGAATTCTTGACGCGGGATAAAAAAAAACCTAAATTTGATTGTGCTATGAGCTCTTTTTGTGAGTCAGAGGAATGAAGCGGCGGTTCATTCAGGTCTAGTTCACTGATTGAATTGCACAAGGGAGAGGAAATTATGAGACACCATTTTATATACCTGAATCTGGTTTTTTGGGCGATTGGTTTTATTGTCGTTCTGATGCCGATTACAGGTGCCGATGCAAAAGAAGGGTACATCCTCGAAGATGAGTTTGCAGGTCTCCTTTTTGATCGGCTGGAGATTGCCGACAAGTCCGAAGTTCTGACAAAAGCCCAGAAGATTATGGCTTTAGAGGAGTTGCGGTTTGCTCCTGATGACGGATATCAGGAAGGTGAGCAATTGCTATGCAACGATTTGGTTCAGATTCTGATCAGGGTATACGGTCTGGAGAAAGAACTGCCTCAGGGATATTCGATGGAAGATGCGTTCAGGCTTCTGGTCGAACGTAAGATTCTCAAGGAGGATGAGGATAAACTGGAAGGGTATGTCCTTTACATCCGGGCAGAATTGATCATCAGCCAGATTGAGCCTGTTCCGCAGTATCGCCCCGGCTTAATCTTGCTTCCGCGTGTTCCTTCCGGCCCGTCTGCAAGTCCGATCGAGTAATCGTTGGAGGTTTAGAAATGAATAATATCAAACATATTCTGATTTTTTCCTGTATTCTCGCCGGAATTGCATGGGCCAATCCTGTGGCGTTCGCCGGCATGTTCGATGTGAGCTTCGGTCTGGATATCTATGGGACAAGGGATGATAACATTCTGCTCATGAATGATGAACAAAAAAACAATTCCTCGATTGATCCGATTGATGAGATATTGCAGATTCGGCCGCAAATAAAGATCAACTACATGGGAACCCGTAGTTCGATAAGACTGAAGTATGAGCTTTTTCGAGAGTGGTACAACCGGTATCATCCCCTGGACAGAACCCCCACGAGTTATACCGACGGCAGTATTGTTCTGGCGTATGAGTTGACGGAACGATTGACGATCGGTTTTTTCGATAATTACATCGATTCTCTCTACAGCGCCACTCGAGTCGAGATCCCGGATGTACGGGATGATTACACTCAAAATATTATAAAGCCATCATTGAAATACACGGACATTGGGGACCGGTTTGATGTGACTCTCAGCGGTCTATGGTCATACCTCGACTATGAAGAAAACCCGATGGTGGTGTCCGCTTATGATTACGGATTCGCGGATTGGGATCAGTATGGTGGTAGTGTTGATGTCAGCATTGACTTGAAAACAAGAACGAAATTCTTGGCGAACGCCGGCATCTGGGAACGGGAGTATGATCTGGAAGAGGTTGCGGATACTGCGGATCATACCGCCATTTTGATTGGCGCAGGGATCTCCCAGGATCTGGGTGAGGGAATTACCTTGAAGGTCCTGGGCAGCTATTTTCGAAGGGAATACAATCAAGATATTGAGAATGGGGGTGAGACATATGACGCCCTGGGGGGCCTGATCAGCTTCACCAACCAGTTCTCAGGGATTACACGGCTTGAATTGGAAGCGTTTTCAAATTTAGATCAATCAGAACGGATTTCAAGTGCCTTTTACCGGAATACGGGAGTAAAAGGAGTATTTTATACAAGAATTTCTGAGAGGATCGAATCATCATTTCTCTGCAGTTTTTCCAAGTTGACATACGACAATATTGATAATGACAGGGAAGATGACTATTTTCAGGCGGGCGTAAAGGTGGGATACATGGTTGCGGAATGGCTGAGTATTCGTGGGCAGTACATGTATTCACAAAGGGATTCGAACGACGATTTCGGTGATTACGATAACAACCTGATATCAATCTATCTTCAATTCAGACATAATGCGCTGTATTGAAAACAATCGTGACGTTATTGCTTGGACTGGATGATCTGATGTTCTGGCGAATCAATACAGTTCTGAAGTTTTTTTGTGTCTTTATCATTATAGGCTATTTCCCGGTCATAAATGCTCAGGATGTCGATTCGAAAGTGCCGGTTTCATCGGATACACTGAAAGAGACATATATTATCGGGCCTGAAGATCAAATTAAAATCACTGTTTTGGGGCAGGGTGACTACAAATTTTCAGAAGAGAAAACAGTTTCTTTAAATGGGAAAATATTGCTGTCGATCATGCAGGAGGAATTTCCGATAGCCGGACTGTCACTTGAATCCGCCACCGATAAGCTGACAGAGATCCTGTCTAGAGATTATCTGAACGATCCGCGGGTTATTTTAGAGATAACGGCGTTCAACAGTCAGAAGGTTCTCGTAGTTGGTGAAATAAGCCATCCCGGTGAAGTGACACTGCAGAGTTCATCCATCAGCCTTAAAGAACTGCTCATTCAATCGGGTGGTCCAACCGGGGTAATGGATAAAACGGTGATTGTCGTCAGCGAAAATGACGGCGAACCCGTTGATCCAATCGTCGTCTCTCTCGATGAACTGCTCCTGTCCGGATCTCATGATACAATCAGGGTTCAAAACGGCGATATCGTTTATGTGTTGGGACGAGACAAGCAACTGCCCATATCCGACCTGAACAATACGGTGTATGTATTCGGTCAGGTCACAAAACCGGGAATTATACCGTTTTCAAGGAATATGACAGTTCTGCGTGCGATCATAAACGCCGGAAATTTTACGACGGATGCAGCACCTGGACGAACATCAATAAAACGTTACCATGATAACAAAATCGAGACGATTGGTGTCAATCTGGATCGGGTGATGAGCGGAGGTGACAAATCCGTCGATATCGAGCTTAAACCCGGTGATGTTGTTTATGTCCCTAGAGCTATATTTTAAATAACTGACATGGGATGGAAGGAAAATTACAGAGGATATGACTACTCATAGAGAGAACCAGGACTTTGACCTGCAGGTTCCGGAACTTGAGCTGGATTTTCGGCGATACCTATATGTTTTAATAAGACACTACCGGATGATTTTACTGTTTACGATCGTATCGCTCTCTTTTTCTATCGTGAAACTGAAATCGCATGTTGATGTCTATACATCTGTTGCCCAGATCATGGTCCAGAATGAAAGTTATTCCCCTCTTCAGAATCCATACTACCGGATGGTAAGGATCGTTGATCCCAAAATGGTGAGATTGTGGATGCTCTCATCACCGGTAATGCAAAAAATTCATGCGACACTTGGGCAGGATGCCGCCCAAAATATGAGAGGGTTCAATCTCTCCTTTCCGGGAAGTGACAGCGACCGGAATACCGACACGCTTCTTGTAACCCTCTCTGCATCGGCGCTTGAACCTGATCTGGCACACCGGATGGCCAATGCCATGATCACGTCATTCCGATCGCAACTGATGGATAATCAGCTCCAGAAAGCTCGTGAGTCAATGACGTGGATGGCGGAACGCCTGGCGGATCAAAAAAAGAAGGTGGAAGAAGCGGAGGCGCGATTTCAGGAATACAAGCAAACGATTCAAGTGGTTTCCTTCGAAGACCAGCGTGCAGCCGAAAGTTCCAAAATATTAAAAGCGGCAGCGGAAGTTAACGACATCACGAATACACGCCTGCAGTTGGAAGTTGATTACCGAAAACTGTCCGAAGCGCTCTCAGGCGGATATGATGTATCGGATTTGACGTTTAAGAGCCAGAATATCGAACCGGTAACAGGTTTGATACGCGATTACAATACACTGTTGGTCCAGAAGCAGGAAAAACAGAAAATATTTAAAAGCAAGCATCCTGAAATCACAGAACTGGATGCTCAGATGCAAACATTGAGAGCTCGTATCGAATCTGAAAAACAGAATGTCGTATCCTCATTCCGTATCCGCCTTCAGACGCTTCGCGATAGAGAAAACATATTGAACCAGACAATCGATGACTACAAGAAAAGTGCTCAGGATATTTCCGAAAAGGAATGGCAGTACCGGATATTGGAACGGGAGCTTTTAACGAACGAAGAACTTTATCACAGTCTGCTGACCGAATTGCAGGGAACCGATCTGAGGGGTAAAATCGAATCCACATCTGTAACCGTTGTCGAACCCCCGAATGTGCCGGCATTTCCGGACCCAAGAAATGTGATTCAGAGCTTGATAAAAGCTGCTCTGGTCGGTCTGTTTCTTGGTATCGGTCTGGCGGTTGCACTTGACTTCTTTGAAACATCCATCCGGTCACCGGAAGAGCTCGAACGGCATCTCGGCATTCCAGTAGTCGGGGTTATTCCGGAGAATGAGTAAGACAATGTCCGCTGGCAACAAAAATAAAATTTCACGAAAATCGATCAATCTGGCAGATTTTACGCAATCGGATAACATTCTGACTGAAGCGTTTCGAATGTTGAGATTGCATGTGGATTGCCAGATTGATAAGAACAAGGACAGTGGCTCAGGCACCCTTGTCCTGATCACTAGCGCTGTTCAGGGCGAAGGGAAAACAACTGTCGCCTGTAATCTGGCACTTGCTTGCGCAAGCTCCGGAACGGACACTTTGCTTATCGATGCCGATCTGCGAAACCCGAATGTCCATAAAGCATTCGGCCTGGATCGCCGACCCGGACTGGCGGATCTTCTGCTGGACGGGAAAGACGTCAATGCTGGAAAATTCAATTCCACCGGACACCCGCACTTAAGTGTGTTAACGGCCGGCAAGAGTCTGCATCAATCGACCGAATTACTTGGCACTCCGTTCCTGGAAGAAATTCTCAACTCTCTGAAGAATCGGTTCAGGTTGATAATTTTGGATTCACCACCATTGGGATACGTCGCTGATGCCGGGATAATTTCCACTAAGGTAAATAGCACTTATCTTGTTGTTCGAGCAGGAAAAACCAACCGTAGAACTGTTGAAAAGACTGCTCAAACATTGAGAAAATTGGGCGCTGAGATTAGTGGAATCATCCTGTCTCGTTGCAATGTCAGGAAGAATCGCTATCTCTATTACACGGACTATCCGGCTTATTACACGAAATACGCCAGGGAAGATGGCGATGATATTCAAACACGCTGATTGGTCCGAACGTAAAATTGAATATCGAACTTCTGGATAAGGACATCAACTCAGCGTATCTTGAAAAATTCAGTTGGGGATCAGGATAGTGAAAACGCTCTCAGCAATTGAACGACACCCAAAGCGATCAAAAAAAATACCCCCCGAAGTGACATGGCATGTCGTTCAGACAAAAGCACATGGGGAACAGCTTGTTGCGGAGCGATTAAAATTGCTGGAGATAGTATCTTATGTCCCCTTGGTGAAGAATAAAATCTTTATTTTTGGAACACTGAAACACAGGGTGCAGGCGTTGTTTCCTCAGTATATCTTTGTTCAGGCAGGTTTCGAAGATTCGTTCACATTAATTCAGAGAACGATTGGAGTTAAACGTCTGGTTTGTTTTAACGGCACTCCGGCGATAGTCCGAGATGATGTGATACGTTATTTGAAACGGCAGGAGAACGGCAGCGGTATCATTAGTCTGCCCCGATCATTCGAACCGAACCAGAAGGTCATGGTTCGATACGGTCTGATGAAAGATCTCCAGGGTTTGTTCATTAAAGAACTTTCAGGACCGGATCGGGTTCTTGTATTGATGCAGATCATGGGTATCAGCACTCAAGTACAGATGGATTCGTCAATGCTTGCAGTGGTCTGATGCCGTTCATGATAGACCCTTGAAGACAGTCCCGATTAAGAGCGTAATCGTGACAGGTCACAAGGGGATGTGACCGGAATGAGATTCAATCGGTTAGCTGAATGGTGAGACCGATAGAAAAATTAATGTTTACAAAGAGATGGGCATATCTAGAGTGCTGCTGAAATGGCGGAGCCATATCATCTTGAAATAGGATGGAGGGTCTGATCGCTTGACTGCATACGCAATCAGTGCAGAGGGAATTGGCAAACGATTCCTGATAGGTTCGAGAGTCTCTCAAGCTGATACATTGGCTGAGACACTGGCACAATCGGCACTGAGTCAGTTCTCACGATTCAAACTCCGGCGACCCGGGCAGAAGCGCATTGGAAAACTTCACAGCGAGGAGTTTTGGGCTCTCCGGGACATATCGTTCAAGGTAGAGCAGGGACAGGTTCTGGGGGTTATCGGGCGGAATGGCTCCGGCAAGAGCACTCTCTTGAAGATTCTGTCTAGAATAACTCCGCCATCCGAAGGTTTGGCAACGATTACCGGTCGAGTCGGCAGTTTGCTGGAAATAGGAACCGGTTTTCATGCTGAATTGACGGGTCGCGAGAATATCTTTCTCAGTGGGACGATCCTCGGTATGAAGAACCGTGAGATCAATGCACGTTTCGAGGAAATAGTTGAGTTTTCAGGGGTTGAACAATTCATCGATACACCTGTCAAACGATATTCCAGCGGTATGTATCTGCGGCTGGCGTTTGCTGTCGCCGCTCACTTGCGAACGGAGATTCTCCTGGTTGATGAAGTCCTGTCGGTTGGTGATGCAGGTTTCAGGAAAAAATGCATTGACAAGATGAGTGAGATAGCACGTGAAGGCCGCACTGTTCTGTTTGTGAGCCATAACCTTGGTGCTGTGTCGAGGCTGTGCACTGCAGGTCTGCTTTTGGAAAGTGGAGAGATATCAATCTATGGCAATATCGCCGAGGTTATCGCGCAATACGGTCGCATGGTGATCGCCCGAGATGAAGACCCCGTATCCCAGCATGGTGAATCTGTGGAAGTCAGACATCTCAGGATCATCCGACAGATGGACGTTCTTGATCCCGCGACGCCTCTAACGTTCGCATTTGAAATGGACATCCGGAAAACATATTGGAAACTCCATGTCCAGCTCGGTATTTGCACACCGGAGGGATTGAATGTTGTTCTCGATTCATTCGATACAGATTTGAAGCCGGAACTTCGGGTGCCGGGCCGGTACTCGTTCCACGTACATCTGCCAGTCTTATGGTTGAGACCGACGATCTATACATCTCGGATTAAAATAATCGCACATCCGGATTCTGGGAGAACTGAACGGTTCTACTCGGAATGGGTTGAAATCCCGGTTGAGGGAGGAGTCAGGGTTGACAGTGTCGCTGACAGGGTCCTGGTTCCGGCTTCCCAATGGGAAATTACAATGAAGGGCAACCTGGATGAAGAGAGATTGGTTTAGACATGAATGCTGTTAATATTTGGCCGGAAGAGCCGATACGCCGGAACCGATCTCTGATCATCTCCAAAACGATCGAGATACCTCGACAGCAACGAAATACTCTATGGTTTGCCTTGCCTGAGTCGAAAGAATCTGAGCTGATCGGGAACTCGGATCCTTTTGTTGTCGGATTAATATACCTTTTTATGCAAACGGGACTCCCTGTACATATTCATGGTGCTGTGTCGCCGTCACTTTTGCGAAATCTTGATGATTATCAGGATGCCTGGGTGGAGTGGCTGCCGAAGCTGAAAAAAGTGTCGATCCGCGCTGATCGCGAAGAGGAATTGACGCTTCCGGAAAACCGTACGGAAACGGTCGTCGCATTTTCGGGAGGTGTCGATTCATGTTTTACTGCCTATCGCCACACGCAGTCAGATGATCGGCGTTTTTTATTCAAACCCGCTGCCGGTCTGATAGTACACGGATTTGATATTCCGCTTGAGAATCTGAAAGCATTCGATTCCGCTGTCGATCGATCGAAACGTGTCTTGATGAGTCTTGGCATGGAGACGATACCTGTCTCGACGAATTATCGATCACTGGTGTCGGACTGGAGTCATTCTTTCGGTGCTGCCATCGCCGCCTGCCTGATGCTGTTCGCGCAGCGCTATCGATTCGGATTGATCGGACAGGGTCTGACCTACAACGAGTCATGCGTATTGCATGAAGGATCCAATCCATTCACTGATCCCCTTTTGTCAAGCGACAGCTTCCGAGTGATTCCTGATGGAACAGCATATTCAAGAGCGTCTAAAATTGCAGCGATGAGTCAATGGAACGAGTTTTTAAGCGATCTTCGTGTTTGCTGGCAAGGGCCTGAGAAGGACCGTAACTGTTGCCGTTGCGAAAAATGTATCCGGAATATTCTCACATTCAGAGCTCTTGGCTTGCCGCAACCTCCATGCTTTCCCCTGGATGTCACGGATGAACAGATCAGGGACATGCCATTGGGGGCTCATTCGCTTCCGGAAGTACGGTATGCCGGTCTCATTAAACTGGCGGCTGCCAATGGAATTACAGGCGAATGGATCCGGATTCTTGAGAAACGACTTGCACAAAAACGACGTCGCGAAAAGTCGCCAGTATACATTTTTATGAATAGGATGACATACTATAGGAAACGGCTCTGGAGCCGTTTGACTCGAAGAGGCTGATTTATGGCATTGTCGCACACTGAATCGCGAGACCGATAAGTATGACTGTCAGACGGCATGTTTTGTTTTTAAATGATAATACTGCTCATCTCAATTGGGGTGCACAGGCGAGTCCGCCCGCTCTGATGCACATTATAAAACAAGCATTACCGGGATGCAGGATAGAATCACTTTCACATGCTTGGCTTGCTCGTTCTCATCTAAGACGAATGCATCGGTGGCTCGGAGGTCAACTCATGCGGGATGAAAAATGGCCCCGCGGTGTTCGTCGATTCCTTTACCGGATGTCATCTCAAGAATCGTTTTATCCTGCGGTTGCTGACGATTTTGAATTTTGGGCTGATGAGTGGATGGCCGGCCGATGCGGTCCGATAGCGAAGGAGTTTCTGGACAGGGCGAATCAAGCGGATATTGTTCTCTATAATGGCGAGAATTCCATCTATCGGAACACGCCTGAAGGGTGTCATGGCGTTTTCCTGTTATGGCTGACAAAAACAAGGTTGCACAAACCCTGTGGAATAATCAACCATACCGCGCATCTCAATGATGTACGGCCGATTTTGTTTGGAATGGTACATAAAGTATTCCCATTGATCGACCTGGTTGCCGTGAGGGAACCCTGCTCGTTGAGGATGCTCCAGTCGATGGGTGTAATGAACGCGGAACTGTATCCGGATGCAGCCTTTTCACAAAATCCGAATGACTACCCGGCTGATCGGGTGAATAACTGGCTCAGAGCAAATGGTCTAACGGAACAGTCGTATTTCTGCCTGAGTGCATCCGGTCTACCCGTCAGCATGCCCAGGGGACGCTGGGATGGCGAAATTACACATTTAGTCAGGGATTTGAAATCGCTGGGGCATCAGGCTGTTCTTGTGGCAAAAGATCCATGGTGTTTACCCCTGGCGGAGGCAGCGAGACGGACTGGATCGCTGTTTTTTGGACCGGAAAACGAGTATTATGATCTCTGGCATCTCTTTTCCAGATCATCCTTTCTTGTCTCAGGCCACTATCATTATGTTATTTTTGCAGCTATGTCCGGATGCCCGTTTATACCCTTATCGGTCAACAACCATAAGATGCAGGGTGTTTGCGATCATCTGGAATGGCATCGGACAGATCCGTTCGACTCCACCAGTCTTCAGTCTTGCCGAAGTCAGATCGTTGATGAAGCCTGTCTGCTATTGGAAAAACGGTCTGAATTCAGTGATCGGTTAACTGCGGTATCCTCCATGTTGCGCGAAGACACCCGGCGATTGGGAGACCGGATTGCATCAATCAGCGGTTCCAAAACCCACAATCAAACGAGACAATTTTTCAATGAGTAACTGTAACGAATCGGTTCCGGTGACTATCATTAAACCGCAACACGGATGGAATCCTGTCGAGTTCAAAGAGTTATGGGAGTATCGGGATTTGCTTCGTCTTCTGGCATGGCGCGATATTAAGGTACGATACAAACAGACGGTTCTTGGCGTGTCATGGGCTGTGTTGCAGCCTCTTCTGACCATGGTTGTCTTCACGTTTGTCTTTGGCCGTCTGGCCAAAGTACCATCGGATGGATTACCTTACCCTGTGTTTTCGTTTTCAGCATTGGTCCCATGGAGTTTCTTTTCAACGACACTGACTCAAAGTGCTAATAGTCTCGTCAGCAATGCCAATATGATTAAAAAAGTATACTTCCCGCGATTAATAGTGCCAATGTCATGTTCTGCAGCGGCTCTCGTCGACATGGGTCTGGCGTTCATGGTGTTATGTCTGTTCATGGCTGGATACGGGATCCCGCCGACGTGGAATATCGTATGGCTCCCCCTGTTCGTATTATTGGCCCTGATGACAGCGCTCGGGACTGGCCTGTGGTTCGCTTCACTGAATGTGCGGTATAGAGATGTGAGATACATCATGCCGTTTTTACTCCAGTTTTGGCTGCTCGCTACTCCGGTCGCCTATCCGGCCAGCTTGTTGAATCAACCCTGGCGAACGATCTACAGCCTGAATCCGATGGTTGGAGTCGTTGAGGGGTTCAGATGGGCGCTTATTGGAAGCGGGAACCCACCTGACGCCGTTCTTTTCGTATCGGTTCTGGCCGCCATGATTACTTTGTTTACAGGTGTTTTGTTCTTCCGAAGAATGGAATCGACATTCGCGGATATAGTCTGACACTTCATCCGCCTTATCCGGATAATACTAGGTTGCAGGGAGATTTGTATGTTGGGTGCATCAGTTAAAATTGCAGATCAGCAAATAGGCTTTGGGAACCCATGTTTTGTCGTTGCAGAGATCGGCATCAATCATAACGGCGATGTCGAAACAGCGCTCAGATTGATTGATGCTGCCATATCGGCCGGCTGCCAGGCGGTCAAATTCCAAAAAAGAGATGTGGATCTCGTATATTCAAGGGAAGATCTTGGACGTCTCAGGGAAAGTCCTTTCGGCAGTACAAATGGTGACCTTAAACGGGGGCTGGAGTTTGGAGAAAATGAATACACGGTAATCGACAATTACTGCAGGCAGAAGGGAATTCTATGGTTCGCATCCTGCTGGGATGAGAAGTCGGTGGCATTTCTTGAATCATTCGGTACGCCATGCTTTAAAATTTCATCCGCATGTCTGACACACGATGATCTGCTGCTGCGATGCAGAGATACCGGACGGCCGTTGATACTGTCCACCGGCATGAGCACTCTGGAACAGGTACGGCACGCAGTCCGGCTCCTCGGTACCCATAATCTCATCATTCTGCACACAACGAGTACATACCCGACAAAAGTCGAAGATCTAAATCTTCGTGTAATCCAGACCCTCCAGAATGAGTTTCCGTGCCCGATCGGTTATTCAGGTCACGAAGTCGGTCTTCAGACATCGTTGGCTGCCGTCGTTCTTGGCGCATGCATGATCGAACGACATCTGACTCTTGATCGTGCCATGTGGGGGAGTGATCAGGCGGCATCTGTGGAACCCCATGGTTTAGCTCGTCTGGTACGGGATATCCGAAGTGTAGAACTGGCACTGGGTGACGGGATCAAGCGGATCGTCCCCGATGAAATTCCGGTGATGCAGAAATTGAGACGTACTCCGGAAAAACCATCCAATCAGCATTGATAACTCGGATCGGAAAAAACTGTGTAATGAAAACAATTTGCATCATACCCGCTCGTGGGGGTTCGAAAGGAATCCCATACAAGAACATCCGCGAAGTAGCTGGAAAGCCGTTGATTGCCTGGAGCATTGATGCCGGGCGATCATCCGACAGGATTGACCGGGTGTTTGTCTCGACTGACGACAGGAAGATTGCCGAGATAGCTCGAAATTGGGGGGCTGAGGTCATTGTCAGACCGGTAGAGATATCCGGAGACTACGCCGCATCGGAACTGGCGTTGCTGCACGTACTGGATTGGCTGAAGAAAAATGAGCAATATGAACCGGATATAGTTGTTTTCCTTCAACCAACATCTCCCTATCGATCGGAATATGATGTTGATAATGCCATTCAACGATTAATTGACGAGAATTTCGATAGTGTATTTTCAGCATGTCCCGAGCATTTTACCGGGCGATGGACGCTGGATGAATCCGGGCGCGCGATACCGCAGAATTTTGATCCATCGAAGCGTCCGATGCGCCAGGAAAGTAACGTGGAATATCTTGAAAATGGCAGTATTTACGTTGTAAGAACGCGTATTTTGCTGGATACCGGTACTCGGATGGGGGGGTCTATCGGCATTCATCTCATGCCGTCTGAGCGATCCCATCAGATCGATACGGAAGATGATCTGGCTTTGTTTGATAAATTATTGGGAAATCATAGAGAAGCAGGGATGCTGAAATCCAGAAACAATACGATACCATCCGACAGACAATTGGCCGCTATTCGGTTATTGGCTCTGGATTTTGACGGGGTTTTGACCGATAACTCCGTATGGGTCGATCAGGATGGTGTTGAATCGGTGCGCTGCAGCCGCGCGGACAGCCTGGGATTGGCTCGCTTGAAGTCGTTTGAAACCGAACCGGTCGTTATTTCAACCGAAGCCGGCAAGGTTGTCGAAGCACGATGCCAAAAACTTGGAATTCGATGCATTCGGAATTCGATTGATAAAGCGTCAGAGTTGAGGAAATTGGCTCAGTCCATGAATATCGATCGACATGAAATCGCTTTTATCGGGAACGATATCAACGATCTGGCAGCATTGAAATGGTCGGGACTGCCCGTGCTGGTTGCAGACGCGGACCCTTCACTCCGTTCGATAGATGCCTGGATTGTTGACCGGATAGGGGGATCGGGAGCAGTTCGTATCGTGTGCGATGCGATTTGTGATGCAAAAGAACGTGTTCGGGATGGAAGCGTATGATCGGGGGAATAGTTAAGTAATCATGAATTTGAAAAATCGCTTATCATCCCTCAGCACGTCACCTCCGTCTCGTAAAAAGTCTGTTCGTCTGTTGATAGAAACCGGTGATGGTCGGTCCGCCAGTGCGCTCCTGGAAAGTGGTTTTCTGAAGCATTGTCTTAACCTAGGCGCGGAAATTCATGTACTGACTCCCGGGGCGAACCATCGTCCATTTGTTGAAAGTTATCAGGAGGCGGGAGTCCGATTTTCATATCTCTCTGTTGAACGAGCAATTGCCGTTCGATACCCCAAATTATCTCGCCATGAAACTCATCTGGCACGATGGTTTATGATGCATGGAATGAGAGGTGTCCAGCGATGGTTGTGGCGCCACGCAGGATCTCGTATCGCGGCGGCAGATGCGGATTTTCTGAGGGAACTGGTGGACGAGGAGTCACCGGACTGCTTTTTCACAGCTCATTTAAATCAGGGGTTCGGTCGCAGTTTACTTGGCTTATGCACGAGGAAGGGAATTCCGACTGTCGGAAATGTATTTTCATGGGATCATCCGTTTTACCCTCAGCGGGTGCAACCCGATCGGTTGACCTGCTGGTCACCGGTTATCCGTGACAAACTTGTGCAGTTTGGCGGGTATTCACCGGAGTCGATCGAGGTAACGGGAGCACCCGTTTTTGATCCGTATTTTGATCCAAAGGGTATACTGACCCGGCAGGAATTATGCGCCCGTATGAACCTGGATCCGAGTCGCCCGATTATTTTATTCGCTACATTGGGGCAAATGCGGATGTTCTGGGATGAAACAGGGACGTTCCGTGCGTTTCTCGACGCGCTCGATCAAGCCCGGATTCCGGGACCGCCTCAGATCATATTGCGATTGCATCCGATTTCTGTCGATCACTATTTTGAGGAATTCCGGTCAAGACCTGATGTGGTCTTTTCACGTTATTCCCGCTATTGTCCGGGAATGAGATGGTGGCCATCGAGGGAGGAAGTGTATCTGGCAGGAAATATCCTGCGTCATTGCGATGTCTGTATCAGTCCGGGATCCACAATGACTGTGGAAGCTGCTATTTTCGACAAGCCTTCCGTTGTTCCGCTTTTCAACCCGGCGATGCCGGATGAATATGAACGATTTTTTACAATCAACTGGCTTAACAAGCATTTCAAGTTTCTGATCCAGGAGGATACGGTCGGTGTAGCTGGAACTGCGTCGGATCTGATCGAATCGATACGTCACGCATTAGACGATCCATCCTGGCTGTCGGAAGGCCGGAGAAGAATACGCGACGAGCTGCTCGGGCCGTTGGATGGTCGTGCAACGGAACGGCTGGCGGAAATTGTAGTAAACACAGCAACCCGCAAAAGGAAGTGATTGATATCAGTGAATCAAATGGATCAGTTAAGATTCAGGAAAATCGGAAATGATGTGATAATCTGGCCGATGGCGAAAATCGTGAGTCCGGAAGTAATTACGATTGGTGACAGCGTTATTATTGATGATTTCGTTTTCATCATGGGTGGTGCCGGGACGTGGATTGGAAGTTTCGTCCATATCGGGTCGCATACGTCGATCTGCGGCGGCGGGGAGTTCTTTATCGATGATTTCGCCGGTTTGTCCGGAGGAGTACGTGTATATACAGGTAACGAAGATTATGGTGGAGGATCGCTGACAAACCCCACGGTACCTCTGACATACCGCAGGCCGGAGAGGAGTTTTGTACGAATTGGCAGACATGCTATTGTGGGAGCGAATACGGTAATTTTACCTGGAGTGACCATTGGCGAAGGGGTTGCTGTAGGAGCCAATTCGCTTGTGACAAGAGATTGCGAACCATGGACGACTTATTTTGGCTCACCGGCAAAACCTCTTAAGAATAGACCATCCGCGACCATCCTGGAACTGGAAAAGCGATTGCGGGAGAATCTGTTTACTCCGGATGGGCAATACATCCCGAAGGCTGATCGGTTCTTCAAGGATGGCAAGAAACTATCATGAATCAATGGAATGATCGAAAACCGCTTCCCGGGGATCTGCATGTCGGTAAACCGAACATCGGTGATCGAAGCCGTTTTCTTGAGAGGATAAACCGGATCCTGGATGTCCGGTGGTTAACCAACAATGGCCAATATGTCGTTGAATTGGAAGATAGGATCGCTACCCTCCATGGCGTGAAACACTGCGTCGCAGTCTGTAATGGAACGGTCGGTTTGGGCATTGCAATCCGCGCTTTGGGAATCGAAGGAGAAGCGATTCTTCCGTCGTATACGTTCATCGCTACGGCACATGCGTTAATGTGGCAGGGAATCAAACCGGTGTTTTGCGATATCGATGAACGAACGCATAACCTGAATCCCGAGAAAGTGGAATCCCGGATTACATCGGCAACCACGGCGATTGTCGGTGTTCATTTATGGGGTCGCCCATGTGTTCCGGACGAATTGACCGATATCGCAGCGACACACGGATTGCAACTGCTGTTCGATGCAGCCCATGCGTTTGGTTGCACATATCGAGGCCGGACAATCGGTTCTTTCGGGGACGTCGAGGTGTTGAGTTTTCATGCAACCAAGATATTTAATACTGCAGAAGGTGGAGCGATTCTTACAAATCGTGATGATCTGGCAGAGAAGATGCGCCTTATAAGGGATTTCGGATTCGCTGGATACGATAATGTCGTTCATCTCGGTATTAATGGAAAAATGAACGAATTTTGTGCTGCTCTGGGTTTAACAAACCTTGAAAGCCTGGACCGTTTCATTGATGCCAACCGAAGAAATTACAACTGCTACAGGGAAGAATTAGAGCATTTGCCCGGGTTAAAACTGATTGATTTCAATGAAGAAGAAAAGAACAACTGGCAATATATCGTCGTTGAAATTGATGAGAAGAAATTTGGAATCAATCGCGATGATATGATCAGAATTCTAAACCAGAATCATGTTCTAGCCCGTAAATACTTCTGGCCGGGATGTCATCGGATGGAACCCTATCGAACCTTGTATCCGGAGTCAGGAAAGCACTTGCCGGTCACGGAGTGTGTCGCCGCACGGGTCTTGGTTCTACCAACGGGAAGCGAAACATCCGAACTGAATATCATGAAAATCTGCAGCATAATTCGGGATTCGATTCCGTGATCGCATGAGATGTGTCATAAACAATTAGCCGGTATAAAAAAGAAGGAATTATAAACTAATTTATTATGACCTCATGTCTTCACCTGATGAATGACTCGATTTTCGGTGATTTTGTCATCGACGAGTTCGAGCGGTTGATTCCCGGTCAGAACCTCTACTGGGTTGTCCTTCCATCTACTGATGCAAGCATCCAGTACATCAGGCAGCGCGAAAAAGTAACTCCTTTTGTTCCAGGTTGTTATCCGGATCCCGCTGCTTGCAGAGCTGCGAAAGCTGTGTTTTTCCATTCGTTAAACGGCGGTTATGCGGATGTTATGAATTTTTTGGAACCTTCGGCGAAAGTATTCTGGTTCCCATGGGGTTATGATATTTACCCCTATTGCTGGGAGAAAACTAAAATATATCAACCGCTTACTTTCGGGTTCTACTCGGAATGGATGAACCGCAGAACGACTTTATTCAAGAAGATAATGCGACTCATCAGCAGAAGTTTAACGGCAAAACGCACCCGAAAAGACTGGCGCACCTCCGCTATTGCACGTGTGGATTACTGCAGTCCGATTGTGCCGACCGAGTATCCGATAGTGCAGACGCTACCCGGCTTCAGGGCAAAGCCTGTCAGGTTTCATTATGGAACCATCGAATCGGTTGTTCGCGATATACCGGAACTCACTGAATCACCTGAGGATATTTTTATTGGCAACTCCAACACGATGGCGTCCAACCACGCGGATGCGTTCAGGCGTGTTGCTGAGACGGGATTCCCCAAAGGGAAGATCATCGTCCCATTGAGTTATGGGGATGGTGATGACTATCACAGATTCGTTGTCGATCGGGGGAAATACTATTTCGGACCCCGTTTTTTTCCGATTTCGGAATTCATGAATTTGAAAGAGTATTGCCGGATTCTCTCATCATGCAGAATCGCTGTTTTCAACCATATGCGCCAGCAGGGTTTGGGTACAGTCATGATGATGTTGTGGCTTGGAGCGGCAGTGTATTTAAACTCGACGAATCCAATCTACGGACATCTGATTGAAATTGGGATTAGTCCGAGAGATTTTTCAAGATCATTCGAAACACATATCCGGGTTGATTCGGACGAATTACGGATCATCCGGCAACATTTGAGCAACGAATACGGTGAAGTGACGGTTCGTGCGAGAATTAAAAAGATTGCGGATTTGACGGGAGTGCATTAGAAAACGATGGCTGCTTCCAGAAAGAGTAAGGTATATGCCTTGTCTCTCGGACAAGGTTTGACAATGGTCATCGGTATGGCTTCCGCGATGATTATGACCCGAATTCTTAGTAAATCGGATCTTGCGACCTATCGCCAGACAATGCTGGCCTACGAGGTTGTTATTCCGCTTCTCTCGCTTGGTATTCCATCTGCTATGTATTATTTTTTACCAACGGAAAAAAAACGAATGCGGGGCGTCGTCGTCGATGCATTACTCTTTCTGATGGCAACGGGATTTTTATATTCCGTGTTTATCGCTCTGGGCGGTAATCACCTGTTGGCAAAGCGTTTTTCAAATCCGGCCATAATAAAAACCCTGGTTTACCTGGTTCCGTTGCCGGTTGTTATGCTCCCGGCAAGTCTGCTTTCATCCATTCTGGTCGTCAGAGATCAGGCGGGGTTGCTGGCGAAATATAATATTCTTAAAAGTATGGTGTTGATGAGCAGTATTATTATCGCATGTCTGTTGTGGAAGACGCCGTCATCGATGGTTGCTGTTAATGTCATCGCCAGTCTTGCCGTCGGATTGGTGGCGATATTCCTTATCTTCAGACATTTACCCCATGACGACTGGCATCCCAGAATGCGTAATATGCAAACGATGGTGTCATTCAGTATTCCGCTTGTCCTTGCATCGGCTCTCGGAACGATATCACTTCAACTGGACAAAATAATCGTATCCTCTTTGTCATCACCGGAGCAGTTTGCGGTGTATTCGAACGGAGCGTTCGAAATACCTTTCGTGGGGATCATCACCGGTTCAATCATGACCATCATCCAACCGGAGCTGCGGAAGTTGATCGATGCATCCGATTCATCAGGTGCACTCATGCTGTTCAGGACAGCAGCATTAAAATCATCGGCTATTATTCTGCCGGCTATGATTTTCCTTATGGTGTCTGCTGAACCGGTGATCCTGACGTTGTTCTCGAGAAAGTATACAGGCAGCATATTGCCGTTCCAGCTTTATCTTCTGGTTCTTCCAATGAGAATTGTATACTTCGGGACGTTTTTGATTGCTCTCGGGATGAGTAAAACAATCCTGTATCGATCTGCAGTCGGTCTGGCGGCAAACGTCGTCTTCAGCATCATTCTGGTTAAGATGTATGGCTATATCGGAGCGATTATTTCAACGATTATCTGTCTTTACCTGGTCGAGGGCTTGTGGAATTTCCGTGCGATCAGTTTGAAACTGGGATGCCGGTGGTTTGATATATTGCCTTTTGGGGACATGATGCGATTACTTAAAATTTCGATTCTGGCAGGAATTCCAGTCGTTTTTCTGGGACTCATTCTTCCGCCGATTCCCCCTGTGTTCGATCTTGCTGTCAAATCAACCGTGTATTTCATCATGATTTTTATTTTTGCACGGGTTTTCCAGGTCACGGTGCTGCAGGAGGAAATCGCCGGAGTGCTCAAGAAGGTCAGTGCCTGGCGAAGAGTGTGACACGTGAGTCGTGAATCGAGAAAGGAATTCGGTGTGTCGAATCTACGGAAAAGAAAGCGGATACTGACGATAGTCGGTGCTCGTCCTCAGTTTGTCAAAGCAGCAGCTGTAACCAGATGCCTGCGACTGCATGCGGATGAAACACTGGTCCATACAGGCCAGCACTACGACAACAACATGTCGGACGTATTTTTTGATGAGTTGGGGATTCCATTCCCTAACTATAATCTGGATATTGGCTCCGGTCTTCACGGCGCTCAGACCGGTGCCATGTTGAAAGCACTGGAAGAGATTCTGTTAAAAGAAACCCCGGATTGCGTCCTCGTTTATGGGGATACAAATTCAACACTCGCAGGTGCTTTGGCAGCAACCAAACTTCATTTTCCCGTCGCGCATGTTGAAGCGGGATTGCGGAGTTTCAATCGATGGATGCCCGAGGAAATCAACCGGGTTTTAACAGATCATATTGCAGATACTCTATTTTGTCCGAGTGAGACAGCGATTACGAACCTGAACAATGAAGGGATTTTCAATGGTGTTCACTTCATTGGAGATGTCATGTTTGAAGCTTTGATGGATGCTAGGATCAAAGCGGAACAATACTCGACAATTCTAAGTCAACTCCATCTTGAAACCGGTAAATTCATTCTTGCAACCGTTCATCGAGCGGAAAACACGGATGACCCCGACAAAATTAAACGACTGATCAAGTCCCTGGCAATTTTGTCTCGACAAACACCGGTCGTTTTCCCTATCCATCCACGGACAAAAAAGCAACTCATGAGAGAAGGAAGCGTTGATGAAGCCGTCAATCTGCATATACTGGATCCGGTGGGATATTTGGATATGGTTCATCTGGAGGAATCTGCTTCAGCGATTTTAACGGATTCCGGCGGGATTCAGAAGGAGGCTTTCTGGTTGAAAGTGCCTTGCGTTACACTTCGTGAGGAAACCGAATGGGTTGAAACGGTTCAGCAAGGATGGAATACGCTCGCTGGAACCGATATAGACAAGATCGTTCAACACGCTCTGCAACCTTCGAAGCCGAATCATCATCTGGATGTTTACAAAGGCGAGGGAAGCGTCAGGCGATTAATCGAGATTCTTTGCTAGAAGCAGTCAGCAGAATCGGTTTAGATATCAGAGGTCCTATAAAATGTCTGAAAAAAAAGTCAAAATTCTATTTGTAAACAATAGCTCCAGCCTTGCTCTCGGAACAACCCGCAGCATGCTCTTCAATTTGAAACTTTTAAAGGAGAAATACGCTATCGGCGTCGCGGCATTTCCTGATTCGGAGTCTTTGCCGTCCGCACTTTTAAGCCAGGAAATCAGTTACCATCGTCTGGGGTTTTTACCGTTCGCATCACTGAGACGTCTGGTTCGTACGATCAGACAGCATGAGTATGACATCATTTACGCAAATTGCTTCGACAAGCGATCAAGGGATGCCTTCTTGGCGGCAAAACTCACCGGAAAACCGTTTATCTGGCATGTTCGCGATCCTGTCAGTCCCAAATGGTATAAGCGATTCCTCAAATATGCCGATGCGGTTATCGCGAATTCGAAGGATACGGCATCGGAAATACTCGAGGGATCCGGTTATAAGGATTCCATAATCATACTGAACGGCATCGACCCTGAAGAATTCAATCGAAGCAGAGATGAGTTGAGATCAATGATTCTGAAATCCATCGGTTGGCCGGATAATTCATTTCTTATTTTAAACATAGGCGCTTTATGCTCTTTGAAAAACCAGGCGGATGCTATCTCCATCACGAAGCGTGTGGTTGAGAAGTATCCAGAGGCCCGGCTTGTGTGTCTGGGGGCACCTGTGGAGGAAGGCTATCCGGAAGTCCTATGGAATCTGATCAGGAAAAGCGGTATGTCCGATCATGTCCGGTTGTTGGGGTCTCAGTTGAATGTTCCCGACTTTCTGTGTGCAGGAGATCTTTTGCTTCATACGGACAAACGATTCCCTCCGTTCGGACGCGTCATAATGGAATCAATGGCCGCGCGGTTGCCGGTTGTTGCTTATTGTGTCCGTGAAACTCCAGAAATTATTGACGAGAACAAAACAGCATTTCTGACGAAAAGTGGTGATATCGAGGAAGCGGCTCTGGCAGTGAGCAAGCTCATTGAGAACCCGGACCTCAGGCAGGTTATGGGGGCGTGCGCTTATGAGAGGGTTACGCGATTCTTCACGGCTCGAACCACCGCTGAGCAAGTTGAAACCGTTATCCAATCCGTTCTTCAGAAGAAGGAGAAAATGCGGAGGTGAGTACCCTTTATTTCGATGCTCCGAGACAGAGTAATGCGTGTGCTAAAGAGCAACTGTCTGTGCCGACAAGTGGTGAGCCGGCACCGCCTCATTGAAACAGGTGAATGCAATTCGATGAATAAGAGACTAAAAGTTATTCTTGTCAGTGCGACGATCCCACCGGCATTTGCCGGCGCCGGCCTTCAATGGTATCGATACGCCAGGCGCTTGCACGAAAGAAACGAGTTGGCTTTTCTTTTAAGTTTCGATTTCACCGGCAAGGATATTTTATGCGACGATTTCCAGCCTGATGTACCTGAAACGAAAATAATTCGCCTGAAACCAATGACACAATCCAATCCTGGCCGGATTATTCACCAGGTCAGACGGTTCCTGTTTCAGTTATCCCTGTTTGGCCGTATTGCCGGGTTGATGATATCGCACCGCCGGGATTTCGATGTCGTTCATGCGACATCACGACAACCTTTATGCGTATTTGCCTTGTTTTGGGCTCGTATCCTGGGAAAAGTCGCCATCTATGAAACGTCTCTTGGATACAGTGATGATCTTCTGACCATAAAAAAAGGCAGCTATCTGAAATATTGGTTTTTATCCAGGGTTCACACTGTTCTCGCGATCTCGCCACAGCTCTATGAGTTGTGCCTGCAGAGTGGAATCAGAAAAAACAAACTCCGGCTGATAAAACCGTATCCAAAAGATACGGATCTGTTTAAACCTGTAAATGACGAAGACAAAAAAGGATTGAGACGTCGACTCAATCTTCCGCTTGATGTGCCGATTCTGCTTTTTGTCGGAGTTATTCTGGAGAGAAAAGGAGCTGATTTGCTCCCCGAAATTTACCGGAATGTGCTGAAGTCGATTCCAACAGCAGTACTCGTCCTGGTAGGTCCTGAAACAAAAGCGATTTTATCGGGAAGCGTGGTAACCACCGGAGATTACATTCGATCCGAATTGAATGAGCATCTGCAGAATGGAAGCGTGATTTTTACGGGTGCCGTCAGCAATGTTCCCGAGTATATGCAAGCTTCTGATATCTTTATTTTTCCGAGTCGAAACGAGGGTTTGCCGAATGCGCCGATCGAAGCGATGGCATGCGGACTTCCGTGTGTCGTGCGTGATATTCCGGGTGTCACGTCGACATTTATCGATAACAGTGTAGATGGCTATATCATCCCCGGGGATGATCCATCCGGTTTTGCACGGGTTATCGTCGGAGTGCTGAGTGATAAAAGCGAATACATGCGGATTGCACACAAAGCGCGCCAAAAAGTTATGGATAATTGGTCAACTGATAGTGGTGACCGGCAATATATGGATCTATACATGGAATACATTCGATGAAATACGATGTGAAGAAGCAGGCGATCAAAATGAACGGTACATCATTATCTGAGTGCGTGATTGTGGATTCAGAATGGCCCCAAATAAAAGAAACTCCGCGAAATAGTTGGAAATCGGCAGAGTCAAAATGATTAACTCAAAGCTCGAGTCGAAGGATCTGGAAAAGCAGACAAAGACCCGATGGACAAATCTGCTGATACTCTGGTCGGTCTATCTCTTCGTAGTATTTACATTCGCCAAAACATCTCATTACAGACAGGGTATTATATGGGGTGGTGCCTTTGTTGTTGTGTATAAATTTTTTGCCGTTTTCCAGTCATACTACAAGCAATATAAATTACCCACGGAAGGTAAACTCCTGTTAATGTTTTGTTTGTGGTCGTTTACCGGAGTGATATATGCAACAGATATGGTTTTATTTTTTCAATACTATAAATATATTATCGAGTTGACTATTCTCGTAATATTAATCAGTGCTATTATAAAATATTCGGGTGATGTGAAATGGTTCTATATTGCATTTATCGGAATCGCGATATTCAGGGTGTTTTACAGGATCGAGGATTTCGGGCTTGATCAGATAACGAACCCTGGAACTGATTTTCGACGATACGAGGATTCCAATGCGCTGGGGTATTTCGCGTTTATGGGTATTCTCAGTTTGTTTGGTTTATGGATGGAAACGAAATCCAATATTCTACGCCTGATGCTTGTCGGTTTGGCCATGATTTCTTTGTACGGACTTTTATATTCGGCATCACGTGGCGCACTGGTGTCGTTGATTGTGCTGGTCCTGTTATGGCCGCCTTTATGCCTGGTAGACGGAGCCCGGAATAAAATGCTGGCTTTGCTGGTTTCGGCAGTATTTATCGCAGTTGCGTACCAGGGGATCCGGTTCATCATGCTGGAGACTTATCTGGGCTGGCGTTTCCAAACAATGATGGAAGATAACGCATACACCGAGATGGCACGTTTTCAGTTGATTCAGATTGGATGGGATCTGTTTTTGAAAAATCCGATTCTCGGGTACGGTCTTGGTCAGTTTGGCGAGGCATCGGGGACGGGGAGATATGCCCATAACGAGTTCATCGAAATTGCTGCTACGACCGGAATACCGGGAGTTGTTTTGTACTACTCCGTTTTTTTGAATACCTGGCGCCGGCTTTCCTGGAGCTTGAAAAAGATACGTCATCCCTATTACCGTTACCGGTTGAATATGGCTCGAATCGGTTTGATTGTTCTATTGATTTCTGGTTTCATTTTCAGTCCCAACTTTATTTTACAAAGTACGATGTTTCTGCTTGCGATCACAATTGGTATTTCGCAATGGGCGGTCAGAAAGATTAACTTAAGCATCAGGGAAGATGACTCTCAGAAACCCCAAACTGGCAAGCGGATAACGTCTTCAAAAACCCGCAATTCAGAAATGCTCGCAAGGTAGAAGGGTATGAATCCGTATAAAAGTGTTTTACCATTTCTGAAAAGGAAACGGGATGCGATTCGGATAAGAAGACGGGTCAATCTTGCGGAAGCGCATCTGGTCAGAGTTGCCGAGCGACTCAGCACATCATCCATCATATCTGAGAATTCGTTGGCCGGATGGAGCAGGAAGAGGGAGGAAATTACGGCGAAACTTTCCTGGATGCTCAATCTCAGCAGACCTTATGAATCCGTTCTCCCGGCTGTTGAAAATCAAGGTACCATTGAAGAATCCCACTTTACGATCCAAAAACTGGTGTTCCAGACGCTTCCAAATGTTTTTGTAACAACAAATCTGTATCTCCCACGCAAATCGATTTATGAGTGCCAGGATCGACCATGTATTCTGTACATGTGCGGTCATTGGCCGTCCCGGGACGGCGCAAAAACAGGCTTTCAGGATCGCTACTTGTGGTATCCGGCGAACGGATTCGCTTTGATGGTGATTGATCCGATGGGTTTTGGAGAGATTCCAGGGATTCATGCCGGTACCAACCGGCTGGGATGGTGGTCTTGGGCATCGCTCGGCTATACTCCTGCAGGGTTGGAAGTCTATAACGCCATGCGGATATTGGACTGGTTGCTGCAACAACCGGGTATCGATCCGAAAAGAGTGGGTGCGACCGGTATCTCAGGAGGCGGTGTGATCAGCCAGTACCTGGCCGCAATGGACGAACGCGTAACGGTGGTTGTACCGTCGTGTTCAACGTTCACCATCGGATCTCAGATTCAAACCCGCCGCGTTCAGCATCAATGCGATTGTACCTACTACACCAACACCTGCGAAATTGATTTCCCTGAGATACTTGCACTGATCGCACCCAGACCTTTGCTTATTCTAGGAGGGCGGAACGATCCGATTTTTCCTCCTGCCGGTTACCGTGAGGCGTATCGTTCCCTTCTGCCGATATACGAACTCTACAATTCAACGTCCGGTAACCAGCATCAGATTCAGCTCATCGAATCGCCGGGCGGCCACGAGGATACTCCGGAGCTTCTTGACGCGGCACGGAAGTGGATGCTTCAGTGGTTGAAAGTAGAGTCGGATATAGACTCCATCAACGAGTCGCCCCAGCCTTTACCTCCAGAGAAGCTGCGATGCCTGAGTCAATTCCCGGACACAGCAATTAATGATCGTGTGCATGATTATTGGATACAGAGACCCGCTCTCGATCCTCCGATATCAAAAACAGAATGGATAGAGAAGAGTGAACGATTGCATTCCCTTCTAAAACACCGAGTATTCAGAAAGCCATTCGTTGGTAATGATGCATTCAACACACGACGATATAAAACCAGTGGCGGTTACTCTGAAAAACTGGCGGTATTTGGTGAATTTGAGTTCGACTCGGTCAAAGGCGTTCCTATAAGGGTTCGCCTTCTAACTCCCGCGAGAATGACAGAACACACGAAGCTGATCATCGGTATCAAGAAAGCGTCCGACCACGAGTCCGCTCTGATCTATGACGAGTATCTGGCTTTCCTGCACTCACATGCCGTGATGATCGTAACGCCACGGTTCGCGGACATTCCACTCTCAGGAAGTCAGTATGAACGAATCGAACGATCCGCCCTGCTACTGGGCAGCAGTATCGCCGTTATGCAAGTATGGGACATCAGGCGATCGATCGAATGGATTCAACGTGATCGCTGTCTTAACTTTACAGGTATCACACTTTATGCGACCGATGAGGCGTGCGTGCCAGGATTATACGCAGCAGTGCTGGATCATCGAATTGATCATCTAGTGCTTCGTAATCCACCGATCTCCCATTTCGACTCATCTCCTGTGCCCACAATCTTAAGAGATACTGACATTCCTGAAATCGCCGGTTTGATGGCACCGCGATTGCTCAGTATCATTGGTAGAAAAAAACTCGCTCTGACGGAAACGATTTTCACGATCTTCGATAAACCTGATTCGTTCGGTTATTTTTCTAGCCTTTCTGATGCGGTGTTCAGCCGGGAATCAATGCAACAATGATCAACTCCACAGAATTTGCTGAGCAGCAGCGTCATCTGGGTTTCCGCATTCACGAGCACGATGGCGAATTCTGGCAATCGGTGCGCCCATTCTATTGCAAACCGGCATTTGTATACAAAGTGATTGAACGAGGATCTGTGCGACCCAGCCCCTTTCGTAGTTTTCTAGGTTACAGCCATCTTGTCCCCGATGTTTCACAAGGCAATAGAATTCTGCAGATGATGGTGATAACACGTGAAACGCTCGATAATTTTTCGTTGTCGAGTCTACCGGTCAAAAAACGAAATCAGGTCCGTCGTTCTTTGGAACGCAGTCAAATTCAGTTGATACAGGATTTGGACACTCATATTGAAAGGATTCGTGAGATCAGCATTGCTCAGTCTTTCAGGCAGGAACAAGGCGCAGGTGCGGAAACGCCGATCACACGGTACACGGATGATGCAGAATCGTGGAGACGGCAGATGCAACTCAGCTTCAGCCTGAACGGCCGGGAATGCTGGGGTGCTTTTGTTGATGATACTCTCGCTGCATTTATCCGAACCTACCAGGTCGATGGCACTCGCGTGATTCAGCAGGCAAAAGTGGATACCGAATATTTCAAAGCATATCCAATGGATGGTTTATATTTCACCCTGCTGAACCATGCAGCGGAGGATAACTCTTGCAACCTAATTATCAACGGATCCCCCTTGCACGACAGTGTCAATCACTACAAGGAACAGTTTCTATTCAGATCTTTCGATCACCCATGTTATTCATCCAACGCATGCCTAGTTAAAGTAGGAAAAAGAATTTTACTGTCACGAAGACAGAAACATAACTGAGAACTGGAAAAAGGGATACAGTATCGTGATATCGTCGGAAATATTTGCATCGGATGAAGCGCGTTTGGGACATCGCGTTCACCATAATGATCAGATATGGTGGGTAAGAAAAGCACCATATTATTATAAACCGTTGTATGAATTCGGCGCTTTTCCGGCGAAACAACGCCGGCCAAAACCTTTCCTTTCACTGATGGGCTACTCTCATCAGGTGACTGACCCAGCGGAAGCGACGCATCAGCTGTTATGGAACATTCTGGAAGGTGACGATCTTGCAGAATTCTGCTTGGAACGATTGAAGAGCAAACGACGGAATATGGTGAGAGGGGGATTGAGGGATTGCAGAGTGGAGGAGTTGGGATCGACGCCGCCGATGCTGGAACAGATGAGACAGATTACCATGTCTCAGGCAAGTCGATTCGAAGCGAATCAAGTGAAAAACACGTATCTGTCAAGAGATTATTATGAGGTACATGCTGATCGCTGGCTGAAATCCATTCAAGAATTATTCGCACATAGAGGACATCGATTTTTTGGTGCATTTGTGGATGACAGACTGGTTGCCTATGTCAATATTATCTCAATAGAGGATACCTGGTCATTCGGTGCTGTAAAAAGTGACGAATTGTTTCTGAAGCATAAACCTGTCGATGCGCTTTACTACACAATTCTCCAGATGGCTTCGGCATGTGGAGAATGTAAACGTGTTTTGAACGGAGGCGGGCAAAATGAACGGGAATCGCTGGCGCATTTCAAAAGGGAGTTCCTTTTTAAACCGGTAATGGTTCCCTACTTTTCTAAAACGATTATATCGAGAGACCATCTCAAAATAATGAAAAAATTGTTGATTAAATGGAATCGTTAGATCGATGATAGTAAACGATTATTACATGATATGTGTGGTATCGCAGGAATAATTGACCATCATTCGAGATCCGGAGTCTGGTCAGATCTCTCAGCCATGACCGGGCTTGTCTCACATCGTGGTCCCGATGATCAGGGAATTGCTGTGTTCCCTGCGAAACCAACGGAGGATGTTTGGCTCGGGGAGATGGGTGTGCCGGCAAATATTTATCCGATTGGTTTGGGGCACAAACGTCTTTCAATTATTGATCTGAGTTCAGCCGGACATCAGCCAATGACGGATAGGACCGGGCGCTTCTGGGTAGTTTTCAATGGTGAGATATACAATTACGTTGAACTGAGAAATGAATTGAAAGCGTTGGGTCATCAATTTGTATCCAGGAGCGATTGTGAAGTCCTTTTACAGGCATATATACAATGGGGTCCGGCTTGCCTCGAACGATTTAACGGTATGTGGGCATTTTGCATCTATGATCGATTTGATGGCAGCCTGTTTTGTGCCCGGGATCGATTTGGCATCAAACCGTTTTACTATGTTGTTCAGCAAGGGCGATTTGCTTTCGCTTCAGAAATCAAGCAATTACTGCTTCTGCCCTGGGGGGAGGCACGAGCAAACGAAGAGCGGCTGGCGGACTTTTTTTTATGGGGACTGGAAACCCATACAGACGAGACATTTTTCTCAAAGGTTAAAACCCTGCCGGGTTCGCACTTCATCCTCCTGACACGGGAGGATCAGGAAAATGGAGTGTACCGCACAGTGCGCTATTGGACTCCAACAGGAAAGCCTGGACCACACGGCTTCGACTCGAAGGCTGCGTTTGGTGATTTGCTGGCTGATTCCGTGAGACTCAGACTTCGCAGTGATGTCCCTGTAGGAGCTACACTGTCGGGAGGATTGGATTCGTCGTCCATCGTCTGTCTGGCGGGTATTCAGAGGCAAAACGCATCGATCGGAGTGCCGTTTACGGCATTTAATGTTGAATTCGCCGGGGCTGGATACTCGGAGCGTGTATTCGCGGAATCTGCCGCACGACGTGCAGGTGCCACAATGGTTGTGCTTCAACCGAATCAGACGGATCTGGCAGACGATTGGCAATCGTTTGTGTGGCATATGGAGGAGCCGTTTGGAGGGCTTTCCTATTTTTCGAATTACAGGATCAACCGGCTCATCAGTCAGCACGGAATCCGGGTTGTTCTGAGTGGTCAGGGAGGCGATGAGTTATTACTGGGATATCCGCGATACAGAACATTTGATGCCTTGTTTAAAATCAGGGCAGCGAAACCGATTGATGCCGTACGCGAGGTACTATCTGCGAGGCGCCATGCCAATTTACCCTTACTGAAACAACTCAGCTATGGATTATACTTCGCGATTCCGCAATTCAGATCCTCCAGGCGCAGAACCTTGTTGCGTCCGTATTTAAATCCCGGGTTTTTCCATCGGTTCAGGTTTCAAACCGAACATCTTCGGAGAAGCATGGGACATCGAACCCGCTATGACCTGCAGGTCAGTGAATTGTTCCGTTATCAATTGCCGCACCTGTTACGTCATGATGATCGAGTATCGATGGCTCATTCCGTCGAAACGAGACTTCCTTTTCTCGATTATCGCCTGCTTGAATTTATACTCGCTCAGCCCGATGAGATCCTGTTTGAATCCGGGTGGTCGAAGGCCATTCTGCGAAGGGCAATGGAGAATATACTTCCCGATGATATTCGTCTCAGGACAGATAAGATGGGATATGAAACACCTACCGGTGAACTTATACGGAGAAACAGAATGATGTTTGAACCGCTATTGCTCCGACACTGTGATGATGCTGTTCTGGATACAAAGGCAATCCTGTCTCATTTCGACTCATCTCACATCGATCAGAGGATTCTATGTGGCGCAGTCAGCTATCTGAGTTGGAAGGAAACCTTTAAGGTCAGTTGATCAGGTTCGATGCGAATCGCCGTAATAACAGGCAGCTACCCGCATCCAGGTAATCCTGTTGCCAACGCGTTTGTTCAGGAGTTCACCTGGGCGATGGCGAGGGCAGGGAATAATTGCCAGGTCATCAATCCGTTCAGCATATTGAAACGGATCAGACACAGTCTGCCGATCAGGAAGACAACTGAAAATGCCGGCAATGGGCATACGGTCGAGGTGATTCGTCCGAGATATCTTTCATTTTCTTCCAGAAAGATGGGCATGCTGCACACAGGCAGGTGGACTCAGTCGGCAATGACCCGGACTGTGATCAGGACCGTGAGCAGAATGGAAACGCTACCGGAAGTATTCTATGGGCATTTTCTCTATAATGCCGGATTCGCTGCAGTGAAAGCCGGTGAATACTTCGGTGTTCCATCGATTGTCGGTGTCGGGGAAGGTGCGTTCTGGACGGTGCGCCCGTTCGGGTTTGAAAGGGCGAGACGGAACTTTCAGACCGCATCTGGATTTCTTGCAGTTGGCACGCATGTGAAAATTGGGCTGATCGAATCGATAGGTGTCGAAGAACGGAAAATTATCGTAGAACCGAATGGTGTGGATCTGTCACGATTCAGGCGAATGGACAAAGCGGGGGCGCGAGCGGAATTGGGTCTGGACGCCAACCGATTCCTCGTGGTTTTCATTGGAACATTTGATGAGTTAAAAGGTGGGATTGAACTGACAGAAGCGCTGAAAGGTGTATCGGAGATCGATCTTGCTATGATCGGGAACGGTCCTCAATCATTTAACTCCAATAATATCATCTTCAGTGGTTGGGTCCCTCACCAAAAAGTACCTGTCTGGCTGAACGCCGCGGATCTTTTTGTACTGCCGACTCGAGAGGAGGGTTCCTGCAATGCGGTCCTGGAGGCGATGGCCTGTGGTGTACCGATTATTACGAGTAACGGCATCTATATGGATGATATCGTGGATGATCGCGTTTCGATCCGGGTGGATCCGAGAGATGTGACTGCCATTCGTGATGCGATCCTGCTGTTGCAGTATGATCCCGTTAGAAGGTCGCAAATGTCGCAAGCCTGCATCGAAAAAGCCGGAGACTATGATATTGATACTCGCGCGCGCCGTGTCACGGATTGGATGAAGAGCGTTGTCGGAGGGCGATTGACATGAAGGTTGCTGTCGTCACTACACGGCACAGGGCTCAGGATGACCGAATCTATTACAAGCAGGCATTGAGTCTTGCGAAACGCATGGACGTCATAATGATTGCACCGGAGGACCATGAAGACCTGGTATGGGCGTCGTGCGTGAGATTCCATCCGATTCCCCGACGGCGCAGTCCGCCAGGACGGATCCGGAGCTTGTTCGAGGCTGTACGGGCCATACGCCGCGAGAAGCCCGATGTATGCCACCTTCACGACCTGGATCTTGTATTTGCCATTCCGCTTATTCGAGTGTTTACGGATTCCAGGATAATCTATGATGCGCATGAGGCCTTTCCTGAGCAGATTGCCAAGAAACAGGAATTGCCTGGATGGATAAGGTCTCCGGCAGCCAAAGTCATCAATATCATTGAGAAGACTCTGGTTCGGATGGCTGACCGGATCATAACGGCAGATGATCCCACAACACGATCATTTTACGTCACCGGTATCCCTGCGACGACGGTGTTTAATTATCCGGATTTGGTGAACTTCCAAAACTATGAGAGTGTCGACGATCGATCGGGCTCAGTCGATTGTAAGCGGGAAACCCTTGTTTATCACGGATCGATCACAGCCGATCGTGGTTTATTCCATATGATTGAAGCAATGGATATGATCAGGCAGCAATATCCCGGAGTGCTTCTGAAAATTGTCGGTCGGATAAATCAACAGCTTCAAGGCATGGCTGAAGAAAGAATCAGATATCAGTGCCTGGAAAAACACATCGAATTTACCGGATGGATCCCTTACAGAGCGATTGCCGACATCCTGAGATCATGCGATATCGGTTTGGTTCCACTGCAGCCAAATGAGAAATTCAAGCGAAACATCCCGTTGAAAATCTTTGAGTATATGGCTTGTGGGCTTCCCATCATTGCAGCGGACTTGCCACCGGTTCGCCGGTATTTTAGCCAGGTGGATTGCGGAATCCTGTTTGATTCAACAAAACCATCCGAACTCGCCCGTTGCGTGATTGATCTCCTGGGAGATCCTGAAAAACGCAGAATGTTTGGTCAAAACGGTATGCGGATGGTTCATTGTGAATGGAATTGGAACCAAATGGAGCGCATTCTTTTTGAAATCTATGAATCATTGATATTGGTAAGGAAAAGGAAGAAGTTTTGAGTCGGAAAAAATTTCTCGCACAACCTATCCGGCCGGAGGATCGCAGCGAGTGGGGACGTTTGGCTGTGGAATGTGGATCTATCTTCGATTCCCTCGAGTGGACGGATATTTTTAATGAAAACTTGCATCGAATCGGCATCTATGACGCGGGAGGTCATTTGCGTGGCGGATTCAGTTACTGGCAAAAAACGATTGGTAATGTAAAAGTAATCCGAAATCCACCGTATACACGTCAGATCGGTCCGTTCTTTGAATCACGATCGGTCAATTCCGCCTCGCGCTCCGAGGACCAGCGGTCGGTTATGGAAGCGATGAAGGATTATTTAACATCTCTTCGAGCGGCTGTCGTATCTCTTGGGATATCGGTTGGCACGCTGGATTTTCTACCATTCTATTGGGATGGTTGGAAAGTCATTCCGCAATATACGTACAGGCTTGATCTGGAACAGGATCCGGACACTTTGTTCGGCAATCTGTCGAAACAGATCAGAAAACATCTAAGGGATGCAACGGACGAAGGAATATGTGCAGAACCTATAACGGCAACCGATGGATTGCTTGATATGGTGGAAAAGACATACAGAAAACAAAACTCGGATATTCCGGTTTACACCCGGCAAATCCTCGACACAGTCTTCCTCGGACCGAATGGGTATGGATTCCAGGCTTCGAGAAAAGGCGAAATATTCTCCGCACGCTATGTTGTTCATGATTCGACAACTGCATATGCACTGATGAGTGGTCATGTCGATCAGAGGATGAGCAAATCTGCAGGGGTCGTGACCAGCTGGAATACCATTCTTGAAGCCCGGAAAAGAGGCCTTAAAATCTTCGATTTCGAGGGGTCCGTTATTCCATCAATCGAGCATTATTATCGGGGATTCGGTGGTACTCTGACGCCGGTTTTCTTTGTTCATAAAGCATGGCTTCCCATAGAAA
This sequence comes from candidate division CSSED10-310 bacterium, assembly GCA_016931515.1. Taxonomy (GTDB): domain Bacteria; phylum CSSED10-310; class CSSED10-310; order CSSED10-310; family CSSED10-310; genus JAFGEQ01. The sequence goes on along the minus strand of JAFGEQ010000015.1, from coordinate 41,487 downwards.
TGATATTGAAGCTGATACCGCGATATCGGAACAGGTTTTAAGACACCATCACCAGCATTCGTTTCCGAGATCCAATTTGGAGAGATCCTAAACCGACGATATCTGTTTTCGTGGAACGGATTTTCAACGCTAATCGTGAGGTATCTTACCGTGGCAGGTGATTTTGCATGTCGTTGTTTGCTCCTTGTAAAAAGAGTTCTCTATGAGCGCCGCAAATTTGCTTTCTACTGCTATTGTGATCGCCAGGGACCGGGGAAACGGCATCCAGCTATAATTGAATATACCGGCTATGATCAGATACCTGTGCCCTTTCGATCCCGAGTCCTGCCATATCGCTGGATGAACGCTGTATACTATCGTTTCCGGAGAGGTCAAGCGCGATTATTGTGCGTGTCACAAGATGGGCACCATCTGGATGCATACGGCTGGATTCAGGATTGGAATCCATTTCGGCGATCGTTTAAAGCGATTGCCGATAGCGGAACAATGCTCGGACCCTATTGGACAGACCCGAATCAACGCGGTAAAGGTCTTTATGGAATTCTTCTGGGACACAGTCTGGCAATCTCTTCCCCGAATCAACCCATCATTATCTGTACGACACCGGACAATACGGCATCCCGAAGAGGTATTGAAAAGGCAGGGTTCCAATCTCTTGGAATATGGGAATGGAGCCGATGGGGGATGCTATTCTCCAGATGTCGCGAATTGACGGATGAACCATAGAATCATGCGCTTTGAAAATGAAAATCCTCCAGCCCCGTTTCGATTAGACCGCCGATCCGGTGTCTTGGTCGGGGATGCAGACAGATGAGGGTGCTATTGACGCTATGATGGATTATGTCAATCAATATGTTGATATGCTTGAAAAAAAGAAGCGCTCGTTTCTAGTTCTCGATGAACAGATTTTTGCCAGAAGAGGCCGGTGGATAGTCCCGGTGGGGCCTATTTCGCAACGTTTTAGGCTGACTCGCGCGGACTGCCGCTGGTTGCTGAAAAAGCTTGGAGGGCTCTGGGTGCAGTGGACTGATGGATTTGACGCATCGCCTCACGATTCCCGCTGGCATGCAATTGTTTGCGATCATTATACGGAGGTAGATGATGTTGATTCAGCAAATGCCAGGAAAAACATTCGAAAAGGTTTAAGACATTGTGAAGTCAGGCGGATTGAAGCCTGTGATATCGCGAATGAAGGTTACGATGTCTTCATTGCAGCGATTCAAACATATGAGAGATATCCCGAACTGCCATCGCGGGACGAGTTTGAACAACGTGTTATGACAGACGAACCCTTTCCCGAATTAAGGCATCAATGGGGCGTTTTCCACGATGGAAAAATGATCGCATTTGCTCAAAACCTTGTATATGACAGGACGGAAGTGAACTACGCTCTGGGAAAACTCCATCCTGAGTATCTGAAATGCTATCCAGGTTATGCACTGTTTCAAACCATGAACGAATTCTATTTGAAGGATAACGGCTTTCAATACATCAATGCCGGATTCAAAGCGATCTCGCATGAAACGGATATCCAGGATTTTCTTATCCGTTTGTTCGGTTTTTATAGAAAACCAATGGGTTTACATATCCACTACCGATGGCCGATTGGACTGATCATGGAATTAAGTAAGCCATTCCGTGGAGGAATCACTCGTTTATTGCCTATCTCTCATTCCATGTTTGAACTCGATAGTGCCAGGATTCGGGACTGATCGATGACTTGCAAATAAATAGAAGGAGTAAACAGGGATTTTCAACGATGATTCGATAGCGTCATGAAAGTAATTGTATCACATGATATCGATCACCTAACGGCCTGGGAGCATATGGCTGATGGTATGCTGGCCAAATTTATCGCGCGAAGTACGATGCATGCAGTTCTTCATAAAATCTGTCTGCGGGAGTATATTGCCAGATTCGGTGAAATTTTAAAAAATCGATGGGAGAACATCGATGACCTGATGGAGTATGACAAAGATCAGGGGATTCCCTCGACTTTCTTTGTCGGTACAGCAAGGGGTTTGGGAATGTCATATTCCAATCGTGCTGCTGAACCTTGGATAAGGAAGATCGCAAAAAGCGGTTTTGATGTTGGATTACACGGAATTGCTTTCGAGGATGAAGAGGGTATCCAACGGGAGTTTGAGTTGTTTAAAAAAATGTCGGGAATGGCCTCATTCGGCGTCCGGATGCATTATCTCCGGTTTTCGGAAATTACTCCTCACATACTTGATCGCACCGGTTACATTTTCGATTCATCATCAGAAACTCTGGAAAATCCGTACAAGGTTGGGAAATTGGTTGAATTTCCGGTATCACTGATGGATGTGAGAGTCATTTTCCCTTACAATAGACTTCGTCCAGAAGGATTTTCCGAGATTAGAGCGAACACCGAGCGAATAATTGAGGAAGCCATACAGCGTGGCGTCAAGTATTTCACTCTGATTTTTCATGATCGCTACTATTCGGATTGCTTCAGACTTGCAAAGCGTTGGTATGAATGGATCATTCCCTATTTCCGGGAACGCGGTATGACCTTCATCAGTTTCAGAAATGCCGTATCAGAACTCAACCGGGATTAAATCTAAGAATTCATTAATATATGAATATCCTTTTAATTAATCATTATGCGGGTTCACCCGATCATGGGATGGAATACCGGGCTTTTAACTTCGCCCGGGAGTGGGTTCGAAACGGACACCGCGTCATGATTGTTGCTGCGGGATTTTCGCACCTCCGACAAAGAAACCCCTCGTTTAAAGGGATTCTCTTCTCGGAACAGATTGCCGGGATCGACTATATGTGGGTGAAAACACCTCCGTATTCTGGCAATGGTTTGCCACGCGTACTCAATATGCTGACATTTTTATTCCGACTTTCAACCACGTGTCGACGGTATGTTGACGAATTTAAACCGGATGCAGTCATTGCTGCCTCAGTCTATCCATGGGATAACTGGGTCGCAGCGCGATACGCACGAAAACATCGCGCCTTCCATGTATACGAAGTACGGGATCTTTGGCCCCTGTCTCCGATGGAATTGGGTGGGTTGAGTGCGTGGCATCCGTTCATTTGGAGTCTGCAGAGGGCGGAGAACTATGGATGCAGGCATGCAGACATGATCGTCTCGGTGTTACCGGCAGCAGGACCACATCTTGAAGAGCACGGTATGACATCCGATCGGTTCTTGTACATTCCAAATGGTATTGTGCTGGATGATTGGCGAACCAACGGTGTGGTGTCCCAGACTACCCTGGATATGATTCGGGATTTCAGGAAGAAAAATGGATTTCTGATCGGTTACACAGGCGGTCTTGCACTTTCAAATGCAATGGATGTCCTGGTCGATGCCGCTGCGGATCCACGCCTGATGAGTGAAGGTATCGGTATCGTATGCGTCGGTGATGGGGCGGAGAAGAATCGTCTGATAAAAAAGGCGAAACTATTGAACAGTAATTGTATGTTTCTACCACCTGTACCTAAAAATACAATCCCCAGCCTCCTTCGAGAGTTTGACGGTCTTTATCTGGGTTGGAACAGGAGTTCCCTTTATCGTTTCGGTATATCACCCAATAAACTTTTTGAGTATATGATGTCGGGACTGCCGATCATTCACGCCGTAGCCGCGGCGAATGATCCGGTGAAAGAATCCGGGTGCGGGTTATCCATTTCACCTGATAATGCTCCAGAACTCTGCAGGGCGATCTTATCCTTGGCGGCGATGCCATTAAAGAGCAGACTGGAGATGGGTAAAAAGGGAAGTGAGTACGTTATCGGCTCCCATGACATCACTCGACTGGCAAGAATTTTTGTGGATGAAATCGAAAAAAGACGCTCTGCTTAAACGTTCATTCGACCTGATCATCTCTCTGACAGGTTTGCTTCTCTGCCTGCCAATGATCGGCATCATCGCGATGATCGTCAAAGTGACTTCACCCGGTCCAATTCTTTTCATTCAATCGAGAGTAGGGCGTTACGGCGTTCTGTTTAGATGCATGAAATTCAGAACCATGGCCCCCGATTCTGAATCAGTGGGAACCGTAACGGTTGCAGGAGACAACCGGATTACTCCTGTCGGGCGGTTTTTACGGCGTTACAAGTTGGATGAACTACCTCAACTGTGGAATGTGGTTACTGGTAAAATGTCGTTTGTCGGTCCGCGACCTGATGTGCCGGGGTATGCAGATATGTTGAGTGAAGCGGATCGAGTTGTCCTTTCGGTGCGTCCCGGAATCACGGGTCCGGCAACACTGGCTTTCAGAATGGAAGAGAAATTGTTATCCATGGTGGACGATCCGGTCAGGTTTAATGATGAAGTTGTATTTCCGATGAAAACAAAAATAAATCTGGAATATATTAATCAATGGTCCTTTTTCAGGGATCTCGGTTTTATCGTGGTGACGGTAATTCCGGCAATGGACCGGTGGTTGAACCTGATTCCGGATGCGATATCAGGGATAATGACCGGTGAGTATGAGTTAAATGAGCCTTTTAATGAGAAAGGTGAGTTACCTGGGAGCAGATGCAAATGAACAAAAGAATATTCCTATCACCTCCTCACATTGAAGGTCGCGAATTGGATTTCGTCAGACTCGCTTTTGAATCAAATTACATTGCGCCGTTAGGACCGATGGTCGATGCGTTTGAGAAAGAGTTCGCGGATGTGACAGGTATCCCGTATTGTCTTGCAGTATCAAGCGGCACCGCGGCAATGCACCTGGCGATCCGTTATCTGCGGGACAAGGTTGCCGGGGATCGGGAACGATCCGGCGACGGCAGGAAACCCATGATCATCGCATCAACACTTACCTTTATTGGGAGCGTCTCCCCGGCTACTTTCGAAGATTGTGATCTCATGTTTATTGATTGTGATCTGGAATCATGGAATATGGATCCTGTACTGCTTGACATGGCGATAAAGTCACAGTTGGCGGATGGCAGACACATTTTATGTGTGATTCCGACCGATCTGTACGGGCAGAGCTGTGACCTTCCGCGAATAATAAAAATATGCAACAATTATAAAATTCCGGTGATAAGTGATTCGGCTGAAGCAATGGGAGCACGGTATAGTGTAGAAATAATAACTCGTGAACCGGCTGGATCAGACTCTGTTGTCTCTTCTTCACCCGAATCCTCTATGATGAGACATGCCGGTTTCGATGCATGGGCATCGGTTTATTCATTTAATGGCAATAAAATCATCACGACATCCGGGGGCGGCATGCTCTCATCGCATGACAGGGCCCTGATCGATCAAGCCAGGAAGCTATCGCAACAAGCTCGGGAAGCCGTCCCGTGGTATGAACATCTGCAGATAGGATTCAATTACAGGATGAGCAATATCCTGGCAGCCGTCGGCCGTGGACAGCTTCAGCTTTTGGAGGATCGGGTTACACGGAGGAGACGGATATTCTGTCTTTACAGGGACCTTTTGGCGGATATCCCGGGTGTCTCGTTCATGCCGGAACCTGATTGGAGCAGATCCAACCGGTGGCTCACAGTAATCATCCTGGATCCGGATCGTTTCGGAGCGAGTCATCAGAATGTCATGGAGGCTTTGGAGCAGGAGAACATCGAATCCCGACTCATGTGGAAACCGATGCATTTGCAACCGGTTTTCAAACACTGTGCCGTCCAGGGCGGAGGATTGAGCGACCATCTGTTCCGGCACGGTTTATGTCTGCCGAGCGGATCGGCACTATCTGATGACGATGTGATTCGAATCGCAGGTATTATTCGAAAGCAAAGTAAGGACACCTGATATGTTTTTCTTGCGAAAACACAGGTTGGAACCACTCCAATATCCGGTCTGTGACCTTAGAAACGAAAGGTCCGTGCAAAACGGATTGATCCATGTCATAGTGAGCCGATGAAAGTTGGGATCCGGCATTGACGAACCTTAAAGCAACACAAAACTCCAGGCAATTTCACAGACTCGCCATACGAACACTCCAAATTCTGATCGATACGGCGATCTTAATTGCAACGTTTTATTTCGCGTATGAACTCAGGTTTGAATTTACGCTGACCCAGGAGCAATTTGCTCTTATTTGGGCGCAGGTGCCGTTTGTTCTGTCGATTTATTTCGCTGCGATGATCTCGACCGGTGTTTACAATTTTGTCTGGCGCTATGTCGGATTGCGAGAAGTCAGAATATTCGCGTTCGCCTCGGGAGTTTCATTTGCGACTCTGATTTTTCTCCGATTGTTCCTGACATCAGAATTGCAATACTTCAGAATTCCGATATCGATCAATATCATTTCAACTGTGTTTGGTTTCGGCGGATTGTTCCTTGTCAGGATTTTTCGCCGAATCTTACATGAGAAAATCCAGAAAATGCTTCTCCACCAGATGCACCGGCGAAACGGTGATGCTTCGGGGGGTAACGGGGCATCAAGTAAAAGGAAACGGGTGTTGCTCATCGGAGCAGGTCAGGCCGGGGTACTTGCCGCGAAGGAGATTCAAAATCGCGGCGATCTTGACATTGAGCTGATTGGATTTGTTGATGATGATTTTTCAAAACATGGCTTGGTGATTTCGGGGATAAAAATTATCGGCAACACACAACAAATCGGGCAACTCGTTTCACAGCATCGGATCGATCATGTCATTATCACGATTGCTCATGCCAACCGATCGGACATCGCGAGAATTGTTGCCATCTGTGAAAACATTCCGGTGAAGGTACGAATCATTCCGGGATTATTTGAATTGCTGGAGGGCAAAGTTGAAGTAACAAGGATCCGCGATATAGAGATAGAGGATTTGCTGGGGCGCGAAAAAGTGCAGCTGGACATGGACGCTATTCGGCAGTTCCTGACGAACAAGAGAGTGATGATCACAGGAGCAGGTGGATCTATCGGGAGTGAACTGGTGCGACAAGTTCTTCGTTTTTCTCCGGAAAAGATCATCATGGTTGAGCGCAGCGAGTTCGCAATGTATCAGATTCTCGCTGAGATGTACCAACAGGACCGGCAGAAGTCATGTATCCCGATGATTGCAGATATCGGTGATGATAATCGGATGAACGGTATTTTTGACCGCTTTCGACCGCACGTGGTATTGCATGCCGCTGCTCACAAACATGTACCTCTGATGGAATTCAATCCGACGGAAGCCATCAGAAATAATTCGCTGGCAACGTGGAAACTGGCAAGTATCGCCGGGGAATTCGGTACGGACGTTTTCGTTTTAATATCAACTGATAAAGCGGTTAATCCGACATCAATAATGGGCGCTTCCAAACGTATCGCCGAGCTGTTGATCCAGGGTTTGAACGGCTTGTACCGAACGCAGTATCTGGCAGTCAGATTCGGCAATGTGCTGGGCTCATCCGGATCTGTAATACCGATTTTCAAGGAACAGATCCGAAAAGGCGGTCCCATTACTGTCACGCATCCTGAAATGACCCGATATTTCATGACTATTCCTGAAGCGTCCCAATTGGTTCTTCAGGCGAGTACGATGGGGCGGGGCGCTGAGATTTTCATCCTCGACATGGGGGAACCGGTGAAGATCGTCGATCTTGCGGAAACCATGATCCGCTTATCGGGTTTAAAACCCAATGTTGATATTCAGATTACTTTTACCGGTTTGCGACCCGGAGAGAAGTTGTTCGAAGAATTGAATACAGGTGATGATAACGTCGACAGAACGCTTCATCCAAAGATATTCATAGTCAAGATAAAAGAATTCGATTCGGCAGAGGTAAGCAGGGTCGTACAAATACTCGATGATCTATCCTCAAGGGGGGTAGAACGAGGACTGCGTGAATTTATTCGGGATTTACTGCCCGAATCGAGTATCTCAATCAACGAGGTCACTGCTGATTGAATAGCAATCGTCGTCAGGCAGACATCCGGGATTCAATTCGGATTCTGTTGTCATTAGCCGCTGGAATTCGACCTGCCTTGTTACCGGAACACCTGCCGGATGCTCTTGCTCTTTTAACCGAATCCGATACCCGGTATTGGAACCGATTGATAATTCCGATTTATGCGACGATCAAGCTCGATCATGGAATCTCCGTGATTCCTCTCCGACTGAGAGCGGATATTCAGAAAAAATTCATGGAGCTTCTCGCCATACAGGTAAGACAACGATACTGGTTGGAGAGGCTTGCCGGAATAGTTAAAAATGCTCAATTGCCTGTCATCCTTTTAAAAGGAGCAGCCGCCACGGGTACGATTTATGATCAACGGTACGTGCGTGTATCTCAGGATATCGATCTATTCGTTCACAAGAGAGATTCGAAAGAGTTGGTGCGGATCATAAATCAGATTGCCGCACCCAGACCACAAAATAGACACAGAGTCTTCAGTGAGCGGTACTCTCATGAGCATAACTTTCCGATCGATACCGGAATGCCTTTCAATATCGAACCCCATATAGATTTGAATCCACGTTACAGCTTCAAGGTCGATAACGATGATTTATGGCGTCATAGCATGGAGCATCCACTGTTTAACTCACAGTATATTCGTATTTTGTCCGATGAGCACACGCTTGTATATATGGCGACGCATTCATTCTTCCATCTGGAGTTCGAACCCCACCATCTGGTTGATGCAATCCGGTTGATAATCCGGCGAGTGCCTGACCTGCATACAGCCTTTGCCTATTCAAAAAGCTGGGGTTGTTCTGCAATTCTGCATCTGCTGTTCGATCAGCTACAGGCTTGGTTTGACTGGTCCTCGGGCCTGCCGCGCTCGAACACGGTTCAAAGAAGATTGGTGACTCACGGTGAATGCATCCGACAGCCGATGTGTCCATTGACAGACCATGTGCCATTCAGGGACCAGGTCCGATCGATGATGTTGCATGACAGCAAGATTAGAGTGTTGCTTTTCAGTTCCTGGTTTTTATTCAAACGGATGATGGACAGGATCCTGAAATGGTGCAATAGCGTCGTGGCCAAAACCAGGTAGTCATTGGGGGGTCGTATCGTATGGGGGACAAGAACGCGAAGCTGGAAACAGGGTGATAAGGAGAATGAGTTGTGAACAGACAATCAATCTATGATCAGAATCCGGATGTTTCATGCCGGCCGGAGGAACCGGAGGGTGGTATTTTATACAATCCGACCGAGGACACTATCGAACTGGTGAATTTTACAGGCTTGACAATCTGGCGATTGTTGGATGGAAAGAGCATTCCAGAGATTGTATCTGAGATGCTCGGGATGTTCGATGGCATTTCTGAAGATGCGCTGAAGGAAGATGTTACTGAATTCATTTTGCATCTGGTGGATAAAAGATTTATTAAGGAAAGAGAACCGGCTTGATTCCGGCAGGACACAATCTGTTGAGTTCATGCAGTCTTCTGGTCGGGTGAATGATCCAGCAGAAAAATGATTCAATCGATTGACAACAAATATGAAGGGTGGGGATATATTGACTGATAACAGCTTCTATTGGACTCGAAATGCTGATATCTCATCGTCGAGACAGGGGGAATATTTCCGCTTATACAATCCGGATACAGGGCGAGAAAAGGCGATCAATGAATCGGGGTACGCCGTCTGGAACGCGATGAACGGGCAGACACGTCTGGAGGATATTGTGGCCGTACTGGCTGGAATATATGAAACGGATGTGTCTCGGGATCAACTTATGGCGGATATTAATGAATTCTCCGAGGAGTTACTTGCTGAAGGATTCATCTGCCGGGATCTGTTTCCAAGTTCAATGCCTCTCGTGCCGGAAATCAGTCCATGGAATCACGAATCTCCCATGATGTTTGATCTTTCGTTAACCGGGAGATGCAATCTGAAATGTGCATATTGTTTTTACGCGGATGAAATGGTTGGACGAACGGATTTACCGCTGGAATCATGGCTGCAATTTTTTCGGGAATTGAAGGCTCTGGCAGTGCGACACGTGACGCTGAGCGGGGGAGAGGTCTTTATCCGAAGTGATCTCTGGCAATTAATCGATGCCATCATCGAGGCCCGCATGCGATACAGTATTCTGTCAAACGGGACGTTGATTACGGAAAAAACTCTCGAGCAGGTTGTATCCGGAAAAAGACCGTATCGGATGGATAGTATCCAGATTTCAATTGATGGCTCGTGTTCTGAGATTCATGACAAGTCCAGAGGAAGGGGTTCTTTTTCTAAAGCACTCAGAAGCCTGAAAATGCTGAAAGAAGCCGGGCTGCCTGTCGTGGTTCGCGTGACGGTGAACCGGCACAATGTTGATGATCTGGAGAACACCGCTCGATTGTTGATCGAAGAGATCGGATTAAGCGGATTCGGAACCAATGATGCCATGCCAATGGGTGCAGGATGTGCCCATCAGGGCAGTATCACATTGACGCCTGACCAGCGTATCAAAGCGATGCGAACACTGGTTATGCTGGAAAAACGCTATCCGGGCGGGATTTCTGCGCTGGCGGGATCATTGGCGGAGTGGCACATGTTTCGCGATATGGAGAAGGCGAAAGCATCCGGACACAAATCGGAAAGATGGAGGATGGGAACCCTGTCGTCATGCGGTTGTATGTTCCAAAAACTGGCAGTCCATCACGACGGGATGATCGCTCCCTGCAATATGCTTGCAGATGCATCATTGGGTTACATCAATGAAACACTGATCAAGGATGTCTGGCAGAACCATCCCCTACTGAAGGAGATGCGTAATCGGGCGACGATCCCTATGAGTGACGTTTCTGGATGCAGGGATTGTGAATGGATCCCATACTGCAATGGGGGGTGTCCGGGTGTTGAATATACAAGGACAGGACAGATGAATCGAGCCAATCCGGATTCCTGTTATCGCATGTTTATTGAACAGACGGGTGGTTTACCCGATATTTCCGGAGAAGAATAAGGCGGTGACATCTGAAAATGGACTACAGCCCGAGATGCGAATTCGTTTGCGTCCGGATGTGGCGATTGAAGATTTCGAGAGGAAATCACTGATATTGCTGATGGATTCCATGCAACTGAGGGAAATCAACCATGCAGCGCGACGCTTGCTGTCGTTGGCAGATGGCCGGCGGACTGTTGGTGATATCGCAGAAGTTTTGGCGCGTGAAATGGGGGGGGATGACGCCTACGCGTTCGACCAGGTTGTCGAATCACTATCGGAGATGGAGCGGCATGGCATTGTGGTACGCGATGTGGCATTGAGGCTAATCGAGCCCGAGTTAGTTCGGCATGCAACGATTATGGCAGATCCGGATGTCGTGTTTTGGCACTTTCGAGATAATGAGGGTGCACTGCTTACTTCTGCAAACGGCCGTTACATCTTGATTAATGCGACCGCAATTGAAATCTGGAAGATACTTGCTGCACCGGTGACTGTATCATACGTGATTGAACACATGAGCAACATCTTCCCCGATGTACCATCGGATGAGATTGAGAAGGATATTATGGAGTTTATGGAATACTTAGTCGATCAGAGATTTATTGGCGATGTGGGGGAGTCAGGATGATTGAACCACTGAATGCGTGTGATGGCTTGGGCGATGCGATCAACCGTGGGATCGCTGCTGATCTGCCGGAAGATGTTCCGGCATTGAGAGTTTTTTATCTGTATCTGTCTGATGGATGCAATCTTCACTGCCGGCATTGCTGGATTACCCCGCGCATGGTGAAAGGGCAACCCATGCCGGGGGAGTGTCTTGATTTCAAATTGCTGAAACTCGCCATTCACGAAGCTAAACCTCTGGGTTTGACAGCAGCAAAGCTGACTGGAGGTGAACCAACACTCCACCCTGATTTTCGACGAATTGTCGACTATCTAACGGAAGAAAATCTGGATTTCACGATGGAGACGAACGGCACACTGATTAATCGGGAACTGGCGGTGCATCTGAGCAAAACTCGACTCTCTCACATCGCGGTCAGTCTGGACAGTCCGAATCCTGGGGATCATGACCGCTTTCGAGGGTTAACCGGTGCATTCAATTTGACTGTCAGGGGGATCAACAACCTGGTGGAAGCAGGTTTTTCTCCACAGATAATTATGTCTGTCTACAAAGAGAATCTGAATCAGGTTGAAGAGCTGATAGAATTTGCAGTAAGCATCGGAGCAGGATCGGTGAAATTCAATCCGGTATCACCGTCGGGGCGCGGAGCGGAATTGCATCAGAAAGGCCTGTCTCTGAACTTTGACGACATTATCGAATTGACCCATCGCATTCGTGGACCCTTGCAGGATCGATATCCGATCTACCTTTGTAATATGATTCCGCCTGCACTCCTGACAATAAAGGAATTGCTCCGGCACGGAGGATCGGAAGGCATCTGCGGAGTATGGCATATTCTGGGTATTCTGGGCACTGGTGATATGGCATTATGTGGCATAGGCCGGAATATTCCGGAGCTGTGTTTTGGACGACTGGGGAAAGACAGCATCCGGGAAGTATGGATTCGGAATCCTACGCTGGTTAAGTTAAGATTGGATCTGAAAGCATCGCTGCCGGGAATCTGCGGTGACTGTCTCCATGCCGGTCGATGCTTAACTCATTGTGTCGCTATGAATTACGAGATGACCGGACAGTTGGTAAATGTTGCGCCGCTATGCGCCCAGGCAATCGAACGGGGAATGTTTCCTGCAACACGTCGTATATCATGGGATTTCGGAGGAAACATCAGGGATGCCATCAACTGAAGACTGCCTGTTTCTTCATGCATCGTCGGTAGTCGTAACCGGTGGTGCTTGTCTGTTTCTTGGTCACTCCACAGCCGGTAAGAGTACCATTGCCAGACGATTGGCAGGTATTTTTCCTTTACTCGCGGACGATACCGTTCTTGCAATCCCTGACGGTATGGGGGGCTGGGAGATAATGGACGGGAAAGCCAGGCATAAGGATCGCGAGCGCCTGGTTCGCGAAGCGTTAGATGAATCAAATCAAGGCAAACGAATTCCTTTGCGCGCATGCATGCGGATCAGAAAAACGAATTCTGTGCAGATTACTCCGATAGACGCCCAGGAGCTGGCGAGATATCTGTTGGATGCAGTGATGGAAGTCGATATGCAGCGGGGTCCAAAAAACATTCCGGATGATCTCCGGGGGCTAACCTGGCAAGTCGCGACAACGCGTTGCCAGCGATTGAAATGGTTTCAGGCTATTTCTCAGATTGCCAGGCGATATCCAGGATGGCAACTCTGGTTTTCAAAGGATTCGCACCTGTCCGATCTGATCACCGCAGTTCGCAAGGCGGCTGATTGGAATGTGAATCATGTCAAATAAAATTATAGTTGCGAGAGGAATTGAAAATTCTATTTGATTTGGTTAACATTATGTATTACGGTTCAGTCGGTCAGATTCATGATGTGATTTTGAACTGATGATGGAAATATCCTCGTGGTAGGGAGGTTTTATATGACGGATAAACCCCGGTTGAAATACGAAAAACCGAAAAGTGTCGATCTGGGACGGGTAGCGCCGGTATTGGGTGCTCGCTGCAGTTTCGGCAGCCAGGCGACCGACGGGTGTGTGGAAGGCTTCGATCCCAACATTCAATCGGTCTGTCTCCCGCATGGAGCCGGAGCCACGAACAATTGCGAATATGGCAATGCGGCAAATAAAACGTGTGGGAATGGAGATTCACCAGGTTGGGGATGTTACTCTGGAGGCGATCCGAGCAAACTTGGATCCGGGTTGCTATCCCGAAACGGTTTATAATCTCAAGGATAGGGCCGCTTTTCTCCGTTCGCCTGAGAGTATTAGGTAACTCAATGCAAATGTCAGGCGATTAATTCAGTCACGATTTCCATCGCAATCTCGTAATGACCAGCTCGATGAATAGAATGAATCGCTATGAATCAATTCGTGATGGGTTCCCTTATTAATCAACCGCCCGTTGCGCAAGACCAGAATTTGATCCATCATTTGCATGAGATGCAGCCGATGCGATATGCACAGAAGAGTTTTACTTTTCATCTCCTGGATCAACCGGGAAAAAATTCTCTGTTCAGTCCAGAGATCAACCCAACTCGTTGCTTCATCCATAATCAGGATCTCGGCATTGGCTGCGATAGCCCTTGCCAGGGATAGCCGTTGCATCTGTCCGGCGCTCAATATCCGTGAGCCTTCTCCAACCATGGTGTCCAGACCGTTTGGCAATGCAGCGGTGAATTCTCTCGCTTCGACAATCTCCAGCGCATGATCCAGATCGTCATCTGTTATGTCGGACCTCCCGTAGCCTAGATTCTCCCGGATTGTTCCCTGAAACAGCTCACCACCTTGCATGGCAAGGCTCAGTAACGGTGATCGGGGCGGTCCCGAATTCACATGTCCCGGTACATTTCCACCGACTTGGATCATTCCACTGTCTGGGTTGTAAAATCCACATATTAGATTTAATATTGTTGTTTTTCCCGATCCGCTCGGGCCCACCAGTCCTATTTTTTCGCCGGGTTTTATAGAAAAACTCACTTTGTTCAACACGGGTCTTCCGGTATCGTATGAAAATGTAACATCCTTGAAATCAAGAATATTGTCCGATTCGATCCGATTCCGACCGATGTCTTCTTGTTGAATTTCCTGTTCCTTCAGCAGATCGAGAATACGCTCCGATGCGCCCCTGATTCCTCCCAGTCGACTTGAAAAATTAGCAAAATTTGTGATCGGATCCGATAATTGCCAGACATAACTCAATACCATGAACAGGGTTCCGAGAGAAAACGTGGATTGATTGAAACCGAATAAACCCATCAATCGAGCGGCTCCGGCAAGAAATACGATGCCTCCGCCCAATGTGCCGATTGTGCTTATCAAGGGTGACATCCATGCACTTCGTTTTGCAGCTTCGATCTGAAGCTGTCGAAATTCATTCTGGATGATCCGGAAGCGATTCATCTCAAAATTCGATTTTTTAAACACCTTCACAATCTTCATACCATGAAGCATGTCTAAAATCCGCATATAGAGGTCTTGTTGTTTCTTAAACTGTTTATCCGATATCTTTTTGAAATAGCGGATGTTGAATCGTGAAATAAACCACATCGGTATCGCCGGTAGCAGAGCGATCAATCCTGCCCACCACAAGTGATAAATGACGACAAAGAACACGAGGATCATTCGGAGGAGTGAGGCTGCCATCTGGGGTACGAAGGACATGTAAAAGCCGATTATCTGGGAGGGATCTCCGTAGAGTCTGGGGAAAATTTCCCCGGGAGCGTGTCGATCATGGTATCGCAT
Source organism: candidate division CSSED10-310 bacterium (assembly GCA_016931515.1). Lineage (GTDB taxonomy): Bacteria > CSSED10-310 > CSSED10-310 > CSSED10-310 > CSSED10-310 > JAFGEQ01. Next base: position 26,328 of record JAFGEQ010000015.1, on the reverse strand, counting down.
CGGCACGAGGTGCAGCTTCCTGAGTACATCAAATTCCAATGCATTTGTTGCGGAGGTTGTGACTCGGGTTGTATAGACAGAGCCAACCATACCCAGAACAGTGGAAACAACACGGATCAGAAGCAGTATACTGATGATTATCAGAAACTCGGAGAGATGATTGATTGGATCAGGTGCATTGAAAACATTATCTATCAAACGTTTGAAAAACATGGGCTGCACGAGCCCGAGGATTGTTTGTATGAGCATCGACGTGAAAGTGAATATGTAAAACATCCTGAAAGGTTGGATATAGCGGAAAAACGGGTATAAATCTTTAAAAGGCTTTTCCATCAGTATGTCGAACCGCTGGAATCCTTCTGAGGATTGATATGCTGCAGATGCAGGTTATGGGCATTGGACAGCCTGTCCAATCTGCTGATAATGTGAGGCTCACTCATCAAATACCGATAGTAACGCAGAAAGCATAGCTGATTGATATCACTATCGTACCAGCCGATCGTTCGCTTTCTCCATATAAAGCGGATGCGAATATCGTTATCGGATTTTCGAAACTGGTACATTTCAGGTTTATCAGCAAAGTACCGGGTCATGAGTTCAAACATACGGAGTCTGCGAGGGAGATGCAAAATCAGTGGTTTGACAGATTTACGGATCTTTGTTGTGAATCGCAACCAATGTGCCGTCATCATACCGGCAAGTCCATTCCTCGTTGATTGTAATCCGTGTTTGGTCAACATCCCTTTCGCTCGCCCCAAAATCGTTTCAAACGAAACTGTTTGCAGATCATCAGGATCGCTGTTATCACCACCGGTTATTACAAAACCCTTGTCTTTTCTTTTTATCCGGTGAATTACCGGGATACGGATGCCGGTTGTTCTGAATGCGATGACATCACCGATGTGCAACGACTCGGGGTCTACCTTCTCCAACAAAAGAAATGATGGATTCTTAAAAGTTGGCAGCATACTCGAACCGCTATAATGTACATATCCGGCTTTTTGAATATCGTATTGGGAAAAAGTTACTGGATCCATCCTCGATCAAACACTGGTATTCGTGATCTGGGAAAGGGCTGCCGATCACGTCCTTTCAACAAAGAAATGTATCTGATTGGTTTCAGAATTACTAGCTAAATAAGCTGGAAACTAGAAAAAAGACCGTATGTATTGTGATTATTTAAAGAAAGAACAGGCGATGACTTGAAGGGAATACAGATATACACTATACTTATATTTGGATTTGATGGAAAAAGGGATGCCAACGCAGGGTGCAGGGGGAACCGGAAGATGAGGAATAAAAAACAATATGAAAAGCCGGTTTGCGTTGACCTGGGTCGGGTTGCACCGGTTTTGGGAAATGTCTGCAGTTTTGGCGATTCCGCAACCGATGAGTGTTTGGCGGGATCCAATTTCATCGCACCGACACCGACGCCATTCGTATGTGTACAGGGGAATAAGGATCAATTGCTTAATTGCACGAATGGAAACAATAACGTCGGCGGGATTTGTTCAAATGGTAATAATGTCAGCGGGATGCAGAACCGCAAACTAAAGCATTTTTAAATTATGACGCCACCTGCCTGATCACGATTCCCGTACTTGCAGCAGTTTTCCGATCAATCCAATCTCGAATAATTGATTGACAAACAGTTCGATATCGTCGGAGACAGTCTCATCAATGTCACTAAACTGCTGTGATACGGTGTGTATTATCTGATCGATGTTGTTTTTTCCATCCAGCAGTTTCCAGATCGCAAGAGCGACAGGATTCAAACGTATCACTGAGCCGGAGTCGGGATCGAACAACAGGGCGGACCCATTCAATTCTTCACGGAGCACGATATCCGGATTTGCTATCAGGAACGTTTGGTTTTCACTCATGATGAATTGACTCCATCGGGTTATTTGTGCAGATGCTGTACGATCTCGCTATCCATACGTTTACATCCTCTGCTAATCCTGATCAAGGTACCCATGTTTCTGACAGTAGTTGAGATAATGGATTATGGAGATCGCCCCGGTTAATCAATTGATATTGCCATATAAGTCTCTGTCGATTACCATTGATAATTGCTGATTAAAACACGTACAGATGTATTTTGGTGCAGGACGGAGAAAATCAAGATGCTAAATTTCGGACTGATAGGAGCAGCGGGATACATTGCTCCCAGGCATATCAAGGCAATCAGGGATACGGGAAACGAGCTTGTTTGTGCGACAGACCCTCATGATTCGGTCGGAGTGCTGGATCGATATTTCATGAATGTTCGATATTTCCAGGAAATCGAACGATTCGATCGGTTTCTCGAGAAGCGGCGACGAGGTCCAACAGATCAGCATATCGATTACATCAGCATTTGCACACCGAATTATCTGCATGACGCCCATATTCGGATGGCTCTCCGTGTTAACGCTCACGCGCTTTGTGAAAAACCGATTGTTATCAATCCATGGAATCTGGATGCACTGCAACAGCTTGAAGAGGAATACGACACAAATATCTTTACTGTTCTTCAATTGAGAGTTCATCCAGCGTTAGTGGCGTTGCGTGAGCATCTTCATCAGACCCTGAAGGATAAACGGCACCAGGTCGAGCTGACATATATCACCAGTCGCGGACCCTGGTATCATGGCAGTTGGAAAGGCAGGGAGGAGAAATCAGGCGGACTGGTTCTGAATATCGGAATTCACTTTTTCGATCTGCTGATCTGGCTTTTTGGTAATCCTGCTCTGTCGGAAGTCCATCTTCGTTCGGAGGAAAAAGCGGCAGGGTATCTGGAATTAAAGCATGCAGACGTCCGTTGGTTTCTGTCAATCGATACCGCTGATTTGCCGTTTGATCCCGAACCGGGAATCAGAACAACTTATCGATCCATAAAGATCGATGATAAGGAAATTGAGTTTACGGAGGGTTTTACCGATTTGCACACCAAGGTTTATGAAACTACTCTGGAAGGACACGGTTTCAGGTTGAGTGACGCACGGCCATCGTTGGAGCTGGTTTATCTTATTCGCACGAGTCCGCCTGTTCCATCCTTGGATACCGGACATCCCTTTTTAATGCCCTGGAGAGGTCGCAGATGACATTTTTCAAACATGAGAGCGCATATATTGATGAGTTCTGTCAAATAGGTGATGGAACAAAAATCTGGCATTTCAGCCATTTAATGAGCCACGTTACTATTGGAACCGATTGTGTTTTCGGTCAGAATTGCCATGTGGCGTCAGGTGTGGTTATTGGATCGAATGTTAAAATACAGAATAATGTCTCCATCTATACAGGAACAATCATAGAGGATGACGTTTTTCTAGGCCCGTCCTGTGTTCTGACCAATGTGACCAATCCTCGATCCCAGATCAACAGGCATAAACTCTATGAGACGACGTTGTTGAAACGGGGTTGCACGATTGGAGCGAACGCAACGGTGGTCTGCGGTGTAACGATTGGACGCTACGCGTTTATTGCAGCCGGCGCGGTGGTCACTCGGGATGTCCCCGATTACGCCATGATCATTGGCGTACCCGGAAAACAACGCGGATGGGTCAGCCGGCATGGACTGCCTTTGCCTGCACCTGATGCCGGAGGTCTCATGGTTTGCCCTGAGAGCGGGTATTGTTACCAATTGGCAGAAACCGGCATGGTCCATTGTCTCGATTTAGATGAGGAGGAGGCTTTACCGAAAAATTTGACGGTGGGACAAAAGTCATACCGGGCCATAAAGCAGATAACATAAAACATTTCGATCAGGCGATGAATCCAGTATGGAATCACAATCAGCAGGCATTCACAGTACAGTGATCAACACAGCACCACGCGGTGTCTGGGCGAAAGAGTTTCTGGTAATCGACTGCCTTCCGGGCATCGTTATACTATTCGGCGTTCTGATACTGAGTTGTTTGTGGGGGGGCGTTCAACCCATCGGTTTCACCCTCACTCACTTGATGGCGTACAGCGCATTATCAGTTTCTCTTTGGGTCAAACCCACAATAAAACATATCGCATTGGATCGCGTCACTCTGATCTCCGGTTTAACCCTGATTTTAGTGATGGTTACAAACGTGATTCTACATAAAGTACCGGCTGTTGGTGTCGATATGGTCCTGATGACGCTCGATCTGATGATTGTGGTCTTTGTCATGAGCCGGTTATCACGGAGAGCACTGAAGCCTTTGTTTTTGGCATTTTGCGTTCTCGGAATGAGTCTGGCGTCGCTTCACATCGCTTTGATCGTTCTGATGAAGAACGATGCTGAAATTCCGGGCTTTCTGAAACACGGCGGCTATCATTATGGGGTGTTCGCCATTTTGATCGCATTTCCTGCAATTGGCGGTTTCTTTTCAACTCATCGGGGTGGGCTGCGGATTTTGGGTTTGATCACCGCAATCCTGAATCTAATCTATCTTCTGATCGACATGAAGTCCATTCCTCTGGTTCTGGCGTTCATCGGGATCATTATATTTATTGTAAGGAGCAAAAGGCATTCGGGCGGAGGGGCTTATGTTATCATCATCATCCTTCTGACAACTCTCGGTCTTACAGGCTATCACCTCTCCGACTGGATGTTTCATGACCTATCGAAAAGTGTGATGCTTGATAATCCTCTCACATATCATCAGAAACCGATGTCCGCCGCATGGCGCGCAGGTATATCGTCGCCATTGACCGGAATCGGAGCGGGAAATTTTCGATATTTATCAGGGGTTTTTAAAAATCCATCGTTTTCTCTCTCCATTGACAGAGCGCATAACAGTTTTCTCGAAATGTTCGCCGAAACGGGTTTGACAGGGTTGATTCCTCTCGGTCTACTGCTCGTTGCAATCATGACTCTCGCATTCAAGATATCACCCTTTCGTCGTGTCTCCAGATGGATTCATCGTGGTTTCAAAGTCGCTCTTGTATTGATGATTCCTGCTGCATTTTGGGATTTTGGTCCCCAGATACCCGCCAACCTGTTATTGATCACCTTTTCAATTGGATTTCTACTGGCTGATGCGAAGTCGCCACGAGGAACCGGTTCGAGCGAAGGAAAGTCCCGTCGATATAAGGCTTTCATGCCATTGATTGCGGTTGTTATCCTGTTACCGTCCTTCGCATCAGGAGTTTTTTTTGAGTTTGGAAGAATCGCGGAAAGAAAGGGTCGTCTCAAGACTGCATCGACCCGTTTTGAAATGGCATCACGCCTGGCTCCTCTTGATGATCGGTTTTCAGCATCAGCCGGACTCCTTCAAAATCGAATCGCTTCCATCACCGGTGAGATTGAAACCTTTGAGAGGGCATTACACAACATCGATTTATCGTTGAAAAGAAATCCGAACCAGGCACAGCTCCATTATGCACGGGCATATACTCTGAATAAACTGAAACCGGATGATTACAAGGAAATAGAAGAATCACTCCACCGTGCAGTTCTGCTGGATCCTTTCAATCCCAGCTACTCCAGTGTCTACTCGCAAAGTCTGATTCTTCAGGGAAATACAGAAGCGGGTATAGAAGAAATTGATCGGATGTTGAAACACTTATCATCGCAAGATTACAGTCGGTTCGCAACCGATATAGTGGCGATTTGGCCGGATCCGAATAAACTGGTGCCTTTCCTGACAACCCGTTTGAAGGATATTGATCCCGGACTATTTCTGCTCATTATGGATGCGATGATGCACAAGGGGTATGACGCTCTGGCTGTTCCCATGACTCGCATCTACACCGAGCAGCTTCCGGCCGACGCTGTTTCGGAAGAATACCTTGCGTTTGCACGGCTCATGTTTCATCAGGGCGAGCACCAGACTGTCATCACGTTGATTCAGCGATGGGAACCGTCCACGTATAATCCGAAGTTAAAAGTCCGTCTCTTGGCAGTAAAAGCGGCTGCCTATGCTGCGAAAGGAATGATCACGGAGTCACTTGCTGTCTACGATGAGGCACTTGATCTTGTACCTGAAGAAGACGATCTGCAGATCAACCGTCTGAATGTTTTTAAAAGGATTGCAGATGACGAATCTTTGATTGTCGAATTAAACCGGCTTCTCGAACAGTTCCCGAATTCGCAAAAGATTCAGATTTCGGTCGCTCGGGAGTTTCAAAACCTGGGAATGACGTTGAGGGCTTTGCAGGAATTCCGGACAGCCAACCATTTGTCCGGGAATCGATTTTCCAAGGAAGTGTCGGATTTGGAAACGGCTCTGGATTTACCGGAAATTTTCAGAGATGATGTCTTTACTGAACGTGAAGGAGTGTACGCGGGACCCGGCGAGTAGCAGTCTCTATATGATCGGGACGATCATGATTTATCCTTGATTTGGGGCCGGTCAACGGGACATGATGTTGCAGTCTTCGCAACCATGGAGACAGTGATGATTTTTAAAAAATGGCGATCAGATGGTGAAAAAAATGTGCGAGACGAGCGTCTTGGCAATCCGTACACCCGATTCCTGTGCACGGAACTGATTCTCAGGGATCAACTGGCGATAGACAGGACGATTCTGGCCAATGAACGCACATTTCTTGCCTACTGTCGAACAAGTCTGGCTCTGGTCGTAACCGGAGGTGGATTTATCAAATTCTTTAATTCAGTTGTCTATGAAGTTACCGGCTATACTCTTATCGGGTTTGCGATAATAGTATTCGTCTATGGAATCATCCGGTCCACGAAAGTATCACGTCGAATCAAACAAGCCGGGATCGGAATGGATAAGCATCATGAGGCGGTATGCAGTGAGATCCATCCGTCGATGGGTGAGGAGAATGGTGGCGAACCATAATATTGATTTGACGGTTCTGCCATCAGTTGCCGGATGGATACGCGTCTGATACCGGCTTTTATTTTTCCTATCAAGCATGTATTATTTCCGCTTGAATGCTGCTTTTATAATGAGTGTGGTTGCGGTAGCAGTATTGAGCAATCAGGTTATTGGAAGCCTGGAGGAATCAGTGGGACTATTTGATTCGAGTCAAAAGGAGTTTTTAACACAATTCAGGAGTGGTGACTGGCGATCCGAGGTGGAACGCAAGGAATCCGTTGCTGCGATCCGGGCCGGTGGAAAGCTTCCGGTTAAGAATATGATCCAGGTGATCGGATCTCTGCATCCGTCGGAAACCAGCAAGGAACGGGTCAGATCACGCATGATGTGCCTGGAGGAGATACTGGAAGGAGTCAAAGATCCGACGATAGTGTCACCGATGCTGGATCTTCTGCCAAAAGTGGATGCCGTATCCCGGGAGTTTCTAATAAGAATTCTGAAAAACCTCTATCAGAAGGAACAGTCCGAATACTTTGTCGAGTATTTAAAATCGGGTCAAAAAGAGATACGTGAAGCGATGTCGGAGGTGCTTGGGGCTGTTGGAGGTAAAACCGCGTTCGACATTATACGACGGAAAATTCAGACGGACAATTTCCCTTCGTATGCCGAAGCTGCTGAAGCCATTTGCCGGATTGCCGGGCACCATTCCATTCAGACTTTGAAGGAGATCATCGAGAAGAAGGGAAAAGATGATCGTCTAAAAGCGCTGGATCTGCTGGCCAACCCGGAATATATGAAAATCAGGCAACGCCGTGCTCTGGAGACTGCGTTCGAGTTCATAGGAGACCCGGATGAGCAGATCCGTGGGAAAGTGATTGCCCTGATTGGTGAGTTCGGTGAGAAGGATGATGCCCCGGCCCTGTTGCCGTTGTTACAGAAAGAGGAAAAACGGAATTTACAGGCAGTTGTCGACGCTTTGGGTAATCTGGCCAATATGGACGTGTTACCGTCGTTGATCGCGTTGATGGACAGTAATCATGCGGGCATCAAGTTGTCGGTAATAAACGCTTTGGGTAAATTTGAGAACGAACAATGTATCGAACCACTGATCGAAGCGCTTCGAGACAGAAATATTATGATTCGACAGCGCACGATCGAAGTTCTGGGCACATTGGGTCGATCCGAGAGCGTTAGACTGGGTAAACTGTTGATTTCCATGATGAAAGACCGCGATGTCAATATACGGCGCAGTGTGGTGGAAGTCATGCGGTTAGTCGGTGAGAAGGATGATATCTGGTGGAAACTGATCCGTTATCTCCGAGACGAGGATTGGTGGGTTCGGGAGCGTATCACTGAAATTCTGGCGGAGTTGGGCGGTCCCAAAATACTTGAGCCGATTGTATCGCTGCTGGACGATCCATCCGAAATCGTTCGTCGCTACGCAATTGAAGTTTTGGTCCGGTTGGGTGACAGACGTGCCGCAGAATATATTCTTCGATGTTTGAAAGATAACGACTGGTGGGTGCGGGAACGGGCTGTTGAAGCACTGGGGGAAATTGGCGATCCGAGGGTTGTTCCGGTTTTGAACGCGTTACTTGACAAGGGCGGGGAAGATTTACTTTGGACGGTCATTCAGACTCTTCAGAAATTCGCTCATGCAAGCAGTTATATTCCCTTCCTGAAAAGACTGGATCACCCATTGCCGGACTATCGCATCGAAATCATCCGTGCGCTGGACAAAATCGGTGGTGAACGAATCATCGACACCCTGGAAGCTGTGATGAACGATGAGGACAAACGTGTCCGGGATTTCGTCACATCGCTGCTGCCGAAATACAATTTATCCCCCACCGAAATGGGGCGACGGTCGTTCGAACATATCACTCCGGCCCTTCTGGACCAGATGCTCCTGGAGGTAAAAAGTCGGAACGGGGAAGACATGTTCATCATTGCGGGTAACCGACCGATGCTGAAAATCAGAGGCGATGTTGAGGTGCTCGACGATCACGTATTCACTCCACCGGAAACGCGCAAGCTGCTGATGGATGTTATGTCACCTATTCAACGGGAGCAGTTCGAGGACATGGAGGATATCGACATGTCCTACATTATCCGGAACGAGGGATCCCGTTTCAGAGTAAATATTTACAAAACCCGGACGGGGATCAGTGCGGTGTTCAGGGTGATCAACCAGGAGATCATCCGAATTGAAGATCTCGGCCTTCCACAGCCGATTGTGGATTTCACTCAACTTAAGCAGGGTCTCGTGCTTGTTACAGGACCAACCGGATCCGGTAAATCAACAACTCTGGCGGCTATGATCGATTATATGAACCGGACCCGAACGGATCATGTGGTGACGATTGAGGATCCGATTGAGTATGTGCACAAAAATAACCAATGCATTATTAATCAGCGTGAAGTCGGCGCTCACACAAAGTCTTTTTCCAACGCATTAAGAGGGGCTTTGCGTGAAGATCCGGATATTATTCTGGTTGGAGAAATGCGTGATCTGGAAACTATTTCCATAGCGATCACTGCGGCTGAAACCGGACACCTGGTACTGGGAACCCTGCACACGATAAGTGCGGCGAAAACAGTTGACAGGATTATTGATGTCTTTCCGGGCCGACAGCAGGCCCAGGTGCGTGCAATGTTATCGGAGAGCTTACGAGGTGTCTTGTCCCAGCAGTTGATGAAGCGTAAAGATACCGATGGTCGAATTCTTGCGCTCGAACTGATGATTTGCAACGATGCGATCGCGAACCTCATCCGAAAAGAAAAAATCTATCAGATTCCTTCGATTCTGACGACTCATTACGAGCAGGGTATGACTCTGATGGATAATGAATTGATGCGGTTGGTGAAGGAAGGGAAAATTTATCCCGAGGATGCTTTTGTGAAATCCATAAACAAAAAGGAATTCGAGCAATTCCTTCAGAGCGAAGGCATCGGCGGTTTTTAAGGTAGGGGAAACCAAGTGGCACGTCTGGATTCATTTCTAAGCCTGGTTCTGGAGCAGCAGGCCAGTGATTTGTACATTATTGCCGGAGCGCCTCCAATGATTCGATATAACGGTGACCTTGTTGCAATCCGCTATCGAACACTGACGGAATTGGAATGCAGCCGACTGCTCTTTGAAATTATTGACGATGAACAGAAAGAGCATTTCCAGCAAACACAGGACATGGATTTTTCTTACGAATTGAAAGGTTCAGGCAGATTCAGGGTTAACTATTTTGTTGACAGTAGAGGTATTGGGGGTATCTTCCGGATTATTCCTGCACAGATAAAATCCATTGATGAGCTCGATTTGCCGCAGCAATTGAAAAAGTTCGCTTACCTGGATAACGGGCTGGTACTGGTTACAGGTCCATCGGGGTCCGGGAAAACAACCACTCTTGCGGCAATGATCAGGGAACTCAATATACGAACGAAAAAACACATCATCACGATAGAAGATCCGATAGAATACATTCATATTCCTGAAAAGTGTGTCATCTCACAGCGTGAAGTTGGATCGCATACAAAATCCTTTCATTCGGCCTTGCGCTCCGCATTACGCGAATCTCCGGATGTGATTCTGGTTGGAGAATTGCGGGATGTGGAAACTATTTCACTGGCGATGACGTGTGCGGAAACGGGAACATTGATATTCGGTACGCTTCACACGCAGTCCTGCGGGAAAACGGTTGATCGAATCATCGATGGTTTTCCGAAAGATGCACAGGAGCAGGTTCGGACGATGTTATCCATCTCGTTGAAGGGGGTTGTTGCGCAGCAGTTGATTAAAACGGCTGATCGATCGGGTCGTATCGCAGCCTTGGAAATTCTGATGGGATCAACTGCACTGGGAAATCTGATCCGGGAAGCCAAAACGTATCAAATCGACACTCTGATCCAGTCAACTGAATCTGAAAAAACCGGCATGCAGTCCATGGACAGAGGCTTGATGAAATTGGTGGATTCAGGAAAGATTCTGCTTGAAGATGCTCTCGCCCATGCTCGCGACAAGACGATGTTCCGCCAGTTTAAGGAGCAATAGACGTTGGACCGGAGTCTTCTGAAAACAGCGAAAGAATTATATAGAAATTCGGATTTTCTTGCTGCTGCGGAATTATATGAACAGGCGGGTGACCATGAAAAGGCGATGGACTGCTATGCACAGGCACGAATGTACCGCAAGGCAGCCGATAAGGCCATTTACCTGGGACGAGGTAACGACGCTGTTACCTTTTATCTGCGTGGCGGACACGTAACGGAACTCGCTGAATTTTTTGAAGCAAGGAAAAATTGGATTGAAGCCGGCAAGTATTACGCCCGGGCGGGTAAGCATGACAAAGCTGCGGAACAATATGAAAACCTGGTTAAAAATCTTCCGGAACGAACGGATGCGCTTGGGAAAGTAAGAGAATATACCGATGATGAATTAAAAGTCATCCGCTATGCAGCGTCGGCGCAGGCTAAAGCCGGGAATCATAGACGGGCCGCTGCTCTCTATGAACGGATCGGGGTGAACGAGGAAGCGGGTCGAAATCTGTTATTGGCAGGGGAGTATCGATACGCGGGAGAAGCTTTTACAAGGGCCGGATTGTGCCAGGATGCCGGACGGGCTTACCTGGAAGGAAAGTTATATATTGATGCGGCACAGTGCTTTAAGGCGGATAACAACCTTGTAGATGCGGCGGAAGCCTACTTGCTTGCCAAGGACTATATCACAGCGGGTGACACATTCTGCCAGGCTGGCCGATTCTTTAAAGCATCCATCGCTTATACGGACGGGAATGATATCGACAAGGCGATCAAAGCTCTCTCAATGATTCAATCGGATTCGCCGCACTATCTCGATGCCGTTGAATCCATCGTTGAACTCTCTTACTGCAAACGTTATCTGACACCGGTTGCAAAACGATTCTGCGATGACTACATCAACAGATGTGCGGATCTGAATGCTCCGGGGCATTTCGACATGCTGTTCAAAGTTGCAGGCATGATGGAAAAATCGGAATATGCTGAAGAAGCCGAACAGGTATTTGAGACGCTGCGACATCGGGATACTGCACGCCTCGACGAATTAAAAAATCAACAGATCAGTATTTATGACACGAGTGACAGTAAGATCGATATCAGCGAAATTCTGAAACAGGATTTTGCTGCAGAGTTCCGTCGGAAATCATTCGAGGAGAGACAGGAAAAGCTGAAACTGTCATCGAATACGCCATCGATGGAAGAAACGGGTGTATTGGAAACCGACACGACGCAAAAATTCAACAAAGCACCTGTCTTCAAGCCGGTTGGGTATTTCGATATCCAGATCGGAAAAAAATTCGATGACAGATATCTGATTCTGGAACACCTGGGTTCAGGGGGAATGGGTTCGGTTTACAAAGCTCACGACCTCGAGCTCGACGAAGATATTGCGATCAAAATGCTGTCATCTCAATTGACCCTGTCGGAGACTGCAATCGTTCGTTTCAAGCAGGAGATCAAGCTGGCAAGACAAATCAATCACTCCAACATTATCAGGATATTCGATTTTGGCGACTGCGGAGGCCTTAAATACATCACGATGGAGTATTTTAAGGGAAAGCAGTTAAAAGAATGCATCCTTGAGCAGGGTTTTTTGACGATCGAATCAGGTCTTGATCTCGTTGTTTCCATCTGCGACGGACTCGCAGCCGCGCATAAGCTGGGTATCATTCATCGGGATATTAAAAGTCACAATATAATGATTTCTGATAACGGGAACGTAAAGATTCTTGACTTCGGTATCGCAAAATCACTCGAATCATCGGGAGTGACAACGGAGGCAACCATCCTTGGAACACCGGAATACATGAGTCCTGAGGCGATACAGCAAAAGCCGGTGGATGCTCGAAGCGATATCTATTCACTGGGCATCGTTACCTATGAAATTTTTACAGGAACCGTCCCGTTCACCGGAGACAGTTTTTTATCGGTTATCCATGCTCATCTGGAAAAGGATCCTCCAGCTCCTCAGTCATTCAATCCTGATATTCCAGACGATCTGGTCGAGGTTATCATGACCTGCATTCAACGGAACCCCAATCAACGCTATCGGTCTGTCGCAGAGCTGTCTGCCGAGCTTCGAATGATCCGGATGAGTCTCTGATTATTCCTGGATAGGATCCACACAGGATCCACCTTGAAGCAACGCCAGAAAAATGGCCTGAGCGTCTCCCGCCGTTACCTCCCCGTCCCCGTTACAATCAGCAGCACACGCCTCCTCATATGACGGACTCAATAATCCCAAAACGATGAAAAAAGCTGCCTGGGCGTCTCCGGCTGATAACTCCCCATCCATGTTGACGTCTCCGTCATGGATACATGACTGCGTCGGGGAAGGTGACGGCGTCGGCGGAAGCTGGTCTGCACCGGATACCGCATAGACAACCGTTGTGCTCGTCGTATCCTGTGTTCCTGCCAGAACGTCACCTATGCCGTCTCCATTCAGATCACCGGCAAGATTGACGCTGTATACACGATTGCCGGTGAGATGGCTGAATAGAACATCGCCGTCTATACCGGAAAGGCAATACATGTATGTATCGAACGAACCCGCCAATACATCGTCATAACCATCTCCGTTCAGATCGCTCACGCTGCTGACCGTCCAGACATCTCCGCCATTCAGTGTGCCGGTCGGCGTCTCCCAGACAATTGAACCCGTGGTGCCGTTTAAAACATAAACGGCATTTTCCCATGTTCCCACAATAATCTCATCGACTCCGTCTCCGGTAACATCCGCGAGCGGTTTGACCATCATGCAATACGTTCCCGATAAAAGATTGAACCATATCGGCTGCCCGTTGAAACCGTCTCCGCATCGAACGCCGTTCCCCCACGTGGCGGCAACGAAATCATCCACACCGTTCCCATTGGCATCACTGCACGATGTCACCGAATGTACGGACGCTCCGGCATCAAACGGCCATAACACAGTTGCAGCGCCGGTAGAAGCACCACTGACACAGTACACATGATGCCCGTCTGCGTCTCCGCTGGAGATCAACGCATCCGGTTTGCCATCGGCATTGACATCAGTGATGGGAGACACAGAAAAACACGCGTCCGGCAGATCGAGAGACCACAATACAACAGGTGATGTGCCGGTTGATGCTCCATCGATGCAGTAAGCGTGATCATTGGTGGAACCGCATCCGAAAATGATATCGGCAATACCGTCATCATTCACATCACCAAGTTCACGGATCGAGTAGATCCAGCCACTTTCCGGCTCATTGTAGGTGTCGAACTGCCATAAAAGAGATCCATCGTAGCCATCGTAGGATGCCGCAAAACGACCTCCACCAGCCAGCCCGGCGAGGATATTCGGATACCCGTTCCCATCTGTGTCGCTGCCGATCGACAGGCATTCATCACCCCAGAAATACCCTCCGCTGGCTCCGCCACTTGTTTCCAGCGACCAGATAACCGATCCACTGCCTGTCGATGCTCCCGAATAACAAAACAGGTTATGCCCATCCTGGAAAATATCATGACCGACGACTGCATCGCAGACTCCGTCACCGTTGACATCGGCGACTGACCGGATGCAGGATGCGTTGTCGTTACCTGTTGCGCTCCATAGCAATTCGGAACGGCTTCCCAATCCATTCGATGATGGCAGGAGATCGAGTCGTTCCATGATTATTAGTGTTTCATAATCTACGCATTGCCCGGTATCTGCTGCACCGGCTGAGGGAATGATAGACAGAAATATGGAAAAAATTAGATATCTCATTCGATAACCTCCCGCTTGATGGTCAGTGACTGCTAACAATAATATCCTGTTCAGTCTGATTCGGCAAAATCCGGTGACTGGGGTGGGTTTCCACGTGTAACGCGGCAGTAATGCGAATACACCCGCTTGAAGACTTCAGCCCAGGTATAACGGTTCAGAAGACAGGCGATATCATCGCTGTCTTCCGGTGCGTGTTGGCTCCGGATCAAGTCGGCAATCGCAGCGGCTATATTTGATACGAATCCGGGCAAATCCGATTCGACAGGTTGATCGGAATTCATTAACCGAGGGACCGGAACAATTCTTACGATGTGCGCTGGCAGGTTGCCGAACAATTCTTTCACACCCGGAAGACCTGTTGCGACGATACGGCAACCGCATGCCAGTGCTTCAAGAAGAACAAGGGGCAATCCTTCGTAGAAAGATGGAAGGATGAATACATCACAAATGCGCATCAGGTCAGCGAGCGATTGTTGTCCCAGTAGACCGTGATCGAAAATTCTACCGGGCATGGACAATGCGCGTTGAATAATCTCGTCGTATTCCCTTCCCTCACCTCCACCCGCAAGATGCAGCTCCCAGGGATGTTCAGCAAGGATATTGAGAGCATCAAACAGCCATGGAACGCCTTTTGCTTTGCTGTATTTACCTGCATAAAGCAGGCGAGGGGGCCGAGGTTGTTCATGAGATGCCGATCTGATTGTTTTATCGGGTAAAGGCGTGAAAATAGTGTCGTCATACCCGGCACCGACGACGTGGATGCGCTCAGCGGGGATCCCGTAGAGTAATTCTATTTCACGCTTCTGCGCTTGTGTGAGAGCGAAGACGCCGGTGACATTACGGAGTTTTGGCAATATCATTTCGGCAATGTTCGGGCAGTTTACAAATTGCCGCAGATCAGATCCGTGTGAACTCGAAAAAACCGGGATACTCTTAAATACATCGGTGGCAATCGAAGTTAGAACCCAGAGATGGTGGGAGTGTATAACGTCCGGTTGAAAAATGGTTTGAAGGTGTTCCAGACGATCTCTGAAGATCGAAATATACTGGTCGAGTTGCCGGGATGACAAATCGCGAAACCGTATACTCGGATAAGGCATGGCATCACTCATTCCGGGAATAACGAATGGAAGATCCTCTTCAAAGCGGACAGTGCTGAACTCACTGAATGATTGAATAGTCGAGGGTGTTTCGAAATTGAGTGGTACACCGGCGAGTAGGTGACTGTCGATCCTGTGCCTGTAGGCGGATCGGACGAAATGCTGAAGAGTAACGCCGCTTCCCGTGGCATCCGGTCTTTGGCTCAGGAGATGGAGGATTCTCATGATGGGGGATTCCGGCGGTAGCCGAGAAGACGAGCTGGAAGAGTAAGGATGGCGTGGAGGAAGTCAAATGCAGCGCTGACAGTAATTCCGAGCAGTTTGAAGGGCAGGAGGAGGAGCCAAACCAACGGCCAGGCGATCAGGGCCAGCAGTGCCAGGGGCCAGCAGAGAATAAACAGCAGCAACCATAGAAGAAAACCTGTAAAGCCTTTCATTGATGCTTCTCCAATGTATGCAGTCAGTCGCGTTTCATCAGATGACGAAGCTGGAATGTATGCCGGATCGGATGCATGACAGCATGCTCCAGCATTGCATCAATGCAATACTTTACTCTCCAGCGGGATTCGTATTCCACTCCGAATGCATCCTCGGGAACCTTCGCCAGTGGTGTTCGCCACTGCTGAACAAGGTGATCCAGCCAAGCGGGGGCATCCTCAGCAATGTGATCCAGTTGAGGGACCGAATTGATTTCGGGATCGGGCAACCTCAATTTTTCGCACATCCATATCATATAACCTCGAGCAGCGCCGAGAACGTGCTGCAGCAATTTTTCAAGGGATTCATATGCATAATCATCGCTGTTGGGCAGAACCAGTTTTTCAGCACGTGCGTCGTACCATACCGAAAGGAATTCCCGAAGATATCGATCATGCATAATGATCATGGACCGGGCTCCGTTATATTGGTAGGGAGGCATATAGTTATCGCTTAACTTCATGGCGAATCTCCTTAATTATGCGATCGTCAAGATTTCGGAATATTACCATCGGGTTGCGGTTTTTTCAATCCGGGTACCGGTGACAGCTTGCCGAAAAACTGATTATACGTCTTAATTATAGCAGAATATGACAACGAACCGGGAGGTTATAAATGAGAGTAATATTTGTAATTGTCAGCACATTGTTTGCCGGGTTGATATCCGTCAATCCGATGTTCGGTCAGGAGTCGGAGTCTCCGGGCACCACCGGTGAGAATCCGGCGGACACATCAATCGCGCTGCCGGCGGCGAATCTCACCGGCGATCTGTCGGTGGAGGAGGCTATTCATCAGAGACGGTCCGTTCGGGAATATTCGTCCGCACCTCTAAAACTGGCCGAGATCAGTCAACTCGTTTGGGCGGCGCAGGGAATTACCGGCAGTGGCGGTTTGCGCACGGCTCCATCGGCAGGTGCGTTGTACCCGCTGGAACTCTATGTTGTGGCTGGAAACGTGGAGTCGCTTCCAGCGGGCATCTATCACTATATTCCTCAGGGGCATAAACTCGAACTGGTTCTCACCGGTGATCATCGGAATAGTCTCGGCACCGCTGCCCTGGGCCAGCGATGGGTAAAGGATGCGCCGGCGAGCCTGGTTATCAGCGGCGTTGTTCAGCGGACGATGGTTCGATATGGGGAGCGGGCAAGCCAATACATGTTTATGGAAGCAGGTCATGCTGCGGAAAATGTGTTTCTCCAGGCGCTGAGTTGCCACCTGGGCTCCGTGATGATCGGAGCCTTCATTGACGGCGAAGTGGCTGATCTGATCAAGATGTCTGAAGGAGAGGAACCACTCGCCATCATTCCGGTCGGTCGTTGATCACGGTCCAAAGCCAAATTCAGACATCGCGAGCCCGTCGATACCTCCGACGATTTCGGTCATGCTGCTGTTCAGCATCGCACCGTAAACCATCAGACCGTCGGCGGACGCGGTTCCGGTATCCGGCCAGATGAACTCCGGGAAGATCGGGAACACCGTTACTCCCGGCTTCACATCCATCAGTGCGAAGTCCACGGAGTTGGTCCATCCGTCCCAGAACCAGTACATGCCTTCGATGCCCAGCAAAACCATGACGGGGACATCGTCCATGACAGCGGTTGAATCATTATAGAGATATCCCCAGACACTGAATCGTTCGTCCGGTTTAACATCATCATTCGGAATGAAAATCCTCATCCCGTTTCCGGATGCAATCGGATCCGGGTTCTCATAGATCCGGATGTGGGTATCCGCCGGCACCTGATATAGATTGTAAACATCCTGAGCCAGATTCGGCCATATGATGGCCACTTGATCGGCCGTGGTTGAGGTTGCCATTCCGAAATTGAGACGCAGCGGCACCTGTGGACTAAAGTGACCATCGCCGGCCCGGACGACACGGGTCACCGTTGTACTGCCGGTTGTCACCTGAATTTTGGCTCCGATGGCGGAGGCGTTACTGAACCCCTCCTTGCCCGCACCGACCAGTGTGACAGCGAGATGGTGTTTTAAATTACCTTCGTCATTCCGGAACACCCTGATTGGATAGTCACCGCTGGAGCCGATGATCAGATCGTCATCGCCATCCAGATCGTAATCGAAAGCGGACGCGTTATGAACGGGTTCGTCTTCGGTATTCAGTGTCATCATGGCGGTAGATGGCGTGATGACCTGCAGCGTATGATCGGGTTCGTGCCTGAATATATAAAAGCGATTGTTCTCATAACCGCATTCGCTCAGGAGGACATCGACCAGGGTATCATTATTCCAGTCCACCCAGGTGGCATAATGATCACCATGGTGCATTTTCATCGGATCGTAATCAAGGCGACTTAAAATGCAATCGAAATTCCATTCGAAAACTCCGGTTCCATCGTTAATAAGTGGAGCGGAAAGAACTTTTTTGCATCCGTGAGTGAGAATGGTAAACATGTCGATATCACCGTCGTTGTCGAAATCCCGCGGCATCGATCCCCAGGAACATGTGCCGGTACAATTGCCGGGACCGACGTAGAAACCGAAATTGGACGTTTCATGGATCTCCGTAAACGTCCAGTCGCCATTGTTATGAAGATGCTTTGATTTGTCGCGGCAGTAATTTCCAAGAAATATATCGGGATACCCGTCACCATCGACATCGGCAACAGCCGCACCATATGTCGGCTGTAACACTTCCGGAGCCTGGATACCGGAAGAAGCCGATACGTCGAGAAAGGTTGCATCACCGTTTCCGCGATAGAGTAATTCAGGGGCAAAGATGTCATCCACTGTTCCGCCATAGTATTCCGTGAACCAGTTTCCGACAAACAGGTCCAGGAATCCGTCCCGGTCAAAATCTGCGAACACCGCACTGGATACGTTTGTTAACCCGGCGTCAAAAAAAGTTGTATCCTCCGCAAGGGTGAAATGGCCTTTTCCATCATTCAGGAAGAGATCATTATAATCGATCCAATCGATGTCCTCCGGTATGTATGTGTGGCGATGATAGTACATCCCGGCAAAATAATCCAGATCACCATCATTATCGACATCGCCGAAGACGGCAAGATCGGAGTGGCGACCATCCGTTGTACCGCGGCGATTGGCGTGGATGCCGGAGGCAGCGGTGAAATCGACAAACTGGCGTGTTCCGGGTGTCGGGCCTTCAACATTCAGAAAAATATACATTTTGTTCATGACATCCCAGTTTGCAGAATCGGTAATATCATGAGCAAAGATATCCGGATAGTCATCCCCGTTCAGATCAGCAACACTGATGTAGAACGACGGTGTTCCGGTCAGACCGAGCTCATTGGTCACTTCTACAAAACCCTGGGCCTGGGCTGCAGTTATCGTCGCGAAGCAGAAAATGAACGCTGTTACAGTTAATTTGATAGACCTTTTCATGATGACTCCCCCCAATAAATTCCTTGTTACCAGTCCCTCAGTTCGCCTGATGAGTGTATTAGACCGCATTTTATCCTGATATTCAAGTGTTTAACATTAAGAATTTTATCATTGGCTTGCCTGAACAATAGTGACCGGAACATTCCGAGAGGCAGCCGTCAGACCTTGACCTGAAACCATTGAATGCCTCTTATGATGGTGCTATAGATCAGCTTTCGGAGAGCATGCCGGCGGGTCATGCCGAAAGTCAGGCATCATGTTGGCGAGTTACATCAGGATATCCAGCGGGTGTTTCGCTGCTGAGTTTGCGGCGGAATACCCGGCAAACCGGGAGGATCAATGGCGACCAATGCAAAAATAGAGTTGTTACGAAAATTGAAGGCCCAGGCACAGCTTGGAGGCGGTCAGGAGCGGATCGACGCGCAGCACGCAAAGGGCAAATTAACTGCCCGTGAGCGCATTCAGGCACTGCTTGATAAAGGTTCATTTCGCGAGATCGACATGTTTGTGACGCATCGAACCACTGATTTCAATATGGCCGATAAAAAGTTCCTCTCCGACAGCGTGGTCACCGGCTACGGGACGATAGACGGCCGGCTGGTTTATGTTTTCAGCCAGGATTTCACGGTGTTCGGCGGAAGTCTTGGAGAGGTTCACAGCGAAAAAATATGCAAAATTATGGATATGGCTGTTCAGAATGGAGCGCCACTGATCGGTATCAATGATTCTGGGGGCGCCCGTATTCAGGAGGGCGTTGTCAGCCTTGGCGGATATGCGGATATTTTCTTGCGAAATACCCTGGCTTCCGGCGTCATTCCCCAGATCAGCGCAATCATGGGGCCATGCGCCGGTGGAGCCGTTTATAGTCCGGCGCTGACCGATTTTATCATTATGGTGAAGAAAAGCAGCCATATGTTTATAACGGGTCCGGATGTGATCAAAGCGGTCACTCGGGAGGAAGTCTCTTTTGAAGATCTGGGCGGCGCGGACACGCATAGTTCAAAAAGTGGTGTTTGTCATTTGGTGGCGGATGATGGTGAGGAAGCACTGGAAATGGTTCGAACGATGGTCAGTTATATGCCGTCGAACAACATGGAGGATCCTCCGTTTGTCGATTCTGGTGACGATCCATGCAGGCAGGAGGACCGGCTGAATGAGATCATACCGGATGATCCCGGTAAACCGTATGATATGAAAGAAGTGATCCATTTGATTGTGGATAACGGTGATTTTTTCGAGATCCAGGAGAATTATGCTCGAAACATTATTATCGGGTTCGCCCGGTTTGGCGGGTTCAGTGTTGGGATAGTCGCCAATCAACCCGCTATTCTGGCGGGTGTGCTGGATATCAATGCGTCAGTTAAAAGTGCCCGATTTGTCAGGTTCTGTGATGCGTTCAACATACCGTTACTGATCCTGCAGGATGTTCCGGGATTCCTGCCCGGCGTGGATCAGGAACATAATGGAATCATCATTCATGGAGCGAAACTCCTGTATTCACTCTGTGAAGCCACGGTTCCAAAAATCACCGTCATCACAAGGAAAAGCTACGGTGGTGCTTATTGCGTGCTGAACAGCAAACACATTCGCGGTGATGCCAATTTCGCCTGGCCGAGTGCGGAGATTGCGGTCATGGGGCCGGAAGGGGCGGTCAATATCATTTTCCGCAAGGAGATCGGTGAAGCGGAGGATGGCGCTGCAAAACGCGTGGAGCTGATTCAGCTTTACAAGGATAAATTCGCCAATCCGTATTGCGCGGCTGCAAGGGGGTATATCGATGATGTGATCGAACCGTCTGAAACGCGGTCGCGAATCATCGATTGTTTGAAGATGCTTCAGAACAAGAGAGCGAGTAACCCGCCCAAGAAACACGGAAACATTCCGCTTTAAACGAAAGGGACTGCCATGCATGGTAAAATCAGTATGGATGAGATTGCTGGAATTCTGACAAGACCGTATACACATGTCGAACTGGGTCAGGTGAATGACCACGCGGCGTATGTCATGCACTTCCGGGGTGATTATCCCTTTCACAAACATACGAAGGACGAATTATACCTGGTTCTGGATGGTGAAATCCGGATACGGTTTAAAAATCAAGCGGACGTCATTTTAAAGAAGCACGATTCAATTGTCGTACGGGCGTACACGACGCACAGTCCCGGGTCTGATGAGGGAGCATTGGTTTTGATGGTCAAGCCCAAAGAAATGTTTGACAGTTCGGCTGTTCAGGAATGAGAGGAAGATTATGACATTACAGCCTGTGAAAATCTGTGAAACAGTCCTCCGCGACGCCCATCAATCGTTGCTGGCGACTCGCATGCGAACAGACGATATGCTTCCGATCGCGGAGCTTCTGGATCAGGTGGGCTACTGGTCTGTTGAAATGTGGGGTGGCGCAACATTTGACAGTGCCATGCGCTTTCTGGGCGAGGATCCATGGGAGCGGCTTCGAACCTTACGAAAAATCATGCCGAACACGCCTTTTCAAATGCTGCTGAGAGGACAGAATATTGTCGGCTACAAGCACTATCCCGACGATATCGTTGAAAAATTTGTCGAGTGTGCGCGTAAAAACGGTATTGACGTTTTTAGGATTTTCGATGCTCTGAACGACATGCGAAACATGGCGTTCGCAATGAAAGTGGCCAAGCGGGTTGGAGGTCATGTTCAGGCGACAATCAGCTACACGATCAGCCCGGTCCACAGTATCGATGCTTTTGTGAAAATGGGACGACAACTGCTCGACCTCGGAGCCGATTCCATCTGCATCAAGGATATGGCAGGCCTGATCACTCCCTATGCTGCATTTGAGCTTGTATCGTCCCTTAAACGCGATCTCGGAATTCCGATCCAATTGCACACTCATTCCACCAGCGGGATGGGAACGGCCAGTCTTCTAAAAGCCGTCGAAGCCGGTATTGATATTGTCGATACGGCTATTTCATCATTAGCTCTGTCCACCTCCCAACCACCGACCGAGACGTTGGTCGCAATACTAAAAGGTACAGAACGCGACACCGGTCTGAACCTGCACCTGCTGGCTGATATATCTCATCTTGTTGGAGAGATCCGGAAAAAATATCTGGCATTTGAGGCCGGGATCAGCCCGGTTGATGTCAATGTACTTCAATTCCAGGTCCCCGGAGGAATGTTGTCCAATCTGGTCAGCCAGCTTCGTCAGCAAGGCGCACAGGATAAATATTACGAGGTACTGGATGAAATTCCCCGAGTCAGAAAAGATCTCGGATATCCGCCGCTGGTCACTCCGTCAAGTCAGATCGTTGGCGTTCAGGCAACCCTGAATGTCATCATGGGTGAAAGATATCGGATGATCTCCGAAGAAACCCGGCAGTATATCCGCGGTTATTATGGGCATCCACCCGCTCCAATCGATCCGGAACTCCAGAAAAAAGCGATTGGTAACGAGGAACCGATTACCTGCCGACCCGCTGATATGCTGTGTCCGGGTTTTGAGCAGGCGCGCGAGGAGATCGGCGAGCTGGCCAGCAGCGACGAGGATGTGCTGTCGTACGCACTGTTTCCTCAGGTAGCACGTCCGTATTTCGAACGAAGAACAAAGGGATTGGGCGGCAAGGAAGAAATTGCAGCAGCTATTGCTGTAGCACTGATTCACCAGCAGGAAGCCAAAAAAGCCGTGGCAAAAGCTGTGTCGGAACCGGGCGGATGGGTCAATGCATGGAAGTTATTGAACCGGCCGGGGTTTATTCGGGGAGGTATCCGATGATTTCGAAATTCCGCATTGATCTGGATGGTGTATCCTATGAGATCGAACAGAAGGGGAACTGCCTGACGATTAATGGCAGGGAATGGCCTTTTTCAGTGGAAGGAACCTCAGTGCATGTTTCCGGAACACACCATACCGTAACGTTGTCAGGGAAAACAGCTGTTGTTGACGGGATCAGTTATGCATACGCCACTGCAGGTCTGGAAGAGAAGCGGCAGATGAACAAGCGCAAGGCTGCCAGTAAGAGCGCGGCCGAGGAAGCGGGTGCGATAACGGCAATCATGCCGGGACTTATCATGAAGATAATGAAAAAGGAAGGCGATGTCGTTGAAAGAGATGAAGTCGTCATGATACTTGAAGCCATGAAAATGCAGAACGAACTTGGGGCTCCCAAAGCCGGCACGATCCGAAAGATTCTGGTGAAGGCAGGCGACTCGGTTGAGATAAGACAAGTGCTGGCTGTGATTGAGTAACCGGTCATATTTAAAGGGTATCCGGATCAGCCTCTTTAAAATGGGAACGATTCATGCGAACTTGTAACTCTGAATTTCATATCTTGCGCCTGAAACCGAGCCAGGATGTGTATCGGGAACTCACCCGGTTTTTAGCTGAAAAGGAAGTATCAGCCGGAGCCCTCATCAGTGCTGTCGGCAGTTTATCGGATGTCTGCATCCGGCTTGCAGGTGCAACAGAGCAGAAATCTCTGACAGGAAGGTTTGAAGTCACCAGCTTGTCGGGTTCCTTGTGTCAGGACGGCATTCATCTTCATCTGACCATTGCGGATCATGACGGGCATTGTCTAGGCGGACACCTCCTTCAGGGTTGCCGCGTCCATACGACTCTGGAACTGGTCATCATCGCTTTTGACGACATTCGATTTAAGCGTCCTTTTGATCCCGAGACCGGGTATGACGAACTGATTATTCTCCACTCTGGTTAATCTGGATCAGCCACTATCTCTGATCGATCTGAAGGCGATAAATTGCCGACCGGTCGTCTAGTCATGCCATCCGAATGTGAACATGTCCATGCTCCCGAACAAAGCCGAGAACGCGGGATCAGTCATCGCGGCATACCAGATGATACCTCCGGCAGTTCCTGCACCTGAGGGCCAGGGAAATTCTGGCAACACGTGAATTATCGTGATACCGGGGACAATATCATAGAGATAGTAGTCAAACTCGCTAAAGCTGGGTGCGAAGAAAAGCATGCCGTAGACATCCAGTATGACAAACACCGGAATATCGTTATAAGTGTCGACTTCGGGATTGCAGATTATGACATCGCAGGAGCACGTTTCGCCGGGTCCGAAACTGTCCGATGGCATGATGATGGTACATCCCAGGGTATCGCACTCGGGTGTCGGCGTTGCGGTCGGCGGTAGTGATGTCGGTGTTTCGGTTGGATGCGGGGTATTGGTCGGAACTCCGGTTGGAACCGTTGGTGTCATCGTTGGTGTCGGCGTCCGAGTCGGCGTCCGAGTTGGCGTCCGCGTGGGGGTCGGGGTTGAAGTCGGGCGCGGTGTATTTGTGGGCTGGCTTGGAGCTGTGGTGGGTGTCCAAGTCGGCGTGCGGGTCGGTATGGATGTGGGAGTCCGGGTCGGTGTAAGGGTCGGAATCCAGGTTGGTGTTCGCGTGGCAGTCACTGTGGGTGTTCGAGTTGGTGTTATTGTGGGAGTGCGTGTTGGGGTCCGGGTTGGTGTGGCGGTAGGCGGGTAGATCGAGGAGAAATAGTGATATCCCATGTCTGTTGCACCGGTATCGAGTGCCTCGTCGGTTCGTGTTGTGCGCATACTCAGGCAGACCGTGCCCGGCCCTTCGGAATCCTCATAGCCGGTGTAACATGTCGCTGCTGCTGTTGAAAACCCCGTATTGTAACACGGACTGTTCGACGGCTGACCGGCTCCCGTACTGCTGAGATAGTTACCGCCATTAGGACCTGTTACGAACAAAGGGTTTAAGTTGATATTGCCTGTCCCGGGATACGTTCCCGACGTGAGCAGGACATCCGAATATGTTATGATTGACCCACCGGTACCCAAGGTGTAAATCCCATTGATTGAGCTGTCCCAGATAATGCAATTTGTGAAGACCGGCGATGCATTGTTCGTGCAGATCGAATCACCCTCAGGCGCATTGTTGCCAGAGAAAGTGCAATTTTTAAAGGAAGGGGTACCGCCATCACAGAGAACACCGCCTCCATATATCTCACTGCCTGATCCGAGGGCATTATTCGCGATAATCAGGCAGTTCCAAATTTCAGGACTGCCTAAAAGTGTGATTCCACCACCTCGTTCAGCCAAGTTCGAACTCAACACGGAATCGCTGATCAGTCCTCCACTATATAAAAAAACTCCACCCCCTCGATTCACCGAAGAGATGTGGACTCCTTCGTTATAATAGAATGTGCACCCGATTATCTGAACCGCTGCAAGAGCAGACATTCCAGCGCCGCTGCCGCCGGTGCTGTTGCCTGAAAATGTGCATCCATAAATCAAGCATGTTGAGTCATTGTTGCAATACAATCCACCGCCACCACCTTCAGCGTAACAGCTCTCGATAATGCAGTTCCTGATCGTTGGTGAACATCCGGTTGCACAGTAGATACCTCCTCCCCTCGACTGAGAGCCGGTAACATTCCCATCCAGAATTCTTATACCCTCCAATACTGAACTGCTGGTTTCAGAGCCTTGGAAATAAAATCCCCGGCCACTGTTCCCGCAGTTTATCGTACAATCAGTCGGTCCGTTTTGAGACCTTACTGTGATCGCTTTACCCATGAAGCTGATGTCCTTGTTGTTCGCTCCACTGTAGATGCCATCGGCGATTACTACGATATCCCCATTATTGCATGCCGTGATCGCTTCCTGGATTGTCGCATATTGGGAAGGAACGTAGCGGGTCACCGCTGACACAGGTGAGAAGAATACACAAAATATAAGAGCAACGACTATGAAGACTTTATAAAGCATCACGAATCCTCCTTCTTTCAACATCCTTCTGCCTATTCAAAATACGTGTGCTGCTTAAACCGGATGATTTGAAGCGGAACACCTTAACATTGTCATTCATGCCATCCGAAAGTGAACATGTCCATGCTCCCGAACAAAGCCGAGAACGCGGGATCAGTCAT
>JAFGEQ010000014.1 GCA_016931515.1 candidate division CSSED10-310 bacterium | reverse complement strand
TTATGATTTCGAGGCGACGACTCTGGATCCCGGCCGAACTCAGATGCCGATTTTCGATTTCGTATGGCCGGCGACCGGAACCACCGGAAACGCGACATTTATCGCTCTGATGACAAACGAAACCGGCACCGCGGCGCTGGGTACCTGGAGCCTGGCGGAATTCAACTGGCAGTAGCCCTGACGCTTCCAATCCCCCAAATCGAAATCGAAATCGCTATCGCTATCGGTATCGGTATCGCTATCGGTATCGGTATTGGTATCGGCATCGCTATCGGTATCGAAATCGCTATCGAAATCGATTTCTTCAAATCCCTATGCTATGGAGTCTTCATTCCCACAATAGCCTCTTCCACCCAATCGACTGAGCATCGCTGCCATGCGGTCTAACTCTACCTTGTGCGTCTGGCTTTCTGAATCGGCAAGTGCTTTCCCAACCACCAGAACATCCTGGATTGCGGCACATTCCAAAGCCGAACCACGAGCGATTTCGAAATAACGCCTTCGATCTGCTTTCGCCGTCTTGCCGTTGCCTTCAGCAATGTTCAACGGTATCGACTGACTGGCTCGAAGCCATTGATCCCGAGCAGATCGGTGGACGCCGTTCAGATTGACGGCTTTCTCGAATACCCAGGCGACATACTCGATGGAGAGGCGATAAACATCAAGCTTTTCGTGTCCAAGTGTCATTTTGTTTTTCGATCCCGATAGCGATTTCGATTTCGACAACTCCAACATGTGATCAACAATCTTGATATGTTTACAATACCTCTAAAGACAATGCAAAACTGTCAGGCAAATCGGCATCGCTATCGACTTCCGAATTCTTCCTGTTCTTTTAAAATCGCTTAATGATAAAATGATGGTATTCGATTCACCCGGGAGCCCGACCGGATCACCGGCATATTGCTTGCATTCATTATCGTCAGGAGGTCATTTATGAAACACGTTCTATCCATTTCGATAGCCGTTCTGGCCGCATCGCTGATCGCTCAGGCTGCGACCATCCGCGTCCCGGCCGATCAGCCGACAATCCAAAGCGGAATCAACGCCGCCGTATCGGGAGATACCGTCCTGGTCGCTCCGGGAATCTATTCCGGCTGGGGAAATACCGATCTTGTCATCCAGGAAACATCCATCCATCTGCGGTCCGAAGGCGGTGCCGCCACTTGCCTGATCGACTGCAGCGGAACCGACAGAGCGATTCTCGTGACCGGATGGGGATACAGCAGCATTATCGAAGGGTTCACCATCTCCAACTGTTCCGGAGGCGCGGACGCAGCGGTCTATTGCAATACAACCGAAGGAACGACGACCATCCGCTCCTGCACGATCTCCCACCATGCTTTTACGTCGGGCGCCGCAATTTACGCATCCGGCGACATGATTGTTGAGGATTCTGTTATTACAGACAACGATTGCATCGGAATCCAAACGGAATTCGCTTGCCGGTATCCTGAGATTGTCCGGTGCATCATTATGAACAATACATATACCGGAATATCATCCATGGGTTATTCCTCCGGCGGCGGGGAGTGCTATCCGGAAATCGATGACTGCCTGATCGCGATGAATGGCAGCGGGATCGCCTGTTATTTCCGTGCGATACCCACGATCACTCGCTGTGTTATCACGCAGAACAATGGTCTCGGGATTTCGATGACGGCGTATTGTCCCGGAACCGTTCAAAACTGCCTGATCACGGACAACCTGGGCAGCGGAATCGCCTGTTACAACGGCGTTGCAGTAACCGGGACCGTGATATCCAATTGCACCATCACCGGCAACTCCGGCGATACCGGCGGCGGCGTGGCGATGCGCAGCTCAACGGCGCTGCTGACCGACAGCATCCTCTGGGGTAACAGCGCGGCTCAGGGAGCGCAGATTGCGATAACCGAAGCCGGCAGCTCACTGACCATTCAGTATTCCGATGTGCAGGGCGGAGCGGCCGGAGTGTATACGGATCCGGACACAAACCTGTATTGGGAGTCCGGGAATATGGATTCCGATCCGCAGTTTATATCCGGACCGGGCGGAGCCTGTTACCTGAGCCAGGTCGCGGCCGGTCAGGCATCCGACAGCCCATGCTTCAACAGCGGCAGTGATGCGGCATCCGACATCTGTTTCAACACACCGGACGAAATGCTCTGCATGAGCGATCTGACCACCCGGACCGATCTCGTTCCGGATTCAGGCATGTCTGATATGGGGTACCATTATTCCGTCGTGCCGGTTCCCACAGCAACGCCTACTGTGCTTCCGTGCATTCATGATGGCGATGTGAATGACGATGGGCAGATTACCGCGTCTGACGCCCAGACCGCGTTTCTTATCGCTATGGGACTGGTTTCACCGACCGGCGAACAGGTTTGTGCGGCGGATTGCAACGCCGACGGAAATGTGACCGCCGGTGACGCGCAGGCGATCTTTATTGCCGCACTGGGCTTGGGGGAATGTGTGGATTAATGAGCCAGAGTTTATATCCTGCTTACGCGCTGCCTCCTTTCAATACGCATTCGAATCGACAATGACGTGACATGTGACAAACAAACCTTACAATAGAATGTGTATGAAGGATGTTCCAGAATCGCGCAAAGGAAGGAAGTTTTCAGAATGAATTTTAATGACAGACATCATCGTTCAATTCTAAGAAAAATCGCCCACCAGGCGATGCTGGACAGGGGTCTCGTACCGGATTTTCCACCGAAGGTTTTAGCCGAGCTTGAGCGAATCCAGGAGCCCGATGTGCCGGTTGACGGTTCAATTTCAGATCTTCGGAATCTCCTGTGGTGCTCGATCGATAACGATGATTCCAGGGATCTCGACCAATTGACCGTTGCCGAAGCACTGCCCGATGGAGCCGTAAAAGTTTTGGTGGCCATCGCTGACGTTGATACTCTTGTCACACCGCAAACCGCCATTGATGATCATGCCCGAAAGAATACGACGTCGGTCTACACGCCTGCTGAGATTTTTCCGATGCTGCCCGAGAAACTGTCCACAGATCTGACATCACTGAATTTTGAATCTGAACGGCTGGTCATCGTCATCGAAATGGTTTTCGACTGTGACGGATCGCTTCAGGATTCGAACGTCTATCGTGCAATCGTACATAACAAGGCAAAACTGGCCTACAATGCACTGGCAGCCTGGTTGGAGGGAGATGATCCGGTACCACGGGAAGTCTCAGCTGTCACCGGATTGGAGCAAAACCTTCTGATGCAGGATCAGATCGCTCAAAAGCTGAGACAATTTCGTCACGTTCATGGCGCTTTGGATCTCGAGACCATAGAATCCCGGCCGATTTTTGATGGGGATCAGCTCCGGGACCTGGAAGTTGATAAACGGAATCGAGCCAAAGAAATTGTTAAAGACTTTATGATCGCTGCCAATGGCGTGGCAGCACGATATCTGTCATCAAGAGATTTTCCTTCACTGAGGCGCGTCGTTCGCACTCCGAGACGCTGGTCCCGAATTGTCGAGCTGGCGGCTGAGCACGGAACTACATTGCCCGCGGACGCCGATCCGAAAGCACTGGAAAAGTTTCTGACGTCGGTGAAAGCATCGGACCCGGATCGATTCCCGGATCTATCGCTGAGCATCGTCAAGCTTCTTGGCCCGGGTGAATATGTCGCAATATCGCCGGGTGACGGGAGTTTGGGGCATTTCGGTCTGGCTGTCAAAGATTACAGTCACTCGACCGCACCGAATCGGCGGTATCCGGATCTGATTACTCAGCGGTTGCTGAAGGCAGCCATGGCGGGACATGAATGGCCATATGAAATCAGCACACTGGAAGACTTAGCCACGCATTGCACGAAGCAGGAGGACGCGGCGAAAAAAGTGGAACGACAGGTCACCAAAGCGTCCGCCGCCATTCTACTGGAATCGCGTATCGGTGAGCAGTTCGACTCCTTTGTCACCGGCGCTTCGAACAAAGGCACCTGGGTACGTCTCGTGCATCCCCCTATTGAAGGGCGGTTGGAGATCGGGTATGAGGGTCTGGAAGTCGGTCATCGTGTCCGGGTACAATTGATCAGTACGGATGTGGAGCGTGGATATATCGACTTCAAAAGGGTGCACGCCTAATTCGGCATCGATTGCGTTGATGACAAACCAGCCCGATTTATCCGTTTCGATGGTTGAAATCAGGCTGACTATGATTCCTGCACAATGGTGTGTCTGTTCCCGATAGTTTTCTTGAACTCATCATATGCCCGGCAACTCAGCCGGAGGTTGTTCCGGTATGAGAAATTACCCACCACACTGATAAAGGGTTTTCGACATTGCCAGAAATTGCTCCATATTCTGTGCAGAACACGCGGCATGGAATAGAAATCCCGATCGCAGGCAATCATCTCCTTGATAATACCTTCCAGAGATAGATTCTTATATCGGGCCACCGGGAATGTCAGAGTATAATATTTCCAGTCCTCCGGAAGCGTATCGAGAGCAATACGGTTCTCCGATTTCATCTGGTCCCACAGGCGTGTGCCGGGTAGAGGGGTTAGAAACAAAGTGTTGAGATGATCCACACCATACTGGCCGGCGACGTCTGCGATATGTTTGCCGATGCCTGGTTTGTCTACGTCCAGACCCATGATAAAGGAACCGACCACCAGGATGCCGTGCCGCTGGATGCGACGCACGGAAGCGTGAAAGTCCCGGCCTTTCAGAAGATTGAATTTCTTGCCGATTTCCTGAAGACCTTCTGGTGATGGAGATTCAAAACCGATAAAAACAGCCTGACACCCGGCTTTTACAGCCAATGCCAGGAGTTCGTCATCATCCGCGAAGTTGATACTGGCCTGGGCAAACCATTGCTTGCGCAGATTCGCCAATGCCATCGCCCGGAACAGATCCTTGGCGCGATCGATGTGCTCAGGTTGTGTACCGATCAGGTTGTCGTCCACGACCAGAATAGTTTTTTCACGAATTAACCGGAATTCTTCAACCACATCTGCAATCGCCCGTTGCCGGTACCGGGCTCCGTTGAAAGCCGTC
Organism: candidate division CSSED10-310 bacterium; assembly: GCA_016931515.1. Taxonomy (GTDB): domain Bacteria; phylum CSSED10-310; class CSSED10-310; order CSSED10-310; family CSSED10-310; genus JAFGEQ01. The sequence continues at coordinate 32,589 of JAFGEQ010000014.1, read as the reverse complement.
ACACTACAAAAACTACAGTTCAGGGGACAGCCGCGGGTGGTCTGAATGGCACCGCATGCATATCCGGTCGCCAGCAAATCATGACGAGCCATCGGCACATCGTTGATCTCAGCGAAGCCTCCGCTATAAAAGCGTTTCAGTACGCCATTCCGTGCATCTTCCAGAGTCTGCCGCCAGATGCCTTCCGCTTCCCCTGTGACCACCGAGTCCACGCGATCCATGACTTCTTCCCGGCACATGGTTGCGTGAATACCCCCCATGACAACCGGTACGCCCAGACGCCGGAAATGAAGCGCCACTTCGTAGGCGCGATTCGCCTGGGAGGTGAAGGCCGTGATGCCCACCAGCTCGGGTCTAGGCATGGCGTTGTAATCAGGAATCCGGAGATTTTCGTCTACGATCGTGATGTCCCACTCCGGCGGGGTCAGGCCCGCGAGAACCATCAGGCTGAGTGGTTTCCACACGCGGTATCGGTTCCAGAAACTCTCCCGGACATTAGTGATGGCGACCAGCGGGTTTGAAGGATTGATCAGATAAAGTCGCATAACGGATAGTCCATCATAGTTGCGCCAAGTTGGTCTCCTGCTTGTTCACTCAACTGTTGTCGCTAATGGATTGATATATTACCAACTCATTATATTTGTTTTATATCATCCAATAATATTTCGTCAAATCGTGAATGCTGATGGTATCGATTTGCCCGGCGATCGCTGATAAGTTAAACTATCGTTATGAATCGAGGTTTTTCGTTGTAATTGGACTCCAAACCAGGCAGGACACTCGGTGGAACAGGATCGGCAGCCACATCATCTCTTTATCGAAATTTTCGACAACATCCTGGGATCAGTGCGCGAGCCATTAATCGTGCTGGATTCCGGATTCAGGGTTGTCAGGGCGAATGATTCATTCTATCAGACCTTCAAAGTCACACCGGAAGAGTCGGAGGGCGTATCCTTATATCAACTCGGTGACGGACAATGGGATATCCCAAAACTCAAAGAGTTGCTGGAGGATATTCTTCCCAAAAATTCGAAGTTTCATGATTTTGAGGTCGAGCATGAATTTCCAAAACTCGGCCGGAAGATGATGCATCTGAATGCCAGGCGGATCTATGATGGATCGGAGCAGACTCAACTGATCCTTCTGGCCATCGAGGATGCCACCGAACGCGAATACTATAAGAGGCATCTTGAGGATCTTGTTAACCAACGGACTGCGGAACTTAATGATGCCAAAGAAGAAGCGGAGAGAGAAAAACTGATCGCTGAAAAGTCTCTTGCCGAGATTGAAACGTTAAGAAAACAGCTTGAGGCGGAGAGAGCGTATCTTCAGGAAGAGATCAGACTGGAATACAACCACGAGAATATCATCGGTCACAGCGACGCGCTTAAATACATCCTCTACAAGGTGGAACAGATCGCCCGTAACAATACGACGGTTCTCGTTCTGGGTGAGACGGGAACCGGCAAGGAGTTGATCGCTCGGGCCATCCACGGTTTGAGCTTGCGAAAAGGCCGGGCGCTGGTGAAGATTAACTGTGCGACGTTGCCTTCAAATCTCATAGAAAGCGAACTTTTCGGGCATGAGAAGGGAGCATTCACCGGTGCTGATTCCAAACGGATCGGTCGATTTGAGATTGCCAATGGCGCAACGCTTTTTCTGGATGAGATCGGTGAATTGCCGCTGGGGTTGCAACCCAAGATGCTCAGGGTGATCCAGGACGGTGAGTTCGAGCGCCTGGGGAGTTCTCAAACCATCAAAGTCGATGTGCGCATCATTGCTGCCACCAATCGAAATCTGGAAAAAGAGGTCGAAAAAGGCCGGTTCCGGGAAGATCTGTGGTACCGTCTGAATGTGTTTCCAATCACCATGCCGCCGTTACGGGATCGCTTGGAAGATATTCCGGCTCTTGTCGATTATTATGTGAAAAAAATCTGCAAACGAATGGGCAAATCAGTCAACATCATCCCTGTTACTGTCATGAGTACCCTCCAGAGTTATCAGTGGCCCGGCAATGTCCGGGAATTGGAAAATGTTCTCGAACGCGCCGTCATCAATTCGTCGGGCCCGAAACTGCATCTTATGGATGAACTCAATAAACCACTTAAAGATATGACACATCAAGCGAAAACAATGGAAGCCGTCGAGCGTGAATATATTCTTCGGATATTGGAGCAGGCCCACTGGAAGGTGAGCGGTAAAAACGGAGCATCCGAAATCCTCGGTCTGAATCGCAGCACATTGCGCGCTCGAATGCGGAAGCTGGGTCTGCACAAACCTAATTTCTAAACAATCCCGGCAGGTTGGCCATATATGACCTCTCGTCATATTTGACCGTATTATCATGCCGTATCATCTCAAAACAGTTCTGATAGAATAAATGGATAGCCGTTACTTATCAATCTGTTAGCGGAATGCGCACCCCGCTCATTCGGTTTGGCCCCATGCTTGCAATTGTAGATGGCCAGACCAGGTAACTTCATCACCGGGCAGTCAGACGGTGGAAGAATTCCGGTAAACCCTTCCTCATAAAAAGGAGTAACATTTATGACTTCAGAAGAAAAAAACACCGTTAAGATGGAGACGCGATTCAGACGATGGGGTGCAAAGCTGGATGCTTTGTCAACGAAAGCTGCAGAAGCCCGTGTTGGAGCCCGGGGAGACTATCAGCAGCGATTGAGTGCTCTGCGATTGAAGTTTGAAGGAGCACAGAACAAGCTCGCCGAGTTCAAGGCAACGGGTAACGGAAAGTGGGATATCTTCAAGACCGATATGGAAACCGTCTGGAAGGATATCGCCATCACTTTTAAGGGATTAGCACATTAGCCTTGGGATAAACACGTCAACTGCCTGCCCACGGCCGGCTTGCGTTGGAAAAAGCCTGTCGGTTATGAGCAAGCCTAATTGAAGGGAGACTTATATGTTATGGACGATTGCAGTTATACTGCTTATTCTGTGGCTGCTTGGGCTAGTCAGCAGTTACACGATGGGTGGGTTCGTGCACATCCTGTTGGTTGTTGCAATTGTTGTTGTACTGATTCGCGTAATTCAGGGGCGGAAATTGTAACACTGCTTCAAAAAACGAAACCTGAATCAGGAATCCGCCATGGTATAGCGTTTTTGTCTGTTGTTCTTGGCGATGCGAAACGCCTGCCGGGAACGACACAAAGACTGTCGCCGTAATTGAGCAAATATGACCAGTGGTCGCTTTTGACCTTTCTTCTGCTGCTTCCAACTTAAGCTAAAATCATCAGCTACAGTAAAATTAGCCTTATTTTTCTGACAGTTATTAGAAAGGATATCAGAACTCATGAGCATGGCACGAAGCTTGAAAACAGGATGAATTGAGTGCGGGCAGATCAGAACGATTCGAAGTGCCTGCTTTATTAACGGTTGTGAAAGGAGACTAAACAAAATGAACACTAAGATTAAGATAATTCTAAGCTTGAGTTTAATGATTCTTGTGCTTATTTTAGTTTTTCAAAACGTAGCGCCAGTTGGGATTCGCTTCTTTTTCTGGACACTGTCAATGTCCGGGGCATTGCTGTTCATTGTCCTCTTTATTTCAGGCGCAATTTTGGGTGGGTCCCTATTCGGCTACATTCAGCAGCATAAGAAAAGTGAAGACAATAATTGACGTGAGAAACAGGTAACAGGTTAACCTATCTGAAGGGAGAAAGCATGATAACGCAAGAGTCGAAAGATAACGCCGGTGTCGTAATTCTCAGTACCCATACGGAGGCTGAAAATGCTGTGAAGGAATTGCAGCGAGCAGGTTTCGATATGAAGAAATTGTCCATTGTGGGAAAGGATTATCACACCGAAGAACATGTCATTGGCTACTACAATGCAGGTGACCGGATGGGTTTTTGGGGTAAACAAGGTGCCTTTTGGGGAGGACTGTGGGGCATTCTTCTGGGATCCGCGTTCTTCTTTATCCCCGGCATTGGCCCGATTGTTGTGGCAGGTCCTCTCGTTTCGGCCATTTTGGCAGGTTTGCAGGGTGCCGTAATGGTCGGGGGATTGAGCGCGATTGGTGCCGCCTTCTACAGTATTGGGATCCCCAAGGACAGTATTTTGAAATACGAAACCGCCCTGAAAAGTGAAAACTACATTGTTTTACTTCACGGCTCGCCAGATGAGTTGACCAGGGCAAAGGACATTTTAAAAAACATGGGTCATGAAGTGCAGTTACATTCGATTTGAAAGAGGTGACGTCAATGACGAAGGAAATGGCAACAGAAACCAAGGTGGGATTATGGATTGACCACAGGAAGGCCATTATCGTGGTTATCACGGATAAGGGGGAGGAAACCGGCCTTATTATATCAAAGGTTGAAAAACAGCTCCGGCGGTCCGGTGATTCACCTCTCAAGGGGTCGTACGAATCACAGCAGGTGCCTGCGGCGGATAGCCGTCAGAAAGCGTATACGGGACGGCTTAACATTTTCTACGATGCGGTCATTGCGAGTATTCATGAAGCAACATCAATCCTGATACTGGGTCCTGGCGAGGCAAAGGATGAACTGAAAGAACATCTGGTTAAAAATAATCTGGGTGGATGTATCACCGGCATCGAAGCGGCTGACAGGATGACGGATCGCCAGATAGCAGCTCAAGTTCGAAAGCACTTTCAGAAATAGCGTTCGATAAGGGAGATGGAAGGACCCGAAGCGTCAGGATATGCACTGAGCCGGATGGAGCAGCGGTAAATGATTAAGCGAGAGCAGATAAACACCGAAAATGCGCTGAATACATTTACAACAAGCTCTCCTAATAGTTGTTCGATGGGTGAAAACACCTGTTCCAAGAACATCGGCTCAGTTGTTGCGGTACGCGGCAGTGTTGTGGATGTGCAGTTTGACAAGCATTTACCGCCCATTTACTCGTTGTTGCATGCCAACGAAGGGGAAATTGCTATTGAGGTTTTGTCCCAACTCGATTCCCATCGCGTGCGCGGTGTCGCATTGACTCCCACTCAAGGACTCGCTCGTGGCAATAGAGTGGAAGACACGGGTGGGCCATTGAAAGCTCCGGTCGGTAAGGGAATTCTCTCACGAATGTTCAATGTGTTCGGGAATGCGATCGACCGCAAGGCTGCGCCGACTGATGTCCAATGGCGCTCTGTCCACCAGGCTCCCCCACCGCTGACACGCCGTTCCACCAAATCTGAAATCTTTGAAACGGGCATCAAGGTCATCGATGTGCTGGCCCCGCTCGAACGCGGCGGCAAGGCTGGATTATTCGGTGGAGCCGGGGTGGGAAAGACAGTCCTGCTTACCGAGATGATTCACAACATGATCGGGCACGAGGAAGGTGTCAGTATTTTTTGCGGAATAGGTGAACGGTGTCGTGAAGGCGAAGAACTCTATCGTGAAATGAAGGAGGCCGGCGTACTGCCGAACATGGTGATGGTCTTCGGGCAGATGAACGAGCCTCCGGGCAGCCGATTCCGCGTGGGGCATGCAGCACTGACAATGGCCGAGTATTTCCGCGACGATGAGCATCGCGATGTGCTGCTGCTGGTCGACAATATTTTCCGCTATATTCAGGCCGGCATGGAAGTGTCCGGTTTGATGGGACAGATGCCGTCACGCCTGGGTTATCAGCCAACAATGGGTACCGAGCTATCGCAATTGGAGGAACGCATCGCCAACACCGATACCGGCGCGATCACATCCATACAGGCAGTGTATGTGCCGGCAGACGATCTGACCGACCCCGCTGCCGTGCATACATTTTCGCATCTTTCCGCATCTATTGTGCTTTCGCGTAAAAGGGCAAGTGAAGGACTGTACCCGGCCATCGATCTGTTACAATCCAACTCCAAAATGGTCACACCCGGTATCGTTGGTGAACGGCACTATCTTCTGGCGCACGACATCAGGCGGACACTCGCGCAATATGAAAATCTCAAGGATATTATTGCCATGCTAGGGATGGAACAGCTGGCATCGCAGGACCGAGCCGTTGTCGCACGGGCACGGCGATTGGAACGATTTCTCACGCAGCCGTTTTTCGCCACCGAGCAATTCAGCGGTATCAAGGGAAAACTTGTCAACCTCGAAGATGCACTCGAAGGCTGCGAACGAATCCTGAACGATGAATTCGAAGACTATCCGGAGAGTGCGCTGTATATGATTGGAGCGATTGACGAAGCGAAGAAAAAAATCCCTCCTCAAAAACCTGAACCCAAAGACAAAGTTCAATCCGAACCACAGGTGAAACGTGCACCGGACCTGAAGGAGGTCGATGATGCAACACTCGACACTCATGAATCTTAAAGTTCTGTTACCGTTCCGAATCTTTGCGGAGAAATCCGGTGTTTCACGTATCGTTGCTGAGACCCGCACCGGTTCGTTCGGGCTCTTACCTCACCGGCTTGACTGCGTTTCGGCGCTCGCACCCGGCATCCTGATCTATGAAAATGAAGCAGAAGGCGAGGCGTATATAGCTGTTGAGGAGGGGGTGCTGGTCAAGACCGGTTTGGACGTGCTTGTCTCTGTGCGCAACGCCACTGCCGGAAAAGATCTCGGACAATTGCGTGAAGCGGTGGAACGGGATTTTCAAAGAGTGAACGAACGGGAGCAAAGTGTTCGTTCGGTGATGATAAAACTGGAGAGTGGGTTTATCCACCGGTTGGCGGAGTTGCATCATGGGTAAAAAACCGGAAATTCGGAACTCAAAAAACCGGACGGTGTTCAGTCGTGACGTCGGTGCGAAAGCAGAACGCAAGCTCCGGGCACGACACAATTCCTCGCAGGGTGTCTGGTTTGGATTGGGCATGATGGGTTTGATCGGTTGGTCGGTTGTCATTCCGACTCTGCTTGGTGCCGCTCTCGGTATCTGGCTGGACAATCGCCGTCCTGGAATCCATTCCTGGACGTTGATGTTTCTGGTTATCGGCCTGGTCCTGGGCTGTCTGAATGCCTGGCATTGGGTGGCCAAGGAAGAAAGGGAAATGCGCGAGGAACAGGAGGATAATGATGAATGAAATGTTGGGTCTGTTGCCGGCATTCGTAACGGGTGCGCTGCTTGGTGCAGTGTTCTTCGGCGGCCTGTGGTGGACAATCCGGAAAAGAATTTCGTCCAAATGGTGTGCGGTCTGGTTCTTCGGAAGTCTGCTGGCGCGGACGAGCATTGTCCTGGCCGGGTTTTACTTTGTGTCGGGGAGCTCCTGGAAACGACTGCTGACATGTCTTGCCGGATTTATCATCGCACGCATGATCGTGATGCGGTTCACCCGACCGGTGGGAAATCTCCTCGAATTGGCACGGGAGGCCGACCATGCACCTCAGTCCTGACGAAATCATCTTCTGGCAGCACGGGTTCCTCAAACTGAATGCCACCATTGTGTTCACATGGGGACTGATGCTTCTTCTGGTCATCGGCTCCAAACTGGTTACGCGCAAGCTTTCAATCGGACTTGAACGTTCCCGTTGGCAGAACCTTTTGGAAATCGTCGTCACCGGCATCGAGAAGCAAATTGAAGAGGTTGGCCTGAGCCAACCGGCGAAGTACCTCGCCTTTCTGGGTACATTATTCCTGTTTATCGCCACAGCCAGCCTCTGTACCATCATTCCCGGCTACGAACCACCAACCGGCTCGCTCTCGACAACATTGGCGTTTGCCCTATGCGTATTAGTGGCTGTTCCATTCTTTGGAATCGAGGAGCAAGGCGTTGGCAGCTACCTCAGCTCCTACGTCAAGCCTACGTTTATCATGCTGCCGTTTAATATCATCAGCGAGATTTCACGCACCCTGGCACTTGCCGTCCGATTGTTCGGCAATATGATGAGCGGAGCAATGATCATCGGTATCCTTCTCACCATTACACCTTTAATCTTCCCGATCTTTATGACAATTCTCGGTCTGCTCACCGGCATGGTGCAGGCATACATCTTCAGCATCCTGGCAGCGGTGTACATTGCGGCTGCCATTCGAGTCCGTAAACCCGGGACTGAATCTGAGCAGACGATTTGAAACGTTAGTATGAAAGGAGACACCATTATGGATAGCATGACAATTATCGCAGTTGCATCAATCAGTATCGCCGGAATTACCACCGGGTTCGGTACGATGGCGCCAGCGCTCGCGGAAGGGAGAGCTGTCGCAAGTGCCCTGAGTTCTTTGGCGCAGCAACCTGATGCTTCAGCCACCATCACCAGAACATTATTCGTGGGTCTGGCAATGATCGAGTCCACAGCCATCTACTGCTTTGTCGTCTCAATGATTCTTATTTTCGCCAATCCCTTCTGGAACAATATCATCGCGCAAGCCACAGGAAAATAAGTATATGCTAATCGATTGGTTCACAGTAGCAGCTCAAGTGCTCAACTTTCTCATCCTGGTATGGTTGATGAAGCGTTTCCTCTATAAACCGATCCTCCACGCCATTGATGATCGGGAGAAGCGGATCGCAAAAGAACTGGCAAACGCTGATAAGAAAATGGCTGAAGCCCAAAAGGAACGGGACGAGTTTCAACATAAAAATGATGAATTTGATCAACAATACATTGAACTCATGAGCAAGGCAAAAGACGAGGTGAAAGTCGAACGTCAGCGGCTCCTCGACGAAGCGCGTCAGGCAACGGATGCCTTGAGTGCGATGCGTCATGAGAAACTGAGAAAAGACGCTCAGAGCTTACACGAAGCAATGAGTCTCCGAACCCAACAGGAAGTTTTTGCCATCGCACGAAAAGTGTTGATGGATCTCGCGACGGCGAGTTTGGAAGAGCGCATGACCGAGGTGTTCACTCGCCGTTTGCACGAGATGGATGATCAAACAAAAACAAGCCTTGCCGAAATATTGAAGGCAGCGACGGATCCCGTGCTGGTACGCAGCACATTTGATCTACCCGTGGAGCAACGTGTGGCGATACAGAATGCACTTAATGAAACCTTTTCGGCTGACATTCCCCTCCGGTTTGAGACTGCACCGGACCGGGTCAGCGGGATTGATCTCACCGCGAATGGTCAAAAAGTGGCGTGGAATATCTCGGATTATCTGGTATCGCTGGAAAGAAGTGTCAACGAACTATTAAAAGACAAGAAGATCCCCGAAACCAAGGCAACGCCCGTACTTGAAACCAAAGCCAAACTCGAAAAACCCAAACTGGAAACTGGGAACCCATGAACAAGGAATCCGTGAATCTCCAGAAAGTTTTCGACAGTGTGTTCGCTGGAATAGACCAGGTGCGGGAAAAATTATCACCGGAACTGAAACCACGGGAGGTTGGAACGATTCTCAGTCTTGCCACCGGTATTGCCAAAGTGTCGGGGCTCCCCGGTGTCGGCTTTGATGAATTAGTGATCTTTCCCGGCGATGTACTCGGTATCGCATTCAATGTGGACGCGAATGAAATTGGAGTTGTTCTGCTCGGTGAATACTGGCATCTTCACGCTGGCGATGAAGTTCAGCGCACAGGCCGGGTCATGGATATCGTTGTAGGCGATGCATTGCTGGGGCGTGTCATTGACCCGCTCGGTCAACCACTCGATGGCTACGGGCCGGTGAGTTCACCTAACCGCTTTCTCATTGAACGTCCCGCCCCCAGCATCATGGATCGCGCACCCGTCACGGTGCCTCTGCAGACCGGCATCAAAGTCATTGATGCACTTATCCCGATCGGTCGTGGTCAGCGAGAGTTGATTCTCGGTGACCGCCAGACAGGTAAGACGGCCATTGCGATAGACACCATCCTGAATCAGCGGGATCAGAATGTTCTGTGCGTTTATTGTGCCATCGGACAGCGTGCATCCGCCGTCGCGAAAGTCGTGGCAACATTACAGGAAAAGGGCGCTATGGATTACACCGTGGTCGTCGTAACCGAGGGCAACGACCCGCCGGGCCTTGCTTATATAGCTCCTTACGCTGCAACCAGCATTGCGGAATCGTTTATGGAAGAAGGCCGGGATGTGCTGATCGTTTACGATGACCTCACTCATCACGCTCGTTCCTACCGGGAACTCTCCCTGATGCTGCGCCGTCCACCCGGACGCGAAGCGTTTCCCGGTGATATTTTCTATATTCATTCGCGGTTGCTGGAACGGGCGACTCATTTACGCGAGGGACTTGGGGGTGGCTCTCTAACCGCGCTACCCATCATCGAAACCGAAGCGCAAGACATATCCGCCTATATTCCAACCAACCTGATTTCAATCACGGATGGGCAGATCTACCTCTCACCCTCCCTGTTCGAAATGAATACGTTACCCGCAGTCGATGCCGGACAATCCGTATCCCGCGTCGGCGGCAAAGCTCAACACGCGGCCTACCGCGTGGTCGCCGGTGATATCAAACTCGGGTACGCGCAGTTTGAGGAACTTGAAACGTTCTCCCGGTTCGGAGCACGATTGGATGAAGACACCCTGAAGATCATCGAGCACGGACGACGCATTCGTGCCTGCCTTAAACAACCGGAATTCACGCCGGTGTCTGTACCCGAGCAAATCGCAATGCTGCTGGCGTTGACCGCAGGACTTTTCGACCGGGTACCGCTCGATCAGATGACGAACACTGCGCACGACCTGCACACAGTGGTGGGAGAGATCCCGGAAGAAGTCAGAGAGCGACTGGTTACCGATGACAAACTGAGCGATACAGATCGCGAAACAATCATCGAAATCGCTCGAAAATCAATCGAAAAATTCTACCCGGAACCCGAACCTGAGCTCAAGGAGGCATCGTGAGTGACACTATCGAAAGTTTACGCCGGAAAATAGGTGGAGCCTCTGATCTTCAGTCCGTTGTCCGTACGATGAAGACCGTTGCGGCGTCAAGCATCGGACAATACGAGAGATCCGTGCTCGCGTTGGCCGACTACTATCGGACCGTGGAGTTGGGGTTAGGTGCATGCTTCCGGGAAAACGGATCAGTTCCGTTGATCGAACGACGGACAAGCATGGTTGGAGCGATTGGTGCCGTCGTGTTCGGTTCAGACCAGGGACTGGTGGGTCAATTTAATGACATGATCGCTGAATTTGCGATTCAGTCACTGGGCAATCTTAAAGGCACACCCGAAGTTTGGGCTGTCGGTGAACGCGTTCATGCCCGTCTTGCCGATGCAGGTTTATCACTGATCGGACTCTTTGCAGTTCCGAATTCTGTAAACGCGATCAGTCCGTTGATCGGTCGGATACTGGTGGAGTGTGAGGCGCGCACTAACCAGGATGAAGCCGGCGAACTTTTCCTATTCTACAACCGTCCGATGTCAGGAGCGGATTACTCACCTGTCAGTCAGCGACTGCTGCCGCTGGATGAGACATGGCGGTCCGGCCTTGCCGAATGTCTCTGGCCGACCGGAAATCTCCCTGAAGTCATGGGTGACAGGACTGAGATAGTGAAGGCATTCATCAGCGAATATCTTTTTATTTCACTCTTTCGAGCGTGCGCCGAGTCCCTCGCGAGCGAGAACGCGAACCGACTGGCGGCGATGCAACGTGCCGATAAAAACATTGACGAATTGATGGAAGATCTTCATGGGAAATACCATCGTTTGCGCCAGAGCAGTATTGATGAGGAGCTGTTCGATGTCATATCAGGATTCGAAGCGCTGAGCGGTTAACAGACATGAAGTTATGGTTAGCCGGACATTCGCGTTCACGCGTCCGTTCAAGTGAACCACCATTACGGGCTGAACTGTTCAGCGTCGAACAACTCGCACGGTATGCTCGATCCCTGGCGACGAACCACCGGATCATCTCTCAATGCAGTACTAACTACCTGTTGAATCGGCTGGACGAAAATGAAGAAATCCTCAGAGCTTTCTATCACACGACCCTGGCCGTACATTCCAGCCTGCGGATCACTTCTGCCGCCGAATGGATCCTCGATAACTTCTACCTGATCGAAGAGCAGATTCAAATGGCAAGGCGACATCTACCCCGGGGCTATAGCCGGAATTTGCCACTTATATTAAACAGTTCCTCCACCGGAATTCCACGCGTTTATGATATCGTGCGCGAATTGATATCGCACGTGGATGCGCAGGTTGATGCAGCATCGCTCAGTGCGTTCGTCGCCTCCTATCAAACCGTCAACCCATTGAAATTGGGTGAACTATGGGCCATTCCGATTATGCTGCGCCTGGGGTTGATTGAAAATCTCCAGCGCGTCTCCACCCTGCTGATCCACGCACGGGAGGATCGCGATATTGCGAAATCCTGGGTGGATCGATTGCAGGAAATGGCTGAAAAGAATCCATCCCACCTCGTTGTGGTGATCGCGGATATGGCGACATCCAGGCTTAATACATCCAGCTCGTTTGTAGCAGAATTTTGTCAACGGTTATCGCGACACAGTTCAGTGTTGCATCTCGCGCGTGACTGGCTCGAACAGCAACTCGCTGAACAAGGGTTGTCCATCGAGCAGCTGATCCATCAGGAGAGTCAAAACCAGGCGGCTGACCAGGTTTCCGTCAGCCACAGTATAGCCAGTCTTCGATTTTTGAGTTCCATGGACTGGAAGGAGTTCGTTGAGACATTGAGTTTTGTCGAAGACACATTACGCTCCGATCCTGCGGACGTTTACAGTGATATGGATTTTTCGACCCGCGATCGCTATCGCCATTCAGTCGAGTTCCTTGCCAGACACAGTCAATATGGGGAAGTGGACATTGCACAGCACGCCATCCGGATGGCCTCAGAGAGTGCCCTGAAAAAGGGACGCGAGGACCGATCCGCTCATGTCGGTTATTACCTGATCGACAAAGGCAAGACCATTCTGGGCCGCTCGCTGGATGTACGGTGGCCCTGGCGAACGATCATCGAACGAATCATGCACCGGTTTCCGCTGGCTGCTTATTCAGGCGGTATCGGGCTGCTTACCCTGGGGGCTACGTTCGCCTATCTACACCATGCCCGGACACTCGATGTGCAGGGATGGAAACTCGGTTTTTTCACCATCGTATTTCTCATTTGTGCCAGTCAACTGGCTGTCGCTTTGATGAACTGGCTGTCAACTCTGCTGCTGAAACCCCACCTGCTTCCGCGTCTTGATTTTTCCTCCGGTATCGCATCAGACTGCCGCACAATGGTAGTGATTCCGACGATGCTGATAAATCAGAAAGGGATCGATCACCTTATCGAAACCATGGAGATTCATTACCTTGCGAACCGTGATCACTATCTTCACTTCGCGTTGCTTACGGACTTCTGCGACGCAGCGGAAAAGATCCTTCCGGGAGACGAACTACTGCTTCAGCAGGCACGAGCAGGCATTGAGATGCTCAATCAGACGTATTGTTCCGAAAACCACAATCTGTTTTTCTTGTTCCATCGACCACGGCGATGGAATGCCGGCGAAGAATTATGGATGGGCTACGAACGCAAGCGGGGAAAGCTCGCGGAGTTCAATGCGCTTCTCCGCGACGGATCGGATGAGTGCTTTTCGGAGATCGTGGGGGAAACGGCCATTTTACCCGCCATCAAGTATGTCATCACACTTGACACGGATACCCAGCTTCCCCGTGATGCTGCCAGGCAACTCGTCAGCATAATGGCTCATCGGTTGAACCGGCCGGAATTCGATCCGGTACGTGGGATTGTCAAGGAAGGATACAGCATTCTGCAGCCACGTGTTGGGGTGAGTCTGCCGAGTGCTGATCGATCCTGGTTTGTCCGACTTTTTTCCGGTGACACGGGCATCGATCCTTACACACGAGCCGTATCTGATGTGTATCAGGATCTCTTTCAGGAAGGGTCCTTCATCGGGAAAGGAATCTACGATGTTGACGCTTTCCAACGAGCCATCGCCGGACGATTCCCCGAGAACACCGTTCTCAGTCACGACTTGTTGGAAGCCTGTTATGCTCGCTCCGCTCTCATCAGCGATGTGGAATTCTACGAAGAGTATCCTTCTCGCTACGATGTGGACATTGGCCGGCGGCACCGCTGGATACGCGGAGATTGGCAAATTTCACAATGGCTCCTGCCCAGGGTTCCAGGTTCTGACGTCCGTCGCATGGTCAATCCACTTTCTGGGTTATCCCGATGGAAAATTTTCGATAACTTGAGGCGCAGTCTCGTCCCCATTGCTTTGATGATCTTGATCCTGGGCAATTGGCTGCTCCTCCCCCATCTCGACAGTCTGGGATCGCTTCTGGTTCTCACGATAGTTATATTTCCGGGATTGTTGTCAACGCTGGTTAATGTGGCTCACAAACCTGTCGATGTGTCATGGGCGAGACATCTGAGTGGAGTGGCCGGATTGAGCAGTCGACAGGCCGGCCAGATTTTTCTCACTCTGGCAGTTCTGCCCTACGACGCTTTCATCAGTCTGGACGCGATTGGACGAACGCTGTTTCGCTTGCTTGTAACGCACAAACGACTCCTTGAATGGCAGACAACCAGTGATTCTGAACACACCATGCGCTCTGATCTCCCAGGTTTCTACAAGACCATGTGGATCGCACCGATGGTGGCTCTGGTGAGTGGATTCCTGCTGGTTCGGCATCAGTCGAGTCAATGTTGGCCGGATCTAGTGATCATCGGCACCTGGTTGCTGGCTCCATGGATCGCCTGGAAGATCAGCCTGCCATTTGAACACTCACCTCCAAAATTATCGGCAGAACAATTTATTTTTTTGAGGCGTACCGCCCGGAAGACATGGTACTTTTTTGAAACCTTTGTCACCGAACAAGAGAACTGGCTGCCGCCGGATAATTTTCAGGAAGTTCCTGATCCGACCGTCGCTTCCCGGACATCGCCCACCAATATAGGCCTCGCTCTCCTAGCCAATCTGGCAGCCCGGGATTTTGGATTTCTTTCGGTGGGCGGATTGATTCGACGCACACAGGACACTTTCGCCACCATGAAACGACTCGAGCAGCATCGAGGGCACTTCTTCAACTGGTACGAGACCCGTACGCTCCAACCACTCCTGCCTCTATACGTCTCGAGTGTGGATAGCGGCAACCTTGCCGGTCATTTATTGACGCTTGGCTCCGGACTGAGGGAGCAGGCCGGTGAAAAAATAATCCCACCTCAAACCTTTGCAGGCATTCATGACACAGTCCGGATTCTAAAAGATTTAACCCGTGAAAACACTTCCATGAGTGAGTTGGAGGCAGAATTGGAGACATCGCCTTCCACTCTGCGCGAGGCATTCGCTTTATTAGTTAAAGTGAAGAATGGAGCGGCCAGGCTGGTCACTTCACCATCAAACGAAGCAGACGATTTTATTGGGTGGGCTCAAACGCTATTGCGTAACTGCGAGGAGTTTTTAGAGGAAATCGAGTATTTGGCGTCCTGGTTGAAATTGCCGATTCCCAGTCGTTTCAGTCAGAGCAGTGAGATCACAGCCTCCCTGAAGAACCTGCCCGCATCGGCAGTTGGAATGCTTGAGACGTTCCTGACCCGACTCGACCAAATCCCGACTTTACGGGAGGTCACACTGTGGGAAAAATCGATCTGTCCGCTGATTGAAGCGGTTTTGCACGATCTCGAAACGGAAGTATTCCAATCCCGGGACGAAGAACAAATATATCTCTCTGAACTATCGCGATGCATCCGTAACTCCAACAACCACGCCCGTCAGCGCATGCTGCTTTTAGAAACACTAGCCGATCAAAGCGACGGATTTGCCGCGATGGATTTTACTTTTATGTTCGACCCTGCACGGAAGTTGTTTTCCACCGGATTCAACGTTTCGGAACGCCAGTGCGACCCCAGTTTCTATGATCTGTTGGCCTCCGAGGCACGATTGTGCAGCTATGTTACGATTGCTTTGGGGCAAATTCAGCAGGACCACTGGTTTTCCATGAGCCGACTGCTTGTTGGTTCGAGCGGGAAACCGCTGCTGGTGTCATGGAGCGGTTCGATGTTCGAATATCTGATGCCGTTGCTGGTGATGCCCAGCTATGAAAATACTTTGCTCGACAACACATGCATTGCTGCCGTGCAACAACAGATCAAGTATGGAAGATCCCGCAACGTGCCGTGGGGTATATCCGAGTCGGGCTACAACAAGACAGACATTCGCCTGAACTATCAATATCGTGCTTTTGGTGTGCCGGGTCTGGGGTTGAAACGAGGATTGTCAGAGGATCTTGTGATCGCTCCCTATGCGACGGCATTGGCACTGACCGTTGCACCGGAAGAAGCGTGTGAAAACCTGCAGCGCCTGGCAGATGAGGGGCGATCAGGCACATATGGCTTCTATGAAGCAGTGGATTACACACCGACACGGCAGCCGCGTGGAGAAACGAGCACGACAATTCGTTCTTTCATGGCGCATCATCAAGGGATGAGCCTGCTGGCTCTGGATAATCTGTTGCACGACAACCCCATGCCACGCCGTTTCATGGCATGTTCGTCTCTTAAAGCTGCGGATCTGTTGTTACAGGAGCGTGTACCCAGAGCAGCTGCAAGTGTGTTCACCGAAGATTCGGTGCGAGAGACATCGCGAATTCTTTCCGGTGAAGATAAAAACAACATGCGCATTTTCACAAATCCCACCTCAGCCTATCCGGCGGTTCATCTGTTATCCAACGGTCAGTATCATGTCGTCATCAGCGGCGCCGGCGGAGGTTACAGTCGCTGGCGCGATCTTGCTGTCACTCGCTGGCGCGAAGATGCCACACGCGATTGCTGGGGAACATTTGTTTACCTGCGTGATCTGGAAACTAGGGACTTCTGGTCCGCTGCGTATCAGCCCACTTTGCGCAAAACCGATGGTTACGAAGCGATTTTCACACAATCACGAGCGGAATTTAGGCAACACCATGCCAATCTCGACGTTCACACCGAGATCTGCGTATCACCTGAAGACGATGTGGAATTGCGGCGCATCACAGTCACCAATCGGTCACCGTTGGTGCGTGTCATTGAATTGACCAGCTACGCGGAAGTTGTGCTCGCTTTACCTGATGCAGACGCCGGACATCCTGCTTTCAGCAATCTCTTTGTGCAAACGGAATTTTTACAGACATCGTCTGCAATTCTCTGCACTCGACGAGCCCGTTCAGTGGACGAAAAACCGCCATGGTTGCTGCATCTGATGGTGGGACGAGGTGGTGAACAGGGAGATATTTCCTGTGAAACCGATCGCTTCCGATTTGTCGGTCGCGGCGGCGTACTGACCAATCCTGTCGCGATGCAGAGCATATCGCCATTGTCCAACACGGTTGGTTCCGTACTTGATCCAATCATATCATTAAGACGCACGATCTCGTTACAACCCGATGAAACGGCCATCATCGACTTTGTTATTGGCGTGACGGAAAGCCGGGAAATCGCGTTGACACAGGTGGAAAAATATCAAAGTGCCCGTATGGCCGACCGCTCTTTCGATCTCGCATGGACGCATAGCCAGGTTATATTGCACCATCTCAACGCTACGGAAGTGGAAGCCCAAATCTATGGCCGTCTGGCCGGTGCGTTGATTTATACGAACCCCTCCCATCGGGCCAACCCCGGAATACTGCGTAATAACCGGCGTGGCCAGAACGGATTATGGAATTACGGTATTTCGGGCGACTCCCCCATCATACTGCTCCGCATCAGCGACCCGGAGAAAATAGAGATTGTTCGGCAACTTATCCAGGCGCATTCATACTGGCGCATGAAGGGCTTGACGGTCGAACTGGTCATTCTGAACGAGGACGTTTCGATTTACCGCCAGTCGTTGCACGATCAGATAAAGAGTCTGATTTCATCGGGGATTGAAACGCAAATGCTGGACAGGACGGGTGGCATCTTTGTCCACCGTCTCGAACAAATGCCCACAAATGATCGCGTGTTACTGCAATCCGCAGCGCGAATCGTCCTTGATGATGAAAACGGACCATTGGCGGACCAACTGGAAGGATGGAACGTGCTGGAACCGTCGGTTCCAGAGCTGATACCCACTCGCGCCGGCAAGACAGAGCCACTTGCGCCGTCTCCTTCGCGAGACCTGATTTTCGAGAACGGATTTGGCGGCTTTACTCGTGACGGCCGCGAGTACATCATCACGCTCCAGTCCAACCAGATGACTCCGCTTCCATGGGTCAACGTACTGGCCAATCCGTCTTTCGGGACAGTTGTATCAGAAAGCGGAAGTGCATATACTTGGCTGGACAACGCTCACGAATTCCGACTGACGCCCTGGAACAATGATCCCGTTCAGGATACTCCCGGCGAAGCCTTCTATATTCGCGATGAACAGACCGGGCAATTCTGGTCGCCGACACCGCTGCCCTCGCGGGGTATCACACCCTATACCATCCGTCATGGCTTCGGCTATACCGTGTTCGAACATACAGAAAACGGTTTGATGTCCGAGTTATGGGTATATGTAGCGATGGATGCACCCGTAAAGTTTACGGTTTTAAAATTGCGCAATGTCTCAAGGCGCCCGCGACGCATCTCGATCACTGGCTATTGGGAATGGGTGTTGGGTGATCTGCGGCAGAAAAACCTGCTGCATGTTCAAACAGAAATAGACATCAAAACCGGCGCATTGCTGGCGCGCAATTATTATAATACTGAATTCCACAATCGCATTGCATTCATTGATATCAATGATGGGACAAAGATATTCACAGGGGATCGAAAGGAATTTCTGGGCAGAAATGGAACGTATTCGCAACCAGCGGCGATGAAACGTGTGCGCCTTTCGGGCCGAACCGGTGCGGGACTGGATCCTTGCGGTGCGGTGCAGGTGACTCTTGATCTTGCGGATGGGCAGGAACGCGAAATCGTTTTTCGTCTTGGAGCTGGTCGGACCATCGGTGAGGTGCAAAGTTTGATACAGCGTTTTCGCAGTGGGGAAGCCAACCACGGCGCCCTGGAAAGTGTCTGGGAATATTGGAATCGAACGCTTGGCACTATATCGGTGGATACACCTGATCCCGCAGTGAATGTGATGGCGAACGGCTGGTTGCTGTATCAGACATTAAGCTGTCGGCTCTGGGGCAGGACTGGTTTCTATCAATCGGGCGGCGCATTCGGCTTCCGTGATCAGTTGCAGGATGTAATGGCGCTGGTTCATGCCGAACCCGCACTCACCCGCGAGCATTTACTTCGCGCGGCTGCGCATCAATTTCGCGAAGGGGATGTACAGCATTGGTGGCATCCACCTGCCGGGCGAGGCGTACGAACGCATTTTTCCGATGACTATCTGTGGCTACCTTATGTGACATGCCGCTATGTGTCGTGCGTTGCCGACACCGGAGTGCTCGATGAAAGAATTCATTACCTCGAAACCCGGCCACTCAAGCCAGGCGAAGAGGCTCTTTATGATTTACCAAATCGTTCCGATGAGCAAGCAACGCTTTACGAACATTGCGTGCGCGCCATTGAGCATGGGATGACTTCCGGTGAACACGGTCTACCATTGATGGGGTGCGGTGATTGGAATGACGGCATGAATCTGGTGGGAAACCAGGGGCGTGGTGAGAGCGTCTGGCTGGCATTCTTTCTTTATGACGTGCTCACCCGGTTTGCCGAACTGGCTCGTGCCCGTAATGATCCCGCTTTTGCCGAACGATGCCTCAATCAAGCCCATCAGCTGCAACAGAATATCGAGCAGCACGCATGGGACGGTCAATGGTATCTCCGAGCCTTCTTCGACAATGGTGACCCACTCGGTTCCCAATCCAATCAGGAATGCCAGATCGATTCTCTACCGCAGAGCTGGGCGCTGATAAGCGGTGCCGGCGATCTGACCCGTGCGCGTCAGGCCATGCAATCAGTGGATCAACGATTGATCCGACGAGATGCCGGTTTGATTCAATTATTCGATCCGCCCTTTGATACATCTCCTCTCAATCCAGGTTATGTAAAAGGGTACATCCCCGGCGTGCGCGAAAACGGCGGTCAATATACTCACGGAGCGATCTGGTCCGCAATGGCAATCGCTCTCATGGGTGACAGCGAACGCGCTTGGGAACTATTCGCGCTGCTCAATCCCATCCGGCATGGCGGAACATCCGAACAAATTGCCGTTTACAAAGCGGAGCCCTATGTCGTCGCAGCAGACGTGTATGCAGTTGCGCCACACATGGGACGCGGCGGCTGGACCTGGTACACGGGATCATCCGGCTGGATGTATCAGCTGCTCCTCGAAACCCTTCTGGGTATTCACCTGGAGGGTTATCAATTACACGTTACCCCGCTCATCCCAAACGCCTGGACGACCTTTAAAATTCATTACCGATACCGACAAACGGTCTATCACATCCGCATCACTCGTCTGGCAACTGATTCGTCCGAGAAGAATCTGCTCTCACTCGACGGACAGCACTTATCAGGAACGACAATTCCTCTTCAGGACGATCGCAGGGAGCATTTCGTCGAATTGAAAGTCCATTGATTAAATATGACCTTTTTCGCTCGTGTGCAATTCTCACACATATCGAATCAATTCGTTGAATTACTCGTTAGAAATCAATCTGTTCTGCGATATAAAACTCAGGCCGTCCGGATTGGCACGACATTTGATATTACGGCTAACTGAAGGAGACTATTTATGACTCGACACACTATTCCAATCGGCAGGATTCTTGGGATATCAATCGGTTTGGATTACTCCTGGTTTGTGATCTTCGCATTGCTCACCTGGATGCTGGCAGGGAGTTACTATCCTTCTGAGTTCAAGGGCTGGTCACCACTGCTTTACTGGTTGATGGGCGGCGTGACGGCTATCTTGCTTTTTGCAAGCGTGCTGCTCCATGAGCTGGGCCATTCTGTGGTAGCGTTGCGATATAAAATTCCGGTGCGCAGCATCACGCTTTTCCTCTTCGGCGGCGTCGCTCGGCTTGGAGCGGAACCCCCCAGTGCCATTGCGGAGTTCTTTATTGCCATTACGGGGCCGTTCGTCAGCCTTGCATTGGCGCTCCTGTTCTATTCATTACGGCCGCTGGTGACCGGTATTGAACCCCTGTTGGGGCTGGTAAAATATTTGGCCTTCATCAACCTGGCCCTGGCGCTGTTCAATCTGATTCCCGGCTACCCTCTTGATGGCGGTCGAGTGTTCCGTGCCATCGTGTGGTCGATTACCGGAAACATGCGCCGGGCGACTCTGATCGCAGCAAATACCGGCAGATTCTTTGCTTTTCTGTTTATCTTTGCCGGTGTATGGAAAATGTTCCACGGCAATTTTGGTGGAGGGATTTGGATCGCGTTCATCGGCTGGTTCCTCGACAACGCGGCATCCAGCCAGGTGCATCAGGTGCTGTCTCAAGGTCTGTTGACGGGTTATAAAGTTTCGCAGGCGATGAATAATCATTGTGCATCTGTTCCCACCGATTTGACGTTGCAGCAATTGGTGGACGATCATATCCTCGGTAGCGGACAACACTGTTTTCTGGTCAATCACGGAGACGATGCGGTTGGTTTGATGACATTGCATCAGATCAAGGAGATACCCCGTCACGAATGGCCGACGACGAGTGCCGGGAAGGTCATGCTCTCTTTAGACCAGTCAAAACACATCAATGCCGATACCGAGGTCTGGGCTGCTCTTCAGAGTATGGACCGCGACGGAGTCAACCAGTTACCGGTCACACGGGATCACCATGTTATCGGGATGCTGACCCGGGAAGATGTGATCTCCTTCCTGCGTACGTTGCAGGAACTGGGGACGTAACAACATCATTCAACTTAGATATCATATCCAGACGATGATCCATTGATGTTCACATATGACCAATGGTCATATGTGGTCGAAAAAGAGGTTGTCTAATTATCTATCCCCGCTTTTCCGTTTGAATATACTCTATAGAAATCAATTACTAAGGCGATCCGCCACGAGACACCTGAGATTGGTACGAAGTTTGAAGAGAGACAAGTCATGGAGGTACCTATGAACATGTTTCAAATGCTTAGAAGAGGTATGATTCTTTCATTTTGGATCGGAGTATGCAGTGGTCTGATTTCCGGTATCTCGCCGGAGGTCAACGGGCAGGCATCCGTCGATGATGGGATGCAGATTCTGACCCGTGGTCAGATTCACGAGGCTTTTGCGAATGTCAGTGTCGATGAAAACCAACCCGGCTTCGTCATTAATAGGAGAGTTCCGGACCCGATACCGGAAATACCGCCCGATTATCGCCCTGACGGTGACAATGTGGAATGGATTTCCGGGTATTGGAGTTGGGATGATGAGCAGAATGATTTTATCTGGATAAGTGGTGTCTGGCGGGATGTTCCGCCCGATCGTCAATGGGTCCCCGGATACTGGACAGAAGTTGAGGGCGGCAATCTATATGTATCAGGCTTCTGGGCCGAAGCTGAGCAGCCGGACATGGTGTATCTGCCACCACCTCCGGACTCGAAGGAAGCGGGTCCAAGCTCACCGCCGGCAGGAATCAATCAAATCTGGATGCCGGGAAGTTGGGTCTGGTATCAGAATCAATATCAGTGGCAACCGGGATACTGGGTAACGGACATGCCGGAGCTTGTCTGGATTCCCGCACACTACGTCTGGACTCCCGCAGGCTGTATTTTTGTTGGCGGTTATTGGGACTACCAGTTGGTTCGCCGGGGCGTGATGTTCGCACCTGTCTATTATCCTCGGCCGACCTATTCCCACGCCGGATACTACTACACACCGACGATCACTCTGGATATCGACTCGCTCTTTTTTGCCCTGTTCATTCAAATGCATTCACACCACTACTATTTCGGTGATTACTACGATGCCCGTTATGAAAGTCGCGGTTATCATCCATGGTGGTCGGAACACGCTACGAGATACGGCTATGATCCCTATTACCGAAATTACCGCTCGCGACGGCAGCGGGAAGATCAAGGATGGGAGCATCGTCTTCATGTGCAATACGATTATCGGCGTCAGCATGAAGACGCCCGCCCTCCACACACATACGCTATGCAGAAAAACTTTAACCAGCAGTCACCCGCAAACCGGGCGAACGTGCTTATCGGGAAACGTTTTGCGGATGTCGTTGCCGACAACAAACAACCCATTCGGTTTACTCGCCTGGATAAAAATCATCAAAATGAGTTCCAGACCCGAGCTCGCGAACTCAACACATTTCAGGGAAAACGGAAAAAGCTGGAAGTGGCGGATATCGTCAATGGAAAACCTCAGAAGGCCTCGGAGATTAAAAAACCTTTAAAGAAAGAGCTTTCCATATCTCCGATCAGCTCAAAACCCGGAAAAAAACTGGAGCAACCCCAGGGCAACCCGCAGGGAAAACCAATGGATCAACCGCAGGGTAAGCCTCAAGGGAAACCTCAGATAAAACCCAAGGATCAGGAGCAGAACGAACTCCAGGGTAAACCCCAGGGTAACCCGCAGGCGAAACCAATGGATCAACCGCAGGGTAAACCTCAAGGGAAACCACAGATAAAACCCAAGGTTGAGAAAGGGGAGATCAATCCAAACGCTACGCCTTCGCCAGCCCCGGACGTGAAAAAGAACGAAGAGAGACTGTCTCATTAGGATGTTGTTCTGCTGAAGTGCAGGGAATCCTGCTGGCAGAACAACCGATACATCAAGGAGAAAAGAAAATGAAAATGATGAATCTGCTTATGATAATGGTGGTTTTAGCTATGCTGACCGTGACCGGCGCACCGGTATGGGCGTCCGATACGGACGCCGGAATCGAGGCATCTGCAGGGAAGCTATACGTATTCAAAACCTTTCTAAAAGGAGATGATGTGACAATCAAGTCAGAAGATGGCGTTGTCACGCTGACTGGAACGGTTGCGGATGAGCCCCGCAGATTGTTAGCCGAGGAAACCATGGCAAACCTGTCCGGTGTTAAAAGCGTAACGAACGAGCTTGAAATCAAGGGCGAAAGTCCTGCTGAAAACTCAGATCTATGGGTCGGTGCGCATGTGAAGATGGTACTGCTTTTTCACAAAGGTGTCAGTGGCCTCAGTACTGACGTTTCCGTCACAGACGGGGTCGTAACCCTGGTCGGTGAAGCCGACAACAAAGCTCAGAAGCAGTTGACTGAAGAATACGCTATGGATGTTGAGGGCGTAAAAGCCGTCAAGAATGAGATGACTATCGCAGAAACTGAGAAGACGACAAGCCAGACAATCGGTGAAAGCATCGATGATGCGTCAATCACTTCCCAGATTAAGTTGTCACTGCTGTTTCATCACTCGACCCGGATGCTCAAGACCCAGGTTAAAACAGACAATGGTGAGGTCACTTTAAGCGGGATGGCCAGAAACGAATCTGAAAAACAACTGGTTACCAAGCTCGTCAACGACATCAATGGTGTTGTGAAAGTGAACAACGAGATGACTATCGAAGAGTCGAAGGCTTTGTAGAGACTGATTGTGGCCGGCTCGTATGGAATCGCGAGCCGGCTCAAGTGAGTCTCAAACGCACGAAAGGAGTAAATTTTGGGCTTATTATTATTGATTGTCCTGGTTCTATTGCTGGTGGGCGGCTTACCCACGTGGAATTACAGCCGGAAGTGGGGATATCGTCCCGTTTCAGTGATCGGTCCGATATTGTTTATCGTTCTGATCCTCGTTCTGTTGGGATACATTCCGAGTCATTTCTGATGCAGCAGGGCAGGAAGCCTGTTGCGTTGTAAACAGTGACTGTTGGCAGGCTGATCGAAGCTGAGCCGAGTTCCTCGTTCAAAACATCGATCAGCCTGCTGACCGGGAGAAACAAGATGGACTCATTGAAAATTGTAGCTATCATCCTGATTATTCTCGGCGTTGTTGGGTTGGCTTACGGCAGTTTCACCTACGTCAAGTCGACTCACACGGCTGATCTGGGAGTTTTCCAGGTATCAGTGAAAGACAAGGAGACAGTTTATATCCCTGTCTGGGCCGGTGTGGGAGCGATTGTTGTCGGTGGTGCACTGCTGCTGTATTCGAGTAAGAAAGGTTAATACCATTGACGCTATATGAATGCGTTCACACGTTCGTGTTCAAAATATCGAGTTCACGAATGTTTATCTGAAAGGAGTTAACTATGACAATCAATTTTCATTCATTTTCAGGTTACGCAGGACCTGCGATATCGCTGCTTGCCGGAGTCCTGATTTTGATCAAACCCAGACTATTGAATTATGTAGTCGCTTTTTACTTGATCATTATCGGCATCCTGGGACTGGTTCCTTACTTTTAGTCACTGACTAACAGGGCGGGGCAGTTATAAGGCTGCAACTCACCCAGGTAAAGGGCTGTTATGATTATCATGAAGATGACTATGATCGCACTTCCGGATAAACGTGAAGAAGTAAAACTGACGCTGATTGCCATGATTGAAACCATGCACAAAGTTAAGGAATGCCGGAACTTTGAGGTCTTTCGAAACATCCCGGAAAAGGATACTTTCAGTTCTTTCGCCGAGTGGGGTACCCGCAGCGCGCTTAATCAATATCTCAAATCAGATAATTTCAGCGTCATCCTCGGAATGAATTGTCTTCTGGGAACTCCGATGCAACTCCGGATCTTGACAATATCTCGTTCCGAAGGAAACGAGTTCATCAAAGCCTATCGGAGTCAACATATTCCAATGCCAGCTCCGTCATCGATCCCTTCGGGGATATGAGGAATTTTCGGGCTCAAAGCTGCTTTCACTTGACATCGGAAAAGTCCAGCCACCATAATTGTTTAGAAATTAGAATTCGCATTAAAAGGGAATCCTGAATCACAGGAGGAAATGCTCGATGAAAAGTACAGTAGCAGCATTCATATTGCTTCTTGCGATGCGCAATTCACCGCCATGCGCCGCATGGGATGCCGGGCAGCAATGGCAGAGTTCGATCAACTACTCCATGGACTTCGTTACGGATTCCGTCATCTGCAACCCTATGGAAGTCGATGTGGATGGATCGGCAACCGGAACCTGGACATACATGGGTGTCGAAACCCGGAATCATCCGATGTCCGGAGTGTCGATCGATATGCACCGGTTCGATTTTTCGGGCAGCGGTCCGGGGAATGCCGCTTTCGATCATGACGATTACTGTTTTGGATATTCCTATTGGGAACAACCGCTGACTATCACACTCTGGCTGGACGGAAACACACTCAATCCGATTACCGTCAGTCTGTATCACACGATTGACGGCACATGGGACTGGTTCCTCGGCGGGGAGTATTCTGATCACTGCACAGGGTACACCCGGATCGACACCAATTATGACCCCTTTTATCCTGACTTCGATTGGCCGCTCGATCCGGGAAAAACCTGGCAAATCGATGTAACTACGCAAAGCACATTGCAGGCATACTGGTATGGATGGATAGGTGACTGGGGTCAATATTGGCTTGATCCGACCACCAGTATCGACACTCAAACAAGTATAACTTCCCTTGTCGGCGAACAAATCGACATTAACGATTGCCTGAGTTATCCCGTCAACCATTCCGACGATGCAGAATCCGACTGGTGTCCGGAATCCGGCTGGTATTCGAAGCGGACCAGCTTGAACATCAACTGGGATCTTCAGATTCCAGCGACACCCCATCCGACGGCAACGCCGTTCACGCCGGTACCGACACCGACGCCAACGGCGACAACCGGTCCGTGTGCTGAAACAGGCGCTTCCATTTCAATGCCCTATGTCTATTACTCCACCGGTTACAATTGCTGGGTGAATGTCCGGGTGTGCAACCCGGGATCGGCACCGATGACCGGTTACCCGCTGTTTGTTGTCCTTGAGGCATACGGTCTTTTCTTTTTTGCTCCCGGCTTTACTCAGGAACCGTATTGTTTCCGGGAAGCGTCCGCCGTTTATCCTCCGGGGCTGACCGAATTGCCGGTTCTGCAGGAGTTCATGTGGCCCGTCGGTGCCGGATCGGGTACCGCAACCTGGTATGCCGTGTTTCTCGAGGAGAACACGGTCGAAATCTTCGGCTCAATCGGCCATCGCGGGTTTTTCTGGAACGAGTAGGATCTGCCGCTCCGTTCGGGTTGTGGCAGATCGTCAATACACTTTAGCGGGGATTCGGTGAAGAAGAAATTATAGGGAGAGGTGTTATTTTTCTATCGAAACCGGCACTTCGAATGAACCGGTAATATCGTATGTTCCCATCCGGCGATTGTCCTGGATGGAAATTTTTATGAAAGTCCCTGACACGGTGCCTTTGAGCAGGCCATCGTCGAAGCTGTCGATTTTTATTGCACCGGTCTGTGAACCGAATCCAAAATCCCTGTCATTCGTGACGATGATAATCCCATCGAGTACGCCACTGCCTGCAATAGGCAGGATTCTGCCGACCAGATCGCTCCCTGATTCAACACCTTTCAGATTCAGTTTCTCGCTGAAAAAAGAAATATAAACACCCTCATCACCGCCTCCGTCATTCTCCAGACTGTAAAACCCGTCATTCGGCATAACAGTGCAGAACGCATGCTCTCCCCGGAGCGTCCTGTTGTCCAGAGTGACTTCAATCCACCCGTTATCGGTATCACTGGATGGAGAATATGTGTTCGATCCGCAGTTCATCCTGACAAACCATATCAAAATGCCAAAAATGATCATGAGAAGCGATGATATCCGTTTCATTTTAAACGCCCTCCAGGACATCCGGGTTATCCGGATAATTATGATAGACGAATTTCCCTTTGATGGAAAGATGAGAGACTCCCGCCGGGATCATCTGCTCGCGCATGTCTCCCTACATCCGAGTGCGCCGGTTCGTCAAGATTGCTTTCCGGATCGAACCCCCTTACAATTTTAGTATCATCGATAACTCACCGGGGGTGAACCATGAGTAATACAACTTCAGAACCGGGCTGCAAGCCGGATGTCGAGTGCCTGAACTCCATTCTTAACGGCCTGCCGGTCGGTGTTTTTGTTATCTCAAAGGGGCGAACGCTGTATTTCAACACGACGTTCTGCAGCATGATCGGCTTCACCCCCGAGGGTGTGCGAAACGCCACTCTGGACAGCCTGCTGGCAGTGACTCCACGGGGAAAGGACTATGCCGCGGAAAAGTACCGGAAGCTGGAATCAGGGGAACTGGCGGAGCACGAGTGGGAGAACCCGATGCGGAAACCTGACGGAACGAATGTCATTTTACGCGGGTTCGCCCGGAAAATCACATTCGGCGGTCAGCCTGCCATCGTAGTGACACTGCGGGATATCACCGTTCAGAAGGAAGCCGAAAACCGCCTGAAGGAAACGCGGGACCTGTTCGAACTGATCGGCGCGAATTCCACCGACTTTATTTACGTCCATGACAAGGACAGCCATTTGTCCTATGTGTCACCGGCCGTCGAGACGATCACCGGATATCCCGCCGACGAATGGACGCAGAGTGTGCCCCAGTATGTCGTGCCGGGACCGTTGAAAGATCATGCCTACAAGGCGACGCGGGACGCTCTGGAGACGGGTGTCAAGCAGCCGGCATACAATGTGGAAATCAGAACGCGTGACGGCCGGCGCAGGATTCTGGAGGTGAATGAGGCTCCGATAGCGAAAAACGGTTTCTCTTCCGTGATTGTGGGTGTGGCGCGGGATATCACGGAGCGGTTGGAATCGGAGGAGAAACTGAAGGAGATGTATCAGGCGATCGAGAAGCGCAACATGGATCTGGTTCGTGCGAATCAGGAAATGGAGGCGTTCATTTATACGGTGTCGCACGATCTGAAAGCGCCGCTGGTCACGCTTCACGGAATGACGGAACGGCTGATCAAGAGCACGAACGAAAATCTGGACGATAAATCGCGTCATTACCTGGAACGGATCCTGGTCAATGTTGAGCGGCTCGAGGACCTGGTGCTGGACCTGCTGGAGCTGTCCCGGATCGGTCGGATCGAGGAGGCGAGGGAGACGATCGAGATTGCGGATTGCCTGAAGGAAAGCATCGAGGAATGCACTGCGATGATCGAGCAGCACGGATTATCGATCAAAATGCCGGACACAATCGGTTTGACGCAGTATTCCCGGAAAAGACTCCGGCAGGTTTTCACGAACCTCCTGACCAACGCCGCCAAGTATGGCGAATGTGGCCGGGAACCCGTCCTGCTCATTTCCGGTGAATCCCGGGGCAATATCTGGGAACTCGCGTTCCGGGACAATGGGCGGGGCATCGACCCGAAGTTTCAGGAGAAAGTTTTTCAGGCTTTTCAAAGACCCGGAAGCCGGAAGGAGGATGAGGGAACCGGCATCGGGCTGACAATCGTCAAGCGGATTATCGAATTTAACGGCGGGGGTATCCGGCTCGAATCGGAGCCCGGAAAGGGTTCGACATTTTATATTACGATTCCACGAGTTGTTGATGACGGGCGTAACCGGTAAAATGAGAGACAGGGGGATTGAATGAGAAATTCTAATGTGATTCTGTTGGTCGAAGACAATCCCGACCATGCGGAGCTGATTATCGATGCTTTGAAAGACTATCATGTGCAAAACGAAATCGTCTGGACGGAATCGGGAGAAGAAGCACTGGATTTTCTGTGCGCCAGAGGGAAGTACGCGACTGATCTGCGCACTCAGAAACCGATCCTGGTGCTGCTGGATATCAAATTGCCGGGTATCGACGGTATCGAGGTGCTTCGAAGTATCAAGGAAATGCCGGATGTGGCCAATATTCCTGTCGTTATGCTGACCACAAGCCGGGAAGAATCGGAAATTCTGAAGAGTTACCAGTATCATGCCAGCAGCTACATCGTGAAACCGATCAATTTCAACGAGTTCATGGAGGCGTTAAAGAACCTGAACATGTACTGGCATATCGTGACCCTGCCGACACGAACCGCTGACAAGGCTGGAGATGACAATGGACAACCGGGTTAAAATCCTCGTCTGCGAGGATGATCCAGACCATCGTTTTCTGATGATGGAGGCTCTTGAGGAGAACCGGTCGAACACGGATTTTCTTGAAGCCGAATCCGGAGCGGAATGTCTGGACATACTGAAAAGAGAACAGCCGGAGGTATTGATACTCGATTACAGGCTGGGTGATATGGATGGGCTGGAGATTTTGGGGGCGATCCAGACCATGCCCAGACAGCCCGCCGTTCTGCTGGTCACATCGCAGGGCGACGAAAAAATCGCTGTCCAGGCGATGAAAATGGGGGCCCGTGATTATCTTGTCAAGGACACCGCGCTGAATTTTATCCACCATCTGCCGCACTCCATCAATCAGGCTCTGAAAGAGATCTCGCTCGAATGGGATCGATCCATCGCCCAGCAGCAGCTGGCGGAATCCGAGGAATTGAACCGGACTATTTTCAATCAGATGTCGGAAGCCATCATCTATGCCGACAGGGATGATACAATTCTCCATCTGAATTCCCTGGCACTCGATCTGATCGACACCAGTTACGGAAAAGCCCGGAAAATGAAACTGCTCGACCCGCAATTCACCTCCCTGTTCCCGGGTTTGACGCTGCTTGTCAGCCGCTTGAAATCCAACGAAGACATGAGCTTCCTGGAGGATGAGTTCACGATTGGGGAGAAAATCCTGACGATGCGTGCCACGCCTGTCCTGGGTTCTGAAGGTCAGTATCGCGGTGTGATCTTGAACCTGACTGATATTTCCGAGCGGCGCAGGGAGGAGATGGAGCAACTGGAAGCCATCAACCGGACGGTGTTCGCTCTGGCGAAAGCCGTGGAATTCAGGGATCCCTATACATCCGGTCATGCCGCCAATGTTGCTTTCATCGCTCAGAGCATCGCGGACCTCATGGGCTGGGACAGCAAACGGGTCATGGGGCTTCGCCTGGCCGGTGAACTGCACGATATCGGCAAGATCGCCATCCCGGCCGAAATCCTGACCAAACCCTCCCGCCTGTCACCGCTGGAAATCGCCATGCTGCGCGAACACCCGGAAAAAGGCTTTGAAATCCTGAAGGACATCAAATTCCCGTTTCCTGTCGCGGAAGCCGTTTTTCAACACCACGAAATGCTCGACGGAAGCGGGTATCCCCGGCATATCGGCGGTGACGGAATCATCCCGGAAGCACGAATACTCGCTATCGCTGACGTGCTGGACGCCATCACTGCGCACCGTCCCTACCGGAGCGGACTCGGCATCGACAGCGCCGTCGCCCATCTGACAAAAGGCCGGAATATCCTTTTCGATCCCACAGTGGTCGATGCGGCACTCGCATTGATCGACCGCTCCGAAAAGAAACCGTTCTGGAAAATCCAACTGGCGCGATCCACCGAAATGAAGGAACTCAGGAACCAATGATTAGCTTATGAGACCAATATTTTTATAACTTCACCGTGCCTGCTCTTTATCATCCTGTCAGCTGATTTTGGATTCACTGCAGAAATCCATGTTCCGGCTGATTTCCCGACAATCCAATCCGGAGTAAATGCTGCGGCACCCGGCGATTTCGTTCTATTAGCCAATGGTACCTATACGGGGCCGGGCACGGCCTGCGGCCGAGAAACCAGAGAGGAGAGAGTAGAAAGTTGAGGGACATCTTTCGCCCATGGATCATGAGAACCGGCGATCATCGATGGTTGATCGTAGTGGCGCGGTCTCCGCGCCCTTCATGCTCCATGACAGTCTTCGATGGCCGGACGGTTACAACGTTGCCTGCCTGCTTGACACATTAAAAAATCAGTCCCATCATTGATATGTTGTCAGATTGGGAACAGTGACCGGAGGTTGGGAAATGAGGCAACACTTCTTGGAATGGATGATGTGTCTGGGTATCGGTGTTTTCGCGTCTGCCGTTTCGGCAGCCACGATCCGCGTTCCGGCGGATAAACCCACAATCCAGGATGCCATCGATGCAGCCGTATACGGCGATACCGTTCTGATTGCCGACGGAGTCTACACCGGGGACGGCAACAGAGATCTTGTGATCAGTGGAAAAACGATTATCGTTCAGTCAGAGAACGGCCCTCTCGCCTGTATCATCGATTGCCAGGGGTCCGAGTCATCCCATCACTTTGGTATTCAAGCAGGAGGAAACAGTATTGTTCAAGGGCTGACGATCAGAAACGGCTATGACTACTACGGCGCTGCCATCCGATTCGCCGATGGATCGCCGGTGATCGCCGACTGTGTCATTGTGAAAAATTTCAGCGTTAAAGAACATCAATATAGCCATGGTACAATCATATCCCCATCCGCGGGTATTCCATGGTGTCCGCAGATTATCAATTGCATGATTTCTGAAAATGAGACTGAGGATGGATATCTTCTTGGCGGTGGATTCTTTTACTATCCGATTTTGATCAATTGCTCACTTCTGAACAATACTGGCGAAATCATGAAATATCCGGAATCCCTTTCTCGGGTAACGATGAGTAATTGTATTTTTTGGGGTAACTCCCCGCCGTCACTCAATGTAGGATCCAATGGATATGGTAACCCACTTTATCATGTGGTTTCATATTCCGATGTCGAAACGGGATATCCGGGCGACGGCAATATCGACAAAGATCCGTTGATATTGAGTCGCGATCCGGCCGGTGCCAAACTGTCGCCGTTCTCCCCCTGCATTGACGCCGGAACAGCCGAAGACGCGCCCGAAACCGATCTGTACGGGAACCCCCGCCCAAGCGGCAATGGAATCGACATGGGTGCACATGAATTTACCTGGCCGTCTGAAACCCGCTCCTTCATCGGCATGCCGTCGCACCGGTTCCGCTCGGGTGACAGCGCATTCTGCAGGATCTGTCTCTGGAATACCGGAGACTATGATCTTGCAGACGCCAGACTTTTCGTCGTGCTGGACCTGATGGGCAT
>JAFGEQ010000013.1 GCA_016931515.1 candidate division CSSED10-310 bacterium | reverse complement strand
CTTTTTGTTTAGCCAACCCGATTCTAACGAGTCGGCGGGTCGAACCGCCACCCTTTTTCAACTTTCAACTATTTCTGGGACAACCTCGCGTAATTGATGATCGCGTTTCAATGAAAAATGATGCTAAAAGTTGATTAACCAACCAAGATAATTGAGTGAAATTCTAAAAGAGGACGTTACTGGAAAAGATGGATCAATTTGGTGTTTATTCTGGGGATTGAGTATTTAAGAGATTCTAATATTTCTCTCCGAATTTACTTTACTTTTTCAGACATTAAAATCGTCGATTCAGTAAAAGGTTCAGATATTAAAATACAGTGACACGATGTCACACTGCACGATTTTGTTTTGTTTTCTTTAAGATATCCCTCAATTTTAAAAGATGATCGTTAAAAGACTGAATCGGGAAGCTATTATTCTTCAAAAACGTATTCCAATATTGAATTTTATACTTGACTAATTTTATAATGTATCTAGTATAAAATGGTAAATTTTCGGTAAAGAAACGGTAAACTTTGCCTACTGCTCCTCTACCCTTTCCAGGTGCTTCCTGATCGCATACCGTACAACCCGCCGCGTCAATCCCACCTGATCCGCAATCGCCTGCTTGTTCATCCCAAGCCGGTACAATTCCAGGATTTTATCCCGATGCAATTCCGATTGGGAGATACCGATTTGGGGATACACCTCGAACGTGAGATGCGCCGAACCAAAGGTTCGAATTGATTGCAACGACGTCCATTCCTTTAACATATTAGAAACATTATCTTTTTGACTTACGGATTTGCTATTTGGGTCCGGTTTAGGTCCGGGTTTTTTCGGAAGAAGGTCCGGAGCTGAATTGATGACCTTTCTCGCCCGATCCGGGTGAAGGTGGTGGTATACCCTCATGGTAATCTGCAATCCGCCATGACCCATCATCTCGGCAACCGCGGCAGGATCATGACCTTCTTCCGTTTCTTAGCTCTATACATGGGTAACACTCCTTCCCGGTTTCAATAACAAAACCTCTTAAGAATGTGTTACCCCTTTCCCTCATTTGCCCTGTCTCATTATCTGGTTGCTGGCACACTCCCCACCAACCCGTCTGTATTCATAATGGAGATGTAAATTTCGACGGATCTCTGACAGCGGCAGATTCTCAGCTGGCATTTTTCATCGTTCTCGGCATGCTTGAACCGACACCTGAGGAAGCATGTGCGGCTGACTGCAACGACAGTGGAACCATCACCGCAGGTGATGCGCAAAAGATATTCGGAGCGGTTCTGGGAATCGATTCCTGTGCAGACAGTGTTCAGCGGTCTGCCGGATAATGCTGTTTACGAATCCGCAACAGGGTCGTATATTACAGATAGAGAGAAAGGAGAAACATGATGAAATGGATGATGGTTTGTCTGGCCGTCCTGTCTGTTGCTTCTCTGCCGGCACTGGCGGGATGGACCTGCTATTCACTGACTGACGGTGCAGACCCGGTCCGCCCCGCTGCAGTCTGGTCATATAATGCGGATTGCGCATATGCCATCGGATATTCAGGTGTTCAGACTCCGGCTTCATACGTGTTTCAATGGGATGGAGTGGACTGGTCCAGGGTGTTCGGGCCGGAAACAGATCTCCGATTCCTGGATGTTGCAGGCACTTCGCCGGAAAATGTCTTCATCACCGGCCGATCACCAACCGGCGTGTTCGCGTATCATTGGGACGGATCAAGCTGGACCGTTGCGCAGGATGTGTTCGGCGACGGGCTGTATCGAAATCATGCTCGAATACATATTGCCGTGGATCATTGCGTGATAATTGCGGTTTCCAATCGCATCACCATCTTCTCCGGCGGAACCTGGCAAACGCTTCCGGATCCGGGTGTGGATCATCTCCTGGATGTCTGGGGCTTTTCCGTGCAGAACATTCATACTGTGGGCGGGGAAGCCGAATACGGTCCGCATGGCACCACCTATACGCGTCACTGGTGCCACTGGAACGGCAGCGAATGGTCTGTTTCAACTACGTCGCAAGAACCGCTGGTCACAGTATGGGGTCTCGAAAATGGGCAGCTTTTCACCTCAACCCAAAGAATGATTTTCCAGGTAGTTCTTCCCGAGGGGGATCTGAACCCAATGCCGTGCAGTTTTCGAGGTGACGATTACTGCACGTATGATCGATTGGCTGGTCATGCGTTTTTGAATCTGTTTATCACCGGGGACAAAGGCGCTTCGCACCCTTCTGTTCTGGTTGCCCGATGGGATGGCAACATCTGGCGGGAGTTACCAGTAAATTGCACCGTTTCCGGCGACAGCTACGGGTACGATATCGCCCAGGGAGTAGACGGATCGCTTGTCATCGCCATGACCGATTATCTCGCCTGGTGGGACGGGAAGGAAGACTATCCGACTGGTGTGAGCATTTATCACCCCGAAATGGGCAGAACAGGCGACTCATTCTATGTGTATGCCTATCTGAATAACTCCGGGGATACACCGGAGCAGGTCCGGGTGTTTTTTGCTCTGGAAATTTTTTCCCAGTACTGGTTCTGGGACGACTGGTCGCATTTTAACCCGGAGACAGGAGAAGGAATCGATTATGTGATCGCGGACATTCCTTCGGGGACTGTGTTTGAACCGATTGTCCCGATGTTTACATGGCCGGAATGCATCGGATACATCACCGGACTCTATTTTCATTCCGTCATGATCGATTCAGCATCAAGTGCTCTGTTAGGTGACCTGACATCCTCAGAGTGGGGTTATAACTGTAATTGATTGCAGGATCAGATGATGTTTGGTGTTCATTCAATCGGTTTGACATAATTGACGTTGCGAGAAACAATATCACCTAACCTGAGCGATAAGCATTGAATTGCCATAGTTTTCCTTTTCCAAGTCTATTTTCTGCGCCCTGAATTGTCAAAATGATTACCGATACCTTTCCATCTTCGATATGTTCCCAATTCCGTTACATTTGACATCAATATTCATGAAATCAGAGACAGTTATCCCCTGGAACGAAGGGTTTTGATTTCTTCTTAGATGGGATCATGCAAAGAGCGGTGGTGATCCTGTTCGCCGCCACAATTCCGGGAAATCGAGGAGTTCCCAGGTGGTTCGGGTCACTTT
>JAFGEQ010000012.1 GCA_016931515.1 candidate division CSSED10-310 bacterium | reverse complement strand
TTGTACAGAATGCCACTTCCATGCTGCCGTCCTGATCCGTATCGCCGATGGCAAAATCGTAGATTTCATTACCCCGCTGACCGAGAGGCAGGAGCAAGTTCTTCAGCATCAGCGTGTTGTCGGCTGTGTACTCCAGAACGGCCGGACCGGTGTGACCTATCATCGCGTTGGAATTGTATCGATGGAAAGGAATGATTGCTTCCTGCCGTCCGTCATGATCCGCATCCACATACACGCCATGACGGGATATATACATTGGATTGTTGGAATCAGCGAGGAATGCATCAATTGGACTGACATTAGTGTCCGGCAACGAACTTTCTGAATCGCTCTCTAAAAAATATGCATCAACTGCTTCAAGGCTGATCATTTTGACACAAAGATCCGATAATCCATCGGCATCGCCGTCACCAATGACAATCGGGATCGAAGACGAGTCTATGATCTTGGTCAAGTTGTAACGATCATCCATGTTTCGTTCGAAGACTTCGATATGCCCGACATGATCACCGGTTTCACGATAGACAAACAATTCCATGAATCCGTCGTAATCGGTATCGCCGAATAAAATCCGGTGGTTCCATCCCGGAAATGTATCCACTGAATGAAAGGTGTACTCGGCGTTGAGAAGATCCAGAGCGACAAGGATCGGCAGGATCATCAACAACCGGACTGCTGTGCATCGCTTGCTCATACTCTCATGATATCTCAGGCCCGATGAATAATCGATTCTCCGGCTCAATTCGGCCGGACGGTTCAGATGGAAGGAGTCCAAAGCGGAATAGTATTGTTCCGAATCGACAACCAGATCTTAAGCGTCGTAGTCGGTGTCGCGGATCGTCGTCGCAGAATGGGCTGGACCATCTCGTCGCGTTGCTGAATAGAGCGGGAACGATCTTATTGGTTCAGCGGGGGAAGCCCACGAGTGATCTCGCCGGTGCTCCGGAGTGTCGACAGCAGTTCGCGGACGACGACCGCCTGCCCGATGCTGTTTTCGGGATCATTTCTGCCCATGCCAGTTCCCCGGTTTCCGCATAACTCCTCCCACGGAAATACCCCCAGCTGGTTTGACAGTATAAACTGGTCAAATATACTAATAAATGAATCGCGAACTTTACATATGCATAGGAGGAGGATTTTAAAATGAAGCCTTCATTATATATTCTGACGCTTCTGTTCTTGCTTCTGCCGCCACTTGCAAGTGGAGCGACGCTGCATGTGCCGAGTCAATATGCCACTATCCAGGAAGCCATCAATGCCGCGAGTACAACTGATACTGTCATGATCGCGAATGGAACATACACAGGAACCGGCAATAAAAACCTGGAGTTTTATGGAAAAGCGATCACTGTCCAATCCAGCAATGGACCGGACAACTGCATTATTGATTGTCAGAGTTCGGGTCGTGGCGCATATTTCCATCACAACGAAGGAAGAGGAACGGTCTTGAAGGGGGTGACGATTCGAAACGGGAACATGCCCGGTGGTACTGGCAACGGTGGAGGCATATATATCGCATCAAACTGTTCCCCGACAATCACGGAATGCCGGATAACCAATTGCAGTGCAGGAAACAATGGTGGGGCTGTGTTTGGCGATGCAAGCTGCAATCCTTCAATTTATGACACTTACATCAGTAACAATGGGGCTCTTCGGGGTGCGGGTGTTTCCTCTGCCGGGGGAGAATTTGTTGCATGTAAAGTTTTTTACAATAGTGCAGCCAGCGGAGCGAACTTCAGTCATGGTGGCGGGTTTTATCTGACGGGTTCGACGGTGGTAACCGATTGTGAAATCGCTTTCAATGATGCTGATTCCGGAGGGGGAATCGAAATCATCGGGACACATGATCTCATTAACTGTCTTTTTCATGGGAACACCGCTTTATCTGATCAGACCGATCAGGGCGGAGGTGCAGCATACGCAACTAACGCGGATGCAACTTTTTCCAGTTGTACGTTTTCCGGGAACGACGCAATGGATGGGTGCACACTGTTCAACAGCATGTCTGATGTGACAATGATCAACTGCATCATCTGGGACAGCGCTTCAAACGGTTTTGCCTCTTCCGGCGGGAACACATTATGCAGTTACTCCAATGTAAGACGGACATCCGGAGTCTTCCCCGGCACCGGGAACATTAACGCGGATCCTCTGTTCGTCTCCGGTCCTCTGGGTACCTACTATCTGAGTCAGACCGCAGCGGGTCAGGCATCCAACAGCCCCTGTTTCAATACCGGTTCGACATCCGCCGTCGCAATCTGTTTCAACGGTTATGCCGGTGGCAGCGGACCCATCATGGTGTGTATGGATAGCCGGACGACCCGGACCGACGATGGATATGATATCGGCACGGTTGACATGGGATATCATTACCGGTTATCCGCTTCACCTCCAACAGCCACCCCAACGCGAACGCCAACGCTCACGCCCACCCGCACCCCGTCACGTACGCCGACATTGACGCCCACGACTGCACCGGGTGATCCAACCAATACGCCGCTTCCCACGCGAACTCCCACACCCATCCCCACCCGCACACCCACATATACGCCGACGCATAGACCGACATCGACACCCACGACAGCTCCGGGCGATCCGACGAACACACCACTTCCTCCAACGCCGACACCTGAATGTGAGACACTGGGGTGCACAGTTATGATGCCCACAGATAACTTCCATCCTGGCGATCCGTGCTTTTGCGATGTCACTATTTGCAATCCGGGAGCTGAAACCTATCCTGACGTCCCGGTATTTGTCATTCTGGATGTGTATGGCAGTTACTTTTTTGCGCCATCTTTTTCCGAATTTGATTTCTATTTGAGAACGATTGTTCCGGGTGCTGAGACTATTGCGGTTCTGCCTTCATTCACGTGGCCGGAAGGAGCCGGCAGTGCATCCGGTATGATGTGGTACGCTGCCATGACAAATGCGGAGGTGACGGATCTGTTCGGTTCGTTCGGCTCGTTTCAGTTTGGATGGTCGGAATAATCGTCATTTGTTAACTGGTTCGCCCATTTCGATAATGCGGGCTGTTTCTGCAAGGCAGCCAATCCCGAGAAGACAGTAGAAAGTAGAGGGACGGAGGGTCGGGTTTTAAACCTGCCCGGGCGCAGCCGAAACGATGAGGGGACGATCATCGATGGTTGACCGTAGGGGCGGGGTTTCCCCGCCCATAAAGGCATTCGCCATTAAAATCAACGTTATACCGTAAGGGCGCTCCTTGCCTGCGCCCCGTCTTTCGCCATGCGTTCTTGATATCGCGATATTATTCCGTGTCCGGATTATCCCGGTTCACTTGATGCCGAAAATGCTGGCTGAAGGTAATATGCGACTCGAACTGCCGCTTGATCCACAGAAACCCGCCGGAGCCGGTGATCTCCAGCTTCACCAGGTACCAGGTGTCTACACTCTGAGTTGAATACTGCATTTTCGTCTGCATTGCATCCATATGCTTCGGAAGCGGATCCAGTGTGTATTCCGCCATCAGGGGCATACCGGTGGATTCATGGAGCCATGCTATCCCTTTCCGTGTTTCCCCGTTCTCCTGCCGGTAACTGAATTCATATGCGATTGCCTGCAGATCGCCGATACTCTGTCTGCGCGTTGTTGCCGTGGCGGTCACGCGATCCTGGACACCGGTATTGAACATGCTGTCCGACGGATTGATGCTGAACTCCTGCTTTTCCGATTCGTCTTCCTCTTTCTTCTTATTCTGATCCTTTTTTTCATCTGAACTGCCGGAGGCGGATGTGTTATTCCCTCCGGATATTACCTCACTCCGGATTTCGCCCGAAGCATCCTCGAAAAATCTCATTTCCGTGTCTTCCGATTCCAGGACATTGCCTTTTTTATCCTTCACAATCACGGATGAAAGCATGTATCCCGGCGTCCATTGTTCGTTGTGAGATGTAATCTCCACCGCCTTGAGCCAGAGATTATCCGGGGGAACCGGTTCCTGAGCGGAAAAGATAGAGGAGACCCATATAATGATATAGACAGCAGAAAAAAGGGTCAGACGTTTCATGAGATGTCCTTTCGCCATGGATCAATGCAGCCGATATGAAAGAATCAGACCATTACTCCAGATGTTTCAGGATCAGGATCGCTCAGACTGAATTGCATGCATCAGGAGTCAGCCGAGTTATGCTTCAGTCAATTCAAAACAACAGTGTGATCCCCGTCCTTCACTTTGAACTCAACGATTGATCGCCGCCATCTCTCCGGGAGGATACCGGTCGCCCTGAACTTTCCCGGCCAGGTCATCGAGTACAGCCCGGTCTTCCGCTGTAATCCGGCAGTCCATTGCGCCAAGATTGCTCTGCAGATTGGCGAGCCGGGTCGTGCCCGGGATGGCGACAATGTGATCCCCCCGGCTCAACACCCAGGCCAGGGCGACCTGTGCCGCCGTGCACTCCATCCTCGCGGCAACTTCCTTGACAGCCTCCACGAGATTCAGGTTGGCCTCAATATTACCCAGCCGGAAGCGGGGTTGCATCCGCGCCCGGAAATCCGTTTTTCCCTTTGGCCGCTCGCTGATCGAAGCGTAGCGCCCGGTCAGCATGCCTCGTCCCAGTGGTGCGTAAGCGACCAGGCTGATGTTCAGCTCCTTGCACGCAGGGAGAATCTCCTGCTCGATGTCCCGGCTGAAAATCGAATACTCGGTCTGAAGGGCGGCAACGGGATGAACGGCGTTCGCCCGTCTGATCGTATCCGCCGACGCTTCCGACAAGCCGATGGCATTTACTTTGCCTTCCTCGACCAGCCTCGACATGGCTCCGACTGTGTCCTCGATCGGCGTGGACGGATCCATACGATGGAGATAATACAGATCAATCCTGTCCGTCCCCAGCCGCTGAAGGCTCTTTTCGCAGGAATTGCGGACATTGGCCGGCGAGCCGTCGACTCCGGTGAAAGCGCCTGTCTCGGGATCCCTTTGCGGTCCGAATTTGGTGGCCACCACGACTTTTTGCCACCGCCCGGCAAACGCCTTGCCGAGCAGCAGCTCATTGCTCCCCTGGCCGTAAATTTCAGCAGTGTCGAAATGAGTCACTCCCAGATCAACCGCCCGGTGCAGCAGTTGAATGGCCTCCTGCTCCGGCATGGGCGGCCCGTAGAACTCGGACAGACCCATGCAGCCCAGCCCAATTGCGGAGACTGAAATTCCTGAGTTCCCCAGATTGCGTGTGATCATATTTCTCCCTCTTTCCGGCATCACAACTTCAGTGGTTTACCGATTCACTTCCACTCCTATGACAGTACGTCTTTCCGGTCAGGAAATCATTAATATGTTCTGACGAGACGGAATCCATGGGTATAGCTTGTATCGTTTGGATTAAAATAGAACCGAGCAGCGGACCGGCACTGGGTTGGATAGCCGCCAAGAACGCGCACTACCCGACCGAGAGATGACATTGCAGGACCAGTATAGTCAGTCACCGGACCAGCAGGATAAGTATCAGCCCAATCCCAGCACCACTCAGCAACATTGCCGTGCATATCTTTCAGATTCCATGGATTCGGCAGCTTGCTATCCACCACCGACCAGTGAATAGGTGAAGAATAATTTGCACAAAAATAGCAATATGCTTCCAACACCTGATGCGTGCCGGGTGTGCAACTGGTGCAATTGCCACTCGTGTAATTCGTTTCATTACACGAGAAGGGCGTAGTCGTACCTGCCCGGCAGCAATATTCCCATTCCCCTTCCGCCGGCAACCGGTATCCACCTACGTAAAAATTACAGTAGTGGTCGTCGTTGATGTAATTCGTGGCATCCACAGGATCCGTGAATATGGCATCCCGATAATAGCAGGGAGTAAACCCATTTTGTATTGACAGGAGATTTGCAAAAAG
The DNA here is from genome assembly GCA_016931515.1 of candidate division CSSED10-310 bacterium. Taxonomy (GTDB): domain Bacteria; phylum CSSED10-310; class CSSED10-310; order CSSED10-310; family CSSED10-310; genus JAFGEQ01. The sequence goes on along the minus strand of JAFGEQ010000012.1, from coordinate 252,958 downwards.
CACGGCCTCATACCAAGTGACAGCCTGAACCGGACAGGATAAATTCGGACTCCAATATGTATCACTGGGATCCACGGGCAGACTCGTCTGCAATGCCTGGAGATCCAACCACATCTGCCGTGTGACCTCCGTTTCCATCATTGCCGAATGATGAGTCAGGATGTGTGTGAACTGGGTTTCATCAATTCCGAGATATTCCCGGCACGGTTCGGTGATGGGAGAACCCTGGATGAACGTACCAGCCGGTGCCGATCGCATGTTACCCACTATCGGATCGGTGGCGATAAGCGAACCCGCCGGAAAGGGTGTCGGAGTCGGTTGAAGATAAAGCGTGATATCCGGGACGGTGTTATCACCGGCTGTAATGGCCAGCGGTGCAACGGCATCCGGTATATATCCCGGTGCGGAAGCTTCCAGAGAATACTCTCCGGGATCCACATTCGCAAAGAAATACTGCCCCATGCTGTTGGTTACCGTAGTTGCCCGCATCGCAGCAAATGTGATGCAGCTCAGACCCGCGACAAGACTCACAACCATGAAAACCGGCATCTTCCCGATGCGTTTGCGCAGCAGAAAAAAACTGACTGCAAGGATCACCAGGCAGGATCCCGTCACGCTCAAAGCGGGAACTCCTGCGAATGTTTCCAGGTCGATGGTGATTCCGGAATGATCCGACTGGCCATCCTTATACGCATTGCCGTGCACGGTTGCAGCGATGGACACAGACACAACACATAGAGACAATAGAGAAAAAACTATCCACGCGAATATGTTTCGCTTCATAAAATCCCTCCCGTCAAGGACAACTTCATTTTTCAGACACAATCATTTTATTTTAAAGAGAAGGTTGATGAATAGCAAAAAAACTGAATTGAATAATAATACCAACCGGTGACAGCGGATTGCGTGAACTAAGGTTCACCGACAATTTCAAACGTGTATACAGGTGGCCTGTAAAATCTCCCGGATCGCCTTGGCAATATGCAGATTATCCGCCTCCTGCAATAGTATTTCTACCAGCGCCTGTGTCCTGCCCGGATCGAGCCTCGGCGAATCCTGCTCCGCAAGCGCCTGCAACACGGCGTGTGCCAGGTCCCGCGAAAGCGGTCTGCCCTGGTTGCGCCACTGGTCCATGGAGCCCCGGAACACGGCTTTTCCGGCCGGAGACAACTCCCGGCGGTGCAGCTTCCGAGTGGACGGATCGGACAGAAAATCACCGGTGTCGGCGAGACGGTGGAGGAGAGCCGGCACATCCGGATCCGCGTGAACCGTCATGCCCTGTATCAACCGGTATGCCAGGGCGCACGCGTCATGATCCTGGATGATTTTTTCGGGGCTGTGCGTGTTTTCGTAGTTCAAAAATCCGGGACCTGACACGATGTTGATGCCAGCCAGAGCCGCCAGGACCGCGCCGATACCCGATTCCAAGCCTGCCTGATAATCCGGGAGCTTGGCGTCGGAACAGGCCATGTAGGCGTGAGTGGGGAATCCCAGGTATTTTCCCACCTGACTGTATGCCAGATCGATCATCATGGTTTCCATTGCACCCATCGGCGTTGTGCCGTGCCGCATATCGAACGCCGCTGGCGATCCGCCCCAGATGATGGGGGCTCCAGGAGCTGCTATCTGGTGGATTACCGCGCCGGACAGACTTTCGGCGGTATGCTGGATCACGGAACCGATGAGCGTCACCGGAGCCGTGGCGCCGGCCAGGGGCATGGATACCATTTCAACCGGGATACCTGCTCTAGCGCAATCCATGAGCGCTGCACCGGTGAGATCACTCCATTTCAAAGGGGGAGACGGACAGCAGTCGAACACCGCCAGTGGATGGGTCCGGAGTAACTCCGGGCTGCCGGCGATCACCGACAACATCCGGTGCATGATTTTAAAGGATGATTTCCTGAAAGTGCCAGTGATCACGGGTTTCCGGCAGAACACCAGCGGATAGATCAGGCGGAGGCAGTCCGCGAAATCCTCCAGGACATCACTGGGCACGACGCCTGTGGATTGAATGTGGTAGCCATCCAGTTTTTCAGTGAGTTGAGCCAGCAGCATGCAATCCGCCGCCGTCGCCCGTCGATGATCATCCGCGCCGGGATCCAGCCAGTACACCGCCGCCGATCCGGGATCGTAGTGCACGGCATCCCCGCCGATCGGAATGCGGGTCTCCAGGTCGCGTTCGAACAGAAAAAATGTCGCCGGTACGGTTGCCAGAAAGGGTTCGCATCGATGACGGGGAAACCCGACGCGCTGGTTCTTTATCACTGGCAGCCCACTGTCCGCCAGCACGTGAAACGTCTCGCCGTGCTCGATCTGCACGCCGGTATTTTCAAGAATTTCCCACGCCTGCGTAACAATGTCCGTTACGGTGTGTTGATTCAGCAGTGTGATGACGGGTCGCAGCGCGTTCATGGTATTCATACCTCCTTCTTGGAGCATCGTTGACCGGAATACCGGAGCGGGCAATTGATCATTACACACATATCGCATGTAAATGCCTGCCTGAGATTTTCCGGGTTTTCACCGGCAAGAATAACGAAACTGACTGATTTCAACGGCGTCATCATGGATCCCGGTGTAAGAGTGACACCGATGAGGTGCCCCGGGACAAGCCGGAACAGATACTGCTGGTCCGATAAGGGGAATTCTCCAAATCCCGGGCTGATTCTCGGCGTCCGGGCCAGGTGTCGTTCCGAAATCAGGCTCCCGGCCGCATCATCCAGACAGTCGCAGGCGGATTCCACGGCAACTGCCGCCGCTGCATCGAGAAACACGGCTTTCACCGGATCGATCCGGTTGAGCCGGTCGATGTCCCGGTCCAAACCGTGACCCAGCGTGACGATACCGGCAACGGCCTGTGTATGCTCGGCCATATAAGGCCAATCCTGCAGCTCCGGTTGTTCGAGGTAAGACAGGATTCCTTTGGGTTCCGCATGACTTTGAATCGTTTCGGCAGCCCATTCGGCATACACGCGGACCGTGTCCCGTTTTCGTGGAGGCCCTTGATAGTCCGGCGGATACAGATGATCCAGAATGAGATCGGATGTGACGGAGACAGAGATATTGTTAAAAATTTCCACCGTTATCCTCGGGGCTTTTTCGGGTATCCAACAAGTGCCTGACCGCCTGGATGAAACGCGGTGTGGTGCCGCAGCAACCGCCGATGGCATTGACACCCGTGTCCAGAATCGGTCGAATCTGCTCCGCAAACTGTTCCGGACTGGTATCGTAATGCACCGTGGATCCCTGGACCTGGGGTTGCCCGGCATTGGGTTGAATCAGAACCGGACGATCCGCCAGTTCCGTGATCAACCCCACCAGAGGCGTCATATCCACCGGTGTCAGGGAGCAGTTTGCGCCCACGAAATCCGCACCGGAATCGACCAGTGTTTTGATGCATTTTTCCACCGTGTCGCCGACGAGGGTAAAATAGCCCCGCCGGGTCCGGTTGAATGTCATCGTAACTCCCACAGGCAGAGATGTCATTTTTCTCGCTGCTCTCAGGGCAGCCACCGCTTCCCGCAGGTCAAACTGGGTCTCGATCAGAATCAGATCCGGAGTTTCCTGAACCAGGATCACAACCTGTTCCGTCACCAGAGCCGCCACCCGGGTGTCATCGGCTGTGCCCATCGGTGGCCACATCAACCCGGTGGGACCGACGTCGCCCGCGACAAATTTCCCGGTGCCTGCGGCCTGCCTGGCAAGCCGTACCGCTCGGGTATTCACGGCCTCCAGGCTGGAGTCGAGCCCGTGTTTCGACAGGTGGTGCCGGGTGGCGCAGAACGTGTCGGTGATCAGCACGTCGGCTCCGGCTGCCGAATAATCGGCATGAATGGCCAGCACCTGGTCCGGCTCCTCCAGAACCCAGCGTTCAGAGCAGTCCCCCCGGGTCATGCCCCGGGTGATGAGTTCCGTGCCCATGGCTCCGTCAAAAAGGAGAATTCGCTGCGACAGTGTCTCCAGAAACCGGCTCATCCATTGCGTCTCCGAAAATGATCCGTGGCGATGCGCACGGCGTCAACAGCGCTGTCTCCGTAGTAATCCACACCTGCTTCAGAAGCCCACTTCCGGGTCACCGGCGCGCCGCCGGCCATGAAAGCGACCTGGGAGCGGACGCCGGACGATTCGAACAGGCGGATGAGTTCCGGGATGCCCGTCATAGTGGTGGTGAGCAGTGCGGACATGCAGATGAGAGCAGCATGATGATCGTGGAAAGCGCGCAGGAATCGTTCCGGAGCCACATCTGCGCCCAGGTCGACGACCTGGAATCCGTTTGCCTTGAGCATCGTGGCGACGAGGGATTTTCCGATATCGTGAATATCGCCGCAAACGGTTCCGATCAGAATGACCCGGGAACCGGAAGTGCCGGTATCGGTCTGCACCATGGCGGGTTCCAGAACGATCATGGCGGTTTTCATGGCTTCCGCTCCGGAAACCAGCTCCGGCAGGAAATATTCGCCGTCTTCCCACAACCGGCCGACTTCCCGGATACCGGGCGTCAGGGCCTGATTCACGAGGTCCAGCGGAGATCCTCCGGCGGCCAGCCACGCTTCAGCCGTATCACGGGCCAATTCGGAGTCTCCGTCCATCACCGCGTTGAACGCTTTTTGCAGCAGATCCTTCATGGTTTGAATCCTTTTCCCTTCCGCTTGAAATCATATCCCGTTAAGCAGCGAAAATGTACCATGGCGGCAGGGGGTTTACAATGGACGAAATGGCGATCATCTATTCTCCATAACTGAATTCCCAATGCCCGACAACTCCGGTCACCTCGCTGAAAGCCGGATCGGTTATGACGGATAGAAACGTCAGACCTCCGCCTTCACCCGCGTCTTCAGGCCAGACAAACGGCTCAATAACATGGATCACCGTCTCACCCGGCGCTATCTCATCCAGGACAATCCACTCAGGATCCTCAGACCATCCGGGATAAAACCAGTACGATCCACCGGCTTCAAGAAGACAGAAAAATGGTATTGTCTCCGCTGTCTCGGGATTCATATTGCAGATATATGCATCCAGGTAACAGGCGCTGCCGGATGTGAAACGGTGGGAAGGCATGGTCAGGACAACACCGGTTTCCCAGCAGACCGGTGTGGGTGTTGGCGTCGGGACCGGAGGGAAATCCGCAGTGGCTGTGATCCCTGCGCTGAGATTGAAATAAGATCCACTCCCTGAAACCTGCAGGGTTATGGCCCGAACCATGTACACGTTTGTTCCGGTGTGTGGCGAGGGATCAAAAAAAGCCGGCTCCGTCAATGGTTCGGTGTGGATGCGTTCGAACCGGTCGTACATTCCGGTGGCCCGGTATATGTAATAGCCTTCATCCGCTTCGGGAGACGGATCCCAATCAAGCTGCACGCCGGTTCCCTGGTATGTCAGGGCCAGGTTCGCGGCAGGGGAGACCGGGTGCAGGCGGAGCGTGGGATCGCCCATGAGAGCTGTGTGTATCTGCCGCTGGCTGTCACCCACGGTATACTCATGATCCGCGTTTTGAGACAGCCGGGTGCTGAACCCGATGGTGTGACCCAATCCCATATGATGAATATGCCAGGTCGGTCGTCCCGAGTAGAAACAGACCAGCGGCCAGCCGCCGGAAGCCAGCGGCGCCCGAAGCAGGTTGTTCGGTTTATCCCAGTCGCCGAAATAACTGCCGTACAGCGAAGTAAACACAGTTTTTAGGCTCCGGGCGGCAAAATCGAATGTTGTACCCACTCCTGCGCAGGAACTGTTGCTTCCCCCGCCGCAGCCGTATGACAGCAGGTAACTGTCCTGCTCCATGGTCGTGAAATAGTCCAGTTCGCTGACGGTGCCCTGCCCGCAGAGTGCGGTAAAGTGTCGCCATCCGAAGGCGGCAAACGCCAGGCCGTAGGCTTCCCCCACGTTATCGTCCACCAGTCCGCGCGGTTCGGCTCTGAACTCCGCCCGCCGAAATGCGTGGTTTCTGTCCAGGTAGCGCTGCAGCAGGGCGAATTCATTCAGATCGAATGCCGGCATCTCACTCAAGTCCACCCTGCCGATCTGCAGATCCACGTCGGAGGGGAGGAAGGTCTGGTCATATTTGCCGTCTCCCGGAACATTATGGTTTTCAGGCCATGCCGCAGATGTATTGTTCACTGTTTCATCCGTCCATTCCCCGTCCAGTTCCGCATAGAAAAGATCGGCGGGCCAAGCTCCCCAGTGGTTTTCATGAGCCGCCCGGACATCCCCGGAATATGGCACGGGCACGTTACCGAGAATCATCAGCGTGTCAATATCGGAATTTTCCAGGCAGGCGTTCACGATCATCGCCTTGATGTCCGGTACATCCATGCCCGGCAGGACAATTTCCCTGCGCACCCGGAATCCGTCCGCGATCATGTCAAGCTCAAGCTGGTCCACCGCCGGTTCGATCTGCACCAGTGCTTCCTCCGCGACAAGCAGCAGAACTCGTCCCCGGTCTTCCATCGGCGGGATCCGGATACCGGCTAACACATGCCCGAATTCCGGAGAATCGTACGGACCGCCCCGAGCCAGGACCGAACCGGAGGAATCTTCCGTCAGTTCCCATGTTGTCTCCGGCGGGAAGCAATCGGCAATGCCGGATACTGTCATTTCCCCGGTTGTCCCGGTGATGAACGGAGTGCTTTCACTGCTTCCGAATTCACCGCCGGAGGCATACACCGCTCCGTCACCTGACACCTCGTAGTGCCCGAATCCCCGGTGACAGCACATGCCGTCCCCCCAGCTGTCATAGATGGTGAATGTGACCGAAAGACCCGGAGTGAACTGAAAATGATCCGCCCAATATCCGAGTGTTTTCCGGAAGGAGTATTCGTATGCCTGGCCGACAGCGACATTCGTGTCGGAAAACTCCGTCGCCGTGCTCTGCAGGATTGCATAGGGCTCTCCGAAACTGTTGTCTCCGGGTGCTTTCCGGAATACCCAGTATTGGGTTGCGCCGGCATCCATGGGCCATGTGAAGTCGATCTGTGGCGGGTCCGCATTGCACGTCGCGCTGACCTCCACGGCATAGTCACGGATGGCTGCTGTGGAGTGCGAACCGGTCAGGACACACAGAATGGCGGCAAGGATGGCTATGGATACAGATGATCGAATCATTGTGAACCGCCCTTTCGTGTTGAATAACGACCGGAAGGGGTCGCTATCACGTTCTTTAATAATTAATACGGATAAAAAGGAAGTTGGTTTCAGCATTGGATTAAACCACGTAGGGGTGTGCTATTCCTTTTTCTCAACACCATTTACGTATGAACTGGTCTGCACGATCCTGACGAAATCATCGTCCAGGCGCTCGCCCGATCCGGGCTGAAGGAAGCGACTGAGTCTCAAAGGGGATCGACGCAGCTTCCCATCCCGAGCGCTCCCAGAAAAATGGACTGGGCATCACCGGCTGTGACGGATTCATCGCCATTGCAGTCGGCGGCGCAGTGTTCCTGTAATGTTGGCGTATAGGCTCCCAGACTGATCGCAAAGGATGCAACGGTTACCACCCCCGTTCGGTCTTTTTACATGTCGGCGAATCATTGGGAACGCTCAAGCAAAGGCGCTACGGAGCATAGGCGAACAGTCAAAATTATTTGAAATATGGCTGTTTACAAGCCAAGTGCAACCGGGAGGACCCGCACGACATCTGCATCGAACTGGACGCTGCCCAGATCGATGATTTCCCTGACCGCAGCATCGATGGACATGGGAGTCCTGTAGGAGCGATTCGCCGTCGTCATGGCTTCATAGGCGTCCGCCACAGCCAGTATTCTTTCTTCAATTCCACCGATGTTTTCACCATCGGGATATCCTTTGCCGTCAGGTCGTTCATGATGCTTTTCCAGTATCGCGCCGATTACCGGAAATCCGAGATCATCCAGGAATTTGCGACCTTTCTCGGGATGGCTCCGGATGATATCAAACTCATCTTTCCACAGCGGAGTTGTGCGATTCAGAATGGTCCACGGAATCCATAATTTTCCAATATCATGGAGTAACGCAGCCATCTCAAATGTGTCGCGATCATATTGTATACTGATGGAGGACATTTCTGAAACAACATCATACATTAAAGTGGATATGCGCCCCACGCCGATTGAGTGATCGCGGGCAGTGTACCAGTCTTTCTCTTCCAGAAAATTCAGAATTTCGCGGATTATCGGAAACCCTGATTCCTGAAAGGATTGTGACATGATATTCCCCTTAAATGCTTCACTGGATATCACCTTCAAGGGTTCCAGTGCTACCTGCATCGCCTGATCCTGGCACACCGGATCTGCTGCCCGAATCGCCTGTTTCATTGACAGGTGACAAAAGTACAGTGCCTGATCCGGTGCACCCATTTTCATTGCTGCTTCCGCACGGAAGGCGTTGATCCAGGACAGGACCCGGGTATTCTCCGGTTCCAGGCATTGAGCCACAAGTTTTTGCAGAATTTTATCGGCCCTGTCATAGTCCCCTCGACTCACCAGGCTGAGCGCGAAATTGGTTTGTGAACGCAAAAGATCCTGGGTTCCCGGTGCTGTTTGTATCGAGCGGATATGATGCCGTATGACCCTTGTCAACCATTTATCTCGTGATCTGCCGGGCGGTGAATCATTGACAATGGCCTGATAGACAGCGCCAAAGTTACTGTGAAGCGTCGATTTTTGACTCCAAAATGTCGTCGGCACCTTTAATTCTTCCGCTATCCGGTCGAATTCTGCAATTCCAATTGTGCTTTGCAGCTTGTGAAGCAATCTCAGTGCGTCACGAGAACAACGGATCGCGCGATCATGATCCTTGATATAGCTGCATACAAGCGCATAATTGCTTAAATGCAGGGTTTTCCATATAAGATGAGGTGTCGAGTCATCCAGCAACTGCATCCCGGTATGATGATAACGCTCGGAATCAATGAAATCCCCCAGATGAAACTGAATGTAACCCAGTAAAAAAGCGGACCGCATTTTTATCAATCGATCCGATTGCGATTCAGCGGCATCGAACAGTTTTTGGGTCACGTATCGGGCCCGGGTAAAGTCACCCAGTCGTATCAATTGTCGAACAGGATCACAGACGTCGTCAAAAAACTGATGAATCGGCGGATTTTTTCGAAACCGGTCATCGAAACAATCGATAAAACTGTCCACCTGCAGCCAAAAATGGTGAAGATTGTCTGGCGGCAGTGTTTTCAGGGATTCGATTGTGATCCAATCGTTTAAGAATCGGTCGCTGATCGAAAACATTGTCACCCCATCCATGATGCGAATGATGAATCAACTTGACCCTGATAAAAGTAAGGCTATGATTGGCGATTTTCGTCAAGTAGTTTTTCTTGAACAGCATTAACCATTTCAGTTGAAAACAGGCAAAATGAACCGAAATGGTTGATACTTGTCGATTTTTCTGTGACGGCTGATCATCTGAAAACGTAAAACAGATACCTGATTATCAGTGCCGGAATCCCTGCGAATGTGATGGATATGAGCGTCACGATAAGGAAATACCCGGCATGATCAATATCATTTGATTGCTTATTCGTCTTCTCAGGATCCCTCTGCTCCCGTGGTTTCAAGTTGAGAATCTGGAAAAAGAACCGAATGACAGTGTGAGCCTCGGCGATGGCAAGCAGGATACCATCGCTGCAGATTGCAACGATGACGGAATGGTTACCGCCGACGATTGCCAACGAATCTTTTATACGATACTGGGCATGGGTACCGGCTGCGAGGATCCGATCTGCGCTTTAAAGCCTTACACTTGCCAGGATGGCTGTAAACGTGTCTTCATACTGGGGAAATGAATCCTTCGGTGCCAAACAGGTGAAGAAGTGGAGCACTTCCATGTCGACAAGCTTTATTTCTTCCAGCATAAACAAACCGACTGATCGATTCCCGCCTTTTTCCCAACTGCAGGTGGCTGCATCCATTCCACCCATTTTCATCAATTTCACATCCTGGGGATCGACGCCGATGTGTGACTTGATTCCATCCATCAACCCGGATCCCTTGATCAACGTCGAAGGTCGCCCGCCGTGGTGAAGATGGACAGCAGGCAAGGGTTTGGTGGCGTCTTCGGTTGGGGGACACCAGACCTGAGAGCCCTTGGCTTCTTTCCAGTCGCCGGGCAGGACAAACGTGAATGGATCGATAACCATCTCCCTGCCACCTTTGATTGAATGGCTGACCTCCTTCGTTTGGCTCTGCGGGGCGTCTTGCGACACGTTGGGAGCGGATTGATCCGCCGGTTGTTTGCTTTTTACTTCCGCTGTCCGAGGGCTATCCGAGCAGCCCATGGATACCCAAACAATCGCAACGATAAAAATCAGGGAAAAAATAACATGTCTTCTATTCATGATGATTCTCCTTCTTCGTCAGTTTACACACCCAGTTTTATTTTTCCATACCCGATAAAAAAAACCTGTTTTCTTTTGATCGTTCAGATCAAATTAGAAATGAACCTGAATCTATCCATGAGGGCGATAGGATACCCGTTTATATTTTATAATTGGCTACAGGTTATTGGAAAGAAGTGGAAGTTAACTCATTGCAACGACAGCTGGAAGATGATCTGGGCATCGCCTGCGGTCACCTGACCGTCTTCGTTCGCATCCGCTCTGTATTCTTCACCTGGCGTTGGGGAATAAAGACTCAGTACGATCTGAAAGCAAAGTTGAGCATCTGAAGCTGTTATTATGCCGTCATTATTGACATCACCAATCATCCCGTCTGTCACGTGGATATAATCCTGTTTCGTTTCTGTGGATGATGGCGCATCTAGCCACTGACTTACATTGCGTCCCCGTGCAATCAGCGTCACCGTATAGTCGCCGGCGCTGTCATACGTATGTGTAGGATTCTCGGATGAACTCATTGTTCCATCACCGAAGTGCCATTCCAAACTGGCATAGTACCCCTGCGACAGGTTTTCAAACTGGACAACCAACGGTACAGGTCCGGAAACCGGGACGGCCTGGAACTCGGCCAGTGGCGGCATGAAGACTCTGCCCCAGACGCCGCAGACTTCGTCACAATCAATCTGGATCTCCATATGAATCGGTTGATCGATGCTATGGATATTGAATATACCAGCCACAAGATCCAGGCAGCCGCAGTTGTGATCTCCCTCCGAGACCACCTGGATACCATCAACTTCAATGCGGAAATACCAGTCGCAGTCGTCATTTTCGCTGCCGCACATGCACTCGTAAACCGCTTCACCTGCAGTCGTGGAATGGAATGTCGTTTCATCCTGGCCTCCATGGGGCCTATTGCCTACACCAATCCAGACGGGTTCCTCGCTGTCAGATCCAGCGACGATACTCAAGTTGGCACCCATGTCTTCCCATTCCAAAGCGCAAATGCCGCTCACGAATGCAAGTATCAAAATAATGGCTATTGTCAGAACTTTCATTGCATTTTCCTCTCAAGATAATCGCTGTATTCTGAAACAAGTATAACACATTATTCTTCAGATAGGATATGTTTCTCCTCAAACGAGATCCATCGATAATGATCCACCCCCACCCGGGCATCCGCATGTTGCATACCGGTATGGATCCAGGATTTATTGCTCCATAAACCCCTTCCATCGCGATATATAATCAAGGAATTTGCTGCCGAGACCTTCATCGATCAGATACTGTCTCGATACGGGGAGTTTTACGGGCACGAAATCCGGATTTTCAATGACTCTGGCAGGAAAATCGTGGTGCAGTATTCCCGATCTTCCGATCGCTGCGAAGTCGACCCCCGCATCGAGGATTTTCCGGACATCATAACCGGTCCTTATATTGCCGGCGACAGTATATCTGACATCTTTGAAATCAAGGCCGCTGAAATGGCCAAGAAGTGGTTTGTCGCGGTAACTCGGGTTTTCCGGAAGCTTGAATGCGTCCCAGAGCGAGATGTCCAGGAAGTCCGTATGACCGTCAGCGATCAGTCTTCGGCAAACACTTTGCGCCTCGCCGATATCGAATCCGGTCCCTTCCGGCGACAGCCTGACACCGACAAGAAAATCACTTCCGCACGTTTGCCGTATACCCTCTGTGATCTCGAACAAAAGCCTGGACCTGTTCTCAAATGATCCGCCGTATTCATCGGTTCTTTTATTGATGTCGCTGCTCAAAAACTGGTGCACGATATACCCGTGAGCCCCGTGAACCTCAATGCCGTCATATCCTGCAGTTCTTGCCCGTACCGCTCCCGCAACAAAAGCATCCCTGAGCTGCATGATGTCATCGATCGTCATGGCACGGGCACCGAACTCCTCGTTGTCAGAAGGGCAGAGCGGCACGTCGCCCGCAAGTTCCTTTGGAGCCCGCATGCCTGCATGATGAAGCTGGATGACGGCAAGATTTCCATGCTCTTTGATTCCTGACGCGAGTCTTTTATGATCATCGATGAACGCGTCCGAAAAAATCGCCAGTTGTCCCGGGAATCCTTTTCCGAGCGGGTGGATATGCGATGCGCAGGTCATGACAAGTCCGAACTGTCCTTTTGACCGCATTGTCAGCCATCTGTATTCGTCATCAGACAGATGTCCATTCTCAAAACTCTGCGTGTTCGTCATGGGGGCCAGCATGAATCTGTTCCGCATTTCATGGCCGGTCCTGAATTTTAATGGCGTGCTCGCTGAAATCATGATTATTCCTTTTTCCGTTTGGCCTGTATGAAAAACCATTGCATCAATTCCCTGTGACGATTGCCACGTTAGATTACTTATAGTGGAACGCGTGGGGATATGCCACTTGAGAACGCACCTGGGGTGCTAAGGATACCAACACTATTGTGCCCCATTCCGAGAGGTCGTTGATGCCTTCATCCCTCAGCAACTCAGCATCGCGAAGTAACTGCTCTCATATCATAGGGACTGCCATTCGATCACATCGTACATGATGAGATCCTGTGCGGTATGACTCAGGATTGCGCCCCAGAACCGTAGACCATACAAAGTGCCGACTCCCGCTGGCCAGGTGAAATCTATAATCGGAGCGCTGACGGAATTCGAAGCCGGCATGGTGATAGTCTCATAATCCAAAGTCATGGACCAGCCGGGCCAGAACCAGTAAGCGCCGTAAATATCCAAAAGAATGTATTCGTCAACGGTGACGGCGGCTGCAGAATGATTGGCGCGATTGTGTTTCAGCAGAAACCGGTCGCCCTGCTGCAGTATCACGTCCTGCATCGAAAGATATAAGTACACCTCCACTAGCCCCTCAAATTCCAGCACATCCGCTGTGTCGCTGCTGCCAACGGCGATATGGGGAACACCCTGCGGATCGTGAACAAGGGACAGTTCAAACGAGTATCGATGCCCGGACGACACGATTTCCTTCGACCACGATCCATTCCGGCGAACGGCATATTTGATCTGATCGGGCGGACCCTGGACGATGTATGCCAGACACAGGTCACCGCCAGGATTGACATCCATGTCAAAAACCGGCCAGAAATCGCCGGATTCGGTGATACTCTCTTCCCGCCAATCGTTCCCCTCATTCCAAATGTGATATAGACTCTGGTATGAAGAATTAAATGCCGCTATATGCAGAGTACCTGACCGGTCAACCGCGATATTGTAATTCGCTCGGTATTTCGCGGTAAAGTCCAGCGTCTGCCAGGAATTGGAAGAGATCATATACTTGAGACGGAGGTTATCCGTGCTTTCAGCCGGATAACAGATGCAGGGAAGGTTATTGTTGTTCAGGACCAGATCGAATGTCGTCCATTGCGCTCTCAGATCATCCACTTTCGTGCCTGTGAATGAGCTTTGCCAGGAAAGCGCTGACAGATAAAACAGTTCAATTGATCCTGCTTTTTCATACACAAGATGGACCGAACCATTAGAACCGATGGCCATCCGGATCGAGTTAATTCCATTGTTGTTCGTGACAACTTCACGGATGTTCCATCGATTTCCATCATAGACTGCAAGTTCCAGTGTTCTGGAATTGTCATCTACGTATGCCGCTATCGGCTTGCCGTCGGGAAGATAATGCAAATCGAAATCCGTGTCGATTGATCCGGGAAACTGTGGATACACCTGAGACCATCCAGTCCCGTCATGGTAACAGTGATATCCCAGATTTCTCTTGTTTTCGCGCGCCAAAAGATGAGGACGATTCATGGGATCGACAGCCAGAGCCGTATCCGTCAGGTACGATGTGGCGGTATCAATACGGATTTTTGTCCAATCCAGGGCGGTCTGCGAAATACCCAATGTTAGATCGGATGAGTCCTGATTAAGATACAATACGTACTGGACACTGTCATTCCAGACTTCCAATGCCGGATTTTTCAGCTGCACGACTGAACCTGTGTCCACGACTGAGACGTCCCAATCAGCATCGATTCCCCGCGCCACCTTGAGTCTTTTATCGTCCGAATCGGTGTAAGCGACCATTAAACTCCCGTCCGGAATCATTTCCAGGTCCATCTGATCGAACGCACCGGCGGTGTCGATCCAATATTCCTGTGCGGGCCAGCCGTCGGGACGGAATGTGGTATAGTATACTCCGTTTCTCTGGTCATCGAAATACACATAATGCCACAAATCGGTACTGTCAACCAGAAACCCGAGAGCGCTCCAGGTCTGATTCAGATCTGCTCTTATGGTGTGCTTCACCCAGGTCGAACTGTTCCACATAGCCGTTTTCACGGCATTGCTTTCCGTATCGAAATACGTGATTCTGGGCTGATTGTTGAACAATTCCAGTGAACATTCCTTTCCATCGGCGGTGCTGTCCACTGTTGAGATTACCCATTGTGACGACGAGTTCAGCCACGCATATCTCAGGCGGTTTGACCGCTCATCGCTGAAAGCAATCTGAATAAAACCATTTGAATCACAAACGATGCTGTTGTAGCGGCCCACATCCGGACCTTCGGCAATGGGGATCCGAGTCCAGTTGCCGTCACTGCCGACAGCAGACATGAACCGCTCATTTTTTAGATCCATATAAATCAGTGTCAGAACACCATTCGGGCATACGGTGATGGATGCACTTTTTCCAACCGCAGGTGAACCGTCGATCACTTCATAATGCCATACATTGGACGCTACCCATGCATGGTAGAGCTGATCGCCGCCGTACACCATATGTAATGCTGCCCGGTTGTAATCCACTGCCATGCAGTCCGGTGTTGACAGATTAAAATTCCGGGCGTCTGCCGCGATATACTCTTTCCAGTACCGTTTCGCCTGCGCCGGCAGCACAACAACAAACAGTATCATGAGCACAAACAGAGATCGACACGCTCGATTCAGCATCTGACCCTTCTTCCCAGGCACATAATTATCCTTCATTAATGATCACCCTTCGTTCCTCCGCCCGTCACGTAAAAAAACTACTATGATTTTATTATAGTGATATTAAAATTCGGTGAATATTTGTGCGGCAAGCAAACAATATCACGCGAAGCCAGGGCGCTTCATATCCCGGTGGGGTTTGATTCCGAACAGTGGTTTCTGGTGCATTAAATGAATGCTTTTATAGTTGATCTTCCATAGGGTATTCAAAACCATCAAGTTTTCGGCACAATCTATCAAATCGGATATTATGTTGGAGAAACGTATGCCCGTCAGATACATGAGACCGTTCGCGATCATCGAATGCGTCACGCAAAAATGCTGCCGTATCGTTCGCGGCCGGAGGGCGGAAAACGGTTTGCGCAGCGCCGGGTGGATGAACGAACCATCTGTCCGGTTGCATATTATTGTTCTAACTCCCTGTTGCTCTGATTGCGCAACTCTGTTTTTGCCATGTGAAGCTTTTGTAGAAAGGGATCATTACTGTAACTTTTTAACCACTTTTTGACAATCAGATGTCCACCGAAGCGAAGAAGATAGTTTCTGAAGTATTTCCGCCGCCAGAGGGTAAATGCCTTTTGGATGTATCGCACTCTGCCGACGACTATGGTGATGGACGATGTAAAGACAATGGCGGGGAAGTTGATAAGAATGTTTTTGGCGATTTTCCAGAAATTGCTGAACGTGTAAAATCGAACCATCAAATCACCGACAATTTTCTGGATTTCTTCCGGTTCAACTCCGTCATCCGGTATAAAAAGCGGATACTGGCCATCATAATATTCCCAGCCGACCTTATCGATGGGTACAATTCGATTTTCCCTGAGTAACCGATCTCTCAGTTCAGTCCCGGGTAACGGGATCGTCAACAGCACCTGAAGCGTGTCAATTTTCGCCTGTTTTATAAACTCGCGAAAACGTTCAGCACGTTCCTTGAGTGGAATCGCTTTGACTGTCATGTCCGGGTTTCTCGGATAGCCGAACATGAACATGCCGTGAATAAAAAAACCATATTCATGGAACGTATGTGTCCATTTGAGAAGATCATCTGACAGATACCCTTTTTTCATAGCGATCAATTCTTCATCAATGGGAGACTCGTATCCAATGCAGACGGTATTGATATTGGCCTCTTTCATCGCTGCTAGCAGAGCCGGGTATCGCGCATCCGTGATCCGAGTCTGAATCGTTATTTTCAACTTCAGATTGTATCGTTTCTGATAGGCTGCAAGCATTTGGCAGAATTCAATGGCTTCGTCCCGCTGAGAAGCGAAATGATCACTCGTTTCAAAAAATCTCCTGGCATTTCTGGTTTCCACAAGGTGACGGATTTGATTCATCATGTTTTCCGGGGAGCTGCACCTTGCTTTTTCCTTTACGGCACAGAATTCACAGTTGGAATTACAGCCACGGGTGCGGGTGATGGGATAGAGTTTGATTTTGGCATACCGCAGAAGGTTGAAATCCGGCAGCGGGAATATGTCGAAATTGTGAATCAATGGGCGTGGTTCTGTTTTCTGTAAAATGCCGTCTTTCAAGTATGCAATACCTCGGATACCGGACAGGTCCCGTCCTTGCTCCCATGCACCAAGAAGATCCTTGATTGTTAGTTCACCTTCCTGCAGAACCACAACATCGATGGCATTTTGCAGAGCTTCCTCCACCATGGCCTCCACGTGTTTTCCCCCGGCAACCGTCCTGACGCCTGCCTTTTGATAGAATCTGGCCAGTTCATACAGTCTCGGAACCGTGGACGTAATGGATGCATAAAACCCCACCACATCAGCGGGTCTTTCTTTTTGGAGCTGTTCATGATCCAGCCGGTTTTCCGAGTCCCGTGGATAGAATTTTCCATGTAAATTGTTTTCATCGATGACTTCTACATCCCAATTATCCAGTTGATTTGCATTGGTCGCCACATATACAGGCCCAACGGATGTGGTTTTACCTGCCAGCGATGAATAGATATTGAAACTGGGAAAAACCGGGATGAAAATCCGGAATCGAAAGCGTTTTTTGTTAATCATCAAACGATCTCCTGAGAAAAATCTCCTCCTGGAGATAGATTCTATCTTTACTCATAATTGTAATCATATCATTACGATTATACAAGATTCGCACATCCAGATCCTTGAATGATTCTGTCTTCTTTCTCATATTTGACAATATCTCAATTCGTTCAAAGCATTCTTTACTGCCACCCAAACTCCACAATATCCACGTTGGATACGATGTTCGAGTAATCAGCATTCAAGATGGCTGTCAGGAACCGGATGCCGGAGGCAGCTGCGACGTCCGGCCACCAGAATCCTGGAATGATCTTATACTCGGTGTATCCCGGAGAAAAGGAGGGGATCAGCGATGAATAATCCGAGATATCCGCTGTGAATTCCGGTCCGAAGTAGTAATTTCCGTGTACTTCAAGCAACATAAAAAGTGGCAGCCCGGATAATTCCGTTTTTGATGGATTGTTCAACCATAGATCGCATGTGAACCATTGGTCTGATTGGAATTCAATCGAGGATAAATATATCTCGAGAAATGCGCGTTCAGGCAATGGAGTGAATGTGGGTGCCGGGGTCTGAGTCGGCGTGCCCTGCTGTTCGACGTTTGTTATCAAGTGATATCCGCCCGTTTCATGCACATATAAAATCCACATATTGTCATTGGCAACCGCCAGTTTCATATCCTGAAAATAGTATGGATAGTCTCCTAAAGTTTCCGGCTGTGACCATTGACCGTCGACGCAGGTCATAACTTCCATCGCCTTTTCCCTGTTCTGATATGCTGCATACTGATTTCCATCCCTGGATGCATCGACTGCTATAATATGCAAGTGTCCCAGCAGGTATAGATCCGATTGAATGCTTTTTACTTCAAATTCATCGTTGCCGGAAGTCTCTCCATCAGCGTACGCTGCCACCCAGTTTGTGTCGGACACATAATCTGCTTGCATCTTTCCTTGGCTGTAAGGGTAGTCAAAATTCGCCCGATGGGATTCAGGAATCATCGACACCTCCCAGGAATACACACAGATACTGTAATGACCGCTGGACCTGATTTCAGACCCGTACCGCACATAGAAGTACGGAGCACGATGATAGACGGTGTAATCTGAATCTGATCTGGACCCGGCGGAAGTCACCGTCTCCGTCTGAACGGACCAGTCAGTCATATCAATAACGGATCGATAAAGTGAATACTTGACGGATCCGAAATTCCTGGTGAAATCTCTGAAATAATCTACGATCAGATCGCCAGATTCATTTAATGCAATGCAGGGATTGGTACCGCCAATCTGCACATTGCGTTTGGGCAACCATCCCCCCGGTTCGTATCGAATAATGTTGCATCGGCCTGGGTTCATCTCAACAAGGATTGGGTAGCCGGAGTTATCGCAGATGAGTCGGGTCTGCAATTTTACGGAATCCGCAACGAGTTGATTCGGGAACTGCCCGACAACCCGGGGATCAGTCGGGTCCGTCAGTCGGAACAGATAGGTCCAGTTGTCAATCGCACAGAGCAGCAGTGGACAGTCTGCGAAGGGACCGCTTTCCGGTACAATGAAATCTATTATTTCGATATTCCCGACGGGCATGAACACCGGGATATCCTCCCACGCAAGAACCGAAGCGGTCAAGAAAATCACAACGATGCAGCTTATAAAATTTCTCATAACAATATAAAGTTATCAGTTTCGATCTTGCACCGCAAATAAATGCCACCTGATCTGATCAACCAGGGAGAACTTTTACTCCTTCGGAAAACCCTTCGTCAGTTCATAAATTTTCATCGCTGATTTCCTGGCATTCTGATACACTTTCAGATCTCTGAAATGTTCAATGACATCGCTCATATCTCAGTAACTATCCCGCAAGCTCGGGAAACTCGTCTTTTCGTCTATTCTTCTTTTCGTCTTTTCAGTGCAACAAAGACCCAAGCCAGTCCCAAAGCAAAAAGGGTGACAACCTTGATAGGCCATCACCCTTTGTAAAATAAGGAGCGGTCCCAACGGGGGTCGAACCCGTGTTACCGGCGTGAGAGGCCAGCGTCCTAGGCCACTAGACGATGGGACCGGAAACTCAACAAGCTGAGGCGGTAGGAGTCGAACCTACAGTTGCCTGATCCAGAGTCAGGAGCCTTACCAATTTGGCCACGCCTCAGTACCGAACGAATATCTAACAGAGTAATACCGGGAAATCAAGACTTTTTTAGTGCTGCACCAGCGTATACCCGGCTACAGCCGAACCCGCCAGCTTGACTGATCGCGTCACCAGCCGCAACGCGTTGATGATCGCTTCATACCCGATCACCGGCATCGGGTCCGGGAACAGATGGATCGTCACACCCTCCCCGCAATGCGGGCACATGCCGGTTTCCCAGGCAATCTTGCCGTCGGGAATGATGTAGTTCAGATTCAAACGTGTCGGCGTGTCCGGATCAAATACATACTGAATATGAAGATCATGGTGAACCTTATTAAGATTTTCAAGCTCCTCACGACCGATCATACCGTCCAGAACCACCTTGTCCAGGACACTGACTACCGCCTCCCTGCAAGAGGTCAGCGCGTCAACCATCTCGGCTTCGGTCCACGTGGCCATCCCCAGCCGGAATACGTGCTTTTCGCCGTCATATTGCACCCGGTCTTCCGTCTCATGATCCGCAATCGCCTTGACCAGCGCATCCATGTCGCCGAAATCCAGCTTCAGGAACGAAAGAATGTTATCCAGGTATTTCTGTAATTTCTTCTGACTCATCCCGATCTCCTGATTTCCTGTCTCGGTTGCCGTTCAAAAACCCCGTAACGCCATTCTCTCTATGACGATAACCTGCTTTCGCGGCTCACTATATTTGACCGGGCAGGAATTGCAAGTGTTTTTTGGTTCATTCCCGGCGCCCGGTGGAGTATAATGCCAAAACTCAATCACCGCATCCCGATCCGGGACGGTCGGCTGACCGGCGGCGGGAGATCGGCAGGAACGCTTCGAACAAGGAGACGATGTAATGAAATATACGGAAACAATACCGGTTTCCGGTCAGACCAGCGACGCAGAACTCCAGGCACTTCTGCGTAAAATGAATATCGGCATGTCACCGGCGGAAGCCCGGAAAGTGGCCGGTATTCTGGGACGTGATCCGACACGGGTCGAACTGTTCATTTTCGATATCGAGTGGAGCGAACACTGTTCGTATAAATCCAGCCGGGCTACGTTGAAAAAATATCTCCCGACCGATGCCTCGAACGTCATCCTCGGCCCGTCCGAAGACGCCGGCATCATCAAGTTCACCACCGCCAACGGCAGGGAATATGCGCTCGTGTTCGCCCATGAATCGCATAACCACCCCTCCCAGGTACTGCCCATCGAAGGCGCCGCCACCGGTATCGGCGGCATCGTCCGCGATGTCGATTGCATGGGCGCCCACGTGATAGCCGTGGCCGATGCCCTCCGCTTCGGCAACCCCTCCGGCAAAAACGCCGCCCGAACGCGCTGGATCGCCAACGGCGTGGTCGACGGGATCTGGCAATACGGCAACGCACTCGGCGTTCCAAACCTGGCTGGCGATGTCTATTTCGACGATTCATTCGACGATAACTGCCTTGTCAACGTCGTGTGCCTCGGTGTCGTCCCGGCGGACCGGATCATCCGATCCCGCGTACCGCGCCAGGCAGCGGAGGAGGATTATGACCTGATCCTGATCGGTAAACCCACCGACGGCAGCGGATTCGGTGGTGTTACGTTCGCTTCGGAAATTATGAATGACGAGGAAAAGGAACGGCAACTCGGAGCCGTCCAGGTTCACGATCCGTTCTTGAAAAACATCCTGATCACACGCAAGGCAAACAAGATGGTCTGGGATCTGGCTTTCGAGCGCGGGATCCCGATCGGTATGAAAGATCTCGGCGGCGGAGGTCTCGCCTGCGCGAGTTCGGAAATCTGCTCGGCCGGCGGTTTTGGAGCCGTGATCCACCTGGATCGCGTCCACACATCCATGCCGGACATGCCGCCGGAAGTGATCGCTTGCAGCGAAACCCAGGAACGTTTCATATTCGCCGTGCCGAAGGAGTTTACGCCGGATGTGCTCCGGATATACAACGACATCTGGGAATTGCCGGGGGAAGCCAACGGCGCCGGCGCATCGGTCATCGGACGCACGATGAAGGATCCGGTGTTCCAGCTCCTGTATCATGGCGAAACGGTCTGCGAAGCTCCAATCGAGGAGGTAACCGGCGGAATCCGGTACGAACGGCAGGCCGAACCGATAGAATTCAAAGGAACCAATCCTCCGGCGGGCGAGATGCCGGACATCGCCGGGTCCCTGGAAAAAGTCCTTTTCTCACTCAATGGCTGCAGTCGTTACCCGGTATACCGGCATTACGACACGGAGGTGCAGGGAATGGCGGTTCTCAGGCCCGGGGAATCGGACGCGGGCGTGATGGCTCCGCTGGAGTTGACCGAGCAGTGCCCGGCCGGAGTCGCGCTGTCTGTCGATGGCAACCCGTTTATCGGGGAGATTGACCCGTATTGGGGCGGCGCGGCGGCGGTGGCTGAATCGATGCGCAATGTTGTCGCCTGCGGTGCCGTTCCGAGAGCACTGACGGATTGCCTCTGCTACGGTAATCCGGAGAAACCCAAGGCGTTCTGGCAGTTCGTGCGCGGAGTCCGGGGGATCGCCGATGCGGCCAGCAGGCTGTGGCAGTTCGGGACGAACAAGGAACCGGTTCCGATCGTGTCGGGGAATGTCAGTTTTTACAATGAATCGGCTCTGGGATTGGCCATAAAACCATCACCGATCGTCGCCTGTGTCGGCACTATGAGCGATTATTCCACCGCAGTCGGACACATGGTGACAGGAGCCGGCCATCAACTGCTGATGGTCGGACGACGACGCGATGAGATGGGTGGAAGTGCTTATTTTCGCGAAGTTTTCAGAGTCACCGGCACGCAAGCGGTGACGATCGACTGGGAGCAGGAACGGAAGGATATGCACGGTGTCGTTCAGGTGTTGAGAAAGGGCCTTGCAACGGCGTGCCATGATATAGCAGACGGAGGCTGCATCACGGCACTGGCGGAGATGCTGTTCAGTCATCGACGGGCACCCATTTTCGGTATGACGGTCCGATTGGATGACACCCAGGGTCTGCCCGTGGATCGATTTCTGTTTACCGAAACAGGCGGATTTATCCTGGAAATTCCGGAGGAAAATGTGGCGGCCGCCATGAGTCTGCTGTCGGACAACGGGGTACCGTCCTGGCGGATTGGCGAGGTCACCGAGCAATCAAGGATAGTAATAAAACATAAAAACATAAATATTTTAGATATCGACATTAAAGTATTGCTTTATGGTTGGTTTCATGGTTTGGAGGAGGCTTCATTATGAAAGGGAGGCAGATCCGGATTGCCGTACTGCAGTTTCCCGGAACGAATTGCGAGTATGAGACGGCGGCGGTTATCGAAGCGGCAGGTATGACGGCGGACGTATTCAGATGGAACAGGCGGTCATCTGAACTGGCCGGGTTTGACGGGTTTGTTATTCCGGGTGGGTTCAGTTACCAGGACAGGATCCGGGCAGGTGCGGTTGCATCGAAGAAGGCGATCTGTGCGGTATTGGTGGAGGAGGCGGGGAAGGGTAAACCGATTCTGGGCATCTGCAATGGTGCGCAGGTCCTGGTTGAGACGGGCCTGGTTCCTGGAAACGAATCCCGGATAGATATGGCGCTTGCGCACAATAAAGTCATCGGGAAGTCCGGTTACCATTGTGACTGGGCATTCATTCGGAACGAAACACAGGAGAAAGTTGGTGCCTTCAGCCGGCTCTTTGCTCCCAATGAAGTGATTCCGATACCTGTGGCACATGCAGAAGGGCGTTTTGTCACAAAGAATGCAAACACTCTGGATACAATGGTCCGGAATGGCCAGATCGGTTTTCGATACTGTACCTCAACAGGGGAGGTTCTCGAAGTTTTTCCGGTCAATCCAAACGGGGCGCAGTTGAATCTTGCCGGAGCTTACAACCGTGCAGGAAACGTTCTGGCTTTGATGCCGCATCCCGAGCGGGGTGCGTGGAACCGGCAGATACCGATCGATCTGGAGAGGAAGGGTCAACGTCGACTCCAGGGCCTCGAATACAGTCGAATGCAGGGGCCGGGGATGAAATTCTTTCTGTCGATGAGAGATTATATCTTGGAGGGGAGTCCGGTACAATGAAATCTCGATATATTCTTACAACGCTGCTTAAAACGCGTGACGCGATCGCTGCCACTGCATCCTATACACTGCGGCACGATATGGGATATGAAAGTGTCCTACTGGATGCGAAACGCGAAGACTACTGGAGCATCGAGCTGGATTATGCCGTCAGCCCCGGCGATTCTGTCACCATCATGACGGAATTGGCCGAAAAAACGAAAGTTTTCGTGAATCCCAATAAACATCGATACGCTATACAACCCGAAGGAACGATTCACTCCGCTCCGTGCCCGGATAATCCGGGCAGCTTTTCCATACCGGTTGTCATCAGCAGTTTCGATGATCGGGCAGGAACAACTGCGATGCAGACCCTGAATGATCTCTATTCTGTCGGGAAAAACGTCCGATCCGTCCAGAGCGGCGTGCTCTGGACACTGGTTCTGAAAGCGGAATCTCTCGACGCTGCACGGCGGATCGCCGAAGATATCGCCGTTACTCGATCACGCACGGAAGGTTTATTGGCAAACCCTCATTACGAGTCGATTTTAATTTTATAAGAAAATAGCAAAATATCTGTCTTTCAAGTTCCTGCTGTCCGGATTTTCGGGTAAAAAATCTATGCTCCAACAAGATCTGGGACAGGAGTCAACCCCTGATACAATTCAACGATGTCTCACGTTGCACTTTAAAGGAGAACCATACGGATGAACGGTTTCCGCTGAGGATTTTTATTTCGATCGGCTTATCAACAGCACTATTTGAATCACAATCGATCGAATCAGATAAAACTATATATATAAAGAATATTATAAAATACAACACTCTTCGGGATTGTCAACAAAAATTGTTCAAAACCTGTTAATAACTTTTGAGCACGATGGCCTGACCATTCAAAATGTTAGATTTTAATGAGCTGGGTAGAAACTACTCAATCCGAACTTCAAGTATCACTTCAAGTGCAATATCGGGAAATCGGTCAGGCACGAAATGTTGTAATAATTGAAAATCAAATAAGAATTTATATTTAGTGTATAATATTCAAATAAGATAACTTTGTACCGGTTATCAGCTGTTATGAACTGACTGTTTGACGATCTGAACCCTTGATCCCGTCCGATGTCCCTAGAACCCGAGCAGTTCGGGTTGTCCGTCCGCTAGTATCTTAACGAGGGCGTCCCGGTAGTAATTTGTTTCCTTCGCAATATCGGCAGGAACCCGTTTGATATAAAGAAGTCTGCCTCGTTCAACCTCTTTGCCCAGAGTTTTCATAATACTGCCGATCCGGATACCTTCGGCAAGATTATCCGGATTGTAGTTTCGGATATCATTGACAATAACCCGGGCAATGCGTTTGGCTTTTTCATGGCGGATCTGATCCTCCGGATTCAGCGCGGGTGGTTCACGGATTCCGGAGTCAGCGACGACAATAACTTCTTGCGATGGCTGTGGTTGCGGCGTTAGGACTGCCGGCTCTGATTCCGCCGCTGTCTGTGTCGCATCTGTATCACTGAAGTCAATCTCAAGCAAATCACCTTCCGTTGAATCTTCATGGAGGGCGTCGGGATCAAACATCGATGACTGCTGCCCCGACATGACCATTTCTTCAACTTCCGTACTGGCTTCAAACAATGCGTCCAGTTCGCTCATTTCTGATTCCCGCTCTGTCGGAATCTCCTCGAATTGAATCGCCGGCTTGCCAGGACCGGCACCGGAAGATTTTTCCTCTTTTCCGGTCACGGAGGTTCGATCGTCACCGATCTCAACATCCTGATCCTGGGCTTCCGTCAGTTCAATCACGAGCTCATCCTGAGTAAAGATCATCCCCAAATCAGGATCGTCCGGCTCCGATGCAGCGGGTTCTCCGGGTTCGGTTTCCGCCGGTTTCTCTATAATTACCTCTTCTACATCATGAATGATCTCTAAAGGTTCCTTTACAACGGATTGGGCAAGGGAGGTTCCCGACATATCATTACTTTCGATGGTTTCATCGATATCGTCTGCGGCATCTTTGATATCAATCTTCAGGGTTTCAAGCATTTTCTGCGTGTCTAAAGCATCCTTGCGATCCTGTTTCTTCTGGCTCATGATGAAAATGATCACCAAAACAATCAATAGACCGCCTACCGCAGCCACAATTATCAAGGGCAAATGTTCCATGGCATAGCCTACCTCAGTGAAACGGGTTGCCAAGGCTGAACGGAAGGTCCGAACAGCGGAATTTACGAAATTATCAGCGAACGGCCCCCTGATGTCAAGACAGGCGTTCATTCACGGACGGAACTAATTTACAATAATTTATAATTTGCATACACTTCAGACATGAACCACTTGGCAGGCAGATTCATCGAAAAAGGTATTGGAATTCTTGGGCTTGGACGGGTCGGCACCGTGCTGGCCGGATTCTGTGTCCAGGGGAATCTTCCGCTGAAAGCACTTCGGGACCCGGATCCGGGAGCTGTAATACGATGGCAGGATCGTCTCGGGATGGTGTTGCCGTTTGATGATGATGCATTCAGAACATGCGGCATCGTCATTTTTGCCGTTCCTGACCGTGCGATCGACGGGAGTGCCCGGGAATTCCTCTCAAACATCCATTCACCGCGTGATATGATCCTGGTTCATACGAGCGGTATCCACCGGTGGGATCCGGATATTGTCGATCAATATAAAACGGTCGATTTCGGTGTCATGCATCCTCTCATGGCGTTTCCCACCAATCCCTCCAATGTCCTGTCGTTTAACAATATCGGCTTCGGATTGAGTGGCTCCGAGATAGTCGTCGATGAATTGACCTCTCTCGTAAAACAACTGGGTGGAACACCGTTTCTGCTGCCGGCCGGTAATCTCTGCCTGTATCATGCAGGCGCTGTTTTCGCCGCCAGTTTTCCGGTCCTTTTATACCGGATAGCTATCGAATTGATGCTCTCCGCAGGTCTCCCTGAATCAATAATCCGGGATATAGCCGGCGGATTGATGGCCAGTGTCATTCATAATATTTCAACATCCAATCCCAGAGACGCCCTGTCAGGGCCGGCTGTCAGAAAAGACTTGTCGACGATTGCAGCCCATATCGCTCAACTGGAAACAAGTCATCCGGACTACGCCCGGATTTACCGGATGCTGACAAAATCGCTTATGGATTGGATGGCGCTATCAGATGAACGGCCCACTCCCGATTCATCCGAAAACTTGAAATCATAGTTTGCCCGGTTACGAAAAAGTACGGACATGAACATTGATATTCATATGGGAATCCGATAACGTCAACGCGGATTTATATTGGAGGATGTAACGATGACACAAAAAGCGACTGTTGCAGTAATCAAAACCATTCCGG
Organism: candidate division CSSED10-310 bacterium; assembly: GCA_016931515.1. Taxonomy (GTDB): domain Bacteria; phylum CSSED10-310; class CSSED10-310; order CSSED10-310; family CSSED10-310; genus JAFGEQ01. Next base: position 226,147 of record JAFGEQ010000012.1, on the reverse strand, counting down.
AAAAAGTAATTGCAGATACCAAATCAATCATGATCGATGCCGGAATCCTGGATGCACTGCCCAGGGAGAACACGGTTATCCTTAAAGACAATATTTCCTGGCACTTCCCGTTCCTCTCCGCCAACACGACACCCTGGCAGTTGGAGGCGACTGTTCAATGCCTGCAGGAAAACGGATATGCCGAGATCACGGCCGTGCAGAATGAAACGGTAGTTACTGATGCGTTTAAGGGTGAAACACTGAATAAATACGCTCCGATTTTTCGGAAGTATCAGATCCCGGTTCTGTATAATTTCAAAAAGGAAGACATCACCTGGTCAACCTATAAACCAAAAGGGGAGACTCTTGTTCTTCACAAGATTTTTCCCAATGGAATACAGATCCCCGAGTATTTTCACAATCGTTCAATCATCCATCTGCCTACTGTCAAGTGTCATATCTATACGAATATGACCGGCGCCATGAAGAATGCTTTCGGCGGATTGTTGAATACACGTCGTCACTATACTCACAGTGTGATTCATGAAACTCTGGTGGATCTTCTGATGATTCAGAAAGAAATCCATTCAGGAATTTTCACCGTCATGGATGGTACGATGTGTGGGAACGGACCGGGACCCCGAACGATGATTCCCGTTGAAAAAGATTATATGCTCGCATCGACGGATTCTGTTGCCATCGACGCCATCTCGGCAAAATTGATGGGTTTCGATCCGATGAAAGATATCAAGTGCATCCGTCTCGCTCATGAAAGAGGACTGGGTGTTGGCGATCCCGCACATATCAACGTCATCGGTGAAGATATTTCCAATGTGAACTTCAACTTCACTGTGGGTGATAATTTCGCCAGTAAAGTTGGGGATTTCATGTGGTTCGGCCCGATGCGCCCCCTCCAACATCTCTTCTTCCATACACCGCTAGTCTATTTTTTCGTGTTCGGTTCCTATTTCTACCACGATAAAATCTGGTGGCCTTTTAAAGGCAAACCATTGATGAATAAGATTTATCGGGACACTAAATGGGGTCGGCTGTTCAAAAGTTATCCCGAATAAAAAACCGTATCAAAATAGTTCACCGGTCACGTTGTGCGACCGGTGAACCTGGCTGGAGTAAGTTTGTATTTTTTTCGAGAACCTTTCTCGAAACTTATTTCTGTTTAATCACGTCTCCTTCATTATCGGACGAATCCTTTTCAGAAGAAGGTTTGGCAGTCGGTGCAGGTCGAACACCCTTGCCGGCAGGCTTGGGTTGTTTAACCTTTCCATTCTGCTGATTGGGCTGAACCGATTTCGTGTTATCGGGTCGGACGGTCTTGGCTCCTGACGACTGCTTGGACGTATTTTTCGGCTGAACCTGCTTACCGGATGACACAGGCGCCGGTCGCGTGATTGTTTTTCCGGCCGGTTGAGACATGGGTTTGACCGATTTATTACCGGGCTGCTGCAGGGTTGACGGCCGATTGTTTGAACTCGGTTTGTTCGTCATGGATCGATTCGGCTCGGTCAGTGGTCCGGTCTGTTTGCTGCCGGTTGCGGACATCGGTTTGCCTGACGGTGCCTGGATCTTCTGCTCAGTGTTCCTGTTTTTGACAGGTCTGAAATTCTGATTGATTGTCGAGAGTTTTTTTACACGGGCCGGTTCAATTTTGTGAGGAGTGACAACCTTCACTGCTTTGCCGTTGACCTGCTTGGTAACCTCATCAACCTGCGTCAGCGGAATTGAGCGTCGCGTTTCTCTTTCGATCATCACCTTCTCAGGAGCCGATTGATTCAGCTTAAAACTTCTGTTCTGAAACATCCCGGCATTTTGATTTGGGTTCATTGCGATGTCTGAAATGTTGTCGTTCATGAACTGGTTGCTCGATACAATGACCCATGCATCGTTCGGAATCCACTCATAATACTCATCGTCGGAAGATCCGGCCGATCCGTTGTAACTGTATCCATGGTTCGGGTTATTGTGACGTGAATACCAGTGATGTGATCGGTCATAATGATGATACCGTCGATCGTGCCGGTAGGATGAGTAATAAGCGCTGTGCCGAGGCGGAAGCGGTGCCCAGCCGTAATAGCCGTTGAAGAAACCCCATGTCACATGGGCAGGCGCCCAGGTGTATCCGGGTATCCAGATCCAGTGAAATGCCGGGTGAAAAATCCAGTTGCCGTAATGATGCGGAATCCAGCCCCATGGCTCATAGGCAGTCCAGGTCCATCCATATGATGTATAACTCCATGACCCATATGAATATGGCCGCCAACCGTTCGGCACATCGGGAATCCAGACATTGCCGCCGAGTTCCGGGATGTATTGCCATGCTCCGTACGGAGACAGGGCCATCTCGAAATCGAACCGGCTGTTATCGTAATATCCCGGCGAATATCGATTGTAATAATCGTAATCACCGAAATTCATATTGAATCCCCAACCATCACTCCCGAAATACATACCAAACGAATCGGCCGATACACTCACTCCGGTTATCGCCGCTATGCTTATTCCGATCGCCATCCATCTCGTTAACCGTTTCATCTCAAGCCTCCTTTGATTTCGACCGGCGGAAACCCGGTCCGGTTCATTCGCCTTTTAATACAGCAAGGAGTATGCCAAGTTTAGTAATTAAAAAAATATATATAAAAATCAATATGATACAATTTATATTCATTAAGGGTGATCGGGATTTCAACCGCATGTGTCATCTGCCGGTGACACCCGATGATCACATGATCGAGACACCCGTGCTGAAACACACACGCCACGCGCGGTAGCCGCGTTCGCGCAATCGGGCGATCAATCGATCGGTATCACCCGGATCATATACCAGCAGGCATCCGCCGCCTCCCGATCCGATTACTTTTCCGGCAGCGGCCCCCCATTGCATGCACAGCTCGATGCACTGATCGATGGCAGGGGACGAGGATCCGATGCCGCGAGTCAGGTGGGAGTGATGTTCGCGTATCAGGGGTGGGAGAAATTGCGGGAATGCATCTGATGCGGCCGGCCAGGCATCGAACGCGCGCCGCGTCAAATCCCGGTTGTCGAGTGTTGCCCTGAGTTCGGCGAAGGGATCATTATCACCTGGCATTCGGGGCAGGTTCGATATTGACAGGCGAGAAAGCGAAACGGGGACAGGATCGTCGAGTTCCTGGAGCTGTCGCTCGACGGCGCGTTTAATACGGGAAATCATTCCGAGGGTTTCCTTGGGTTGTCCGGAGTCCACGAGAAGAAATCCTGCCGGAACCGGATCGAGGCGAGTAATGACCGGCAGTGAGTCAGGATTATCCTGAAAATTCATATGAAGAAGACCTCCGCAGGCGGAGGCAATATGATCCTGCATACCGCCCGGCTCATGGAATCTCTTGACTTCTATCCGGTGAGCCAGCCGGGCAACATCCAGCGGCGGGATATCCTCGGGATCAACGGAGATAGCTCCCAGCAGCTTGATCCATGCAACGCAGAGCGCAGAAGAACTGGAGACTCCTTTGCCTATCGGCAGGTCTCCATCGATGCGTATCCGCCAGCCATGCGCAAACTGCGCTCCTCGCTCCAGCATCTCATTCAGACCGCTCTGCAGATAGTCACGGGCTGCCGGTCGACGGGGCACTGCAGGGTCAAACCCCCGATATTCGCCTGTCTGTACGAGTTCGACATCCAATATTTTCTTATTGGGTTGTCGCACGGCATCGATGGTGACGGACAGATTCAGGGCACCTGATATCACTTCGAGACCGAGATAATCCTGATGCTCCCCCAGCAGACACAATCGGCCGGGCGCTTTGATTCGGATCGAAGAATTACGTATTGCTGACAACGTTGTTGCACTCCCGGACAATTTCATCTAATCTAATCTTCCGGTATTCAAGAGACGTAACAATAGTACCAAATCAACTTGGAAATGGCGATATGCGCTGGCGAATTCTAATAGTCGACGATGAAGAAAGCATCAGGGAAGCCTTTTATGATGTGCTTCGGACTGATGATAAGAATTATCAGATAGAGATGGTTTCGAACGGGGAAGAAGCCATCGTTAAACTGAAAAACGCCCTGCAGACGTATGATATTGTTCTGACGGATGAGTTAATGGCCAAAGTGTCCGGTCTGGAGCTGGTCAAGTGGGTTAAGAAGAACCAGCCGGAAACGGACGTCGTTGTCATCACGGCTCATGGCGATATAGAAAAAGCGGTTACCGCCATGAAGGAGGGCGCCACGAACTTCATTCCGAAGCCGGTGGAAACCCCCAGGCTTCGTCAGGTTGTCAAGGATATTTGCCTGCGGCGGCGTCTCGAACTTGAGAACCGTGTTCTAAAAGGCCGGATAAGGGAATACGATCAGTCAATGGTTGTCGGTAACAGCATCGAGATCCAGGAGGTTTACCGGAAGGTTGAGAAGGTGGCCGATACGGATGCGGTTGTCCTGATTCAGGGAGAAAGTGGAACCGGCAAAGAAGTTATCGCCCGTGCTCTGCATTTTCGCTCGAGCCGCAGAAAAAAACCCTTTGTCGTAGTGAACTGTGCCGCCTTACCGGCAACACTGCTCGAGAACGAGCTGTTCGGTCACGAACGAGAAGCGTTCACGGGAGCGAGTTCGACAAGGAAAGGTCGATTTGAGCAGGCGGATTCCGGTACTATTTTTCTGGATGAGATTACGGAGATGAGCCTCGAAAACCAATCCCGGTTTTTACGGGTTCTGGAAGACGGCGGTTTTCATCGAATTGGGGGTGCCGAATTCCTGACAGTCGATGTCCGGATCATTGCAGCTTCCAATAAGGATGTCGTTGATCTGTGCCGGCAGGGTAAGTTTCGTGAAGATCTTTTCTATCGCCTGAATGTTGTCCCGATTCTGATACCGCCGTTGCGTGATCGTATCGGTGATATTCCGGTTCTCGCCCAGGCATTTCTAAGGGAGTTTTCCGTCAGGTATAACCGGGAGGATTTGATATTCAGCACGGAGGCGGTCGAGCTTCTCAATCGATATGCATGGCCGGGAAATGTAAGGGAATTGAGAAATTCAGTTGAGCGTGCCGTAATTCTTTCAGGTGCTGAAATCATCTTGCCTGAGGCGTTTCCCGAAATTCTCCAGCGTGATCAGGGTGTTGTCCCGCAACTCACCTCATCGGCTCAATCATCCGGCGGCACAAATGATTCGCAGGCGGTCCAAACAGGTATCGAGGCAGGGATGACCCTGGTTGACATCGAGAAAAAACTGATCGAAAAAACACTGCGGGCGGTCAATGGACATCGAAAAAAAGCGGCGGATTTGCTCGGAATAAGCGTTCGGGCTCTTCAATATAAGATCAAGGACTATAATCTCAAATGAACATGGATCCCGGAGATCTCGGAATACGTCGGGCAGTGCTCGATATTCTTTTGGATCTGCCCCATGATGCGAATCATCGGGTTGTGATGACTCGGATGATCTGGGACTGGGCGGCAGGCTCGATCATTGCCGGTCATGCATCGATTCGGGCATTTCGACCGGACGGGAGAATTATCCTCGCAGTGGATGACAGTCGCTGGATTCCGGAACTCAGGAGTTCATCGGGTTTGATCATTGAGCGGATGAACCGTTTGTTTAATGAGCTTGAATGCGATGACTATATTGTCCGAAGTTTGGAGATTCATCTCTCAGCACAGAGCGCTCCGAAGAAAAATCGCCACATAGAGCCATTACAGATTGTCATTCCGGATGAGATCCTGGATCAGACACAGGAGATGCCTGAGGATACAAGGCGTGCTTTTTTGGAATGGTATAAAGCGGTCCGGGCGTATCAATCCGGAAATTGCATCCGGTAGAGCCTGCTGTAAGCTCCTTTATGATTGATCAGTTCGTTGTGGTTACCGGTTTCGGCAATTGTGCCGTCTTCCATGGCCAGAATGGTATCCGCTTTTCGGATTGTCGACAGGCGATGGGCAATGATAATTGTGGTCCTGTTTTCGATCAGGCGGTCGAGAGCAACCTGTATCAGGTGTTCCGATTCCGAATCCAGAGATGATGTCGCTTCATCCAGGATCAGTATTGGAGGATTTTTCAGTAAAGCCCGTGCAATGGAAAGCCTCTGCCGCTGGCCTCCGGACAGGGTCACACCCCGTTCACCGACAATTGTCTCATATCCAGCCGGCAGTTCCATGATGAAATCATGGGCAAACGCCGATTTCGCAGCGTCGATGACATCATTATCAGAATAGTCTTTCCGGCCGGTTGTGATATTGGCACGGATCGTATCATTGAACAGAATCGTTTCCTGGGTCACGATTCCGATCTGACTGCGCAGCGATTCAAAAGAGCATGTTTTGATATCGATGCCGTCGATCAATATTCGGCCTGAAGTGGTGTCATAGAACCGTGGAATCAGGTTAGCCAGAGTGCTCTTGCCGACGCCCGAAGGGCCGACAACTGCAATTGTCTTTCCCGGTTGAATTGCAAAATCAATATCTTTCAGGACAGGTTGTCCCTCTTCATACCAGAAGTTGACATGATCAAATACGATCTCTCCCTTGACATTCTCCAGCTTAACCGGATCATCGATCTCCATGATATCCGACTGTGTGTCCAGCAACTCGAAAATCCGTTCAGCACCGGCGATGGCCCTGTGTATGTCATAACTCAACCGGGAAATCTTTTTGATTGGATCGTACATCAGGTATAGGGAGGTCAGGAAGGCGAAGAGATAGCCGCTGGTCATGGTACCCTTGATCACTTCCGTCAAACCCATACCAAAAATAACGGCTGCCGCCAGCGCTCCGATCAACTCCATAATCGATGGCGACAGAGCGGATACTCGTGCCGCCCGCATCATTTCGTTGTAGTAGGCATAATTTGATTTGCGGAAACGCTTGAATTCAAAGGACTCCATATTGAATGCCTTGATAATGTGGATCCCGTAAAAAGCCTCATGCATTATGGATGTTATATTGGCCATTTCCGCCTGGCCGATGGAGGAGACCGCTTTGAGTTTCTGAGCAAAACGGAGAATTGGATAAAGAGTCAGCGGCAGAATGAAAAGGGAGACCAGGGCCATTTTCCAGGAGATGTAAAAGACGGCGATGAGGGGAGGGAAAAACGAAAAAATACTCAGAATCAGCCTGCCGAGGACGCGTGATACGGCTAGCTCCATCAAGCCGATATCACTCAATACTCTGGAGATAAGTTCGCCGCTTTTTTTGCCCTTAAAATACCGGAGTGGCAGGTTGCTGATATATTCGAATGTCTGGACCCGCAGATCCATAATGACGCGCTGACCGACGAAAGACAGCAGGTACTGCTGGCCGTATGTGATAGCGCCTTTGACGATGTAAAGAACAACGATGGCGGCGCAAAACAGGTACATATAAAGGAGTGGAATTGAATCTTTTCGGGCGATAAATTCATCCAGCAGTTTCTGAAGCATTACAACCGGGCTAAATCCGAACACGCCGGACAGGGCGCTGAGTATAATACCTGCAATCAAGCGCCCTCTGTAAGGTTTTACATGTGTGAATATTCGTTTGAATATGAGAAATTGTTGTCGAATATCATATTGGAGAGAGTTCATGGAGGCCGATCATAACAATAGCTTGACGGTTTTTCAATCTTGCGGACATGACCGGTTTGCGATACATTATCCGCGTCTTGGAGGTGGGTAGAAAATGTTTGAAATTACAGTAGAAAAAGAATTCGCTGCGGCTCACCGGTTGCGTGAATACAACGGGAACTGCGAAAAGCTGCATGGCCACAACTGGCGGGTTGAACTCACCTTGCGTACTGATCGATTAAATGAACTGGGTCTGGCTGTGGATTTTCGGGATGCGAAAAGGCTGCTGTCGGAGATGTTAGCGCTTTTTGATCATCAATATTTAAATGATCTCCAGCAGTTCAAGTCGGAAAATCCATCCTGCGAACGAATTGCTCAATGCATTTACGACGGAATCCGGAATCAGCTGATCGATGCCCCTTCGTTATCGCATATCCGGGTATCCCGGGTACGTGTCTGGGAATCTCCAGGCTCATCGGTTACCTACAGGGAGGATAATCAGTCAGAATGATCGATATTCAATCACAGCACATCGATAACGGTAGAACGATTGATAAGGTCGGTGTAACCAATCTGTCTTATCCGATTGTGGTCATGGATAAAAAGTATGGAGAACAACACACTGTCGCCACGATAAAAATGTTTGTGCAACTCCCTGAACATTTCAGGGGAACGCATATGAGTCGCTTTTTGGAAGTGCTCAATAAAATGGGTCGAACCCGGATTACTCCGGGTAAGATCAGAGACATCCTGATTTCCATCAAACAGGTATTGAAAGCCAGAACCGCCCATATCGCACTTACCTTTCCGTACTTCATCGATCAGCAGGCACCCGTCAGCAAATCGGAAGGGCTGAGGGAATATCAATGCTGCTTCGAAGGCACTCATGATGAAAACAACTCGGTTCATTTCTCTCTCGAAGTCCATGTAACCGTCCTGAATTTATGTCCTTGTTCCCGGGAACTGTCCGTCGGTAAAAGTGCTCATAATCAACGGAGTGAAGTTCGGGTGAGAATCAAAACCGACAAGTTGATCTGGATCGAAGATGTAGTGGCTCTGGTGGAAGCGTCTGCTTCATCGCCGGTTTATACTGTCCTGAAACGTGTGGATGAGAAAGCTGTGATGGATAAAGCCCATGATAACCCGCGATTTGTGGAGGACATTGTCCGGGAGGTCGCAGATCGACTCGAAAAAACAGAGGGCATTTACTATTATCGGGTTGAATCGGAGAACTTCGAATCCATTCACCATCATAATGTGTATGCATGTATCGAACGGGATCTGACATCATAAAGTCATTTTTTAAATTGTCCCGAATATTGCCTGCAGCTTTTGTCTGCCTCTGGTTCTGGCAGGGATCATCCGCCGGGCAGATCTTGCTGGATCGTTTTATCGCCAGAGTGAACGGCAATGTCATCCTCGACAGCGATCTTCAATTTGAAATGGCCCAACAGACGCTCGATTCGGATGCAAAGAACCGTCCGGCAACGGATCGCGCAACCGTTCTCCAGATCCTGATTGATCGTGAACTGCTGATGGATCAGGCCAGGAAGTTTATCACCCGGCAGCTCAATGAGACAGAGGTTCAAAACCGGATTGATGAATTGGACAGGAAATATGGCGGGATCGACGTACGGCTGCGGTTTCTTGATGCTAACGGGATGACGGAAGAATTTTGGCGTTTACGCATCAGGAATCAGATCCTTCTGGAGAAATACATTGATCAGCGATTCAGGGCATTTGTCAGGATATCTAAAGAGGACGAGGATCGGTATATCGCGGCGCATGTCAGGGAACTGAATCTGGATCATTTTGATGATCCGATTAAGGCAGTACCGGAAGATCACATTTTGAGAACAATGGTTCGAAAGCTCCTGGTGGAGCAGGTGGTCAATGAACGAATCTCCGAATTTCTGAAGGAACTCCGGTCTTCAGCGAGCATACACCTGACAGAAGACGATCCCCAGGTCGGGGTCGAGTCCATTTCCGACTCCAACCGGATATCTGTCGGTGAAGATTCGGCGGATTCCAGCGATGAATCATTGGCAACGAACGTCACTGTGGAGACGGACTCCTCCGGCGACGAGGAGGATGTACCTGTCAAGAGTTCTTCCGGCGAGAATCAATCCTTCAGGGATGAGGGTCCCACCGGAACGAATCGATGAATCATCCGAAATCGGAAAAGCTGACGATTGCCCGAGGGGGCAGTGCCCGACAACTGGCTGGAATAATCCAAGAGAAGGACCCGGCAGTTCTGAGCGCAATGCTCCAAAATCCGAATATGTCAGCACGTCTCCTGATCCAGTTGTTGCGTCGCAAAAGTCTGAATGAAACTCATCTCAATACGATTGCCGGTAACAGGGTATGGTTAAAAGATTATAATCTTAAACTGGAACTGGTTCTTTATGTACGTACGCCCAGGCACCTGGCCATCAAATTCATCCAGGACCTGATGCTGAGGGATTTGGCTCTGATCGCACGGAAGGTGTCTGTTCACCCGACGCTCCGTGATGTTGCCGTCAATTATCTTAAGGTGCGACTGGAATCCATGCGACTGGGTGAAAAAATCCTTCTCGCCCGGACCGGCCCGATCGCGTTCATGCCATCATTGCTGGGAGATAAGGACAGCAGGATTTTTAGGGCGGCCTTGCGGAATTATCGTCTGACGGAGGACGATCTGCAGGCTTTTGTTGCCAGTGCATCCTGTTCGGCTGAAAAGCTTGATCTAGTGCTGGAAGACAGTCGATGGAGCTGCAATCCGAGAATTATGAAGCTGCTGGCCACACATAGAAATCTAAGCTATTCGTCCAGACGGGTTGTTCTTCAAAAGGTCACTCTCCCGCTGCTGTTGGAATTGATCGATTCACCGATGCTCGATGAAAACCATCGCTTATTGGCTCAGTTCACAGTAAAACAACGTATTGGCATGCTGTCACTCAAAGAGAAAAAAATTCTGGCGGGTTCACCATCACGAAAATTACTTTATTATTTGGGAATTACAATGCAGGATGAAGATGTCATGGAAGCCTGGTTGAGAAATCCGCGCGTTAACCGGACAATGCGATTGAAGGTGATGAAACGAAACAGAGCCGTTACCGTACGGAATCGTCTGAGGCGGGACACGGAACTTTCAGATCCGGGAAAGATGATGCCTGCGGATGACACATAAAATGATGATGTTGCATAAAGGTCTTGATCTCGCTGTGGAAAGAGAGTTGCGCGGGATAACTCTTGAATCATTATCGAAGGATTCCCGTTATTCAGTGACCCAGTTGCGGGATGTGGAAGCCGGTCGGTTTGAACGGTTTTCAAATGATCTGGTTGTTCGAGGCATTATCAGAATGTACGTCGAAAAGCTTGGCTTGGATCACCAGATGGTTATGCTGGAGGTGAAGTTTCAGTCAAATGGATCAGTTGATCGGAATACGGCTGAACCGCCGAAGCGGACAATGCTTAAAATTTTCCGGGAACGGACTATCCGACCGGTTGCGGGATTTTTTTCCCTGACATTGATTCTATTGATTCTGATTTGGCCAAAAAACGAAGACGTTCATCGGACCCGAATCGATCAGCCGAGGAATACACAGGAGATAAATCCTGTCGAAAAGACAGTCGCCGAATCCTCTTTCAATCGATGGTCGATGGCAGGTATCGCTCTTGATCACTCCGTTATGGACACAGATCAGATTCCAACAGTATCCGGCATAGTTGGGAATATCCGACTGATTGCGCTCTCTCCGACCTGGGTGCGAATCAAGTATTTTGAACAGGGGATTGAGTCATTGATGGTGATTTTCCCCGGAGAATCCCGGTCAATCGATCTGACAGGTGAAATAATCGTTACCGCAGAAAAAACAGATGCGATTCGATGCATTGAAGCACAATCAGGTCATGAGATCCGGCTTCCGGCAGATTCAGTTATTCGTTTCCTTCCTCGTAATGATCATTATATAATACAATGATGAAGACGATGTGTCGGGATAACATGAATGATTACACGGATTTCCCGTCCGTTGTCAGGATGGATGAAGGATAAGTCGAGGAGGGGTTAAGATATGCCGAACAGCCAGTTACAGCAGCTAGAACAGGGAACGGCACCTCTGGGAATGCGGATGGCCATCGCTGAGGGTTTGATGCCTCTGTCTGGAGACGAACTGGTTCAGGCATTAGGATATCTGACTCGCGATCCCAACCAGAACGTGCGCAACGCTCTACGGGAATCTTTATCCGAAATGCCGAAAGGATTCCTTGTATCAACTGCTGCCACAAATAACGCTTCTCCGGATCTACTGTATCTGATCGCTCAAGTGATGATCAGTGATGAGCAGGTCATCCAGCCTCTGATTCTCAACAGGATAGTGGATGATCGGACGCTGCTGTTCGTTGCGGAAAACGGGCCGCCTCCAGCCCTGGAAATTTTAGCCCAGAACCGCAACAGAATGCTTGAAAATCCAATAATTCTTAAAAAACTCCTTGAAAATGAGCAACTCAGTCGCGTCACCCGTTTCGCTCTTGAGGAGTTCCGTGGACGATTCAATGTGAGTTTCGATGGCATCGATGAAGAAGAGATGGATGGAATGATGGACGGAGCAGCGATCGAGTCGGATTCCCGTGAAGGGGGAACCGGGATTGCCGTTCTTCCGGATGAGGAAGCAGTTTCATTAGAAGATCTGTCGACCCGGCCCCTGGACGCGGGAGACGTCGAAGCGATCACCGATGAGTTGCTGCCGGACATCGATGACGAGTTGCGGACTGCTCTTATTGAAGACGCACTCGGTGATGATGAGATTGCAGTTGAGGAACTTCCGGAGATTGGAGAGGAGTTTGAGACAGAGGTTGAAGCTGAGCCGGGGATGATTCCGGAAGATGGTATTGAAGAAATGAAGGGCCTTGATGACGGATGGAACATCGATGCACTGGTCAAGGAAGTCGGTGGTGTTGCATCAGAGAAGGATGTTGCTGATTCATTCGGTTTCGATGATGTTATGGAGTTTTCACTCGAGGATGAGAACGAATCTGAAAGGGCTTCCAAGGAATGGATGGGTGAGGATGTTGCCGAATTCGCGAGGCAGCACGGGTTGAAACTTGAGGATGAGCATGAGGAAGAAGACAAAGAGGAGAAGATCACCGATACGCGCATTCGCATGATGAAAATGAGTGCTGCCGACAAATTGCTCCTCGCAAAATTAGGAACCAAGCAGGAACGGGCGATTCTGGTGACGGATCCGAACAAGAAAGTGGCTGTTGCCGTGGTTGAAGGTCCCAAGATGTCGGAGTTCGAAATACAGTTAATTGCGTCGAATCGGCAGGTCTATGAGGAGGTGTTACGGGCTATTGCACAGCATCGAAAATGGGGAAGAAGCCCGAGTGTACGCAGGGAGCTTGTTTTGAATCCAAAAACACCGCTGGATGTTACGGTCCGGATGTTGAATAGTCTCAATGATTTTATTTTGAAGGATGTTGTAAAATCCAAGGAGATTCCTTCCGCGCTGGCTCTTCAGGCAAGAAGAGTGCTGGATATGAGGGAACAACGACGGAGCGGGTGACGGTTCCTTTCGCTTTTCTTGACATTCACGGCAGGCTTCTTTAATTTCGGATGCGGTTTTCGTTATCGGAAAATCGGGAGACATGTTGCATGTTTGATAATTTAAGTGATCGTTTACAGGGGGTTTTCAAAAAACTCAGGGGTCAGGCAAGACTGACGGAGAGTAACATATCTGATGCTCTGAGAGAAGTACGGATTGCTCTGCTTGAAGCTGATGTAAACTTCCGCGTGGTGAAGCAGTTTATAAATCGCGTTTCGGAGCGGTCGGTTGGAGCGGATGTTCTGAAGAGCCTGACCCCGGGTCAGCAGGTTATCAAGATCGTTCACCAGGAACTGATCAATCTGATGGGCCGAACGGCTGAACCCCTGACACGTGCGCCTGCTCCACCGACAGTGTACATGCTCGTCGGGTTGCAGGGTTCAGGTAAGACAACATCCTGCGGTAAATTGGCGCGTATGATTGCAGGGGAGAAGAGGAAGACCCTGTTGGTCGCCGCGGATATTTATCGCCCTGCAGCAATAGATCAATTGAAAACGATCGGTAAACAGGTCGGTGTTGAGGTCTATGCGCCTGGAGCCGAGTACGATCCCGTCGATATTTGCCGGGATGCGGTCAGCAAGGGGAAGGCCGAACTATTTGATACTGTTATCCTGGATACCGCCGGGCGCCTGCATATCGATACAGCCCTGATGGATGAACTTAAAAATATCAGGAAGGCGGTCAATCCCCAGGAAATTCTTCTCGTCGCAGATGCCATGACGGGTCAGGATGCGGTGAATATCGCCATGACGTTTAATACCGACCTTGATATCTCGGGCGTTATTCTGACCAAGTTGGATGGCGATGCCAGGGGTGGCGCTGCCCTGTCGATCAAATCAGCGACGGGAAAACCGGTTAAACTGGTTGGCATGGGTGAAAAACTGACACCGCTAGAGCCATTTCATCCGGACAGAATGGCTTCCCGGATTCTTGGTATGGGGGACATTCTGTCCCTTATCGAGAAAGCGGAGAAGGAAATATCTGAAGATGATCGTCTTAAAATGCAGCAAAAGCTGTTGGACAGCAGTTTTAACCTGGAGGATTTTAAGAAGCAGATTGGTCAGATACAGAAGCTGGGATCGATGGAACAGATCATGTCCCTGATTCCCGGGATGGGGAAGATGGCCAAGATGCAGGGGATGATGCCCTCCGAGAAGGAAATCCACCAGGTTGTGGCAATCATTGATTCAATGACGGTTGAAGAGCGCAGGCATCCGAAAATAATCAGCACCAGCCGGCGTCGTCGGATCGCAGCCGGCAGTGGAACGACATTGATGGATGTCAATCGCCTGTTAAAACAATTTGAACAGACCCGGAAGATGATGAAAAATTTCAAGAAAATTGGTGGCAAACCCAAAATGGGACTTGGCAAAGGGAAGTTTTTTCAGTAGACAAACGATTGTGACTTTATTATAAGGTGAGCCTTCGCCATCGAGTGAATTTACGAATTCAAGGAGGAAAAAAGAGTGGCAACCAGAATCAGGCTTCAAAGAATCGGGGCAAAGAAAAACGCTTTTTATCGGATCGTGGTAGCAGACCAGCTAACAGCCCCCAGCAGCAAGGTAGTGGACTATCTTGGAACCTATGACCCGCATAAAAATCCACCTGAAGTTAAAATGGATTTCGTCAGGTTGGATGAATGGCTTTCAAAAGGTGCAACTCCAACGGAAAAATCAGCAGCCATCATCCGCAAGGCTCGAAAATTAAGCGCTTCCACACCGGCTGAATAATTGATGATAAGAGCGATTAACTGAGTGAAAGATCTGATACTTTACATAGCACGGGGTCTTCTGGATCGTCCTGACAAGGTGGAAGTGACCGAAATCGTGGGTGATCAGACAACAGTGCTGGAGCTGAAAGTCGCGCCGGGTGACCTCGGAAAGATCATCGGTCGCCAGGGGCGGACTGCAAAAGCACTCCGCACTGTGGTTAATGCTGCAGCCTTAAAGGCTGGAAAGAGAATCATCCTGGAAATAGTGGAAAAATCCGGATCCTGATACAGAGTTTTCCAGACCCCATGATCAAACCGATGGATAGGAATCACGCGGAATGTCTCAGCGAATGGTCAATATCGGTTGTATTCAGAGAACACACGGGACCCGTGGTGATGTTGTCGCCAATATTGAGAACAGGAAAAACATTTCTCTAAAACCGGGGCAAACACTGTCTGTCGGGCCTGACCCTGACCGGCTGGAAACATACACTATTCGGGCAATACACCCCATGAACAAGGACACATTTATTACGCTGGAAGAAATCGGCAATCAGGAGAGTGCGGAGCATATTCTTGGGCAGGGCGTATGGGTTCCTGCCGAAGTACTGAAACCACTGGAGACCGGATCGTTTTACCATTATCAACTGATTGGTTTGACTGTTCATACGACCGACGGTAAGACGATCGGCCGGATTACCGATGTAATGAAAACAGGCGCAAATGATGTTTTTATCGTCACATCCGGTTCCAAAGAGTATTTGATCCCGGCAATCTCTGCTGTAGTAAAAAAAATCGACGTATCCGGAGGAATCATGCTGATTGAAGATATGCCGAATATGCTGGATTTGCCCGATGGTACGCTTTGATATTATAACGATTTTTCCGGAGGTTTTTCCGGGTGTTCTGGGAATCGGTGTTATCGGGCAGGCATTGGCGCAGGGACTCATCGAACTGAATTGCCACAATCCGCGAACATTTACTCGAGACAAGCACCGGTCCGTCGACGATACGCCCTATGGCGGCGGACCTGGAATGATCATGAAACCTGAACCCTTGTTCGAATGCATGGAAAGTCTGGGTGATCCCAGACCGTTTCGTGTGCTTTTGAGCCCCCAGGGAACCCTTTTCAATCAGAAAATAGCTGGAGAAATCGCGACTCGTTTTTCGAGAGTTGCATTCATCTGCGGCAGGTATGAGGGAGTCGATGAGCGTGTCAGAACGAATCTTGTCGATATTGATTTATCGGTGGGTGATTTTGTTCTGTCCGGCGGCGAATTGGCAGCCATGATGATAATCGAGACGATTGCCCGTCTCATTTCCGGTGTTGTTGGAAATCACGAGTCGGTGACCACAGATTCGCTGGAAGATGACTTGTTGAAATACCCGCAGTATACGAGACCGGCAGAATATCGGGGTTTGAGAGTGCCGGATATTTTATTGTCCGGTCATCATGCTCAAATAGAAAAATGGCGTCGCGAACGAGCGCTTGAAGGTACCAGGACGAGGCGGCCGGATTTATTTTCTTGCAAAGAACAGGGTGAAAATGGTATGTAAGCCCTCACGCCTAAGGGCATTGGATTTAATGAGGAAAGCGAGAGAAAAAAATGAGTTCATTATTGAAACTTCACACACAAAAGCAGTTACGAAAAGATCTCCCGGAATTTGCGCCCGGCGACCGGATTAAAATTCTGACTATTATCCGGGAAGGTGATAAGGAGCGGCGTCAGCCATTTGAAGGCGATGTCATTGCAATCAGACGAAAAGGAATTGCATCTTCTTTCGTTCTCCGGAAAATTTCCTACGGTGTTGGTATTGAAAGAATTTTCCCGTTCAACAGCCCGTTCATCTCCGAGATCGAAGTAGTCCGAAAAGGCCGTGTCCGGCGAGCCAAATTGTACTACCTCCGGAAACTGTCCGGAAAGAACGCCAGAATTGCGGAAAAGCGCATCGATTGACCCGAAATTCAGACCGCGTGCCCAATTCGGATTCTGCTTCTTTCGATGTGTTCGCTTTTGAAAAAAACGCTGCGATCAAAGGGTATCGAAACATCGCCGGCCTGGATGAAGCCGGTCGCGGACCATTGGCCGGCCCGGTTGTCGCAGCCGCAGTTATTCTTCCATCACTAATAATTATTCCTGGAGTTGATGATTCCAAACGCCTGTCAGCCCGCAGGCGATGTCAGTTGTTTTCCATCATTCGAAGCCATGCACGATCTGTAGGTATCGGATTGGCGCACTCTGACGAGATTGACTCGATCAATATTCTGGAGGCCACCCGCCTGGCGATGCTCCGCGCCATCCGTAAAATGACGATTCCCCCCGACTACCTTCTGCTGGATGCCCTGACTCTTCCATCCCTTGATCTTCCCCAGGACGCCATCATAAAAGGAGATCAGAAATCGCACTCGATCTCCGCTGCCAGTATTGTTGCCAAAGTAGTCCGTGATCGCATCATGCTCATCTGGGATAAACGATTTCCACAATATGGATGGCGAAAAAATAAAGGCTACGGAACAAGTGATCACCTGGATGCGATTCGTCGCTTTGGTCCCTGTTCATTGCATCGGAGATCATTTCGCGGTGTCATGAATTACAAAGGATTGTTCGGGGAAAACCAGGATGTCGCACAAGGGTTATGAAAGCAGCATAAGGGATTTGGAACGCGGAATCAGGTATTATGGATACAAAAAAATACAATAAGGTGAAAGGAGACCGGGGAGAGGAATTCGCCAGGGTGTACCTTGTTGAATTGGGGTGGACGATTGTAAAAGCACCATTCAAATGCCGGACAGGGGAGATCGATATAATTGCAATGGATGGGAAGACACTAGTATTTGTGGAGGTAAAATCGAGAAAAACCGATGATTTCGGTAACCCGATAATGGCGGTTAATTATTATAAACAAAGGAAAATTATCAAAACCGCGCGATTTTTTTTAAGTTTCTCCAACCCACCTGCGTTCCAATACTGCCGATTCGACGTTCTTGGGCTGATTCCTCAGACCCATTCCGGTAACTACCAGATTCACCATATCCGTGATGCATTTCGTTTGGAGCCTGAGGATATGGCATTTTCCTATTGACAAGTCAAAGGCCTCTTGCTAATCTCCCGACGTTCAAGCGGGAGTAGCTCAGTTGGTAGAGCCTCACGTTGCCAACGTGATTGTCGCGAGTTCGAGTCTCGTCTCCCGCTCAATTTTTTTGGCGGCGTAGCCAAGTGGTAAGGCAGAGGTCTGCAAAACCTCCATTCATCGGTTCAAGTCCGATCGCCGCCTTATCGGAAGTCCAGGAGCCGGAATGGCGGAATTGGCAGACGCAAGGGACTTAAAATCCCTCGGCCTTTAAGGCTGTCCGGGTTCGATTCCCGGTTCCGGCACTTTACCTCGTGAGCCTGAACGTCAATTCCATATTTAATCTTATCGTCTGTTCCGTTATCATTGCTTTTTTCTGACGGCCCGCTCCGTTTCGCAGTCGGCCGCAGAACCGGTTCTCGCAGTCGGAATCCGAAACCGCCGAAGCAAAGGTTGAAAGGGAGGTTGTTATGAACAAAGTTGTGGAATGTGTTCCAAATTTCAGTGAAGGACGCGATAGTCAGATCATCGACCAGATCGCTCAGGCTATCCGGTCAGTCGCAGGTGCTGAATTACTGGACGTGGATCCAGGCGCTGATACGAATCGAACCGTCATTACGATTGTCGGTTCACCGGATGCTGTCAAGGAAGCGGCTTTCCAGGCTATTGCAGCGGCGAAAAAACTGATTGACATGAGTAAACACAGTGGTGCCCATCCTCGTATGGGAGCAACCGATGTCTGTCCTTTTGTCCCTGTCAGGAACATGACGATGGATGAATGCGTTGAACTGGCCCGTGAATTGGGAAAACGGGTTGGAGAGGAGCTGGATATCCCTGTTTACCTGTATGAATATGCGGCATCCACACCCAAGCGACGTAATCTGGCGACGATTCGTGCCGGGGAGTATGAAGGGTTGATGGAAAAAATAGCAAAACCCGAATGGAAACCTGATTTTGGGCCGGCGGAGTTCAGACCACGGAGTGGTGCGACGGTTATTGGAGCACGGAAATTCCTGATTGCCTACAATGTCAACATTAACTCACGGAATCAGCGTCTTGCACACAATATTGCGCTGGATATTCGGGAGCGTGGGCGTTTCGTGCGAGGTGACAACCATGAATACCTTCGCGATGCGAGCGGTGAGAAGGTGAGAGCACAGGGCCTGTTACAGGAGTGCAAGGCCGTGGGCTGGTATATCGCGGAATATCAGAGGGCCCAGGTATCAATCAATCTGACGGATTATGAAGTTACGTCCGTGCATAAAGCGTTTGATACATGTGAGGAGGTTGCCAGAAAATACGGATTGCGCGTGACGGGTAGCGAGCTCGTTGGACTGATACCTCTGGAAGCGATGTTGGATGCAGGTAAACACTATTTGCGAAAGCAGAACCAGTCAACGGGAGTCCCGGAGAAAGTGCTGATTCAGACCGCGGTGCAGTCACTGGGCCTCGATGAATTGACACCGTTTAAGCCGGAGGAAAAAATTATCGAATACCGGATTTCAGGTGGAAAGCAGTTTGGAAAACTGGTCAATATGACATGCGGGGATTTCGCTGATGAGTTATCCATCGACAGTCCGGCTCCGGGTGGAGGTTCTGTGGCGGCTCTTTGCGGTGCAATGGCTGCGGGCCTGGCTGCGATGGTCGGAAACCTCACGGCGGATAAAAGGGAGTATGCAGAGGTCCAGGCGGAAATGATTGGCACAGCGGATGAAGCTCAGAAATTGAAGGATGAGTTCTTACTTGATGTTGACAGGGATACCGATGCATTTAATGAGTTGATGGAGTGTTTCAACCTGCCGAAAAATGATCCTGAACAGACACGAATCCGGCAGGAGGCGATTACCGCTGCGACTAAAAAAGCAGCCATGATTCCGTTTAACGTATTGACTCGAAGTCGCCGAGTTATTGATTTGGCTGAGATAATGGCGTTACGTGGTAATCAGAAATCCATATCAGACGCCGGTGTCGGAATTCTATCAGCGCAATGCGCTGCTGAAGGAGCCTATTTGAACGTCATGATCAATGTTGCAGATATTGCTGATGAAACCTGGGTTAACGATATGAGGGAACGGGCGACACAGATGATCCGATCCATCCGGGAAGCAGCAGAAAAAGCGATACAGGTCGTTCACCATGCCCTGAAAATCGGGTAACTGTCCTTTTTATACGTCCTCAAATGGTGACACTGGTGCAGAAAGTGTCGTTGATATAGACTGTAAATAATTGAATATAAAGCCAGATTTGTTTCAAATAAATCTGGCATTATTTTTGCTGATTCAGGTGGTGACGGCTGATGAATGGAGTGATTATCCAATCTTTAAGGAGGTTAAAATGAGAACGAAATTTTTTATTACGATGAGCCTGATTGCCGTTATCATGTCGAGCATCTCAATTGTACAGGGACAATATCATGGAGGTCGATATCGTTATTCCGATTCCGCGAATCTGGTGTATGGTCCGGGTGTTGTCCAGATTACTCCATACGCCGGATTTCTGATGGGTGACGAGTATGATGCTGCGATTGATGACGCATACGCTTACGGACAAATCCGACAGGATGACTGTGCAGTTGCCGGGATTCGGGTCGGATTTGGTCTGGTTCAGAATGTCGGACTGGAGTTCCATTACTCTCAGGCAAGATCTGCTTTTTACGGGACTACAGGTAATAACTTCTTCGAATCTGAATCCAAGTTGTCAGATGTCGATATTCACACATTTATGGTTAATATCAACTTCGATTTCTCCGATTCCACAATAGTACCGTATTTTACAATGGGTATGGGAACCACGCTGTATGATGTAAAAAGCGGGACGTCCGATTCCGAATTCACTGGTAGCATGGGAGGTGGCATCAAGGCTCGTATCGCGCCGAATATCGCTCTCCGATTTGATATCAGGGGGTATATCACACAGGTTCAGGATAGTGAGTATTCCTATTATTGGGACGGTTATTATTATGATTGGGAGAGCTACAGTGATGCGTATCTGACAACCTGGGAAAGCACATTAGGATTGAGTTTTCTTCTGTAGACGTAATCGGATCAATCCAGCCAGGCGATTGATGCCGCATGGCGATCATCAGGATCGTCATGCGGCGGATGATCGCCTTTTGCTTGTATGCCGGAGTTAATTCATATAAATAAGCTGGGAGGTTCTTACAATATTACGAGGACACCCAATGCCGCTCTTCGATGATTTATCATTTAAAAACAGTCAGTTATCGGGAAACACACATCCGCCATTAGCCGATAGAATGCGTCCTCGCACCATTGCAGAGGTTGTCGGTCAGGATCACCTGTTGAGTCCGGGAAGAGCTTTGCACAGGATTATCGTCAAGGGAATTCCTGTATCTCTTATTTTCTGGGGCCCTCCAGGATCCGGAAAAACCACGTTGGCCCGTCTGATTTCATCAGAGATGAATGCGGTTTTCATTGAGTATTCTGCCGTTCTATCAGGTGTCAAACAAATTAGAGAAGTAATTATATTTGCTGAAAAATCACGGCGTATCAATGGTAAGCAGACGATACTGTTCATCGATGAGATCCATCGATTTAACAAAATTCAACAAGATGCATTCTTGCCGCACGTTGAGAACGGAACGATTACCCTGATCGGCGCAACTACAGAAAATCCATCCTTTGAAGTTATCCCGGCACTCCTGTCGCGTTGCCGGATTTTTACGCTGAAGGCTCTGGATATCGACTCCCTGAAACACCTGCTTACCCGTGCTCTGCAAGATGAGTCGCTGGGAATCGGAGATGGAAAACTCCAGATCGATTCATCGGCGATGGATACTGTCACTGCTCATTCTTGCGGAGATGCTCGAGTCGCTCTAAACACACTGGAATTTGCTGCGAACCTCTGTTTGAGTGATGAATCCGGTGACAACCGGATAAATCTGTCTCATGCGCATGAAGCTCTTCAAACACGCCCTGCTCTTTATGATAAATCCGGAGAACAGCATTTTAATCTGATCTCGGCGTTTCAGAAAAGCATTCGCGGATCGGATCCTCAGGGGGCTTTGTATTGGATGGCGAGGATGTTGGATGGGGGAGAGGACCCTCTCTACATTGTTCGGCGGATGATACGGATTGCCAGTGAGGATGTTGGACTGGCAGACCCGCAGGCACTTCCATTAATTTTAGCCGCGCGTGAAGCATATAGCATACTGGGTTATCCTGAAGGCGAACTCGCACTGGCCGAAGCAGCTGTTTACCTGGCGACAGCACCCAAATCCAATTCTCTGGAATCCGCCATGAATTCTGCTCTTGAAAGTGCACGCAAAACGAATCATCTGCCGGTTCCATTACATCTACGAAATGCACCAACTGGCTTCTTGAAAGCAGAGGGGTATGGTCGTGATTATATCTATGATCATGAGATGCCCGGAGCATTTTCGGGGCAGGATTACCTGCCGGAAGAATTGACGGGACAGGAGTTTTACCATCCGAAGCGACTGGGTTTCGAGCGTGAAATTGGTCGACGAATGGACTGGTGGAGGAAGCGCAAGCAGGAAATCAATAAAAAGGTTGATAATCCTGAGACGGCATAATAATATCCGCTTTTGTTGATTATTTGATATCTTATCATCAGGAGTATCGAATGATTCATTTTTTCAAGGGATTAGCGGATGAAACCCGTTTGAAAATAGTTGCCATTCTAAGCATGGGTGAATTCTCCGTTCAGGAAATAACCCGGGTTTTAGGTATGGGGCAGAGCCGAATATCAAGGCATCTTAAGATACTGAATGATGCGGGTATTGCGGATTACCGTCGGGATGGCGCGCGGGTTTTCTACCGTTTATCGTCTGATCTGAAAGGTCATCCGGCACTGATAAGCAATTTAACGATTGAATGGTGTAAGGAACAATCGGATTGGCGGGTTCTCTGTTCATGCGTGGAGGAGGTCCTGGAGTGGCGCCGGTCTCAATCGCGTTCTTTTTTTTCACAGGTCGGACAGGACTGGTCGGCGTTGCTCACCCGGTTTCTGGATCAGGATGTGTTCCTGGAAGAAGTTCGGAAAAGCGTGTCCGGTATTCGTAATCTGGCTGATCTGGGATGCGGACCGGGTGTTGTCATGAGGGAACTGAGTTCCCATATACCTTTCATCATTGGAGTGGATTATTCGACAAAAATGCTGGAACATGCCCGGGAAAATCTTCGAGACCTGTTAACTCAGGGATCTGTTGATCTCCGACTGGGAGCAATCGAGCATTTACCGATGCGGGATGGAGAGGTCGATGGTGTTTTGATCAATCTTGTTCTGCATCATCTGGCGGAACCATACAGTATTTTCAAGGAAGTTTACCGGGTTTTAAGTCCTGGAGGGCGGATTATTATTGTAGATTTTAATAAGCATGAGAAAGAGGAATTCAGGGACGACATGGCTGATTTCTGGTTGGGTTTCGAAGCCAGGGATCTCAATAACTGGCTGAAAGAGGCTGGATTCACGGATGTGCGGATTGGACCGATTCCGGGAGGAAAGAATACCGTCGAGTTAATCGTCGCTGTTGGAATCAGATAAACTATTAAATATACGGGGAGTATCATGGAAATGAAGGAAAACTACAAAGTATCCAATCTGGACCTTGCGCAGCAGGGTCGAATGAAATTGAACTGGGCAGAGGCAAGGATGCCGGTGTTGATGCATTTGCGGGAGGAATTCAGTAAGACCAAGCCGTTAACCGGTCAACGAATTGCCGGCTGTCTGCATGTGACGAAGGAGACGGGTGTTCTGGTTGAGACGCTGCGGGCTGCCGGTGCGGAGGTATCGTGGTCGGGATGCAATCCACTGTCAACTCAGGATGATGTAGCCGCAGCGCTGGCTGCTAATGGAATATCGATCTATGCATGGCATGGCATGAGTGTTCAGGAGTTTTACTGGGCGATTGAGAGGACGTTGGATTTTAAACCAACTTTGACATTGGATGATGGTGCGGACCTGATATTTACAATTCATAACAGGTTTCCGCAATTGGCGGAGAACGTGATAGGTGGAACGGAAGAGACGACGACAGGTGTTCATCGGATCCGTGCAATGGCGGCGGACGGTAAGTTACTTTACCCGATTTTTGCCGTCAATGATGCGGAAACGAAATGGGATTTCGATAATGTGTACGGCACCGGACAGAGTTCTCTGGATGGAATTCTTCGAGCAACATCCGTGTTAATTGCGGGGAAGAACTTTGTTGTGGCAGGCTTCGGTCATTGTGGGAAGGGTTGCGCTATGCGGGCCAAGGGGATGGGAGCCAATGTTATCTGCACTGAAATTAAACCGACAGCAGCTTTGAAAGCGACACTTGAAGGTTTCAGGGTAATGAAGATGGATGAAGCGGCTTCGATCGGAGATATATTCATAACGGCGACCGGAATGAAAGATGTTCTTGTCGGCAGGCATTTTGAAGTAATGAAGGATGGTGCGATAGTCTGCAACACAGGTCATTATGATTGCGAGATAAGAATCCCTGACCTTGAGAAGATATCAAAATCATGTATCGAGATCCGGCCGAACTGTCAGGAGTATACTTTGCAGAATGGGAATCGGATCTACCTGTTGGCCAAGGGGCGTTTGGTAAATTTGGCAGCGGCGGAAGGTCACCCGAGTGAAGTTATGGACATGAGCTTCGCGAATCAATTAATGGCGTTAGTCGAGATGGCAACGAGAGGTAAATCGCTCCAGAGAACGGTTTATGAACTTCCGCAGGAGCTGGATCAACGCATTGCCCGAATAAAACTTGAAACGATCGGTATATCGATTGATGCATTAACAGATGACCAGATTGCCTATATTACAGATTATTCGTCCGGAACATGATAAGTGAGCCAGTCCGTTAAATAGACGTCTGAAATTTTTAAAACAGGGCCGGTTTGGGGAATAGAACCCCAGACCGGTTTTTATTTGTACCGATTAATGCGATTGGGCAGAAATAGCGGACAGCTGATATCCAACGTAACATAATATATCTTATCGGACATTAATATTGGGCGATGAGATGTGGTTAAAATACATATTAATCAATATGTTATGGGTTGTTTTACTAATTCGGCATCCAGGATTGGGCTCTGCTACCCCTCTGTTCAATCAATCCTGTCAACTCCACCTATACTCGCCACAATATGCTGTCATAGTCTTTAGTCGGTATGAAAAACTCGATCTCCGTCAAATCCGGCAAACGTCCCGTCATACGATCCATCGACCAGATTTCAATATGAAAGCTAACTTTCTGATCGGCAGCCAGATGTAATGTTTCAAACGGAATGGAAATCTCCAGAATCCGATCGAATGCTGCAGCAATATCCTTCGATACAGCTGATTCCGACAAATGACTGATTGTTTCAATCTTATAAACTCCTGGCTTTTCTACCGATTGAGTAAGTGAAATGCTCAAGTCAGTAGCAATAGACGAATTATTGAAGATCAAATCGACTCGGATACCATTTTCCTGACTTTCAATCCCTGAACCGGGATCCAGTCGTAAATAAAGATTTTTCAAATCAAAACCAAATTTTAGTTCATTAAAGACAGGTTTCTCAGAAACAGCATGCATGGCTGAAAAATGACTACGAAAAGAAACTGATCCACATCCGTACCAGTCAAAATAGCTTTTAATGTCTCCATCAATGCGTGGCGAAATCAAATTTTTAGGATAGTTAACATTTCCTGTCGCTGCTCCTGCACTGCTAATGGGCATGAATAACATTTTGGGTGGAATTAGTTCCGCTTCCTCGTAACCATTAATCAGATTATCCCGGAAAAGCGCATCGAATTCCTGCTTTTCAGTAGTATAATGAACATCACCAAACCACCAGAATGCATCACTTCCTTGCGCTTTTCTGATGCAAAGTCTGGATTTAGCAAGTCGATCATCCGTTGAAGTGCCTGATGATGCAGTTGAATTTATTGCTTCATTCAAATCTGAGATGTATTGCCAGGCCCTGTTTTCCTCCTCCTGTCCAATCCAAATACTGAAATCTCCGTTTATCCATGATCCTGGCTTCAAAATATTTAATCTGGGAAGTTGGTCGACTCTGTCTTCTATCCGGTTAAGATATGCTGTCATTGTTTCCAAGTGCAGCCCGGGTTCATCGACAATAGCCTGAAAAAGTCGTCTTAAAAACGGGAACCCGGTATCAGGATAATGTTCCCAGGCATTCTCTCCATCCAGAATAATCGCAACACATGGATCGACTGCCAAAGATTGCGTGTTGTCTCGGATAAACTTAAGCCGATTGATAAAATCCGACAGTGCCTGATTCTGATTGACGGACTGGTAATCGAATCCTATCAGATCGGATAAATAGTGATCTCTGAAGAACATCGCGATATTTCCACCGGATGACTCAACCATATATGGCTGATAAATTAACCCCGGATTACGTGAAAACCCAAGAGAATCCCGGTTGACTGACTGATTCAGCGTTGCTTCGACAATCGCTTCATCGGATGCGATCCAGCGAATACCCTTCGATGCGAAGAGTTCGACTGCGGCCATCGATACCGACCCTTCAGCCGGCCACATACCCGAGGGTTCTGCAGAAAAAATGGAACGATGGCGTTCCAATGCGTTATCCACATGCCATTCCGCATCGAGTTTGTATTGAAAACGGATTGGGAAATCACCTTTAAAACCGGCGCTTTCCCTTGCCACATCAGAATCCAGAAGAACCGGGAGGATCGGGTGATAATAAGGAGTTGTACTGACATCGATTTGTCCGATCTGCTCCAAAATGATATATTTAGATTTCAATTGTCCAAGAAGATGACGTATGTCTTCAATCAGTGTTATTTTCTCACTTTCAGTAAACCCTGATCCCTTCTCCATAAGCCCTGCAATCGAAGGATTTGATTGACGAATTGGGGGATAAATCCAAGCCAGGAGCCGCCATACGACAAGATCGGTAATATCCTTTTCAGTCATTCGATGCGCAGCGTCTTCTCCTCCACGCCCGAAACGGTCATATAATTCAGCGTATCTCGGAAAGGGGTTAATGAGCGAGACGGGGTTGCCTGTGAACATTCTGGATAGGAGGAATTGGCGTTCGGTCAATGACAATGATTCGGCGGGTTTTACCGCCACATCAATCTCGCGATCTGTTGCGCCGGAGATATACGCATCGAGTTGATCCCACAGAACAGGAGTAAAATTGAAAGTCATCCGATAGGCTGGAGATTCGGAAGCAAGTTCAACCATTCCCAGGTAGTCTTTGGTCCCGTGCAATCGAACCCATGGCAGGCGGAATGATTCGGAATCTTTGACACGATACAGGGGTTGATGCATGTGCCACAGAAAGAGAATATTCAATGGTTTCATTTTTACCTCCGAAACGAACAAGGAGTAAATTCCTGAGAATTTACTCCTTGAATCTTACACGGAAAAACGATGTTTCTACAAATAGTTCCGAGAATTCTACAGCTTAAGGGCGGATTTCACGTCCTTCACTTTGTCCAATTTCTCCCAGGTGAAGGTATCGCCGGTTCGTCCGAAGTGACCATAGGCAGCGGTCGCTTTGTATATCGGACGTCTTAACTGAAGATGTTCAATGATTCCTTTGGGCGTCAGCGGAAAAATATTCCGTACTGCTGTTTCGAGTTCTTTTATTGAAAAACGGGTTTCGCCATGAGTATCGATAAAGATCGAGACTGGATCAGCGACACCGATTGCATACGCCAACTGGACGGTCACCTGATCGGCAACTCCGGCGGCCACAAGGTTTTTGGCGATATATCGCGCCATATAGGTAGCGGACCTGTCAACCTTCGTCGGATCTTTACCGGAGAACGCACCACCTCCATGTGGAGCCCATCCGCCATAAGTATCGACAATAATTTTCCGCCCGGTCAAACCGGCATCACCCTGGGGTCCGCCGACAACGAATTTGCCTGTGGCATTAATATGCAACTTGGTGTTTTTGTCCAGCATCTCCGCCGGCACAACATGTTTAATAACCAGTTCTGTCAATTCTTCACGAAGATGATCGATTGAAACAGTCTCGCTGTGCTGTGATGCAAGGACGACAGCTTCAACACGCTCAGGCTTGCCATTGACATATTGGATGGAAACCTGCGATTTGCCATCGGGTCGAAGATAATCGACGAGTCCGGATTTGCGGATTTCAGTCATCCGGGCTACCAGACTGTGAGCAAGCGCAATAGGTGTCGGCATAAATTCGCTGGTTTCGTTCGAAGCAAAGCCGAACATCAATCCCTGGTCCCCCGCGCCGCCGGTATCGACACCTTGAGCGATATCAGGTGATTGCTTGTCAATAGAACTGATGACTGCACAGGTGTAACAATCGAAGCCGTACTTGGCCCGATCATAGCCGATCTCCCGAATTGTCTCACGGACAACAGTCGGAATATCAACATAGGTCTCCGTGGTAATCTCTCCGGCAACAAACGCCAAACCGGTTGTAACCAGGGTTTCACAGGCGACACGACCCATCGGATCCGCCCTCATAATCTCATCGAGGATTGCATCCGAGATTTGATCGGCGATTTTATCCGGATGTCCTTCGGTTACCGATTCCGAAGAAAACAGAAAATCCCTCTTTTTGTCCATAAGTTATATCTCCTTTTACGAGTGAAATTGATACTGGATCGCTAAATTACGATTTAGCAACATATCTAAATAT
The DNA here is from genome assembly GCA_016931515.1 of candidate division CSSED10-310 bacterium. Taxonomy (GTDB): domain Bacteria; phylum CSSED10-310; class CSSED10-310; order CSSED10-310; family CSSED10-310; genus JAFGEQ01. Next base: position 197,638 of record JAFGEQ010000012.1, on the reverse strand, counting down.
GCTGTTTACACAATCTAACAGTGCCTGTCAATCGAATTTATTAATGACTCTGCAAAAAGCGCTTTATGTTGTCCGGATTAAACCGATTTTTCCGTCATGACGTCTGTAAATCACGTTGATAGCATTGTCGCTGTGGGCATCCTTGAATACATAAAAATCCGATTCAAGTAACTTGAACTGAAGCAACGCCTCCTCCGCCGACATCGGCTTTGTATCAAGAATCTCACTCTCAACAATTTCGTCGATCACCTCTTCCCAGACAATCGTCGACGCGTCTACACCCTCCGGTTCGATGTCCCGGGCAATCGCCGGATTGATATCCTGGAACTCATCCCGAGACTTGGAACGATGCAGATTGATACGACGATCCTTTCGCCTTCTGAGCTGCTTTTCTAGTTTATCAAACACGCGATCGATGGATTGATACATGTCATTGGATACTTCAGTGCCCGTCACGTGACCACTCTGTCCCTTAATTTTTACTTCGATCTTGTGACGATACTTTTCGACACTCATCGTCACATCCGCATCAACTATCAGATCCATGTACTTTTGAAGCTTGTCCATTTTCTCAAGAGTGTGCTGTCGTAGAGAATCTGAAACTTCCATGTGGCGAGCTGTAAAAGTAACCTGCATATTTTTTCCCCTTTCTCTATGGTGCTAAGAGGTTATTGAAAGCCGGTTTTGCATCGGAACTCCTGTGAGCTCAAATACTCCGGCGCCGATTTGAAGGTGGAATGTTAAGTTCCTCGCGATACTTCGCAATGGTTCTCCTCGCGATCGTTATACCCTGCTTCTGTATCAGATCCATGATCTGGCGATCCGATAATGGCGATGCAGGATTTTCATTCAGAATGTAGTTTTTAATAATTTCTTTCACTCGGATGGAGGATATGTCCTCCCCATGCAACGAACTCAATCCACTGTGAAAAAAGTACTTTATCTCGAAAATCCCCTGGGGTGTGTGCATATATTTATTGGTTGAAACTCGGCTGACTGTCGATTCGTGCATTCCGATATCATCCGCCACATCCCGCAAAACCAGCGGTCTCAACTCATGAATTCCCCGCTCGAAAAAAGCTCTCTGAAACTTCAAAATACTTTCAGCAACCCTGTAAATCGTTCTCTGCCGCTGCTCCACACTCTTGATCAGCCATAACGCATTCCTGAACTTCTGCTCCACATACTGCCGTGTTTCCTGATCGGCCTTACTATCTCGAAAATGCTGGTATAGCTTGTTTATTCTCAATTTGGGCAACCCCTGTTCATTCAGAACAATACGGTATTCATCATCAATCTTATAAATGTAAACATCGGGCTGGATGTATTGGGTCACACTGGAGCTGAATGACCGTCCCGGTTTCGGTTCAAGTGTTCTGATAAAATCCAGAGCATCCAGAACTTCTTGAATATCAACATCGAGAATTTTCGCTATCTCCTTGAACGAATTACGCTCAACGCGGGCCAGATGTTCCCGGATGATCGTTTCCGCCAAGCGGTGATGATCGAACTCAGCCTGACGGACCTGAATCAATAGACATTCCTCCAGATTTCGGGCTCCCACGCCCACCGGGTCGAACTCCTGGATGATCTGCAACGCCTGCTCCACATCGGGGATTGCCACCCTGCACCGTTCCGCCATCTCCTCTATCGAAATACTCAGATATCCGTCATCATTCAAATTTCCGATTAATTTGACCGCTACATCCTGCAACTCTTTCGAAACCTTCGTCAGACTTAATTGCCACATCAGATGTTCAGCAAGTGTCGGAGACCGGTGGATGATGTTCTCATACGCAAATGGTTCCTTCTTCTCACTGAAAAATGTGCCATAATCCGCGCCATTGTCGAAATAGCTGTCCCAGTCCATTTCTCCCATGGTCGTTTTTTCATGTGCAGTCATCCCGTCCGTCGAAACAGTGTCGGATCCCGTACGAACAATCTCGCGCGATTCAGTAATGGCAGTAACTGGATCCGACGAAACCGCCTCCAGATCGAATGTCGGATTCTCCTGAAGCTCAGCATTCACCGCTTCAATTAATTCCATTTTGTTCAATTGCAGCAACTTGATCGCCAGCTGCAGATTCGGAGTCATCACCAGTTTCATTGCGAGCTTCAGCTGCAGGCGTTGTTCCATTCCGATCATGATGACTTCTCCTCGATGGCTCTCCGGTCGGATCGTCCATCGTTACGAATCAACATCTGAAATTTCTCACCCAAATATGACCGCCGAACATCCGGATTCGATGCGATTTCATCAGGCGTTCCACTGGCAAAAATCCTGCCGTCACTGATGATATATGCCCGATCGGTTATCTCGAGAATATCACGAACGTTGTGATCAGTGATCAAAACACCAATTCCCCTATCCTTAAGATGACCCACAATCGTTTTTATATCCTCCACGGCCAATGGATCGATACCGGCAAAAGGTTCGTCAAGAAGAATAAACGACGGTGAACAGACCAGCGTTCGCGCAATCTCAACCCTGCGACGCTCTCCGCCCGAAAGAGAAAAAGCCTTTTGTTTGGATACTCTGCGAATCCCGAGTTCATCCAGAATGTCACTCAAAATAGTATCAAATTCACCTCGAGATACCGGCAATGTTTCAAGAATTGCTTTAATGTTTTCCTCAACAGTCAGTTTGCGAAAAATCGATGGTTCCTGCGTTAAATAACCGATACCATGTCGCGCTCGCATATACATGGGGAAATCAGTGATGTCATTGTCCTGAAGAAGCACTCTCCCATGGTCCGGTTTAGTCTGACCGATTACCATGTAAAACGTCGTCGTTTTACCCGCTCCATTCGGCCCCAGTAATCCTACAACCTCTCCCTGATGCACATGTAATGTGACATCATCCACAACGCGCTTGCCACGGTAAATTTTAACAAGTGATTCGACACGTAATTGCCCAGCCATTATTGCATCGTTCCTGATATCTCCGAAGGCATGATCATGCTGATGCCTTTATCAATTTCGAATCGATTCTCCTGAATAAAAAATCGAACTTCATCTCCCTGAGAACCCCTTTCGCCCTGAGTAACAAGGCACTTCCGGGTCCCGGAACCTCTTAAAATGAGTATAGAAGTTTCGGGTTGGTAGGTCAATGAATGCCCCTTGGCATCGAATAATGGGTGAATCACATGCACATCTCCGAAAGCATCGGCAGATATCATTCGCCCACTCGAAGGATCCAGCTTCACTTGAAGTGATTCGGAATTAATAGTCCATTGATTCTTTCGCATCACGACCTTGTCCTGGAATTGAAGATCACCGGTTGTCTCATTGTAGGTTCCATTCCCGGCAGTCAGATGCAGATACCGGTCTATCAAACCGGAGGGATTGGGGGACGATCGGTCCGGACCCAACGTGCGGTCAGGCTCCAGAACCTCCGGCCCGAATGCCGATGACACAGATGCCTCTTCATCTGTCTCGACCAATGCAACACCCTCCACCTGCCCGTTCATCTTTAAAATCTTTTCAACTTCATTGTACATAAAACGTTCTGCACGGAGCTGGCTATTCCCCGACCACATCACCGGGCTATCCAGCATCTCGAAATCTCCGGTGATGGACGAATAATGGAGTTTACCACCTGTCATTAACCTGTCTTGATCACTCAGGGCAACATTCCCGTCAGCACGCAAATCGAGAATTTCACGTGTTCGTGTATCGAAACCAATGACTAACTTGTCGGCGGCAAACCGTGATGAGCCCTGGGATCCCTGCACATTGCCATCCAACGTCATCTGACCGGTGAGTTCGTCTATTTCCATCGTAGCCGCTCTGGCAAGCAGCGGTTCATCAGTATTCCGGCTACGATTGGTGAACTGCTGTAATAAGCCGCCTTCTGTTGTGTCGGAATCAACTGAGTTCCGATGGGCACCTAACTGTAATCCGACATGACCGGTCGCGATGTAGAATTGTTTCTGCAGATGGAGTTGAATCTGATCGCCTTCCATCATCGTATCCCGATTATTATTCAGACTGGCATGACCACTCATGACGACGACTGCATTGCCTGCATCCCATGAAACGGAATCGGCTTGACCCGAATAGTCCCGATCCCTGAAGGAAACACCTCCTCGTGCCGATCCGCCAAGCACTTCATTTGATTTTGGATCGAGAGTGATCATGACCTGCTTGTCAGCACGCATAAGACTATCATTCCGTTGGATGGAAACTGTATCCTGCAAGATGATCGATCCGGCATTCCTGTCTACTGCTACCATTTCAGCTTTGATATCCACCGGGGCATCATCCCCATCTGATGGGTACAATTTAAAGTCACAGTGTTCAGACCAGATGATTCGAGTATTGCCTCCATCCATAAAAACACTGATCCTGCCGCATGTCATCAGATTTCGACCGCTCGATACTCTGGGTGAGTAATCAAACTGCAGGACATCCGCCGACCCGTTGTAGAGCATCAAGCCGCACTCAATCACCGCTGCATCGTCGAGCTTGAGAGAACCATGTTCCTTGAATGCATCCGGTTGAATGTGTGCGACTACGCTGTTTTCCAGCTGGATATGGTGCAACTTAGGCTTTATGATTAATTTCTCACCGATAGCGGAATAGGAGGTATGCTTGATTTCGACAAGGCTACCTCCTGTTAAATTACCCAAATCGTTGTCATAGTCCAGCCACTGGCATGTCACCAATACCGGTTCGCGTTCATTGGACTCGATGGTCGCCCTGATGTCACCGGTGAGCGCGATCCTGTTCGTTGTCTGATTCCAGGAGCCTTTGTCAGCCTTTACCCTGACAGTGTTCCCTTCCTTGCCGAAAAAGACGATTTCTTCGATTTCATTCAGTTGGAATAATTTGGCGGACTGGTCAATAATGGCTTCGACAGCTCTGATTTCAAGCTCCCGCTGACCGTCACTCGTATGAAATGTTTGAAATGGCTTAATGACGAGCACAGGACCGGGAGTATCTTTATGATCGGGTGTTTGAAGTTGAGCCGCGGTAGAATCTTGATCTGGTTGATCGGAACGATCCGAGTAGTTGATGAACAACATCGGGATCAGATACGTCATCAGTATCAGGAGGATAAATCCGGTAGCTATGACCACACCGATTAAAAGGTTTTTCGATGCCGTCATGAAAGCAGATGTTCCTTTCGGTTCGCAAATTGGTCGGCCAGGCGACTCCAGGTTGATGATAAATCCTCGGGAATGACTCGTGTGTCGGCAACCGTACCCATGAAGTTGGTGTCACCTTTCCAGCGTGGAACGAGATGGATGTGCAGATGAGAATCCAAACCGGCACCTGCTGCCGAACCAATGTTCATTCCAATATTGAAACCATCGCAACGATAGGTTTGTTCGAGAATTTTCTCCGATATCCTCATCCATGCAGCCATTTCACTCAAAACGGATAACTCCAGAGATTGCAATTTTGACACATGAGCCGAAGGGACAATCATGATATGCCCGTTATTATATGGATAACGGTTGAGCATGACAGCTGTCAGATTCGATTTTACCAGAACCAGATTGTCGGGGTGTGGATCGTACTGAAGAGCCTGACAAATAAAACAGCCTTTGAGTCCCTCTCCTTGAAGATATTTTAGTCTCCAGGGAGCAAATTTTATTTCTTTATGCTTCATGTCCGAACGTCTCCATAGTCTTCATCAAGCATATCATCACAGCTTCAAAGACACAAAAAAAGGAGACCGATTCCGGTCTCCTTGATATTGGTAAAACGACTGATCAATCGGTTTCGGCAGGGGTTTCCGCTGCAGGTTCTTCTGCTTTTGTGTCGAATCCGATATTTCTGAGAAGTGCTTCCTGATTGATGACATCCGCCATTGTGGATCGACCGATTTTCAGGTCCTGATTGATGATTCCGTCATCAGCTTCCAGGCGTTCCACTTCTTCCTCATACGCTCTTACGGACAGGCCAATGCGTCGTTCCTCTACATCCACCTTGATCACTTTCATGATTAATTCGTCACCGACCTTGCAACATGCTTCTGCTGAATCGACACGGTCTTTACTCAATTCCGAAATATGAACAAGGCCTTCTATTCCGCCGCCTTCAAGCTCCACAAAAGCGCCAAAATCAGTGATTCTGACAACTTTACCCTTGACATTGTTGCCGATGAAGAAACGATTTTCAGCGTCTCTCCAAGGATTTTCGGATAGCTGCTTCAAGCCGAGAGAAAGGCGTTCGTTTTCAACGTCAATATCCAGAACCACCGTATCGACTTCATCACCTTTTTTCAGCAATTCACTGGGATGGTTGATCCGGCGTGTCCACGACATATCACTGATGTGAATCAGCCCATCAATTCCTTCCTCCAATTCAACAAAGGCACCAAAGTTCGTCAGGTTCCGGACATGACCAACCACTCGATTTCCAATGGGATACTTCTCTTTTACTACATCCCAAGGATTCGTTTCGCACTGTTTCATGCCTAAACTGATCCGCTTGTTTTCCTGATCGAGATCCAGAACAACCGCTTCCACCGTATCACCGATGGACACAATTTTCGATGGATGTCGAACCCGGCGGGTCCACGACATTTCAGAGACATGCACAAGACCTTCAACACCTTCCTGTAATTCGATGAAGGCTCCATAATCAGTCAGACTGATTACCTTACCCTCAACACGTGTTCCGATCCGGTACTTATCGTTCACACTCAACCAAGGATCCTCGGATATCTGCTTCAGACCCAGCGACACTCTCTCGGAGTCAGCATCAAACTTCAATACTTTCACTTTTATCTTATCGCCGATATTAAGAACCTCACTCGGATGATTAACACGACCCCACGACATATCGGTGATATGAAGTAATCCATCAATCCCACCCAGATCAATGAATGCACCATATTCAGTGATATTCTTAACCTGTCCGATAACGATGGCGCCTTCTTCAAGGGCATGCAAGGTTTTTTCCTTCATGTTACGGCGCTCATCCTCAAGAATGATTCGACGCGACAAAACAATGTTTCCTCGTCGCTTATTCAACTTGATCACACGCATTCTCAATGTCTGGCCAATCAGCCTCTCAGGATCCCGTACCGGCCGGATATCAATTTGAGAACCCGGTAAAAAAGCCCGAACACCGATGTCCACAGTCAAACCGCCTTTAATCCGCTCGATAACTCGACCTTCAATCACTTCCTTATTCTCGAATTTCTCACTGATTTCATCCCAGATCTTGATCTTGTCGGCTTTCTCCTTGGATAACACAACAAGACCATCCGTGTCCTCGGTCTTCTCAAAATAGACATCAATGGTTTCACCAACCTTAAGATTTCCGCCCTCGATCATATTGCGGAACTCTTCCACGGGGATGACGCCCTCCGACTTGTAGCCGACATCGATAAGTACTTCATTCTCATTTATCTGAAGCACTCTACCTTTGACGACCTGACCCTCCGTGATGTTCTGAAAAGATTCATCATACAACTGGGCCATTGTCTCGTCGTCGAAATCCACTTTCCATGCCGCATCCAGATCGCTATGCACCTGTTTGTCCTTGGGTTTTTTTACGGCATTCTCTTTTGTTTGTTTCTGTTCATTCGCCATGTATTATCGAGACCTCCTGATTTTCAGGGTAAACCCGGTGTCTCACATCCGGGTACCCGAATATTTACCGGAATTAAACGTTTCCAGTATTGACGCGCGCCCTAATATAGCAATCTTCTTTAATTATGCAAGAAAGATTATACATTTTGACTCACATTACTCCTGATGTCGTTGATTATTCGAGATACAACCGTCTCAATACTCATCTTTGTCGTGTCCAGGATGACAGCGTCGTCTGCCGGTTTCAGGGGTGCAATATCCCTGTTTGTATCTTGAAAATCTCTTTTTTTCAATGAGTTGCGTATGTCATCGTAGTCAATGACCTCTCCTTTGATCTGCAACTCCTTCCATCGTCTCATCGCCCGTTCATCCAGCGCGGCAGTCAAAAAATACTTCCATCGAGCTTCCGGAAAAACAACGGTTCCCATGTCTCGTCCTTCGCATACTATTCGTCCTTCTGCTCCAAACCGGCGTTGCAGACGAGTACAATAATTCCGCACAATTTCAAGCCGTGAAAAATCTGACGCATGCTGACCCATCTCAGGACGACGAATGGTTTCCGTGACATCGATATCATCAAGATACAGACGCATCATATCCTGTCCGGATCGAACGATAAGCTGGATCTGGTTCAGGAAAACCGTCAGTTTTTCTAGATCCGTTGCAGTGATATTACGCTCAATCGCGCCCAGTGCGACTGCACGGTACATGGCACCGGTATCCAGAAATGTATATCCCATTTGTTCAGCCACCGATCTGGCAACCGTGCTTTTCCCGGAACCTGCCGGCCCGTCGATTGTGACAATCTCCAGCGTCTTCAATCCCATCGCCGTCCTCTGTCATCATGCCGATGCCGGAAAACCAGGCGGATTGGCCAGCCTTCAAATCCGAAGGCATCTCGAATCTGATTGCTGAGAAAACGTCTGTAGGAAAAGTGGATTTCAGTTCGCGTATTGGTAAAGAGAAGGAATGTCGGTGGCCGGTTGGCGATTTGAGCGCAATAATAAAACTTCAAAGGATGACGGGAATCCCTGCGTGGAGGCGGATGTATGATCTGTGCATCATGCAGGACTTTATTCAATTTCGCTGTTGCAACCGGCTGCTCGGTTGATTTCATGATCCGATCGATCAATGAAAACACCTTCAACGTATTGTGGCTTTCTAATGCCGACATCACCATGAAAGGCGCCCAGGGCATCGATACATAATGATCGCGAATCTCCTGCTGCAGAATTTTAAAGCGCTCTGTGGTTCGATCGGTCAGATCCCATTTATTACCGATAATGATACAGGCTTTTCCTTCATCAATAATATAACTCGCGATTTTCAAATCCTGTGCTGTCACACCTTCGGCAGCATCCAGGAGCAACAACGTTACGTGCGATCTCTGGATACTCCGCCGTGACATAATCGCTGATATTTTATCGAGCTTCCGGGTGGTCTTTCCGATGCGACGGAGTCCCGCCGTATCTATCAGACGATATGTCTGCTCGTTGACACGGATGATTGAATCGACAGAATCTCTTGTCGTTCCGGGGACATCGGTTACAATGTGACGGTCCTCCCCGATAAGTGAATTCAGGAAGGAGGATTTTCCGACGTTGGGTCGACCGACAACCGCGATACATATTTCCGAATCATCCACCGCAGTCTCCGCGTCAGGTTCAAGGTCCCGAATATTCATCAGCTCCGCCAGCGCACGTATCAGAGTATCAATGTTGACGTTATGTTCCGAACTGATCGGAATAGGATCACCAAGTCCCAGACGGAAAAATTCGTGATTCTCCGATCCTGCGTACTCCGATTCCATTTTATTCACAACAAGAAGAACAAGGCGTCCGGTTCGTCTGAGTTTGTCGGCTATTTCGAGATCACCTGGGAGGAGTCCGGATCGGCCATCCACCAAAAAAAGAAGAACATCGGCATTATCAATTTCACGTAAGGACTGCTTTTGAGCCTCATCAGCGGGCTTGCTGTCCGCCGCAACCTCCGCATCGATGCCGCCAGTGTCCACCAGGACAATCCGGCGATTCGATATGGTCAACCGTCCTTCTTTCCTGTCACGAGTGACTCCCGGAGTGTTCTCAACGATCGCATCGCGAGTCCGGGTCAACCGGTTGAATAATGTTGATTTACCGACATTCACTCGCCCGATGATCGATACACGCAACTCTTTCACTACCTTTGCTCCTTCGAATGACGATTGCCGATCACCGATATCAGATCGGTGGATAGCCTGTAAATCGCATCATGAACAAACGCATCAATACTCCGTGGCGTGCCAGGATAAGGATTTCTATTCATTCCAAAGACTCGCAAACGGGGAACATAGGTGATGACATGGGTTGTTTTTTCAAGAATAATCTCATTATCAGTACCGGAATGGAGCTGCACGGTCAGTTCGAGAGACACCGGAATTTCGGCCATTCCAAGGAATCTATGTCCCTTCCATTCCGATAATCTATCAATTCCGACTTTTTCTACATGACCGGATATGATGTAGCCGATCTTTTTTTCCCTTGCATAATCCAGCAATCCCTCCCGGGTGCTCCATCCGGGAGTCGCATCTGTTCCGCTGCTATCCGGCATCTGCTCAATTTGAAATTTGCCGGCCCGCAGCTTTTTATCCAGGATCCAGGCAGCCCTTGGTGCGATCAGATCCGCACCGGGTGAGCGATCGAAGGTGAATGGCAGAATCAGCAGGGTGTCTCTTGTCAGCGGTGGCGCTTGATGTATCGACTCAGTGTCACCTTTTGATTCGGATCGGGATGCTCCAGGGATATTGCCTGATGTCATGGGCGGATCTGTCATTTCAGCCGGTTCCGCTGCCATCAATTCGACTGCAACCAGACTAAAAATGAAGATTTTGCAGATTGATTTAAACATTGTCGATATCCAATGAAAAACCGAAGAGACATTGACGTCTCTTCGGTTTGAGAGCATAAGCTGCCTTCGACGGGTTATTCAAGCGCGTCGCTGATTTTTTTTGCCATATCCTTGGAAGCGATCCGGAAGAGTTTGTTACAGGCATCTTCATCGAAATCTTCTCCACCTCCGACGCCCCGGAAGTGAAGATTTAAACCATGCTTTTCAGCATCCGCACTGTCGGCGAACACAATCTCCCCTGTGGTTGTATCAATGATACGGACATCAATAGCAGTGTGGTAAGTTTTCAATTTGCCGCCGACACCGACACCATATCCCCCCACCTGTTTCTCACCGAAAGATGTGACCGCACCCGTAATGATATATTTCACACCGAGCAACCCGCCCATTTTCACATATGTGTCCGGCGTTGTGAGTCCTGATGCAGCCAGATTCTTTTCCTTCATGATTGAATCCAGTTTTTCACGTTCCATACATCGGAGAGGCGTTCCCTTGACAAGCTCAGTGGACAGAACATCCGCCGCAGCTCGTCCCAAACGGCTTCCCCACCAGTAATCGGCGGTCTTATTCTCAAAATCCATGATCGCACAAAGAGGGCCGTCTTTTTTAGATTTCTTGAAGTCGAGCGCCATTGTACTCTGCATTACAGCACACATTAACAGAACAATGATCAAGCAACGGATTGTAAATCGAGACATCATGATTCCTCCCTATCTGAAGTTTGATCTCCAGCCAATAAATCAGGAATATACCATAAAGATAGGAAATTTCAAATCGAGATCAGTCATTGGTAGTGTTCAGACGATTCTCGAGAGCTTTATACGATTCCATCACTTCCCGACCCGATGGAATCCTTCCCGATTGAAATCGTCCATCAGGTTCGACTGGCAGTACCCCGGCAGCAAGGCACCCGATGATGTCTTGCCAGGCAGAATGGGCTGTGGAAACGTCCAGTGGAGGATCGATACTGTGCAATAGAGCGGGTTCCGGCTCCTTTCCGGCAAGCTCCAGGAGTCGCCAGAATGATCGGGCAAGATCCAGTTTTCTCACTCGGGCTTCCGGCAGAATCCGATGATCTCTGCCGACCTGCATCAGGTTTGCTGAAACGACGGCGATCAATGCCTGCTGCTTTGTACTGCTATCGATATCAATAATGACAGGGGTTGTGGCATCCTGCGGAAAATATGAAAAAAACCGCTCATACAACAAGCCTGCGAGTTCATCCCGGGTGACCCATGGTGCAGAAAGATCGAGAGTTACTCCCGGAGTCTCCGCCTGTTCCATCGTCTCCACCGGGGTCACTTCCTCAGGGTACTGATCCTGCTGAGTATTTTCCGGGTTGATCGGCGGATTCGAGGGTGGTATCTGGTAGCGCTGAACGCACCCCGCCAGAATAAGGCAGAAAAAAATGAATAATGAGTTTTTCATACGGATCATTCGCCGGCATCTCCCTTTGTAAATGATTGAAGCTCTGGTTCCACCACAACATACATGTTGTATTTCGAAAGTAACGCAGATTTCGCCAGAACTTGCAATCGGGTGCCTTCCGCTTCAAACGTTTCGCTGAATATCTCACATCTGTCACGGATGGAGGCAATGATACCCGTATCCTTATACGGTATAAACAGAGTTGCCCGTGCACTCATCTGGCTTTGAAACTGAACCAGTTTACCAAGCAATTCGTCAATTCCGTATCCATTTACCGTGCTGACAGAAACCGTATCCGCAGGCCCTGGACTCTGTCCCGGACTCCAATCAGGTTGTAAATCCACTTTATTGTAAATCCTGATGATCGGGGTCGCTTCAACCCCCAACTCCTTCAGTACCTTCTCGACATCGAGAATCTGCTCTTCGCGATCCGGTGTTGCCGAATCGATCACATGCAGCAGAAGGTCAGCTTCAATTACCTCCTCCAGGGTGGCGTGAAAAGCGGCAACAAGTTCATGGGGCAGGCGGGATATGAATCCAACTGTATCAGACACTGTAATTGTTTGTTGATTGGGTAGAACGAGTTGACGAATTGTTGGATCCAGAGTGACAAAAAGCTGGTCTCGAACTGCAACATCAGATCCGGTCAAGCGGTTCAGCAGAGATGATTTGCCGGCATTCGTATAACCAACCAGAGCGACACTCAGGACACCTGATCGACGGCGGTTTTCCCGTTGAATTTTCCTTCTTTTCTTTATTTTAACTAAATCACACTCCAATTTATCCAGACGGGATCTGATTCTTCGCCGGTCGACCTCCAACTGCGTTTCTCCGGGACCCCGTGTGCCAATCCCGGCTCCAAGCCGGCTTAAATGCTCCCACATACGGGTCAATCGCGGCAGCCGATATTTCAACTGAGCGAGTTCAACCTGCAGTTGACCTTCACGGGTTGCAGCCCGACGAGCAAAGATGTCGAGTATGATGCCGGTCCGGTCGATCACTTTGCAATTCCAGTCTCTTTCCAGATTTCTCTGCTGAGGCGGCGACAGGGCGACATCGATAGCAATCAGGTTGACATCATGTGCTTTCCGTAGATTTCCGATTTCTTCTACCTTGCCGGATCCGATATACGAACGGACCTGAATTTGCTGTACTGGACAAATCATTGAATCAATGACATCTGCTCCAGCTGCTTCAACGAGAGATGCCAATTCATGTGTGGATTGTTCCGCTTCCGATTGGCTCTGTCTGGAACCACGAATGCCAATAACCAGGGCTTTTTCGGTGAGATTGTTATTGATCTCGGAGACTCTTCCGGCCATTGTGCCACTCTTCATAAAACCTCCGTATTCTCTGGCTGATATTATCAAGACAGCGTGATTGATCCTCGGGATCATGATCTATCCAGATAACATCGGGCTCTTTCCTGAACCAGGTGAGCTGGCGCTTTGCATAGCGTCTCGAGTCTCTCCTGATCAATCGAATCGCTTCATCGAGTGTCACATCACCGTCAAGATATCTGCATATCTGGCTGTATCCGATTCCAGTCAGTCCCGGCGCACTTTTACTGAAGCTGCGTAACAAATTCTCGACTTCCTGTACCAATCCGCGGGATATCATCTGATCCACTCGTTCATCGATACGGGTATAGAGTTTTTTCCGATCAACACTAAGAACAAACTTCAATGTCGTATAGCGTCGATCGCGGAAAGCGTGCTGATCCAGCTTGTGTGCGATGTCGGTTTCGCCGGTATCCAGCAATTCCAGTGCTCTGATAATACGGTAGGAGTCAGTTGCGTGGATAGTCTTGGAGCGCTCCTGATCGCGTTCTTGCAATAACGCATGCAGGGCCTGTGCATCATTCAATTCCAGGAACCGTTGGTATTTGTTTCTCAAGACACCTTTTGATCCCGGGAGTGCTGCCAGACCACAGGTCAGAATTCTCAGATAGAGACCTGTTCCCCCAACAACCAGCGGGAGGGATCGACGGGCAAGTATCTCCTGGATGCAGCGATCTGCATCTGCGGTAAAATCAGCGGCTGAATAACGGGCATCCGGATTGATGATATCGATTAGATAATGAGGCACTTCCTGTCGTTCCTTCAATGGAACCTTATCCGTCCCGATATCCATCCCGCGATATACCTGTCTTGAATCGGCGCTGATGATCTCGATCGGAGGCAGGCTGCTGGAACGAGCCAGTGCCAATGCCAGTGAACTTTTACCCGAACCGGTCGGTCCGGCGATGATCACGGTCAGGGGTTTCATGTATTCGGAAGGAGGCATCATCTTTTAAATCTTCTGCTGATCTCTTCGTGCTCCATTGGTACGATGATCGGTCGCCCGTGAGGACAGGCGTTGGGTATTTCATTTTCGATCAATGCGCGTACGAGCCCTTCCATTTCAGCCCGGCTTAAAGGATCACCGGCTTTTACGGCTTTGCGGCAGGAGAGGCTGACCAGCATTTTGCGTTCAGCGATCCGCGATCGCTCCGTGGTTCCCACTTCCATGAGTTCATCGGCCAGGTTTTTGAGGAGCAATTCGGGGGATTCCTGTGCAATGTGTTCCGGGAGAGCACGGACGGCGAATGTATTTTTGCCGAATGGCTCCAGAATCAAGCCCATTGTTCGTAAAAGGTCAGTAAATTCATGAATCGTACTGTATTGGGGTGTTTCCAACTCCACTGGAACCGGAAAAAGTAATGATTGAGATGGAATTTGTCCGGCTCGATACTGATTCTTGAATTTTTCGAAGAGCAGACGTTCATGAGCGGTATGCTGATCAATGACCAGAAGAAAGCGGTCGATCTCAATTAAAATAAACGTGTTGAAGGCTTGACCGACGAGTGTCCAATCATCGTTATGAATCAACGGGAGTGTCGGGAGTTTGCCGGGTTCAATCGGATTGTCCGGCATTGGCTGTGATATTGCGGAATGGGGTTGTTCGCCAATTATTACGTCGCCGCGGGATGCATCGCCCCCGTCAGGGATTCTCCATTCCCGGGAAGAGAGATCCGGTTCCGTGGGTGTTCGCTTGGGAGAGGATGAGCGAAGATCAAACTGCACTCTCATCGATCCTGTCAATGCCTGACTGACCAGCGTGCTCACAAGATTGAAAACACCGTTCGAATCCCTGAACCGGACTTCCGACTTTGCGGGATGTACATTTACATCGACGCTTTCAGGTGGCATATCGATGCGCAGGATATAGGCAGGATGCCCATGCCCCGTGATGAATTGTGAATATCCCCTGTAGACGGCCTGAGTAATGATTTTATCCCGTATCCGTCTTCCATTGACGAAAAGGCGCTGAGATCGTCCGGTGGCCCGGAGAAATTCAGGTTGACAGATAACGCCCTGTATGAGGATATCCGGATGCAAACCTCTGACCGGAATATACTGGCTCATGAACTTTTTTCCGAACAGTGCAGTCAGACGGGCTGTCCACAGATCGACAGCGGGTGCATCAATCACGATCTGCTGTCTATCTTTTAAAAGGAAATGAATCATTGGATATGTGACAGCATGATCAATAACCGTTTCGTGGATTTGTGAAAATTCAGTTTTTACTGATTTGAGAAATTTACGACGGGCGGGGGTATTGTAAAACAGGTTTCTGACTGAAATCTTTGTACCCGGTGCGCATGCGGTTTGCGTCAGTGAATCGACTTTACCTCCGTTTATACGCAGCTTTGCTCCATGACTGCAATCGATGCAGAACGATTCGACTGAAACCTGGGCAACCGATGCGATGCTTGGGAGAGCCTCTCCACGGAATCCCAGAGTACGGATCGAATCCAGATCCTCGAGGCTCCTTACCTTGCTTGTTGCATGCCTTTCAAATGCCAACAGCAGGCCATCCGGATCAAAACCGTGTCCGTTATCGGTCACCCTGATCAGGATAGCTCCACCCTGTTCTATTTCGATTTCAATTCTATCAGCTCCGGCATCAATCGCATTGTCCAGTAATTCGCGGACAACCGATGCCGGTCGCTCAATGATTTCACCTGCAGCGATTCGATTCGAGATATACTCAGGTAAAATCATTATTTTCCCGACCATGAGCGGTTACTCCCGGACTGAGCCTCGATTTTTAAGATCACATTGCAGATGTATCAGATCTCCTTGCTTCAGAATGTCCGTGCGCTTGTAAAGAAGCCGTCCCGCTCCTCTGACCAGCAATTCGTACGTACCGGGAGAAACGGGCAGGAATGAAAAACATCCCTGAGGTGACAATAGTCTGGAGATTGTACCAGTGTTCGTACGGAGGTCGATATAGGTATCCGGATCCGGAATCGGTTCCATCTGACCGACAATCGCAGCTACGGATCGTTGGAAGGATGTCTGACGCCGGCTTACGATACTGGAGTCAATCGAAGGCGCCGGCCAGAGATCAATGGTCCAGGTTTTCTGGATCTCGCTCCGGATTGTGATCTGCACTCCCAGTTCAGACAGACGATTTGTTGACGGATCAACCGATGCCGACGGCAGCAGGATGATGTGATACGGAGTGATATAATCCTGTGTGATACCGGTTTCAGTCTGAAGTGATCCGATGTCCGGATAGTCGACTTCGATCCACCGATGAAACCGGGTATCACCATTATGATAAAGGCATCCGCTGACCGTTCGTGTGGTGATTCCCAATCCGTTCAGCAGGGATGACATTACTTCCGATCGGCCAACGCAGTTTCCATACCCTCGTTCAGCAACACTGTCGATATCCTGACTGTCATCCGGCCCATCAGCATACTGTATTTTTCTATCGACCCAATCCATAGCGATCCTAACCGTATCGGAATCATTCCCTGATTTTGAAAGATTCTCCAGCAAATGGGGGTCTCGAAAAAGATCCGGTAGTCCGGATGGATCCGGTGTTGATCTGGATTTGACTGCGATGGATTCAATGTTGCTCGTGACGGTGATGATGTATCCACGATGAAATCGTTGAACATCCTGAATGAATCCAGCGGTTTTGACCGCAACAGGGATCAGCATGTCGTCGGGATCCAAAACGAGATACTCGACGCGCCATTCCCCTCTAACAACTCTATCTTCCGGCATACCGGCAACTCGACTCGGCAGCAGAATCAGCAACAAACTCAGGATGGTTAGTCTCGCTGCAAGAGTGCGCAACAAAAACCCCTTACCTGCCCAGTTCCAACCGTTCGATCAGGTAATCCGGTAATCCGTGCCGCTTCATCTTCTCTTGCGTTTTTCGCATGGCATAGGCGACCCGATGGATCTCTATGGTACCTTCCTGGTCATCATAAATCATGTAGGCTGCATCGGGATTGCCATCTCGAGGTTGACCTACACTGCCTGCATTGACGATGAAACGGAGATCATGCTGGACACCGATAACGGTATGGGGATGAACCCAGCATTCGCCGGAATGCTTTTGAACGATGATGATGGGCGAATGTGAATGACCAATGAAGCACAGTTGGGTATTAAAGCATTTAAAATTGTTCTGAGCGTCGAAGAGCGTGAAGAGATAATTCCAGGAGTGTGGATCACAGGGTGTTGCATGTACGAGTGTCATATTGCCGAACGTCCGAACGACGGGCAGGGAACGAAGAAAATCAGTATCGGAATCCTTTAGAATACTGCGTGTCCAAAGGACGGCTTCCTTCGCGTAGGGATTGAAGTAGGAAATATCCACTTCATCAATCGCAGCACGATCGTGGTTTCCGACAATCGACAGGATATTCCGATCGCGGATCGCCTGAATACATTCGTGAGGATTGGGACCATATCCGACAATATCGCCCAGACAGATCGGGATACAGTCGTTCTCTTCATTCAAGACTTCCAGAACCGCTTCCAGCGCTTCCAGATTTCCATGAATGTCGGAAAAAACGAAATATCTCATTCGATTATTTTCCCATTGCCCCCGGATGCATCCACACTGTTGGATTTGAGTATACGATAGATTCGATCAAGAACTCCATTGATAAATTTCGGAGAATTCTCCGTACCGTACAATTTTGCTATTTCAATGGCTTCGTTAATGGCGACCCGAGGTGGTACATCATTTACATACGCCATCTCATACACTGCTATCCGCAGGATATTGCGGTCGATTATCGATAAACGTCTGACAGTCCAGTTGTCCGATGCATGTTCGATATGCGTATCAATCGGTTTGATATTTTGTTTTACGCCGGTGATCAAAAGATACGCCAGTTCCCTGCCGGTATCCCCAGCGGATTGATCAAACCACTCCATTTGCATGGACGCTGCATTGGTAAACTCAGCGTCAGTCATGGAGTCTATTTCTGCATTTATATCCAGAGCATACAGCAGTTGTAGAGCTCTTTCGCGGCAGGTGCGGCGTTTCTGCATGCAGACGTCAGTCCTTTAAGAGTTTCCGATACAGATCAGCCATTTCAATGGCTGTAAGGGCAGCATCCCATCCTTTGTTACCTGATTTAATACCGGAGCGTTCGAAAGCCTGCTCAATTGTATCGGTTGTTAAGACACCAAAGGCAATGGGAATACCTGATTCCATGGCACTGATCGCAATCCCTTTCGCTGCTTCTGCAGCGACGAAATCAAAATGCGGAGTATCTCCCCTGATTACGGCACCCAGGCAGAGAATGGCGTCGTATTGGCCCGATCCCGCTGTTTTTCTGGCTACAACAGGCAGTTCGAAGGCACCCGGGACCCAGATGATTGTCACATTGTCCGGTGAAGCCCCATGTCGCACAAGCCCGTCTAATGCGCCATCCAGAAGTTTCCTTGTGATAGTCTCGTTGAATCGACTGACAACAAGACCGAATCGAAAATCAGCAGCTGATAGAAAGCCTTCAATGGTTTTCATGCTTTATGTCCTTTCCGTACCCTGATCGATCGCCTCGTGGCAATGAAGCAGATGCCCCAATTTTTTTCGTTTTGTATCCAGATAAAACCGGTTTTCATCATTCGGCGGAATCTCAAGTGGTATTCGCTCGATAATTCTCAAACCGTACCCTGACAATCCAACGAATTTTCTTGGGTTGTTAGTCATGAGTCGTAATTGGGAGACATTCAAATCCCGTAAAATCTGAGCGCCGATTCCATAGCTTCTTTCATCCGCCTGGAATCCGAGACACATATTCGCTTCGACAGTATCAAGCCCCTGATCCTGAAGCGCATATGCGCGGAGCTTGTTTCCAAGTCCGATACCTCGTCCTTCCTGTCGCATATATAGAAGGATTCCGGAACCATTCCTGTTAATCTGAGTCAGCGCAGCTTCCAATTGTTGGCCGCAGTCACATCGAAGTGAATGGAAGACATCGCCGGTCAGACATTCGGAATGGACACGAACGAGTGCCGGCTCATTCGGGGAGATGTCACCGAGAATCAGAGCCAGATGCTCTTCGCCATGTATCGTATCCCTATAGACAACACAGCGATACAGACCGAACCGTGTTGGCATGCGTGTTTCCGCCACGAGTTCGACCAATTTTTCACGCCGTGTCCGGTATTCGATCAGATCGGCGACGGTGATCATTTTCAAGTCAAACTGCTGTTTGAATTCATAGAGTTTTTGTACTCTCATCATCTGACCGTCAACATCCATAATTTCACAGATGACTCCCGCCGGTTTGAGTCCTGCAAGGCGCGCAAGGTCGACCGATGCTTCAGTTTGTCCGGCTCTTTTCAATACACCACCCGGTTTTGCCCGCAGGGGGAAAATATGGCCGGGACGGGCCAGATCCTCAGGTTTGGAATCATCATCCATGGCAACCTGTATTGTTCTGGCTCGATCGAAAGCGGAAATACCTGTTGAAATACCATACCGGGCATCGATTGATACGGTAAAAGCCGTGCTGAAAGTGGCTGTATTGTTCTGGACCATATCGTTTAACTGCAGACGATTCAGACGATCATCAGTCATCGGCAGACAAACAAGTCCCCGCCCATGAGTAGCCATGAAATTAATGGCCTCGGGCGTTATTTTCTCAGCAGCCATCACAAGATCTCCCTCATTCTCTCGATCTTCATCATCGACAACAATGATGATCTCTCCTCGTCCGATCGCATCGATGCCATCCTCGATCGGATCGAAAAAATGACTGCTCCTCCGCCCCTGCTCCCCGGCACCGCTCTGTTCGGTTATCATCCTTTTAATCTCCACGACCCAGCCCTCAGCCAGGCATCAACATACTTGCCTATAATATCATATTCCAGATTCACCGTGTCACCAGCGTGACAACGCCCCAAATTCGTTTCACTGAGTGTAACCGGGATCACTGAAACAGAAAATTCACCTCCCGGCCTGATCTGGGAAACTGTCAAACTGATGCCGTTCACTGTGATGGATCCTTTTTCAAGAATCAGTGAACTACTGGCTGTTTCAGGTCGAATGATGATGTCCTTTACGGTTCTCCCGGATATTTTAATAATCCGTCCCGTCGTGTCGACGTGCCCCTGGACGATGTGCCCGTCCAGACCTGATTGGGCTTTCACTGCTGGTTCGAGATTGACCGGCATACCTGAACGGGCTGCCGTCAACGTGGTCCGTGCCAGTGTTTCGGCTGTTACATCGACATCAAACGACCGAATTGTCGTATCAGTCACGGTCAGACATGCTCCGGAAACACAGATTGAATCTCCACGACGCAGAGAAGGCGATAATCCAGGCGCTTCAATCGTCAATTTCCAGGGTGTTCCCTTTTTAACTGTCTCTATGCGTCCCACTTCCCTGATGATGCCCGTGAACATACCGGTCCTCTCCCCAAGTAGCCCTCTATTAGCACATCTTCGGCTATCTTTCGAACTTTCATAGCGTTCAGTCGCGGTACTTGCCTCAAATGACCGAATCCATCCCCGCCAACCGCTGAAGGGGCTGTTGTTCCACCAATTACTATCGGTGCGATGAAGAGCATGAGCTTGTCGACAAGATCGTCATGGATCATCGAGAACGCAAGAGTTGGGCCGCCCTCCAGCAAGACGCTTTCCAAACCCTCTTCTCCACCGAGATAATCCAGAACAAATTCCAGATCCAGCCCGGATCTTTTCTCCGGACACGCAATCACCTTGACCGCGGCATTGTTGCGTGAACAAACCGATTTGAACCGTGACTCCGGAACGACCCAGAGAGTTCGGCTGATACTGTTCGGATCGAACACGTTCAGATGTGCCGGCAGAGATGCGTTATGATCTATAATAATGCGCAAAGGAGATGCAATTACGCGATTACCTTTGCGAGCGGTCAATTCCGGATTATCGGCGATAACAGTTCCGGCTCCCGCCATTATTCCGTCGCAATGAGCTCTCAGCCGGTGTACCAGTGCCCGTGATCTTTCTCCCGATATCCATCGTGATTCCCCCAGTTTCGTCGCAACCCGACCATCCAGACTCATGGCCATTTTCAATAATACAAACGGTCTGCCGGTAACGATCCATTTCATCCAGGATTCCAGAATAGTCGACGCGGATTCCGCTAGAATCCCGGATTCGACTGTGACTCCCATGCGCCGCAATCTATCTGCTCCACCTCCGACTACAGACGGATTGGGATCTGTAAGTGCGAAAACCACACGACTGATTCCCGCCTCCAGAATCGCGTCGGTACATGGTGGAGTCCGTCCGAAGTGGTTGCATGGCTCCAATGTGACATAACAGGTTGCTCCCCGCAAGCGGTCTTTCGTGCAACGGGAAATCGCATCCAACTCGGCATGCGGAGTGCCCGGACCTCGGTGACAACCCTCCGACAGAAGAGTCCCATCCTTGACGATGACACACCCAACCGACGGATTAGGATGTGTCTTTCCATGTTGTCCGGCAGACAATCGGATCGCTCGGCGCATCCATTTGGTATCTTCCAATATCATCATCATTAAATCGTCTCGGCAGTCTCTGCAATCTGGTTGACATCATCGAAAAGAGCACGTGAGAATGATTCGGCGACGAAGTCTCTCAGATCATCCATCCGTTCTCCAATTCCTATCAACTTGATCGGGATGTTCAGTTCCTGGACGACGCTGACAATGATACCGCCTTTGGCCGTTCCATCCAGTTTGGTCAGGCATATGCCGGAGACATCAACGGTCTGGCAGAACTCACGAGCCTGGAGCACGGCATTTTGACCGGTTGTTGCATCCAGAACCAGCAATATCTCATGAGGAGCCCCCGTCATATTTTTGCCAATCACGCGCTGAACTTTTTTCAGTTCCTCCATGAGATTGGTTTTTGTGTGCAGTCGCCCAGCCGTATCAATAATCAGAATATCCGCATCCCGGCTTTTGGCAGCCGCTACGGCATCCCAGGCAACCGCAGACGGATCGGCGCCTTCATCATGAGCGATAACATCAACTTCCAGACGGCGTCCCCATTCCTTCAACTGCTCGATCGCGCCGGCCCGGAAGGTGTCCCCTGCTGCCAACAAGACCGAACACCCTTCCTCCCGGTAACGGCGGGCGATTTTTGCGATTGTTGTCGTTTTTCCTACTCCGTTGACTCCGACTATCATGATGATCCATGGCCGGACACTTTTATCCCGGACCAGTTGCGCAGTGTGGCCGGCAAGAATGCGTTCTATCTCCGAGCGAATATAATTACGCACAATCTCCGCATCGTGCAGTTCCTTGCGAGCCAGTTTTTCTCTCAGACCATCAATAATTATTCTCGTAGTTTCAACACCGAGATCCGACAGGATCATCAATTCTTCGATTTCATCCAGAACATCTTCGTTGATGGTCTGGTGCCCACTCAAAATTCTTTCAATACCCATCACCAGGCCGGATCTCGTTTTTCTGAGCCCATTACGGAGACGAGTAAAGAAATCGTCTTCCTCCGGGATCCGATCCAGCAACCCGGTCAGGATTTTCCTGTCGGTTCCGTCAAGTTTGTAAATCTTCAATTCATCCGGAGTACGAAGCCTGCTCTTTATCGATATCAATTGTTTCCGAGCTTCCTGGATTCCGGGTCCATTCTCCTCGCCCGACTCAACGATTTCCAGGAGTGTTTCCAACGCTTTTATCAGCTTCAATTGCCCGAGATTAGCCCGTGCAGTCTCCAGCAGCAGAAGTGTCCGATCAATTCTCGGTGAAAAGTCCTGGCTCTGACTTAGCTGTTTGATGATCTTCAACGTTTTATGATGCGATCCCTCCCGGTTGTATAATTCGGCCAGTTCGAACAATAACTCCGGATCAGGGTTGTCAGGATCCATCTGTAACGCAGTGTTCAACGTCTCAATCGCTTCAACGAATATCCCGCGATTCCCCTGGATCTTGGCACGCCGCCTTAGTATTTTTATTTTTTTACCCGGTTCGCCGGCTACCTGGAATGCCTTCTCCAGATAGGATTCGGCAGAACCGAATTGGTCCTGATTTGTTTTCAAATCTGCAAGCCATACCAGGATGTCAGCTTGGCGATCACCACTCAATTGTGCACCCTTAACCGCCAGTGAGGCTTCCTTTTCAGCCTGGGGAACACGACCGAGTTCATAATAAATTTTTGCCAGTTGAAAGCGTATGCCGGCACTATCTGCCGAGTCACGGTGACCCGTAAAACGGAGCGCTGTTTCATAACGCTCCATCGCGCCAAGAAGATCGTTTGCTTTGTATTGTATTTCAGCGATTTCAGCTAACGCCTGAATGGTTTCCTCATCTGACAGGTGCCCTGATTCAATCGCTCGAATCAGCCACCCCTTGATCTTCTCTGCCGGTTGACCGGCGAGTTTTACCAACTCCGCTGTTCGCCGGAATATCGTTCCGGCTTGTCTGAACCGGAGTTCGGAGACCAGATTGATCATATTCTCCATCCGTTGGAGCGCTGCAGCCGGTTGTCCGGTAATCGCTTCGAGATCTGAGATGGCCCATGACACAGTTATGAAAGATTCGCGGTGGCCGATTACATCTGACAGTGAACTCATCTCGTTGATCAAGTGAGATAACTGCTCGGCAGTTAATGCAATCCGGCCATATTTCACCAATTTTGCTGCAGCTTCAGCCGCTTCAACACGAAGATCCGCTTCGACGGCTGGATTTCCCAGAACATTGAGCGCCGATTCGAAAACGGCGGTTGAATTATCCGGTTGTGCCGACTGAAGTCTTAGACTCTGGACATTTAGCCACGCCAGTTCTGTATCCTTCCAAGTCTGCTGCCGTGCCAGTTCAATGCACTTTGCCGCATCAATGTGATTTTTTTCACTGATATATAGAGTAATCAATTCCTGATAATTCTTGAAAACTAATGGATAACTTTCAATTGCCTTCGAAAGCTTTCTCGCTTTCAGACCTGAGAAAAATTTCATCGTGCTACCTGTTTGATGTGTTGTTTATCGGAGTCGTTCCAGCCAGTCATGTGCTTGCTGTATCAGAGTCGATCCCGCATTATTTAACTTCAAAATCGTATTGAAGTCAGCCTCAGCCCTTGAAACATATCCCTGGTGCCATAAAGCTTGTCCCCGCAGTAGATAGGCTTCCGCGTTTCTGGCATTGACCTTGATGGCTGATGTCAGCATCTGAACGGCGTCAGCGTAACAATTTCGATGAATCATTATTCTGCCAAGTTCAACACGGGGCATGTCATACATAGGTTCATGCTGAATGGCAGATCGGAAATCTTTCTCCGCCTCCTCCCAGCGTTCCAGACGGAGATAGCTGATACCGCGGTTAAAGTAGGCTGCTGCAGGTGTGCGGTAATCAGGATCGGATATGGCTTTTGAACTGTGAGCGATTGCTTCTTGGTACTGTTTCAGCATGATAAAAGTGCTGGCTGTATTGTTATTGACTTCAGGATCATCCGGTAGAATTTTCAGCGTTTGTTTCAGCCAGCCGAGTGCAGTTTCAGGAACCCCCATCTGCAGATATGCCAAACCCATGGCATGAAGTATTTGCGGATTTTTTTGATCCAGTTCATAGGCCAGTTTGAAGTTTTCGATTGCGCTTTGAGGATTTCCCTCATTTATGTAACCAATCCCGGCATCGTAATAAAGCTTAGCCTTGTCCGTTCGAGACATGTGTTTATTCGAACATCCCACACCAAATGCAATAACGAAAAGAACGAAAATAAAATATCGTTTCATGCTTATTCTCCGAGATGGATAGAAATGCTGCTCCCGGCTTTCAATCCCAATTCATCACTGGCGTTTCGCTCACGGAGACCTATTTCCAACAGGTTCATGCTGCCGAAATAAGCGATGGGATCTCCAGGTTGCTGGGCCTGTGAATAATATTGACTGATGCCCGGGATGACGGCTTTTCCCGCCTCAATACGTATGGATGTACCGGGAAACCGCTCTCTCGCTTTCTCCAGGAAAGATATTTCAAAACTTGTCACGAGATTACCAAAATGATCTGTGAACAGAACAGGTATCTCAATCATTCGATCAGCAATGATTTTAATCTTCGGTGTTTCCAGGACTTTATAGTCCTCGACAGGATCACCGAAGTTATCTGCACCGAGGGTTTTGGCAAGCCAACCCGCACAGGGCGCAAAGACATCCCGGGCATGGAACGTCGGACTTGGGTTCGGCAGTATGTAGTGTTCCTCCTCAATATGTATCACTTTGCTGACATAGTCGGAGGCTATCACTCGGGTTAAAACGCCATTATCCGGGCAGATGTAATAATGATTATCACCGATGGCCAGCAGTGGGCGCCGGCTGGACCCCACTCCCGGATCGATGACTACGACAAAAATCGTCGGACTCGGAAAATACGGTTGAACCGAATCCAGTACATACATCGCCTCCATTACATTGAACGGAGAAATATCATGACAGATATCTATGATCTCGGATGAGGGACTAATCTTGCGAATAACCCCTTTCATAGCACCAACATGATAACTGCCGGGACCGAAGTCGGTAATCAGACCGATAATTGGATTTAACATGATTCAATCTCCTGAATCCATAATTCTGTTTTCCCGACATTTGTTTCCGTCAGGACTGAGCCATAACGATAACACGAAAGCAGTGTATTTTCATAGACCGGAAATAGTATCGGTTCAAAATGAATCTGATGAAAGAAAATATCGGATGGCCGGAAACCGAAATGCCATGACTTTTGTTTTGTTTTCTACTAAACTGACACCTCTTATGAGAGATATTATTCATATTCGATACGTTGTCTTATTTTTTTCCGTCATCTTGACTGCATCCCTCCTTTCCGTCTGCAATGCCGGTGAATTGGATGATCAACTCAGGTTGATCAGAGGTAGTTTCGAGGATGGTGTTCTGGACCTGGCGGCGTCCGAAGCTCGTGAATTTTTGAGTAAAGCTCCAAATCACAAAGCTCGAGGTGAAGTTCATCTTATTCTGGGTTTAATTGAAAAATCGTCCGGTCATCTAGTCAAAGCCCGGGAAAATTTCATGAAGGCAACAGGTTCGGACGATCATGCCATTCGTCTGCAGGGTTACTACGAAGCCGCTTCCCTGGACTGGCGAGCGGAGCGCTTTTCAGATGCTGCCGATAATTATCAGGCGATCGTTGATGAAAACCGCGGTGGATCAATTACCGGTATATCACGGTTTTGGCTGGTTTTAAGCTTGTTCAGGGCAGGTGATTTTCAACGGGTGATCGATCTGGCTGATCCTTTTATTGATTCGGGCGATATTACAAGTTCGGACCAAGTGCTTCAGATTATATACTGCCGGGGTCAATCTTTCTTCAAAATGGATCGGCTGGATGAAAGCCTTTCGAATCTTGAAAGCGTGTTTTCCGGCGGAACACCCGAACTGATGGCAGGATCTGCTCTGCTGATCGCAAAAATTCAAGTTCGACGTGGCGATTACCGTCTCGCTGATTTGTGGGCTTTTCGTTGTCTTCAGGCCGGTTTTAGCCGTGAGGCATTAATGATAAGGGCGAGTGCGGCCTTGTCAAACGGTGATCATCAGGGTGCCCGATACTTTTTTCAGCAGATTTCGGAGGATCCGTCACTTGAGGGATACGACAGACAAATCGTTTGTCTTCGTCTGGCAGTTTGCCAAAGCCGGATCCTGGCGGAGATCGGTCGTGATTGGTGGTCGCCATTACTGAGAGTTGTCGCAGAGATCAGCGATTCCGAACTTCTTGCTGAGATTTTGGCGGAATTTTCAATGCATATTGCGGAAAATCAGAACTGTAATGGATGCATTGAGGATTTGATCGGGTTGATCGAATCCTGCACAGAATGGGATGCCGGAACGCACGGACTTCAGCTGGCCAATCTCTGCATGGGAAGCAGACTTTATGATAACGCGATCCGATGGATGGTTTGTTACTATTCGGCTACAAATGAGTCGATTCCTGAACCAAGTGACCGATTGATTCTTGCGCGGCTGCTATCGGCAATGGGAGACAAGAGCGCTGCATCGGATGAACTCGGAAAAATCGATCTGCTTCGTCAGAACGCCAATCTTGACATCGTTGGCATCGCACAACAGGCTGAACTCTTACTGCAATCCGGTCTCGTTCAACAGGCAGCATCTCTGTACCAGGAGATTTTAGTCGCGGAAGGAATCTCCGACAGTGTTCGTCAATCGGCGTTATTGCATTTGGGTGATGCATTTTACCGGATGGAAAAATGGGACCTTGCAACGGATGTTTTCGACCGCTTCCTGCATGAAT
The DNA here is from genome assembly GCA_016931515.1 of candidate division CSSED10-310 bacterium. Classification (GTDB taxonomy): domain Bacteria; phylum CSSED10-310; class CSSED10-310; order CSSED10-310; family CSSED10-310; genus JAFGEQ01. Next base: position 170,227 of record JAFGEQ010000012.1, on the reverse strand, counting down.
ATCCCTCGGCATCTGTTGCGGAAAAGGAAATCGCCATGCGTCGTATTGCGGTGGCACTGGTATCGCTGGCTGCATGGAATCGTGCAGATCGGGCTGCTTCCGACTACCTGGATCAATTTCCGGAAACTGATTTCAGCGGGGAGATGTATTATTTAAAAGGATTAGCCCAGGCGAATCAGGGCAGACTTGATCAGGCATTGATATCTATGGGGTTGGCAATGGATCGGTTGAGCAATTCGGCTTTTATAGATAATGTAAAAGAATCAATTCGAATTATCTCGGAAAGGCAGTCCCTGAAAAACGATGGCAGTTAGAAGTTTTTTGCGAAGCAGAACGTGTTGGGCGTGGGTGTTCTTTGCCGCAGAATGGTGTATCTGCTCTCAATTATGCTTGTCGGCAGGTCCGGAGAAACCTCGGCTTGAGATCAGTGAGGTTGTGATCGAAACCAATACGCCTGCATTGAGCGGAGGCAAGAAAGATCCGATTACGGTATTGGATACGCAGACAGCGACGGCATCTGTCTCAGACACATTAAGACGTTTACCTGCAGATGCTCCAGACCAGATCCTGATACCGGAAGAACCGTTAATGGAATCCAAAGGCGGATGCCTCACGCCGTTCGCCCGATTTGGCGGAGGTGCCAAGAGTCGGATGATCAGAGCGTCACGGGCCTGGGAAGCGATGGATTGGCAGGAAGTCATCGATCAACTGACTCCAGTCGTCAACCATGATCAAAGTATACAGGAGAAACCTGAAGCGCTCTATTTTATCGGTCGCAGTCGTCATTATCTGAACGATTTTTCGGGAGCCCAAACGGCTTATGAGCAGTTGCGAGTGGAGTATCCGGAGCACCCATACACGGAATTCGCACTCTACAGCCTGGGTTGGTTGTATTTTGAAAATCGTCAACCTGATCAGGCATTGTCGGTGATCAGTGATTTTGAAACGCATTTCGCTGCCAGTGCGCTGACTCCGTATATACGATATCTTCGGGCAGCTATTTTAAATATCCAGAATAAGTATCCGGACGCTCTTCATGACCTTGAAGGTATTATTGCCGGATATCCCCTGTTTTCCGATATCGATGACGTCCAGTTCTGGATTGCAGAAAACCAGTTCTCGATGGGCAGGTTTGAAGACGCTTGCAGAAACTATACACTCTATATCGGTAACTATCCGGATGGTAACAAACAGGTCGAAGCTCTCTACGGACGGGCTTTCTGTTATCTCGAAATGAAAAAATTCGAGTCCGCATTGAATGACTTCCGGACAATCGTTCGTGATCATCCGGAGCATCCACTCTCGGGTGAAGCTGGTTTTCAGGGAGGGAAACTGGCTGTGTTTCTGGTTTTTTCCGGAGAGGTCGAAGGATTTTTTACGAAAGCACTGCTGACTTATCGAGTCGATTCACCAAAAAAGTATGAAGCTCAGGCATGGATTGCTTACCAGGGTGGCCGTTTTGGTGAATCTGCGACAGAATTCGCCCGGGCTGCGGAGGGGTATGCCGCAGAAGATCCCGAAGCATTACCTATGAATCCTCACAGGGCGGAGATGCTGTTTCTGGAAGCTGTCTCCTTACTTCGTGCCGGTGATTATGTTGCCGCGGCTGAGAAGTTTGATTTTCTGGCTCGGATTCCCGATCTATCCTGGACAGCTGCCGCGCAAGCCAATGCAGGCATCGCCTGCCTCAAACTCAATAAGCTGGACCTGGCATTGGAGCACCTGACGAATGCGATCCGTTCACCCCAATCCCTCGCAGGGCGAGACCTTTATTCGTTATACGCAGCGGAAATACAATTCCGTTTCAAGCGATTCGATGAATCCTTACAGCTTTTTTCGGAATTGGCGAACCAGCATGATGATGAAGAGATTCGCATGGAGTCTGTCAGAGGGATCGCGTGGAATTATTATGCAATGCAGAAATGGGAGGATGCCGCCAGATTTTTCACGACGTTAATTGAGCAATTTCCCGATACCCGATTTCAGGCTGAAGCGCTGCTGCGCCGGGCTGAATGCCGTTTCAACAGCGGAGACTATGAACCTGCCAAGATGGATTTTCAACATCTGATCAGTGCATTTCCACTCCATCCGGAAGCATTCGAAGCCCGGTTACTCAACGCACGGGCTGACTGGATACGGGGTGACTACCGGGAAGGTATGGACGGCCTTAGGGATGCACTCCGGTTTGCGCCGGATGCAGCACACCGTCAGAGAGTCCGCAGTACTCTGGGTGAGTTGTACCAGGAGCAGGGCCGATTTCAGGAGGCTGTGGATGAGTTTCACCAGGCATATCTCGAAGACATCTCCGGACCCGGCGCACCGCTGGCGTTGGTTAGAAAAGCGGATAATCTATATAATCTGGGTGAATACGAAAAAAGTGCAGAGGTGTATCGGTGTATCATACGGGATTACCCTGAAACGGACTCAGCCGAACTGGCTCAGTATTCCATCGGCCTGATATATTTTCGCCAGGATCGTCTGGATGAATATCTCAAGGAATGCCGTTCAATAGCGGCCACACATCCCGGGAGCATTCAAAGTGCATTGGCTTTAAACGGTGCCGCTTCAATTCTCACGGAGCAGAAACGATTCAGCGAAGCGGCGGATATTCTTCAAGTTTTGCGGGATCAATACTCCGGCCACCTCGATCAGGAACTCATTCGATTTAGACTTGGACAATGCCTGGAACAGGCTGGTTTGTCTGATGATGCAAAGAGGGAACTCGACGATCTGATTGAACTCGCTCCGACGGGACGTTACGCTGCCGATGCGACTTTGTTGCTGGGTGAGATGGCGATGCGCAGGAACGCGGTAGCGGAAGCGGCTGTATTGTTCGAAAATGTGATCGAATTGTTTCCGTTTCATCCAAGACGACTTGATGCTATCGCGCTTGCTGCGAATGCCAATACCGTCATGCGGAACTGGTCCCGGGCTGAAACGCTCTGGATTCGTTTTATAGACGAAGCGGGGGTATCAGGAGACGTATTCAGGGCACATCTGGAACTGGGGCGGCTTTTGAGTCAGCAGGGACACTTTGAGCAGGCGGCTGTACATGCTGAGGCAGCGATTCGATCATCGGAAAGACCTGTCATTGCTGCAGCCCGATTATTGGAAAATGAAATTAAAGAAAATCAAGGAGATTCGCAAGAAGCATTAAAGGGTTACTTGAAGATAGGATATTTATTTCCCGAGCAGAATGCGGTCGTATTTGAATCCCAGGTTGCTGCAGTCAGGATATTAATCGACCAGGGAAAAAAAGGCCAAGCCGGGAATCTGTTGGAGAAAGCACAAGAAAACGCGATAACACCGGAGCAACAGCAGCGTATGACAGTTTTACGTCATGAACTTGAACAGGCGGGAGGTTCGGAATGAATTTGCTTGAAAGTCTGTCAAAAGGCGGCCCATTGATGATTTTTATCGGGCTCTGCTCGATTATAACACTGGCTATCACTATCGAGCGATGGGTCCGTTTGAATAATGATCGTATTCTTCCCAGGGGATTTCGCGAGACGATCCTGGATTTTCTACAGCGTCGTCAGTATTCGAATGCGCTGGAAGCGTGTGAAAATCGACCGGAGATCGGAGTGGGTGTTATTCGAGCGGGACTGGAGCATGCCGGGACATCGCGAGACATTATGCGGGAGCATTTTGAACATGCAGGACGCCAATCCGGCCAGGAGTTGAATCGCCGTCTTGGCACGCTGGCGACTGTGGCGAGTATTTCGCCTTTGTTGGGATTAATGGGAACAGTGATGGGAATGATCCGGGTTTTCAGGGTAATTTCAGTCCAGGGAGTTGGGGATCCCGGTGCACTATCGGGAGGTATATCCGAGGCCCTTCTGACAACGGCGGCCGGTCTGGCTGTGGGAATTCCAACGTTGATCATTCATAATCACTTTGTCCAGAAGGTAGAAAAAGTCAATCTATTTCTGGAGGAATTTGCATCGGAAGTTCTTGATTTACTGGATCGACAGGGACCATTGGATGATGGTCAGGCTGGAGATTGACCATGAGGTTTGCGAGGGAAACATCTGTTCGTCCGGATCTGAATATCACACCGCTTATTGATGTTGTTCTGATGCTGCTTATTTTCTTTATGATCTCAACCAGCTTCATTTTCCAACCCGGGATTTTGATCAAACTTCCGCAGGCTGACCACAGCGACTCGACTACACCTCGGGGAGCCAGTATAATGATAACATCAGAGGGAGATATTTACTTCGAGAAGCTTCGGACGACCATCCAGGAACTGGAATCGCAATTTCGCCAGTTTCCGGATAAAAGTGTGTTGCTGATCAAAGCGGATCAGAACGTTGCGCATGGTATCGTGGTGCAGACAATGAACCAGGCGAAGAACGCTGGATTTCAAAGAATAGCCATTGCAACCCGGCCGACGGGAGACTGAAAATGGTGTTGGGCAGGAGTTGTATGAGCGACAGGATTTTCAATCAGGCACTGACTGTCTCAATTGTCGTTCATGCTATCCTGCTGTTTGTTCTGCCCGGTTTGAAGCTGCTGGAGCCATGGGAGGCGACGGAGTGGCTGGAAGTCGATTTGCTGGCACCGGTCGAAGTGGATGAGTTACCTGCACTGCCGGACACTTCCTCACACACCACAGATTCTTCTGGTGGTGAGGAAACAAGCGATCTCGGTGATTCTCCCCTTTTCCCCAATCCCCCGGTCTGGCTACCGGATCGCCTGAACAAGATTGAGGATGATGCAGTATCAATGCGATTGAATATCCCCACAGATTTTATTCCGGATATTGCCGGAAGCAGCGTGACGGCACCTGGATTGATGTTGACACAGGATGACCTGGCGGGTTCGACACCGGTGGTCGTGATGCCGGGCGCTCAGCCTCCGGAGGTAACCTGGAGACCGTCACAAGCGATCATTGATGCATCGACTGATGAGGATGCCGGAGATCTGCAGATCAGTGGTGAAGTCGCCAGTCGAACGGTCATTTTCCGGCCACCTGCGCCGAAACCGACGGTATCCCGAAGTGGAACGATACTGCTGAAATTCTGGGTGCAACCAGACGGAACAATAGGAAAGATTCTCCCGATTACAAGAAGTGACCCGGATTTAGAGCGTGTCGCAATCGAGTATTTCGAAAAATGGCGTTTTGAAGCCGTCAAGCCTGAGATCGGGATTCAGAGCGGAACGATTCCGATTCGGTTCAGAGTCCGGTGATGGGCCGGGACCTTTTCTCACTCCTCCAGAAAACCGCCTAACTTCCTGTTCAGTCCATCGGAACCGACGCGTTTGAGGATGCGAAGAGCCTGTTCTTTATGACCTAACTTCATCAGCAGAAGAATGTAATCCTGGTAGAGCTGCTGGCGCTCACGGTGTTCAAGAAATGCCTTTCGAAGTGTTGGTTCCAGGCCGATGGCAGTCCGATAAACAACATCTTCCGCTCTTTCATATTCATTCTTCGCCAACTGAAATCTCTGCTGATCATCAAAAATCCGACCGAGGCTGTGATGTGCTGTCCACACATATTTGGGGATTCTGGTTTCTTCAGCCTTTGCAACAGCGTGTTCCCGGGCGGCATAGGCGTCATCAGCCTGTTGAAGACCTCTGAAAATTCTGCCGAGGACCAGCAGCTTCTCAATTTCCGTGGAGCCGTGGTAACGGATATCAGAGTATTTATCAAGACTTTCGATAATTTCAAGTGCACTTCTGAATCGGTGCCGATCCAGTTCCATGATTGCCTGCTGAATTTTGGCCTTCACATATCCGTTACGGTTTGGGAGGGTCTGGGAAATCGGCAAAATATGTTCGATTAAAGCAACGCTTTTTTCCTTCATTCCTCGTGTGTAATAAATCTCGGATCGGAGAAGATCCAGTTCAATCCGAACAGAGCTGGGTTCATCGGGTCCGATAAGATCATGGGCGGAGCGAGCGATCTCCCGGGCTGTATCGAGGCAGCCGATATGGAGTCTGAGTGATGCCAAACGGGTGAGTGTTTCAGCGAAAAGTGTTGGATTATCAAGTGATTGCGCACCTGAAACAGCATCGCTGTAACAGGCTAATGCCTGCTGATATTCTCCGACATCCTCGTACAATGAACCCAAGCCGAGTATGTTCATTGTCATCAGCATGAGATTTTTTAATTTTTCTGCTGATTTCAATCCGTCATCAAAAAAATGAAAGGCATCAATATGACGGTAGATTTGGCGGTAAGTAAATCCCAGGCGGTACAATGTATCCGCTTCCCATTCTGGAAGATTCTGATCACGGGCAATCTCCAAAGCCTCTCCAAAATATTCCATGGCGTGATCGTATTCACATAACTCGAGCCACACACTACCCAGGTTATGCAAACTGGTCAGAACAGTCTCTCCCGGATTGAACTCCCGATCTATCAGCAAAGATTTCTGATAAAACCGGGATGCTTCGCGGAGATTTCCCTCGTGACGGTGTGCGGTACCGATATTGGAATACAACTCGGCCATAGCCCGCCTGTTATTGGTCTCCTGAAAAATTCGCAGTGACTCTTTCCACTGGTCGCGAGCGGACTCAAAAAATCCATTCCGAAAAAGTAACAGACCAATTTCATCCAGTGTCTGAGCTTCAGCGCTGGAATTTTCAGTTTGATGAAACTGCCGCCGCTTTTTATCGAGATCCCGTAATTGTTTCTGGAGTTCCTTATCGGCACTTGAGGGGATCAGCGAATCTTTTTTTTTCGTTAGCCAGGCCAAATTCCATGGAGTCATTTTTTTTCCAGGGTGTAGGGCTGTCTCTTAAAACGGGATGTCATCATCTTCAAACGGTTCTTCATCGCTGGCATAGGGTGTATACGGCTCCGCTTGATCATTGCCGTTCTGAGAACGTGGAGACGGGGACCTTGGTGCTGAAGAAGCGGGTTTGGATACATTATCACTGTAACTGTCAGGGCCTCCTGAACGCGGGTAGGTTGATCCTCCAGCTGCCTGGTCTTTTGAGGAGAGCATAATCAGTTCCTTGACACGAACCTCAAGTTTGCTGCGCTTCGCACCATCCTGTCCAGTCCATTCACGATACTCCAGCGATCCGCGGACGGCTATTCGTTGACCTCGAGTTAAAAAGCGTTCCGCTGTTTGGGCCTGACGATCCCATGCGGTGAGATCGATCCAATGAGTTTTCTTCTCTTTTTCCCCTGAGCTTCGGTTCGTCCAGATATCATTAACCGCCAGGCGCATTTTGGCAACTTTGATTCCAGAAGGCGTGGTCCTGATATCAGGATCAGCACCTAAATTTCCAATCAATACGACTAAATTTAACATTTCAGCCTCCCATGTTGTGCTGCAACCGTTGTAATGGTAGCCCAATCATTCGCAATTTTCTAGAGAAAAACCGGGAGTATTTCCAGTCTGATCATCTAGATACCGTTTCCTGATTAAAAGCGATATTGTCTCAAGAATGACAAGCAGACTGTCTATGTCTTCCGGTGACAGGTCGCGTATCAGTTTCTGGAAACGGCTGATCGGCATTCCAGGCTCGAGAAGCGGACGGATCGCTTTCAATCGCCGAAGTTCGTTGAGAAGGCGAGGCGGGAGTTGGCGATCTTCCAGTGAATAGAGATACAGGTCGACGAAATCCAACTGTAGCTGTTCGGAGATTTTTTCCAGAAATCCGGGCGCAGGTTTGGATTCACCCTTCTCAACACGATTGATATACGCACTCGATAAACCAATGGCGTCAGCGAGTGCTTTTTGCTTAATATTCAACTCTTCCCGCCTGTTCCGCAGCAATTTTCCAATAGCATCCATGTTCCGTGATCTCCACCGGCCAAAATTAACCAGACAATTAAATTTTTAACTAACCAGTCGATTAAGTCAAGACAAAAATAAACTAACCAGTTGATTAATTGCGAGCAAATAATTAACTAAATTGTTAAACTAATCTTATTTTTTTAATCATAAAAAACATGGGTTTAGAAACTAAAAAAAATACAAAAAAATATTGACACAAAATAGTGATATAAGTTATATAGACTGTGAAGAGGTCTCAAGAAGTAATTTTTAAGTTAATTAAATCGCATCGATTTATGGAGGTCACTCTAATGGAGACTGTGGGAAACCAGGCGCCGTCGAGTCAGCGGAGCAGTCTTCACAATCTGTTTATTATCGGTTCCGAATCGGACTCTATTTTTCGAGGCTCCGCATCCGCCATGCCGTATGATCGGATAAACATGGGCGTGTATTCGATAGTGCCTGGGTCGGACGGTGTTGACGGTATTCAGATTCTGGGTGAAAACTGTGCCGCAATTTATGTCGGAGGCAATCTCGCTGCTGAGGGAATGCGTGATCTTGTCGAGGTCCGTAATGCATTTTGCCAGTATCAGGATACATTTCAGGAAATGGTTTACAGTTCTCATGTCAATGTTATCGTGTCCTCCCTTGGCGATCCGTTTTCAGCAGCAATCACACCCGAGATTGCCCAGTTGTCCAGTCGCAACGGCGCTGTAACAATCGGAGTGTTAAGTCTCCCCCATCCCGATGAGGGCAACCGGTATCTCCAGCATTCACGAATTGCAATGGAGTATACTCGTCCGCATCTTGATTCTCTCATTCTTCTGCCGATGGAGAGCGTGTATCTGAATTTTGCTTCCAATACGATGACGCAGCATATTGGAGAGAAAATCAGCCAGATGATTTCAAGAATTGTGCGCGGTGTGGTTGACGCGATGACATCGCAGGGATTTCAAAATCACGAAAGAGCAAACGATGTAGCGGGTTTTTTCAGGGGATCCGGAGAGTTGCTGGTGGCATACCAGGAAATCGACCATATCCCGAATGGGCCGTATCATGCCATTCACAGGTGTTTACAGGAACCGTTTCACGCGCTTCGACGGTTCGAAGGTGCTCAAAAGATGATGGTTTCCGTCTGTCCCGGTGATTCGGGTCTGTCGCTGGAGGAATATCTTCGAATCGGCCAGTTCTGTCGAAGTGAACTTGGAACTGAGACTGATGTCGTTGTTGTGCCGTTTACTACGATGCTCAGAGGGGAACGACCCTTCATTGTTGTTTTCGGCAGGGATATCATTGAGAAAAGGCGCGATGGCTTTGATTATCCGTATGCAGAAGTTCCGCCGGAGAAAGCTCCGCCGAGGCTGCCTGCATATTATCGAAAGTACTATGGAGCGACGAGGAGGGCGATGGGTCATGACATATCGAGTTTTTAACCAAGCGGACCGTCTTGTGAAAATCGCGATACCGATTTTTGTCATCGTTGGGGTTCTTCTTGCATTCGCTTTCAAGGGGACCATTGTAGCTGCCACGAATGAGAAAACGGGGCAGGATGCAGACATCACCAGTATCGAGTTGACCTATTTGGGATATAACCTCTAATCCTGCTCAGGCTCTCGGTATTGGAGATCAGTTATGCGATTTGAAACCCATGGCAACGCATGTTTTCAGAAGCTGGTAACCATCGGATTGACCCTTTTTGCATGTGTTCTGTTTCTTCGTATTGCACAGTTCAGCATAGTTCAAAGTGCAGACTGGAAGGATCGGGCTCTCAGGCGTATCACGCGCACGATGGACATCGAACCCAAGAGAGGGCGGATCATCGCAGGAGATGGAAGAACGATTCTGGCGGAGAGCCGGGTTGCATTATCGATTGCATCCGATAATTGCGCTGTCCGAAGTACCGGAAAAGAATGCCTGATAGCGGGGAGATTGGCGGAAATCATCAACGAGCCGGTGGAATCCGTAATTTCCCGTATCCATTCCCGGCATAACGCCGAGTGGCAGGCCAGGGATATAGATCGAGCTGTTTTCAAACACTTTCTCAAAGTGCAGCTTGACGGTTTTCTGCCCGGTATTCATGTGAAGCGCGAAATACAACGGGTTTATCCCGAACATCCTCATGCCGCAAGCCTGGTTGGGTTTGTCACTCAGCAGAGAGAACCCGGATTTGATACACTGGGTCCATTCCAACACCTGTCGGGTATTGAAGGTCTGGAGCGTGCGTACAACTCTGAGTTGAGCGGACAGTATGGACAAGTCAGTTATCGAATTAACCGGTTCTATTCTCCTGAACATGATTCTTTTCAAACGGTGAGTGAAGTTCAAGACGGATTGGATCTGGTCACGTCCATAGATGTCGATCTTCAAAGAATCGTTCGGGAAGAGCTGCTGAAAGGACTTGAACTCAACCAGGCTGACACCGCCATGGCGATAATCATGGATCCATGGACCGGAGAAATCCTGGCGTCGGAATCAGTCGAAAACACGGAAGAACATAAGAATTTCGAATATAGAGCGGCAACGCCGATGAACTGCTGGCCTGCCGACGCGCGTCGGAACCAATCTCTCATCAGCACATTCGAACCCGGAAGTGTGTGGAAGCCGGTGATGATGGCGATTGCTCTGGAAAACGGTCTTGCTCATCCGGGAGAGATTATCCCGTGGAAACGCGCGGTCGTATTGGGCGGACACGCATTCAGAGACTGGAAGGATTTTAATAGAGATCTCCTTTTAAAGGAAGTGCTTATCTGGTCATCCAATGTCGGTATCATCGAAGTATCCAAACGCATCTTCGGAAATCTTCCTAATCCGGAAGTGTTCGAACAGATACAGGGAATGGGATTTTTACGTAATCTCCCCACGGATTATCCTGTTCAACCGAGCGGAACTCTTGATCCGGCAAGATGGGGGCCCATCACAATCGGTGCGGTAGCGGAAGGGTACGAGACTAGCGTGACGATCTCACAACTGGCTGCGTTTTATTGTGCCATTGCGAATGGTGGTACAATTGTGTATCCACATTTCGGAAAAAAACTTCTCGATCCGGAAACCGGTGATGTTGTTCGAAATCTGGAACCGGAGACCGGTTATCCTATCATGTCGGCATCGACGGCAGAGTTTATTCGAAACGCTTTGACGGAGTGCATTGCGTATGGCACGGGCTCTAAAGCTCATCTTCGGGATTACCGGATTGCGGCAGCGGGTAAGACGGCAACGGCGAAACTTACTGTCAACGGCTCATACGCAACGAATAAATATCGAGCGTCGTTTTGTGGTTTCTTCCCTGCCAAGAATCCAATGTACGTCGTTATTGTAAGCGTCGAAAATCCAACAGCAGGTGCTTACTATGGCGGACAGGTCGCTGCACCGCTTTTCAAGCAGATTGCAGGCCGAATCTGCAGTGATATTCATGGCATCCTTCCTTTCCCGTTTCCGAAGGAGATCTGAGTATGAACAGCACGTTACACATGTGGAGTCCGATCAGTCTCACCAGGCATGCGGCTGTCGTCTTTAAAAGCAGCAATCCATTTATAGCCCTGATTGTAATGGCGTTAACAGGCATCGGTCTTCTCGGGATCTTCACCTCCGGACGCCATCTCCATCCTGATCCATATTATTATTTTCATCATCAGTTAATCCATGTAGGGATCGGGTTCATTTTTCTCGTCCTTCTGGCGCTGGTCGATTACTCCTACTTCCGCTTCAAAACCCAGTTGCCCTACTTCGGCACCATTCTCCTCCTCGTTGCCGTTCTGCTTTTCGGGAACCAGTCCTGGCTGGCATTCCCCTTCTTCAATATCCAACCATCCGAACTGGGTAAACTCGTGCTGATTCTATATATCTCCTGTTCAATGGCGTTCGACAGAATCGATTCGATGCGCTTTTTCGCAGATTCACTCCCAATCTTAATCGGATGCATCTCCCTGATCGGTCCTACTGCAGCGCAACCTGACTTCGGCACGGCTCTGATCATGACAATCATTACCGGTTATATGCTGTTATCCACCGGTTTCCCGTTTCTCCATCTTGCAATCCCCGCAATCCCGGTGATCCCTGTTGTTGTAATCGTGCCATTCATCTATCCCTACGTAATGGTGCGATTTACCAATTTTCTTGTTAACCTCAACCCCTTTTCCTCACCATCACAACTCAGCTTTCACGATTATCATATGCGAATGGCAATGGGGAATGGCGGTTTTTGGGGTACCGGATTCGGTAACGGTCTGGTGAAGCGCTCCTTCCTGCCGGCAAGCCATACAGACTCGATTTTTACGGTATTAGTCGAGGAAGGCGGTTTTCTTATGGGAATTGGAATCGTAGCCCTGTTCCTTGGATTGATCTGGATGGGTGAGCTGACTGCTCGGGCGGCAAAAGACCGGTTCGGGGCGTTCCTCGCCCGTGGAATAACCTGCTATTTCGGTGCCCAGGCGTTTCTTAATATCGGCGTCTGCCTGGGAATTCTCCCGAACACCGGAGTCACCCTGCCATTCCTGTCATACGGCGGCTCCTCCATGGTCATCTCGATGGCAGCTATAGGAATTCTCATCAATGTGTCTTCTCAACGTCAAATGATCATCTGAAAAAGGAATTTAGACATGAGAATCAAAGGTAAACTGTTATTCATTGATCCCGGATTCCGATACATCCGAACCGGTATCCTGGATTTTCACCAGGATGGAGCACCTGAACTCGTTTTTATCAAGAGTTACGAATCAGCCGGTATCAACAACGGCACGGTGAGCTCCCGACAGGAGTTTTCCGCTGCAATGCGCAAAGCGTTTGAAAATCTGCGCCGGGAATCAGGTATCGAGTCGTTTGGAGAAATCTGGATCGGGCATTCAGGCCAGCACATCCGGAGTGATAATGTGACAGAAGAATCCAAGCTCCGGCATAATGTTCCAGTGACAGCCAGACTGGAGAAACACATGATGAAGAAAGCTGAAATCGGTATCCCGTCCGACTATCAGCTGCTACATTCTTTTCAGCAATTCTCATCGCTGGATGGCGTTCGCATGAGCTCTGCAAGCGGACTGCTCGGGACTAACTTGTTGTCACGCTATCATCTTATCTTCTCCAGAAAAGATATTGTTAATAATCTCCGTGCCGCACTCAAGGATGCCGGGATTCTCCCCAGCCGCTTTCTTTTCAACGGTTACACAGCCTCTCTGGCTGTCAGCCATGCTGAGGAGATCAATCTTGGTTGCCTGGTGATTCATCTGGGCCACTCGACGGTTGATTATATTGTCTTTCAGGAAGGTCAGCCGTTCATAACCGGCTCGATAAACGACGGCTGGCAGCGTGTTATCCGAGACGTTGCCATGGGTGTCTCTCTATCAGTGGAGAATGCTGAAAAAGTGATGAAATCATCCGGCATTGCCCATGATATCGAGGGCAATCAGGATGGCCCGTTGAATATACCCAACCTTTTCGGAAATCCATCCCCGATCACCCGGCGTCAACTCGCGATTATTATGAGCACCGTCATCGAGGATCTTTTCAGCCTTGTTCGAGACCAATTGAAGAACACTATCTGCAGAGGGCATCTTCCGGGTGGAGTGTTTCTGACAGGCGGTGGCGCGATGACAAGAGGAATAACATATTCTGCGATGGGGATTTTCGGCGTTCATACCCGAGTGGAATACCCTATGCTTCCATGGGGAAATCAGGAATACGAACCCGGGTGGGCGCCAATTATCGGAATGGCCAAAGAGGCCTCAGAAAAAGTGTTCCCCGTCCAGGTTCCTCGTGATATGACATCACGCGTTGTCACATCCACATCGGGCTTCTTAAAACGGATGTTTCCCAGATCCAGGGTGCGAACGGATCCGGAAGGCGAACCCGACAAATAAACCGATACACGGATACAAGAACTTAAGGCTTCCAGATCTCAGGTTTCCACCCCGCCCAATATTCAATCCAATCCGGTGTAATACGAATAATGCAATATTCAGGATCATCTTGATCCTTAAAGTAACGCTTGAAGTCGTCTTTCCAAAACTTACGACGATTTTGGGCATCAGTCAGTATCGACGCGTGACCCGAATACCCGATCCACGGGCTCATGCTGTCAGTTATGTGATAGCCAAGCGTGACATGCGCATTCGGGTTATTCTTCAACTGAGCGACTTTTCGGGATGAAAAGCCGGTTATGGCGAATATCGTCATTGTCTCGTCGATGCTGAACATCAGGTAACGCCCCATCGGTTTTCCCTCATCCGTTACGGTGGCTAACACACCCAATGGATTATTTTGAACAACACTGATGATTTTTTGATTCAATTCCGTCATGACTGACCCTCCATAGAACTTGATTTAACGTTCGCCGTTCAGAAACAATTGTAAATATCTTCCCGTGTGCGAATCGGGATTGGCGATGATATCCTCGGGAGTTCCGGTTGCTACGATCCACCCGCCGGCATCACCACCCTCGGGACCTAAATCAATTATATAATCGGCATTCTTGATTACATCCATATTATGTTCGATTACGACCAGTGTGTTCTTCATATCAACCAGACGATGCATGACTGTAAGGAGTTTCCGGATATCATGAGAATGAAGACCCGTTGTCGGTTCATCGAGGATATACAGAGTTTTTCCCGTTTCGGTTTTGGCCAGTTCCCTGGATAGTTTTACGCGCTGTGCTTCTCCTCCGGATAGAGTCGGGGCGGGTTGCCCCAGCTTGATATAGTCCAATCCAACATCGGACAAGGTCTGCAAAATACGGCTGATCGGAGGATGATTTCTGAACAAATCCATGGCTTCCCGGACTTCCAAGTCAAGGACATCGGCTATGTTGACACCTTTATAGCGGACTTCCAGCGTTTCAAGGTTGAAACGTTTTGCCTTACATACTTCGCACGGCACAAATACATCAGCCAAAAAATGCATTTCAATGCGTTTCAACCCATCTCCCTGACAAGCCTCGCAACGACCTCCCTTCACATTGAAACTGAATCGCCCGGGTTGATATCCTCTTATCTTCGATTCCGGCAAGACGGAAAACACATTTCTGATATGAGTGAATACGCCGGTATAGGTCGCAGGATTGGATCTGGGTGTTCTTCCGATGGGCTTCTGGTCAATCTCGATCAACCGGTCTATCTGTCGAACGCCGTGTATGCTGCCATAAGCCCCGACATTCTGACGGCTTCGGTTGATTGTATTGTTCAATGCAGGATATAGAATCTGATTCACCAGTGTGCTTTTCCCGGATCCGGAAACACCGGTAACACAGATAAAACGCGATAAAGGGAATTTCACATTGATACTCTTCAGATTGTGCTCCCGAGCCCCGCGAACTTCAATGAACCCGTTCTCTATTCCCCGCCGGTGAACAGGGTTCGGTATAATCAGCTTCTTACTTAAATAAGCACCTGTCAGCGATTTTTCGTTGGCTGAAATTTCCTCCGGCGTTCCCACCGCAATCACTTCACCACCCTGATGGCCCGCACCGGGTCCCATGTCAACAATAAAATCCGCCGCTCGAATTGTCTCGGGATCGTGTTCAACAACGATCACCGTATTGCCAAGATCCCGGAGACGTTTCAATGTTCCCAGCAATCTCGATGTGTCGCGGGAGTGTAATCCTATAGACGGTTCGTCCAGGATATACAGGACACCAACCAGTCCGCTCCCGATCTGGGAGGCCAATCGTATTCTCTGGGCTTCGCCTCCAGAGAGAGTGGGTGCAGAGCGATGGAGTGTCAGGTAGTGGAGACCCACATCGCGTAGAAATCCCAATCGAGCGCCTATTTCCTTCAACAGTTCGCCCGCAACCGCTTTCTCCGTGGTCGTAAGCTCAAGCGTCTCGATCCATTCAAGAATTTCACTGACAGAAAAAGCGCATACCTGTGAAATCGTCAGGCCATGGAATCGCACTGCCCTGGCAGCTTCGTTCAATCGGCTGCCATTACAAACCGGACACGGCACGTGCCGGAAGAACTGGCTGTACCAGCGGCGCATCCCTTCACTTTTCGTCTGAAGAAATAATCGCCTGATATCGTTCAACACACCGATCCAACCCCGGTGATTCAGAAAATCCGAACGATCCTCCATGTGCCGCGGCGGAATTCCATATAACAAGGCTTCCTGGGCTTTCTTCGAGAGCATTTTCCACGGCGTATCTAAAGAAAATCCCAGCTTCTCCCCCACTTTCTCAATCCGTCTCGAACTCCACCCTGTCGGGTTATCATTCAGAACCCCCAAAAATTTCAATGCGCCCTGCCCCAATGTCATATCAGGGTCCCGGATGACCATGTCCGGATCCGTATCCATAATAGTACCCAGGCCGCTGCATCGAGGGCACATCCCGAGAGGTGAATTAAAGGAGAATCTCTGGGGTGCCAGAGGAGGAAAACTCTTTCCACATTTTATACAGGCGGAGTGCTCACTGAAAAGTAACTCACTATCATCTGTCGTTGAAATTATTTTCAGCATCCCGTCTGCGATTTTTAGAGCAATTTCAACCGAGTCCGTCAAGCGACTGCGTATATCGGGAACAATTTCCAACCGATCGACGATGATATCGATTGAATGCTTTTTCTGTTTATCCAATCCGGGTACATCGTCCAGATCATAAATGGTTCCGTTGACTCTGACTCGAACAAACCCTTCACTTCTGGCCCGATCAAAAATGTCGCGATGCTCTCCCTTGCGGTTCTGAACCATCAGAGCCGCAACCATTAAGCGCGTTCCCTCCGGCATCTCCAATATCTGCTCCACCATTTGCTGCGCTGATTGTGATGTGATTGGATCCCCGCAGTCCGGACAGTGCTGCACACCGTTTCGTGCAAAGAGAACCCGGAAATAGTCATATACTTCCGTGACAGTGCCAACCGTTGATCTGGGATTGTGGGAGGCTGACTTCTGTTCGATCGAAATGGCCGGTGACAACCCGGCGATATAATCGACCTGCGGTTTTTCCATCTGTCCAAGGAACTGGCGTGCGTACGACGACAAAGACTCTACATAACGGCGCTGGCCTTCCGCATACAGTGTGTCAAATGCCAGAGATGACTTTCCTGAACCGGATACACCTGTGATAACGATCAGTTTGTTTCTTGGAATCTCCAGGTCGATATGACGAAGATTATGTTCACTGGCTCCCTGAATGACGATTTTGTTTTCCATGATGTCTGCCTGAAATCAGTAAAAGATAAGTCCCGGAACTGACTCACCTCACCATACAGATTCTGGATGGAGAATGTCAAGCAAAAAGGCGAAAGAATGGCGAAAAACGCGATCCTGTCAATCGGCTGATTCTCATCTTAGACTCTAATACTGAGTCAATTGGAATTATTAATCCGCCATTCGACTGCACGGTATGCAGAGGGGACCCTTCGGATTTGCGACTATCCGGGTCTCCATCGTTTTTTCACCACAAATTGCGCAACGAATCGATGGAATGCGATGAGCTTTCGATGGAATTTCGATCTGGACATCTTCACACTCAAGCAAATCAGAGTCTGGGATCTCAAGCAGCCATCGAACCCGTTGATCTCGAGACATCTCGAGTTCGGGCAGATCATTTCGAATCCTGATTCTGACAGCTTTTCCGTTGTTTCGCCGGATCAGCGTACAGGCCATTTTTCCAAAATCATGAAAGATCAGATTGCCTTTGCCGAATGTGCATCCCGTCATGAATTGGATCGCATCAACACCACAGGCATCGTTCTCCACAATAGCAACCAGCTCCTCATCGCCGGATCGGGTATCGATGCCCAGAGCATGTATTGCTGCAGATGCCATACGGTAACCAACAGCAAGTCCCGGACACGCATGACCATGAAATCGGACGACATCGTCGAATTGTAATGTTCGGCTGTTCATATTAAGGAAGAGAAGTGAATCATGGTTTTATTCGACGACGGGCGGGGATCATTCGAACATGCGATCGAGCATCCTGCCAGCAGCAGAACGGCCAACAACGCCAAAGCCGGCAATACAAGCCATAATCGAACCTTGATACCCAGATGATTCATTGCCATACTCGGTCCTCCGGATTCGGAATGATATATCCGAATGCATCATATTAAAAATTATTGGCGTCTAAAGTCAATGCGATCAAGCAACCATACTCCATACCGGCAATCTGGCGTCAACCGGTCAACGCATCCAGGTCGATTGACTTCAGATATTGCAATGCTCCTGATCGGTTCTCAAATAAGCCGTCCAGCTGGCTCTGATAAACTTGATTCAAAACTTTTGAAAAATGGGGTCCGCCCTTCAAAAACCGGTCTGAAATCAAGCCCTGTGCCGCCAGTTCCATCAGATCACGCCCATGAATGAAAGGTTCAGGAGCTGAATTTCTAACGCCAATGTGCCTGGCCCGTTCGCTTAGAAAGACATGGGCGTTTTCGTGACTTTTTCCATCCCCCCTGATACTGGCCATCGTATCGGCTTCGACCAGCCTGCAGAGCATGTCGATGGACGACGGTGACAGGGCCAGAGCCAGGCGGCGGATGGCGCTGTCACTGACTTTGTCGGCTGTTGCAAGTTGCAGCGGTCTCATATGATTCCTGACCAGGCGGAGGGTGATATCCCGGGTTCGTGTATTTGCAGTTATCCGTGTTAACAGGTTTTCCGCCGGCTGCATACCGGCTTCATCATGACCGTATGCCGTGATTCTGCCATCATCATGAATGGATGTAGCGCTCTTTTTTCCTATATCATGGAGTAATGCTGCAATAGATAAATGCCATGCTTCTTCAGGTTCCAAACCATCCCGTACAGAGATTTTCACGGCTTCGGAGACAGTACGGAATGTGTGTTCAAGAACATCGCCCTCGGAGTGGTATTTCGGATCTTGAGGGACATGCTCCAATTCTGCGAGTTCCGGGAAAAGAGTTTTAACAACGCCATCTTCCCACATGTGGTGAAGTGTCTTCAGAATCATCTCCGGCAGACCCCGGAGGAACAGCTTTCGCAGCTCCTCTTCAATTCGCTCCTTGGGCAGGGTTGTCAGTAATCCGCTTTCGGCGATTTCCCTGCAGACATGTCGTGTTTCCGGTACGACATCGAAACCGAATCGTGCTTCGAATTGGTAGACGCGAAGAACCCGGAGCGGATCCTCAGCAAACCTGGGTCCTATATGACGAATCACTTTCTGATGGAGATCTCCAATGCCGTTGACAGGATCCAAAAACTCCCCGGTCAGTGGATCCATGCTGATAGCGTTGATCGTCAAGTCCCGGCGATTCGCCGCATCTTTGATGCTCATGAAGGGATCTGCGTGAACAGCAAATTCTTTATGACCCAATCCTGTCACGGTTTCGCGGCGTGGAATGGAGATGTCGATCGTGAGGCCGTCGGATAATGTCAGCTTTAACACGGCGAACGCAGCGCCAACCATCATCAATCGCCCATGATTCCGGCAGATCTTTTGAAGCTTGTTGATCGGAAGCCCGAAAACTTCGATATCGAGGTCTTTCGAATCGAGCCCCAACAGGCGGTCCCGAACCCATCCCCCCACAAGCAGCGGTCTGCCGCCGGCACTTGCAAGGGAGTGAATCAGATCCAGCACGGTTGCTGGAAGTATCGGTGGTGATGCACTCTGTATCATATGCAGATCATGATAACTCATCATTGGGGTCTCATCGTCTCTGGTTCGGCCTTCATCAGGATTCGCCGTTTTAACACCGGTCAGCCGGCGAATTCCACGGCGTTATACCACAAACACAGTGAAAAGGCAGCGATGTTCTATCGAGACATACGATGAATATACAACCAACAAACATTAGAAAAGGATTTTTCCTGAAAAAAAGACCCGCCGATTTCGGCAGGTCTTTAAACAAATGAATGAGTTCTGACTATCCCCGTTTTCTCCCGGCCAGGCCGATGAAAATACCGATCGCTCCCAGCAGCAGAGTGAGACCGATGGGTCCGGTTGCCGGCGTACTGGGTGACATGCCGAGATCATAGCCGATATCCTGAAGAGTTTTGATCTCGAAATCCAAATAGGTTCTTTTATTTCCGCCTGAATACGAAGGCAGCATAACTGCGGTCGATGGAACGGCATAAGACCAATGGGTGATACTGGATCCATCTTCCCATGTCGACGGCGCATAGATCGGTGGGAAGGAGCCGCCATATGCAGCCGTTGCGTTGGTTCCTCTGAAACGGACACCATTGTTCAATCCCAAAAGATCGGTAGACGGGGTTCCAATGAATTCGGTTTCGTCGCCAAAAAGACCGCCTGAATCAGTGCAGAACATTTGTCCGTTCCCATTGGCCAGCCATGAATCGAAGATAGTGAAAACACCCGGATTGGTACCGCTGATTTCACTCAAACCGTTGCTGGCAATAACCGATGTATATCCCAGTGCGTGCGTGAACTCATGTACCATTACTGATAGCAGGTCACGATCTGCTGAAGAAGGAGCAGCTGGTTCAGCGTACCAGGTATAACCGAAATTGACGGTGGCATATGCATCAGAATATCCGGGAACAGGGTCAATTCCGGTTTTGATATGGTCATAGAGGCAACCATTCAGATATTCATGATAGTCGCCTGGGATATAAGAGAACAGGGCTCCGCAACTGGCAAGCATCGGGTTAGCGGGTTGATTGATTGATGCGTTAAAATATAAATCCGCACTTCCGTTCTCACCGGCGATAACTGATGCAATGTACGTCAACGCATCTTCTACTCTTGCGCGACGCTTCGCACCCTCAGTAGCATCATAAAACCCGAACCCGGTTCCATAGTCCGCATAGGTGACTGTGAAAGCCACATTGTCTGTATCCGGATAGTAAATGATAGCATGCGGGGTCGCTTCGTCATGCTTTGGATTTGCTGCCGGATCGAGCGATACCCAGTTGCCGTTAATATCTTTGTAGACGAGTTCAACGGCTCTGGCTTCCTGCACATCGCTAAACACCAGCGAGACGATTACAATACATAGCAAAACAAATAATTTTCTCATGTTTGTCCTCCTCCTTTTGAATCTCCCCGTTATCCCTCAAGTAAGCATTATTGATAACGCTCAACTTACTGACACAATTATTTAATTTCCCCGCACTCCTTGATCAGAACCTCAGCACCTGGTTTGCCACTGCGTGAACCGACCGCTTCAATTTTGCTGACTACATCCATGCCCTTGATGACTTTGCCGAATACCACATGCTTGCCATCAAGCCAATCCGTCTTGATAGTGGTGATGAAAAATTGCGATCCATTGGTATTGGGACCCGCGTTGGCCATCGACAGAATCCCCGGCTCGGTGTGCTTGATTTGGAAATTTTCATCAGCGAACTTGTCACCATAAATGGATTTGCCACCGGTTCCATTGTGATTCGTAAAATCGCCGCCCTGAATCATGAACTGAGGGATGATTCTGTGAAATGAGCATCCTTTGTAACCATACCCTTTTTCGCCGGTGCAAAGTGCGCGGAAGTTTTCCGCCGTTTTGGGGACGACATCCGCATACAATTCCATTTCGATCCGGCCCGCATCCTTGCCACCGATCGTGATTTCAAAGAAGACTTTTGGATTTTCAGCGGCCCGTGCATTGGTAAATACCATGCCGACCAAGAACAATGTACTCATCATAAGCAGACTGAATTTTAGATCCATTTTGTTACTCCTGGTTAGAATATTACGGTTCCCTGACCTGACTCCGAATAGTGGAGTTCTTAAAATTCAAGATAATCAGTATAACAGTTTTTCTTCAATTATTCAAGGAAACAAAGGCTCCGACAGGTAATCAACCGTCATGAAGCGATCTTCAACGGAGTATGAAAATCTTACAATGGCACGGACGAACAACAAGTAAAAATCATCATCGCCAAGACGATCGGTTTATTTTAGAACGCTGACGATCAGGAAGCATGTATACAGCAGGAAGGCCAGGAATAAAACACTCCCCTCAACTCGGTTTATTCGCCCCTGACGCCCTTTAAAACCATAACCGAACAGGAAGAGCGACACGGTCAAACCGGTCATAACCGGAATATCCCGGGTCATCACATCCGGGAGGATCTCCATCGGGCGAATGATCCCGGCGATTCCAACGACAACCAGTGTATTAAACAAGTTGGAGCCCAGAATATTGCCGAGAGCGATATCGTGCTCCCCCTTCAGGGCGGCTGACAGAGATGACGCCAATTCCGGCAGGGAGGTTCCCAGCGCAACAATCGTCAGACCGATGATCAGATCGCTGACTCCGAAATGCTGAGCAATTTCCACTGCTCCCCATACGAGCATTCGGGAACTGACGATCAGAAATATCAATCCTGTTATGAGTCGGAATACGGCTTTTCTCACTCCCAGCGCCTGTGCTTTCAATTCTTTTTCCATCTCGGTCCCGAAAGCATCGGAGATCATGCTGCGATTCTGCCGGAGTGACCAGACCATTAACACTGCGAATACTCCAAGCAGGATGAAGGCATCCATGCGGGATATAATACCATTCCATAACTGATAGGCGGCAATGGCAGTAACGGCAGTAAGAATCGGAAGTTCTTTTTTCAGAACACGGGACTGCACAGTGATGGGTTTCAACATGGCTGTCAGGCCCAGTATCAGCGCGATATTGGTGATATTCGATCCATATGCGTTGCCCAGTGCGATCCCTGGATTGCCTTGATAGGAAGCGAACGCCGAAACCAGCATCTCGGGGACAGATGTGCCGAACCCCACGACAACCATGCCGATCAGCAATGGAGACAGTCCAAAATAGCGTGCCACGGCCGCTGAACCGTCAACGAAACGATCGGCACTCCAAACCAGAACCGCCAAACCGCCGACAATCGCCAGAATCGACAAGAGCATCTGAGAAGCCTCCATTCAGGAGAAACTCTTATTTTATCCTTGAAATATCGCTTTTTCTATTCATATTATAATGATCGCGCAATACAATAGTCCGATATCACATCCATCTTGACAAAACGAAACCGGGCGGAATTCAATTCCGCCCGATATTTTTCTTCGATCACGTTTTCCGGCATCATATTGTGCTCAGACAGGCCTGATCGAGGAACGATAATCATCCCTCCGTCGGATTAACGGGTTCCGATGCCTTCGATTCGTGTATTTTACGAAGATGCTTGTGATGATGTTCGACTCCGCCGGTTTTAAAGAGAATGTGGGAAAGCAGAACCAATCCCCATGCCTGCCAGAAAGTGATGGTACCCAGCCCGAAGATCACTGGCATTAACCAGTTCCATAACCATTGAACAACGAAACCCAGCAGGAGTGCCAGGACTGCAGCAAGAATAACACCCCCCAGGATTAACAGGGGGATTCTGATTGCTTTGCTGTGACTCGACAAGATATTCATACGGTCTCCTTTCAATCACTGTCATTCGAGACAGTTCGCTCAAACGTTGTAGACAAGAACTTTTTAATTGCGATGATTCCATACCGTTTCCTGGCGATCAGCGTATTGACAGGTACACCGAGTATGGATGAGATCGCTTTAAATGGCAGACCTTCAAACACATTCATCCTGATGATTTTTTCCTGTTCTTCCGGAAGGGATTTCAACGCTTGCTCCAGAAGATCCTCCTGCTCCATCATCAACATCACTGATTCAGGGGTGTGAGTTTCTTTACACTCACATTCTTCCTCTCCACCCTGAGCCTCAAAGATGGTTTTCCAGGCGATACGGCGATTTCTCCGGCGGTAAACATCCGTTATTTTATTGGATGCCACGGTCAGGAACCATGCGACTGCGTTGTCAAGCAGTGCGAATGCATTCGGATTGCAGAGCACCTGCACGAATACATCCTGGAAAACATCCTCGGCATCCTCCAGATTATGCAGGCGTGACCGGATAAATCCCAGAAGACGTCCCCGTTGCTGGGAAAAAAGTTGAATAATCTGTTCGCGCATGATCGCCTCCATCAACGTATTGACGATTGACTGAGACGAATATTGTATTGAAAGTAAAAAAAATCAAACCGATGGCCCGCGGATGAAATCCCAATTCGGGTTGGACGTATTGGACGAAAGAGTTTACAATATCCGGTCGTTGACTGTATCTGTCCGCATATCATGGAGACGTTCGATGAAGATAAACACATTGCAAGTGAATATAAAACTGCCCGAGAGACTCAAGCGGCTTCGCGATCTGGCAATGAATATGTGGTTTTCATGGGATCAGGAAGCGTTGGATATTTTCATCCGCCTGGGTTATCACCCTGCGTGTGCGCCTGAGCGGAATTTCTGGGATGAGTCGGGACAGAACCCCATGAAACTTCTGAGTATTCTTCCTCAGAGTGAACTGGATGACGCATCGCAGGACGACAGTTTTGTATCGAATCTCGAACGGGTTTATGAGAAGCTGCAATCCTATTTAAATTCAAGGAGTTGGTTCCAGAAGACGTGGCCGGACCGGGCTGGTTTTCTGGCGGCTTACTTCTCGTGCGAATACGGTTTGGATGAATGCCTGCCGGTGTATTCCGGAGGCCTTGGTATTTTGAGTGGTGATCATCTGAAAGCTGCATCGGATCTGGGTTTGCCGCTGGTGGGCATCGGTCTTCTGTATCAGGAGGGTTATTTCCAGCAATATCTGAACAATGACGGATGGCAGCAGGAACTGTATCCGGACAACGACTGGTACACGTTACCGGTCACCTGTATTCTGAACAGTGACGGTCTGCCACTGATTATTGATGTTCCGATGGGTGAAGAACCGGTGTTTTGCCAGATCTGGCGTGTGGATGTCGGCAGGATACCGCTTTATCTTCTGGATACAAATATCGCTCAAAACCAGCCCTATCATCGGGAGATAACGAAGCGTCTGTATGGCGGGGACCGGGATATGAGGATTCGGCAGGAGATCGTTCTGGGTATAGGGGGTGTCAGGGCGTTGGCAGCCATGGATATTCATCCCACGGTGTTTCATATCAATGAGGGGCATTCAGCGTTTCTCAGCTTTGAACGGATCCGGATGCTGAAGCAATCCCTGAATCTTACTCATCAGCAAGCCTGGGAAATCGTCTGGGGCAGCAATGTGTTCACAACACACACTCCGGTTCCTGCCGGCAATGAAAACTTCACTCTTGACCTGATACGAAAGTACTTTACGAAACTCGCTGATGAACTTGGATATGGGATCGATCAGTTCATTCATATCGGCCAGGAAAAACCGGATCGTTCAAGTTTCTGTCTGACAGTACTGGCGTTAAGGATGGCAGCCCAATGCAATGGTGTTGCGAAACTGCATGGCGAAACATCGAGAAAAATGTGGCAAATGCTATGGCCGGAACTTCCGGTTGAGGAAGTACCGATTTCGCATGTCACGAACGGTGTGCATTCGTTCACATGGATCAACAATCGACTGACGGACCTTCTGGAGAGCTATTTCGGTCCGAAATTCCGGGAAGAACCCGAGGATCCTGAGATCTGGGACCGTATCGAGTACATCCCCGATAATGAACTATGGAGAATCCACCAGTTACGGCGAGATCGGTTGATTTCTTTTACACGAGGCCGATTATCGCGTCAGCTGCGGCATCGGGGTTATTCAAGAAACGAGGTGGCAAAAGCGGAGGAAGTATTAAATCCGGACTTCTTCACGATCGGATTCTCGCGTCGTTTTGCTACGTACAAGCGTGCAACTCTCCTCTTTCATGACCTCAATCGTCTTGAGGCGCTGTTAAAACATCCTGAGCGTCCTGTGCAGATCATTTTCGCAGGCAAGGCGCACCCACAGGACAATCCGGGAAAAGATCTGATCAAGCGAATCGTAAAAGTGTCGGATGATCCTGCGTTTCGAAATCATATTGTTTTTCTGGAAAACTACGATATCAACGTTGCACGGTATTTATTGCACGGGTCTGATGTCTGGTTGAATACGCCTCGTCGGCCCCTTGAAGCATCCGGCACTTCAGGGATGAAAGCCGCCCTGAATGGGGTCCTGAATCTCAGCATTCTGGATGGATGGTGGGTTGAAGGTTATGGTGAAGACAATGGTTGGGCGATAGGATCCGGTGAAACGTATGATGATCCATTAATGCAGGACGCCATCGAAAGCGAAGCACTGTATCGCCTTCTGGAGAGGGAGATCACCGAAACGTTTTACAACAGGGATCGTTCGGGTCTTCCCCGCCAGTGGATTCGGATGATGAAAGATGCAATGAAATCCGCAGGCAAAAATTTCACAACGCACAGAATGGTCATGGATTACGCGCGTTTCTATATACAGGGTCATGATGCGTATGAAAAAATAGTGGCTGATGACGGTAAGCTCGCCAGGGAAGTCAATGCATGGAGGGATCGCATTCTTGAATCCTGGAACCAGGTGCACGTGATCGAGACGCGTATCCGGAACCCGCTCAAGGATGTCAATGTCGGTGACAGGATCGATCTGGATGTACGGGTTCAGCTTGGAAATCTGACACCCGATGATATCGTTGTCCAGGTTTATTTCGGATCTCTCGACCATGATGACCAGATCACCGGTGGCCGCGTTGAAACGATGCGTGTCGTCAAACAGAAGGAAGCAGATTGGCTTTATGAAGGCTCTTTCACTGTTGAACGATCCGGACGCTGTGGATATGCCACCCGGATTCTCCCTCATCATTCCGCCCTGATCCATCCGTTTACT
Source organism: candidate division CSSED10-310 bacterium (assembly GCA_016931515.1). Taxonomy (GTDB): domain Bacteria; phylum CSSED10-310; class CSSED10-310; order CSSED10-310; family CSSED10-310; genus JAFGEQ01. The sequence goes on along the minus strand of JAFGEQ010000012.1, from coordinate 143,937 downwards.
CCGCTGCGGATCAAATGGGAGTAACCCCGGCTGACTTTTCGCGGGAATCCCAGCATTCAGTCCGTTGATGTGAAGCAGGATATTGACCGCTCGAAAATAAAATCGCAGAATAATCATTTAGGGTATCTCTATGTCGATTCAGATGGTAAAGGAGATTGGAAAAACAATGATATACAAAGAACTTGGAGATGAAATCAGGAAACCGATGTCCTCCTTTTTATGTGACATGATCCGGATTCCGTCGGTCAGTTGCCATGAAACAGATGTTATCAACCGGATTGCTGCCGAGATGCGATCGGTAGGTTTCGATGACGTTGACGTCGATCCATTCGGAAATGTCATCGGCAGGATTGGGAACGGGCGACGATTGATAGCTTTCGACGCCCATGTCGATACAGTTGATGTGGGTTCCCGGGAATTGTGGGATTTTGATCCATTCATAGGCGATATCGTCGACGATTATATCAGGGGTCGAGGTGCGTCGGATCAGGAAGGCGGCATGGCATCAATGGTGTACGCGGGCTATCTGATAAAAAAGCACAAGTTGCTTCCTCCGGATATGACACTGTTGATGGTCGGTTCGGTATCAGAAGAAGATTGTGACGGACTTTGCTGGCGCTATATCATTGAAAAATCGGAGATACGTCCGGAAATGGTCCTGATTACGGAGCCGACATCGTGCCGGTTGTACAGGGGTCAACGTGGCAGAATGGAAATTACTGCCACAATGCCGGGGTTGAGTGCACATGGCAGCGCACCGGAGCGAGGAAAAAACGCCATCATGGCCATGGCGCCTGTAATCGCCGGGATCGAACGGCTGGCTCCCAGTCTGCAGTGCGACGATTTCCTTGGGAGGGGTTCCGTCACAATCAGCCGTATTCGATCAACAGCACCCTCACTCTGCTCGGTGGCTGACAGTTGTGAAATCTACATGGACCGGCGTCTGACATGGGGAGAAACGCCTGATATGGCCCTGGAGCAGATTCGTCAACTCGATCCTTCCGGAAAACTTCAAGTGCAGGCTGCGCAATACAGTGAACCGACTCATACAGGATTTGTCTATCCCGTTACCAATATTTTTCCTGCATGGAAAACACCTGCGGATCATCGAGCTGTTCTGGCTGGTCGTGCCACGCACCGGGATCTCTTTGGATGCGAACCTGAAATCGGACGATGGACTTTCTCAACCAATGGCGTCTCGATAGCAGGGCTTCACGGGATTCCGTGCATCGGATTTGGACCGGGTCACGAGGAGATGGCCCATGCGCCCAATGAGAAGGTAGCGGTGGACGAACTCGTAACAGCGGCGCTGTTCTATGCATTTTTTCCAGAGCATTATATGAATCAGTAAGAGTACAGGGTAAAAATCAAGTCAACGGTTATCATTTCGAGAAGAGAGGACAAGAGGATGCAGACTTTATTCAGGGGAAAGCACTTGATCACACTCCAGGAATGGACACGGGAAGAAATCGATACGATCCTGGATACATCGCGACATCTGAAATTGATGTTCGCCAACAATCAGCCACATCGATGGTTACAGGATAAAACAGCGTTTATGATGTTCTTTGAACAATCCACGCGTACGAGAAACTCTCTGGAGGCGGGAATCACGCAACTTGGGGGTCATGCCCATGACCTGACACCTGACAAGATGCAGCTAAGTCATGGTGAATCGGCGAAGGATACGGCGATGGTTTTAAGCCGGTTCGGACACGGGATTGCGATCCGAAACTGTTTTTATGGTATCGGTAATAAATATCTTCGGGAAGTCGCCCAATGGGCATCCATTCCAGTCATCAACCTGCAGGATGATCTGTATCATCCATTACAGGCGCTGGCTGATCTGATGACGATGCAGGAAAAATTCGGAAATCTGAAGGGATTGAATGTCACCATTTCATGGGCCTATGCAACCAGCCATGCCAAACCCCTTTCAGTGCCGTTATCGCAGATTCTGTTGTTCCCGCGTTACGGAATGAACGTTACGGTGGCCGCTCCCAAAGAGTTTCCCCTGTTACCTGAACTCGTCGAAACAGCTCGCCAGAATGCTCAAACCGGTGATGGCAAGTTAAATTTCGTGGATAATATGGATGACGGTTTTCGTGGTGCTCACGTGGTTATCCCAAAAAATTGGGGTGGTTTCGCCTATACCGAAGACAAGGGCGAGATGGCAGCCAATCTGGCGAGATACAAAAGCTGGATATGCGATGAACAGCGGATGAAACTGGCGGATCCGAAGGTCATCTACATGCATGCCCTGCCTGCGGATCGTGGTAATGAAGTAACGGACCCGGTCATAGACGGCCCGCACTCGGTTGTCTATGACGAGGCGGAAAACCGTTTGCATACTGTCAAGGGTGTGATGGCTCTCACAATGGGCGGACGCCCCTGACAAGGTTGGAATAATGCCCCGACGCATCATGTTTCGCGAAGCTCTTATCACGACATCTGAACGCTCGTTCGCCGCTGATATCGCTGTTGAAGATGGTGTGATCCGTGAAATCGGATCCGGTCTGAAAGGGATATTCGATCGAGAATATCACCTTCGATACAGACGGGTTTTACCCGGTTGTATCGATCCGCACGTTCATTTCGCTTTGCCGGTCGGGAATCGGATGACTTCGGATGATTTTGTCACCGGTTCCCGGAACGCACTCGCTGGTGGAGTGACGACCGTAATTGATTTTTCAACGCCCGAAAAAGGAGTGCCGCTCGATCAAACGGTGCGGAAACGTATTGAGGAGGCCAATGTAGCGGAATGCAGTGTTTTCCTGCATGCAACTGTCTGCGGCTGGACACCGGACCGGGAATCGGAAGCGGAACGCTGTCTGGAGTTGGGTGTCCGATCGTTTAAATTTTTTACTGCTTACGAGGAGAGCGGTCGCAGGACGCCATATGCTGAAATCGAGCTGGCTGCGGCATGGGCTGCGCGGCTCGATGCCCGTATCATCGTTCATGCGGAGGATCATGCGTCCCTTCTGCCTTCAGGGTGTTTTGCGTCCGATTCATTCTCATACTATGAGACATCGCGACCGGTTGCATCCGAAGTGTCTGCAATCACGGCACTCTCAGCGATCCAGCAGCGAACCGGTGCCGCGATGGCCATTGTCCACGTCAGTTCCGGAAGCGGCGTCGATGCTGCAAACGGCAGTGGCTTGAAACTTGAAACCTGTCCGCATTACCTGACACGGACGCGAGATGTTTACAATCGACCCAATGGATACCAGTACGCCGTCGCTCCTCCGCTACGGAGCAGGGAGGAGCAAGAACGTCTGTGGACCGCTGTGGAAACCGGAAAAATCGATTGGATCGGTTCGGATCACGCTCCATTTTCCGAAGAGGAGCGAATCGCGGCGGGCGATCATTTTTTGAAAGCACCTTTCGGCCTTGCCGGTGTCCGCTCACTCCTCGGGACGATGATAGCGGAGGGTGTGATGAAGAACCGTATCACCTGGGAGCGTCTGGTTGCGCTGACTTCGACGAATGCTGCCATGTTCTACAGGATGTTTCCCCGAAAAGGAGCGATCTGTGAAGGCAGCGACGCCGATCTGATTGTGATCGACGAAGCGATGAATCCGTCTATTTTAAGCGTCAGACGCGCTGGGCTCTCAGTTATCGATAACTCATAACCTGCACGCGTCCGTTCTCGATGGTTCCATACCTGGCGGCGATGATCTCCGCCATAACGGATATGGCAATTTCCGCCGGAGAATCCCCGCCGATCTTCAATCCGATCGGCGTTCTGATCTGCCGGATCGCCTGATCTGACACGCCGTTATCGCGAAGCGCTTGCAGAATTGCATCGACCTTTTTCGATGAACCGATCATCCCGATATACCGCGGTGAGTTCGCCTCGGTTATCCGGAGGGTCAAGGCTTTTAAAACGGCCCCATCGAACTGGTGATTATGTGTCATGATAACGATGGAATCGCTCGGTAGAAAAAACAGAGCGGCAGCGTGTTCGACGGGTTGTGCACACTGCACCTCGATGCCTGCGTCAGAACCTCCAAATCGATCGACCGTCGCCATCTCGGGACGCTGGTCTACGGCAATAACCTGGAACCCGCACTGTGCCGCCATCGGAGCCAGGATACCCCCGATGTGACCGCAACCATAGAGAAACAATCGTTCCATGGCTCCCAATCGTTCAAAGTAAAGCGTGATCGTGCCGCCGCAGAGCATCCCTGTCGCGATGCTGTCGAGTGACCCATGGTTCATATCATATGTGCGACAATCCGTAGCGGTCTTCTTACGGAGCATTTGAATCGCGTGTTCGACGGCCAGTTTTTCTACCGTACCGCCTCCGACCGTCCCCGTCACGACACCCCGTACATTCACCAGCATTCTCGCGCCCGGGATCTGGGGGGAGCTTTCCTGTGTCGTCACAACAATTACCAGAACGGCAGGCTCTTCCCCACCCTCCTGAATTCGCTGCATTGTTTTCAGAATTGTCGAATCCATTCTTCAGTCCCCCGCAATCGATAAGTTATTGTCAGGTATTCGTCAATATGTGCAAGTTTATATGATTTGCGCTGCGATTTCATCCCGTCGGCAGGCTCTTTTATCCGAACGTGCGCGAGATTCTTTCGATATCCGGGACTGATGATGCTTGTTCATGAATCGGATAACCAGGATTCACGCTGGATTATAATGGTCGGAAGCCTGTAATATGTGATACCGGGTATGAATTGAAACGATAAGTTGAAACGATAAGGGAAACATCCGTCTGGGGGAGTGCGGTTATGAAAAAAATCCTGATTACCGGTGCTGCCGGATTCCTGGGGTACAATTTGTGTCGTGACCTTGGCGATAACTACTCCATCTATGGTGCATGGCACCAGGCAGAGCCTGCAGCTCCGTTCGAGGGGCTGGTGCGAATGGATCTTGGAGGGAGTCTGAAGCCGGTTGCTGAGTACATTGCACGGAACGGTATCCAGGCGTTAGTTCACTGTGCCGCACTCTCCAGAACAGGACAGTGTGCCGCCGATCCGGTTCGAGCCCGGCGACTGAACATCGAAGGCACCCGGTCTCTGGCTGTTATTGCTCAGGCATACCGTATCCCTTTCATTTTCATCTCTACGGATCTGGTTTACAATTCGGGTTCGGGCCCTCATTTGGAGGATGATGCGGATCCCCGTATGATATACAGTGAAACAAAGTTTGACGCGGAGGTGGAGGCCTTTGTCGCTTGTCCATCGACGGTTGTGCTGAGATGCGCTCTGATTTTCGGACCGGATGACGGTGTTCACGGATCCTTTATTCGAGAGAATCATACCGATCTATGTCAGGGTAAAGCGTTGAAACTATTTACGGATCAGATCCGCTCCCCGGTATGGAGCCGCGATATTGCGGAAGCAATCCATAGGATTTTTTCTCAGGGGATGCGAAGCAGGATTTTTAATGTTGGCGGATCAACCTGTATCAATCGATATGAGCTTGGCATGCTCGCTGCGCAATACTTCGACTGGAACCGGGACAAACTCATCCCGGTATCCATGACCGGAATCACTGCTGATGCGCCCTGGTTAAAAGACTGCTCGCTGAACTCGGCACGTTTGCAAAATGAAACAGGCTGGACAGCGACACCCCTGGAAAAAGCGCTCAAGCAAATCGCTGCGGAATGGACGGCGGACAAATGAAATGTGACCGCTGCGGCAAGGAACTACGGGCTGAAGACGCAGCCTGGCGGGTGCACCTGACACTGACATCCGATCCGGATCATGGAGTAACTGAATATGCCGAGATGAAAGGGCAGAGATTGGACGATCGTCTGGAAGCGCTACTGAACAGAATCGAAATCATTCCCAAAGAAATGCTTGATGATCAGATCTTCCAGGAGTTTTCACATGTCGTTTGTTCCCGGTGCCGGGGTATCCTGGCTGCCAATCCGCTTCATCAGGTAATTGAACCGGATGTTGCCGAATAATTGGATGGGATAAGAGGGATAACCAGTAGATGGCAAAACATCAATGCGGTATATCGATGTTATTCCACCACATTGACCAGCGGGTCATAACCGTATCCGGAATCATCCGGATGGCAATAAGCGTAAGGATCAAGGCCGCTATAAACAGCCGGATAAACCAGGGATGGATTGTATAATCGTCTGAATCGTAAACGGGTGGGCGGTTGGCGGTTGATGAGGGTTGATCGCTATCCTGCTGCCGGAAACCGACATCTGACGCGGAGGAATCCTGATGCCTCTGATCGGATGCGATGCAGCTATCTGTTTCATGGGGTGTCTCGTTGCTGTCGGAGTTTTTTATGGATATTGGTGACAACACATTTCCTCATTGTAATTTTGTTTTCTTGCTGCAACCGGCGGGATGATATAAAATCTTAGCCTTAAAATCAACCGGATGCCCTTTGGGGATCCGGGGATATAAGGATTGCTATGCAACTTGAACAATGTCTTCTTGAATCCGGTACATCCCATCTTCGGGCGATAGCAGCTTACAGAAAGATCGAATTTCATCCCAATCCGTCTCGTGCGGAGGTTTTGTCTGTTCTGCGAGATCGGTTGTCAGGATTGACCCGGGATGACAAGGAGTTTTGCGGATTGAACGCATGGGAAAGGGAAATTCTCAATCAGGTTTCCGATGCCGGTGGTGTTATTCCTGCGAGCGATCTTGAGAAATCGTGGGGGAGTGATGATCCCGAAGTGGATCGAAGATGGTTCTGGCACAAGACGGTCAGCAGGGGCCTGGCCAGGCTCCGGCTGGCGGGTTTTCTTTATTGTGTTCGGGATCCCGGCGCAGATGAACCTGTTTATGCATTTCCGGATGAATATCGTTCCATTCTTGCTATGGAACGGATTGCTGTCTCCAATAGTGACTATGCGCCATATCAATATTGCACAACCGGGTATGCGATACTAACGGATATGTATCATCTGCTGCAGTATATCGAGGAGTATCGTGTACGATCTTTGCGCACAGGAAAGCTGGCGAAGCGTCACAAGCCCTTAATCGCGGCTAAACTGGATCGATTGACTCCGGTCTGTCGGACTCGTGACGAAGCATACATTGATCTGTTGTATTCTCTGGCGACTGGCATGGGGTTCATCATTCAGAGAAAAAGCGGACTGGCTGTGGACCGGTGTGTCTCCGAATGGTTCTCCCGTTCACAATTCCTCCAGATGAAGGATTTATTTGAAATCTGGCTGGAGAACGAGGAACCGGACGACGCGATTGTATTGTCGGGGGTACTTGTAAAATCTGCGGGTTTAAGGCATCCGTGGAGGCGCGTCAAAAGGGCGGTTCTGGGTCTTGTTGAGATTCTGCCGGACAACTGGGTGACGATCGATGAGGTTGCAATGCTGATGCAGAGCAATCGACCTCATTTTTATCGTTCGGATTATGCGGAAGGTTTGTGGCAGCTCATTGACCGTATAAGCCGTGTTCCGGTTCAGCCGGGAGAGATCTGGGATCATCTGGAAAAGAGTGTGATTCGATATCTGATGACTGAACCGCTGGCATGGCTGGGGTTATTGGAGACGGGCCTGGACAGGAACGGACACTGGGAAGGCGTCATAGTGAGCAGAATAGGCCGCTGCCTTTTGAGCGGAAGCTGCGGGCAGTTGGAGGATCAGACTTCTGACGTGCAGACTCCATTGAACAAACTGATCGTGCAGGCTGATTTCGATGTTTTGGCTCCGGCGGGAATGGTGCTTGCGGTTCGAGATCGTTTGGAGAAGATTGCTGATTTTGTGGCTGGGGGGCATCTGCAGCGCTACAGAATTTCCAGATCGTCAGTTGCGACAGCACTGGAGACAGGACTGACAGCCGATGACATCATCGAGTTTCTCGAAACGGCATCCAGTTCCGGGTTACCACAGAATGTAAAGCGATCACTTCAGGATTGGATTGATGAATTCGGAAAAATCGAAATACGATCGGGAATCGTAATGACGACGGAGGATGAGTATATATTGCATGAGGTCATGACTCAGCCATCGACTGCACGTCTGATCGGAGACAGGATTGGGCCGCAGGCAAGCTGGATTGAGAAGGAATGCTGTTCGGCGTTGGTGAATGAACTGAAACGGATTGGATATATGCCCCGGCTATTGACAGGAACCGATGGCGAATTGGCATCGATTTCGCTCAAGCTCGACTCGGAGGAAGCGGAGTATCTTTTTACGCTTCTGAATGATAAATTGCAGTCGGTTCCGGGGATTACCGGTCCGAACGAAAAAAGAAAAATTCAACGACTGCTGGAACGTATCGGTTGTGCACTGGCTGATGGATCGCGATAACATGATCAGTAACGGGCAATTACAGGCAGTTGAGAGAATGAATGAAAACCCGGGATGGAAAGATATCCGGTGATGGTGAATCAACGGGAATTAAATGGTAGTTGCGTAGACAAGGAGGGATCGATGACAGGCTGGAACTGGAAACAATCGTTGATATTGCTGGGCGTTGCAATGGCAGTAATAACTGTAATGATTCCGAATATGGATGCAGGTAAAAAGCCGATTGTATTCGAACTGAAGACTGTTGATGGTGATACTTACCGGTTGGAGGATGATCTTGGGAAAAACGTGATTATTCTCGATTTCTGGGCAACATGGTGCAAACCCTGTCTTCGTGAACTTCCGCATATCAACAAAATTTACGAGGATTACAAGGATAAAAATCTGAAGGTTTTCGCCATCTCAATCGATACACCTGCAAGCAAATCGCAGATCAAACCGACGATCAATCGATATAATTTCTCCTTTCCGATTCTCTTGGATCCCGATAATACGGTGATTCGGAACTATAGCCCAGCCAGAAATGTCCCATATCTGGTGGTCATCGGAGCTGATGGTGAAATTGTCAGGGAATTCAGCGGATATAAGCCGGGTGATGAAAAATTGGTGGAATCGATTGTCAAGGAAGAGTTGACGAAGCTAAGTGCGGAATAAAGACTCTTTTCGATAAAGATGGAGGTATCGATGATGGACAATCTGGGAAGATCTTTGGTTCTGGTATTCACAGGGCTAATTACATTTTCGGGGCTCGCCGGAGCAGGTTTTTACGATGAGATGACCTTGACCGGAACGTTCGAATCAACTTATTGGGATCACGATCCGGATGACTGGGAACAGGGTATGGATATTTATGAAGGTCCCTATTCCTCTTTCGAAAACCAACTGATGATTCATGCGGGATGGAGAAATTGGTTTGGAGAACTTCGGTTACGGAATATGAAGTATGACGATGGCATTCATTACGATTACAGATCCCGTGAACCGGAAGCCGATTTTGAAGTATTCAAATTCAAACTCGGATATCGCGGAGAATTATTTGAGGTAACAGGGGGCGATTTTTATCAGTCTCTCGGCCGCGGTATCGTTCTGTATGTCCAGGAAGACAAGGATCTTAACCTGGATCGGACAATCAGGGGCGGCAATGTGAGGTTTTCGAGCGATCGGTTTGATTTTCAAGCGTTCGGTGGTGAGATCGAATGGTATAAATTTTTGGATAATGCAGCAGATCTGACCTACAAGCAACGGGAAATCAAGGATGAACTTATCGGTGGAATGGCGTCGGTTCGCGTGAGCGACGGAATCCGTCTGGGTTTGAACTATGTGACCGGAACGCTATACGAGTTCATTCGTAACGAATCAGTCGGCGAAGATTTTCAGACCGGCAGTGTAAATGTTGAAGCCACATCACTCGCAGATGGTTTAATTGATGTATACGCGGAATACGCCAAGCTGTATTGGGATTCAGACGCTCCTTACGGAACAGAAACCGAAGATGGTGAGGCTATATATGGGAGTCTTACCTCTTATCTGGGAGATTTCACCGTTCAATTGGAATACAAAGATTACGATTACTGGACATACCGCTACGGTCGGCCGCCAACTGCCGATCGGGAGGATGAGGTCAACGAACTTGACGATACAAAAGGTGGCCGGATCAAGCTGGATTATTTCATCGGGGCGACTGATACGCTTGTGTATGTGAGTTATTCTCAATTCAATAACCAGGGCCATCCGGATTATCTGGGGCGTGTGCAGCGGAACGAGAATACCCATTATTATCTTGGAATCGAACAAAACTGGAGCCACCTGTATGCTCATGTGACGTATGGGTTTAAAGAATACGAGGAAATCGATGAAACTCATCGCCGGGCTACAGCAGATTTGGTCTTTACATTCATGGATCGGCATAGTCTGAATCTTTACGGGGAGTATAAATACACAGAAATCTCCGGGTTCAAGAAGGATGAGTATAAAACCTATCTGACCTATTCGCTCAGTCCTTATGTCGCAGTGACCGGTCATTACAATCGACACGAATTCGACAGTGACTCAGGCACACCTTCGAGTATGGATGACTGGTGGGCCGGCGAGGTGACGGTTACTCCGATCGATACCCTGACTATCAATGTTCTGTATGGCGGTCTACCGACCGGTTTGCTCTGTAGTGGAGGTCAATGCCGTATCGTTCCTGAATTCGAAGGTGTTCAGGCATCACTCACATACCGGTTCTGATCCATGCGCCTGATTCACCTGACTCCCGATGAGATCGATCTTTACCGGGAGCATTTCAGGGTGAGTTTTGACAATGCTGAAGCAGAGACCCGGTATGAATTCGGGCATCCTGCTTCAAGATCGAATCAAAGCACTCCCTTCTTTGAGCCCCTGAAAGCGATCAGTCGCCCCGGAGGATCCGCCGTTCTGGTTTCGGGATTTCGCCGGTTTCATCAGGCGCGTCTATGCGGCATAAACGAACTGCCGGTACTCGTTGTCCCCTTCGACGGTACGGCAGCGCAGGAGGCTTGCTCCGTGCTCGGACGGAGTCATCAAACTGCCCCTGATTGGATTTTGACAGGCTGGATCCTTGCGTTGTCGACGGTCTCACCTGTCGACCATTCACCGATGGAAATTGCCGGCCTGATTAGTCGAGCTGCCAGAGACCTAAGATGCTCAATCAGAATAGCGGCAGCACTATGCCCTGCTGCATCAGACAACGAGAATGCCAGATCAATTTTGACCCTGGCCGAAATGCCATCAGCCGTATTAAAACGCTGGCATCGCTGGGGTATCGATACCAATAAGGCAGCTTTGTTATGTCGCTATGCTCCCAAAGAAAGACCATCGGCGACTCTGGTTACCTGCAGGCTTCTTCACTTGACTGTCAGCAGGATGCGAAAATTTGAGAGTCTGATCCGGGATATTGCGCTGCGGGAGCGCCGATCGGTATTAAAAGTTCTCAAAGAGATTGAAAAAGAATTGATATCACGTTCGGGAACGGAAGATACCAGCGCACAAATTGGAGAGTGTTGCCTGAATGATCTTGAAATCAGGCGATCCCCGGCGAAGCACCGAATGCTTGATCGGTTTAAACATGCCGTATCTCAACTCGATGGAGTGGGTAATCTGTCAATCTCTCCTCCACCGGATTTTGAGGGTGATTTTGTGGATATACGATTCAAGCTACACTCAATGAATGAATTGGCTGCAGCTGTTGAGATATTGACAGAGCAAACCGAAACATGGCGCAGATTAATACATCTGGTGCAAATGGAAGAAGATGCGATTCAGTGACATCATCGTTGATCAAAGCGTAGAAGATTATCCGCTTACCAGCCTTATCCTAGAAGACGTACCCAGGCACAGGATACGACGGATAGGCAGGCCGGAGGCGGTATCTCTGCTTCGTGGCGAGACCGGTGATGGAAAGACGCTTCCTTTCGCGAAGTCTGTCTTAATGTTGACTCGAAATACCGGATCCTTTTTCAAATTTATGGGTAACGATCCGGGCATAACGGATTGTCAACGTGAACGATCGTACCGATTTGAATTGCTCCAGGGATGTCCCGCTGATTGTTGTTATTGTTTTTGCCAGAGTTATCTTGGTTGCCACCATATTGTCGTGTTCACAAATGTTGAGGATGCGCTTCAGCAACCGCTTCCTGAAGATGGGGTTTTGGTGACGGGAGACATTGCAGACAGTCTTGCTCTGGGGGCAATATCGATAGTGATCCATGAACATATAGCATCTGTTCTGACGCATGCTCGATTCGAGATTCGTTCGAAATTTGGCCTGCCACATAATTGGAGACTGCTGGATCCGTCTCGTTTCCGTATCGATTGGACGATGTCTCCGGAATCGTATTGGCGTCTGAACGAGTCCGGGACAGCCTCTCCGAAAATCCGGATCGCTTCCGCAGCGAAGGCCTGCAGACAAGGTTTTTCGGTCGGGATTCGTTTGGATCCCCTGCAGCCTGACAGGATTGATCCGGCTGAATACGATCACCTGATAAGGTCATTGCGCAGCGAGTTGCCGGAGAATGCGCCGGATGCAATCATCCTGGGAAGTTATAAAATGTCATCCGAACTGCTTGCAATGATTCGGGAACGGTTTCCCAAGAATCCATTACCCGGTTACGAATGGACACGTTGCCCGGATGGGAAAATCAGACCTTTCAGGACGAACCGCATCGCATCGTACCGGGATGTCCTTGTATTACTCGAAAGGGATTTTCCGGGAATTCCGGTATTTTTAAGCATGGAAATATCGTATATATTAAACTTATTGGCTTGAAACATGATCTCATAAAGGACGGGATGGCGACTCCCGGTACTGAATTCACGCTGGCTCCTGAAGGAATGAGATCAGATATGACACTTGAGGCAATAATGAACACAGCGGAATATCAGCTTGTCGAGAAAGCGCGTCTGGGATCGGACGAGGCATTTTCGGAGTTGATGGATCAATACATGAATCAGGTATATGGCATCGCCTTGAGGATTGTCCGTAACCCATCGGTTGCAGAAGAGATAACGCAGGATGTATTTTTGAGTGTTTTTCGGCAGATAAAGAAATTTCGGGGCGATTCGGCATTTTCAACTTGGCTGTACAGAATTACGGTAAACAGCGCTCTCAGAACAGTTCGAAAAGAAAGCCGGTATCTGCCGATTGATGACGGTTTGACTCTGGATAATCAGCAGGATGCCCGTCCGGATCCCGAGGTTATCGCCATGGAAAATGAGCATCAGCAAAGGATCAGGACACTGATGTCCCAATTGCCGGCACAACAGAGAGCTGTCTTGGCTTTACGGATTGAAAGAGCGCTTCCATTCAAGGAGATTGCCGGCATTATGGGGCGGAGCATCGGAGGTGTGAAGGCGAATTATTTCCATGCTATTCAGAAACTAAAGGCAGCCTGGATAGGAAAAGAGGTGACGAATGAGTAACTGCAGGCGGATTGAAAAAGCGCTGGCAGCTGGGCATTTTGACGAAACACTGTCCAAGATTTCTTCGGAATTGTGCGAGCACATGGAGCATTGCGCTCAATGCAGGGACGCGTACGCGAGCCTGCTGGCGACAGAGCAAATGGTTACGGGTGAATCGCCGATCGAACTGAATCTTACGGCGCGTGCACGGATACGGATCGGGGTATTCAACAAGCTGGAGAGAAAATCGTTGGCGGCTGGTTGGCGGGGTTTTAAACCTGTTTGGGGATTTATTGCGACTGGCGTCCTGTCTTTTCTTTTGGTTCTGCACCCGTGGAGTCGCCAGATATCCGATCCAACTGATCCGTTTGCTGTGAACGACACAGAGCTGGTCGATATGATGTTTGATTATATCGATGTTCCGATAACATATGATGAGGATCTCGAATTAGCCGTTATTCAGCAGAGTGATCCGGAATTGATGGCAGCTGCGATCGAATCCTGGTATTGGCCATCGTTAAACGAATATGATGAAACCATTCTTAACAGCATCTCCGATTTCGATGATTCGGATTGGGATGCTTTGCGGAGGTATCTGATATGAAGAGTCGTATTCTGACCCCCTTTATACGTGGAACTGCATGGATTTGTTTGGCAGGTGCTCTGAGTTTGGGATCGGCCATGTCGCAAGATCCTCCACCTCCTGCAGAACGGCACCCCGGGTACCAGTCTGAAGGAGGGAAACCGGGTTTCCGGCGAGAAGGTGGTCGACGTGAAAAGGCTCGAGAGATGATGATGTCTCTGAAAATCTGGAAGTTGACCGAAGATCTTCAGATTGATGAGAAACTCTCTGAGAAACTGTATCCACGGGTGCGAGAGCTGGATGAGCTCAGATTTCAGCAAATGAAAGAAATGGAAAAATTAAATGAGGATCTTCGAATGGCTGTTGGACAGCCAGGGATCAGCCAGGATCGGGTGAAGGATCTTGTTAAAGCTGTGATGAAACTACGGTCTGACCACGTGCAGGCTGAAACTCAGCAGATATCCCGGATATTTGAGCTGCTGGATCCCCAGCAGCAGGCGAAGTTTCTCCTGCTGGAAGCGGATTTTCACCAGAATATCCGAAGATTTCTCAGGGATCAGCAGCGCGAATTCAGAGACGATGATCCTGAACCCGATCTGCGGGAAAAATCAGGGTTCCCACGTTGAGTCGAGATCGGCAGCAGCGGTGATAACTTCCCGGGCCATTGCCGTTTTGAACGATTTAAGTGGTTCCTTCAGTTCATTAAATTCATTGGCCAGGATCTGGATAGCCAGAAGTGCTGCATTTTTCGCACCACCTTTCCCGACAGCGACAGTTGCCACCGGGACCCCTGGCGGCATTTGCACCATTGACAGCATCGCATCCATACCGAGCAGTATGGACGATGGAACCGGAATGCCAATCACCGGCAAAACGGTTTCAGCGGCGATTGCTCCGGGTAGACCGGCCGACCATCCGGCCGCAGCGATTATCACCCTGATACCACGTGATTCCGCCTGCCGTGCAAATTTGGTCGTTCTCTCCGGTGTCCGGTGGGCGGAACTCACCTTTACCTCGAAAGGAATTTTAAACTGTTTCAGAGTCGTTATCGCCGATTCGATAACATCCTTGTCGGATACGCTGCCAACAATGATTAATACTCGAGGACACGATCGCATAGCCACCTCCATTAATAATCACGTGCCAATGCCCGGTGGGCAATATCTGTCCGATAAAAGCAGTTTTTGAAATTTATTTTATTAATCGTCTTATATGCCAGATCGCAAGCAGACCGGACAGATTTTCCCTTCGCCGTTATGCCAATTACTCGTCCTCCCGATGAAACAACATTTCCGGTTTCGTCAAAAGCTGTGCCGGCGTGGAAAACTTTCATATCCTTGACTGCTTCGACTTCGTCTAGACCTGTTATGGGAAACCCCTTCTCATAGACTCCGGGATATCCGCCGGATGCCATGATCACACAAACCGCCGAATCACTTGACCATTTCAGCTTGTAATGATGATTCAGATGACCGGATGCGGCTGCAGAGAGCAATTCCGCAAGATCCGAATCCAGTCGCATCAGCAGTGGTTGCGTTTCGGGATCGCCAAATCTGACATTAAACTCCAGCACTTCCGGGCGATTGTTAACGATCATCAATCCGGCATAAAGGACGCCTGAGAAAGGTGTTCCGTCAGATTTCATGCCCTGTACAGCGGGTTGGATGATCGTGTTTTCGATAGTTTGCATCAGGCTGGGTGTGACGACCGGCGCAGGTGAATAAGCGCCCATCCCGCCGGTGTTGGGTCCTTTGTCATTGTCATATGCCGCTTTATGATCCTGGCTGGTATCCAGAATAACATAATGGTTTCCATCTGCAATTGCGAGTATAGACACTTCCTCTCCGTCCAGGAGATCTTCTACGATTATTTTCGATGCAGCCGTTCCGAACTGGTTCGGATCAAACAAACTCCGAATTGCAGATTCAACATCATCAAAACTCCTGCAAACAAAAACTCCTTTGCCGGCAGCCAGCCCATCCGCTTTAATCACGCAGAAATTTCGACGAGCTTCCGCTTCGTTAAGAACATCCGCTTTTGTCAAACAGATTCCGAACGATGCGGTTGGTATGGAGTGACGCAGGCAGAAATCCTTCGCAAAAGCTTTGCTGCTCTCCAGACGCGCTGCACATGCTGTCGGACCGAATACATTTATACCCGCTGCCATCAATTTATCAGTCAAACCCAACGACAGAGGCGCTTCAGGTCCAACGACCACAAGGTCGATATCCGATTGACGGGCAAGCTCCACAATGTCATCCATCCGGTTGACCTGGACAGGGATGCAACGGGCATCCCTTGAGATGCCGGCGTTGCCGGGCGCAACCAGCAGTTCGGAAACCAGGGGGGATTGCCGGAGTTTCCATGCAAGTGCGTGTTCGCGACCTCCTGATCCGATAACGAGTATTTTCATGTCAGTTTCCTCCGTCAGTGTTTGAAATGCCTGATTCCTGTGAAGACCATTGCGATACCATGGGTATCACATGCCGCAATCACTTCAGGATCACCCTTGGAGCCTCCCGGTTGGATCAATGCCTTGATGCCTGCCCTGGCAGCCAGATCCACGCTGTCACTGAACGGGAAGAAAGCGTCAGAGGCCAGGATACCACCCCTTGCAGAATCTCCGGCCTTTGTCAGGGCGATCGCTACAGAATCGACCCGGCTCATCTGCCCTGCTCCAACGCCGATAGCACGGGTGTCACGGGCACAAACAATAGCATTCGATTTCACTGCTCTGCAGACGGTCCAGCCGAACAATAGATCCGCCCACTCGGATTCCGTTGGATGCACTTTTGTGACCGTTTTGAATGACTCGCGGTTGTCCGGCGATCGATCCGTTGTCTGAATTAATGCACCATTGTGCAGAAGACGGACATCAAGCGGCTGGTCGTCACCGATGGATTCGGTAAGTCTCACCAAACGTCTGTTCTTCTTTTTTTTCAACAGAGTCAGGCTATCCATATCAAAGTCAGGAGCAGCAATAACCTCCAGAAAGTGCGCATCATTCAGACGCCGGGCTGTATCCGGATCGACGGGTCGATTCAACGCCACAATACCACCAAAAGCCGAGACCGGGTCGCATGACAACGCTCTTTGAAAGGCATCGGCGAGAGTATTGGAGACGGATGCTCCGCAGGGATTCTGATGTTTCACAACAACTGCTCCCGGGCGATTGAAACTCGTGACGAGATTCCAGGCAGATTGGGTATCCAGAAGATTATTAAAGGAAATCTCTTTTCCTCCAAGCTGTTGAAATGCAATCAGCCCCCTCTCATCTGAAAATGGAGTTCTATAGATTGCTGCCTGTTGATGAGGATTTTCACCGTAACGCAGTGTTCCGGTTTTTTCGAGTATCAGGTGCAGTTGATCCGGTAGATCCGGACTGAATTGTTCTGCTGAGTTCAGCCAGGTTCCAATCAAATGGTCGTAATGGCTGGTATACCGAAATGCTTTGCAGGCGAACCGGTGTCTGTCTGCATCGGTGATCGGTGATCCTGATACGATATGTTCAGCGATAAAAGGATAATCACTGGGATCTGTGATTATTACGATGTTCTTGTGATTTTTTGCTGCGGCTCGAATCAGGCAGGGGCCTCCGATATCTATATTTTCGATGATGATCGAAGGTTCATCCGGATGATTGAGAACTGTTTCACGAAACGGATAGAGATTGACGACGACGAGTTGGAACGGGCAAATCCTGTGTTGATTCATTTGATCCAGATGATCCGGATTTTCCCGGTCTCCGAGTATTGCTCCATGAATCAACGGGTGCAATGTTTTGACCCGGCCATCAAGAATCTCTGGAAAACCGGTTACCGAACTGACGGGAGTTACTGGAATGCTCCTGCCGGTCAAGTAATCTGAGGTTCCGCCCGTGGAGACTATTTCGATGCCTGCGCGGAACAGGTGATCTGCAAACTCTGCTAGCCCTGATTTATCGGAAACACTTATGAGAGCACGTTTAATCGTTGAAAACATATTGAAGGCTCCTGTATTCAGAGATTGTCGGTGAGTCTCGTGACTGAAATCAACCGGCGAACGGCATCAGCGGGATCGGAGTGATTGAACACAGCAGATCCTGCAACCAGAAGCTGTGCTCCGGCAAGAACAAGATCCCGGGCATTGGATTCACATACTCCGCCATCGACTGAGATGGATGCGTTGATGTTTCTGGCCCGGATGACGTTGGCGAGGCGGCTTATTTTATCAATTGAATCCGGGATAAAAGGTTGACCGCCAAATCCTGGATTGACACTCATGATCAGAACGAAGTGCACCAGATGAAGGACTTCTGCAATGCTTCCAAGTGGTGTACCTGGATTCAGAGCAATCCCCGTCTTTATTCCGGCGTTACGAATCATGTGAAGAATTCGATGGATGTGCGGACACGCTTCGATATGAACTGAAAGCATATCCGCCCCGGCTTTGATGAAGTCAGGAATAAATCGTTCGGGACTTTCTATCATCAGGTGAACGTCGAGAGGTAAACGTGTTGCGGATTTAAGGGCTTTCACTACGGACGGACCGATAGTGATGTTCGGCACGAAATGCCCGTCCATCACATCAACATGAATGGCATGAGCCCCTCCCCGAGTAACTACATCAATATCCCGTGCCAGATTGACAAAGTCTGCGGACAATATGGATGGCGCAATTTGAATCATTTTAACCTCTTCATCTCAATTCGGAGAACACAACGGTTCCGTCGAGAGTAATCTCCAATACACCCATTCCCGTTTCTGGAACCAGAATAATGACTTCTTCAGAAGGTGCAACATCCCGCTCGACAAGAATTTCCGTGCGATCTTTCACGGTATAAGTTGCTATCATACTCTTTGACAGGAGCCCCGGGGGTGCCTTCCAGCTGAATCGTGATGGTCCCAACGAGCCGATTTCCCGTGCTGTAACTGTGAGTTGAATATGATATCCCAACTCGATAGGGGTTCCCGGTTCGGGATCCTGATCCACAATGATACCTGGACCGAATTCCTTTCTTTCGCTTATGATGAGATCCATACTTGATTGAAATAATTGAAGGATTCCCTTAGTTTCGGAAATTGTCAGTCCAATTACATCCGGCATCATGTATCGGGTTTTCCGGTTTCCGGTGCTGATCAGTAGGGACATGTTTCCGTCCGGGATGACGATCTCACCGGGACCTGGAATGTGTGCAATGACTTCACCCTCACTATAATCCTTATGGTACAGGTAGTGTTCGTGAATAGCGCCATTAATGAGTTCTGCTGCTTCCAGTCGCGCCTGCCTAATTCCATAGCCTCTGAGATCCGGCATCTCGAGTCGATTCGGACCGGCGGAGATAATCACGCGAACTGTTGAGAAGGCTTTCCGCATTGCACCGGAAGCAGGATTCTGGGCAATGATCGCTCCTCTTGGTGCTTCCGCGTGCGTTTCTTCCCCGTCAAGGACCAGATAGAGATGATTTGATTGGAGATCACTGAGTGCTGCTTTCAGGCTTTTTCCGACAATATCGGGCACATACACGTCGCCACCGGAGGTCATCAGAATCAGGGTAATCCAGCCGGAAATTCCAGCAAGGATGATAAAAATGGTAAACCCTATACCCAATCGGAAGATAGAATTTATTCTTGACATTGAGAATCCCCGATCAATTGATGGATTCCAAGAATATCACCGGAATCGGCAAATCGTCCCTGCAGAAGGCTGTCTCCGCGCATCCGTTTTCGGCATGCCGGTTGTAGATCCTCGCATAACAGAATTCCTTCCCCCGTCTGTATGAGGCATCCTTTTCCGTTAACGCAACCGACGATCGTACCGGGAGGATTGGACGTATCACCTTCAGGATAAGGCAGAGCAAAGTGAATTTTCAAGCGCTGTTCTCCACATGATGTGTAACATCCGGGGCAAGGATTCATACCTCGGACCTGTTGAGATATGGCGATTGCAGTTCGATTCCAGTCGATCCATCCGTCATGGCTGGACAATTGCCGGGCATACGTCGCCCTGGCATGATCTTGAACAAGAGGCTCTATGCATCCTTCGATATAAGGAGGAATCGTTTTAATCAGCAAATCTGCCCCTAATTGCGCAAGTTTTGGCAGCATTGTACCTGCTGTATCGGTTTCCAGGATTTCGATGGATTTCTGGGAGAGAATCGGTCCGGAATCAACACCTCTTTCGGTCAGCATGATCGTGCATCCCGTCGTCGACTTTCCCTCAATGATTGCGGATTGAATGGGTGAAGCGCCTCTTAATTCGGGTAGCAGGGAGGCATGAACATTCAGGGTTCCGAATCTTGGAATGGAGAGTAGCAATTGTCTCAGAATCTGGCCGTATGAGGCAGTGATAATGAGATCTGGAGCAATGGATTTTATCGTGTCAATGGCTTCGGGCAGACGGATACTTTCGGGTTGATAGACAGACAAACCAAGTTTCTCAGCTATCATTTTAACGGGAGTCGGCGATAATGTCTGCCTGCGACCACGGGGGCGATCCGGTTGTGAAATGACCATGGGGATATTGTAACCGACAGCCTGCAGCGCATTCAGCACCGGGATCGCGAACTCGGATGTTCCCATGAATATCAGACGAATGGTATCTGACTGGATCACAATATGTTCACTTCGCTTTTCAGTCTTTTTTTCAGGCGTCGTTTAACCATATCGCGCTTGAGAAAGGAAAGTCGATCTACGAATAAAATGCCATCGAGATGATCGGTCTCGTGTTGAAAGATTCGCGCTGTCCACCCAATCAGCAATTCTTCGAATTCATCGCCATCAAGCGTCATTCCCCTGATGCGGATCTCCGACCATCGCGGTACAAAACCGGTTTCATCCGGTACACTCAGACAACCCTCCTCCGCCGATTCCATTTCATCGGAATGCCATATAATCTCAGGATTTATAATGACGCGGGGGTCCGGTTTTTCCACGTCAATCCCGTATGTGACAATAATCATCCGAAGCGATACACCCACCTGCGGCGCAGCCAGCCCGATTCCGGGAGCTTTCAGCATTGTATCCATCATGGATGCCGCCAGTTCCCGAATCTCCGCTGTTATCGCCTCAATCGGCAAGGCTTTTTCCCTTAGAACGGAAGCGCCATATGTGTAGATACGCTTTGTCATTCTGTCTCTTTCCATTCACTCAACACTACCATTTTATCGAAAAACGTATAATTCTTCAACGTTCTCTACCTTGGATCGGTCGACCCAGATGCGCCATGACAGCCTGAACATCTTCCCAGACAGGACGCCGGTATTTGGGATCGCGCAGAACAGCTGAAGGGTGATATGTGACTCTGACATCGATACCGTTATACCTGTAAAATTTTCCTCGCATTGCCCACAGCCGGGTGTTCGGTTCCTGACCGGTCAGAAAGCGACCGGATATTCTGCCCAGACAAAGTATTACTTTCGGATTCAGGATACGGATCTGTTCGGCAAGAAAACGACCACATGTGTCAATCTCATCAGGTTCAGGATCACGGTTTCCAGGCGGGTGACACTTAACAATGTTACAGATGTAAATATCATTCCGTGTCAGTCCCATCGCCTCGATGATTCGATTTAAAAGCTGACCGGCTGCACCGACGAATGGTATGCCCTGCCTGTCTTCATCCACGCCGGGACCCTCCCCGACGAATACGATATCCGGATTTGAATTTCCCTCGCCAAATACCAGATTGTTTCGTCCCTTGCTCAGCTTGCACCGAGTGCATTCACCAATATGAACCCGCAATCGATACAGGTTATCATCCTGAGAGTTATCGGATGATGACCGCATGTCCGGTGACGCATCACTTGGTACGGGTGTGAGGTGAGACAGGGCGGGTGCAATGATTTCAAGGCTGTCTATCCCTTCCGCTGTGAGATAGCGGAGGTGACTTTTGATGTTACTAATCAAATGAATTACATCGGGATCACTCGATCTTACGGGTTCCATGCTAACCTGATTTTCTTATCCGGCGCATTCCGGTTTCTGCGATCTGCATGATCCTGGATGAAAAACCACCTTCAAGAATTTTCTCGAGATAGGGAATTGAATCCCTGGATCCCATTAAACCCATCGCTTCAACAACTTTTTCTTGCTGGACGGGAGTTCCGGATGTCAATTTTGAAGAAAGATATCTTAGAACGAGTGTTCGATCCAATTCAATCAATGCCTTGACGGCGGTTGCAAAATAATTGGGTTCTTCAAGTAAATTGATCAACTGCTGAATGGTCAGGTCGGGCTCCAGGGATCTGAGGATACGAGATACATCCGAAGCATGATCGGGGATCGCTGAATGATGAACGATCATCTGGATGCAGCGACGGTTACCGATGGAGGCAAGGCTCTCGAGGATCGATACTTTCACCATGCCGTTTTCTTTCTCGAGAAGAGCTTGCAGAATTTCGATGGATTCGTCATCCGCAATTCTGCCCAACGTTAAAATTGCTCCCTGTTTCAACAGGTCGTTCGTACTATTCAGGCAACGTTTCAAGAGATTGAAAACAGCTTCGGACTTGGTACGGCTCAATTCCTCGATCGCCTTATTTCTAATCGTAATATTCGAATCACCGAGGACCGAGACCATGGTCATCATACTTTCGTCGGAATGAATTCCAGAAAGGACACTCAGTGCGTTTAACTTGGCTGTCACATTATTGCTCTTAAAAGTATCCGCAACGAGATCAAGAACCTCATCTCCGGCCCGGGATATCAGGATTTCAATTGTCGCCAGATGGATAAAGCGATTCGAATTTCCCAGATTCAGGGCAAAATGGTTCTTGATATTATCGAACGGCATGGCGGTAAGAGCATTGGCAGCTGCTTTCCGTACATTCCAATGTTCATGCGCAAGAAGATGGAATAATTGGACGATAGACCGTTCATCCTCCTTTTTGCCGATAGCCGTTGTCACTGCTTCAATCAATTCCGGGTCTTCCGTGCCCTCGAAAAGTGTGACAAGAACACTGGTCGCGTCAGGATGATCGTACTGGGCCAATACACTTGCAATCGCTTTGAGAAGAGTTGTATTACCAGCCGAAGATTCTGCTATTCCTCTAAGAACCGGGATCACAAGATCCTCGCCGAATTGAATCAATGCTTCCTTGGCACTGTTTCGAATGGCCCATGACTCATCGCTCATCGCCTGCAGGAGCGGAAAGATGATCGTCTCGTCACCTTTTTCAGAAAGAAGCTGGGCACATTGTGATCGAACTCTGAAATGGTTACTCCTGAGTCCATCAAAAAGATAATCTTTAATCTGCTCAAACGGAAACTCTCTGAGCCGTTCGATAGCACGATTCCTCTCCCCGATCGTACCATTCTCAATTGCTTGCAGAATATTGCTCAGAGAACCGGTATTCATTTTATTACATCACCAGCCGAATTTTTTGTAGTCTTCGATCCTCTTTAATGCTTCCTCAGCAAAAAACCGAACCAACTCGTCAGAATCCTGCATGGCCTTCTTCAAGGGACCATTTGCTTCTTCACTTCCCATCAGCCCCAGAGAATAAGCAGCATCTCCGCGCACCCGGGGATTCGGGTCATCAAGCAGCGCGATGATATCCGGCATGCTTTCAGTGGCTCGCATGAAACCCAGTGCACGCGCAGCAGCAACCTTCATTGAATCCTGCTTAGTCAGGAATGCGGTTAAAGGCTTGATCGCTCGTTTATCTTCGATCCAACCCAGGATGTACGCAGTATATTCAGCGACACCCGGCAGTTCGGATGTTAAATTATCGATCAGATAGGGAGCGACAATGCCAGGATGATCCTGCTCGATCAGGCGAAATTTGAAATACATCCTATTTCTCATCGGATCATTTTTTTCCGATATCGCCTGATTCAATGTCTGGATCGCATTTGAAATTTCAATTTTCAGATCGACGCTTTCAGTTGTTTGACCCATCACTTGACCAGGCGCACAACAAAAAAGTCCAGCTGATAACAAGATTAAGAACATTGCCCGTTGCATTATCAAACCCCCGCAAATATATTTTTCACCATTGGTTTTGTTCATGCCGACCCATTTATTATGGCAGGGGAACGATCTCTAATCAAGCAATGTCGTCATCACTTGATACGGATCACACCCGATTGCAAAAGGTTATACAAGATTCCGTAGGCGTTTAACGGTTTTATACCGGAAATAGCAACAATCCCTTTAAAATCTGTGACACCATCGATTCTGGAAAAGATGAAGCCTTCCTGAGTATTGAAATCGAGTCCGATGAAATCCTCCGGGCGATCAGACGTTCGGATTGGAACCGCATCCTTGCTTCCAAGAACCTGCAGATAATGCTTCATCATGCTGGTACGAGTGACCTCCAGATACTTTTTCACATAAAGATCTTTGGAATCTTCAGTCGCAAGTTCTTCGAACAACTGAAGAGCCCGGTCGTAAAAACGTTGCTGGTAGAGCTCAGTGGCGAACTTTTTACGCGTATCGAAATCCGCATCCGGCGATATCGTCGGGATGGGATGATCGACCGGCAGCGGTGTGATCGGTTTGGAGGGTTTAGCGGGAGCATTCTTGGCTGTTGGCGGTGTAATGGAGGACCGGGATGGTTCGCGTTGTGCTTTGATAGATGGCGATCGATCTCCATTCGGAGTCACAGGCGGTTTTCCTTGGGATCGTTGAGTTTCAATCGATGATTTAGGTAGTGGTGGTGATGATGCATTCGATACTTTCGCATGCTCTTTCTCCAACACGGAATACTCCATCCAGTGCCTTAACTGAACCCGTATCCGGGCAAGAAGTTCGTCCAGATGGAACGGCTTGGCCAGATAGTCATCGGCACCGGCTTCCAAACCGATGACCCGGTCCTGAACTTTGGATTTTGACGATAGCATCAAAATCGGCACTCTCTGCGTCAATGCCTGTTTGCGGAGATTTCGACACATCTGGAAACCATCCTGACCCGGCAACATGATGTCGAGGACAAACAGATCCGGTAATTCTGAGCCGAGTCGCCGATAGCATTCTTCCGCGGAAATAAAAACGGATACATTAAATCCTTCTTGCTCCAGTGTTTCCTTCAGCAGTCTCTGGATAAATTCATCATCATCGATTACGAATATTTTCTGTTTCTCCATTTCTATTCCTTTAATACCTAATCTAATCCATGGCCAGCGCAGCCTGCGCGGCTGACAATCTTGCAATCGGAACTCTGAACGGTGAACAACTCACGTAGTTCAATCCAACGCTGTGACAAAATGTGACACTACGGGGTTCACCGCCATGTTCGCCACAAATCCCCAACTTCAGTTCCGGTTTCACGGAACGTCCTTTTGAAGCGGCGATCTGGAGCAATTGGCCGACGCCTGTTTGATCGAGAACCTGGAAAGGTTCATATTCATAAATTTTCTTCTCGACATATTCTCCAAGAAATTTCCCTGCATCATCACGGCTGAAACCGCAAGTCATCTGCGTCAGATCGTTGGTCCCGAAACTGAAGAAATCGGCAGATTTCGCGATGTCATCCGCTGTTAACGCAGCACGGGGTACTTCGATCATTGTACCTATCAATACCTTGAACGGCAATTTTGTCCAACCCTTTTCGTCACATATCTCCTGGATAACTGATTCTGTGACATCTCTTTGAAGATCCAGTTCTCTACGTGTTCCGACCAGGGGTATCATGATCTCAGGTGCGACCTTCATTCCGTCGTTGTGAATGTCGATCGCAGCTTCGATAATGGCTCGAATCTGCATAGCGGTGACTTCGGGATAACTGATCCCCAATCGGCAACCCCTGTGACCGAGCATGGGGTTGAATTCTTTAAGGCTTTCGATTGTCTGCTGAATCTGTTCGACGGCAACATGCATGGTTGCAGCCATTTCCTTCTGACCTTCAAGATCATGCGGGAGGAATTCGTGTAATGGTGGGTCGAGGGTTCTGATGGTTGCTGGCAGCCCGTTAAGTGCTTTAAAGATACCGAAAAAATCACTTTTTTGTAGTGGCAGGAGTTCTTCAAGAGCCTGGTTGTACTGCTTTAAAGGTTCTGCGAGTTCAGCCTGAACGGCTTCAATCTGATCCCCTTTCGCCGATTCGAGTTTTTTCCGGAGCTGTTTCACTTTTTCAGCGACCAGAATCAAACGGCGAAATGAAATGATTCGATCGCCTTCAAAGAACATGTGTTCCGTCCGGCATAAGCCAATACCTTCAGCTCCGAACTTCACGGCTGTCTGAGTGTCGGTCGGCGTGTCTGCATTGGTGCGAACTCCCATGGTTCTATATGAATCAACCCAAGCCATGAATTGCGAATAATGAGAGTAAAGAAGGGATTCCGACGGTTTCATCTCATCCCGGAGAACCTGGACAATTTCAGACGGTTTCACATTGACCTTTCCGGGGAATACATGTCCGGTAAATCCATCAATGGCGAGCATGTCACCTTTCTTGATCTGAAGACCGTTGCAGGTCAAGAATTCCTTCGCATAATTAATTCTTAAATCCCCTGCACCTGAAACACACGGACACCCCATACCCCGGGCAACAACTGCCGCATGACTCGTCATACCGCCTCGGGATGTCAAAATGCCTTGAGATGCATGCATGCCTCCGATATCTTCAGGACTCGTTTCTATGCGTACCAGAATGACCTTTTCGCCTTTGTGTGCCCAATCCTCTGCATCCTCAGCAGAAAAAACAACCCGGCCACATGCACCGCCCGGACTCGCGTTCAACCCGGTCGTCATCGGTTTTAAATCTTTGACTGTAATATCGGCCGGGTCCAGTATCGGAGCAAACAGTTTACCCAGTTCGTCAGCGGGAACTCGCCGAACGGCTGTCTTCCGGTCAATAAGACCTTCTTCGACCATTTCAACCTGCGTTCTGATCCAACTGAAAATTGTGCGTGCTCCTGTCCGCGTCTGAAGGATGAACAGTTTCCCATCCTGGATCGTGAATTCAAGATCCTGCATGTCTTTATAGTGTTTTTCAAGCTTGTCTCGAATCTGCAGGAGTTCGGCGAATAATTCGGGATTTTGATCCTTCAGACAGGAAATCGATAGAGGCGTACGAATGCCGGCAACAACATCCTCTCCCTGCGCGTTCATTAAATACTCACCATAAAATTCGTTTTTACCAGTAGCAGGATCTCGTGTAAAAGCAACGCCTGTTCCCGACGTGTCACCCAAATTACCGAAAACCATCGCTTGCACATTAACGGCTGTTCCGATCAGACCCTTTATATCGTTTAACTGACGATATTTTATT
Source organism: candidate division CSSED10-310 bacterium (assembly GCA_016931515.1). GTDB lineage: Bacteria > CSSED10-310 > CSSED10-310 > CSSED10-310 > CSSED10-310 > JAFGEQ01. Next base: position 116,982 of record JAFGEQ010000012.1, on the reverse strand, counting down.
GCTCGCGGATTGTTCCATGATCGAAAAACGGCTTCTATCGATTTCTCCAACTGCTCGAACGGGTCGACAGGAAAAGACTCCCCAGTGGTTCGCTCATACAATTCCAAATACCGGTCAATGACCATCTGCAGGTCGTTCTCATCCAGTTCAGTATCCAGATTGACACCTTTCAAGGATTTCACTTCCGCCAATAAGTGTTCATAAGCTTCGTGGGGAACATTCATAACAACATCCCCGAACATCTGAATGAATCTTCGATACACATCCAGGGCAAATCGACGATTGCCGGTTTTCCGGTGAAGACCGTCAACAACCTGAGGGCTGATACCCAAATTCAGCACTGTATCCATCATTCCTGGCATCGATCGAGCCGCTCCGGAACGCACCGATACCAGCAATGTGTTATCGGGATCTCCAAACCGGCCTCCCATCGAAGATTCGAGTTTCTGAACTGCAGCCGAAAGCTCCTCCTTCAAACCCGCAGGGAATGTATTATGTTTCTCATGATACATGCGACATACTTCAGTTGTTATCGTAAAACCTGGAGGCACTGGAATTCCAATATTGGTCATCTCAGCCAGATTCGCTCCTTTGCCTCCAAGAAGCTCCCGCATTTTTGCCGATCCTTCGGCTCTTCCGTTTCCAAAGAAATAAATCATTTTATCGTTCATGGATACCCTCCAGTCTCCAGTTGGTCATTTTCAAATTATCCGACAAGCAAATCATTGCCGGATCAATACCGTGCGTATCAAACATGAAAATCAGGAATAAGTCCACTGAAAATTACGGTTAATGTGCTGGGCAAAAATCAAACTCCCGGCATTACTTTCGAAAGATCACGACGCTCCAAAAAATCAGGGCAGCTTGTATTTATCGCCCTCAACGGTGATAATTTTAATCTCGGAGTGCAGTTCGTTGATGATTGGCTGAATCAAAGACGACTCCATGCCGACCACTACGGCAAGCTTCTCCAAAGTTAAACCTTCCGGTCGCCCCCGTAACGCAGTCATAATCCGGTACCGCATGCGCTCCCGATCACGTGTCGACATCGTGCTAAGCGGTGTTTCGGACTTCGGCTTCTGTTCAAGCCGCGTTGCGTCGACAACCCGGCGTCTCGGTGAACCTTCCGTTCTGCCGGATGTCTGTGCTGAAGGTTTCGCTTCAGAGGGACTCTCCGAAATTTCAGTACTGACTGGAGCCTCTTTTTCGATCTCCGTTTTTTCCTCAGGCACTATCGGATAAACAAGATCAGCTTTGAGTGATCGCATGAAAGCAGCCGTGTCGTCGAGCACCACCGTTTCCTCCTGCCGATTTCGACTTCTGCCCTTTTCCGATGTATGTCGACCCGATTCCGCCCCGGCAGCCTTTTTCGATGCCTCCGGCAGCATATAAAGCAAATCATTTTTAACCATTTTCCCATCCGCCAGAAGTTCACGAATAGGCACTCTCACGAAGTGCCATTGGAGATCGAGTTCTTTGGCAATCGCCTTCATCGTCAACCCATCCGGATTATTAATCATGATCTGCATGATTTTACCCTTAACTTCTTTTGAATCGACAAATGAAGGTACCGGCTGCTGCGATGTTTTATCCTCCGCAGCCTGTGCAGAAGCCTCAGTGTGTACCCATCTGGCCTTCTGCTGAGACTGTGCGCCGGCTATGTCTTTCTGCCCTTTCTCAATCATTTTCAGTGCGAATTCTTCGAATGTTTTCGCAAGCCCTTTGAGAAATAATTCCCACATCTCCATAGTGTTCTCCTTTTAAACTTATACTATGCCAATATCCTTTTTGATTCGACGGTATGCCAGACGGTATCCGATAGCTGGATGATCCGTTCACGGAAAATAAGCCCGCTAAAGAATCCAATCGATCGTGCGACAGTCCCCCGTAATGGGTCCAAAGCAATCTATAACCGTATATCGAAAAAAAATCAAGCTCTCTGAGGAATAAAAAAGGCCGGCTTACAAGCCGGCCTTGAATTTCAATATAACTGCCTTACAAACAGGGACCCCAGCCAAATGTGTAGGAGTCGTAATTGCCGAGTAATGAGAACTGGGTTGTGGTCATGGCGCCCCAGAATATGGCACCGGAATACTGATGATCGATATTCGGCCAGGCAAATGGAGGTAGTATGGATATCCGGGACCATCCGGAGGGAATCGGCGAACTGATATAATAGTCAATTTCACTGCTCCAGCTTGGCGCAAACCAGAACAATCCCTCGATATCCAGAATAATCCACAACGGCAAATACTGGGGTTCACCGGGATTACAGATGATCGCATCCAGGTAGCACGTGTCACCCGGGCAGAAATAGTTGGAGCCCATATCGAGTGTGACCGAATACTCCACACAAGGCTCTGGTGTCGGAGTCGGATTGGGTGGTGTCGGAGTTGGTTGCATATATGTAACAAAATTCCACAACGGACCCTCTGTTTCGGCGGAGTGCGAATCACGGGCAATAATGAACCAGTAATATAGTCTTCCCTGCTCCAATGTCTGCAGGCTGTAGGATGTCGCGGTCAGGTTCCGGGCCTCCAGCGGAGGATTGCTTGTTTCACCGAAATACAGATCGTAAGAGACTGTATCCCCGGCATCGGGATCGCCACCCTGCCAGGAAAGGATCAAATTGATATCAACACCGGTGCTGCCGTTGACCGGGAATGGATCGGATGGCGTGTAAGGCGGTTGGTTGTCAGCGGTGGATGTTGTGAAATACCATACAGGACCGGGAGTTTCGGCATCCCATGTATCACGCGCAACGATCTGCCAATAGTACATCACTCCACCGGTCATTTCCCCGGGATCATAGGTCAATGCCGAGATATTTGAAACAGCCATGGGAGGCGGGTTGGATGTTCCGAAATAGACATCGAACAACAGGGTGTCACTCACATCCGGATCGTTACATTCCCAGGAAAGGTTTGCATTGCGATCGACTTCAGTAGCTCCGTTTGAAGGGATGGGATTCACAGGCGCTGATGGTGGATTGTTGGCTTGTGTCGTGAAACTCCAGTCCGGTCCTTCTGTTTCAGCATCCCAGTTGTCTCTGGCTACAATTTTCCAGTTATAGACTGTTCCCGGAACCAGGCTGGTTACGGTGTAGGATGTCATCGTAAGATTGGAAGCATAAAGTGGAGGTACGGCTGATGTTCCGAAATAGAGGTCGTAATATACCAGATCTCCTGCATCCGGATCGCCACCAATCCAGGTTAAATTAACAGTTTCTCGTGATACATTGGTCGCGCCGTCTGCCGGCGAGGGGTTGGATGGTTCATACGGTGGGTTGTTGTCTCCATAACCACCCAGGTCTGCAGCGGTGAATACGGAATACAAACGTGCGTCCGGAACCATCGACAGTAGTTCCCATGCCATGGGTGGATGCAGCAGCCCGTTCGATGACGCGGGATGTTCTGATTGCAACTGTTGTGCGGCTTGGCCAGGCTGATTCAGTAATAACTCAGAAACATAATACTCTCGGGCTCTGAGCAGGTCTTTTACCGGGTGCCACTGGTTTAGAATCACCAATGATTCAATGCCTTTCATCATTTGTGATTGAGTTTGAATCTCGGAAAGCGGCACATGCTGACTGGAAGAAGCGGCGAACACCGGTGCTCCCAGACAGATCATCACAGACAACGCAATAAGAATGCAGTATTTCATTACCAACTCCTCACTCCTGATTATTCATTTTACCAAAACACAACCACCAAAGATTATAAAACAGAATTATCTTTCTTTGTCAATAATTCTAAACGGCCATGATCAAAACGCAGTTGTCGAAGATTCTGACGGATATGGTCCTGTTTCGGATTAAGATCAATCGATTGTTCCCAGTATTTCAAAGCCGTTGAAAAATCACCTTTCCGGTAGTGTAAGAGTCCCAGGTTATTCAGAATGGCCGTCTGCTCTGGAAAGCGGGTAGAAAGTTCCGTCAAAACAGTCAGAGCTTCGTCGACACGATCCGTCTCACCTAGAATTGTCGCGAGTGTCAAGATTGCTTCCACCCGATCCGGCTCCAGCATCATTGCTTCTCTTATGTCATGTTCTGCTTCACCAAATCGATGCAGAGAAACGAACACATTCGCTCGATTGATAAGGATGTCCGGATCATCCGGGAATTCTGCGGACAGGGAATCGAACGTCGCAAGCGCCTGATTCAAATCGCTGCACTGATGTTGTGCGGTTCCCAGGTTAATTCTGACGGTTCGAGAGTCAAGTGAGAGGGTACTGGCTCTTTGGAGCTGTTTGACAGCTCGCCGGCAGTCTCCTGTCAGAAGATACAAATACCCGAGTGCTTCCCTGTGCCTGCCAAGGGAAATCGGATTATCACCGATCGCTTCGAATACATCGATGGCGTCATGGTATCGACCCTGTCTCACAAGGATATTCCCGAGATTGTGACGAGCCGGGATCAGATTCGGATCCAGTGCCAGGGAATGTCGTACGATTCTTTCCGCTTCAGAATACCGTTCCTGTTCGAAATAGACGCATGATAAGTTATTGAAAATCAAAGAATTATCTGATGCAATGCTTTCGGCTTCATGAAAATATCGATCCGCCTGATTTAACTGATCAGTCTCCAGTGCCCAATACCCCTGGATGATCCAATATTTTGCTTTCAGAGCACGGCTGTGAAAATCCAAAAACAAAGAATCATCCATTAAACACCGTTTTCGTATCAACGCTTCACCGGCGGAAAACTCATACTCCAGATTGTATCCGGTGTGAAACTTGTAGTTGACACCGTAAATCCCAAATGATCGCTCCTGAATTCCGGGTATATCAAAGGGCAATGTAGAGACTATCGGTATTTCCCAGTGCTCCGTCAGCGCCTGGTGGAAGATATTTCCCTTGTAATCCACTATGAACAGAATATCCGGACGATAGCATAACACGTGGTCTAGATACAGAAACGTAAAAGGAGAACTCCAGCCCTGCGTTACCAGTATTCCGCCGGGCGGGACACAGTTGTAGACATTAATTCCCCATTCATAACAGAGGTGATTTCTTGATCGATCGTTGAACCAATAATTGCGCAGAAGCATCGAGATCAGAATTCCACTGATTACAGGTATCCCGATTATCCATGCAAGTAAACGTTTTCGCTTGATTAATTCATAAAAGGCAAACTCAAAACAGGCAAGAATGAACACGATAACCGGTATGTAACTTTGGATGTAGTAGACCTCTATATCTATGATCCGATAGTTTAGAAAGAAGAATGCGCATAAGAAAAAAGACGCATTCATTACAAACCAGTCTCTTCGATGGTATTTATACAGGATCCACCAGCCCGGAACGGCAAAAAACAGGATCCAGGTTGGGAATTGTAAAAGTAGTTTTGTTTTGTAAAACCAGATATTTGAAAGAATTTCTTTAAGTGGTTGATTAAACATTATACCACGAAACTGTTGCCCTGTTACATGAAAGAGAAATCCTCTCCAGTCATGACAGGCCAGCCATCGGAATTCGCAATTGACCTGGGATCTCAAAGGAAAATAGAACAATGTAGAAAGTCCGAGAATAAATAAAATTGAATTGACAACGATTACCTGACTGTAAGTTCTCCTCCTTACTCTTCGAAAAGTGTAGGGATAGAAATATATTGCGAGAACAGGAAGGAACAGGATGATCAAAAGATGATGCGTCACTGCCAGTCCTGCGAAGAAAAACAGAAGCATCAGTGTTTTCCCATGCTGTTGTTTGGTGGATTCCTTGGCGAGATACAGGGTCATGCACAGGAGACAGATATGTAGGGCATAGACTTCCTGGATCGTTGTTTGCGACCAGAATGTGTACGACATTCCGAGAAGGCCGGAGCCCAGAACGGAGGATGGCCAAGAAAACAATGACAATAAAAAGAGATAAAAAAATAAGACGGCACAGGCACCTGAAAAGGCTGCTGCAAAAGACATTCTGGATGCGACATTGCCCAGTGGAATACTGATGGAAGCGAACCGATTGAGCTGGCAGAAGATACCATAGCCGGTTGCATGAGGTATGCCTAAAACCTGAGATGCAGCGATCAGCTCACCACAGTCGGCTGTATATACCTGGTTCGCACTTGTTTGGAGATAGAGGGAGAAAAAAAACAGGAACAGCAGACATCCGATCAGAATCCTTGTTTTCAAACTAAACGATGATTTATCACTCAACATAATGCTGTTCTTCAATTCTTTCTCTGATCTCCTCAGGTAAGGCCTGCTCCGGAAACATACATCTCATTTTACTTAACACTTCTTGACTCTGGGTATCCTTACCAGGGATCGACTGGAGACATTTATATAGATTGAAGTAGGACCATGGATCATAGGGGACCATCTGCAGTACTATTTCCAAGTGCGGGAGTGCCTCTTCAAAGCGACCGGATTCAAAAAGAATAATCCCGGTGTACACTCTCGCTGTGACGATCCATGGTGAGCGTTTGATTACTTCAGAGAAGAGCTGAAGAGCCTGTAGTTTTCGTCCATTGTGGTACAGAGCGACTCCTTTTTCCACAAGAAAGCGGACATCATTCGGCGATTTCTCAACCGCATCATCGAAAGATGCAAGAGCTTCCGGCCATTGATTTCGAGATGCTTCTACCAAACCACTCAGGTAAAACCATTCTGCACTAACACTGTCGCTACCTCTTAAGGATTCCAGGTAACGCCCTGCCCGTCCGAAATCGTGCTCCCGCACGGCCTTCCTTGCCTGAATAATTGCGTAATCAGACGGACCAGATGAGTTGAATGTATCAATATCCTGTCCATCAAGTGAATCCTGAAGATTTAATTTCCATGTATTCAGAAGACGTGTAGCCCTGATAAAATCATCGCTGTTTATAGCACTGTTCAAAAAGTTCCTTCGATCATTTTCAAGAACGCGCGGATCAATTTCTTCATTCGAAGACAGATTTCTTTCAATGGCGGTCAGGTGATCTTCGATTGCGATCAACCTGCCTGGATAGTGCAGTTCGCAGTCAGTAAGAGGCAGATCCCGATCTGAAAGGAAATCTTTCATACCCGACGCATCCAGCCAGACTCCATCATTCCTCTTTTTCCCGTATTTTCTTAAATCCGCAACCAAGTGTGAATCGCTAAAAATGCTGCGTTGAAACCAGCGGACGCTGTTCTCTGATGCGGAGTCATAGCGGCTGAGCATCAACTCAGCGATCAGATTGTCTGACAACAGTCCTTTCGGGTCCTTTTGCCATGCGGTTTTCAGCAGACAGGTTCTCTTGGCTTCATCCGGCGTCAGCCAGGCTAGAATTCTGAGCAGATCCTGTGTCTGGTGGCAGGTATCCCGAAGATACGTCTCCAGAAAAATTTGCGCTTCCACACAGACATTCTGGTTCAGCATGATCTCCACCATCCGGTTCGCCGCCCGTGCCGACGGATAGATTCCTTCGGCAGCCAGCTGAAACTTGTGGATTGATTCATCCGGTAATGAATCATTCCATCCGGATGCGATAACGTAACATTTCCAGGTCATGGGAAAGAGAAAGACCATATAAACTGCAGCGATCGCGAGAGACCAGATCAATCGTTGATGCTTCCCCTGATTCAGTTTTCCCCGTGTTGATGGCCTTTTTCCAGGGAAGGATGAGGCCAGCCAAAATCCCGTTATGGATGTGATAAGCACCAGAAGAGCCGGGTAATAGAATGGACAATCAACCAGGGCAGTAAAAAGCAGGACGGCAAAACTATAGATCCAGATTACAGATCGCTGATTATGACCTCTCCATGCGGTTATCGCTCCGGCGATCATTGTGATCAAGCCTGAGAGCCCAAACAGCCAGACCCATTCGAGAAAAACATTATGGAAATGGCGTCCCAATCGGTCCCAACTCAACCAAAGTCTGAGAAATTCATCGCTGTTTGACGACGTTCCAGTTGCATATTGTGCCAACTTGGCTTTCTCTCCGGGGCCGTGACCCAATAGTGGATGGTGATGGATCCCATCAACGCAGGCTTTCCACAGGTCTATTCGGTCGGAAATCATTCCGACATCGATCAGTCGGTATCCAACCCGCCAGATCATCAATACGGAAACAAACGTGCCGAACACGAAAAAAGCGCCTAAATAAATCGATTTTCTATGCGGGCTTCCATTGAAATAGGGTCCGGTTGCCAGGATCAGAACAATCATGACACAAAACACGATCACTGCGTTTCTTGACTGTGTCAGCAGGAGCATTGCTCCCGCCGATATTGTGCAGAGTCTGAATATAGAATTGAAATGTTTCTTCGCCTGTCTGAATTCGAGTAGAATGATGGACGAAGCGAGATAGATGGCGATTGCATTGGGATGTAACAGGCTGATCCAGAGACGGAACGTTATTACACTCCAGATCCCCCACGATGACGCAGTCCAGATGCTTCTCATTATACTGAGGATGAGGAGCAAGAAGACATGGGAGGCGACTGCTGTTCTCACAATGAACCGAGTGCGCAGTGGTTCCTGCTGCCCGGCTGCGATGGTCAGGATCAGGGTGGCCAGAGCTGTCAGCCCCAACAGGATCTCCGGAACGGCATCCGAATACTGATGATGAAACGATAGCGATAGTCGGATGAACGGAACACATGTAATCAGTATGAGTGTCGGAGTCATTCTGGATATGTGAATCGATTCCGCCAGCCGGTTCATATCGCGGTGCAATGAGTACAAAACAGCCATCAGGGGCAAAGCGAGTGATACAACATGATGATCCAACGCGCGCGTATATGGAAACGATGTCATCATGAAGAGGATGATCCAGCCTTTCATGAGAAAAGACAGTCTTTTTTTCTGCAGTACGACGAACAGGATAAACAATCCGATGACAAAAAACAGAGGATACAACCGGGTAAGATCCGGATAGTTGCGTACGGATTTGATCGGGAAAACGGTGTTCAGACTCAAGATATTCAGAGACGTCCAGAGGGACAGGAAAACCACACGATCAAGAACGGAAATCGATAGTGGTTCGGAATTGTGATGACCAGGCAGGAACCGGACCATCAGAATTGCTCCCGCAATCATAATTGAAAAAAACAGGAGAAAGTAAGGAAGTCGTGCTGCTGAGAATGGTACCAGAGTGGCTATTAAACCACTTAATAGCAATACGGTCAGTCCATGGAACCAGACTGAGAAATCATGCCTCATTGAAAATGCGTCCGATGATGTCTTCAAAGGCTCGCTCATCCGGCAAATGGTTTTCCTTATGGCCGCGCATACGGTTAAGCTGATCTAACTCGGTTGATATGTGATATTCAAGTGTTTTCACATATTGAAGATAATTCCTGTTTCCCCGGACAGATGCCTGGTAACCGAACGTTCCGGCAGCTTTGATATTGCGCTGGAGGCACATCAGACTAAAAATCCAGCGTCGATGATGTCTGGACCGACTGGGATCCAGATGGTCGTAATACCGCTTGAGAAACTTGTTGATATAGACTTCGGGCAAAATCACGTAAGCATCGCGAAGCAGGGAAGCCAGATCGTATTCGGAGGGACCGAGCCGGGCATCCTGGAAATCGATCATTATCACTCTGGATTTTCGAACCATAAGATTTCTTGAATGGAAATCCCTGTGTGTAAACACAGTGGGTTCTTTTTCCAGCGTTGAACAAATGAAATCGAAGCAGCGGTTCAGGACAACGGATTCCGCAGGTGTCAGCTTGATCGCTCGATATCCCGAGACAAAATGAGTGAGAAAAAAGTCCAACTCCCATCGTAACTTTGCAAAATCGAATCGTAAATTAAAAGCATCCGGTTTTTCAATTCCCTTATCGATACAGGTTGTATGCATTCTGACGAGAATTTGAAAAACCTGATCGTATAAGTTCGTCATGGCTGAGTCGGGGTCTGCATCATATTCATTCTGGAGAGTTCGGTCTCCCAAATCCTCGAGAAGCAATATTCCCTCATCAGAGCAATCCCGGAGGATAGCCGGGACCGGCAGGCAGTGGCGTTGCAGATAATAAGTTAATACGATGAACGGATCCTGATGCGGGTTATATGATTCGGCCCTGTCCATGACGATCAGGGTGTCCCCTCTACATAGCGACCGGTAGTATTTCCGTGTGCTCGCATCGCCCTGAAGTTCCCGAATTTCGAAATCATTACGAAGCCAGTATCGTTCAAGAATTCCACGGATCAATTCATGCCGATCGGTGGTCATTTTATTTGTATGTCTCCTGAGGGATCGGCAAAAAACGCTCTGATGAAAACATTATACCGTCATGGAGCCGCTGTCTTCGATGTACGGTACACCCCGGCCAGATAACAACATTCTGAAGGTGTACATTCTCATCGATGCGGCATCCTGCTCCAATCACGACATTTGTGCCGATAAATGTGTCAGGATGTACATCCGCTGTCGGATGGCACCAGAAGGAATGTGACCAATTCATCACGTTATTAATGCATAATCTCCGGTTAAATACATCCCGGTGCGCTGCCAGATATCGTGCCGGTGTCCCGATGTCGCTCCAGTAGCCCTCATGGCGATACGCGCTGATACGGTATCCGTGCTCAAGTGCATCAGCATAGGCTTGGGAATTAATGCATTGATAGGAATGTTTCCGGATGAAATGAAAAATCTCTGGGCGCATGATATGAATACCGGCAAATGTGCCCTGCCAAGCTGAGCGGCCATTGAGTAGATGGCCATAGGGAAAACTGCTTAGATAGTTATCTTTATCAGCGCCGACCGGTTCGAAATGACCGGTATTTGACGGTGGATGAAGAGCAACAGTGGCTATTGAATCGGGATGGTTGTTATGTAGATTGATCATCTTCCTCAAGTCGATATCAGTCAGAATATCACCGTTAATCATGATGAAGGATGAATTTTTCAGATGCGGATACAGAGGATGAAGCACTCCAGCCGTTCCCAGGATGACAGGCTCGAAAGAAAATCGAACGGACATATTATGCTGCCTGTAACTTCTTAAATATCTGCGAACCGACCAACCTTGGTAGTGAAGGTTGATAAACACCGATTCGATTCCTGCATCTGCCAGGATGTCGAGCAGATATTCAGCGATCGTCTGATTAAAGAACGGTAACACCGGCTTTGCGCGATGATCTGTCAATGGCCGGAGGCGTGTGCCGAATCCTGCTGCGAGCAGAACTGCCTTTTTCGGACTATTCATTCATTGAGGACTCCTTGTTCCCGGTTGGTTCCGACATCAGCCAGTCAAATATAATTGGAATTTTCTTCGATTTCCAAGCATATTTATGCACAATGAGTTGCAACTGACCGATTGTTTCGTGTCTGTATGCCGGGAGTTGGAGGGATCATGTTCTGGATAGTGTTGCGAAAAGAACTATTGAGTTTTTTCAGAGATAAAAACACAATCATCTATTCAATCATCCTGCCGATTGCACTTTACCCGATCATATTCTGGATTATGAATGAATTGATGACCTTACACTATGGATCCTTACGGGATATGCCATCCCGGATCGCAGTCTCCTCGGATGTACCCGAGGACATGGTTCTGTTTTTGATGAAGTCGGATCTCGATCTTGAGATCTCCTCAATCCCCCTGATGATGAAGTCATCCGTTGATCCGGAGCTGAAAAAGCTGGATTTGGATGTCGTTATCCGACGATCCGGCTGCTCGGATGAGGACCCCGTTGAAGTTTTTTTTGACTCCTCCTCCGACAGATCCAATTCAGCCCGTGACAGGATTGAGAGTGTTTTGACCGATTACCGGATTGAAAAACTCAACCAGAGCGTTAATTCCATCTTGGAAAACGGGATGGAGATTCGTCTGATAGATATCGATCTTGCTTCGCAGGAAAGCCGTTCCCGATTTTTACTGGGTATTTTATTGCCGATGATAGTCGTCATTATTACGGTTATGGGCGGTATTCATCCGTCGATCGAAGTGATAACCAGTGAGAGGGAGCGAAAAACGCTTGAAACAACCCTGGTCTCCCCTGTTTCCGCGACCGGATTGATCCTGGGCAAGTTCGTGGCGGTTATTACAATGAGCGTTCTTGCGGGAATACTCAATATCATCGCCATGATCCTGACGCTTCGATATACCCTTTTCGGAGGGGCCAGTGACAATCTCAGCTTTTCGATCCCGCTATCGACATTACCCTTGATGCTTATAGGGATCGTTCTGATTGCAGCAACATTTAATGCGCTGATGATACTGATAGCGGCGTTCGCAAAGGATTTCAAAGAAGCGCAGAGTTATGTGTCGCCGGTATATGCTATCGGTATTCAACCCGCTGTCGTCGCAGCAATACCGGGAATTCCTTTTAATTCTTACACCGCATTGATACCGATAACTAATATCTCACTATTTTTCCGATCATTGATCCAGGGTAATATCGAGTGGATTCCTACGATCATAACGCTTACGTCCCTTTTGGTGTGGTGTGTGATTCTGCTGACTTTCGCCCGGCGTCTTCTTCGACGTGATGCGTTGGTATTGGGTCTTGAAAAACAGCAAATCAAGTCAATCATGTTTGGAAATCGATTTAAAAAAGGAGAATGAAGTGATCAGGGTTAATAATCTATCGAGGATATTTTTTGATTCCCAGCGTGGGGAAATTAAAGCGGTCGATTCACTTTCATTCACCTGTCAGGCCGGTGAAATCATGGGTCTGCTGGGACCGAATGGAGCTGGAAAGACGACAACTTTGCGCATCCTGGCAACTTTGTTGAGTCCATCAGGCGGAACAGCTGAACTCAATGGTTTCGATGTTATTAAAGAACCGGATAAAGTGAGAGCTTCATTGGGTTTTCTCTCCTCCACAACCGGATTGTATCCCCGGTTGACACCTGAAGAAATTCTGAAGTTTTTTGGAGAAATCAACGGGATGAAAGGCGCTGGACTCAAATCTCGTATCGATGCACTGATTGCGGAGTTCAATATTTCAGACTATGCACGTGTTCGATGCGAAAAACTATCGTCCGGGATGAAACAGAAAGTCTCTATCGCCCGGGCCTTGATCCAGGATCCCCCCGTTCTTATTTTTGACGAACCGACTGTCGGACTGGATGTCATTGCCGCCGCCCAGACAATGAAAGCGATTCTCGAGTATAAAAAACGTGGGAAATGCATTCTGTACTCGACACACATCATGAGTGAAGTGGAAAAACTGTGTGACCGGATCGCGATCATTCATAAAGGGACACTTCAAGCGATCGGAACGATGGAGGAATTACGGGAACAGACGGGTGAGCGTTATTTGGAGGATATTTTTTTCAGCTTGATGGGAACCGGTACTACATTCGCTGAAAATGGATCCTGAAGTGGTTTAATCTGGAGTCAACAGAATGCAAAACTGGAAAGAAATTAAAACGGTTTACATAAAAGAAATCACCGAGATTTTGAGGAATAAGCGCGTCATCATTTCGGCATTTCTGATTCCGCTTCTGATCTATCCCATTATTATTGGAGGCATGGATTGGCTTCAGGGGTTGGAGCACAAGAAGATCTCTGAAGAAGGGTTTCGCATCGCCATTGCCCCTGGTCATGATGAAGTCGTGAGTTTTCTTAAAGAGAAATTGAGTGTTCCGGTTCACGTTATTGAAATAGCTGATGTCATTATTCCTGTGATGTCCAAGGATGCTGATATGGGCATTCAAATTGATGGGCAGCCAGGGACAGTCCGAAACATATGGTTCTTGTTTCTCGGATCGAATGATTCGTCCATCAAAGCAATGACTCAATGCAAGGAAGCATTCGAGAATAATCGTTTTTTCTGGATCAGGAATTTTCTGGCTGACGATCTGGCCGACATTCGAATCCGGGATTTACAACCCTTCGACGCTTCGTTTCATGATGTGGCCAGTGTTTTGGATCAGAGCGGTCACAAAATAGCCAAGATCCTCCCATTTATCCTGATCCTGATGCTTGTCAGCGGTTGTTCGTTCGCTGCCGTCGATTTAATTGCCGGGGAAAAAGAACGTGGCTGTTTTGAAACTCTACTGGTCAGCCCAATCAATCGGCAAAGCGTCATCATTGGCAAAATGCTGGTTGTTATCGTCACCGGATTCATCAGTCTGATCTTCAATCTTATCTCAATGTTCCTCTGCCTGAAACTCGGTCTGTTTACTCCTCCCGATGGAGCAAGTTTCACGTTTTTAATCAGTTATGGTTCCATCACCGGTGTTTTCCTGTGCGCGTTGCCAATGACGATCATTTTTGCTTCAACATTGATGTTGATTAGTGCAAAAGCCAAGACTTATCAGGCCGGTCAAACGCTCTTAATGCCGTTCAGCCTCCTGGCACTTCTGCCCGCAGTTACTGCGATGCTGCCCGGTATGCACTCGGATTCATTCATTGTGGCGGTACCCATCGCAAATGTCGTTGTAGCGATGAAGGAGATGTTGGAAGGCACGTTGAAATGGTGGCCGATGGTTGTCGGTAACCTGGTGAATCTGGGTTTGGCACTTGCAATTCTCCGCATCACTGTCACCAGTCTTGAGAAAGAAGGCAGCCTTGTTCCAGGCTCCGTATCCGATACGGATTTCTCTCTAAAAGGTATCCGTAAGGATCCGGTTATAGCTGCTTTTACCGGTTTCACTGTAGTCTGGCTCCTGATGTTTTATGTCATGGCACCTCTCCAAGCCCATGATATGGTGTCAGGTCTTCTCATAACATTATGGGGCCTGATTCTGTGCAGCGCTATCGTGATTGTTCGTTTCCAGAAACTCCCTCTGAAAAAAACGCTGAGTCTTCGATCGGCACCATGGTATGTGTGGATCGGTGCATTTTTTTTCCAGTTAGGAGTCTTGCCGACAACGCTGTTAATCAATAAATGGCTGTTGAAATTACTCCCCGTGCCCGAGGGGTGGATGGATACCTTCTCTGATGCTCTGACACCGGAAATATCCTCTCTCAGCCTCGTTCTGTTGATGGCGGTTTCTCCCGGTATCTGTGAAGAACTACTATTTCGCGGCGCAATCTTTGGCAGTCTGAGACAGAAATGGAGTCCCTGGCGAGCACTCATCGCAACCAGTATTTTGTTTGGTTTGCTTCACTTCAGCGTTTACCGGTTGGTACCCACAACACTCATTGGGCTCGGACTCGGCTGGATTGTCTATATCAGCGGCTCCATCTACCCGGCCATGCTGGCACATGCATTGAACAATGCGATAGCTATTGTGTTTTTGCCTGAATTGCCAATTGATACCCTGAGTCAGTCATGGTTTTTGGTCGGAATACCTCTGCTGTTCGCTGGCGCTATTATGATTCTTCGTGGTTCGAAAGCGAAAGAGAATAAGCGTTAGCGGAGTATGGATCGGTACATGAAATTCACACCGAAAGTCAGAATCATGCCGGAGGATGTTCGCTCCTGTATGGTATTCGGTGATCATTACAATCCGGTTGCACCATTCATGCAGGAAGCGGCTGTCATGATGCTGGTGCAACAGAGACATGATGAATCGGTATTCGTGCTGATCGAACGTTCAAGACATCTTCGGAACCATGGCGGAGAAATCGCCTTTGCCGGAGGTTTGCGGGAGACTGGCGATCAGGGTCCGATCGAGACGGCTGTGAGAGAAGTCTGGGAGGAGCTTTCGATACCTGCAGACATGTTAACGATATTGGGAACACTTCCCGATGTACAGACAGTGATGAGCGGATTTTCTATCACTCCGGTAGTCGCATTTCTGCAAACTGATTTCGATCGTTTCCGACTCAATCCCGGGGAAGTTGCGGGTTTATTGTTTGTTCCCGTCGGATTATTCAGGCAAAAGCCGGAAGTTCTAGGGCCGCGCTATTACTTTCTGCAGGGATTCCGTTATGAGGGCAAGGTCATCTGGGGTGCCACGGCTGGTATCATCCGCAAATTCCTGTCATGCTTTTTCGATCGAAATCCCGGACATGCAGGGGTTATCCCTTGACGAGCGATGCTTTGCTGCCTATCTTGAATGTGTTTTCTTTCATGGGAGATAACAGCTATGGCGCACGTAGTTTTCAAGAATGTCTTCAAATACTTCGATAACAACATGGTTGTCAACAACTTCAATTTTGAGGTGAAAGACAAAGAATTTGTAGTCATTGTCGGGCCGTCGGGGTGTGGGAAGTCGACGACCTTGCGGATGGTTGCAGGACTGGAATCCATTTCAGATGGGGAGATAAGGATAGGCGATCGTGTCATTAACGATGTTTCACCCAAGGACAGGGATATCGCGATGGTCTTCCAAAATTATGCCCTGTATCCTCATATGGATGTGTATAAGAATATGGCGTTTGGTTTGAAACTAAGGAATGTACCAGCTGATGAGATAGCTCGTCGGGTGCAACGGGCAGCAGAGATTTTAGGGATTGAAGAGCTGCTGCAGAGAAAGCCGAAGCAGTTATCGGGAGGGCAGCGTCAGAGGGTTGCAGTCGGTCGGGCTATCGTAAGGGAACCGGCAGTTTTCCTTTTCGATGAACCTTTGTCGAATCTCGATGCGAAACTTCGCGTACAAATGCGCGCTGAAATCAAGAAACTGCATGAAAGATTGCGCACCACGATGATGTACGTCACGCATGACCAGGTTGAAGCCATGACGATGGGCGATCGGATTGTGATCCTGAAAGATGGAGTTCTCCAGCAAGCGGGAGCGCCATTGGATGTTTACCGATACCCGGAGAACATTTTTGTTGCGGGCTTCATCGGGAGCCCGTCAATGAACCTGCTGCCGGTAACCGTCAGCGAAAACATGGTCTTGTGCGGCTCGTCTCGTATCTCGGTGCAGGGTGTGATTGAGAGGATATTTGACCTGTCCACAACATCGGGATACAGACTCGGTATCCGGCCTGAAGATTTCGTGATATCCAAATCCGGCAACGCGGATCCGGATACGGCAGAGATCCGTGGCATTGTTGAGCTGATCGAGACGACGGGCTCCGAAACACTGATACACTTCAACTCCAACGGTATTTATCTCGTTGCAAAACTGGGATCGGATCTGGAGATCCCTTCGGATAATAATATATCTCTCAATTTCCCGCTTAAAAAAATCCATATGTTCGATGATTCTACTGAAAAGAGCGTGCGACGAAAGTTATGAAATCGATTCTTCGCATTCTTGTCATGCTTTTATCGGCCTCCCTGATCATTATAGCTCTATCCGCCTGTTCCGAACCGATGGCAGTTGACACAGTGCATGACTTCATTCTGAATCTGCCGCAGGCCAAAACTGGTTCAGACGTTTTTGTCATTGATTTGTCGAATCCCGATCATTACCACTTCCTCACTTCGGGATGGCATATTCCCGACGGAGTGATTGTGCCGTTTTCGCGATTCCTCTGGACGTCTGATCTGGTATCTTCCATCGATTTATATGCCGCGAAACTGGAAGACAAGGAATTGATCATCACTATTCGCCCCTATCTTTTTGAGGGTGCTCCTCCTACCACTATTATCGTAGATATAAATGATACGGAAATAGGACGAATTCAACTCAAAGATGAGTGGAGGACTTACCGTTTGTTGGTTCCTGAGAAGCAGATTCAGCTTGGTCGAAACGTGATGACTCTGCGTCAGGGACAGGTGTTTAAACCCTCCGATGTAATGCTGCATTCCATGGATCAACGATCCCTGGGAGCTTCTTATTCCTATGTCGTATTCCGTTCGGAACAACCGCCTCGTCCACCGGATCTGTATACTCTCCAACAGACTCTGGGAGCGAAAAACTTTATATGGGGCGGTAAACAGCGACATGTTCTGTTCTCACCGGCTCCCAGCAGATTTTCTTGGAAATTGTGTTTACCATCGAGACCGGTATTGAGTTTTGGAGCCGGATTACTTCCGGAAAATTTCGATCCAAACGGCGCGGCTGCGAGATTTGAAATTGATTTGACAGATGAAGCCGGAAAGGAGCATGTGTTGTTCAAAACAACAATCAAACCTCCTCGGCGGGTTCTCGAAATGGGTTGGCGCCAGTTTTCTCGAACGCTGGATGACTATGCCGGCCAGACAGTGACTATCTCATTTTTAACAGACAGCAACGAAGATGAATCAGGAGTTATCAACAGCGGAAGCTGGCTTGAACCCACGATTTTAAACCGGCATAGCGATCACAATGTCATATTTTTACTGATCGGAGCTTATTTTAACTCGGAGACTCCTCCACTGGGTACCGGTCTTGAGAAACTTCTTTTTTCTGCTGTTCAGTCTGCTCCACTGGATCCCATCGAATTGAAGGTTGAAACATTTGCCGGGCTTCCCGTAGAATTCCTGACTTTGCTTCGGAGCGAGGGGTGGCCAATCGGTTACTTTGGTACGGGTCAATCCGCAATAAATCACCAGTACAAGCCATTTGCGCGTTCGTTGGATGCGATCTTTACTTATGGTTCTGATACTGAAGAATCATATGAGCTTATAAAAACCGACTGCCAGGATTGGATCAGGGCTTTGGAGAATCGCCGATTCATACTGATGTTCGATCCGAGAGGTCTCGATTCCGATTCGGAGATTGATCGGGCTACAGCAATCAGTTTTGTGGATTGGCTGTTGGAAAACCGTTTTGATCAAGACAGTGTGATCGTTGTCTACAATTCTGATGAGATGAAGCCGGTCTGGGTTAGCAGTCCGGGACGTTTGACAGTGAAAATGGGCGCAAATAAAAGCTGGCAGTCCGTGATTAATGAACTTGAGCGTGTTTTGATGCTTCCAAATAAGAGATGATGACTCGGATGAACGAATTTTTTGGGAACCAAATCAGCTTGAATCGTGTAAGGAGCAGATAGAAAAACGACAGGCATTGTCGCGCCTGTTTGATTCATTGGATATTCAATTATCTGAGGATGGGGTTCATTATGATTGATGTGCAAGGTTTGACAAAACGTTTTGGATCGACGGTAGCCGTGAAGGATGTTTCCTTTCAGGTACCAACCGGTCAGGTTCTTGGATTTTTGGGACCCAATGGAGCCGGAAAAACGACGACGATGCGTATTTTGACCGGTTTCATGCCGGCTGATGAAGGGTCAGCCACGATTGCAGGATTTGATATCTATACGCAATCACTGGAAGTCAGAAAGCGTATCGGATATCTTCCGGAGAGTGCGCCATTATACTTGGATATGGATGTTCCCGATTTCCTGAGTTTTATAGCTCGCGTACGAAAAATTCCTGCATCAAAAATCACTGGTGCTACGAATCGGATCGTTGAACTATGCGGCCTGAAACAGGTCATGCATAAAAAGATCGGCGAACTCTCCAAGGGTTATAGACAAAGGGTTGGCCTCGCTCAGGCGATGATCCATGATCCGGACATATTGGTTTTGGATGAGCCGACATCCGGACTTGATCCCAATCAGATTATAGAGATTCGGGAGTTGATCAAGGAGCTTGGTCATGAGAAAACCGTCATTCTTTCTACACATATTCTTCCGGAGGTGACTGCAACATGTGACAGGATACTGATTATTCATGATGGTCGCATCGTTGCTGACGGCACACCTGAAAAACTGGCCTCACAGGCTGCCGGTGAATCCACATTATGGGTTACAATTAGTGACATGACTGATGCGCCGGTTTCTGCATTTTCGAGAATAGCAGGCATTAAATCAGTTGCAAAAGCTTCTGAGAATCGTGCGGATAAGGATGGCCAACGGATAGCAATGAAACTTCATCCCGGTGTCAAACCGGCTGCAGATGTATTTCGTTGCGCTGTTGAGCACGGTTGGACTCTGACGGAACTGCACACTGAGTCGGCAACCCTGGAAGATATCTTCGCGCAACTTACACGGTAGAGAGGAAAAGAACCATGAGCGATATCTATGCTATTTTCAAGCGTGAATTCCGGTCGTATTTCGACTCGCCGATTGGTTACATCTTCATAACGGTGTTTCTGGTGTTGACCGGATGGTTATTTTATTCGAGCTTCTTTATTCTCAATTATTCTTCATTAAGAGGTTTTTTCGAGCTTTTGCCCTGGATGTTCCTGTTTTTTGTGCCGGCTGTTACGATGCGGCTTTGGGCGGAGGAGAAAAAACTCGGTACGATGGAATTGCTGATGACGCTTCCCGTGAGAGATATCGATGTTGTTATCGGTAAATTCTTGGCAAGCTTCTGTTTTCTGACTTTGACGATTCTGCTGACATTTCCGCTGGTGATCTCTGTCGTTCAACTCGGCAATCCGGATATGGGACCGATAATCGGTGGATATCTCGGAGCAATTCTGATGGGTGGTGCATATCTTGCGATAGGGATGTTCGCATCCAGTTTGAATGATAATCAAATCATCACGTTCATCTTTGGGGTTGTGATCTGTTTTGGCCTTTTTATAATCGGCGAGGGGTTCGTTTTAATCAGGGTTCCGGGCTCCTGGGTCCCTGTTCTCCAGTTTCTGGGAATCGGTGCTCATTTTCGCAGTATCGGTCGCGGAGTGATCGATTCACGCGATGTCTTGTATTACTTATCCGTAGTAGCCTTATTCCTGTTCTTAAACATCCGGGCACTGGAAAGCCGCACAGGTCACTGAGGAGAAACATATGGCTATTCAACACCCAACAATCAAATCAAAAACGCTGTCGTTTACGTCCGTATTTCTGATGCTCGGTATCCTCGTATTTATTAATATCCTCTCATACAGGATCTTTCTTCGAAAGGATTTAACGGAGAAAAAGGAATACACAATTTCAGAATCGACCAAGAGTGTTCTGAATCAATTGGATGATATTATTAATATCACAGCTTATTTTTCGGAAGATCTTCCTCCCTACCACACGACGATCAGGACCCAGGTTCAGGACATCCTTTCGGAATACCAGGCATTTGCTGGAAATAATTTAAATATACAATATCTCGATCCCGGAAAAGATGAAGATCTGAAAGCTCGAATTGCACGAATGGGAATACCGGAAGTTCCTTTGGGTGAAATAAAACGGGACAAGCAGGTTATTAGCATGGGATACATGGGAATTGCGATTCAATACGGAGACAAAGGTGAGGTAATCCCGTTTATTCCGGATATCGCAAATCTTGAGTACGATCTGACAGCATCAATCCTGAAAGTGAAAGAAACCTCGGACCGGATACTGGCCTGGATCGGCGATCAGGATTCAAATCCGCAGGATCCGAACGGCTACAAGCTCCTTCAGGATGAATTGAATAAAAACTACGTTGTCAGACCCATGGCACCGGGAAATCTGACTTCCATTCCTCCCAAAACGAGTGTTGTTGTTGTCGATGGTTCGCAGGCCCTGCCACCCAGAGCGTTGTATGCCATTGATCAATACATGATGAAAAACGGAAAAGTCATTTTCCTGGTCGATGGTGTCGAGTTGGCTGAAGGTCAGGGTTTATCCGCAGCGCCAGTGACGGCGGATGTTGCGACATTACTAGAGCATTATGGGATAAATATTGAACAGAAGTTGGTTGCCGACCGTCGAAATGCCCAGGCATCATTCAGCAGCGGTTATGTCAGATTCCGCCTTCCCTATCCGCTTTGGCCCAAAATCGGTGGTGAGAGTTTCGATCAGGAAACGCCTGCTGTCAGCCAATTGGAGAGTTTGGTATTGCCATGGACTTCACCTTTACAGTTTGAAACCGAAAAAGTACCGGGGCTTCAAAAGAAAGATCTTGTTTCGACATCGGATGTGGCATGGGTCATGGAAGCACCCTATGATCTGAACCCTCAGCAACAGTGGAACGTGACGGAGAACGATCTGGTTCGGAGTGTTCTGGCCATGGAGTGCCGGGGTAATCTGGTCAGTTATTTCAAAGACAAACCGGTTCCGGAAAATCCGGAAGCACCTCAAGGGAATCCGCCGAAGGAGGAAGAAACTGTCGGCAGTACCGGCGACGCTCAATTCATAGTCATTGCCTCAACGCGATTTGTCACGAATCAATTTTTGTCGTTGTTCGGGGAGAATCTGGTCTGTTTCCAGAACCTGGTCGATTCGATGGTCATCGGGAACCAGTTGATTGGTATCCGATCCCGTGTTGTATCTGACCGGCCTCTGGAATTTGGAACAAACGATGAGAAAGCCATTGAGCTGAAAAAGACAAACCACCGCCTGATGGGAACGATTCTGGTGCCTGTGCTCGTCGTGTTCATCGGCTTGTTTCGGATGATGATGCGGAAACAGACAAAACGCAAAATTCAATCAATGATACAGGGGGGCAACCATGAATAAGCGTTTTCTTGTTTTAATAGGTCTATTTGTCATCCTGGGAATCGCCGTAATGATCCATGAAAACTCTATTGAGAAGAAAACTGAAACGAGACCCTCTGAACTTGAATTGATGTTTCCCGATCTTGATCCCGAGACCATTTCATCAATCGTCCTGGGCTCCTTTGGCGGCAATATCAATCTGGTTAAAAAAGATGGAACATGGATGGTCGAGGATGGGAACGACACTGTCCCGGCTGATAAGGAAGCGATCGATAAACTGTTCGAGACAACTGCGAAGTTACAGGGATTACAGGTTGTCTCAAGAAATCCTGACAAGCATATTACATTCCAGGTTAATGCAGCCAAGGAATCCACTGTTCAGGATGAGGACGGTCAATCCAAGCCGTTTACAATGGGAACAATGGGAACTGAGGTTACCCTGATAAACGATGACGGGTCCGTTGCCGCACACTTCTTTATCGGAAAAAATGCGGCGATGGATTTCATGACGACCTATATTCGAAAAGCAGATTCAGATTCGGTACTGCTCGCAGAAGGCTATCTGAAAATGATTTATGGCAAGGGGAGTGCAGCTGCATGGAAGGATCTGATGCTCTGCAAGATTGAACCGGATGAGATCGAGAAAATCACAATCGGGACTGGAGACGAAGCAATTGAATTGACACAACTGCCCGATGAAACCATCCAGGTGGAAGAACCCAGGATGATCTGGAAAATGACTCGCCCCAGCCAGGGTGTGATCGATGAAACTGCTGCACAAAAACTGACTGGCATTTTCAGGAACTTGCGTGCTTCGGACTTCGCTCCACGAAAAGAGGATGTTACCGAGTACGGTTTCGATAACCCAACGGCTGTGCTTTCCGTAACTATGATGGATACGAAGGAAAAGATAGTTTTTGTTTTCGGTAAACCGACGGATGATCAAGCTGACAAGTATTATCTTAAAAAGGAAGGCAATGACGCGGTCTATGTAATCCCTAAATACAGGGTGGAATCAATTCCGAAGAGCGCAGACGAGTTTTTCAAAGCATCGTGATAGACGCCATGCCGCGGATCATTCAGATCGGGATACCTGGAACTGAGCGGATACTTCAGATTGAGCAGTCCGGGCTGAAGGTGACCCAGGAATCGCTTTACCTCCTAAAATTCATCGCCGACTTGAATCAGGATTTCCGTTCAGCTGGAGATCTGGGGTGTGGCTCAGGTTTTTTATCCATCGGTTTGGCATCGCTGTTCGCGGAAGTCCGGATAACCGGCTATGAGATCCAGGAAAAACTAGTATCTGCTGCTCAACGCAATGTCGAACGCAATGGATTCCAGGATCGGATCAGCATCATATGGGGTGATATTCGCAACGCCGCAACAAGACGTCCGGATGGATCCCATGATGTTGTTGTAATAAATCCCCCTTTCAGAAAACTCCATACCGGCAAGATGAGCACCAAAGATGATATCCGGATGTCGAATCATGAAGTTCATGGTGAGTTATCTGAATTTATCCGGGTCGGATCGATCCTGTTAAAACACCGGGGAATCCTGGCGGTTGTCATGATGCCGCAACGGCTGACAGAGTTACTGACACTGATGGATGTACGTCAGGTACCCGCATTTCGTCTACAGATGATTCATCACCCCAGAGATGCTATCGCCAATGCGTGCCTGGTGATTGGTCGAAAAGGGGGCGCTTCAGATCTCTCTGTTTTTCCCCCGCTTTATCCATGATTATTGATTGCTCCCTGACATGCAACCGAGGTATCCTGCATGCATGAATCGTGATATCCGCCATTGCATCTTCTTATCCATCCTGGCGATCTTGATCGCAGCACCGACAGCTTTGACGCAGTCTTCAATGCTTCTTATTCAGACCTATGATGATGCTGGCAATCCATTGCCATCTGTCAACATCCATCTTGATATGTTCAATGATGGTTTTTTAATGGGCCAAGAGGCAGTTCGATTACACAGCAAAACATCGGATGGCGTTGGTGAAATGCGGTTTTTCCAACTGAAACCCGGTGCATATCGTGTCACCGCAGGAAGGAACGGGTTTAAGGGTCTTCAATCGGATCGGTTTAACATCGAGCAACGATCAATCATTTTTTGCAGGATTTACCTCGTCCCGGAGTTAAAAGATCTTATTTCCGCCCGGGAATGCAAAGTGAGATTTCATTTTCGGACATTTCCTGTTATCTCGTGGGGCCGGATACTCACAGACAAATACTTTCCGTCTTCCACGATTGCTGAGCAAATGGAGTCGCTGCCGGGAATTCTTGTTCACCCTGAAACCGGTATTCCACGATTTCCTTCGCAGCGAACGACTGATGTTGCATTGTTTATCGATGGGATTCCTGTCCAGGATCCGTCTGACCAGCGTCCTGGATTCTTCCCCCCAGCCTCCCTGATTGCCCAGGTTCTGCCTGTCAGGGCAGGTCAGGATGTTGATCAGCAAACAGCCGCCGGTGGAGCTGTTTATTTGAGAACCCGGCACGCATCGGGGAGAAAGTTGTCAGGAATGCTCGGGTTTTCAGATATTATCAGCAACAGCTCATTTATCCGGGATGCAAGCTCAAAAAAAATGTTCAATTACTGGCACGTCGAGTCCGGCAGGCTCACAGATATTCCTGAGCAGACTCCGGATCTGATCGACAGACGGTCCAATCTTTTACTGAGTGGCAGCCTGCTGGGAGCCGACATGACAGCGGCTATTGACTGGCGTCGATCCAATCGTGGTTATACATCAGATGTTATCAATAGCGATGCTCTTGAAGATGTGAACGCATGGAGTAGATTATCTTTTGTTTCCAAGGGTTCATGGAATATAATCACGGGATATCAACAATCCGACCATTTGATATCCAATTTGTGGAAACTCAGAGGATTTCCTGCGATCGAGTCCGAACAGGACAACCTGCTGATGGGTATCCAATACAGACAACGGATTTTTTCGACATATTGGTATGCAGTTACAGCCAGTGGGTTATCATTGTCAACCCAGGGACAGAGTCATCTCGAAACGTTTCCGGGTAATTATCCCTACGATCTTGGCGACTGGTTTTCAAGTAACCGGCGGTCGGCTGTTCGATGCAGTATGAAAGTCGGTAATACAACCAGATACCATGATATCGAAGCTGGAATGGGAGTAAACCGGCTGGATATTGATGTAAATGAAGGTTTTTTCAACACTCTGGAACAGGATCCGTCCCGACAGGTAGTTTATGAATGGAATGCCGATATCTGTGACTGGGAGTTTGCCATGTGGGGGCATGATCGCTGGTTTTTAAGCGAGAATCTGGAATTGGGTTTTTCATTGCGCTGGGATCGATTCAATTATCTGACGCAGACCGATTATTTATCTCCCAGGCTTTATTTCGAGTGGGATTGGGGCAAGAACCGGTTGACCGGAGGTGTCGAGCGTATCGCTCAGTCTCCCGGAATAAGCTTCATCTCTGATCAGGTTCGTTTTCCGGTCCAATCGGACCAGTTATTGCCTGTCACTCAACCCCAGCTCGGATTCCGCTGGTATGGGGGATATCATCGTGACATCGGACGCCAGCTTAATCTGGATTTAAACGGTTTTTATTCCCTGCTCAGCCAAATGATCTTTATGCTGCCAATCCAAACTAAACCGGGTATAGAACTCTCCTATCCAGCAACCGGTCATGCAGGGAAGATAATGGGCATCTGTTTTCGGGCATCCTGGTTTAATCCTGAGCAAACGGTAAATCTAAATCTCGCTTATGGATATAGTCGCGCCCGTGTCTCATGGGGTGATGACATTATTTTAGCTCATATCAGACCCTATGCCGAGTTGCCCTGGCCAAGAGAGTATTACTCCGGAACGATCTCCTCGCAGATGCCCATGGATAATGATCTGACACACTCCATCCGGTTGAACGCCTGGACACTCATTCCGGTTGTGGATATCGATATCGGATTTGATTATCGGATTACGAGCGGACGGACATATACTGAGGTAGCTGAAAATGGAGATCCGATGGGTACAGGATCTGCAAGCGGGATCAATGGGAAGCACGGCGATATCGTTCAACGATTGGATATAGAAGTAAGTAAACGGTTTGATGTTTCCAGGTCATTCATCCTCCAATGTCGTCTGAAAATGATCAACATCACTGATGCGTATCAATTCCCGACTATTGACCCGCATAACGGTGAATCAGTTGTGGATCCCTATCGGTTGGACTCTAATCAACCCCGAACATTGACAGCGGGATTATTTCTTTATTTTTAATTACTTTTCCGCCATTCTTTTTAAGTGCCGAATACCACTTTCCATGGGTATCAGAGTGGCACACGACACAAGCAAAAGAACGATGAACCAAACGACGATACGATCGGCATGACGGATAAACGTAAGCCAGCGCCAACCGTATGACATATATCGAAGGAGATCCGGGAGAACGACTAATCCGACTGTGACACAAATCGTTAAGACAGCCAGTATCATGTACCATAGACCGGGTGCGCTGACCGTAACCATTGCAGCATCATTCAGATTGAAACGGGGGCGTCTAGCACCGATACCGATGGCCAGCCCTGTGCAACTGACCGCTATTGCAGCTTCCGTCAACAGGCATTTTAATACAAGGATCGAGCTGCCATCCAGAACACGGACGCTGAACAAGACGAGAATACTGCCAATTGTCAGAGCTGGAATAACGAGAAAAAGATACTTGTGCCACAAGTATCTGCGCCAATTAATCGGACTCGTTTTTAAAATCCAGATTGCCCGGCCTTCCATGCTGACCGCTGGAAATCCGAATCGCGCCAGTAAAGCGGACAGGATTAATCCACTGGCAAATACCGAAACAAAAGACATGCCATATTGAAATCCGTACAACTCGTAAGGAAGATTCTTGAAATTAAAGATGTAAATAATAACTAACGCTGCAATTACAATAATCTGCGACCATTGACCGGCATCTCGTCTGAAGAGGATCATGTCCCTGTACATCAGTGAGCAGCGAAAATGATTCGCAGGGGTTGCCTCCCTTTTTTTGTCGTTCTTATCGAGTTCGATGATATCGGAGTCCTGCCCACGTGAACGGGCCCGCCACCAGAATATTTTGAAAGAAATATAAGCGAGTAAAAGAGAGAATCCGGCGGCGACCCACAACTTTTGGGCATTGTAAAGATTCGCTGTCCCTCTTCCTTCTCCATAAGCGGAAAAACCTTCCGAAGCCCACGTGGTCGGCAGCCAGGAGATCGATGGAATCCGGAGTGTGTCAAGGTAGAAATTCACTTGTTCTACACCAATCGGATCAACCAATTGCTCGGGTCTCATCAGTCGAAAAACGAGAACCAGTCCAACAGCGAGACAGATACCCATAATCAGAAAAACCCGCTGAGTTCGTCTGGGGGAAAAGACATAAATGAGTAGAACGCCCGCAAAAACACCCAGTGCAGCCGGCAGGATCAGCATTGGAATCACAATTAAACCGATCTGGCTGACAAATGTTCCTGCCTGATTCAGAACGACTCCATAGGCCAGCAGAATTGGAAGCCCAAAGGCGATAAACATCCATGAACTGCGGATAAATGTTTCAAAAAAACTGTAAATGAACAGCACTTTATCAGAAATCGGATGAGTGTGTAGAAGGTCAATTTCAGGTGATAGAAAATAGCTTGAAATCGACATGATGATGTTGGAGTAAACCAGCAGGACTGAAAAAATGAGAAAGACCATTTGCAGGAGTTTGGCAAGAAGAACGTATCGCAGGCCCTCAAGGTGAACCTGATTCATGATATGCTGAAACAGATGTTCTGCAACGAAATACTCTACGAGAATAAAGAACGTTGCGAGGAGAATGATCGCAGTTGTAGCGAAAACGGCGGAAATTCCGTTCGCACGGTAGTGATTATTGAGTCGCAAAAAATCATTGATGATCATCAGGCGCAGGGACCTGATTGTGTTCAAAAATCTCACTAAAGATAAGCTCCAGTCGGGATGTCTCCGACATCACGGGCCTGTGTCAATTCAAGAAAAATGGATTCCAGTCGCTTTCCACCCTGCTGTGTCAAATCCTGAAGTTCCGTCATTGTTCCTTCGGCAAGCAATTGCCCTTGATACATGATCCCAATCCGATCCGCGATCTGTTCGGCCACATCCAGGGAATGGGTCGAAACGAAGGCGGCGAGACCGGCTTCGCATCGTTGACGAAGCAGTTTCTTCAAAATGACAGCGCCTCGTGGATCCAGCCCCACCATGGGTTCATCGACTATTAAAACCGGCGGATTGTGCAAAAAACCCGCAGTGAAAACAACTTTTTGCCGCATGCCATGAGAAAATGAACCGATCAGTTCATCGAAATAATGACTGAGCTCAAACTGGTCCATCCAGTACCCGGCACGTTGATCACATTCACTCGGATCAATTCCGTACAAACCACCAATGAAGCGCAGGAATTCTCTGGGAGTTAACTTATCATAGATAAAAGGCTGGTCAGGGATGTAACCGAATGACTGTTTGACTCTGATAGAATCTTTTATGGAATCAAAACCATTAATCACGATCGATCCATCATCGGGCTTCAATAAACCGGCAATCATGCGGATCGTGGTTGTTTTTCCCGCCCCATTCGGCCCTAAGAAAGCATACAACTCTCCCCTGCCAACGCTGATGTTGATGTGATCAACGACCGTCCGATTGCCGAATTTCTTCGTTAATTCCTTCAACTGCAGCATGTATGACTCCCAAAGGCTGAAGAGCGTTCAGTCTTGATTGAAACAACGCGCCAACGGGGTGTACGGTTCCATGACACGAACCGGATGCACAAGATTCATCTGAAAAATACCTTGATAAATCTCCATCATTCCGGGACAAGCCGGCTCGACTCCAAATAGGACGCATGAGCAATCACAAGGTTGCGGATCTCACCCGGTCAACCAAATCAGTGTTCGCACAACTCCATCAGAACTTTGAAAGTACTTTTGGGATGCAGGAAGGCAACTCTCGTTCCTTCTGCGCCGGGTCGAGGTGATTCGTCAATCAACTTAACACCGGCTTCCTTTAATCGGTTCAGTTCGGCCTGAGCGTCCGCCGTACAGAAGGCGATGTGATGAATTCCTTCACCTTTTGCCTCAATGAATTTCCCGATTGCTGAATCCGGGGAGGTTGATTGCAACAATTCTATTTTAACGTCTTTGACGAGAAATACTCCAACACGTAAACCCCTGTCGGGAAGATCCTCGTAGCCTTCAAAATGAAGTCCAAGAACGTCACGGTAAAAAGTAACCTGCGCGTCAAGGTCACTCACGGCAATTCCGATGTGATCGATTTTTCCAATCATAAAATTACTCTCTCCTTGAATTCACCGAATACGGAGCGAAGCGTATCGCAAATTTCGCCTAGTGAGGCATACTCTCTGACTGCAGCCAGAATCACTGGAACGAGGTTTTCCGACGACTCTGCAGTGGATTTGAGGTTTCTGAGTGTCTGTTTGACCTTCTCGGTGTCTCGACGGGATCGAACAGCTTGAAGGAATTTCACCTGGTTCGCCTCGATCTCCGGATCAAGTGCTGCAAGATTTGATACCGCTGGCTCTTCAACTGTGAATTTGTTAACGCCGACGAGAACCTGTTTACCGGCATCGATCGCACGTTGTGTCCGATAAGCACTCTCTTGAATCTGACGTTGTACGAATCCTTCCTCGATCGCTTTGACCATTCCGCCGATCTCGTCGATTTTTCGGATTATCTCGGCCGCCGCCTGCTCTATCTCATCTGTCATCTTCTCAATGTAATACGATCCTGCCATCGGATCGATCGTATCCGCTACTCCGGATTCGTGAGCAAGAATCTGCTGAGTTCGGAGGGCGATCCGGACGGAATCCTCCGTTGGGAGCGCCAGTGCTTCATCGCGAGAATTCGTATGCAGGCTTTGGGTGCCACCCAGTACAGCAGCCAGTGCCTGGATCGTCACGCGGACAATGTTGTTGTCCGGTTGCTGCGCGGTGAGAGTCGATCCGCCGGTTTGGGTGTGAAATCGCAGTTTCTGCGCTGCTTCACCCGCTTTGAAACGCTCCTTCATTATACGCGACCAAAGACGCCGGGCCGCTCTGAACTTGGCGATTTCTTCCAGTAGATTGTTGTGGGCGTTAAAGAAGAATGAGAGTCGTGATCCGAATGTATCGACATCCAAACCGCATTTCATCGCCGCTTCACAGTAGGCAATACCGTCAGCCAGCGTGAAACCGACTTCCTGGACTGCCGTGGAGCCGGCTTCCCTGATATGGTAACCCGAGATGGAGATAGTATTCCATTTCGGCAGATGTTTAGAGCAATACTCAAATATATCTGTGATGATTCTCATCGATGGCTCAGGCGGAAAAATATAGGTTCCGCGAGCCACGTATTCTTTCAGAATGTCATTCTGAATCGTACCCATCAGTTCAGTCGACGCAATGCCACGTTTCTCCGCAACCGCTATGTACATGGCCAGTAGAGCCGCCGCCGACGCATTGATTGTCATGGACGTTGACACTTTTTCAAGCGGGATTTGATCGAACAGGATTTCCATATCGGCGAGCGTATCGATTGCCACTCCGACTTTTCCCACCTCCCCCGCCGCCATAGGGGCGTCACTGTCATAACCGATCTGTGTGGGTAGATCGAATGCAACGGACAACCCGGTTTGGCCCTGAGAGAGCAGATATCTGTAGCGTTCGTTTGATTCCCTGGCGGTGCCAAAACCGGCATACTGACGCATTGTCCAGAAACGTCCCCGATACATCGTCGGTTGAACCCCGCGCGTGAATGGATAGGTTCCAGGATGACCCAGATCTCTGACGTAATCAAAATGCTCCAGATCCGATGGATCGGCAACTCGGCGAGTCGTTTCGCATTCTGGCCTTTCAGCTGATCTGGACATTGATTTAGCCAGTATTTTTTCTTCCCAAATCCTGCGACTTTCCTTTATTTGTTCGAACGGTTTGTTCACAACGATTCCTCCTGAAATATCAAGGATCTTATCAAAGATGTCCCAACGCAGCCAGCAGAACACCGGCAGCGACTGCTGATCCGATGACACCGGCGACGTTCGGAGCCATGGCATGCATGATCAGAAAATTTTGCGGATCCTCCCTGGCTCCGACCATCTGGCAGACCCGGGCGGAATCGGGTACGGCTGAAACGCCTGCCGCACCAATTATCGGATTTATTTTTTCTTTACATAAGAGGTTCATAACTTTGGCAAACAATACGCCTCCAGCCGTTGCAATCGCAAACGAAAATGCACCCAATGCGAATATCTTAACTGAGTCAACTTTCAGAAATCGGGATGCGTCGGTGGATGTGCCGACAGTGAATCCCAGTAGAATTGTCACGATATCGATGAATGCTGTTCGGGCAGTGTTTGCGAGTCGATCCGTAACGCCGCTTTCCTTCAGCAGATTCCCGAAGAACAATGTACCCAGGAGAGGAATGGAGCCTGGTGCGACGAGAGCGGTTGCTATGAACGCAATGATTGGGAAAAGAATCCGCACTCGTTTGGAAACGGGTTTGGATGGGGCCATACGGATCAGGCGTTCCCTGCGGGATGTCAGGAGTTTGATGATCGGTGGTTGGATGACCGGTACCAAAGCCATATAGGAGTAGGCTGCAACGGCTATGGCTCCCAATAGATGTGGTGCCAGCATGGAGGACAGGAAAATCGCGGTTGGACCATCGGCGCCGCCTATAATTCCTATCGCCGCCGCCTCATCCATAGTGAATCCCAAATACAGCGAACCGATCAGGGTTACGAAAATTCCGATCTGAGCAGCAGCACCGAGCAGAATTAACTTCGGATTGGACAGCATGGATGAAAAATCCGTCATCGCACCCAATCCGAGGAAGATGAGAGGGGGATACCATCCCTGGGAGACCCCTTTATACAGGATCGAGAGAACGCTGCCTTCTTCGTAAACCCCCAGTCTCATGCCTTGTGCGAAAGGAATGTTTCCTACCAGAATTCCAAAACCGATAGGAACCAACAGGAGCGGTTCGTAATCCTTTGTGATGGCAAGATAGATGAACGCACCACCGACCAGGAGCATGATCACATTACCCCAGGTCATCGTCCCGAATGCATTCACCTGGAAGAAAGAAAGTAAAATCTCCATATCAGTCTGTTACTCCCGGATGCCGGTTATTGCAGTTGAATCAGAGTCTGGCCTTCACGCACGGCATCACCTACTGCAACATCGATCGATTTCACAATACCGGCTGCAGGTGCTGCAATGGACGTTTCCATCTTCATGGCCTCAATGACCAACAATTCCTGATTGACGGAAATGGAATCGCCAGCCTTGCATTTAATCTCAAGGATTGTGCCGGCAATGGGTGAATTGACGTTACCCTGAGCATGTCCTGAAGAAACAGGGGTTTTCGAAGACAGTTTTGCTGGGCTTCCGGGCAGTGCGGATGCCTGAACCGGTTGATTTATCGGAGCAATTTTCGGTAACGGGCTGGATGGGAAACCTTCTCCGGGATCCAGGATTTCAACATCCACATCATACGCAGTGCCGTGAACCGTTATGCGAAGCTTCATTTCTTTTCTCCTTGAAACCAATCTTTAATCATTGCAAAGTCCTAATCGTTGCCCTTGGAAATCACATGAGACCCCAGTAATGTCGACCGGCCCTGAAGAGACCATGCGCTGCCGCCGGATCCCGGTTTGACCCTGGTAACACTGCGGATGCGATAACGCCCTTTCAGCATGGTGGCAACAGCGGCTGAAATCAGTACCAGAGTCAGATCATCAATGGTCGGCGGTTTTTCCAGCGATTCAAGTTTTTGACGCTTTTCACGACGTTTCCAGTCCCCGTCCAGATATCCGATTAGTGCGACCATTAAAGAAATAAATGCCAGGATGATGTATACGATAAGAATTCCGGCCAATGAAAGTTGGAGTCCCTGAATTACATTATCAGTCATGGTGGTTATCCTTACAGTGGTATCAGCCCGTGCTTTTTCTGGGGTCTGATTTCCCTCTTCGATTTCAGAAACTCCAGCGCGTTAATCAGGACGGCACGGGTTTCTGAGGGCTCGATGATATCATCGATGTACCCTCTTGCAGCTGCAATAAATGGATTGGCAAATGTTGCTTTATAATCATTGATCAATTCCAGGCGTAATTGCTCGGAATCATCTGATTTCTCAAGTTTATCCCGATACAGGACATTCACTGCACCTTCCGCACCCATCACCGCAATCTCAGCGGAGGGCCAGGCGTAAAGACGATCGGCTCCCATATCCTTGGAACACATCGCCAGAAATGCTCCACCATACGCTTTCCTGACAACTACCGTCAGCTTGGGCACCGTAGCTGCCGAATATGAAAACAGCATTTTAGCGCCATGGCGAATAATTCCGCCGAATTCCTGATCGAGCCCCGGCATAAATCCGGGAACATCCACAAAAGTCACCAGCGGTATGTTGAATGCATTGCAAAACCGGATGAAACGACTTGATTTATCCGAGCTGTCGATGTCAAGAACTCCTGCCTTGACTTTCGGTTGATTGGCGATGATTCCAATCGTCCGCCCCATCAACCGGCCGAATCCGATTATGATGTTGGATGCAAAATGCTCCTGTATTTCCAAAAAATCACCCCGGTCAACAATATGAAGGATGATATCATGCATATCATACGGTTTTTTCGGATCATCCGGGATCACTGAATTTAAGAAATTGTCATCCTGGATGCCCGATTCAATTTCATCCGTGATGAACGGAGGATCTTCCATATTATTGCTTGGCAGGAAGGAAAGCAGGCGTTTGGCCAGTTGAAGAGCCTCCTGGTCGTTCTCCGCAATAAAATGAACAACCCCGCTGTAATACGCATGACTGTCAGCACCGCCGAGCTCCTCCGCACTGATGACTTCCCCGGTAACCTGTTTTATGACATTCGGACCGGTAATAAACAGTTGACCTTCATGCCTGACCTGAATAATGAAATCAGTCAAAGCCGGCGAATAAGCTGCTCCACCCGCGCACGGTCCCGCTATTATACTGATCTGGGGAACAACGCCACTCATCTTTACATTGCGATAAAAAATGCCGCCATACCCGGCCAGAGCATCAACTCCTTCCTGGATCCTGGCACCTCCGCTGTCATTGATGAAGATAAAAGGATCACCTGTTTTCAGAGCATCATCCATGATCTGGTGAATTTTTTTAGCGTTGGCTTCCCCAACCGAACCGCCGGCCACGGTAAAGTCCTGGCTTGCAGCGTAAACTGGCCGCGATTCAATCATTCCGACACCCGTCACAACCCCCTCACCCGGCATCTCTTTGGACTCCATCCCAAAATGGACACAGCGATGCTTCATGAAAAGATTGGTCTCCTGGAATGAATCCTCGTCGAACAACAGGGCCAACCGCTCCCTCGCAGTCATTTTACCGGCAGCATGCTGCTTTTCTATCCGGCCCGCCCCGCCCCCGCTATATAACCTGCTTTTTTCTCGTCGGAGTTTTTCAATCTTGTTTTCACTCATTTATATAATTCCTTCAACTCTGGAAAAATCGTCCATCTTGATCGATCAGGAACCAGAAATGCCTGCCCCTCATATATAGCAAAGAAAATCGTTTGCCAAGAGTTTATTTATTTTCGATCCATCGTATCCATTGGATTTTCCAACTCCCATGCTGTTGACGGGGCATGTCGACTCGGCTACAAACAGACTGTTGTCGGACGGAACCCGGAGATATCTTAAAGATCGCCGGGGGAACTCATGGCCGGAGATCGAACCAGCGGGAAGGAATAATTGGATGGAGCAGTTCGTTATAGCCGACGAGTTATGGCAGCGCTTCTTTGTGGGCGACAGACTCGCCTGCGCCAGAATTATCACATATGTCGATAACCATCCCGATCGAATACCTGCGATACTGGATCGGTTGTTTCCGCACCTTAAAAATGCAACACGAGTGGGAATTACCGGGCCTCCGGGAGTCGGGAAAAGCACCATTACTGCCGCTCTGGCACGACAGGCGAGCCAAAACGGCAAAAAAGTCGGCATCATTGCCGTGGACCCCACCAGTCCATTCAGCGGGGGTGCTTTTCTTGGTGATCGTATCCGCATGCAAAACCTGATCGGTGATTCTAATGTTTTTATTCGATCACTTGCGTCACGGTCCGGCGGCGGCCTTTCGCCGTCGACACCGTACGTGGCGGACGTTTTTGATGGGTTTGGCATGGATCTGATCCTGATTGAAACAGTCGGTGTCGGACAAGCCGAACTGGATATATTGTCTTGCTCCGATATTATCATGCTCGTTCTGCAGCCCTCCACCGGCGATGTCATTCAAATGCTGAAAGCGGGAATCATGGAAACTGCCGATCTCTACGTCATTAATAAATCAGATTTACCGGGTTCTGATCAGCTCGCCGATTATATTCAGTTCATTTTCCAGACAAGCAGTCACTACTCAGTCGATAATTATCCGCCTGTGATTAAAGCCTCCGCCCTAAAAGAGACAAACATCGATTGTGTGTTTGATATCCTGGTTGAGCGGATTCGACAATTGAATGATACCGGAAAGATCCTGCGAAAAAGGCAAGACCGCATGATTCTTGAAATCGAAAAAGCGATCAGAGCGTATCTTTGGATTACATATCTGAAGAACAGCGGCGTGAGCGAAGACATACGCAAAACGGCAATTGGCCTGGTTCATCAGGGACAATCCCCTTTTCAGTATATCGAATCACTTTGCAAAAACATCTGCCTGACAATCGATCAGCCGGCGCATCTTAATCCGGAAAACGTGAATCAGGTGGGAGAATCCGAATGATATCAGTTGAAAAAATAGGCGACTGATTGTAGATATGAAGATCGTTAACGGGAAACGGGGTTTTAGAAATTGAGGATTGGATATGGAGAAAATTAAAGTAATCATCGCGAAACCGGGTCTGGATGGTCATGATCGAGGCGCAAAGGTTGTTGCCCGTGGACTGGTGGATGCCGGTATGGAAGTTGTGTATCTGGGATTGAGACAGACACCCGAATCGATCGTGAACGCTGCAATCGAGGAGGATGCAGATGTCATCGGGTTATCAATCTTATCCGGTGCTCATCTGGTCAATTTTCAGAGAGTAAAAGAGTTGATGGAAAAAGCTGGAATCGGGGACCGGTTGTTAACCGGTGGAGGGATTATCCCGGTATCCGATCACGCCGTTTTAAAGAACTGGGGTATTGACCGGGTTTTTGGACCGGGAGACGAGATCGAGAAAATCGTCCAATATATCCGTGAATGGAAAGCGTCTCATATTCATTAAAGTGTTGCTCTAACTATTATTTATAACACCATGATTATTATACATTATATTCCGAGTAACATCGATAAACCTGCTCACTCTGCCCCCGGTTTTCAATCGGTCGGATTTGTTATTTTGAAATAGATGACATACTCTGAAAATGTCGCTAATGGAGAGACCATCGCATGTCAATATTGTACTTGGATTGTTGCAGTTTCTTTTTCGGCCTCGCGATTGGATCTTTTCTGAATGTCATTATATATCGTGTTCCTCGGAATCTATCGATAGTGCATCCGCCATCCGCCTGCCCGATATGTGAACGCAGGATTCGGCCTTGGGAAAACATCCCGATATTCAGTTATTGTATTCTTCTGAGAGGACGATGCGCCGGGTGCGGGAATCGGATACCGATTCGTTATCCGTTGGTTGAACTCACCACTGGCATCGTGTTCACAATGGTCGCCCACCGATTCGGATATTCGTTTGAAACACTCGTGTTTCTGGCGTTTTCCGCCGTTCTGATCGCTCTATCCGTAATCGATCTGCAAACAAAGCTACTCCCTGATGTGATCATTCTTCCGGCACTGCTTGCATCCTGTGTTCTTTCATCAGCCACTCTCTTCCCTGCATTTCAGCCTTTCTGGTCCATAAAACCCATGACCGCTTTTCTCGGCATGGCAAGCGGCGGTATTCCATTACTTATTTTGGCATGGGTCTATATGAGAATAACCGGTCGAGAAGGTATGGGTGGTGGCGATATCAAGTTAATGTTTCTTGTCGGTGCACTTCTGGGACCGAAAGGAGTGATTCTGACATTGTTTATAGGTTCACTCACAGGCTCCGTAGTCGGTGTGCTCTATCTTCGCCTTTGTCGGCAGGCACGTCATACTCAGATACCATTTGGCCCATTCCTCTCACTCGGAGCCTGGATTGCAATGATGTGGGGTAATACAATCGTTTCTTTTTACCTAAAGACATCAGGCCTTGCATGATGAGGTATCGCGATGAAAATTCTCGTCGTTGAAGATAATCAAGGCATGCAGCGGATGCTGGAAAGAACGCTGAAGAAAGCTGGGTATCAGGTTGTGATTGCATCCCGTGGAGATGCTGCGATTGATCTCGTACGTCAAGAGACATTTTTTGCGGTTGTGTCGGATTTGCGTCTTCCCGGCGGTGATGGTCTGTCTGTTCTCCGTGAAGCTAAAAAAGCGGATGAAAGGACTGTCACTATAATTATTACTGCGTACGGATCGATTGAAATAGCTGTCCAGGCAATGAAAGATGGAGCGGATGATTTCCTGACGAAGCCATTCGACACCAATTTGCTGTTGCTTCAGCTGAAGAAGGGTCACGATCGTTATCTGATGCGCAACGAAAATACGCTTCTACGTCAGTCTATCAGTGATGCATCCGTGATGCCGCATATCATCGGTAAAAGCAAGCCTTTCATTGATTCCCTGAATCAGGTTCGCCAGGTGGGTCCTCTGGATTCCACTGTGTTGTTGCTGGGTGAAAGCGGGACCGGCAAAGAAGTATTTGCGCGGGCGGTGCATGCACTGTCCACGAGAAACAGCCGGCAGTTTGTTGCAATCAATTGTGCTGCTATTCCTCATGATCTGCTGGAAAACGAACTCTTTGGACATGAACGCGGTGCATATACCGGTGCGGACCGCCGTAAACCCGGGAAGTTGGAGCTGGCGGATGGCGGAACGGTATTTTTAGACGAAATTGGAGATATGGATCCTGTTCTTCAGGCGAAAGTCTTGCGATTTCTTCAGGAAAAGAGGTTCGAGAGAGTCGGCAGCAACGCGACACTCAGTGTTAATGTCAGGGTCATTGCAGCCACCAACCAAAATTTGCATGAACTGGTCAAGACGGGTCGGTTCAGAGAGGACTTGTATTATCGGCTGAGCGTGTTTCCGATTGTGATACCTCCGCTTCGGGACAGACGGGATGATATACCTCTCCTGGTTGATTACTTCGTTGAATTGCTGAGAAGGGATTTTAAGAAGAATCTGACGATTCATACGGATACCATGGAGCAATTGATTCAGTATGATTGGCCTGGAAATGTGCGGGAGCTTCAGAATTGTCTGGAGCGTGCTGCTATTTTGACACTGAATGGTCTGATACTCCCGGTGCACGTTGCAGTCAATCCCGTCCGTGATGTACATCCGCAGGATCTGATGCAGTTAAACTTGGAGGGTCCGATGTCGGAAGTGGTGGAAAAGGCTCGTCATGTCATTGAAAGACAGATGATCACGAACTCATTGAAAAGAAATAACTGGAACAAGAGTCAGACCGCTCGAGACCTGGATGTAAATTATAAAACGCTGTTGACCAAGATGAAACAACATGGAATCGAATGATATGATCCCTCGGATAAGGATCCAATCAGCAGCCGGTTATTGGCTGATAAGGAATTGAGACTGATGACAACGGGGATAAATTTACCAAATCCCGGCAGACATGCGATAACCAGAGCTCTTTTCTCTTCTTTGAAGCCTGGGATTGACTATGTGTTGAATATGAACGGCATTAATCATCATTATCTGCAGGCTGCAAAAACAACTTTCCCTGATTTGTTCGCTGCTCGTGTTCTGAAATCAATGAATGTGACAATTGATGTCTGTGCGGAAGAATT
Source organism: candidate division CSSED10-310 bacterium (assembly GCA_016931515.1). Lineage (GTDB taxonomy): Bacteria > CSSED10-310 > CSSED10-310 > CSSED10-310 > CSSED10-310 > JAFGEQ01. The sequence continues at coordinate 78,011 of JAFGEQ010000012.1, read as the reverse complement.
GGATTCGATTCCCCGAGAAGGTCCACTTGTGCTTGTCAGTAACCATCCATTCGGCGGTCTGGAGGGTTTAATTCTTCCGACGGTGTTTGAAACCATTCGACCTGATATGAAGTTTATTGCAAATTTTCTTTTATCACTGATACCTGAACTCGCCGATTCATTTTTCTCAGTGAATCCATTCGGTAGTGGTGGTGCAGTCTCCCAAAATTTCAAAGGGGTCCGACGTGCGATAGAATGGCTGAAAGAAGGTCATTCAATTACTATCTTCCCTGCAGGGGAAGTGTCACATCTTCAGCTCAGATCCATGCAGATCATGGATGGACCGTGGAATCCCATGGCAGCCAGGATCATCCAGGCAACCAACAGCGTGACATTGCCTGTTTTCTTTTATGGTTTGAACAGCCGTTTTTTCCAGGCAATCGGTCTCCTGCATCCGGTTCTAAGAACCCTGATGCTGACACGGGAGCTGTTGAAAAAAGAAAATTCCACAATATCAGTTCGCATCGGACGCGCTATCTCACCGGAAAAGAGCCATTCCTTCGATACACCTGAAAAATTGACGGATTATCTCAGATTGAGAACCTATATCCTTCAGAACCGGGAGGCAAAAAGGCCACGATTCCGTTTCCCACGAATAAAAAAAAGACGGTCGGCGGAATCCTTGCCAATTGCCGAACCCGGATCCCGGGACAACCTGGTTCGTGAATTGAAAAATCTCCCGCCTGAACAAACATTGATCGATAAACCTCCGATGCTTGTTTATTATTTCATGGCCGGTCAGGGCCCGGCATTGCTGAATGAGATCGGTCGATTACGTGAAGTCACGTTCCGGCAGGTGGGAGAAGGTTCCGGTAAAAGTCGGGATTTGGATGAGTATGATCAGTATTATGTGCATATTATTGTCTGGGACAGAGATAACAACGAGATTGTTGGAGCGTACCGGGCAGGCCGCAGCGATGAAATACTCCAGGCAAAAGGTAAAAAAGGTTTATATACCAGCACTCTCTTCAATTATAAAAGTGATTTGCTCAAGCAGATAAGCCCAGCCCTCGAACTGGGACGTTCTTTCATTCAGTTGAGATATCAACGGCAGTTTTCCTCCCTGATGCTGCTATGGAAAGGTATTGGGCAGTATGTCGTTCAAAATCCCCAATACCGGTTTCTTCTGGGACCGGTCAGCATCAGCAGGGATTACAGCGATTTGTCCCGTTGGTTTCTAAAACAATTCCTGCAACAGAACTATCACGATCCCGAATTGGCAAAGAAAGTTAAGCCATTGAATCCACTGAAATTGAAGCATGTCAGGCTCTGGTCATCATCGACATCGTGCCAGGTTGTCCAGGAAATCGAGGAAGTCGAAGAGTTAATACGTGAAATGGAAAAAGAGATGCAGGGTGTACCGGTTCTTCTTCGCCAATACCTGAAATTGGATGCTAAACTGCTCGGTTTGAATATTGATCCGGATTTCGGTCATGTTCTCGATGCATTGCTGCTCATCGATCTACTGCAGGTCAATGAAAAAATCTTAGTTAAATACATGGGGCGTGAAGGCGCTGAGTCAGTCCTGATGAAGAATCGGAAAACTGCTTTGACCCAGGAGTGATTGCAGGTTTTTACCTGCTGAACCGATCATTGTATATGTATAAAAGCGGCTGATTTCAGTTGGTTCCAGATTTATTTCAATGGATGTTACTCCACGTTGAAGAGCCAACAGGGGTATCTCTGCTGCTGGGAAAACAGTAGCGGAAGTACCGACCGTGATCAGGAGGTCGCATTTCAAGACCGCACTGATCGATACTTTGAGAATGGCGTCATCCAATGGATCCTCGAACCAGACGATATCCGGTCTGAGATAAGCTCCGCATCGACAATGGCGCGATTTGAGAGGGATATCGAAAATTTCTTCACGTGTGTCTTCCCGGGGGCAGCGGACACGCCACAAACTTCCATGAAGCTCGAAAACATCCACCGATTCAGCTTTCTGATGCATTCCATCGATGTTTTGGGTGATAACTCTCGTTTCCGGTTTATGTCGTTGAATTTCAGCAATAATTCGGTGACCGAGTGCAGGCCGGCACTCGGATACAAATCGCCGACGTTCTTCATGAAAATCCCAGACTTTTTCGGGATCCCTGTCAAAAGCTCGCTGGCATGCATAATCCTCGTAATTGTAGTGTGTCCAAAACCCGCCTTTACCGCGGTAGGTCGGAATGCCTGATTCCGCTGAGATGCCGGCGCCGGTAAAAAACACAATTCTTTTGAATCGATTAAGATCCAGGCTGTTTATCGGTGGGAGCTGTGTCATGCAGAGCCTCAACATTTATCAGTTTCATGGAGTTCATAACTAATCGGAAGTCGTCCGGTGGATCGGCGGAAATCGCCATGCTGCAGCCATTGGTGGGATGTGAAAAAAGAAGGGAACGGGCATGAAGGCAAAAACCATCGACCGATCTCAATGCACTCCGGATGCTTCCCGGTAGTTTTTTCAGGATGCAGGATCCATAAAGCGGATCTCCCAGAATAGGGTGCTTCAGATATTCGAGATGGACCCTGATCTGGTGAGTTCTACCGCTGGCGGGTCTGGCAGTGATCAGGCATCCTGATTCACCGTATGCCGCCAGGCTGAAATGAGTTTTCGCTGCTCTGCCGGATTCAATTACCGTCATCTTGACCCGATGACCGGGATGACGACCGATCGATGCATCCAGCACAATCTCTTGCCAGTTCGGCGTTCCGGCTGCCAGAGCAAGATATTCCTTTTTCATCGATCTGGAAGCAAATTGGTTGGCGAGCGATGCATGAGCGCGATCATTCTTGGCAGCGATGATGACGCCACTGGTACCTTTATCCAGGCGATGAACAATCCCGGGTCGTATGACACCGCCAATTCCAGATAAATCCCTGCAGTGATGCAACAGGGCATTGACAAGTGTTCGATCGGATACTCCGGCACCCGGATGAACGACCATTCCTCTCGGTTTATTCACGACGATGATATCGGCATCTTCATATAAAACATCCAGAGGAAGTTCCTGGGCTTCCAGATGAAGAGGAGTCGGATCAGGAATTTTGCAGGCGACGACATCGTCGAGTCGCAGAATATACGACGGTTTGACGGCACGTCCGTTAACAGTGATGTCACCCGAATGGATGAGTGCCTGGCGTCTGGATCTGGACAATCCTTCAAGCCCAGCCAGTTCAACCCGGTCAATCCGCAGCCCCTCCTGCTGAATGGTGATCGGATGTAGAACAGTCCGATCGATCATTGCCTGGCTTTAACCTGTGACGACTTTGAGGGTTTCCCAGCAACCCGAAGCCAGACAATTGCACCTGCAGCGACGAATATCGCGATCAATTGAGTGCCGGTCAGTTGCAAACCGGGAAGAAATCCCCGATCATCCGCACGAAAGTATTCAACTATAAAGCGGATCAATGTATAGCCCACCAAATAGAACGAAATCATCCTCCCCGGTATTCTAGCAATCTTCTTCTCGGTCGCCAGCAGAACGCTGGTGAGGACGAACAGCAGAAATGATTCATAGAGTTGTGTCGGGTGGAGGGGCGAATGCCGTGGCGCAAGAGAATGGGGGTCTGTGAATACAACAGCCCAGGAATGGCTGCATGTTTTACCATAACAGCAACCGGCCAGAAAACAGCCGATTCGACCGAATGCGTGAGCAAGCGGAACAGCTGGAGTCACGAGATCAAGAACGGATCGTGATCGCAGATTATGTTTCTTGCAAAAATAGCGGAAGAACAACACACCAGCTACAATACCACCGAAAAATTCGAAACCGTTACCGAGATTTTTCAGCCAGCCGACTGGATCGGTGGAAAGCAGTTTGAAACTGTCAATGAATTCCACTGGAATGATGAGCCAGTAGAACAACTTAGCGCCGACAAATCCCCATAGAAGCAAACCGAAAGCCAGATCAACAGCCTTATCAAACGCGATATCGTAGTGTTTGACTCTCATCCGAATGATTGCCAGACCCGCGATGAATCCGATCACGATCATCGTGCCATAGGAATGTATGGTTAACGGACCGATATGGAAAAGATCAGGATGCATGTTGATGATCCTTATCGAAGAACAGCATATGCAAGATCATCAGAGAAACGCCGATCGTAATGCAGCTGTCCGCAATGTTGAACGTTGGAAAGTGATACCCGAAAGGATACGTATCGATGAAGTCGATAACATATCCAAACCGGTAACGATCGATAAAATTGCCCAGAGCACCGCCCCCGATCAGACTGATCGAGATGGGAATGATTCGATTTTGCAAGGGTCTCTGCATATAAAGATTGATCAAAATTCCGACCGCCAATATGTACATAATCGAGAAAAACAGTAATCGCCATGTTTCGGGAAAACCACGAAATAAACCGAAAGCAGCCCCGGGATTGTGAACCAGCGTCAATTGGAAAAAACCCTCAATAATAACGATCGGGTGATATGGATCCAGATGACTGCTGGCCAGATGTTTCGTCAACTGGTCCAGCAGGGTCAGGACAGCACCTGCCCCTGCTGTCAGCCATGTTACATGTGATGGAGGACGTATTCGCATCGTGGACAAAGTGTTGGATGATCAGTTGAAAACCCGATCCGGTTGTCGTATTTCCAGCAACGGGCGCATTTTTTGCCGCTCGCCCGTTGAATTTCGAAGTCAAGGGCTTCAATTCCCTGACGATCGGATTCATGAATAATTTCAACCTGGGACACGATAAAAAACTCCGGCAGTGTTTCCAAACCGATGGTTTTCAGGAGATCCTGCTCTGCTGTTCCGCAACGGATTATCAGCTTGGCATCCAGACTATGGCCGATCGTCTGATTTCGTCTTGCCTGCTCCAAATGCATGCCGACCATAGATCGGATCTCCATGAAACGATTCCATGTCTCCGCAAGTTCAGTATCCAAACGGTCCGGTATCGCTTCCGGTATCGCTTCCAAATGCACGCTTCGAGTCATACCAGGCATGAATCCCCAGATTTCTTCAGCAGTAAACGCAAGGACCGGCGCCAGGAGACGCGTCATCTCGTTGACGATCGTATAAGCGACGGTCTGTGCGGATCGCCTGGATGGATCGCCTGCCAGATTCGAGTACAGTTTATCTTTGGAGATATCGAGGAATCGGCTGGAAAGATCGAGAATGCAGAACTGGTGGAGTGCTTTTACGGCGTTATGAAATGAAAAGGAGTCATAAGCGCTTTTAACGGATTCCTTGACCTGTTCCCAACAATGCAGCATATAGCGATCATAGGGTGTCATCCGGGACAGCGGAACCATCATCGACTCAGGTTGAAAATCAGAAAGAACCCCGAGTATGAATCGCGCGGTGTTTCGGATACGGCGATACATCTCCGCCATCCTCAACAGAATTTCATCGGAGATCCTTATATCTTCCATGTAATCCTCGGATGCAATCCATAGTCGAAGAATATCAGCTCCGTTTTCTCGGATAATATCTTCTGGAGCGATGACGTTTCCAAGCGACTTCGACATCTTTTTACCATCGCCGTCGACGACAAAACCATGGGTCAAAACTGTATCGTAGGGTGCTCGCCCATAATTGGCCACTGATGTGATGAGTGAACTGTTAAACCATCCCCGATGCTGATCCGAACCCTCCAGATAAAGGTCAGCCGGCCATCGCAAACCGTTTTCAGCTGTCAATACAGCCCGATGACTTACCCCGGATTCAAACCAAACATCAACAATGTCCTGCTCCCGTCGAAAAGAAGAATGACCGCATTGGGTGCAGACCGCTTTCCCGAACAGCATCTCATCATCGGCCGTCCACCAGACATCCACACCATTTTCACGGACTGCCTTGATGATTCGTTCGCTGACATCGCGATTTCTCAGAATCTCCCCACACTTCGCACAGGTCAGCACTGTGATGGGAACCCCCCAGGTCCTCTGGCGGGATACACACCAATCAGGTCGATTCTCTATCATCCCGAAAATACGCTCCTGACCCCATCCCGGCAACCAGCGGACACGTTTGATCTCATTTAACGATTGGGTGCGCAGATCGTGATTGTCGATCGAAATAAACCACTGCCGCGTTGCACGAAAAATAACAGGTTCCTTACATCGCCAGCAGTGTGGGTAGCTATGGGAGATCCTTTCACTGGCAAGCAGGGATCCGTTACCGCGAATATGTTCGACTACAGCACGGTTGGCATCAAAGACATGCATACTCCCAAAAAGAGGTAAATCGGCGACATATCGCCCATCATCACCCACTGGGTTATATATATCCAAGCCGTATTTCCGTCCCGTTTCATAGTCTTCCTGGCCATGACCGGGAGCTGTATGCACACATCCGGTACCTGTTTCAAATGTTACATAATCAGCCAATACCAATTTGGAGTCACGATCGTAGAAAGGGTGCCTGCAATTGAATCCATCCAGACTGCGTCCTTTGAAGCGGGCAAGGATTGATGGAGATGAAAATCCGCAAGCCTGCACGGTCTCCCGATACAATGATTCGGCAACGATATAGATGTCGCTACCGTTAGTAAAGGCGATGTAATCGAGGGTTGGATGAACGGCAACAGCTAGGTTCGAAGGCAGTGTCCATGGCGTTGTCGTCCAAATAATTACAAATACATTCATCTTCGATGCCAACTCGGGTATCGCCTTACCAAGATCATCGATGACTTTAAATCGAACCCATATTGAATCGGATGAATGATCCTTGTACTCAACCTCCGCCTCTGCCAGGGCCGTTTTACAGGAGCAGCACCAGTGAACCGGTTTGTTACCGGAATATATCCTGCCGTCAAGCAGGATGTTCTGAAACTCCTGGACAATGGTTGCTTCATAGGAATGACTCATAGTCAGATACGGTCTCTCCCATTCCCCAAGACCACCCAAGCGCTTGAACTCCTCCCGCATGACCGCGACAAAGCGTTCCGCATAGGCGGCACACTCGGCTCGTATGTCAATATTTGACATCGTTTTTGCCGATTCGCCCAGCTCCTTCATCACGTTATGTTCGATGGGCAAACCATGACAATCCCAACCGGGTAGATACGGTGCGTTGAAACCTGACATCGTTTTGAATTTAATCACGATATCTTTCAAAATTTTGTTGAGCGCAGTCCCCATGTGGATATGTCCATTGGCATAAGGCGGTCCATCATGAAGGACATACATCGGAGCATTTTTTCGAGCTTCACAGATCTGTCCGTAAAGATCTTCACTATACCACTTGTCCAGAATTTTCGGTTCCTTCTGAGCCAGGTTTGCCCGCATCGGGAAATCCGTCCTGGGCAAATTCAACGTTTCTTTATAGTCCATTTCGTGCAACTCCCTGAAAACCGGTTCATTTTGGCATGATTGAATAAATCACGTCAGGAAAATAGTCCATATATACCATCCCGTCAAGGGTATCTCACCGCCGCCCGGACCCCTGACAACCTGTTAACCCGGGGGCGGTTGATCAGATGATGATAATTATGGAAATAGACGATGCGGAGCGTGAAAAGATCGAATCGGCGCTTTTCATAGATGCAAGCAGTGACACTTTGTATTCGAATTTATTACTGACTGATTCCATCATGCGCCTCATACAATACCAATTCTTATTATTACTGAGTCGTGCAAAAATGCAAGTGCGTTTTTCGCGGGAACCGATGGCAATGATTTTTTATTGGACCGGGTCAGCATTTCAGTGTTGGCGTGGCGACTCTCCGGGTGTGAGATGAATGGGCACACCAAACGATACTGATTTTCGGGGTATCATCATGAATGAATCCGAGAGAACGATGCCGAGACGAGATGCATTCAGGCGTTCAATGATGATTTTTTGATCTGATAATGGCCACCGGCCATAACCCGGACTCCGCCGTTTCCCTTTTCGACCCCCCAACAAAGATGATTCTGCAGCGAGCAGTTCGTCGATTGCACGTACTGCACCCTCCACAAAAGCTGAACCCCATCCGTCCAGGAGCAAAGCGTCTGTCATTTCACGGGTACGAGTGAATGCCTCGACTTTTTTTTCAAGTGCATCGCCAATGGTAACCAGTGCAAGACCGATATAATCAGCGCCTGGAAACCAATGACCCGGCAGTTCATTTGTCTTGAAGATACCGTAGATAGCAGCTGTGCGCACCAGGCTTTCAGCAGTTCGGACTGCTGTATCGATTAGAATGTCAATCATTGATAGGCATTCAGATTTTGGCTTTTTTTTGATAATGCGATCGAAAAACTGCCTGTCGGCTACAATTGGGAATTCCGCAATCCATCTTGTTTCGCCCAGAACCAGACGGAATCGTGGTGTTATTTCACCGCTCATTGGTTATCTCCAGATTTCCTTCTGCAGCCAGTCGATTAATAGCGTCTTCAAACGAAGGGATTGCTCCTCGACCACCTAAGGCTTGACAACTCAATCCGGCACAAACAGTTGCGAACATGACCATTTCTGACGGATGCATCTTCCTGAACGCACCCAATGCGATAGCGGCATGGAAAATGTCGCCTGCTCCGGTCGTATCAATGACATCCACGTTGATGCTCCTGAAACGGCGGATTCCTTCGCCCCAGTCAACGACCGATCCTTTTGCACCCAGCGTTACTCCCGCAAACGACACTCCTGCCTTTCGGAGAAGATCGATCGTTTCTTCCGGTGAGCCGGTTCCAAACTCCCTCATCCCGAAATCCTCCGATCCGATCGCGATATCTGTCAGCTCCAGGAGTCTGTGACGTTCCGGGCCGATATGCTCCGCATCCAGTACAACCGTTCCGCTGTGGCGCTTCATGTAACGGGCTGCAGTTAATGCTGCATCCAGCTCATGCCCGTCAATAAAAAGGGTTGATGAGCCCGATAACCACTCCTCGTGGATATCTTCGCTCCTCAAATTTAACCCGGGTTCCCTTCGCCAAAACACCGTTCTCTCTCCCGTATCAGCCGGGACAATAATATAGGCGGTCTGAGATGTCAGATCCGGTGCACGAAGGATTGCATCCGTCAACACGCCGGCCCGGTCAAGCCATTCGATGCTTTGGTCACCTGTTGCATCGCCGCCAACCCTGCCGATGAAGCGCGTCCTTGCTCCCCATCGCGCCAGAGCGACAGCGCCTGTTGCTGCCTGACCGCCACCCATTACCGAATACGAGTGAAATGGTACTTTCTTCCCGGTAAATGGGTATGTGTCCACGCAGATAAAATGATCGATCGAAGCATAACCGAGAGTGATAATATCAGCGATAGCGTGATTCATTTGCAAACCGAATCCGTCTCACAACCGGTGTGATGCGGGACGTGCGACATCAGGGAGAACAGTTGTTTTTCAAGTGCGGGATGAAGTCGGAACAGGCTTTTTGATAACAGCACGGCGAGGTAGACGACAATGGCTTTTAGTATGGGTGTATTTCGGAAAAGGTTATGTCGACCGATAAAATGGGTCCCCTGGCGTATTAATCGGCGGACTTCGGAAGGATATGGAAAAAAGCCATCGTCGAGCAGCGCGAAATCGTTATAGAAGCGCCGTTGAAAGTAAGGAAAATAAATGTTGTCACGGTAGAGCGATCCGAATCGATCCTGTAACCACCAGGCTTCTATCCCGTAGCGTTCTTTAATATCTTCGTACAGACGCGTACCGGGCACTGGAATTAACAGTCCCAACGGATTGAATTCCTCTACGAAAGGCGCAACTCTGTGAAGGAAATTAATGGACGCACGAACGCTTGCTGGACTGTCCCAGGGAAACCCCCACATGAATCCGACGATTGACCGAATACCGGCATCGTGTGTCCATTTCAGAACCTGTTCCGCCTGACGGAGATCCAGATGTTTATTCACTCTGAAGAGCGTGTCGGGATCTCCGCTTTCAACACCGTAGAATATTCTGAAACATCCGGATCGTTTCATTTTTGTCAGAAGTTCGGAATTCGTCAGATCCAGGCGTGTAGTACATTGCCATCGGATCGGAAAGTCCGGAGTTTCGATAATCAAATCGCATAAACGATCGACCCGTTCGAGATCGGCCGAAAACGCATCATCCATAAATTCAAATGCCGTGACACCATAGGTTTGATTGAGATAGCGCATTTCTGCGAACACATTATCGGCTGACCGGAAACGGCATCCGCATCCGAATACACCTTTGTAACAATACGTGCATGCCGCCGGACAACCCCTGCCGGAAAAAATAGCGCCATATGTCTGATATGTCGCTGAATCCTTTACATACCATTCCCGTGGGAATAAATGTTTTGCCGGGAATGGCAACGTATCCAGATCACGGATTGGATCGCGTGCAGGTGTCTGATGGATCTGCCCTGATTCATCCCGATATACGAGCCCATGAACCGATGACAAAGGGCGATTTTCCAGCAGTGCGCGATTAAGATCGACGACAGTCTGCTCACCTTCGCCCCGGACGACAATATCGCATCCGTTCAGAAGCACTTCTTCAGCGAGAAGGCTTGGATGAGGTCCTCCAGCAACTATTGGAATCCCGGTTTCGCGGAGTGTTTGGATGAACTCGTACGCGGGTTTAATAAAAATCACATTCAAAGTGATACCTATCCAGAGAGGCTTGAATTGCACAGCTTCCCGGATGGCATCAGAGGGGCTGCATGGTGGGTGTAATGCTGAGAGGTCAAGAATCCTGACTTCAGCGCCCTGCGCTTCCAGAACGGCTGCAAGGTAGGCCAGATTCAGTGGTGGCGTATGGTTTCGGTAGGCGGATGGGGGGAAAACAAGTAGGATCCGTGACATGGTTCGGGTCTTACTGGAAGATTGAGCCGCCGACAAATTCGCGGAGTATGGATGTATACGGAACGTCTGCTGTAGACACTTCCCGGAAACAGCGAATGAGGTCCATCAACCGACGAGCTTCCGAGTATTCCGGTTCGGTTCGCGGAATTTTCATCAAAACCGCGATGGCAAAGGATCTAAGAACACAGATTTCGTAAGGTAAGGATGAATTGAATATCACATCCGCATCTTCCTGAAACGGAAAGATCCACTGATCTTCCCCGCATCGGACGAGCGGCCAGCGTCTCAGGGTTTCAAGTGCGCGATATGAGCGGAAGTGACTGTCACGGACAATCCGGCGAATCAGTCGCGTATCGGTTGTCGAAAAGCGATTATGGTTATCAATATTAAGATGAGTCAGCGCACTGACATAGATTTTGAATTTATCTTTTTCAGAAATGGATCTGGTTAACCGGTTATTGAGTCCATGAATTCCCTCGATTATCAGAACCTCGCCATTCTTCAGATGGATTTTCCGGCCGGAGGGAGTTTGTTCTCCGGTTCCGAAGTCGTAATGCGGCAACTCAACCTCTTCTCCATCCAGAAGCATCTTCAGATGTGAATTGAACATTTCAAGATCAATCGCCTCGATATTTTCATAGTCGTAATCGCCGTTGGGGAGTCTTGGCGTGCGGGTTCTGGGGACGAAGTAGTCATCCATGGCGATCGTAAAAGGTGTTATTTTATTGACTTTCAGATGAAGGGCAAGACGTTTGGAGAAAGTCGTTTTTCCGGATGAGGACGGACCGGCTATCAACATGACTCGAGGTCTCGGAGAAGTCGCGATGATTTTGTCGGCGATCGCACCGATTTTCTTTTCATGAAGTGTTTCTGAAATCAGCATTATCTCCGTAAAACGGCTCTTGGCGACTGCCTCATTCAAATGCCCGACATCACTGATCTGCAGTATCCGGCCCCATTCTTCATACTCTTTGAAAACCTGAAAAAGCTTGTCATACTTCAGGGCGCGTGGCAGTGCTTTCGGTTCCGTATGCCGGGGAAATCCAATGAGAAAACCGGCATCGTGCTTTTTCATCTGGAAGTTGCGCAGGCACCCCGATGTAGGCACCATCGGCCGGAAAAAATACTCCTTGATCGTACCAAAGGAATAGACATGAATGTTGACTTGATCGATCCAGCGCAATAACCGGACCTTGTCATCATACCCAAGCTTCTCCATTTCCTCGATGGCGTCTTCCCGGTTCATTTTTGTCCGAACGAAAGGTTCATCTTTTTCAGCAATCTCGATCATTCTGATTCGAGCTTGTTCCAGCATCGATTCGGTGATCGTTTGTCCATTCTGCGGAGCAACGTAAAATTGACTGCCCAGAGAATGCGCCACAATCAGACGAACATCGGGGTATAGTTCGTTGAATGCCCGAAGCATTAAAAATATCAATGAATGGCGATAGGTTTTGATTCCATCGACGGTCCCTAAATCCAGGAATTCAATCCGAGTGTCCCGAACCGGCTTATACCATAAATCTACCAGACGGTTATTGGCACGAGCGAGAACGATAGGATCTGAATGTTCCTTCTGATATCGCCTGGCGATATCTATCAATGCCGTATCCGGTGAGATATCCAGGACGTCTTTATCTTCAATCAGCAGTTTCATACTATGCACCTATTCGATGTGTTATTGTGTCCGACTATCAGACTCAAACGCAGCATAGAATAGCACGATCGAACAATTGCGACAATCTCAGCGATCGGATTCCGCCGGGATCGAAAGATCATCTTTGATCGTCGCTTTATAAAAAAGGCGACCCGTGAGAGTCGCCTTTATATGATCAGTGAAAGGTGGGTTTATTCGTATCCGAAAGTGACCATAGCCAGGTTGCTGACGATCTGGAAGGTTGAGGGTTTAGTCAGCAGATAATAGAAATGCAGATTGTATGCAGATCCTTGAACCTGCGGCCAGACAAATTCCATAATCGTTTCAGTGTGCTCACCTTCCGGAATCACCCGGGAGTTGCTGTTCAACTCCTGCGTCCAGCCAGGAAAGAACCAGTACATACCATATACATCGAGCATCAGGTATTCATCGGCAGGATAATCCATGCTGGTGTTATTCGTATGAGTCTGCAGGCTGAAGAAATCGTTCGTTCTGAATATATCTTTGCTTAATGTAACCGAAATTGTGATTGGGAATTCAGAAGGGGTTGAAGTGGGCACAGGCGTCGGCGTGTGGGTTTCAATGGGTGTGTTGGTCGGTTCGCCCGGTCCTGTAGTAGGCGTAGGTGTTGCGGTTGGTGGTAAAGGTGTTGGTGTATGAGTCGGAACTGCCGTGGGAGTGGATGACGGCGTCTGTGTTGGCGTGGGAGTTGCAGTATTGGGTGCAGGCGTTGATGTTGGAGGAACAGCGGTTGGTGTCTGCTCACCGTTGATATAAATTGTCACGCTATCAGTATCGTTACATGCGCCGACTTCGGGTCCACCCATGCATCGGATATTCAAAACATAGGTCACCGGACTGGAGACTATATCTGACGCGATCGGATTTTCCGACCATGTTCCAGGTAATTGTCCACCGATCCACTGATATTCGATACCCGAAACGCAACCCGTGATATTGGAGCCGGATGCATTGAGCGTCACGGTCGTTCCGGGGTTGACCGTCTGATCGCTCCCGGCATCGGCTTGTGCCGATATACATTCAAATGAATCGCATTCAGGCGGCAGATCGGTGATCAGAGCGAGATTATCAATGTTCCATCCGCCATAGACCAGGCCGGCATCGGATGTGAGATCGAACCGGATTTGCACGGCCGGATTATCATCGGCATACGCTGAAATGTCGTAGTCAGCGAATGTCCAGGATGAATCGAGATGATGGCCTGAATTCTGATTTTGCCAGATCGTCTGGTTATTGATTTTAACCGTTGCCTGATCGTAAATACCTTCCTCAACCGTCAGCCATCTCATGAATTGCAGATGAATGCCTGTTTTTCCGGTGCAATTGAATGAGGGTGACAAGAGATAGTTTGCAACGTTGTTCTTGTAATCACCGTCCCATCCGGACAATCCCATGTCGTTTCCCCAGCAATATTGGCCTTCATATGCTGATGATGGATCGTTCGGACTCGTTCCTTGTGGAATATCACGCTGCCAGTCATCCTGTGTCTGCACCTGAGCATGTGTCCAACCTTCATCACCGGGTCCCTCAAATCCTGTGAAATAAAAAACATCGGTTCCTCCAGGTTGACCAAGAACCAGATCCATTGGCACACCGGGTATCGAACCACCGCATGTCATTATTCCAACTTCCAGCGATTCGATGACCGGGCAGTCATGGTTCTGATCAACAATAATCTCGAAATCCACCGGAATCGACTGGGCGAAAGCGATGTCACCGATAGACTGGGGCGGATCAACCGGATAAATCCCAGCATGGGTATCCGCGATGAACACTTCAACATCATGCGCGGTAGCCATTCCAACGTTGGCAATATAAGCCCTGACCAAACCGCGTTCTCCCGCTTCCAGAAATCCGTCTGAATCACCGGAATCCGACAAAATCTCCACATTTTCAACCGATAATGCCGGAAGAGTGATAATCACCGATACCTGGTCCTGACCCTGGCACAGATAACCGGAGGCAGTAACCGTCAGAGTATAGACGGTTGTTTCATCGACACAAGCGACAGGGTTTGCGATGGATGGATTGCTCAGTCCCTGTGTCGGGGTCCAGGAGTATGTGTAACCCTGAACCGGCGCAGAACCAAGCTGGACGCAATAGCTGGCACATGTGAATTGATCAAAACCGGCATTAACAATGGGCGCATCCATGGTAACGGTTACGGAATCCATGCCGATACAGCCGAGATTATCTGTTACAACGACTGTATAGGTCGTCGTCTGATTGGGGTACACCGTTGGGTTGGAGGACGAAAAATTCCCCGGAGTCCAGAGATATGTGAACGGAGGTGTTCCGCCGGAAGCCGTCGGGTTGCCGCCTATAGAAACCGGATCTCCAGGGCAAGCGTCAATATCGGTGCCTGCATCGGCAATCGGCGGATTGATGCAAGCGTTGATCTCCACAGGGATACAATCAGAAAAGGAACTTCTACACTGGCTGTTCGATCCGACAGCCTGGACGGCATAGTAATAGGTGAAATCATTTGCGACGGTGTTATCGACATACGTGGTTGACGATGTCGTCGACACAATGTTCATTGCAAAATCGCAGCCTATAGTATTCCGATAGAGAATATATTGGGACGCATTCGGTACCGAATTCCAGCTCAAGGTTGCAGAATCATCTCCGGGTGCTGCGTTCAGACCGGGAGTTGCCAGAGACGGGCAAACGGAATAATTTACAGGTAGGGTCCCGCATGCTATTCCGTGATCGTTATATCCGTTCCAGATCTCCTGCGCGTGCGGCGTACCGTCGGTCAGATTCCCATTATCGTCATCGATAAAAATCCATACTGTATACCAGTTCTGGCTTCCGCAACCGTTGATCGTTGCGTTCGGGTTGCACTGACCGCCCGAAACAAGTTGATAAGCTCCCCGGTAATCACCCATTCCCTGAAAGTAAATCCGGTTTGCAAGCTCCCAACCGGCATCTCCCATCAATCCTGACAGGTTCTGGGCAACATCCCATACGGCTCCGCCTGCGATCAACGCTTCGCAGTGGCCCTCGTATCCCATAATTCCTTCATAACCGGAATACGGGCAAGACCACCGGGCGCAGCTTGCCGGAGAGGTATGGATATTGGAAGGTCGTATGAGGGGCCTTACATTCATTCCCCGGACACCGGTGCAACTGGAATCGCAGCCGAAACTGCATGGAACGCCGGGACGGAAGTTGTGACCGATGCACGGATCGTGAGTCTGTAAAAAACTCATGGAGTCTGCCAGGGCTTCTGCAGAAGCCATTTCGCTGGAGGAAGTTCCGGTGTTGTAATCGAGGCCGTGTCCCCATTCATGCAGGAAAACGGATGAAATTTCACCGGTATTCGAACAGCCGCCCCCCGATTTGAAGAAATTCACAGAACTGCCGTCCCAGTATGCATTGCAGGTGTCGTCGATATTAAGGTTGGCTCGGACGTTACCCTGCAGCCAGGAGTTCGTGGTCAGATAACCCCTTGCTTTGAACTTAATCTGGCTGAGATGATAAAAACAGGAACGCGAGGAATGCGTGTTGCCGGAACCGCCGAATCCAGGTGTTGTGCAGTCTTGTCCACTGCTCATTCCAAAATCGAGATCCCCAGCTGAACTCAGGCTTACGGATCCACAGTCATCACTGATCCGGACGTATTGCCCGTTCAGTGTTGTTGATGTTGAACCACTCGAAGTAAATCGACCGCCGGAAGTCGTGTTCCCTGCACTTGTGGCGACGAACGGAAATGGCAAAACCACTTCGGGATTCAGATTCGTGATCGGATAGACACCACCATAGACGGCTTCATATTTGTTATCATCCCTGAAACTGAGGATGTCACCTGTGAAAGCATCGATGAGAGCATGCCACGTGAATGGTTCAGGCTCCATTCTGAATTTCATTTCCCATGCCAGGCGGAGTGCATATCCCTCCCCCGCCGGACCATCGTATATCTCACCGGGCTGCCGTAATGTGTCGGCGTCTCCAAAAATTGGATGCCAAAAGAGTTCGGGGGGCATTACGATGTCCAGATCACCCGAACAGGCTGTCAGTGTATGATTGATTGCAATATCAAGAGCATCATTACTCTCAATAAGCGGTTGAGTGATCAGTATTTCAGGTGGATCGACAATTCGATAAGCACCAAATTGAGTGATATTGCCGCTGTTAATCCGGAAGAAAACATCCGAATCTTTGACGGTAATGCCATCTATTACTTGAGTAAAATGAACAAACCAGATCCGGTCGTTCTCATACCCGCGCGTATTAGAATAATCAGCAACCAGTTGCTCCATATCGATGTTCAATACATCGGGATTCTGCTGTAAGAAGTTTTTCGCCAGCTCAATCATGGAATCTCTATCGATAGACTGAATCGACTGCCCGTTCAATCTGATCTCATCCATCGTAAGGTCGTTACCTGCGCCAGGAATTAAAGGAATGCCCCGGCCACTGATCAGTTCAGGTCGATTGTTTCGTCGATCCATCTGAATATCCCAATGATGACCAAATTTCTCAAAAAACCCTAAAATCCCCTGATGGTTGGGAACCTGGTTGTCTCTGAATGAGAAATACTCCACCGATGGAGACACGTTGAGATTCGGGTCGATGGGAATCAACAGCTGTGCAGGGATGGATGATTCGTCATAAACATCAAAGGCCTGTGTTGCAGACGCGAGAGCCAGCAGCAAACCCAATGTGATCCATATGCCAGATTTAAGAATTTTCATGATCGCCGATATCCTCCGTGATTTTGTATATACAGGGTAAACCTTCACACAGCATGGCATGTGCAAATCTTCTGCCTATCAGCCAGACAACGATGAAATTATTTTTCCTGAGCCCCTGCGGACTTGAGAATGGCGATTGCTTCCTGATGGTTCATTCGCTCTGCGATGGCAAGGGGTTTCAGACCCTGGGGTCCTGATGCATTGACATCCGCATGAAAATCGACAAGGAGCTGGATAATGGCTTTGTCACCAAACAGACAGGCTTTATGGAGCGGTGTCAGACCTTTGTTGTCAGCCAGGTTCGGGTCCGCATTATGTTCCAGAAGATATTTTACGACAGCACTTCGACCGCGCATCGCAGCCCATGACAAAGCGGTCATCCCATCTTCATCGCGAGTATTGATATCGTAATTTTCATTCAGCATCCGCATTACGGTAGCGAGTTGATCGTTTGCCGCTGCGGAGAAAATAGTGTTCTCTGCGGGTTTGACAGGCTTTCGCTCCGGTGGCGACACCGTGGTTTCCAGCGGTTTTGATGAAGCTGTTCCAGGCGTAACCGATTCGCGTGGTCCGCACCCGATCATGCATACTATCAAAGGCGCCAGAATTTTAATGATCTTCATTTTCAATCCTCCTGATTCTGATACGTCAGACAAATTTCCCCCTTTATCTACCTGATTCCCTGCGTCAAGGCAACTGAAGATGATGAGTTCTTGTCCTTAACACGGCATTGTTCCGAACGCAGAGATCGATATGAGTGCAACCCGTACTGCAGTTTGTGCGGGATGCCATCATGACGCGCATTTTAGCTGTGAACTGATCCATCTATCCCACTCTGGAAATGTATGAAACACGCAGGTTTTAGATGCAGAATTTTCTGGTGACGGGGATGGAATTGTTGTATATGTAGATCGATGAAATTGAATGGGGAATCGATTTATCTGGTCTGTCCGCGAAGACGCAATCATCCCCGGATCAACGTAGAAATTTGTCGAACCCGTTGCCGAAGAAGTTTGAATTGTCCGGCTTATAACAACTTTCGACAACCCAGTTTGTTCGATCCGGAGATGCGACACGCTTCCTGAACGCACTCGTGTAATCGTACGGTTCATCGTATAAACAATAATCAACATCATCGGAGGAAGAATGGCAGAGAATGGATGGTTAGTCATTGAGCAAGGTCCCAATCAGGGAGGAACATTTCATATTCGACAGGATGTTCTTACGATCGGCCGGGCACCAACGAATATGGTACAGGTTGTCCATGCATCTGTATCACGACGACATGCCCAACTTCGAAAAACACCGGAAGGGATTGTTGTTACCGATTTGAAATCAAGTAACGGAACCTTTGTCAACGGTCAGCGAATAAGCGGTCCTACGGTATTGAATCACAACGATCTGCTTCAAGTCGGCGACGTTGTGTTGAGATTTAAAATCAAGACAATCCTGGGGAATAAAGTTGATCTGATCATGGAACGTAAAGAAGCGTCCCCCAAGACACGCGTCATGGAAACCCGGATTCAGGAAGTGGATGATACCTATCTGAAGGTCGTACAAGCTTATGAGAAGGATTCCGAAAAGGATGAATAACAGGTTGGAGACAGAAAGACGATTGCGCATGCGGCTTTTCAGGAATCTGGTCTTGCTCCTGAACATGCTTCTTCTCACCGGAATCACTCATCTGGCTGCCGCCGACAAAAAGATCATTTCAACAGCAGCTGACCTGAAGCAGGATATCACCTCCATCCTGCAACGACGGGTTTGTAAGGAAGGGAAAACCGGAGTTTTTATCCAGGATCTTGAATCCGGGGAGATTCTGATTGACAGCAATGGCGATAGGCCGTTGATGCCTGCCTCAAATCAGAAAATAATTTCAACCGTGGGAGCACTCGGTATTCTCAGTCCGCAGTATTTGTTTAACACGTCGGTTTATTACTCCGGATCGATGGATCAGGGGCGAATTTCAGGGAATATATTCCTCGTTGGAGGGGGCGACCCATTTCTTACGAAGGAGGTTCTCTGGAAAATAGCAGAGCGCGTATACGCAATGGGAGTAAGATCAGTATCCGGAGACATCGTGACGGACGGCCATTATTTTGATGATAAGGGCTATCCTGACGACGATTGGAAAAGAATTACCATGCCCTTGTGGTACAACGCTCCAACAGGCGGTATCGCATTTAACTTCAACGCCATTTCAGTCATTGCGAGTCCCGGAAGCAAGCCGGGTGATCCGGCGAAAATCACTATTGATCCCCCCCTGGAATATTTCGAAATACAATCAACGGCAACAACCGGCCTACCAAAATCAAAGGTTACATTGATCCTTGATATTAAAGAATCTTCCGAAAAGTGCATCATTATCATCAAGGGTAAAATTCCAGTCAATATCAGTCCACAAACATACTACCGGCATATAAAATCATCCCAAGAATATGCCGGGCATTCATTTCGCTATCTTCTGCAACAGGTGGGAGTCCTTGTGGGTGGCGATGTAAGGCAGGGCAAAAAAGGAAACGAAGCCAAGGAAATTTATGTGAACAATTCCCTGCCACTGTCAGAACTATTACGAAGTGCCAATAAATTCTCCAACAATTTCATGATGGAGCAGATTGTAAAAGCGGTTGCAGCTGAATCATGTCACTGCTCGGGCAGTACCCGGTTCGGGATGCAGAAAATACGGGAATTTCTTGCAACTGTGGTACATCTTGATACTGCCGGGATGGTTTTAAGTGACGGATCGGGACTATCCCGGTTAGACCGTGTATCGCCCCGGCAGATGGCTCATGTGATCCGATGGACGTTGAATGAATCGGATTTCGCTCCGGAATTCATGACATGCCTGCCGATCGCAGGAGTCGATGGAACGATGAAACGGCGTATCGCAAAACACCCGAATAAACGCATGATTCGCGCAAAAACCGGTCTGATAAACAATGTCGTATGTCTGAGCGGTGTTGTAGACGGCCGGAGAGGGAAGGGATTGGTGTTCTCGATATTCATCAATCAAAATAAAGGACGGCATGGGGAATCAAAGAAAGTTCAGGATGACATCCTCGAATCCATGCTGGATTACTGGGTCAGACATGAAAATAATCATGCAGCATTTAATTGAGCAGCTTATCGATAAATCAGGATGGCGGAGGGATAGATGCATTACGAGGATCCTTTCCGGACAGACAGCAATCTACTCCGATCAGTTCACCGGGTTTTCTGATGTAACCAGGCACCTTCTCGAAAATGCTGGTATTAAGAAACTTTACAGTCATCAGGCAAAAGCCATTGCCTCAATCCGGGCTGGTCATGATGTGCTGCTTGCAACTCCTACCGCAAGTGGAAAGAGCCTGACTTATCAGATTCCGATACTTGAAGAAATCATCAGGGATCCTGCTACTTCTGCGATTCTTTTATTCCCTTTTAAAGCTCTCGCGCGCGATCAAGATCGGATTTTTCGTGAAGACCTGGTAGCAGGCGATTTCAATCTATCTCAGGGACGTCCGTTATCCGGTATTTACGATGGCGATACCAAGACTTCAGATAGAAAACAGATCCGTCTTCACCCACCGCATGTACTGATAACAAACCCGGATATGCTGCATTATGGCTTCTTGCCTTATCACACACGATGGAATAACTTTCTCAGCAATGTAAAATACGTGGTTGTCGATGAGATACATGTGTATCGAGGCGTCTTCGGGTCACAGGTCCTACAAACCATGCGTCGGTTCTTGAGAGTCTTGAAACACTACGGTGCTGATCCACGGATTATCGCATGCTCCGCCACAATCGGTAACCCGGGTGAATTGGCCCGGAATTTACTGCAACGGCAGTTCGATGTGATATCAACATCAGGTGCTCCTCTCGAACCGAAAGCCTTCATCTCCCATTTCCCGGATGATAAAGCATCAACGGCAGCCGTTCATATGCTGGAGGCCTGCATTCAGACAGGTCTGAAAACAATCGTGTTTACGAAAAGCAGGCGATCAACGGAACTCATCTACCGCTATATGACGGAACGTAATCCTCATCTTAATCATCGGCTCGGAGTCTACAGGGCAGGGTTCCTTCCGGAACAGCGACGAGAGATCGAGAAAAAACTCTTCAATAATGAACTGTCCGGTGTAATTTCCACCAGTGCTCTGGAGTTGGGAATAAACATCGGCGGTTTGGATTGCTGCATACTTGTGGGTTTTCCCGGATCCGTCTCCAGCCTTTGGCAGAGAGCCGGGCGGGTAGGAAGGAGACAGCAGCCATCTCTCGTAATTTATATTGCCGGGGAGGATGCCCTGGATCGTTACTGGTTTGAGCACGAGGACATCCTGCATCAATCACCGGTTGAACGAGCTGTAGTATATGAGAATAACGACGAGATAACGGATATGCATCTGGAATGTGCGGCAGACGAATTAATTCTTGATCCCGGTACCAATTATCCCGATTCACCGCATATACGCGAACGGATTGCCTACCTGACAGAAACGAATCGCTTGCTCGAATGCGCCGGTGGAAATCGATATGTCTGCAGGGAATCGTCTCCGCAACGACGGATTTCGATCCGGTCGATAGGTGACTCATACGAGATCCGCCATGTCGATCGAGGCGTGATCGGGCATGTCGATGGTGTCCGGGTTTTTAAGGAATGTCATCCCGGCTCGATCTATCTGCATTCCGGCGAAGTCTTCCGCGTTGACGAGCTGGATCAGGCGAATTTCAGGGTCATTGTCTCAAGCGGGCCGGAAGACGTATATACGCAATCTGTAACAAGCAAGGAAACGGATATTCTCAGCGTCGATGGCCGGCTGGAATTGCCTGGTCTTGTTGTCAACAACGGTCGATTAAGGGTTCGGGAAAAAGTCACCGGCTATAGTATCCGGCGGATATTTTCCGGAGAGATAGTCTCACGACATGATCTGGATCTGCCGGAACTCGTTTTTGAAACTCGGGGACTCTGGATGAATTTTTCCGAAGCGACGATGGATGCCGTCAAATCTGAGGGCTTACATCCAATGGGCGGATTACATGCTCTGGAGCATGCCATGATCGGGCTTTACCCGCTCATTTCAATCTGCGACAGGAGTGATTTGGCTGGAATATCTACTCAATCCCACCATCAGACGGGTGGAGCCGCCGTTTTTATATACGATAGTTTTCCCGGTGGATTGGGTTTGGCTGAAAGCGCCTTGCCACAGTTCGATAACCTGTTGAGGGAGACTCTGCGCCATGTATCCACGTGTCCATGTAATAGTGGCTGTCCCTACTGTATCCAATCACCCAAATGCGGTTCAGGTAACGAACCACTTGATAAGAGAGCGACGGTCTTTCTCATGGAAGCGGGTTCCGGACTGAGATCGATAGAATCGCTCCAGATCGCTCCTGCAATATCCGACAACCCCCCTTCCGGCCAACAGGGTGAACTTTTTATAAACCGATCACATGGAAAAACGTATGAGGAGGTTTCAGTGAATCAGGCATTCGTAATACCCCCACTACCGGACGAATCCGATTGTCCGGAGCATACCGAACTGGTTTTCGACATTGAAACACAGTTATCCGCCGAGGAAGTGGGTGGATGGGACAAAGCCGACAAGATGCGGATAGCCATCTGTGTTGTTTTTGACATCAGTCTGAATCGGTACGAATTCTATCTCGAAAAAGATGCGCCTCGCCTGATTCAAAGGTTGGCGAGAGCGGAACGGATTGTTGGCTACAATTCCGATCGATTCGATCTGACGGTACTGAAGGGATATGCTGATAAACATGTCATCAACCGGTTCCCGTCACTGGATCTCATCCATGAAATAACAAGAGGACTCGGGTTTCGCACCGGTCTGGATAAAGTCTCGTCAGCAACAGTTGGAGCACGAAAGACCGCAGATGGGTTGCAATCGCTCAAATGGTGGCGTGAAAACCGGATTGACCTGATCGCTTCCTATTGCCAAAAAGATGTCGAAGTGACCAATCTGGTTTATCAATTCGGAAAAAGCAACGGCTATGTTATGCATGCTCACCGAAGCGGTGAAATAATCCGTGTTCCGGTGAATTGGTGAAAGGGATGGAGTTATGTTTGTTCGGATTGCATTATTTTTCATCTCGCTACTGGCTCTAACGGTATCGGATAGCAGGGCACAATCACAGTACATCCCGGATAGCATCATGTTTTGTGACGAGGTTGTTCCATTGGATGACGCAGATGTACGGGAGAGACTGGAAACACAGTTGCTGATTCTGTCAAACCAACGTGTTCAGGTGACTCTCTGGTTTCAAAGGAAGAACCGATTTTTCCCGTTTATCGAAACGACGATAGAAAAACGAAAACAACCGGTCGATCTGAAATATATTCCGGTTATTGAGAGTTCACTGATTACCCGTGCGCGTTCACGAAGTGATGCACTGGGTCTTTGGCAATTTATGGAACCCACGGGAAAAGCCAAAGGGCTCAACATCGCCGATGACCTGGATGAGCGATTGCATTTTGAAAAGGCTACCATTGCGGCTTTGGATTATCTCGACGAACTTCATTCGGAGTTCGGGTCCTGGTTCCTCTCCCTTGCGGCATATAATGCCGGACCGGGACGAATCAGGGAGGAACTGTATAACCAGGGTACATCGAATTACTTCGAAATGATATTGCCTGATGAAACAGAGCGATATGTTTTTAATGCAATAGCTGCCAAATTGATTTTTGAGCAACCGGAAAAATATGGGTTTCAGTTGAGCGATATTATTCCTTTTAAGTCACGGGAATCTCGTGAAATAGACATTCGGTTGGTCAATTTTGTGCCCGTCAAAATACTGGCATACTGTGCAGGAACGCATTATCGCGGTTTTCGTCAGCTCAATCCCTGGATTACGGGCGTCAATCTTCCTAAGGGTGCCTATTCGCTTAAAATACCGATCAGTTCAACGGCAACATTTAATCAGAAACTTGCAGATTACTTCGATCGTCTGAAGGGCTACATTAACTATCACTCCGGCAAAAGGATGACAGTTACGGCCGAGATCGGAAAAATGCATATCGGTCCTCATGGCGATTATCCGGTTTTCCGTGAATTGCCGAAAGGGACGACCTTTAAAGTCAACGGTCGAACGAATCGGCTCGATAATGGGCATTACTGGTATATTTTCAAACAAACTAAGGGATCGTCAGGTTGGATATGGGGTGGAGAGATCAGCGAGTAAAATATTCAATGAGTTTCTTATAGATTTGAACAACCTGTGCATGAGTATGGGATTTTCTTTTATCATTCTCGATGACATAATCAGCCAGTTTCTCCTTGCGTTCCAGGGGCCATTGCAAATCGATAACTTTCTTTGCCCATGCTTCATCTTTTCCGGATCTTTCCATAAGCCGCTCAATCTGGATCTCTCTTGGAATTGAGACCAGAACAATCGGATGATATCGTTCTGGAAGTCCATATTCGAAGAGTAACGGTGCTTCGACAATCACAACACTGCACTCCTCCGATTCAATTGCTCTATGGCTGATTCTGTCGATTGCCGGCAGGATGTGCGGTCGAAGGATATCCAGTTGCTGTTGAAGAGCGCCTGGTTCATGGATCAGGATATCCAACATGGCCGATCGATTTAATGCTCCATTATCAAGAAGGATTTTAGGACCGAAATGCTGAGTCAATTCCTTCATCGCATCGGTACCGGGGTTCAGTACGGCTGCACTGATGATGTCGGCATGGATAATTGTTGCGCCTAGAGAACGGAACATTCCCGCTACAGTTGTTTTTCCCGTTGCTATTCCACCGGTCAGACCGACTGGAAGTCGCTGGGAAATACCTTTAAAATGTATTTCATTCTCAGTGCGCATCAGACCAATTGTACCCGGTTTTAAGGTCGACGCGCAACGGCACGCACAAAGGGAATGCATGCTCCATAATCTCACGTATCAGCATTCGAAGTTCATCGTGCTCTCCGGGAACCACATCAAAAAGCAGTTCATCATGAATCTGAAGCACCATTTTTGATTGCAGGTTTCTCGTATTTAACTCACGGTACAATCGGATCATCGCCATCTTGATGATGTCGGCGGCTGTGCCTTGGATCCGCATGTTAATTGCCTGTCTAAAACCCATCTCGCGTATATTTCGATTTGCGTCCATAGCCATGGGTATCGGACGTTTTCGCCCCATCAGAGTTGCCACCCATCCATTCTGACTGACTTGCTGTTGAGTTGATTCGATATATTGTCTGACGCCGCTGAACTGTTTCAAATATTCGTCGATATAGTCTCTTGCTTCATCCACACTGATTCCAAGTCGGTCGGAGAGACCGAAGGGAGTCATACCATAATCTATTCCGAAATTTACGGTCTTTGCTCGCCGGCGCTGTTCTGGTGTAACCTGCTCGACAGGGACATGGAAAATTCTGGAAGCTGTGGCAGTATGAATGTCCAGCCCATTGAGAAACGATTCGATTAAAGCGTTGTCTTCAGCAACATGGGCAAGAATACGGAGTTCCATCTGGGAATAATCCGCAGAAATCATCACGTTCCCGGGTGAGGGGATAAAAGCCCGGCGGATATCCCGGCCCAGTGGATTCCGGATCGGAATGTTCTGCAGATTGGGATTGGAGGAACTGAGCCGGCCTGTTTCAGCAGTGGCCTGGTTAAACGTCGTATGCAATCGGCCCGTATCCGGGTTGATCAGGGCCGGCAACGGCTCAAGATATGTGCCAATTAATTTTGTCAATGACCGGTATTCAAGGATTTTTTCCGGTAACTCACGGAACAGACCCCCATGAACAACCAGTTTCTTCAATTCGGATTCGGCTGTCGATATTCCGCTTTTTGTTTTTTTCAGTCCTCGGCTGGGATAACCCAGTTTTTCGAATAGAATGGTTGCCAGCTGGCCGGGTGAGTTAATATTGAATCGTTCACCGGCTATACACCATATGTCATCTTCAAGAGTGGCGAGTTGCGTTTTAAGATCAACGGCCAGATCTGACAGCAACTCGCTATCCAAAGCAATACCGGTCCTTTCGATATCCATGAGAACATCAACCAATGGCATTTCGATTGTGTGATACAAGTCGGTCATCTGTTCTTGTACCAGCTTCTCACGGAGGATCGGGTAAAGGCGGAATGTGACATCCGCATCTTCACAGGCATACTCCGATACGCTTTCGATGGACGCCAGATCCATCGTTATAGCTTTTGAGCCTTTTCCGAGTATTTTCTCTGTGGGCGTTTTACTCTCGGACAGATATACATCTGCAAGCAAATCCAGATTATGATGTCGGCGTCCGGAATCGATGAGGTAGTCAGCCAGCATGGTGTCAAACCAGGGGGTCATCACTTTAAACCCATGCTGCTCAAGAATATGACGATCAAATTTCGTGTTCTGGCCAATCTTCAGAATATGCGGATCACCGAGAACCGGTCCCAGGATTGATCGTACATCATCGAGTGAAACCTGGGGTTCAATGGTTTGATGACCGATCGGCACATAAAATGCTTCACCCGGAAGAAAGGAAATCGAAATACCGACCAGACGGCAGGTCAAAACGTCCAATCCGCTCGTTTCGGTATCAACGGCAATCTCTCTGGCCAGCCGGGCTCTGCGTGCAAGCTCCAGCAAATCCTCTCTTGTACTGATCGTATGATACGCTTTCTTAACTCCTGCTTCCAAAGCCTCATCCAAGCCCAGCATCTTGATCAAAGATTTAAACTCAAGCTCCTCAAAAAGTCTTTTCAAGTCCGGCTTGTGCATCGGCTGGATTTTATAATCCTCTATGTCGGGCGACAGGTCCGCGTCAAGCCTGAGAGCAATCAATTGTCGAGCGAGGAATGCGAATTCCCGGTCATTTCTGATTTTTTCACCGATCTTGCCCTTGATTGAATCCGCATGTTGATAAATTCCTTCGAGCGAGTCGAATTCGGTCAGGAGTTTGACTGCTGTTTTCGGACCGACCCCTGATATACCGGGAACATTGTCAACAGCGTCACCGACAATCGAGAAATAATCGAGCATTTTATCTGGAGAAATACCATATTTTTCAATTACTTCCGCTCGTCTGAATTCCGTGAGATCTGATAGTCCCTGACGCGTCGAAAGAACCGATACATTATCTCCAACCAATTGGAGCATGTCCTTGTCTTTGGATATCAGGTAGACGTGAATGTCTTCTTTTGCAAATAATTCGACCAGGGATCCCAACAAATCGTCTGCCTCATATCCGTCCTTTTCCAAGATCCTTATTCCGAGAGCGCGAACGATGGATTGGATATCCATCAGATTGTCCGCAATGGGTGCCGGCATGGGCGGCCGGTTCAGTTTATATTGACGGTATAATTCATGACGGAATGTTGGGGCTTTCCGATCAAAAGCAATCGCCATATACTCCGGATTTCGGTCACGGAGAAGTGTCAGGAGCATTCTCGCAAAACCGAATGCAACGGATACATCCCTTTTACGTGTGTTGATCAGGGGATTTTGCTGGAATGCAAAATGAGCTCGATAAAGAACATTATGACCGTCTATCACATATAGTAGTTTTTTCGGCATGTATGATAAGTCCGGAGTCAGTATCCGTAATCCTGAAACGGCAGGTTATCCTTTCGGCGCAGTTTCTTCAAAGCAATGGATTCGATCTGACGAATCCGCTCTCGTGTCAGCCCCAGTTTTTTCCCAATACCTTCGAGAGTATGATCGATGCCGTCGTCGATGCCGAAACGGAGACGCAGAACGCGCTGCTCTCGTTCCGTTAGAGGTGTGAGTGCAGCATTCACCAACTCCCGGAGTTCCTGCCGTTCCGCTTCATCGAGAGGGGCCTCTGCGCTTTCATCAGGAATCACATCGGCAAGCTTGAAGTCATCATGCTCCTTCAAATTGGATTCCAGGGGGAACGGTGTCTGAACAAGTGCCAGCAGACGGGCGACCCGATCCTCTTTCATACCCAGGGAAGAAGCGATTTCCTGGAACGTCGGAAACCGCTGATTATCCTGAATGAAAGAATTTGTGAATTTCGCCATTTTACTAAGTGTGTCGTTCAAATGCACAGGTATCCGGATTGTCCGGGAGTATTCGCTGATTGCCCGCGTAATTGCCTGACGGATCCACCATGTTGCATATGTCGAAAAGCGATAACCCCGTGCGGGGTCGAATCGTTCAGCGGCTTTCATCAGGCCGATATTCCCCTCCTGCATCAGGTCGGAGAAAGGTAACCCTCTGTTAACATATCGTTTGGCAATGGCAATAACTAATCTTAGGTTGGCACGAACCAGCCGGTTAATTCGATCGTTGAACAGAATCTGGGCTTCAGTAATCTCGTTTTCAAGGAATTCATCAGGTTCAGCTCGCGTCTGTGCAAGCAGCCCATTCAGTCGAATGGCTGCTTCCGCAATCTCGGTGGCAAATACGACCTCCTGCTCTCGGGTCAGGGGTGAAAAATCTCCAAGATCCTGAAAATACATTCTGACTGTGTCAGATCCGAATTGTATCTCACCGGTACGCGTTATCGTCTCGCTGTCGTTGTCGTTTTCCTGTTCAGCGTCTTCGGAGTTTTCGCCGTCGAATAAATTCAACTTTTTTTCATCTTCGACCATTTGGTTGCCCCCGATGGAATGAGCCCGGACCGCGATAGACTATCAATGCTATTGCCGGTCCGATCGAAAGTCAACCTGCAGTATAGCCCCGACGGCTGATAGTGAATATCTTGAAGTTCAACGAGATATGCATAATATAGACGCAGGAGATTGTGATAATGGAGTTTGAAGTCACTGGCGGCATTTTGTATATCGTTGGAACCCCGATAGGGAATCTTGAAGATATTACATATCGGTCAGTGAAAACGCTGAAATCGGCTGACATTATAGCCGCTGAGGATACTCGGAGAACCCGGAAATTATTGACGCATCTGGGTGTGGCCAAACCAATGATCGCTTACCATGATCACAATGCTGCGAAAGCCATACCCCAACTCCTGGAACATATCGAACAGGGTGATGCGGTCGCGCTGGTGACCGATGGTGGAATGCCCTGCATTTCTGATCCGGGTTATACGCTGATAGCCAAATGCAGGGAGGCGGGATTTCCAGTCACGGTCGTTCCCGGACCATCCGCTGTCACAAGCGCTCTCGCTCTCGCTGGTATCCCATCAGAACGTTTTTGCTTCGAAGGTTATCTCCCCCGCCAGAAAAGCGAACGAACCAGGCGTTGGGCAATGATCGCTGCCGAATCCAGGGCCGTTGTGATTTATGAAGCTCCTCATCGAATGAATATCTTTCTTCAGGAGATCGCCCGGCATATTCCCGACCGGATCATCTGTATCTGTCGTGAGATCACAAAGCTGCATGAAGAAACCATCCGTGGACGTGCCGCTGATATAGCGTCCGACCTCCTGGATGAAAATGGAAGTTGTTCCCTGAAAGGTGAAATAACGATTGTTATTGCCTCGGAAAATATGAAGTCACAGCTTCTCGAGACCAGTGAAATGGATTCAATCATTCAAAAATTGGCTATGACTGAAAAAACTCACCGGGATCTCGCCAAAAAGGTGTCGAACCAGACAGCCGTTCCTTTTCGTAAAGTCTATAAACGGATTCTCGAACTGATCAAGATGAAACGCCTCTGAAGGAGCTTGCAGCGCGAAGACCGCATCAATTTCTCGACAAATTATGGAGAATTCTGCCTGGTAATGGTGTCCGGGTATCAATGGCATGCTCAGGACACACTTCCTGACAACAGAAGCACCGGATGCACAAACTGCTGGATAATGAAGGCACAGAGCTGTTGTCCCGCATGCGCAAAGCTTTAGGGATGGCAGGACAGATCCTGCAACATTGACCGCACCGAGTACATCTTGACGTGTCAATCACTGGTCGGCTGATCAGAAACTTTCGAAACAATTTGACGGCTGGAGAACTATCACGAAAGTGCCTCGTGTCAGGATGTTTGAAATCGTCGATTATCAACTCAGCCAAATCGTGGCCAAGGATTATCGGATTATCAGGATTGCCCAGACCGAGTTCCTTACCATGCTTTAAAACATGAAGGGACTCATTGCTGAAGCCGATAATCATCGCACCGATCGCATCCAGTGCCACAGGGTCTTTGGAGAACAGCAGAACATTTGCCTTGCGCGGGTTACCGGCACTTGGACCTTTCCCCTCCATCGCAATTATGCCATCCATCACATGCATCACGGGTTGAATATTTAATGCGATTTCGACAAGGATCCGACTAAAATCACTTGGGTCCGGAAAACGAGCATGAAATTCTGCTTTCTTCAAGCCAGGTACACATCCCAAATGGTTTTTAACTGCACCGGTCATGCCGGTGAAAGAATGAGTTTTCAATTTGCTGATAGATACAACAGCGTCAGCATCTAAAACACCTTTGGCAATTTCATACTTTTTTACCAGACATCTTTCTTTGCTTTTCAGAAGAATCCCCGTCTTGAAATCAGCCATAGGAATCCCCATTTTCCGGGCTTCTTCATCGATTCCGCTGGCTCGAGCCGCCTGTTCAGAAGAGGCGACAGCGGGTGAATCACCGTATGTCAGTCGATTTCCGTTCCCGGCAAGAAAAAGAGCCACGGCACGGAAAACTTCCGGATGAACACATACGGCAGCCTCCGGGGAGGCTGCCTGAAGCAAATTCGGTTTGATCAGAACGGACTGTCCGAGTGGCAGGCAGGCGGATGGGCCGCCCAGGAGTTCGAACCCCCGGGCTATGGATTGGAATACCTCATCCGGCTGATAGGAGTCACAGCGGACAACAGCAACGGAGGATCGTTGTCCGTTTGCGACATTATGCACTCGATTAATACCTCTCGGCTACAGCCTTGATGATGGAACAGAGCAGATTATAGGTTTTGGGTACCGACGGAATATTCAATTCCTCGTTGGGGCTGTGAACAAAATGCATCTCCGGACCGATTGACAGCATGTCCACTCCCGGCAACTTCTCACTGAAAAGGCCACACTCAAGACCTGCGTGAATCGCTTTTACTGCGGGTTTCTTCCCGTATTTTTCCTGGAAGACATCCATGGCTATTTTCAGCAGCGGCGAATCCATGTCGGGTTTCCAGCCAGGATATCCTCTTGGTTCTTCTACACTGGCTCCGCAAAGCGTGGCGATTGTCCGAATCTGCTTTTTAACGGACAACAGATGTGATGTGACGGCCGAGCGTGTCAGCATGGTTGTTTTGAACGTCGTCGCATCAGACTGCATGATTCCAAGATTTGTGGATGTTTCGACCAGTCCCGGAACCTCTGGACTCATTGTTATGACACCGTGAGGCAATGCGATCAGAAGGTCAAGTATCTTGCGTGTATTCTCAATGCTGACGCAGGGTGTAGAATCCTCAACATCCAGTATTTCAACACTGAAGTTCGGCTCTGTCTTGGCAAACTCACTGTGAAGAATATCCGCGGCGTCTTTAACCGCTTTCCGGAAACCTGCAGCATTACCGTGTTCAAGGCAGACCAGTGCTTCGGCTCCATCGGAAATGGAGTTACGTTTGTTTCCCCCCTTGATATGTTTCAGGTGGAACTCCGATGTATCCCAGGCTGAGTCAAGAAGTCTGGCAAGTACTTTATTGCCGCTGGCAAGACCGAGGTTGATATCGATGCCGGAATGACCCCCTCTTAAACCACTGACCTTAATTTTGATTGTTCCGCTTTTACATGCGCAGACATGCTCTGTTGTTGAGATGTCCATTACTATATTGGAGTCTCCTCCACCCGCACACGATATGTAATACTCACCCCATTCTTCCGTATCAAGATTGATCAGTATTCGTCCTTTTATAAACTGGGCTTCAGTGCCATGTGCACCGTCCATACCGGATTCTTCATTCACGGTGAAGAACAATTCAATTGGACCATGTTCCGAATTGGGGTCATCCATGATACCGAGCATCAACGCTCCACCGATCCCGTTATCCGCACCCAGGGTTGTCCCTGTCGCTTTGACAAAATCCCCATCAATTCGAACCTTGATCGGATCTTTCAAAAAATCGTGCACAATACCCGGCGCTGCAACCGGTACCATATCCATATGGCCCTGTAAAACAATGATCGGGCTCTTCTCATACCCTTTGGTTGCCGGAACATCCACAACTACATTGCCGACTTTGTCCTTCCGGGTTGTGTAGCCATGACGAGCGGCCTGGGCGATAATGTATTCCGCAATTTTCTCCTCATGATGCGATGGATGAGGAATATTGCAAAAGTTTTCAAAATGCTCCCACACGTGCCTGGGCTCAAGATTGGAAAGAATACCCATTATAATACCTCCTTCAGAGTGATGTTGCCGAATCAGGAATCGACGCCTGAAAGCAGCTACATTATTTATTGGATATGCGGGCGTCAAGGAATTCTTTATACCGGTAACCGAGACGTCTTGCTTCGATCGACAGCCAGAGCAGTGTATCAGACGGTAAAACACTCCAAAGTCTGCACCATTCCAGCAACTCCTCAAACGATTCACGGTTAAAATAATCTGTATCACGGTAGCGATTTACCTGTATCCAGTTCCTCACGTCCTCAGATCGCAGAAAATCGTCCGGATCGAGGTCTGTTTTGCTGCAGGAAATGTTGACGAGACAATCAGTTATCCGTGCGGCAGCTCCTGCAATACGATCCTCGATATTGTAGGCCAATAGCGATCTTTCAAGTAATCGCCATATCCGGACATTGAGACCGGGATCAATCTGGCGAAGGATTTGAAGTTCGCATATCGTTTTGTTGATCAGACCGTTCCAAATCAAGGCAATACGGCTGTAATCAGAGAACACTTTCCGATAGTCGAGTATTCGAATCAAATGGTGTTCGAATTGATCCAGCAGTTCGTTAATAATCAACGATGCCGGCAATACCGGTCCGATCGACGAGAATGCAGTTGCCAGATCATCGGCTGGACCTGATATCAGCTTTTCGAGTTCATCAAAATCAATGATTATATCATTCTCCATAGGATCGATAGATGCCTGCGTCATGCGATCGATTGTTTCAAGCACGGTTGTCTCCGACAATCGCTGTATTGCCTGGTGGTACTGAATCATCTTCAGGTCAAGCCAGGTATCCTCGATACTGGCTGTCGAACCACCCTGGAGATAATGCTCGATCGTCTCATACTTTCGGTCGGTCGTCTCATCCACCTCCTGAATATCAACGAATGCATGGCACTGATATGCACTCAGCTGAAAGCTGAATCCATGATCCGTCAATAGACTGCTCCGTCTGATCCGCCACTTCCTCTGAATCAAATCGAATAACAAGACGAATTTGTCCGGTCGGCCACTGATTGGCAAGGCTTCAGATAAAGATATCCGGTATAATTCACCTTCATCGGAATTTATTTTTTGTCTCCAGGCAGCGGACATCCGTAAGGATCCATCAGCCGGGTGGGAAGAATTGTTAAAAATAAAAAGCACATGCTGCCCTTCGTATTGATTCGAGTAAGCGAAGACATTTTCATTGACTGTGAGATCCGGAGAAACAAAATCAAATAATCGAAAGAAAGCGGCGCCGGAGAATAATCGGCGGTGTTTCAAAAGTGGAGTGATAATTCGTTCGTGATGTGAGATCAGACCGATGTCGGGTGTTTCGTTCCAGTACGAACGCCGATATTCCATTCCATATTTTTCCGTGTATCCCTCGAACTGACCGTGTCCAAACATTGGTAATCCCGGAAGCGTGCACATCATGG
The DNA here is from genome assembly GCA_016931515.1 of candidate division CSSED10-310 bacterium. Taxonomy (GTDB): domain Bacteria; phylum CSSED10-310; class CSSED10-310; order CSSED10-310; family CSSED10-310; genus JAFGEQ01. The sequence continues at coordinate 44,230 of JAFGEQ010000012.1, read as the reverse complement.
CGCATACACCAAAATACTTATCTCCCTTTCCGAATTGCACAACCGCCGGTTCTTCATCCGGATTATTCATGAAATTAACATAACGTTTCAGAATTTCAGGATCGAACTCAATCGTGTTCTTAATGACATCGCGATATTGCTGATTGTCCTCGCGACTCAACATGTTCATGAATGCACTGTTATATACCCGGTGCATCCCAAGCGTCCTAACAAAATAACCCTCCATCAACCAGAACGCTTCAGCCAGCAATAACGTATCCGGGACCTGTTGTGCAACCTGCTCAACGACCTCCCGCCAGAATTCAACCGGCATTCGTTCATCAAAGTCCTGCCTGCTGAGTCCAAACCAACTACGGGATGCGATATCTCCACCTTCTCCGGGTTCCGGATACCAGAGACGATGAAAGTGTTTTTTTGCAAGAGTCATGGCGGCATCGAACCGGATGATCGGGAATTTTTTCGCTACATCAACAATCGTCTTTACAACCTGGTCTCTGACATCCTGCCGTAAAAAATCAAGTTGAGCGGTATCATTCCATGGGAGACCCGTCCCGTCATTTCCGTGGTAAATAAACCGTGTTCGGCCACTCCCGTTGTCGATATATTTGAAGACGACTGCTGCATCCGAACGGGAGAAATAGTGATCTTCAAGAAAAATTGAAGAACGTGAATCGGAGGAAAGGTTCACGCCATTGAATGAGTATTGTGGATATGGGCAGTTATCCGTGGAGATAAACCAATCGGGATGCTCGCAGACCCACCAGGAATCAATACCCATATGGTTGGGTACCATGTCACCCGCAAGCTTGATCCCATATGTTGCCGCTTTGTCTTTTAAAATTCGAAATGCGTCTTCCCCACCCAGGTCATCCGATATCCGATAATCGTAGATCGAATAAGCGGAGGCGACAGCTTCCGGGTTGCCGCACATCTGCTTGATTCGCCTGGATGCTGGACTTCGTGCCCATAAACCGATTAGCCACAATCCGGTAAAACCTCTGCGAGCCAGTTGAAACAAGGCATCATCCGGTATCCTGTCAAGACGATCAATCGGGAATCCGAATTCCCTCGTAAGCTGCTCCAGCCAGACATACGTGTTTTTCGCCAGCAGCACCACCGAAGGCATCCAGTCAATATCATCACTGTATGCCTCGGGTTCTGACTCGGTACCTATAAATATTGGCGCAATTGCCGGCCCGGGTCCGGCAAACGCCGGTTTGTTCTCCTCCCGAATCGTGTCAGCACCTCGGAGTAAATAATGTGCAAATTCTCCCAGAATCTCTCGCCAGTGTTCCGCAATATATCGAAGTTGGTCATCGATACTGTCCGGAGCCATGAGCATCGGCGCGAGTAGTATGGCCATTAACGATTCCCCATCGCGCCCAAAGGGCGGAAATGATTTCCATTGACGATCCACTTCTCCGATCCACTGCTCCCACGGAGAATGCGAGGCAATATCGCTCATTCGAAACAAGTCTTCATATCCCACCAGCGCAGGGTTCCGGGAATGCAACCATGTCACGATCATTGATTGAAAAGACATCGAAGCGTTGGTTGAACCGTCGATGGGGCACTCCAGGTAATCCGGCGCTCCAATAACATGCCTGTGAAGGCGACCAGTTGGAAATTCATCGAGAAAAATCGAACAGACACGATTGAATCGGTCTGTGCCGATCGTTTCAATAACACCGGTAATGGTCGCGGGAATAAAGTCAGGTTTGACAGTGTCTTCATATGATGTCATTAAACGGAGATATGCTTCGGATAAAAGAGTCACTGCATGCAGTCTTCCCGCGGCAACAGGAGGAGCACCGTCGTTGCCGGCAGCCCTAACTGTATTTATGTTCAAAGCGGCGCTATGAGCCCAGTGCATTCGATGCTCAGGAGAATCCGAGAGTCTATGATGGAAAACAGAATGGAGAGAATATCGATCCAGGGCTGCGCGACGGATGCGAATAAGATCGAATTGATCGGGTCTGAAGCTCATGAGTTCTCACCCATCTCGTTAAAACGTTTCCAGACAACAGATGCCGCCCGAAATGCCTCGTTCAGAATTCGTTCCTCATCCAGACTGGTCAGGATTCTGTTTTTCATTAACCACTTTCCCTGTGCCATCGTGCTGTGAATCATGTCATTTTCAAAACCGAACAGAATGTGCCAGGGCAGATTACCTGAATGTAGCGGTGTGAAAGACTTGTAATCTACCAGCACCAAATCGGCAGCTGCTCCCGGCTCAATCGTTCCGATAACTATTTCAGGCCAAAATTCAGCCGCAAGAGCCGCATTGTTAGAAACTCCCAGTTTTAGAATATCGAATCCCTGAACCACTCTCGGATCTTGCCTGACCAATTTGTGAACCAGATACGCCGTTTTCCATTCTTCCCACATGCTATTACCGAAGCCGTCATTACCCATTGATACTGCGATGCCCTTCTCCAGCATCCTGTCCACAGGCGCTGTTCCCACTGCGTTGTTCATGTTTGAACGGGGTTGGTGAGTCACCCGGGTACCGGTTGATGACAGGATGTTCATTTCTTCATCATTCACATGCACGCAATGAGCCAGGATCGATTTGTTGCCCAGCAGTCGATGATTCATTAAACGGTTGATGACTCGAACACCGTGTTTCTTAAGACAGTCTAACTGGTCCGCGATACCCTCGGCAGCATGAATATGAATACCGGAGTTCAGTGGCTCGAGTTCAGCCAGGCAGCGTTCGAGAGTGTCATCCGACAAGGTCAGGGAGGCGTGCATCCCGAATGTGGCTGCAATCACCGGGTCCGGATTTGTCCGGCATTTACGCATGAATCGAATGTTTTCCCGTATGCCTGCGTCTGCCTCATCAATGCCGTTCCGATCGGTTACTTCATAACATAAGCAGGCTCTGAGGCCGCATTCCCGGACTGCTTTTTCGATAATATCGAGAGATCCGTCAATGCAGGATGGGCTTGCGTGATGATCGAATAAAGTTGTCGTTCCGTGGCGAATGGCATCGATCAGACACACCATGGCGCTATACTTCACAGCTTCAGGCGTCAGGGCAATATCGAGGTTCCACCATAACTTCTGCAGAATCTCAACAAAATGAGCGGGTGGAGATCCGGGTATCCCCAAACCACGGGCAAATGCTCCATAAAAATGAGTATGACCACAGATATTGCCTGGCATTATAAGCATGTTCTCCGCATCGATGACGGGATCCTCGGGATATCGGGTCCGGATAAGGTCGGATGAATCGACATCCGATATCCTGTCACCGTCAATCCGGACAGCTCCATTCTCGATAATCGAATTCGTTTGATTCAGTGTTACAATCCGTCCATTAGCAATGATCATGGCATAATCCTCGTTATCCCATCCACTATAAAGATTCAGTAAAAAGCGGATGATCTTTCAATGGTTTCCAAAGGAGCATCATTTCAACCACGGGCGCCAGTGAAATCGGGTCTGACGTATCCTGATCTGCAACAACTGATATCACCTGAAAAGCCGGTGTTATCCGAACCGAAATCCCATCAATAAGGCAGACAAATTCACCCTTATCCAGCGACAAAGAATACTGTTTTCCAGCGAGCCTTCTCCTGATTGCGCCGCATCGGGCAAACCAGGCATCCTCCATCGCCGATTCAAATGCATGCTCGTCAATGAAAAATTGAATCTTCTCCTTAAATGGTTCACCGCTGTGAGTGCAGAACGTAGAGCAGTTGCCACAAGCGTTGCACCAGTCATCGATATGTATGATCTGGCGGTTCTGTGACACTACTACAGTCGTGTCATGGGTAAATTCCGCCCTGTTGTTCACGATTCGAATCGAAGGAATCCTGACAACAGCCGGATCGATTTCGATGGGAACATTCGCTCGATTTGGACATACATCCACACAGCGATCGCAGATGAGATCGCATTGAAGGCATCGGCCTGCTTCCGCTATGGCTTGTTCCTGTGTATACGTCTGTTCGATCACATCGAATCCGCCGCGTTGATCAGGAGCCAACTGCTCGGGCACCTCCGCCGGTGAACGGTGGATTCTGGCTCGCAGGAGTGCATCCATGTCAGATATCTTGTTTCGGGAAGCGGTAACCATGGTTTTCGAGTCTTGTGCCAGCTCTATAAGTATAGCCCGGGCAGCCCGATGCCCATCGGCAATAGCTTCAATAATTGACGATGGCCCTCTTACAGCGTCACCACCGGCATACACGGATTGAACGATTGTTGCCCCGGTTGCATTTTCAACATGGATTTGACCGCGTCCTCCCCCTGTTACACAGCTTAAAGCCGGGTAATCGGGTTTTTGACCAATTGCCATGATCACAAGATCAGCAGGAACATCAAATTCAGTGCCGGGAATCGGGATCGGGCGTCTTCGGCCATCTGATCCGGGATCTCCGAGTTCATTGCGAATACATGTAACCGAAATCGGGAAACCGTCTTCCCTGTTGACAGATACCGGCGAAACAAGCTCGATTAACGTGTTGTTCTCCTCGAAAAGTCCTGATATTTCTTCGTCCCAGGCAGGCATTTCACCTCGTGTACGGCGGTACAGAACAGTCACGGGATGTCCTGTCAGCCTTGCTGCGGTTCGGGCGGCATCCATCGCGGCATTACCACCCCCTATCACAACAATATCTCGTGCGTGATCCCAGCACTCACCCTGTTTTGCGAAAGCCAAAAACTCCAGAACACCGATCACTCCGGCACCCTGGCCACCCGGTATGTCGGGAAAAATATCCTTCTGAAATCCGGGGGCCAGGAACACGGCATCAAATCCCTGTCGCAACAATTCCTCCGGATCCATCTCAACAGCGTGATTCAACTTGATTTCAACGCCCAGCCCTTTGATCCGCTCGACATCGGATTTAACGACCTCCTCCGGGATTCTGAATTCGGGTGCAAGACGAGGAATTCCACCGGCAACGGCGGAGGCTTCAAAAATGGTTGAAAACACGCCTTCCTCCGCCAGAAAGGCGGCTGCAGACAGACCGGCTGGTCCTGAACCCACTATGGCTACACGCGATTCTTTTTTGCCGGAAATTTGCGATAATGGAGCGGCGTTATCCCGGATGTATCGCTTAAGATGACGGATAGCAACCGGTTGATCGTAGGCGTTGCGGGTACATTTTTCCTGGCATGTATGCGGGCAGACATAGCCCGTCATGCCGGGAAGTGGATTCTGGCGCATAATGGAAAATAAGCCGGCGTCAAGGTCTCCGTTCACTATTTTTCGGATATATGCGGGAGGATTCTGTTCAGCTGGACAAGTCATCGTGCAAGGCGCTTGAATGCAATCAAGGCGAGGCAGGGCCGAGGTGAGTTTCGGCAATCCGTGTTGAAACCAACTCCGTGCATATCTTGGGTTCTCCGGAGCGTCATCGGCAAGATGTTTCAGTTTTTCCAGAGATCCCTCCTGAAATTCTTTCAGCGACCCGGCTCCCGAATTCAGAACGGCCGTTTCCAGTCTCGCGAGCGAAGCCCTGAGCCGTCCATAACCTCCCGGTTTCAGTAAATCTGAAGCCACTGTGACGGTATTGGCACCGGCGGCAATGATATCCGTCAGGTTCATCTCATCAGCCCCTGCTGAATAAGAAATGTTCAGCGTGTTGTCGAATGTGTCCTGCAATCGGGCAAACAAATTGACAGTGACCGGGAAGAGAGCCCGACCGGACATATACATTTCATCGCCCGGCAAACGACCTAAATGATTACTCATCGCCAGCGTGTTGCTGAGTTTAAGTCCGAAATGCCTGCCCGTTTCATCAGCGACCTGGAGAAGATCCCTGATCATCTCAAGAGCGTGATCCCACGAAGGATCTGCATCGAACACCGAATCAGGAATGTCAATATAAGAATATCCGAGAGAATCCCTTAATATACCAAGCACCCTTTCCTTGCCGAGTAGTGTCGGATTCAGCTTGACCAGTGTATGCAAGCCGCAGTCGCGCATCAGATACTCCGCTATCCGTTGAATCTCACTGGGCGGACAGCCATGCATCGTTGAGAGGGTCACATTGTTGCTGATCTGAGATGGAATCTGGATATCGGCATATTCCGGGAAATAGTTCCGCAACCAATGGCGTATCTGATCAATCTGCGCCGATGCATCTTTCATTGTGTTGATAAACCTGCGCATGGGCTCACTCTGTAAACCTTCCAGGTTATATCCGACGCTGATGTTAAAGATCGTTTGGCAGCTGTCAAGTGGCAGATCGAGCAGTTTTGGAAGGAGGTGGATGAGAACCCATGCATGGATGTAAACTTCCGTTGATTCAGCCAGGCGGAGTTCCTGGGACCACTCCACATTGTAGCCTTCATCCGTCATATCAATGCAAGGGCGGGGAATAACCAGTTGGTCAAGAATTTGAACCGTCTTGAGTTCGATGTACCGGGCACCGCAAAGCCATGCACTGATGATGTTTTGAGCCAATTGAGTGTGCGGGCCGGCCGCAGGACCGATTGGTGTTGACAGCATCCGGCCATAAAGTTCTGATGAGCAGATTGATGTTTTTGCCGGTCGATAAAACCATTGCGAAGGAATGCTGAAAATGCTTTGACGACTTGAATATTCAGCTTTGATCCATTTAAAAAGATCTGGAAACGGCATGAGTTTCAAATGCTCGGTCATTTTAAAGCCTCCTGACCGGTAGTGTATAACGTCGAACTGCTATTTGTCGACCGTTCCCGGGTCGACAAGACGGTAATGCGGCGAATACAAAGAGCGATAAATATCCGAATGATGAACAGCTCTGAAGATGTTATCAGAGATCGTCGACCTAAAAGTGTTGACCTGTTCTACAGTAAATGAGAAAGGATCATTAATCATTATCGTTAGAAAATCAGCCAGCAAAGTGGTAAAAACCGATGGGGTGAGTGGTTTGAAGCTTCGCATGGATTCTACGCACATCCGGGTGATCGTGTCCACGGTAATGCCGCTTGCAGCGGCAGCCGCCAGATTAATCCTGGCGACAGGATGAAAAATCGTTATGTCTTTTATCAATGGTATCGATACATCTGGATCTGCGGAACTCATCTCATGATTCAAAAACAGAGAAAATTGATTCCAGTCCTGAACCAGATGCTCCATTCCGAATGCAGATTGATACAGGAGTTTATAATAATCCTGTATCCGGGCATACGGGTGCAGTTCCCTCTCTTCAGCCAAACGTTGTCTGACTATTTTCCTGAAACGGAATCCGTCGTGCATCGTGATGCACCACCTTTCCTTAAGGATTGATACTTTTTGTTGCGGTACGCAAAACGCCCTTGTTTCTCGGTTGCATCCTGATCAGCCTTTATTCTAACAAGATACACCCGTGACTGAAACAGACTTTCTCAACTTCGGGCGATGTTGCACTTGGAATGACTTTCCGATAAATATTCATTCGAATGACCGTGTTGTAAGATCTTCCATCGATCAACGATTAATCTGAACATGAAGCAGGAAAGGGACTCCGGATGAGCAAACCGACAAAGCAGCAATCACTTCTCGACAAAATAACCGCGGCATGTAAACGACGCGGTTTTATCTTTCCATCATCTGAAATATATGGGGGTATCAATGGTTTCTGGGATTTCGGACCGGCAGGTGCTCAGTTAAAGCGAAACATCAGGGATTACTGGTGGGATACTTTGGTCAGAAATGGACATAAAGGTCCGGATGGTGAGAAATTTGATATCGTAGGACTCGATGCATCCATCATCATGAGCAACAAGGTATGGGAGGCTTCCGGACACACGACATCATTCTCAGATCCGATGGTTGATTGCAGGAAGTGCAAGCAACGTTTCCGTGCCGACCTGCTTCCTGATACGAAGTGTCCGGAAGGTGGGGATCATGACTATACCGAAGTCCGTGACTTTAATCTGATGTTCAAAACCAATGTTGGACCGGTTGAAGACGGTAGTTCCATCGCTTACCTGAGACCCGAAACAGCCCAGGCGATATTCGTCCAATATCAGAATGTGTTGACAGTAACACGTACGAAGGTCCCTTTCGGAATCGCTCAGATCGGAAAGGCATTTCGAAATGAAATTAACCCGAGGAATTTTATATTTCGGTCACGCGAATTTGAACAGATGGAAATGGAATTTTTCATTAAACCCGGGACAGAGGATGTCTGGCATCACTGGTGGTTGGAAAAACGCCTGAACTGGTATGTCCAGATGGGAATCGTCCGTGACAATCTGTCAGTCGAATGGCATCCACAGGATAAGTTGGCACATTACGCAAAATCATGCGTCGATATCATGTTTGATTTCCCATTCGGGGTACAGGAATTGGAAGGGATAGCCTTTCGAACGGATTATGATCTTCGTCAGCATGCGGAGCATTCAAAGAAAATTTCGCTGTATTTCGATACCGAAACGAATGAACGTTATCATCCCTATGTCATTGAACCGTCAGCCGGGCTCGACCGCACTGTCCTGGCCATTCTCTGCGATGCGTACCGCGAAGAAATTTTAACCGATTCAAAAGGGAACCAGGATGTTCGAACGGTGTTCCGCTTCCATCCGCGTATAGCACCGGTTACGGTGGCGGTCTTTCCTCTTCTGAGAAACCGTCCGGAACTGGTGGACAAAGCAGAGCGTGTATTCGGATTGCTCCAACCTCATTTCCGGGTCCAGTGGGATGATCGGGGAAACATCGGCAAACGATACCGATACCAGGATGAGCTTGGAACACCGTATTGTGTGACGATCGATTTCGACACAATAGGCGCTGGTGAACATCCTGAGCAGAAGGAAACGGTAACTGTCCGGGATCGGGATACCATGGAGCAGATCAGGTGTCCGATCGATGAGCTTGTGGGATATTTGAAGGAGAGAGTGTTGTTTTAATCAGGAAGGAGCGATTATGGGACGGGAGAGGTTGCTGGGACTAAAATGCGAGCAGTGCGGGACTCTCTATCCCCCGGAGGATGAATGTCAAACATGTTGTCCTCAATGCGGGCCCCGGTACGGAACATTGGAATGCCGGCTGGACTACGATTATATCCGCCGTCTGTTGAACAAAAATCCTTTGATGAACAGACGTGATATGTCCATGTTTCGCTACAGAGAACTTCTACCTGTAATCAATGCGGAATCCCATGTTCCACTTCATATCGGCTGGACTCCGGTTTATGAATCGGAAATGGCGGCTAAAAATCTGAACCTTGGACGAGTCTTTGTCAAAGATGATGGTTTGAATCCTACTGCATCGTATAAGGACCGCGCTTCCGCAATCGCTGTCGCCCGGGCGCGAGAGTTGGATTTCGAGGCCATCTGTACGGCATCCACCGGAAATGCAGCCGCTTCCCTGGCGGCATGCGCCGCATCTGTCCATCTCCCCTGCATCGTGATTGTCCCTGTTGCCACTCCCCAAGCCAAGCTGATGCAGATGCTGGCTTTTGGAGCCACGGTGATCCCGATTGACGGCAGCTATGATCAAGCCTTCAACCTGACGATTGAAGTCTGCAGGGAGTTCGGATGGATGAATCGCAGCGCAGGTTTTAATCCCTACCTTGTCGAAGGCAAGAAAACAGGCGCGATAGAATTAGCCGAACAGATGGGATTTGATGTTCCGGATGTAGTGTTTGTATCTGTCGGTGACGGTTCGATCATCACGGGACTTTGTAAAGGATTTAAGGAACTTCGTCTGTTAGGTTTCACTGATCGATGTCCCAAAGTCATCGGTGTTCAGGCTGCCGGAGCAAACGTGCTGGTTCAAGCCTGGAACCGATACATGGAGACCGGTGAAGCTAATTTTAATCCGATTCCCAACCCTCACACGATCGCAGATTCTATCTGTGTTGGAGAACCGCGAGAGGGGATTCGTGCGTTAAAGGCGGTCAAATCTGTTGGAGGTTATTTTATGGATGTAACTGATGATGAGATACTGAACGCAATGAAGCGCATGCCTCTGGAAACGGGAGTATTCGGTGAACCGGCTTCTGCAACCGCCTACGCCGGTTTGATCAAGGCATCCCCCTCCCTCGGAAAAGATGTATCGGCTGCGGTTTTAATCACCGGCAGCGGTCTGAAAGACCTGGCAACCGCAGGTTCTCTCTGGAAAACAGACGATAACCCTCTGGAACCTTCCATCAACTCCTTCGATCAGATCCTTGAAAAGGTCCGGCAAAATGAAGAGCGCTAATCCCCGCCATTGGGATTACTACCGACGTCTTCGAGTGAAGATGAAGCAGTATACCGGGCAATCCGGCAACCCAAAACACACGATCAGCGAACTCCTCATGGTTGCACCGGACCTGTTTCATCTTGCCATCTGCCTGATGGGAGATCCTGATGTTCCACTCAAGTTCAAAGCTAAACTGGGTGCTGCAATAGCTTACTTTATTTCCCCGATCGATCTGTTACCGGAATTACTGCTGGGTCCGTTCGGATACATCGACGATATCGCAATCCTGGCCTGGGTTCTCAATAGTATGCTGAACCAGATCGATCAGGATATTGTGCTGCGTTACTGGGCAGGAGATTCGACGGTGCTGACCACAATCCAACGGATTATCGATACAACCGACAAGCTTCTGGGTAAAGGATTACTGAAGAAAATTAAATCATCTTTTGGTCGGTCTACCCATCACGAGTGACCCGTATCCAATACCTGAAAAAACCTCTCTTACTCGATTATTATCTCACAGATGCTCATCACAGCAGGTATTCTCCTGCGGACTTGTTCAATTGAAGGGCAGCCAGCGCATAGTTCAATTCCTCAATAACCAGGCGCTGCCGGATCGCAGTCAGATCCTTGACTGCAGTCTGGAGATCAAGGCTGGTTGCCATGCCGACTTCGAATTGCCGTTTTATGAGACGATGAGTCTCTTCAACAGCCTTCAATTGCTTGCTTATAAGGGCGATAGAGCGTTCGCGTTTTTTCAACTCCAGCAAATTGCTTTCTATTTCCTGCTGAATCCGGAGTTCAAGATCCTTCATATTGCTTTGAGCAATTCGTATATCTGATTCTTTTTGCTGAAGATCTGCTTTCCTGACGCCACCATCGAGGATTGACCAACGCGCAGAGAGTTCAACATTCCACGAATCGTTATCGCTGCTGTAACCGGCATTGGAATTCCACTGCCAGCCATATTTCAGGTCAAAACTGGGAAACCACTGAGCAATAACATCCTGCCGTAATCGCTCCGCCATCCGGATCTGATGTCGAGCCGCATCGAGATCGCGCCGCTTTTGCCAGCCCATTTCGAAAAGTGTGTCAAGGTCAGTCGATACAGGTTCATATTTTTGAGGAGTTTTTATATCGAATTTACCGGTCCAGTTGATGAGGGCAGCCAGAGCCGTACGCGACAATTCAACCGCATCTCTAGCCGTATCGAGTTGATTCTGGGCGTCCAGAACTTCACTTTCAGCCCTGAGAAGATCAATGCGGGTTGCATTTCCTACGTTCAGCAACCCGAGACTGAGTTTATAGAATTCGTCCGCATTGGCCAAGGCATCCTGTGCCACCAGGACAGCGTTTTTAGCGCTTTCTATCTGATAATAGGCACCGACTACGGATACCAGCAATTCATTGGAAACATGGCTTGCCGTCATATCCGCCTGATCTCTGTTCTCATATGCGTATTTTAACAAAGGGTAGGCACGAGCGTTGAATACGGCAATCGAGGCATTCAGACCTGCATGCCTTGATTCCAGAGATTGAATCTCAATGCTCATTGTTTCACCGCCTTCCGCTGGAAACTGCATCGAAACCGCCTTATCGTAATGCGTGTAACTCGCATTCATATCCAGGTTGGGAAGCAAGATCGCCCACGCTTTGTTAATAAGGTAATCTGCCTGCATGATCCGTTCCTTCATCACCTGCAGGGACGGGTTATGGACTAAAGCCATCGTCATTGCCTCATCAAGCGTAATGGTAGGGATTGTCCCGGAATCCGGGAAGGGGCTGTCCGGCATGGTCACATCGGCTGCCAGTCCGGGGGTTGCACATAGTGTGCAGGAAATCAGGACGATCATCGCAATGAGTGCTGTCGTTTTTGCCGAAAATTTTCTTCTGAGTTTTTCCTTCATGGTTTCCTGGAGATAGTAAAGAACCGGTACCAGAATCAGAGTCAGCAAGGTAGCAAACAGCAGCCCAAAAATCACGGCATGTGCCATTGGTCCCCACCATTGAGAATCCTCGGATCCGATATCGAGTCGCATGTTCTTGAAATCGATACTGACACCGATCGCCATCGGTACCATGCCCAGTATGGTGGTGATGGCAGTCAACATGACGGGTCGGAGTCGCACCATCCCGGCACGGATGAGCGCATCTTTAACGGGAAGCCCGGTGGCCTTCATGCGGTCGATATAATCAATTAAAACGATGGCATTGTTTACAACAACTCCGGCGAGTGAAATAATTCCCATTCCCGTCATCATAATACTGAACTTGCTCTGCGTGATCATTAAACCTAAAAGGACTCCATTTAACGACATTACAACTGACGCCAGAATTATAAAGGGACGTGTCAGGGAGTTGAATTGCGTGATCAGGATCAGGAAAATCAGCAAAATGCCGATGCCGAATGCTTTCTTTAAAAATGCAGCCATTTCCTCCTGCATTTCGTTCTCGCCCGAAAAGTGAAACTCATAACCATCAGGGAGCTGGATTTTTTCTCTGACAAGACGTTCCGCATCTGCCATGATTTCAGTACTGGATCGTCCGGAAACCTGTCCGCTGACTTTAACGGATCGCTTCCCATCGATATGCTTGATACTCCCCAGGCCGCCTGCTGTGGTCACCGTTGCGACATCACCCAGAGGGATCTGGACATCATCGACACCCGTAACGCGAATATCCAGAATATCCCGAATGGATTGCCGGAACGGCTGATCGTATTTAACGACAATGTCATATTCTTCATCACCTTCACGCAATACGGAAGCGGTCGTGCCGTTGATCGCCGTACTGACCGCCATCGCAATCGCAGAAGAGTTGACTTTCCGGCGCATGGCTTTTTCTCTATCAATATCTATCTGGATTTCAGGCTTCGATCCGTCAAAATCCGTTTCGATCTCAATAGCGCCTTCGATGCTTGCGACCAGAGGAATTACTTTTTGTGCATATTCATTGACGACAGAGTAATCCGGTCCTGAAATTTCGATTGAAATGGGGTCGCCCGTCGGAGGACCTTTTTCTTCAAGTTTTACTTTAATTGTTCCTCCAACGATGTTGGTAATATTATCTCTAATAGATGTAATCGTATTCCAAGTTGATTGCGACCGAGTATTCCTGTCCTTAAACTCCAGATCAACAACTCCAGCATTTGTGCCGCTCGAACCACCCATCAGACCGCCTTCCGGACTGAAGCCGCTATTGCCGATTGTCGATTCCGCATTATCTTCTTTCATGCAAACTGATTCTATCTCCTGAATGACTGAATCAGTGCGGTCAATAGCCAATCCCTGAGGCCCTTCAAAAATGACCTCTGCTCTCAAGGGTTCCGACTCCGGAAAAAACTCAACACCCGCTGACAGTTGTCTGTACAATCCGAAGGTCACGATCAGCACGGCAATGCTGATACTCACGAGTAGAATTGGATGGTCAAGACTCCATGTGAGTATCGTGCGATAAAATTTCATCAATCGGGTGTCAGCGGTACCATGATCATCGAACAGCTTTTGCTCGGACGGCTTCAGGAAATCTCCGGCAATAACCGGATTAACGACAAGTGCGACGAAAAGGGTGGCTAGAAGGGCTGTGATGACGGTGATAGGGAGAAACACCATGAACTCTCCGGGGATTCCCGGCATATAGAGTAAAGGAAAGAAAGCGGCGACGGTCGTCGCGGTGGATGTGATGATCGGCCAAGACACTTCCCGGGTTGCGTCTATGGCTGCAGTACGAATTGATTTCTTCATTGATGCATGACGGTAAATATTTTCGATGACGACAATGGAGTTGTCGACCAGCATTCCCAGTGCCAGGATGAGAGAAAAAAGAACAACGAAATTCAGTGTGACGCCGATTATTTCGAGCCAGATGAAAGTGATCAACATTGAAAGGGGTATTGCAAATGCCACGAAAGAGGCATTTCTCAGGCCGAGAGAGAGCCAGAGTACGAGGAGCACCATTATTAGACCGCTGATGATACTGTTTTCGACATTATCGACCTGATCTTTGATCATCTCGCTCGAATCCTGAACGATTCGGAGATTCGTCCCACTTGGTAGATGTGGTGTTGCAGTTATAAGTAATTCTTTTATGTCCTCTGCGATCCGGACGATATTTTCACCGGATTGCTTGCGGACACGAAGACTCACACACTCCGTTCCATTAAGACGTGAAACGGTCTCTCGATCCTTGAATCCGTCGACAACATACCCTATATCGCGTATTTTTATGGGTTTCCCTTGTGGTGCTTTGACGACGATATCCTCCATCAGCGAAACATCCTTGTATTCTCCGGGGATTCGTACCGAATACTTGCTCCCTCCCAATTCCAGGTTTCCGGCAGGTGTCGTCCGGTGTTCCTGGCGAATCCGGTTGATCACTTGCTCAACACCTATTCGGTAAAACTCCAGACGTTCCGGATCCAGGTAGACGTAAATTTCACGATCCAATCCCCCAACGAGATCGACCCCAAGTACACCGGGAACTTGTTCAATTCGATCCTCAAGGGATTCCGCCACGGATTTCAATCGATCTAAACCATAAGCACCCGAAATGATGATCTGCATGATAGGGAAATCTGTAGTATTAATTTCAATGATGCCGGGATCCTCCGCATCGTCGGGAAGATCAGGTTTTGCTTTATCAACTTTGTCACGAACCTTCTGATAGGCATCGTCCGTATCGATACCGGTTTCGAACTCCAGGGTGATCGAGGAAAAGGATTCCAAACTCGATGAGGTGATCTCCTTCACATCCTTCAGATCTTTCAATTCGCGTTCAATGACGTTAGTGATCAGGCGTTCGATATCTTCCGGAGATACACCGGGATAAATTGTGTGAACCAGAATATAAGGAATTTCTATCTCCGGTGCTGATTCAAGAGGTAATCGCGTATATGATCCCAAGCCGACAATGATCAGTCCGAGAACCAGGACGTAGATCGTTGTTTTAAATCGAAGCATCAATTCAGCGACAAACATGATGGAACTCCCTTTGCTAGGAGAAAGGTTTCTTTAAGGAATAATATTGATGGGTTGACCGT
Source organism: candidate division CSSED10-310 bacterium (assembly GCA_016931515.1). Classification (GTDB taxonomy): domain Bacteria; phylum CSSED10-310; class CSSED10-310; order CSSED10-310; family CSSED10-310; genus JAFGEQ01. Next base: position 29,081 of record JAFGEQ010000012.1, on the reverse strand, counting down.
CTACAAGATCACGCTGTCCATCGACAATCAGGCGATTTCCAGCCGTCAGTCCGGATGTGATGACAACAGACTGTTTCTCGGATGGTCCCAGAGAAACCGGTATTTTTCGGGCCGTATTATCACTGTCGACCACAAATACAAACCGGGTTCCAGACTGCTCAACGACTACATCCTGGGGCACCACAATAACATTATCATGATTCCGGACATGGATGTTGATCGTCGCAGCCATTCCGACCAGGATCTTTCCGCTGGCGTTCGGAGTTCGGATTCTGACTGAAAACGTTCGACTTTCAGGATCAGCATTCGGCAGAATTACATCGACCGATCCGGTATAGGTTTCCTTCAGTGCATCAATCCAGACGGACACTTCCAGACCTGCACGTATTTCCGGTACCCTGTTTTCAGGAACCTGTGCGGTGACGATAATCTCTGAATAATCAAGGACCCGAACCAGCGGTGACCCGGGCATTACATACTCCCCTTCCTCCACATAACGCTGGGCGACGACTCCATCGATCGTCGATTTAATCTCACTGCGTCTCAATGCCGTTTCAGCCTGCCTGAGTTGCGCTTCAGCCTGAACCAGATTGGTTTTTGCTTCATCCATGCTCTGCTGTGTAACCAATTCATCCTTTAAAAGCGTTGCAATCCGTTCATGCGTTTTAACCGTCAGATCATAAGCGGCCTGCGCCTGCTCAGCCTGAGCACTCAACATCTCATAGTCAACCCTGGCTAATAGCCGGCCTTTTTTTACAGTGTCACCGTAATCAACCGAAAGAAACTCCAGGCGACCGGCAACTTCCGAAGAGTATGTCAAGTCGATATTAGCCTGAGTTTCACCCAGAAGCCTCAGACTTTCTCTAAACGTGCTTGTCGTTAACTCAATCACTTTGACGTTAACCGCCATGGATCGAGAACTCCCATTATCCAGAGCACTGACTTTTCCGTCATCCTTTGAACAACCGGACAGTAATATGACAGCCAGTGTAACAACAAAGAAATTTCTCATACTTGAACGTTTGAATTTATGCCTATTCATGTGCTTCTCCAGGGCGAGTAATGCCTGTGGTTACATTGCCATCCAATTTCATTGAATGATCATTGTCTGAAATCCATAAAGTGTGCTGAACGGATCCATACTGCTCCAGAAATCGTACGATCATCAGACCCAGTCGTGACAACTCCGGCGATGTCTGATTCATCCGACGAAGCATGACCAGAAAATCCCCCGTTGACGGACAACGGTGAAACATCTCAATCGATTGACCGGATTCAGATTGAACATCCTCCGTCAGCCACATTCTGATTCCGCTTGCGGCCTTCTCAACCGTGTAGGGTGTCGTGCGAAGTGTTATAGTTTCTATCATCATCTGCAAACCTCCTCAAACAACCTAGGGTTTCACTAATGAAGCAAATACCATGCCATGTCAATTCATGCTGTTTTTTCTGCTTGCCTCGTCTCGAAATATCAAATATGGTGATTATGATTATTAAATATGGTAATTGCTTTTCATATTTGATAAAAGGGTCAGGGGTTCATATGAATAACGTCGAGTTTTTTACCGGTATTGCAAAATCTATCACATCCAGTCTCGACATCGGCGAGGCACTCGCCGATACTCTGCACTTCTTACAATACGAAATACCGGTCGATGTCATCAGTCTGTTCTACTTCGATTTTAATCAGGAGTCTTTGTTCTGCCTCGCTGAAGCTGATACGGCAAGCGCCCGATCAATGTTTGATAACCCTCTGAATTGCGGTCCTCTTGCACCCTTCATCCATCCAGTGGCGGATCGACGCCGGACACTCTCCACAATACCCGATGTTGATGTCATGAGCAACGAGGAGATTGACTGGTATTATCGAAACAACCCTGTCATGTCGCAGCGTTATCAGAAGTATCGGGGTGGCAGTGTGTTACGATTGTGGTTACATATCGGTGAAGACATGACCGGCACTTTTCTTGTCATCAGCAAACAACCAAACCTCTTTACAGATGACATCCGAAAATTGTTTGAGCAGGTCCGTGATCCGATCACAATTGCAATGAGTAATGCGAGACGATATCAGGAATTGGTCATGTTGAAGTCCAGGCTGGAGGATGAGAATCGAGCAATGCGCCTTGACATGATACGGGAAACAGGCAATCAGCCTGTCGGTGCGGAGTTCGGCTTGAAAGACGTGCTGACGATGGCTCGTCAAGTCGCCAACATGCCCAGTCCGGTTCTGCTGTTGGGAGAGACTGGTACTGGTAAGGAAGTGATAGCCAATGCCATCCACATGTTCTCGGATCGGCGTGACAATCCCATGATCAAGGTTCAAGCTGGAGCCATTCCTGAGACACTATTGGATAGCGAGCTGTTTGGACATGAAAGAGGTGCTTTTACCGGAGCGATTGGAACATTTCGAGGCCGTTTTGAACGGGCTGAAGGTGGCACCCTGTTCCTTGATGAAATTGGTGAATTGACTCTGGAAGCTCAAATCAAACTATTAAGAGTTTTGCAGGAGCATAAAATTGAGCGTTTGGGTGGAGATCGAACGATTGATGTTGACGTCAGGATCATAGCCGCAACAAATAGAAATCTGGCCCAGATGGTCACTAAAGGTTCGTTCAGAGAGGATCTGTGGTTTCGATTGAATGTGTTTCCCATTCATCTTCCACCGCTTCGTTATCGAAAGGAGGACATTCCCTCGCTTGTCAACCATTTCGTTCAGAAAAAAAGCCATGAGCTTAACCTTCAGCAGCAGCCGCTGATCCGTCACTCCGTTCTGAAGTCTCTAATCGATTACGATTGGCCGGGAAATGTCAGGGAACTCCAAAATGTCATCGAACGGGCACTGATTCTTCAACCGGGACCATATCTCGAGATTCCGGACAGTCTGCTTAAGTCTTTCCGCACATACCCTGAATCGGATGAGCCTGCTTCATATCAAACCATAATCAGCCCGGTCGACGATTTCCCTTCACTTGATTCAATTCAAACCAGGCACATCCGCGAAGCATTAAGGCTTTCTCATGGGAGAGTCAGCGGTATCGATGGAGCCGCCGATCTACTGAAAATAAATCCGAACACATTGCGTGCAAGAATGAAAAAACTGGGTATCGATTACCGGATGCGCCGTTCCTCTCCACACGAAGAAACCCATTGAATTGAGATATTCATTGTCTGGGGAAGCAAATTCCTCAGTAAAGCGGCGGACGGCTTAAAGCCGTGCCGACAATCTATGTTCTGATTGAATATGATTTTGATAATGGCATCATCCTGATAGTGACCGAGTTCACTGTCTACCCATTCCGGCAGGGAGTCTGAACTGCGTGGCAGGGATCGAGCAGTATGCACGAACATCGGCCGGGCTGGAAGTTCTGAGAAGGTCCATTCTATCCGTTTCAGCCCGTCGCACTCCTTTTTCAGGTCCACGAGGAAGAATCCCTTTGATTCGTCTCTTTCAGCAAATGATGTTCGCTCGATTGAGCCTGGATATATGACTGGTAACATGGAAACCGGAGATGACTGTCGCTGAATTCGCAGAACTTGAGCCTTATGGATATGTCCACTCAACACAAGATCGATATTCGCAGGAAACGCATCAACAGGGACAACGTCATCACCACTTCGGAAGGTATAATTTTGGATGCCTGCCATGGAACCTTCAACGGCCTGATGGATGCATAAAATCCTGAAATCACAGAGGTAATCATCATCCATGGAGCGGTTGCAGTAGGTTTGGATATATGACCTGGCGTGGTCTGAATAAGGAAACCCCGATAAAAGCAGTCGGAGATCATATTTTTCAAATACAAAACTGTTAAATCCGTTGAATATGTATATTCCCGGAATCAGGGCGAATAACGGATAAGGAATGCGGGATCTCTCATGATTGCCTGGAGCTAGATATACAGGCTTGCCGTTCTTCGGGAGTTCGCCGAGACAGCGGAAAGTATCTGAAACCAATTCTGGTGGTATTCGACTCCGGTAGAAAACATCACCGCCATGCACAACCAGATCAATATCATTCTCCAATCCTCGCCTGATGACAGCGTGAAAATTCCTCTCGAAATCATCACTGCGCCGCCGTCGCTGAATACGTGATCTCAGCCCATTGTCAAATCCCAAATGAGAATCGGCAAAAAACAGTATTCTAACGTGGCGTGGCGATTCGTTATCCATCTATCAAGAAGGCAGCATCAGCGTCAACGAAACGCCTGCATGATGCCGTGAGAAAGAGAAATCACCAAAATCCGGTTGATAATCGTAATACCGGTACAACGCAGTGACTGATAACCATTCGTTGAAATATCGTGTCAATTTGCCGCCTGTGTATGATGAACGTGTTTTGAAAATTGGTTCCTGACCATCATATTCAAGCTGGTGAAACTGGTAAAAAATACTCCATGAATAGCCGGACTCACAATTATAATCCAGAGATGTACTGATACCGCGATCATGATAAAAAAGCCGCGGACCCCGCTCACTGACGTCGAATTTTGAAAATGCATCGACTGAAAGTGTCAGATTTGTGGCAAGAGGAAAGGAGGATGATAACGACATCCCATAATTCGTGTAGTTGGCGTTCATATGCCGGGGAACGATTCCATCGAATTTCATATGATAAAGATGCGCGTGCACAGATATGTTGCTTCCGCCTGGCAGAGTAGTGGAAAATCCGAACATGCCGTTGGTTCTGTTATGTCCCGGAACAAGGTCGTAATCATCGAATTGGCGCGAGGTCCACGATAAGCTGGATAGGAATTGAAGCTGAGGGATACATGTGTATTTGCCTTCAGCTTGAAAGCCAAATTCACTCCAGTCGTACGCAAATACCGACTCAGTCGAATCGTTTTTCTCAACAGCCTGATAATCACGTGTTCTCCATAAAATTGCGGTCGTTACGATCAGATTATCCACCGGCACAACATCCAAGCCAGTCAGGATTTCATTATAGAGGGAGCGTCCTCTAAAGAATGGGATATCCCGTTGTTCCGGACCGAAAGCCGACTGAATGAGATTATCGGTCACAAACAACGAGTAGTCGTCGGACAGGTTGAACCGCCATAAGGATTTCATGGAAAGGGAGCTTTTATCGTGGATATCATCTGATGAGTGGTATGTTTCTCTGATGTAATGACCAGTGGTCTGGACATGATGTCGATCTTTCTGCCACTCGATCCGCCAGAAGGGAGACAAACTGAGAACAACACTGTCTTCCGATGATTCAGATATCTCTGGTATTGATGCCGGATTGGTGTCGAATGCTGATTCCAGGGTCAATCCTCCCGTCCAATCAAATTCAGCTGCAGCGGAAACAACGGGTCGCAACAGGATGAAAATTATCATCAACAAGAAAACTTCGGACCGTTTGATCTGCATGAATAGGCACCTTTCTGTCGACTACCGGTTTAGATTCGACTCGCGCTATTATGATTCCGGTCCCCGATGAAATCAAAATGAATTTCAGACGAACCATGGCCTTGCTCTCGAGTGATCGCTGCCTTTATACTGCGAAGGTGTCCGATGATAGGCAACAGCATCGGACGATAGGCTTGTCAATAACCGGAGTGATGATTTTATGAGAAACGGTGGTGACGATCCGCACATTGTCTATAGAACCTATATTGATGAATTGATTCGATTCTATCGCTTCGCAGTACCGGAAGGCAGCCGGGTGCTGGAACTTGGATGCGGATCTGGAGCACTGCTTGCATCATTGAAGCCTTCTTTTGGATTAGGAATCGACACTCGGTCCGACACGATTGAAGCAGCTCGTCTGCAGTATGCGAATCGTCCGGATCTGAGTTTTATCACTGCCGATGTGGAAAATTTTGACTGGACTTCCTTTGAGTCATTTGATTACATCATTCTCTCTGATCTGATTCCCCTGCTGCAAGATGTTCAGAAAACCCTCGATAATTTGCGCTCAGCATGTAAATCTTCAACGCGAATAGTCATGAACTTCCATAATAATCTCTGGCATCCGTTACTTCGAATTGCCAATAAAATGGGACTCAGACGACAATTCGGATCCGAAAATTGGCTTTCGACAGCCGATGTCAGAAATCTTCTCTACCTCTCCGGTTTTCAAGTTATCACGGAAGATACACGATTCCTGTTTCCTTTCCGAACGCTCCTGATTGAGCCGTTTTTCAATCGCTTCTTGGCAAAGCTTCCAATTTTCAGACATTTTTGTCTGACATGCACAATGACTGCTCGACCAGCACCCTCCATTGGGGATGCAAACCAGGGATGTCTGCCGACGGTCTCGATTCTCATTCCGACCCGCAACGAGAAAGGTAATATCGCAGATGCTTTCAGAAGGATTCCCAGGATGGGTCGATGGACTGAATTGGTATTTGTTGACGGTCATTCAACAGACGGAACTGTCGATACCATTCAGGAAGCTATCGAGGTTTACGCTGGGGATTGGGAGCGTTGTCTGTTGCTGCATCAGACCGGCAAGGGCAAGGGTCAGGCTGTCAGGCAGGGTTTTGCCGAATGTCAAGGGGATATCCTCATGATATTGGATTCCGACTTGACGATGCCGCCTGAAGATCTACCCAAATACTTTGATGCGATTGTATCGAATAAAGGTGAATTTATAAACGGGAGCAGATTGGTGTATCCCATGGAGAGCAAGGCCATGCGATTTCTCAATATGCTCGCCAACAAACTATTTGCCGTCTTGTTTACATGGTTGCTGGGGCAGCCGGTCAAGGATACATTATGTGGCACTAAAGTTCTCTGGCGCAAGGATTACGAGAAGATTGCCGCCAACAGAATTTATTTCGGAGATTTCGATCCGTTCGGGGACTTCGATCTGTTGTTTGGAGCCTCAAAACTCAACCTGAAGATAGTCGATATGCCGGTTCGGTACCGTGACAGAACCTATGGTGAAATAAAAATCAGTCGATGGACACACGGAATGTTGTTGTTGAGAATGTGTCTGACTGCAATGAGAAAACTGAAACTCAGCTGATTGGAAAACTATCGAAGGTGTCGCGAAATACCCGGTGAATTGAATAGATTAAAATCGCAGCCTCGGTTAGACGATGTTTGTCAAATCTTCATAGGAGCTGCTGTAAATCGACCATCCATCACGACCCTTTTGTTTGGACTGATACAGGGCAATATCAGCCTGTTTGTAAACTTCTGCTGTCTTCAGCTTGCTTCCGCGATCCTCCGAAATGCCGATTGACAGTGTCAGATTCAGAGGCTTGTTGAACTCGTCACAGAGTTCTTTCACTCTCCGGAGAAGTCTCGTTGCCAGTTTCGTGGCACCCGCTGACCGGGAATGTGGCAAAATTATCGCGAATTCATCTCCGCCAAGACGGGCGACGATATCTTCCGCCCGAATCTCGCTGCGTATCACCATGGCGATTGAGCGCAGGACCTTGTCACCTGCCGGATGCCCGAATGTGTCATTGACGGTTTTGAAATGATCGACATCGATCAGGAGCAACGAGTAGCAATTGGTGGTATTGAGAAATTTCTCGTGCACATGCTCGATAAGTTGTTCGAACGCCCGTCTATTATAGACACCGGTTAGAGAATCCTTCGAGACCATACTGAGAATCAAGTTCCTGTCCTGGATGCTGGAAAAAGACTCCGTCCGGAATAAAAGGATTGTTTCCGCACCGATTTCAACAGTTTCTCCCAATCGAATCCAGGCTTCAGAAATACGCTTTCCCTTAACGAATGTACCATTTGTGCTCGATAAATCGCGGACTAAAATCGTGTAGCCCCCGACGTCCTCTTTTAATGTTGCGATTTCAATGTGTTTTCTTGAGACAAGTCGATCATTGAGAGGTAAATCGGTGTTGGTATCCCGACCAATGAAGACGGGTTCTTTCCCGATTGGAAGGATTCGTCCGACATCCAGGAGGTTTCCTGAAACCACGACAAGAACTGGATGTCGGGAGGCATCCTGACTGGCTTCATCCACTGACATCAGCTTTGTTTCGCCACCCCGTGTGATCTGATGATCAAGCGTTGGCGTTTTAAGCTTTTGAGTTGTTTTTTGCTCTTTCACCATAAAACCGTGCAGCTCGTTTTACACCTTCTCTGAATTCCGTTTCAGGTTTCCAGTTTAACACATCCTGTGCCCGGGATGCATCCAAAGCGATTCGATTTACTTCACCGAGTCTCGGAGAAGAGTATATTGGTTTTTCACGATAGTCCAGTGCAACGCTCACTGTGTCGAAAACAGTCTGGTCTGAAATCTCTTTTCCCCACCCGAGATTGAATGTATCTCCATTGCCGGACGACAACGCAGAAATGTTGGCTCTCACTACATCATCGACATACAGATAATCGCGGGTTTTTGTGCCGTCACCGAAGATAACAGGTTGTTCGTTCTGCAGTATCTGGATACAAAAAATTGCAATGACGCCTGCTTCACCCTTTGGATTCTGGCGAGGTCCATAGACATTCGGATACCTGAAAATCGTATAATCCATCCCGGTTATGACCTGCCATATCCGGACATAATGCTCAATGGCCAGTTTACTGGCTCCATATGGCGATAATGGCAGCGCTAGTGTCTTCTCATTCGCAGGAATCTGTTCCGGCTCACCGTAAATTGCCCCTCCGGTTGAGGCAAAAATAAACTTCTGCACGCTGAATTGTCTGGACAGGTTCAACAGGTTCAATGTTCCAATGATGTTATTCTCTGCGTCGTGAACAGGATCCTCGACGGATTGACGCAGGTTGATATGAGCCGCGTGATGATTAATAATTTGAGGTCGGAAATCCCGAAATACCTCTTCGAGAGCAGGATCCTGAATCGACGAATCGTAAAACCTGGCATCAGAATTAACATTGCTTCTGAAGCCGGATGACAAATTGTCCACAACCGCGACATCGTGCCCCATTGCCAGGTAGGCATCAACTATATGCGATCCAATAAAACCGGCTCCCCCGGTGATCAATATTCTCATCTCAAACTCCTAAATTCCTTTCCCTCTGAGACCCGATCCAATCGTCTTGGCAATGACTACCAGATCGAGCAGAAAAGACTGGTTTTCCGTGTAATAAAGGTCATAATCCAGATTTTCATGAATCGCGCTGTTGCGGTCAGAACTTATTTGCCAGAGACCGGTAATACCAGGCCTGAGATTTAAACGCTGGCGTTGGAACGGCGTGTAGCTGTCCACCACAAACGGCATCTCGGGTCTTGGGCCCACGACACTCATTTCGCCTCTTATCACATTGATGAATTGAGGTAATTCATCCAGATTGTATCTGCGTAGCCAGCGTCCGACCTTTGTTATTCTCGGATCAAGATGATCTGCAGGAGATTGCTGGTATTGACCTGCAGTCACATGCATCGATCTGAACTTGTGCATGTTGAATAGTTTCCCGTCTTTTCCGACTCGTTTTTGCGAGAAAACAACCGGACCTTTTGAATCAAGTTTTACCAGTAACGCGATAACGGGAATCAGGGGAATAAAAAAAATCAGTACGACAGTTGAAAAGATAATATCGAACAATCGTTTGGTTGCTAAATAAATATAACTCCGACGGGTTCCTTTCATTCGAAGTAATGGAATCCCCTCAATCTCTTCGAATCGAACCTGCTGTATAAACATATCAAAAAGGTTTGGAACAAAGCTGAATCTGACACCCGCTTTTACACAACTGTTTATTATTTCATATATTCGAGCCGTGCTGGCGGTCGGAATCGCAATGATTATCTCATGGATATCCCACGCGTGAACCAGATCACCCAGGGAAAGACCTGTTCCAAGAACAGGAATCTGCGTTTCATGTCGTTCCCGGATTCCGATTATCTGACGACCGACTTTGTCAATATCGTCATCAATAAAACCAATTGGTTTCAATCCGATCCGCGGATTTTCAAAGAAACGTCTCTGAAGTTGATGCCCGATCTCTCCTGCCCCATAAATCAGAACCCGATTCAGACCGGGTCCCCTGACGTGAAATTTCAGTAAAAATCGATTGAAAAAATGCCGCTGAATATTGATCAAAACAAAGAGCACAGCGAGAGAATAAAAAAGAATTAATCGAGAATAGAGCAACGGTCCCTGGATATCGAGAGTGCTTCCATCATTCATCACAAGTGGGGTATTTTGAGGAGAGCTGATTGGTCGAATAAGGAAAGAGAATGAGATAAGAATCAATGATCCGATCAGAAGAGATTGGAGAATACGTTTCATCTCTTCAATATTCAGAATCCCTACTTTGCGAGAGTAAAGTCCGAATCGTTCAAAAATAACCAGAAAGAGGAAACCTGCACTGAACGCAAGATTAACATAAATTTTTATCGGTTGAACACCGGTACCGAAATCGATGGCTTGCAGTAAAAAATGGTACAAGTAATAGCCGATAAAAACAGAGATGACTACAGTGCAATAATCCAGAATGACCTGAGTGAGTGTCAGAAGCTGGAAGAAATATTTTTTTGAGAATTGATTATCCAAATTGATTCATACCTTAGATAACGTACTTTTCCAACGCTGAACAGACTTGTTCCGGAAGTAGTTTTGACATGCAACTCATATCATGTCGGCAATTTTTGCGATAGCATGGAGAACACGAATCAGAAATAATAATCGCTTCTCCCCTGTCATAAAAATCGATTTCCTGAGCGCAAGTGGGGCCGAACAGACCAATAACCGGCGTTTGTACCGCAAGCGCCAGGTGAAGAGCCATTGTATCGCTTGCAACAACGGCACGCATATTTCTCAATAGTGCCGCAAAGATACTCAATCCATGCGATCCGGTTGCGACAGCCTCCCCATTCAAATCGTTCTCCAACATCCGGTTGGATTTTTCTTCGGTTTTGCCGCCTAATAAATACACGCGCGCGTCCAATTTTTTCCGCAGGAGCATGGCGAGATCTTTAAAATGGTGATCCGGCCATTTTTTAGTGGCAAATACATCGCCACATCCTGTATTTAATCCAATAGCGGGTCCAGTTCCGGGCGGATGGAGGGATGCTAAAATTTCCTGCGCTTTTACATTGGAATCACCCGGCAAATAATAAACATACTCGTCTCTGTTATACGGAATCTCCGCCATATCATGGATGATTTCCTGATATGTTTTCCGGTTCCTGAAAAACTTCAGATCATCATCAAGACCGAGACGTAAAGCATACTCCGAGGCATCATTGAATATATCCAGTGTCCCATACGGCGACATCGCAAATCCTCGCCGGACAACAGCATTGATGTTCATGGCGAGTGCCGTTACAAAGGGATCTTTATCCAAAGACAGGATCAGATCAAACTGACGGGCATGTAACGGGTAAATCTGGCTGAAAGATGTTACAAGCAACTCATTAATATAAGGATTATTCTCCAGGATCGGGTAGGATTCGAGATCGGTTATCCATGTCACATGAGATTGCGGATACAGCCGTTTTAGAGCAGTCAGGATTGGGGTCGTTCGTAATGCGTCCCCCATGGCTCCGAGCTTTAGAATCAATATTCTCATTCCGGCCGGTTGATAATAGGGACAATCCCGGCATAAACGCTTATGCTTGCATGGCTTTTCACCAAGATAAAAAACACAATCCAATCGGGGATCCATCCTGCACTCCTTGATTGTAACCATCTCAGACCGCCGGATTATATTTTAAGCAGACCATCTTGACAACCGTCATCTGACCCGATACAACCCGGACGCCGAGGAGATTTTTCGAAATGAGATAAGGAGATCGATTGATGGCAAATAAAAACATTTCTGTCGGCTCGATACCCAAAAAGGACGGCCTTGAAATCCGGGCGACTTTAACCGAATACCGGAACGAGTTCTACATTGATATCCGGGAATTTATGAAGAGTGAGGATTATGAAGGGCCGACGAAGAAAGGGATCCGGTTTCATTCAGAGAATTGGGATGATTTTTTCAAATTGATCAAAAAACTGGATCAGGAGATAAAAAAGCGCGCTTAGGTGCGGCTTTGCTCATTTTTTTCTATTTCTGGGCTTGACAAACCCGGAGATGCCTTCATAATTGAACTGTCGTAGTATTCAAAGGATTTTTTAACACTGGAACCTTAAATTTCAAGGGAGGTTTAGGACGTGACCAAGAAAGAATTAGTCCAAAACATCGCAGAAGAAGCCGGTATCACTAAATCTGTCGCAGAAAAAGCATTAAATGCTGTTATCGACGGAATTACGGATGCCCTCTCCAATCGGGAAAAAGTCACTTTCGTGGGATTCGGCACATTTTTTGTCACCGAGAGACCCGCCCGAAAAGGCCGCAACCCGAAATCAGGTAAAGAAATTGACATTCCTGCCAGCGTAGTACCGAAGTTCAAAGCCGGAAAATCGCTGAAGGACGCTGTCGCCTAATATCGGATTTTCAATTGATTAATTGCGGAGAGCAACTCGCATGAGTTGCTCTCTCTATTTTATCCACAAAACCATGATAGATACTCATGCCCATCTGACGGATTCGAAGTTCACGGATGATATAGAACAGATTCTAAACAAGTCATTCAGCAACGGGATCCGTGCAATTATCACTGTTGCCACCCATATAGACGACAGCAGGCAATGTATTTCTTTAACAAAAACTCACAAAAATGTATTTGCTACAGTGGGTGTTCATCCGCATGAAGCTCAGCGCTGGAAACCGGCGTCTGCCTCCGACATTCGAACATTATCTCAGGAATGTATAGCTATCGGTGAAATCGGTTTGGATTATCACTACAATTTTTCACCGCCAACCCGGCAGAGAGATGTGTTTGAGCATCAGTTGACTCTCGCAGCGGAACTTGAAAAGCCTGTTGTTGTCCATTGCCGGAATGCGATCGGCAATCTGATCGAGATCCTGCTTAAATTTCCTCCTGGAATTCCGGGCGGAGTGATTCACTGTTACACAGGCAGCTATGAAGAGGCAGTGCCTCTCCTAAACCATGGGTATTATTTCTCGTTTGGCGGAATGTTAACCTTTCAAAATGCAAACCTTATCAGGGAGACTGCACGTAGAATCCCGATCAATCGGATACTACTGGAGACAGATTGTCCGTATCTGGCACCGGTACCATTTCGCGGGTCCAGAAATACCCCCGAATATATCAAATGGATATATGAATCGATGGCAAGCCTGAAAAAATGCTCGCTCGAGCACCTGATCGAATCAGTTTCAAAGAACGTCAGCGAGTGTTTTCATCATATTTTTTAATCTGAATACCCGCTCAAAAATCATGCCCTTCCATTCTCCGGTGTCTGCTTCCTCTCCCGCCAGTTTATGTAGTCAAGGTAGGTTTTTAGTTTTCTATGTTTTCTGACCACAATCCCTTCATCCGTATCCGTTACAATACCGATTCTGTCAAGCTCTCTCATGATCAGTGAGATCTGGTCAATATCAAGTCCGGTTGTCTGTGCCAGATTCTGAATTGTCTCCGGTATTACTATTTCTTTGGGGAGATGTCTGTCGGTCTCCGTTTGAGTCACTACCTGTTTCATTATTTCACTGATGACCTGTGCTGCGGAATCACCCAGCATCAGCAGAGTAATCAGGTTATCGGCATCTCTGAGCCTCCCGCTGAAACGTCCTAAGACTTTCATTGCTATTTCCGGATGTTCCTGAATCAGAAATTTGAAGTCATCTTTGGCAATCGCGATGAGACGCGTCTCTTCTGCCGCAGCGGCGCTGGCCGATCGAGGAAGATCCTCCAGCAAAGCCATCTCTCCAAAAAAATCACCGCGTTTCAAAATCGCCAACGTCAGTTCACGATCATGAGTGGTTAAAAAAATCCTGATCCTGCCGCTCTCAACAACATACATCTCCCTGCCGGGTTGACCCTCCGAAAAAATCCTCTCTCCACCCCGATACAACATCCGGCGCCCGATTCCGCTCGATACTTTCGGTTTATCCGACTCCATCCCTAGGTATTCCCCTGTTCCAATCAGAAAGACGTTCAATAGCACTCCGAAGTTTAGCAATTCTGTGGAGCGCCGACAAGTGATGCGTGCGCAATTATCCAATCAGAGATGAATGGATGATTTTAGGAGTTGAATTCTCATTGCCGTTGCAAGAAACATCTTGAGCTTTTCATTCACTTTGAAATGAGATATATATAATTTTGGAGCAATTGGTTATGAGGATAGGATTTTATATATGACGCAATCGCCGGAAAAGTTGAAACTGACACTTGAAAAAGAAAAAGAGAAAATGTTTCGCATCGCCTGGAAAATGTGCGGAAATCAATATGAGGCCGAAGAAGTACTTCAGGAAACCGCACTAAAGGCACTGAAAAACTGGAATCAATTCAGAGGTGACTCTCAGATTTCAACATGGTTGTACCGTATTGCCTCCAATACCTGTCTCTCAAAGAAAAGAAAGAAGTCAGTTGTATCGGTCGATCCCTTCATTCTTGAAGAAATCGCGCATGAAACAGAATCGCTGATGTCATCTGCTGATGCCGATTGGAGTAAAGATCCGCTGACAAAAACACTGAATGACGAGTTGAGAGTTATCCTCGATAACGCGATTCTAAAACTCCCGGATTCCTATCGTCTTGTTTTCATTATGAGAGATATTGAAGGATTAAGCGGAGAGGATACTGCCAAGGCATTGAATTTGTCTGTGACCAATATCAAGGTCCGTTTACACCGGGCCCGGGTCTTTCTTCGGAATGAGCTGCATGAGTACATTAGAACGGAGAGAGGACTTTCATGAAGAACGAATGCTCTTGTGACGAACTGCTGGAAATGATCAATGACCTGATTGACGGGGAACTCGAGGGTGAAAAACTCAATTATGTACAGAGCCTGATCGAGGCCAATCCCCAGTGTCGTGCCATGTTCCACACAGTCTCGAAAACGATCTCTCTTTACAAGATGAGACGTCAGGAAATTGAGAATTCCATCCACCCATCAATTAACTGGGAAAACCTCGAAAGCAAGATCCGGCATAGCTGATCGGTTTCCTCTGTAACTTTATTGCACCTTCACCGACTAATACGTGGATTTGGGATTTAACAGGAGGTGCAAAATGGCTTTAAGTAATCAAGATAACAATCAATCATCGTCTGTAATCTATGTCACAGATGAGAATTTTTTCTCGGAAGTACTCCAGAGTCAGCTCCCTGTTCTGGTTGATTTCTGGGCACCATGGTGTGGCCCCTGCCGCATTCTTGGTCCGGTCATTGAATCTCTTTCGAAAGAGCTGGACGGAATAATTAAAGTAGCTAAAGTGAACGTTGATGAAAATCCAAAAATCGCCGGAACGCTGCAGATTCAGGCAATCCCGATGCTGGCGGTTTTTAATCAGGGCAGTTTACTGAAAGCGGCTGCCGGAGTCAGACCGAAACAGGAGATTGTCAACATGATTGAGACGGTTATTGCTAATGAAGGGAAGTAGGTACAATGCCCCTGTTTGAGTATGAATGTAAAAAGTGCGGTCATCGTTTTACCCGTATCCTTTCGAGCATATCTGCCGAAAAATCGGTTCGCTGCACTCAGTGTCAATCCGACGACATTCATCGATTGATATCGAGTTTTAATTCAAAGGCGGGCGGGTCGGTTCAATCAGGCAAAGGTTGCGGGCACGCGGGTTTCTCGTGAGCTTCTTAAATCGGCTGAGGCTCAGCCGAATGTGTATTTTTATTTAACCGAGGTAGTGAATGTGAATAATCAACAAATGATTGAATTGACTGAGTCAGCCCAGAAGGAATTGACAGCTCGACTGACTTCGAAAGGTGATGTTTCTCAGAGTGTCCGTATTTTTGTGGAAGGATATGGATGAGGAGGGCCGTCAATCGGCCTGGCTCTGGATGAGCCGTCTGAAAAGGATACTCGACTGGATGTGAACGGT
This sequence comes from candidate division CSSED10-310 bacterium, assembly GCA_016931515.1. GTDB lineage: Bacteria > CSSED10-310 > CSSED10-310 > CSSED10-310 > CSSED10-310 > JAFGEQ01. Next base: position 13,289 of record JAFGEQ010000012.1, on the reverse strand, counting down.
TTTGTATTTTATCTCGATACAGCCCTTGTTCGTCTGATCAATATGTACGGTGCCGTTCACGTGGATTACCAGAAAAGACAATGGTTCGGTGACGGATTTCGATGCAGATTAAAATCATCAATAAGAACTTGCTGTTAGCAAATCTTTTGTTAAAGAATATCGGCAGCCAATTGGGCAAGGGGTGATCGTTCACCTTTTGTCAGAGTGATATGACCAGCGAGCGCTGAGGATTTAAACCGTTCAACAACATGTGTCAATCCGGTTGATTCAGAATCGAGATATGGATTATCGATCTGGTAGGGATCTCCTGTCAGAACGATCTTCGTACCGTTTCCAGCTCGTGTGATAATAGTCTTGATTTCATGGGGAGTCAGGTTCTGGGATTCATCCACAACGAAGAATTGATTAGGGATTGATCGACCTCGAATATATGTCAATGGTTCGATCTCAAGCATGTTCTGCTCTATCAGATCGTAAGCGGACGCACGATATTGAGGCTCCTGATCCGAGTCATCTGAGTGGAGTAACATTTCCAGATTATCAAAAATAGGCTGCATCCAGGGTTTGAGTTTATCTTTTATCTCTCCAGGTAAAAATCCAATATCACGCCCCATTGGGAATACAGGGCGTGCAACCAGCAGTTTATGATAAACACTCTCATCAAGAGATTTCGAAAGACCAGCTGCAAGTGACAATAATGTCTTGCCTGTACCGGCGCGGCCGACCAGTGTCACCAGTTGGATCGAATCATCCATAAGCAATGATAACGCAATCTTCTGTTCAAGATTTCTGGGCTTGATCCCCCAGACATCATTTCCCTTCAAACGAATTACCTGAATATGGGTTGCAGTTTTACTCACCTTGCCCAATCCGGTATGCGACGGGTCTGATTCGTTTCGGAACAGCACGAATTCATTGCTGTAATAACTGTCGTCGGGAACCGGAATTTCTCCCGCCTCATATAGTTCTGCGATCACCTTCTCCGACACTGACAATTCTTTTATCCCACTATACAATTCTTCGATATTAGTGTGATCCGAGATGTAATCCTGTGCAATCAATCCGATAGCATCAGCTCGAATTCTCAGATTTGTGTCCCGCGTTAAAAAAACCACCGGCCGGGAATTGCACATTTTCTTTGTTGCCAGTGCGACAGCGAGAATCCTGTCATCATTTGTGACCTCACCATTCTGGTGGGGATATTCTTTCAGTGCATCAAGACCTAATTCAACCCTGATAATACCCCCTTTTTCCGTTTTCACTCCTTCAGCGAGCGTTGTAATTGATTCCCTGCGGATATGATCGAGGTAGCGTCCGACTGTACGGGCATTTCTGCCTCGTTCAGTCTGCTCCCTCTTGAATTTGTCAATCTCCTGGATACACGTAATCGGAATGACGACTTCATTTTCTTGAAATTTGAAAATCGAGTTGGGATCATTCAGCAGAATATTCGTATCCAAAACAAAGATTTTTTGCATTCCATTACCCTTCAGGAATTATCCTGGGATGAGAGGTATCGTCTGAACTCTGTTTCATAGATGATCAGTAGCACCCACGCCAGACCAAATACCAGAGGTCCATACAACAAACCACTAAATCCGAAACATTGGATGCCTCCGATAATAGACAGGAATATCATAAATGTGCTCATTCCTCCTGCACCTTTCATAAATACCGGGCGAAGGAAATTGTCAATTGATCCAACAACAGCGACACAGTACACTGCAAGAAAAACCGCAAATCCAAAATGCCCTGTCAGAGCGAGGAATAGAGCGGCCGGTATCCAGACCAGCGCTGTGCCGACGACCGGAATCAGAGACGAAAACGCCAGCACGGAACCCCAGAAAAGAGCGGGTATTCCGCAAATCGCGAATCCAATACCGGCTGCCAGACCCTGAGCAACGGCAGTTAGAATCGTGCCGAGGAAAACTGATTTTGCGATACTTTTTATCCTCTTGATGATGCGATCTTCCTGGGAGGATGAAAGCGGTATCAGATGTAGAAGATGGGTCAGAATCTTCGATCCATCTCTGACAAAAAAGAAAAAAATAAAAATCATCATGGAGAAATTCATGATCATCGACGAGACATTGGCCGCAATATGCCCGCTCTGATCAAGAATAAATCTTGCGGTACTGGATGAAACTGATATCAATGTCTTGGTCAGGTTAAAGTTATCAATATCCAATTGTGGAAGGTAATTCCTGACTTTTTCGGTGATTCCTTTATATCGATTATCTGAAATTAACTTTTCCGCTTCACCGGATTTTATCCAATCCATAATCGAACGGGAAATGGATGCACCCTGATCAACCAGGGCTATCCCCATCAACACCAGCGGAAGCAACACCAGGAATACCAGTAGTACGCTCGAAAGAAAAGCCGCAAGATTTGACCGGTTGCGGACTTTAATCAGAATCCAGCGATGAATTGGCTGAAAAATGGATGCAACCAGAGCCGCAACAACGATAGCGCTGAAATATGGTTGAACTACTTTGAATGCCAAATAAAGTGTAAATGCTAGAAAGCCCAAAAGAAAAGCATGTGCCGGGGTCATCCGCGGGTATTCGCTTTGATGAGCCGTCCTCACATCGTCAACCTGATTATTCTGTTTCGGTTCCGATCGATGCTTCATGAAATATTGTGCAGCATCATGTTTATGCTACTCTTCTTGCACCGCCAGTATCGTCTTACTCGCAACTGAATGAGGCTGATGCGATTCCCGAAAGTAAATTCCAAGAGTCCATCTCCAATACTGCCGCCCAGAAAGTCATGCCGTCCCGGTTCCCGGTGCCCTGAGGCCATTTGAAAGCGAAAATATGGCGAACTGAATCACCTTCATCCAGGATCTGGATCGATTTTGCAGGTTCCATCGACCAATCGGGATAAAACCAGAAATATTCATCAATCTGAAGGGCCAGCATTATCTCCGAGAATTGTGGTCCGGCATCATTTGTAAAGAAAAGATCAAGTATGAACGGGTCATTGGCACGAAAAACGGAATTATTCAGCTCGATAGAGACGGTCACATCGTCGTTCGATACGGGTGTTGGTGTGAACGTGACCGTCGGTATCGGAGTATATGTATCGGGCGCGGACGTCGCCGTATTATGGGGCGTATTGGTCGAATCGGGTGTTCTTGTCGCTGTTGGCGTTCGCGTCGGAGTCGATTGTGCGGGCGTCCATGTGGGTATTGGTGTCTGCGTTGGAGGAGGTGTCACCGGTGTATAAGTTGGAAAGGGCGTCGGGGTTGGAGTTCGCGTATAGTTTGGAGTTGCTGTGCCTGTCGGATGAGGAGTCGCGGTCGATTGTGACGCGCTGTACGTAATTCGGGTTGCTCCATAGCCGATCGAACATGTACCGTATTTAATCCATCCAAATCCATCCAGGCCCCATCCGGTTCCCCATGAGTTTTTTATAAGCCATGCTCCCTGACCATTGCATGCGCTGTCATCATAGCCGACGATCAGTATTCCATGATTGACTCCGGAAGAATGCGTGTGGCTGTAACAGCCCCCGGAATAATAATACAGATCATCATAGACATACATGGCAGCAGCTACAGGCCCATCTTCCAAGGCAGTTTTAATTGTGCTGACCGAAGAACCAATCTCATCGTAATCTTCGATAAACGCTACTTTCTCACATTGATTCTGAATGCAGGGGGGATTGTTGGATGCCTGATATGGCATGCAGGTTTCCAATATACCACCCGGATTATCGTAAATTTCAGGATAGAACCAACCTCCGTTGCAACCATAACCATATGAATTGCATGATATCAATTGCTGCTCCGAGAGATCCCGAACGACGCCGTCATAGATCCGGACATGCGACTCCACCATGGCAGTAGTGGCAAACGCCCAACAACTGCCGCAATTACCCTGGTCCTTGACCGGGGTGACACCGTTCATGTCACGCCAATCGAGATACGATCGGCTTCCACAGGGCTTATCTTCGAAGGCATTCGATACCGGTTCGATATACCAATCCGGAACAACCAGTCCCAGGCGATTATCTTTTTCAAGCTCAGTCAATCCGGATACGGAAGTCTCTGCAGCGACCCAGTCGAGTTTATTATCAGCAATGTACTGTTGAACTTCCTGGAGAGTTGCTGCCGAACCGATTGAAGCCGAAAGTAACACGATCACCGTAATAAACATGGAAGTAACGAAAAACTTTTTCATGCAAAAAACTCCTGAATAGACTAATCTGAACAAGTGCAACCCCTCTTGCCGGTTACATTATACGTATAATGGAGGTAAATGCAAAAATATGAATATTAAAAGTGACCTGTTAATAGGATGGGACGGTCCTGAAAAAATACGCTCGGATCTGCTCGAAACATTCGAATATTCAGGACATCAGCAGATCGTAACGTACACAACGAAAGAGTTTTCTGCGGTATGTCCCTTTTCCGGGCTTCCGGATATTGCCACTGTTGAAATCCAGTATATCCCGAACCGACTATGCATCGAATTGAAAAGCCTTAAATTGTATTTTGTATCATTCCGGAATATCGGCATCTTCCAGGAACATGTTACGGATCGCATCTATACCGATCTCCACGCGCTGTTACAACCCCAATCATTGAGCGTGACAACTCGATATGCCACCCGCGGAGGTATTGATGCTGTCTGCGAAATTTCAACCGGAACGCATTAAGCGGTCTTCTCCGCCACGATGAACCGGATCAATCCAAGACTCTTCAAGATCGGCACATTTATGAAGTGACGATTAACGGAATCAGCCAATGGTATGCCTGCTGGTATCAGGCAACGAGTTCCGGTATGTATCACATTGAAACCGTGTTCTTCGAACTTCTTGATGATATTGCCGACCGGTTCCCAATTGTGATCACCTTCAGGCATTTTCAGGTGACACTTCTCCAAAATATAGAGAATCGGTTCCCAGAGACTGTTCGCCCATGTAACGATCATCCGGGTACCGGGATTGAAATGATCTCTCAGACGAGCAATTGCACGGTTGGGATCATAAAGATGCTCCAGCACATCGCACATCAGCACGACATCCCAAACATCTTCCACTTCCAAAGTTTCCGCCTCACCGACAAGAAAACGTAATTCAGGACGTTTCCGCCATCGTTCCACTGCAATGCCTATCATTTTTTCCGAAACGTCGATGCCAAGACCGGCGACCGGGTTGAGATCCGCCAATAATGAACCGGTTCCACAACCGATTTCAAGTATTCTTTTTTCTGAATATGATCCAATGAGCTCTTTAAGTAGTTGTTTCAACTGGTCATAATAGTAGGCTGAGTGCTGCTTGTATCGGTCATAGTCCGGTGCAATCGCGTCAAAATGCCGGCGTATGCTCAGCCGCAATTCCTCAGGTGGTTTGTGTCGGGCCATGGGTACAATCAGTGCGGGATGTGTGCGTTAATGGATGAAAATCGAACAGCCGGGATTTCCAGATTTTGTGAACATGCAGGAAATAGCGGATCAACGTATAAAAAACTCCCAATCCGTATCGTAGGGAGGAGGAAAAGGATACAGTTGATGAGTCTTTCTCATAGCGGGTTTCAACCGGAATTTCCATGAATCGTGCGCGTGCAATGATGAACTGGCCGATAATTTCGTTATCGAAGACAAAGTTCTCAGAGTTGCGCTCATATGGGATCGATTCCAGGATTTGCCTGGAATACGCGCGATAGCCGGTATGGCATTCTGAGAAACTGGTTTTTTGGATCATGTTTTGAACAGCTGTCAGAATCCTGTTGGCTATAAATTTATAAAGTGGCATATTCCCTTTAAGGGGATTTCCGAGGAAGCGGGAGGCAAACACGACATCCACCTGATTATTGAGAATGGGTTCAACCATTTCTGGTATAAGTCGCGGATCATACTGATAATCAGGGTGTAACATCACGATAACTGATGCGCCGGATTCCAGTGCTGCATTGTAGCATGTTTTTTGATTTCCACCATATCCCCTGTTCCATCGGTGAGTAAAACACTTGATTTTTAGATTTCGGGCAATTTCCACTGTGTTGTCGCGACTGCAGTCATCGACGAGTATGACTTCATCGACCCAACCTTCGGGGATATCCGCATAGGTTTTCGATAGTGTAGCACCGGCATTGTAAGCGGGCATCACGACTACAATTTTTCTGTTTAGAACATCTTGATTGTTCGACATGTCAGATCTCCAGACAACGACAAAACATGCTATAGTAAAACACGGTATGCCACAAGCGTTTAAACACTTCGGATCGATTGAGTTAAAAGTTAAACAGAAGTGATGAGTGGTTGTAAAAAACTCCAGCGATACAAGCAGTCAGAAGACAAGCCAATGTCGCGGCTACCAGCGCTCTGATACCGGATTTGGCTATATCGTGAGTCCTCTCCGGTGCAAGAGCTGAAAACCCTCCTACAAAAATGCCGATGGACGCAACATGGGCGAACCCACAAAGCGCATACGTTGCAATCACGGCTGAACGACCATGAAGGAGTGCTTTATCTCGAATTAAAACAGCTAAATCCTGATACGCGGTCAGTTCCGTCACGATCGAGCGTTCACCGATAATCTGCGCAATCTTCCATGCGTCATCGGCAGGAATCCCGATGATAATGGTTGGAATATAGAAAAGATATCCCATGAGAGAGGCGAGATTCCACTTGAAATTCCATTCGAAAATCTGGTTCAGATGATAGCCGAAAAAACCGATAACAAGATCTGCGAGAGCTACGATTCCAAGTATCGCAATCAGAAGCGCTGCGATGCTGAGAATTAACTGCATGCCGGTTTGAGCGCCATTGATGATGGCAGCATGGATCGATGTGGGCCGATCATAATGGAAACGGATGGTTTTGCCCATTGTTTCCGGCTGTTCAGTCTCCGGATATACCAGTTTGGCCATCATCAGAGCGGCCGGTGCAGACAGCAGGGATGCAGAGATGAGATGAGCAGCAATCGTTGGAAACAGGTCGCGCAGGAAGAAGACATAGACCGCAAGTACATTGGATGCGACCGTTGCCATGCCGCATGTCAGAACCGTACAGAGTTCAGACCGGGTCATTTTACGGATATGCGGTTGAATGGTGAGGGCGGATTCGACACCGACGAAGATGTTACTCGCCGCACACAGGGATTCAGCTCCGGACAATCCCATCAGGCGATTAAACAGACGTGCAAACTGCCGTATACACCATGGCAGAATGTTATAGTAATACAATATGGATGTAAGAGCTGAAAAGAAGATGATTGCAGGCAGGCCTTGAAACGCCAGGAAAAAACCAAGACTGGGCTGTCCGGAGGCGTCTTGAGTCCCCGGGGGATATGCAAGGCGCCCGAAAACAAACTGCGAACCTGAGCTGCCGCATTCGAGAATTTTTACGATCGCATTATTGAGCCAGAGAAACAGATTGCTCGTTGCAGGAATTGTAAAAATCAGTATGGCAAAGATGATCTGTATTCCCAATCCCCATCCAACGACTCGCCAGTTGATAATGCGGCGATTATTGGAGAAAAGCCATGCCAGCATGATGATCACGAACATTCCAAAAAAACTGATGAGATTGTATCGTTCCACCGTGATGGGTCCTCCGTCAATTACCATTGAAACACTCCCGCCTACTATAACGATTTTTCACAACCAAGTGAAGCAGTGTCTTTTAGATGGAAAATCAGAATGGTTTTGTGTTATTAACAGGTCGAGAGGATTCCCGTGGAGGTAGCGGATCACGATGGATTTGAGCATAGTCATTCCGGCATTTAATGAAGAGCACGATATCGAGAGCTGTGTTACTTCGATAATCTCCTATCTGGAAGGCGAAAAATTGCAATTTGAGATCCTGGCCATCGATGATGGATCCACCGACCATACTCTTGAACAGATCAGAAAGTTATCTGCTCGTGATCCACGGATTCGGGCTCTGACAAATGGTTCGAATCATGGTAAAGGCTACACCGTTCGACATGGAATGTTGGAAAGTACCGGGCAAGAGGTTCTCTTCACTGATGTCGATTTATCGACTCCGATTCGGGAATACTTGAAATTAAAGGAGTTTCTCGATCAGGGAGCTGATGTCGCCTTCGGATCACGGGCGCTTGCAAAATCACAGTTGAAGAAGAAGCAACCCTGGTATAGAATCTATCTTGGGCGGTTGGCGAACAAGGCCATCCAAGCGGTGGTCCCGGCATTGCGCGGTATCAAGGATACCCAATGCGGTTTCAAACTGTTTCGCGGCGAGGTGGCTCGTCGGATATTCCCGCTCCAACGGATCGAGAGATGGGGATTTGATTTCGAGATTCTCCATATCGCCCGAAAGTATGGGTATAAAGTGGTAGAAGTTCCTGTGGAATGGAGTCATTCTGGTGATACACGGATTCGATTCCGTGATTATCCCCGGACATTGCAGGAACTGATCAGAGTGCGCATCGCCGAATCCAGGGGACTCTATGATGAACCTGAAACTATCGGGAGTAAATCTGCACACTGAATGACAATAATGTATGCGCTGGGTGCCTTTTTATCGATAGCCGGCGGAAATATTTGTCGGTTACAAGGCACGAAAAACGCGAAATCAGGAGGTTCAATTGGCATCCCGCAAAAAAAACTATCGGCATCGTAATCCATCTGGGCGCTATGAGGAGAATTCCAACAATCCGAATTATATGAATAATCAGCGATCCGGTCATTCATCCGAGCGTGAAAATCAGTATTACTGCGAAATATGCGGTTACACTGTACCGCAGACCGGAAACATTCCTCCCATGTGCACGCGTTGCATGATACCAATGAATATGCTCCGTTCATCGAATTTGAATCGATCGAAAATGGAAAAAAAGCAATCTTTTGATTACAGCTCCCGAATCTTCTATCAGACCGATGGCCATCCGCAGTATAAGGGACTCCCCCTGGATCATCCCGACCCTGAAGATCCGGATGCAGTGGAGGCGTATCGAGCCCGAAAGGAAGGCGGGCGTCGCCGTCCGGCAAGAAGCCAGGGTGGAGACTTCCGGTCGGCCAACCGGCAGACATCGGATCATCAGCGGCGTCGAAGCCCTCATCCGGCAACTCATCAGCAACCGCGTCGTAATCAGGAGATCAAGCAGCCCCCCCCGTTGGAACAGCCGGCCCCGGTTGAACCTGTCAGCCCACCGGCCGACGTCAAGCAGGTATCCGAAGATGTGCAACGATCCGGCGATTACAAACGGGAGAGGCGTCGACGAGCGCCGGCTCGTCGGGTTGTTGCGACAAGCCCTGATCAGAAGGAGATCGAATTCGCTGCACAAGTAGAAAAGGAGAGTCCAAAATTACGCGAAGACGATTACGCTGGAACAGCGTTGACCAGTGATCGATCCGCTGCGACAATACTTAGCGATACAATGAAGGAAGTCGGCAGTGACCATCGTGGAAACCTGCGGTCGGATTATGCCTATTCAAGAGGCGACAGCAAAGATGATGGCAAACCCGTCGAATCACTGGCAACGGAAAGTGAAAAAGACGAATCAACTACTGAGTGAACTGCTTACCGGGTGAAATAGACTCAATGATCATCAATGCAACGTTATGCTACATCCGGCAGAATGATCAAACCTTGATGCTCTGCAGAAACAGGAAGAAGGATGATATCCATATTGGGAAATGGAATGGGCTCGGAGGTAAATTCGAGACTGGTGAAACGCCTGAAGAATGTGCGATTCGCGAGATCAGGGAAGAGAGCGGATTAACTGCGATGGATCTCGAACTAAAAGGAATTCTTACATTTCCTCTGTTTGATCGAGTGAACGACTGGCTTGTTTTTGCCTTTCTCATTACCCGCTTCTCCGGGACATTGATCGATTCATCGGAAGGTGAACTTAGGTGGATTCCCGATAATCAGCTCATGGCCCTGCCTCTTTGGGAGGGAGACCGTATTTTTTTGCCATGGTTGAATCAGAGCAAATTTTTCTCAGGAAAATTTATATATTCTAACGGACGATTGATTCAGCATTCCGTCTGTTTCTATGGATAAACCATTCGATTGAATACGAAAGGAATATTTTATGGCTTATAATTTAAAAGGACGCAGCTTTTTGACTCTTCTGGATTACACGCCTCGTGAAATCGCTTTTTTGATAAATTTGGCATGCCAACTGAAAATTGAAAAATCGACCGGTACCTTCAATAAGAATCTTCAGGGGAAAAATATTGCGCTGCTGTTTGAAAAAGCGTCTACACGAACTCGTTGCGCTTTCACGGTTGCTGCAATTGACGAAGGTGCACATGCTGAATATCTGGGAAAGAATGATATCCAATTAGGCAAAAAGGAATCAGTTAAGGACACAGCCCGAGTTCTTGGTCGGATGTTCGATGGTATCCAGTTTCGTGGCTTTGCGCATGAAACAGTAGAAATCCTGGCGCAGTATGCCGGAGTCCCTGTCTGGAACGGTCTGACGGATACATACCATCCCACCCAGGTTCTTGCAGACTTCATGACAATTCTTGAAGAGTTCGGCTACCTGGAAGGTATATCCCTGACCTATGTGGGTGATGGCCGAAATAATGTAGCGAACTCCCTGATGATCGGATCAGCCAAAATGGGAATGGATTATCGTGTTGTTTCACCCTCCAGCCTGTTTCCGGATGACAAACTGGTTGCATTATGCCGGGAAATCGCCGACGGGACCGGGGCCGACATAACCGTGACGGACGATATCACCAAGGGAGTCAGCGGCACTGATGTCATTTATACAGATGTATGGGCATCGATGGGTGAAGAGTCCAAAATTGCGGAACGAATCGCCTTATTGAAGACATACCAGGTCAACAAGAGCATGTTTGAAAAGACCGGAAACCCGGACGCTATTTTTCTGCACTGCCTTCCCTGCTTTCACAACCTCGAAACAGATACCTCAAGATCATTACCTGACATCTGTGAAGCAACGGACGATGTTTTCGAATCAGGATTCAGCCGTGTTTTTGATGAGGCTGAAAACCGTGTCCATACGATCAAAGCTGTAATGGTTGCAACGCTTGGGAAATAGTCTCCAAATCGATTTTCCCTTGACGGCAGACCGAACTGCTGATACATTCCTGTTTCACTGAAGAGGGCGCTTAGCTCAGCTGGGAGAGTGCTGCTTTCACACGGCAGAGGTCGGCAGTTCAAGCCTGCCAGCGCCCATTATCAGACTCCGGAAAACCCCCGGAGTTTTTTTCTGCTCCGGCTTGATTTTCGCCTTTGTTTCACCTTATACTTTATCAGGAGGCATTGTGAATCATTCTGCAATTCTCCATATTGATGGCGATGATTTTTTTGCAACAGCGGCTCGTCTCAAAGATCCGACGCTCCGGAATCGACCGCTGATTGTCGGACATTTGCAAAGCCGGGGCGCTGTTATCGCGAACTCCTATGAAACCCGTTCTTCCGGAATTCATCCAGGGCTTACCATGGCGCAGGCCAAACGCCTCTGTCCGGATGCCGCCATGGTACAAATCGACTGGGACTTCATTCAACGTCTATCGAGCGCCCTGTATATGCTTGTCAGTCGCTACTCGCCTCTTGTCGAATCTGTCGGATCAGATGCTTTCTTTCTCGACTACTCCGGGTGTCACAGGTTGTTCGGCCAGGCAACCGACTTCGCCTCACGACTCCGAGAAGAAATCAGTGACCGGATCCGGATAAACGTATCGGTTGGTCTTGCCACCGATAAAGCGGTGAGTGCCGTCGCCTGCAGGGCGGCCAAAATGGGCAAGCTGGAGTCTGTAGCATCAGGCAGGGAGCAAGACTTCCTGAATAGCTGCCCTCTCCAATGGTTGCCGGGTATTGATACGCATCGGTCAGATTATTTCGCGGAACTCGGTGTTCGGACAATCGGTGAATTATCCAGGATACCGATTGAGATCATGGAGCATATAATGGGTTCGGAGGGCCGCATTCTGGCTAGGCGTGCTCGCGGTATTGAAGGATCTCGAGTGCATCCGATGCAGCACTCCGACATGCCGGCAGCACGAGCCGAATTCAGAGAAGATATCATCGATCCCGATAAAATTCTCACCCGTCTGGCAATACTCGCCTCAGATTTGGGGGAATGTCTTCGCAGGAGACGTCAGGCATCCCGATATCTTGTTCTTCGCATCGGCTATTCGGATTTCCGGATCGCACGGCTTCAGATGGCACTGACGCCGCCATCCAACCGGGATCCCGAGATTTTCCGTTGCGCCCGTGAGGCATTCATCCGGCTGTACCAACGTCGGGTTCGAATCCGCGAAGTGAGCATACATGCGCATCATCTGACCGGTCATGCTGCCGAATTGCCATTCGGAGCTGCCGAACGTCGTAATCGCTGGGATCGTACTTTAACCGCCGTTGACCGGATACGGCGCAAACACCATCCCGGTGCAATGCAACTGGGTGCTGCATTGTCTACTGAACAGTTATTCAGTTGATTTTTCCACGGAATAGAGATAAACGCCGCATTTATCACAATTGAGAAGGCATGTATTTCCAATAACTGAAGCGGCTATTTGAGGGCGTACCTTGACATAGCAGTTGCCGCAGTTTTTTCCATGCAATTCGGAAACAGCCCGGCCGTTCTTCCGGACCAGCCGGTCGAACTGACTGATGATTTCTTCGTCCATTTCTTGTCGCTGACGCTCATAAGCCGCTTGTGCATCTTCAAGACGCCGTTTTTCTTCCGATAGTTCGCTGCTGATTTTTAACTTCTCTTCTCCAATCCGTATCTTTTCCGCCTTCAGGTGTTCCTCCGCCTGTTTTCTGGCACATTGAGCACTGTCATTGTTTTCCATGTTTTCGATAATTTCCGTCTCGAATGCGGAAATCTTCTCACCCAGCAGGGTGATTTCAGAATTGAGTGCCTGATACTCACGGTTTGATTTCAGCTTGAAAAGTTGCGTTCTGTATTTACCTTGCTGCGTCCTGGCATCCTGGATCGCAATCTCGCACTTCCTGATCCTTGCTTCGTTATCCTTGATCAGGGATTTAATGCTATCAAGCTTCTTCTGCGAACTATCCAATTGACGGTCGAAATCGAGAAGGATCCCCGGGATCTCATCGCAGCGTTTTTTCAATCGCTGGATCTCATCCGAAAGATGCTGAATATTCATCAGTTTTTCCAAATCCGGATTCAAATCTCTACCCTCCAACTAAAAAAAATGGGGTGTATCACTCGGATACACCCCGTATTGAACCACACGATATTGTCTGCAATAGCAACAGCACAAACATAATCTCCATTATTCAAAGAACTATGGGCCCAGTAGGACTCGAACCTACGACCAACCGGTTATGAGCCGGTAGCTCTAGCCAACTGAGCTATGGGCC
>JAFGEQ010000011.1 GCA_016931515.1 candidate division CSSED10-310 bacterium | reverse complement strand
GAATCGGACTACATGAATCAAAATGAATACCAGGTGGTGCTCTTTTACTCTGTCGTTACCGGTGCTCTTTTACTTTGACATTCCCAAATTCATAAGGATTGAAGCGTTTCGATCACGATGAAGTCTGTACATGGGGTTCTCGATCTGTCAACGACACCTGAAACCCTCTTGATCATCTTACGGCCGATTGATCCGTCCCCCTCTGCTCTGTTACCATGCCCTACATGATTTTATACACGAAAAATATCATCGTTTTTCTCATCATCCTGTCAGTATCAGCAATCTCTGTGACACCCGCCGAAATGCAATCATCCCCTGCCGGCCGGACTTCAACCTCCAGCCCGGAACCGCCCGTTCAACTCTCCCGCCTCGGCTCCCGCTTGACCATCATCCCGGAACCCGACCGGAATCGCATCCGCGTTCTACCGATCGGTCACTGCTTCACCGAATTCAGTGGCCTGACCCTGACCGTCACGGCTGATAAAAAAACCACGTTATGTCCTTCCTGCAATCCGAATGAGTCTTCCCAAATCAACCGGACACTGACTCCAACTTCCATCGCATACTCAATCCCCGTTCCCGGCACGCCAATGGATCAACCGGCCCTGCTGGAATACCGGCTGGTCTCCCCGCTGACTCCCAACATTCAACGCTGGCGCACCGCACCGGTCATGCTGGCCGAACTCACACTGACAAATCCCGGACCGATCGCCGTCACCTGCCAGGTGTCGCTGTCCGGACTGACGAATCAGCTCCACAAAGTCGAAACCGCAAACAACGCCATCCTGCTCTCCACCCCGCTGTCCATCCCGATCGATCAGCAGTCCGTTGTCAACTACGAAATACGGGATTATCTCGCCCCGCAACTGCGATCAACTCCCGCCAAACAATCAGGAACAACCGGTTTCTCAAGCGTCATCAATGGCACCTTCACCATGATCGCACAGCGCGACGACGGATGGCTCGCTGAACTCAAACTTGGTACCGGCCGACTCACATCAACCCTGACAGCTCAAGCAGGTCAATCCGCCCGGACTGTCTGTGCCATCACATTCCATACGAATTCGCCGGTTCTGTCCATTGACGGCAATCTCTGCCCGTTCGCCTATACCGCTGATTTCAATAACGCGTCCGATCTCGCCGAAGCAGCGCTCCGCCATGCCCAGGATCTGCTCGAGACCGACGCCCGGACGTGCCGGATACTGGGCGGACCGTCACAGTTCGAAGCCGCGATTGCCTACGAAGCGCTCCGCCAGATCGCTCTGCAGAGTTTTTTGTCCAATACCTGGCTGGTCCGGCAGCCTGACGGATCGACGCGATACTCCGAATGGGAAGGTTTCCCGCTGTTCCATTCCACGCTCGACGTGGTGTTCAATACCAGCCTGTTCCATCTCGCCTTTGCGCCCGATCTGCTGGCCGATATGCTGATGCACTGGCCGCTCTACCACCAGGACGGCGACATGCCACACGACATGGGCAAAGGCCTGGTGATCGACCGGAACGCCTACCCGGTGCGGATGACCGTCGAGGAGAACGCCAATTACCTTCTGCTGCACGCCATGCTGGCCGCCCGGACCGGCAATAACGCCACGGCAGCGGCACAGCGCGATACCATCGACCGCCTCGTCCGCCGCCTGATCGCATCCGACACCGACAGCGATACCCTGCCCGATACCGGCGTTATCAACACGTTCGACGACGCACCGCCCTCAGTCAACTCGGCTCCGAACCAGATCTATCTCGGCATCAAAACCGCCGCCGCCCTGCAGGCGGCCGCCCAGGTCCTGTCAACCGTCTTGTCCAAGAACACCTGCGCCCACGCACTCAACCGAAGTCAGTTGATATTCAAAACCATCGAACGGAGCTGGACCGGCACGCTTTTCCCAATCGCTCTGCCGGCGCCGCAATCCACCGCTCCGGAGCAGGGCAAAGTGACCGGCGTGCTGCTGCCGCTGGATCACGACAAACCCATCAACACATCAAATGGCAATGAGGATCCGAACGGGTATTGCAATTACGCCGCTCACGGGCTGGTCGCCCTGTGGCTGTGCGGGTTGAGCGCACCCGTCGACCTGGAAACCCGCATGCGGTTTCATCTCGAATCCGCCCATGAGAAAACGCAGACCGGTTATGGCGACAGCCACCGCGACGGCCATGCCAATGTGTGGATCTCCCAGAACATGTGGCGCGATCTGGCCGCTCTGTATCTCGGAGCTGATATCGATTACCACCGGCAGCACGCCAAGTATCTGAAGCTGCAGGTGGAATCCGTCACACACCGCACAGGAAACTGTCGCTGGGAAGGTTTCTGCGACAGTCCGGAAAACAGTTTTCTAACCTGTTACAGCCGTGGCATCCCGATCCTGGCGTTCCCCTGGTTCCAACAGGGCCTGATCGATCTGCCGGAGGCTCTGCCCAGAGAAACGGACTTCCGATAAATCAATATCACTATTGCATCCGGGAGTGAATCGTTACAAATTACCTGCAAACCGGAGCCTGCGGAGTACCGCGATTAGTGCAAATACCTTTTTTCTTCTGTTTTGTTATTGCAATTTACTCATCAGCGCAGGCTTTCATTTAAAATTACTATCGTAGTTACCCTGCGGAATAAAAGTTACCTTTGTTATAATAAAGAAATTTGCCATTTCAGGAGCATCTACCGCTCCTAGCAACAGATTTTTTGCTGAGCTTCCTCTCATCCATGTATCGCCAACCTGAGTAATAATCCTAAAACTACCTGGGTTTTCGTTCATTGATTAATGAGTAGAATCCTCAAATGATCCAAGGCGATCTTCCATTCAAAAAGAATTGAAGTAGAATGGATCACCTTTTGAAGAGTAAGTAACACGCATCGGGTTCTCCATAGAAATCCGAATCAATGAAACTCGATGGTCATCCAGATTATCTAAATAATTGTATGTCAAATTGGGATCGTCGTTTTCTCTATCAGGTATCAAATACTGTAATCCATCGCCAATCAAAACATCATTGTATCCAGAGGGAATTTTCACTTGGGGATTTTGAAAATTAAAGTTGTTCCCACCCGGCTGAACACTTACCCAATCCGTTTGAGCGAAAACTGTGATTCCCAGAAAAAAAAATAAAAAAAGAAGAAAATTCGATTTATACTGACCTCCAGAATTCAGGCCAAAGCACTTCCGAAGAAACCTTCCCATAAATAACCATTTTAAGGCGAACGCGAGGCTGTAAATTCGGCGCGCCAGGGACAAATATCCTGAATTCATTCGTTAGCTGATTTCTTCTTTCGCTCTTCTCTGATTCTTCTCTGCTCTGCCACTTTCTTAGCCCAATAGTCAGCGTAGATTTCTTCATAGAAGTCTATATTCGGATTTCCGTTGAGATTCGTTCTTGAGTCAAAGGTGAGGTAGACCCGTTCCGGCCAAGCCCGAAGCGTGCCATCCAAACCCGAATATACAGTGGCAGATCGAGATTTGAAATAGAGGTGAAAAGGTTGGCGTTGGGGATCGACAGGCACATCAACCGAGACTTGGGACTTGAAACCAGAAGAAGGAACAGTAAACAGCTTTTTATCTGAAAGAATCAATCCGTCTTCTGGCTTGAGAGTCTCAAACGTTAGTGTCCACACTTCTTTCAGTGGATCACGTACAGCAAATACTTTCACATCCTTAATCCTGGGAGTGCCATCAATCTGTTTTGTCCAGAATATGTGTTGGGCTGCATCATAGAATTGCGATGGGGTATCTGATTCAAATGTCTTCGACACTATTCCAGGGAAAACCAGTGCTGCAGGATTCTTCTTGCGTAGCATGAACTTAACAGGGCTCCGCTTGTCGGGCTTGAAAACCTTCTCTGGAAAGTGATCCCAGTATGAGAAGTTCTTCCGGTCAAAATAGGTGAACTCATATCCGAACTTCGAAATATTGTTGATGAACAGTTCCGTTCCTTCTATTCCGTCAACAGTGAAGCGCCCTGCTTCATCCGTGGTGATATGTTTCCTGTCGATTCCGATAGTGACTTTGGGGGAGTAGTGCCGATAGTGGATCTCCACTATGGCATCTGCGACAGGATGCTCGTTATTGTCAACAACAATGCCGAAGAAAACGATAGACCTATCTCGTGACTGGAAATCGTTCTCTATCTGGGGGAGCTTGTAACCACTCGCTATACCTGCACCGTGATCTACAGGGAGCAACAGCACTACTGCCAAAAGGATAAACGTTTTCTGTCTTGTCATAAAATCTGCTCAGCTAATCGCGGCGCTCACACACTTTGAATTGATTGTAACAGGCGAAGCCTCTGGACAGCAAGGCGAATGTGAGTCAAGCGCATTGTTCGGAGGCGCGTTTCGCGTTGCAGAGCAAGACGCTGAACCTTGTGAAGCCGGTTGTTAGCTGATTTCTTGTCTTGTGACAAGATAAGCACGCTGTCCCCCGCTCGCGCCCCCATCGGTGTAATGCCAGCACCTTGCGTTCTCCATCAGCGTGGTGGACACCGACCGCTTGCCCGCAGAGCCCGGCGGTGTGCCCGTCCTTGTTCAATCTCAACCGGATCAGGTCTTGGTATAGGCGGAAAATGCCGGCAAATCGTTTCTTCTTCGACCAGTCGAGCGGGTCCTGGTCATGGAACCAGCCGTCCTCCAGGAATTCCTGGTGTTCGCTCAACAACACAGATGAAATCACTGGTTCCTGAGTTCAGGCAGCTTTTCAAAATTCTTTTTGCTTGAAGCTCCCCTGCTTGGAGCACTGGCAAGACCCTTGCCTTGCGCAGCCTTTTCGAGGAAATCACTGGTGACCGGGTCGGCGTGTTCGACTCGGGTGAACGGGCGATCGAAGAACCAGTTCGCCACATCCGGATCGGAGTAGTTT
The DNA here is from genome assembly GCA_016931515.1 of candidate division CSSED10-310 bacterium. GTDB lineage: Bacteria > CSSED10-310 > CSSED10-310 > CSSED10-310 > CSSED10-310 > JAFGEQ01. Next base: position 61,511 of record JAFGEQ010000011.1, on the reverse strand, counting down.
TCGAGGATGATAAATCTGTCTTCCGGCGAGATTGCTCTCAGTAAGAGGCGTTCAGTTTCAAGTTTTTGTATTTAAATAGCCGCTCATCTTCAAGAGGCTGCCCACAGCTCCTGCTCCCGGGAGAGCGACCGTCGTATAGCCCGAATCCTTGTGCAGTGATGTCATGTAGTAATGGGTTTCTCCCAGCCACATTTCCAGCATTCCGTGAAGTGATTCTCATTCTCTTCACCGCAATTTGAGCATATCCATGGAGGGCCGGAAGGAACCTCATCGGATAATGCAGTTTCAATAATCTTTTTGGCATCATTATATTGACGATCATTGTCAACCCAGATTTCGTACCAGCATTCCGTCGGTGGCAGTCCGCCCGCCGCGCTTGCCAGATATTCATTTCGAGTCATGCAGGATATGTTTTCATTCTCAAGAAGATTTTTGAAATGCCCCAAAACGAGAGGATCTAAAGTCTCATATACTTTTTTCATTCATGTCCTCCTTCCAACTTCTGGATCTGAGATAAATGATTCGCTAACGAACGGAAGAAAGCAAGAAAAACTATCAATTATTATCGAAGTCAGGGCGAACTACACCAATTGTATCGGAATGATTGAATTTATATCCGCCTGTTTCGTCACTCGAAATCTGAGTTGATGGGATTTTATAGTTTGCATAGGACGAATAGGACGGCGCCAGGATCTAGCGGGATAACGATGAGGAGATATCTGAAGATTCGGTTTTATTTTAAGGGATAGGACGAATAGGACTGCAAAAAATACTTTTATGAGATCAGAGGGATTAAAGATTCCAGATGGCGACGATGTCGATGCAGATGGTTTTCGATTTGACAGCGACACCGGAAGACCTTTCGATCATTTCCCGGTCGATTGATCCATCACCCTCCCCTCTGTTACCATGCCGCTATGTGCCGCCTACCGCTTCAAACCATCATCCTGACCGCCATCCTGATCCTCCACCTGGCAATCGCCATCTGCGGCAGTATGCCGACCATAGACGATGCGTTTATTTCGTTCCGATACGCCCGAAACCTCACCACCGGCCACGGACTCGTGTTCAATCCGAGCGAACGCGTCGAAGGCTACACCAATTTCCTCTGGGTCATGCTGATCGCCACCGGCATGCAGTTCGTCAACCCGGTGCTGCTGTCCAAAATACTCGGAGTTCTATGCAGTCTGCTGTTGCTTATGGCATTCTTCCGCACCGTCCGTCGCATCTCCCCAACTAAAATGGCATGGATGCCGCTTCTGTATGTCACGCTGGACCCGTCGCTGATCGCATGGTCCACGCGCGGTCTGGAAACGTCGCTGTTCACATTGCTGATGTGGCTGGCGTTCCAATCCGCCTCGGACAACGCCGGTGACGGCCGCAACCCGCGCGCCATTTACCGCAGCGCCGTGACGGCATCACTGGCGTTTCTGACCCGCCCGGAGGGCATTTTGGCTCTGATGTTCTACCCATTGTGCTCGCCGGGATTTTCCGATCGCCGCAACCACCCCCGCACACTCCGGTTCGCCGCCACCGCCCTCGCGCTGATTCTCCCCTACCTGCTGTTCAAATTCGTATACTTCGGCCATCTGCTGCCCAACACGTTTGCCGCCAAAACAGGCGGCGGATCCCTGGTCCTCTGGCGGGGTGCCGCTTATATTGTCCAGGGCTGGGATTGGCCGGAAATCATCCTCCTCACGTTGACGCTTGTCAGTCTGCCCCGGCTGATACGCACTTGCAACGCGGGCCGGGTCGAACGGTCCGCCCTGGCCGCCTCCGCGTTCGTATTGATTTTCCTGGTCTACATCCTGGCCGTCGGCGGAGACTCCCTGGGTCCCGACCGATTCCTGGCACCGCTGATCCCGTTCCTGATCTTTGCAGCTGCGGTCGGCATCCATCGCCCAGACATCGGACCGGCACACCCGACGTTGCCCGGCAGGATCGCAGTCGCTGCGCTGCTGGTGGCGCTGTGCCTCAATGCATGGCCGCTGATCCGGCAACTGGAGGAGCCGGATATTTTCTCGATGCAAAAGGAACTGAATCATCCGGGCACTCGAGCCGGCCTGTGCCTCGCCCGTAACGCTCGCTCCGGCGACTCGGTGGCGACATCCGTTATCGGCCGCATCCCCTACTACAGCGGCCTTTACACACTGGATGTCTTTGGCCTGATCGATCCGGTCATCGCCCGGCAGCAACGCTCCGGCATGGGCACCGGCGCCGCCGGTCATGAAAAATCTGACTGGGATTATATTTTGTCCCGCAAACCGGTATATATTACCGGTCAGGAACTGATTGTCGCTCCACCGCAGGAACCCGGCTGGATGAAGCGGATTCGGGAACGGATACAGCCGCATGACACCGGTGCGACCGTCAAGCAACCAGGCATTCCGGCACCGCCGTATCCCGGATATCACAGGATCGCACTGAACTGCGACAACTGGACGCTCCGCATCTGGCGCCGTGATCCGGGCTTCTTGATTCAACAGGATAACCGTAATGAATGACGCTCCCATCGATCGACAAGTAAATGAATCCGGACCGTTTTCCGTATCACACCGAGCGCATTGCCTATCAACCATGCTGCTGATCGTCGTCGTCGCCATATTCTTTATCCAGGCCATCGGCTGGTGGAGCTTCACACACGACGACGCATGGATTACCTTCCGCTACGCCGAAAACCTGATCAACGGGCACGGACTCGTATTCAACCCGGGCGAACGCGTCGAAGGCTACACGAACTTTCTGTGGACCGTCCTGATGGCCATTCCGATGGCGCTCGGCCTGGATCCGGTCCCGGTATCGAAAATTCTCGGCATCCTGTTCTCCCTCGGGAGCCTGGCCGTGTTCTATTTTCTGACCCGCTCCCTGCTGCCACCGAATCCCTTTCCCCGCCCTGCAGCGTCCGTCCTGCTGCTGGCCACGTTCGCTCCGTTCGCGTTCTGGTCAATCGGCGGCCTGGAAACGGCGATGTTCGGGTTCATGGTGCTGGCCGGCCTCCACCTGGCGCTCCGGGAGTTCCGGGCAAACACCGCTGAACCGTCCGCATCCGGCCTGGTCATGGTGCTGGCCGCCCTGACACGCCCCGACGGGCTGCTGTTTTGGGCCGTGGGCGCAGTCTTCGTCCTCATCCGACGCCACTTCAAACCTCAAGCGCTAATCAACTGGCTGGTCCCCTTCGGATTCATCTACGCACCCTATTTCATTTGGCGCTGGTTGTATTACGGCTGGCTGCTGCCAAACACCTACTACGTGCGCATGGGCACCGATACTGCGCAGGCCGTTGAACTTACACGGACGGGGTTCCACTACTGGTCATCCTTCCTCATGACACACGGAAATCTCCCCTTTCTGCTCCTGACACTCATCGGCCTGATCGGAGCTCGGTTCAAAGGCAAAATGTTGATGATCACTGTCCTCGCCGCCTGGGTGCTGCACATCGCGCATGCGGGAGGCGATGAGAAGCCATTCGGGAGGCTGATTCTGCCGGTCCTGCCGCTAATGGTGTTTTTCGCCGTGGAGGGCATCGCGGTCATTTTCAGATCCGTGTCGCGACCGTCGTGGAGCTTATGGGCGCCGCTGGCGCTGACCGCTGTCATGATACCTTTCATCCAGCGTGGGTATTACAGCCAACCGGACCGTGCTTACGTGAAGGATCATATTTTCAAATACTGCCGGGCATCGAAACTGCTTGGGGAGTGGCTCCGGGCGCACGCACAACCTGGCGACACGATGGCCACACGCGCCATCGGTGCTTTGGGATACTATGCCAAAATTCCCTGCTTCGATCTGCTGGGCATCGTCGATGAGCATATCGCCCACCTGCCGCTTGAGCCGGGACAACTCACCGCCCACGGCAAGAGCGATCTGATCCATGTTATCCGCAAGGAACCGACTTATGTTGTTTTCATGTTGATGGAACCTGAAAAACTGGGTTACCGGCGGATAAAGGTCGACCTTGGTACCGGCGCGCCGTTCATCCTGTTCAAACGCGACCCGGCACTTACTCCCGACCCTGAATACATGGCGAATCCACGGGAAAATCAGGGGTTATTGATGCCGTGGAGCCCGGAGAATTGAGAATTGAAAATTGAAAATTGAAAATTGAAAATTGAAAGGAAGAGGAGCTCTCCCCAAAATTTTCAACTTTTATCGTTCAACTTTCAACTTTCAATACCGCCACTCCCACTCCATGCTTCTCCTGCAACCATCGCAGATTCTCCTTTTTATGCCCGACGGCATCGGAAAAATCATCGGGAGGCACCGTCAACACAAGTTGATCGGGCTGAGCCGACAACTGCTTATCCAGCAGCCGGCGCCACCGCCGGGAGCGCACGAGCTGGCCGAATGCGGGATGCCACGGCCCGGAGTGCAGCGCACGATCGCGTTCCGTCTCCGGCAAATGAAATCCACAACGCGTGACCGGAATTTCCCTGCGAGCGTAGATGTCCCAGATATCTGCGCATCGTTCGATGGCGTCCTCCAGATCCAGTGGCCGGTATTCGCCGGCATCAGCCATCTCCGCCAGCACCGTACCGTGCAAAACAAGTGTTGGATGAATTCGCACGAAATCCGGGCTAAGCGCTGCCAGGAGTTCGGCAGTTCGGTGATCCGATGCGGCATTGGCACCCGGTAACCCGACCATCGTCTGGAACCCGGTTCGGATCCCGAGGCTGCGAAGCAGTATCAAGGCGTCATTCACAGCGTTCGGTTCATGTCCACGACGGATCAATTTGAGTATATCCGGATCCATCGACGGCACGCCAAGCTCCACTACCGAGAAGGCGCAAAGCAGTTTGACCGGAGTCTTGAGAACCGAATCCGGGCGAATCGACAGACGGAGTCCAGGAATCGTCTCGTTGAATGCCCTTCTTGAGCAGAGGGCGAGGAGTTCTTTAATGACCGTTTCGGGAACATCGGGCAGGTCATTACCGTACCAGGCGATTTCCATGTCGCTCCGCCGGTCCGGTTTTTCCAGCCAGTCGGTCAAATCCCGGTCCAGCGCCTGGAAATCAGGCGGTGCCCCGTATCCGCTGGACAGGGCGGCATTGCAATAGATGCATCGCCCCGAGCAGGCATAGCCGGAGAGGAACACAGGAAAGATCGATTTTTTCGCTTGATCTTTATCCGGGCATGCTTCGGCAAGTTGCAATAAACGGGTTGACTCATCAATCCGATTGTCTGTTTTATTGTTTATTTGGCGATGTGTTTCCATGATCCAGTCTCTGAATCAGTCCGTGTGCTCATCGAAAAGATAATATCATAAATAAATCGGGGCTACCCGCTCAGGTAACCCCATTCAATATGCGGAAGGGGGGACTTGAACCCCCACGAAGTTTCCCCCACTAGGCCCTCAACCTAGCGCGTCTGCCAATTCCGCCACTCCCGCAGATCTATGTCTCAGGAACTATTCAGTTCCCCATCAAACGCATCATTACTCAGTGACAGGTTCGCCGGCCCCTGTTGATGCTTCACCGGCTGCCGGTGCTGCTTGAGCGGGTGCCGCACTCTCGCCCATCTCCGTAACTTCAGCCTGCGCATTGGTTTCCGGTCCGGCCTGAGCACCCTCATTGGTTGCGGCGTCTGAATCAGCCGGTACGGCGGCATCGTCACCTTCCTGAGTGGCTGTGCCATCATCCGTGACTGCTGCCGCTGCCGGTTCCTCATCGGGCATGAGTGAACTGGAACCGGATCCAACATAGGCAAGCGAAATGGATGTCACCATAAAGAGAACCGCAACCGCGGTCGTCGCCTTGTTCAGGAAGGATGTCGGACCCGCACCGCCGAACACGGCATTGGCGCCGCCGCCGCCAAACGCACTGGCAAGATCGGATCCTTTGCCGGTTTGCAGCAAAACAATCAGAATCAATGCAATCGAAAGAATCACGTGTAATGTCAACAGAAGATATATAATCACAATCTTCGAGCCTCCTAATCAGCAACTGGAGCTTTTAGCAGAGATTTCAATCATACGCAAGTGTTTTTTCCAATTGAGCTAATGCCTGTTTGTCCTCCAACCCATCTCCCGACAGGCAAACCGCCCAACCCGCTTCGACTGCGATATTTGCTTCGGCATCGTACATTTGGTTGCGACGCCTGTATGGAGTCAAAACGGAAAGCTCAAAGAACCTGTTTAAGAATAATGACCCGGAATAAAAAACAATGATTCAGTCGATACATCTTCCCGAACGGCCGTGAACGAAACGGTAAATGAGAAAAAAACAGTTTGAATACAGGCTTCATGAACATTTGATTGAACTGATCTGACGTCAGTGTTGGTCGTTATCCAGACTCGTGTGTGATATTGACCAGATAAACCTCGGTTATGAATAACATGAACGATTTTTTTATCAGGAAGTATATGCACCGTTTTGTTTAACAAATGCTCGTTTTACACTTGACTCCCAACACCGTTTGTCCTAGTTTTCTGAAGAAATGACAGTCAGATGACCGGTTTGAAGAATTTTACTTGCCACTATGATTTGTCTCTCTGTAGAAAAGGTTCTTTGCGGGAACATAGGAACATTAAGGATTACAGCGTATGAAGAAACTGATGGGTAAAAGTGCCTTGTGTTCTATCCTGTTTTTGATCTGGATTGTTGTCGTTTTTTCTCTGAATTTTCTATTTTCTACTGGTGGTTTATTGTTGGAGACCACTTGGACGGCAAGAATCTTAAAAGTCGCTTCCCAGACGATACCGAATCATCCGAAAACCTGGTGGCTGACAGCGATGTTGATCATGGGTATTTCTGCAGGAAGTATCAGCTTGTTGTTGTGTATTTTCAGAAAGGAACGAAAAAATCGAGCTTTCTGGGCGCTAATAACCGCAATTTCCTTTGCGGTTCTCGGCAGTCTCATGTTTAGAGACAAAAACGATTTTTACTTCAAACTTGTCCTCTCGATATCACTTCTGAGCGGGTTGGTATCTATTATTTTTGCAGGTTTACGATGTAATCCATCGGAAAGATCCGGATCATCGCATGTCTTTCTACCTTATTTACTGGTTTGTCTGTGCTTTTTTCCTGTTCTGACCACAAATATCGGGTTGCATCCGCATAATCTGCAGCCTTTCGATTACCCTGTCGCAAGCCGGGTCATGGAAATACTCGAGAAACCTGGTAGCGTGAATTGGGACTGGACCTGGCAGGTAGCCAGACTCACCGATAGTGACAAATCTCCCGTTCAAATAATTCCCACTGTGGCATGGTCTCGTCTTGCAGGTGTCGGTTTGGATCCTCTGCGAAGATTGTATGTAGCTCTGTTCATTATTTCATTACCGGTAATGTTCTGGGCACTTGAAACCCTCGCGAGCACATCCCTTGCAACCATGGCCTTGTTTTTTTATTGCTTCAATTCATGGACACTGTTTGAATCCAGGCGACTCTCTAATGCCACGCCAAGTATGGCTTACAATGTGCTGTTAATGGGAGCTGTGACATGGTGTTTACGCGGTAAAGTCTGGTCTAGATGGTTTGTTTTGGGGATTCTTTGGGGAGTGGGATTCTATCTATACGCGCCGTGCAGACTGTTAAGCTTACTCGTTCTCGGTTGGGTTGGCTGGGAACTTCTGACTGCTAAAAAAAGCGAGCGTCTGAAACTGGCCATGATGTCCATCCTTATGTTAGGAACCGCTTCCTGGGCGATGGTTCCAAATTTGTTTGCGTGGGAAACGTTTCAACAACGCATTCGCGGCGATTCCGGAGAGCAAATTTTTTATTTTTCCACACATAAGCACTTCATGGAAGATTTGTTAAAAAGGGAACTGACCACTCCCTTCAGTCCAGGACTGAGACTCAAGGCGTTAGGAATAAATGCCAAAATCCAAGCGGAACGGGGTTTGAACCAGTTTGTTGAGCGGAAACTGGTAAGGAATCCTGTTCTTATGATCCTCGGTATTCTCACGGTGGCTTTTTCCGGATATATTGCCTGGCGACGCTGGTTACTCCTCTGGGTTGGGATCAGCATTTTGGGACCCCTGACTGCAGTGTTGCAAGTGGACACTACTCGGCTGGTGTTGATTCACGCTCCGATAGCTATTCTTGCCTCTGTCCCATTCGCAGTCGCATTTATGCTCAAAAAATCTGGCGGAAAACCGGAAAAACTCTTGGGTACCGGCATTCTTCTCCTTCTTATTATCGGGTCGGTTGCTCTTGAAGCCACGGAAACTTTGGATTGGTTAACCAGAAATCCTCATCCCTTTGCCTATCTTCCCAAAAGAGTGGCAGATACCGACGGCCCAGATTATATCGTTGAAAACTCTACTGGTTACTACAATGAAACGCTGTACATGCAAACATTTGCTCAGCGCCAGCAGAACGGATATGCCGGAGTGTATCAATTTCTTTCGGAACAACGGGTTAAAACATTTATTGAAGAAGTGACTGCGCTTGGATTGCCTGGAAATCTGCTTTGGAAATCGGCAGAGTTTGACAAATTGCTTTTATCGGGTGTTTTGCCGGAGTTATCTGCAAATAAACGCCAGGCATGTGGACCATGGTATGGAATAAATCTGCAAGAACTGCATCATAATTCTGCTTCTGATACCTGGAAAATCATTTCCATCGAATCCGACGATTATGTCCAGACCTATGGATGCTCCTGTCTTATAAAGCCTGAGATTAAACTGAACGGACCGGGAGGCAGGATTCAAGCGATGAAACGAGATTCAGAAAGCGCACTGGAGTATCACTTCATACTCGGAGGAACAACCCGGGAATCCAATTTGAACCGATATAAAGCAATTCTTCTTGTCCAATATAGTTGTGATGAACTGAAAAACGGTGTGATCATCCTCTTGAACGGGAATGAGGTTTTGAACTGGCACCCTGTGACCTCACTCAGCCTCAATCTATCACCGGTAATTCCACTTGGGAATCTCCAATCCGGGGAACAAGTCCTTGAGTTTAGGTACCGTCGAGAATCCGAAGAAAACATGTCTCTTTGGAACATTTCCATCTTCTATCAAATGGATACCGAATCGCCGGTTAATGAGGGTTTTCTTCGGCCATCCGCATCGAGCATACCGACGGAAGAGATGTTCTTTCCGCAACATTATTCGTCGGCTCGATTCCATCCGATCAAACGAACGTAAACAGGTTGTTCATTTTTTTCACCGTCTTTCTTGTTCGTTTCTGCACCTGCTTATTTGGGCTGGTTCCGCTCAAATTGCACAGAGATGATACACGATTATATACTTTAATTGTCACGTCTTGACTGGAATCATAGTGCGTTTCCGATTTGACTCTATCCATGCCAGAGCCTTTCCCCGAACTCTTTGCACTATGGATACACATAGACATCCCTGATGGATCGGTTGGCTTTTCCGGTCGGGTCATTTTTCCAACTGCCCTTGGTCTTGCCTAGATTTCTCCAGTTCGCTGCCTGATAGCAGATCCCTGGAAATCGACCCTTCCCAGCTGCTTCAACGATCCTTCAAAAGGAGTACGATGTAATTAAACAGGCGATGACTTTGGATTCCGTCGTATAATGGACGGATGCTTTCGCACGGTTAGCGTCACCAGTCCTGCGCGGTTCGAATTATGCTCCCAAACACCTGCAAACACCCTCTTTGTATTGACCATTGTCTTCAATCCAGTTTCATTTCAAGCAAAGCGTTTTTGTAATTCTTGCGCGACTGAATTCTGGTTTATCCCTCGTGATATCCCGGATTTCCTGAATGTCTCTCTCCGTCAATTCTCTTGCCCTGAAAACATGAACGACCTTCATATCTTCTTCATAACCGTAAACCGGATAGAGCTTAAGAAATATTTACTCCTTGACTCGAGATTTGAAGTCACCGATAACATCTACTGTAACGATCGGCCTGGTGAACAGTTACCAAATAGCGGTTCGCCTCGCTGTTATTTTGCGGCGATTTCAATCAACCGGTTGAATGACTCCGCTTTCAGGCTGGCACCCCCGACGAGGGCTCCATCAATATCTGGCTGCGCAAGCAGTTCCCCGATGTTATCCGGCTTCACGGAACCTCCATACAGAATCGGCACCATCTGATATCGCTCAGGATAAATAGTTTTCAGCAGATTCCGAATCATCGCGTGCACATCGCGCGCCTGCTCCGGTGTTGCTGTCCGCCCCGTTCCGATCGCCCAGACCGGTTCATAGGCAATTACGATATCATCCTCCGGAGAAAGTCCCGATAAGCCGGATCGCACATGGCGCTCCACGATATTGAAAGTAAGTCCCTGATCACGTTCCTGCCCGGTTTCACCAACGCACAATATCGGACGTAACCCCTCGCGGATTGCCGCCTTGACCTTTAACGCAATCATGGAATCGGTCTCGTTGAAAATATGCCGTCGTTCGGAATGCCCTATAATCACATCGTCACAGCCTGCACTGAGCAGCATCGGCCCCGAGCATTCCCCCGTGAAAGCGCCGGCCGGTTCATGATGCATATTCTGAGCGCCCAGCCGGATCCCGCTCGCTGCTATCACCGATCGAACGGTCGTCAGGGCCGTGTAGGGCGGACATATGACAACCTGAACACTCGGCAGAAATGTTTGTACACCTGAAAGCACGTCCTGGGCCAGATGCTGCGCCTCCGGGTTCGTCAAATTCATTTTCCAGTTCGCCGCTAAGATTTTTTTCACCGGATAGTCTCCTGACTGCCTGCAGGTTATTTGCTGTTCCGGCTGACAAAATCGATCAGATCCCGCAGACGCACGGCATATCCATATTCGTTATCATACCATGACAGGACCTTGACCAGCCGTTTTCCGATGACCATGGTGGAGGCACCATCAACGATGCTTGAACGCCGGTCGCCATTGAAATCAACCGAGACCAGTGGTTCTTCAGTATAACCGAGGATACCTTTCAGATTGGTTTCGGATGCCTCTTTCAATGCATCGTTGACCATTGTCACGGTAACATCAGATGAAAGATGCGCGACCAGGTCAACAAGAGACACATTGGGTGTCGGAACACGAACCGCCAGTCCATTCAGTTTGCCCTTCAACTCCGGCAGAACCTCCCCAACTGCGGCTGCGGCGCCGGTTGTTGTAGGAATCATCGACAGAGCGGCCGCCCGGGCGCGCCGTAGATCTTTATGCGGCAGATCCAGCAGTTGCTGATCATTCGTATAGGAGTGCACTGTTGTCATCATACCATAGTCGATACCGAACCGATCGAGCAGTACTTTGGCGACGGGAGCAAGGCAGTTGGTTGTGCAGGAAGCATTGCTGATGATCCGGTGTTTTTCGGGATTGAAATGCACATCATTGACACCCATCACCACCGTCAGATCCGGATTTTTGGCGGGTGCCGAGATGAATACGCGATCCGCTCCTGCATTGAGGTGGCGTGCAGCGCCTTCCCGGTCCCTGAAATGACCGGTGCACTCCGCAACAAACCGCACTTTCAGATCCGCCCAAGGCAGTTTTTCCGGATCCCTTTCAGCAAACACTTTGATCATGTTACCGTTAACGATCAGATGGCCCTCTGCCGCCTCCACCGTACCCATGAAATGCCGGTGCGACGAGTCATATTTCAGCAAATGCGCCAGTGTTGGGATATCAGTCAGATCGTTGATTGCGACAATCTGAAGATTTTCATGATCAATCATGACCCGAAGCAGCAGGCGTCCTATTCGTCCAAACCCGTTGATCGCAACATTTGTTTTCATTGGTCGTCCTCCTTGTTTATGACTGAATTACACTCACCCGAGTGCCATCGGTGTCGTGCGATTGTAGCATTGAATGCGATCCGGTCACAACAACGACAGGCCTGCCAGCCTGCGCGCCATGTTTCCGGCTCCGACCGCCTCTTTTGCATAGCCGTCCGCGCCGATTCTGTCCGCAAATGATTGTGTTACAACCGCACCCCCGACCATAATCTTGACCCCGGGACAGCGATCCTTCAAGATCTTCACGGTCGACTCCATCGCCAGCATCGTCGTTGTCATCAATGCCGATAACGCTACAACCGATGCGTCACTGTCCCGGATTGCCCGCGCGAATGTCTCCACAGATACGTTTTTACCCAGGTCGATGATCCGAAAACCTTGATTCTCAAGCACAATCGCCACAATATTTTTCCCAATATCGTGGATATCACCCTCCACCGTGCCGATGACGAGCGGCGTATTATGTAATCCAGCGCCGGCACCGTGAGCCAGCATCGGCCGCAGATATTCAACACCGATCCTCATCGTCTCTCCGGCAAGGATCAACTGCGGCAGGTATATTTCTCCATTCCCGTATCGCCTTCCGACATCCTGAATAGCCGGCACCAGCACACCCGACAGGAGGGTATCGGGTGATTTTCCGGAACTCAACTGGTCATCGATAGCCGAAACGATGCCGGTCCGATCCCCTTCCAGTACTTTCCAGCGAATTTCCCGTCCGGAATCCGTCACCGCTTTCGATTCGGTTACTGTTTTAACCGGACTCTCAATTATCTCCTGTCGAACAGGAGTCATTGTTTTTTGATGCTCCCGGTCTCGTTTTTCTTTCTTTTCAATGAATGAAAGATACTGCCGTGCGCCACTATCCCGGTTCATCAACAATTCGGTTGATCGAAGCGTTTCCATCATACGATCCGACAATGGATTGATGATGCCGGCGTCCAGCCCGGCGGTTATCGCCATTGCAAGAAATGTCGAGGAGATCGAATCCCTTGCTGGCAGCCCGAAGCTGACATTCGAGACGCCAAGACTCGTAGCACAACCGAGCTCCGATTTCACACGGCGGATCGCTTCCAGCGTTTCCTTGGCCTGTTGAGGTTGTGATGCGACAGTAAATACCAGGCAGTCCACAAGAATCCGATTTCGGGCAATTCCGAATTTTTCAGCGGAATCGATGATCCGGCGAATGATATTCATCCGGGTCGCCGCATCCTCGGGCATACCCGTTTCATCCATCGCCAGGGCGATGAAGTTGGCACCGGTTTCTGCAACAATTGGAAGCAGTTTATCGAGCCGTGATTGTTCCCCGTTGATGGAATTTAAAAGTGCAATGCCGACCACGTTGTGAAGTCCTGCAGTCAATGTGTCAGGATCGTTGGAATCAATACTTAATGGGACGGCAGGCATCAGGGATTGGAGTTCATGAATCGCTCTGATCATCAAATCGCTCTCATCAGCATCCGGAACGCCGACGTTGACATCCAGGAGTGACGCACCGCGCTCCACCTGAAGTCCCGCGTCTTTACGCAGCATGGAAAAATCGCCCGTCCGCAGTTGACGGCTGAGAATTTTCCGGCCTGTTGGATTGATCCGCTCGCCGATCACGCAAAAAGGTGCGCCTTCGCCGGCAAGGGCGATGCCCGACCTGGCGGAAAAGCGAACGCCGAAACGATGGGCTGCAGGAGCCGGACGCCGGTCCTTCAATGAGTTGCGAAGGGCGAGAATGTGGTCCGGAGTTGTACCGCAGCAGCCTCCGATTATGGAGGCACCTGCATCAGCCAACTTGACAGCGCGCTCGGCGAAAGGTTCCGGCGGGAGGCGAAAAACAGTGGTTGAACCCACCAATTCCGGTAAACCCGCATTGGGTTGAGCGAGAATCGGGCAGTCGGTTACAGAAACGAGTTCATGAATGCGCGGCACCATTCCCGCCGGACCCATGCCACAATTTGTACCGATAGCCAGCGGATGGAAGGGTGCCATTGTAATCGCGAGATTCTCCGGTGTGGAACCTGACAACGAGCGTCCGGCTTCATTGAATGTCATCGATGTCATGAAGGGAAATCGTTCCAGGTAACAGGCGCGTGCAGCCGCCTGGAGTTCGCCGAGATCACCCATTGTCTCAATGATTGCCAGGTCTGCTCCTGCCTGTTTCAGTATCCGAGCCTGCCGCCGAAATTCTTCCTGGAGTTCAATCATTGAAATGGATCCCATCGGTTGAAGCAGTTCACCGGTAGGTCCGATGCTGCCGGCAACAAGAGCCCGGCCATTTGCAGCTTTTCGTGCCGTTTCCACCGATAGCCGATTGATCTGTTCGAACCGGTCTTCCAGCCCATGTTGAGCCAGTTTCAAACGAGACGCTCCGAAACTGTTCGTCGTGATAATATCAGCACCGGCTTCGACGTAAAGCCGATGGACGTCAGTCACGTCCTTCGGGGCATCCAGCAACAACACTTCAGGAGGCATCCCAGGTTCGAGACCCCTCATCTGCAGCAGTGTTCCGATTGCACCATCCACAATCAGAATCCTGTCGGCGATAATCGCCCGGATTCGCTCGCGCACATTCATTATTTGACCTCCATATTCACTGTGACGATCCGGTATTTCGCAGAACCGGTACCCATGCACAGGCCGCAACGACAACATCCTGCGCTCCAGCTTCAAAAAGCACTCTTGCGCATTCGCCGGTCGTAGCGCCGGTTGTCACAACATCGTCAACGAGAATTATCTTTGCATTCCGGCAAATTCCACCCGCTTCGAAAGCGCCTGAAACATTGCTGTGTCTCAGCTCACGGCCTCCTGACTGGGGTTTTGTCCGGCGAAACCGCCGGAGAAGCCAGCGATAGGATGGAATACCCATGCTGTCAGCCATGGCACCCGCTATCAAATCCGCCTGGTTGTAACCCCGCTGCCGGAGCCTGGATCTGTGGAGAGGAACGGCGACGATGGCGTTAAAGGTTGTATCGGGATACTCTCTTTTTACTGTCTGAGCCAGACGCCATCCGAATTCACGGGCATACCAGGTTTTGGCACCGTGCTTCAGGGACAGAATCATTCGACTGAGACGCGCATCCTTATGATACGGGCCGAGAGTCAATATACCTCCCAGCCGATAGTGACTGTTTGTGCAGCAATAACACCCGTCCTTCGTCGACATGGCAGGATCCGGTATCCGGGCTCCACAGCGATCGCAATTGATCATCGGATACTCCGGGAGTAATCGTCTGCAATCCGGGCAGAAAATACCCGGCATTGTTGAACTGTCCATGATATTTCCGCAGCTTTCGCAGGGAACCGGAAAGAAAATATCCAGGCATTGCAGCGGAATCCGAGTCAGGTATTTTGTCAGAATGGCCAGGTTTTGCATTGAAATTCGTCATTCCTGAAGACAACATAGTGTCCCTGTTCACCCAGCCAGTCACCCGAATCGATGATACGAAGTGATTTTCCACCCGTTTCCCGGCTACGGATCCCGGGATCGTGAGTATGACCATGAATCACTGTGTTGACTTCGCGACTGAGTTCACGCCGGCAAAAAGCATCGAACGCCTTCTCCGGTATAAATCGTTCGCGACGGCCATTCAGCTTCCTGCTGGAATCAGATGTGCCTCTGCCGATATACCATGCCAGCGACGCCGGTATGAAATGTTGAAAAAGCCATTGGGACACCGGGTGTCGAAAAACAGCGCGAATGAAACGGTAGCCGATATCATCCGCATTGATCTCATCGCCGTGCGCCAGGTAGACATATTGCGAACCCAGGGTCACCCGCACCGGATGATACTCAATTCGAACTCCAAGTATATCCCGGAATACCGGACCGGGTTTGAAGTCATGATTGCCAACCAGATAGGTGACCGGAATACCGGCATCGGATAATTGTGCAATCTTGATCACAGGTTTGAGAACCCTTGAAAACATAACATTCCGGTAACCAAACCAGAACTCAAAAATATCTCCCATCAGGAAGACATGATCCGGCTTTTCGGATCGCACCATGTCGAGAAACTCGCAGAACGCTTTTTCCCGCATCGGATTGCGGTCGTCCAGATGCACATCGCCCACAAAAAACGCGTATGAAATCGATCGCTCATCCATCCGATATCTCCAAGTGTCGGATCGTAGCACAACAAGCCTCAGAACTGAAGCGCTGATTTAACCGGCAGCCCGGAAACCATTTAGATATTTACACTACCGGCTGCGGGGTGTAACATATCGGGGCTATAGTACCGGAGTCTCGCCTCTCAGAGCTGCCGGTTGTTATTTGACAGCTTTTTTACCTCACGAGGTTTCGATAGTGAAAACAACTTTCAACATCCAGCAAATGCCTTTTACACGGTTTGGATATCAGGTCATTCGTGAAGTCGATAAAGATATCAGCCAGATCGGTGCCGAAAAAATCCTTTTAATTATCGACAAGGAGATGAAGGGATCCGGTCTGACAATAGCTTTTGAACAGCAGATTACCTCATCGTTTTCATCGGTGGCCGTGCATGTTATCGAGGAAAAAATACTCTCATTCAACAGTATTCGGAAAGCTCTGGAAAGTATTGATCCGGCTGAGTTTGATGTCATTGTCGGGTACGGCGGATGGCGATGCACGGATATGTCCAAAATCCTGAGTATCGCATCCAGTAATAAATTTACTCGGGAATCAGTCAAATCCGGAACTCATGAGATAACCCGTCACGGAGTTCCGGTAGTCAGCATCCCGACGACTCCACCCAATGGCGCGGAGATCGACGATGGAGTGCTGATTAGAGATGAAACCACGCGGCTGATGCACGTTTTCAGGCATCCATTCATGATTCCTCGGCTGACTGTCATCGATCCTCATCTGATGATCACAATTCCGCCGGACTTGACCGCTTCCACGGGCCTGGATGCTCTGTCTCATGCCCTCGAAGCCCTTATATCAATCGATGCATCCCCGTTCTCGGAAATGTATGCTCTCCAGGGATTCGCCCTCCTGAATGAAAATATCGTCAGCGCCTTCAGGCAACCTGACAATATCAAAGCCCGCTATAATGTCGCACTTGGCAGTCTTTACGCTGCCCTTGCTCTCAATATGACCGGTTCCGGAGCGGTTCATGCCATGTCTTACCCGCTTTCGACGCAGTTCGATATATCACACCCCCAGGCCAGTGCCCTTATGCTCCCCCATGTTCTTCGCTATAACCTGCCGGTCGTCCCTCAGCTGATGTCCAGGATTGCCCGTTACTTCGGCCGACAGATTAATGACGAGGAAGCCGATGCCTCCAAGGCGATCGACGCCCTTCTCGATCTGTATCATCAACTGGAACACCCGATCCACCTGCGCGCATATAATGTCCCCAGGATTGAGCTGGATACACTGGTCGACGCAGTACTCCAACATGAGGATCTTCTAAATCGGAATCCCCGGATCATTCAGGCGGAGAATATCAAGGCTATTTACGAATCTGCTATATAGTGCCGCATTGTTGACAGTGTGACCGTCGAGAGATAAAGAGATTCAAGTGATACGAAATAACTTGAATGAAAAGAGAAAACCTGATCATCGCTTACAATCTGAATGTGGAGGTATGAAATGAGAAAAGCGTTGTTTGTGATACTGTTATCTGGATTTTCCCTGATTTCACATGCGCAGTGGGTTCCAGGTGAGGTCCTTGTGAAACTGGCTCCGGCTGCTCTGATTGAGACCGACGTGGGCGGACTCGAACCGCTTCAGGCAGTCTTGAACGAATGGCAGAAATGCGGAGTATCCGGGTGGCAGACACTCTGTCAAGCTCCAGATGCAGACGTAACATGCGACCTCGACAGGTGGTTCGTGGTGACGGCATCGAACGGGAAAACGGACCAACAGCTTCTGGATGCCCTTCAATCGCTTGCATCCGTGGAAACGTCATCGTTGAATTATTACGTATACATGGATGAGATACCCAACGATCCCGACTTCAACAAACAGTTTGCCTTACCGCTCATGGAAGCACCCGCTGCCTGGGATGTGATTAAAGGCAATTCCAGCGTTGTGGTAGCCATCATCGACAGCGGTACGGATCTGACCCATCCCGATCTGGCATCCGCCATATGGATCAATCCCGGCGAGATCCCAGGGAATGGGATCGATGATGACGGCAACACTTATATCGATGATACACAAGGATGGGATTTCGACGGAAACGATAATAATCCCAATTACGGCAATGCGGTCAACGATCACGGCACACATGTGTCGGGTATCGTCAGCGCAATTACCAACAACGGAATCGGGGTTGCAGGCGGTACATGGGGATGCCCGATCATGATCCTGAAGGTTTTCCCGGACAGCGGTGGTGGGGCAGCGGTTGGAAATGTCGCAGCTGCGATTCGATATGCCGCCGATAACGGAGCGCTCGTTGCAAATCTCAGTCTTGGCAGCGGGTCTAATTTTGCGATTCAGGAAGAAGCGGTGGAATATGCGTATACCGCCGGAGTGACAATCGTGGCTGCAGCCGGTAACGGCGGTAATGACGGCATTGGCGATTCAACTCCGCACTATCCTTCCGCCAACGAAGGTGTCATCGGAGTCGGGAATACCAACCGTTTCGATTCAAAAGACGGCTCGTCGAATTACGGTGAGGACTATGTCGATGTGTACGCTCCGGGAGTCTCAATCCGTTCAACGCTGCCCGGCGGCAATTATGGAAATCTGGGTGGAACATCAATGTCCAGCCCGATGGCAGCCGCGCTGGCTGCTCTGATCAAATGTCAGAATCCTTCATTCACTCCGGACGAGATCCTCGAGCGTATGCAGAAGGGTTGTGATGCGATTGATTACAGCAATCCGGCATATCGCGGACTGCTGGACCCGGGCCGGATTAATTATTTCCTCAGCCTCGCGGAAACGCCGGTCATCCGGATCGAGAAATGGCTGATCGACGATTCGACGGGCAATTCGAATTTTGAAGCCGATGTTGGAGAGACTGTCAGCATGGAACTCATGTTGAAGAATCATTCATGGATGGACGCCACAAATGTCAACGTGACAATCAGCGCTTCGTCCGGAGTAACAATATCGAGCGCCGGCGCGTCATACCCGGACATCCAGAACAAGGTCACCCGTTCCAATCTGACCGACTTCATATTTACTGTTACGGAGTCGTCCCGGACGACGATTCCGATCCAGGTAGATATCACTGCTGACGGTGGATATTCCGAGACTGCGACTTTCGATCTTTCGGTCAATAATCCATTCCCGCAAATGCAGTGGTTCCCAGTTCCGTCCTTCGGTGGTTTCAACGCCTCAGCCAGAGCCGCTGACATCAACAACGACGGGTTTGCTGAAATCATTACCGCATCCAATGATGGAACGATCAGTGTGTTTAATAGAAACGGCGGCTATTATCACGGCTGGCCGGTATCAATCGCTTCGCAGATCTATCTTGATTCCAATCTGATACTTGCCGCTCCCGCTGTTGCCGATATCGACGGCGACGGGGATGTTGAGATTATTGTTGCCGACCAGTTGAACAATGTCGCGTGGGTCAATCCAAACGATCCGAACCAGGGAACGAAATCACGCGTACTCGGCAGAATCAATGTCTTCACCAATGACGGTCTTCCTTTCGGCGGAGCATGGCCGTTTGTGACGGATATTCCCTTCTCGACGGGGGATCCGGTTCAGGCAGGATTCAAATGTTCACCTTGTGTCGCGGATGTTGCCGGAGACGACAGGCTGGAAATTATTGCAGGGAATTATGACAACAAGGTTTATGTGTTCGACTGCATGGGCAATGTTCTGTCGGGTTGGCCGCAGGATGTCGGAACCGACGTATTTGCCAGCGCATCGACGTTCGATTTCGATGATGACGGAAAATGCGAAATCCTGATTGCCACGAAGGATGACATCGATCCTCTGGATTCAGGAGCTATTTATCTCTTCAACGGCTCCGGACAGATACAACCGGGATATCCGGTAGCCGCACCTAACCAGGTCTACTCCGTACCGGCTCTGGCTGACCTGGATTCGGACGGTGTGCCTGAAATCATCTACGGGTACGGAGACTATGCCAACGAGATCGGTCCGAAGGGCGTTATGGTTACGGATATCCTGACATCTCCGCTGCCCGGCTGGCCGGTAACCGTTCCAGCCTCGATCTATGGAGCTCCAGCAATCGGTGACTTGGATCAGGATACCATACCGGAAATTGTAATTTGCACTATCGATTCCTATATTTACGCTTTTCATACCGACGGTACGGGTGTTACCGGATTCCCCGTCCAGGTTTCAACAAACGCAAACTCGGTGATCAACTCGTCACCGGCTATCGCCGATATCGACAGCGACGGTTATCCCGAAATACTCGTCTGTTCGGAAATCGGAAACCAGACCGAAGCATGGTTGCATATCTACCATTCGAACGGCACCGTCTTGACGAATTCACCGATCATGCTGGCCGGAAGCGGGTTTTCATCGCCATGCGTTGCCGACATAGATAATGATGGTGATACCGAGATCATAATTGCCGATACAACAACCTCAGTTTTCAATCTCTCCACGACATTAAACCAGAACCAGCTCTATTGGACGACATATCATGCTGATAACCGGTCAACCGGAGTATATCCGGAAGAAACGCCGCTGAAGACTGGCGTCAATATGATGCTCACCGGTGATATGTTCAATGCAGGTAAAGCGTTCTCACTTGAAGCGATACTGACGAACGCTTCCTCAACACCGGTTTACGATATCGACCTGTTCGTCATTCTCGATGTCTACTCCATGTACTGGTTCGCTCCTTCCTGGAGTCAGACAGCGGATTGGGAGGACATTGCCGTTCTCGGTGGCCAGGAAACACTTCGGAAGAATATCATGACATTCACATGGCCTGCCGTCGAAGGTTCTGCTGACAATCTGATTTTCTGGGGAGGCATGCTTGGCAGCGATGTTCAACTCGTCGGAGATATCGATTTCGTCACGTTTGGATACGAACTGTAATACCCTTTAAGAAGCAGACAGCCGGATGGAACCTTATCCATCCGGCTGTTTTTTTTTGGAGGGAAACAATTATTTTGATTTATCGATCTCTTTCAGTTTGTCCTTGACTGTTGGCTGATCCGGTTCAATTTGGAGAGATTGACGCCAGAGTTGCCTGGCAAGATCGTATTTATACGTTTGATAATACATAAAACCAAGATTTGTCAGCGCTTTGACAAAATCAGGTTTTATTCGCAGGGCTTCCTTATAGCTGTTTTCAGCAGCAGTCACATCGCCCATACGAAGTTGTGCTGTACCGATTTGAAACCAGAGATCATAATCCGTATTGTCGAGTTCGATGCCGCGCCGCCACACCAGAATAGCCTCCGTCAGCTTCCCGGCTTTGTAATGGGCTCGTCCCAGATTCCGGAACGCATCAATGTTCGGTTCAATCTGTATAACAGTTGTAAAACTCTCAACAGCACCCTGGTAATCACCCGCTTCATATTGCATTTCTCCCAGTTCGAACCGCAACTGGGCAATCTTTTTTGATTTTTCAACCGTTGTGGGTTTGAACCAGATGAGGAGTTTTTTCAGTATCTCAGCAGATTTCTCATACTCGTTATGCTGCCGGTAAAAGTCACCCAACTTCTCATATGCCTGAACAAACTTGGGATCGGTATTGATGGCTTGCTGATAAGATGTCTCCGCCTCAGGCAGCATCTCTTTCTGTTCGTAACACTGAGCCAGTTCGAAATGAGCCCGTGAATTTGCTTCGTTCGATTTCAGAGCATCCAGGAATGACCGAATCGCATCATCCAGGCGGTTTCTGTTCTTCAGTGACATGGCAATTTTAAACAGCGCATCGTCTTTATACCTGATATCTCTAATCAGTTGACGGTAGGATTTTTCTGCATCCTGCCACTGCTGATTCTCGTACTGGGCATTACCCAGCTTCATAATCAAGTCTTTTTCGCCGGGAGTTATCTCCAGAGCCGTCTGATATGCGAGAATTGCCTTCTCCGGCTTTCCGCCTTCCATTCCGGCTACACCCAGCATTTCCAATGCTTCCATGGATTCCGGTTGAACAACGAGCGCGGATTCCAGCAGGGAAATGGCTTCCAGATACGCTTTTTGATCAATCTTGAAACGTGCCTGATTCATCAGGTTATCAAAACGGGCCTTGGGATAGATCACCATCAAATAGGCAACGACAGCCGCAATCACAATCAGAGGTACGCATATCAAAGCAATTTTAGCCCAGTTCGGACCACCTCCCCTAACCGGTTTTCCGGGCAGTTGTTTACCTGATATCTTTCCGCTTTTCGAGGTTCTTGGCATCGAACGGTTCGATCTCTCCGCTTCATCCACTCGTGAGGCAGTCCTGTCCGCACGAGTCGATCCCTCCATCGTATCAATACGATCCAGCATCAATTGTGCCTGACTGAAATCGGGTCTGACACGCAATACATTCTGGAAAGCATCCCGAGCTTCATCAAATTTTTGCTGCTCCAGAAGATCCATACCCTGCTTGAACATGTTTTCAGCACCGGATTGGTCCTTTCTGACGCTATCGGTTTCAAGCTTGTGATCAATTGCTGTCAGGTAAAAATTTATCTGGGAATGGTTCGGATTATCACGGCGGAGTTGCTCAAGTAACTCCCGAGAACGAACCAGATTTCCAGCCTCGTATATTCTAAGTGCTTCTTCGAGTTTCCGCTGAAAATCCGGACTGCCCTGCGTGTCGGGAAATTCAGATGTCACTCCCGCACCCAGAATGGCCGTTTCCTGGTCGTCATTCGAATAACCGTGATATTCTCGATCCGTCGGCATGGAATCCAGATCAAAGACTCCCTCACCACCGGTTGTAATCGTCAATGCATCTCGTTCTGTGTCGTTCACTCCAAGATGACTCTGCGTCTGTTTCAAACTAGCCAGCGCTTCTTCATTCTTCGGATCAATCGACAGCACCGCCTGGAACTCCTCACTGGCACCCCTCCAGTCATGCTGACTCATCAACTCCCGACCCATGGCCAGATACTCGGCGATGTGATCCATGTCCGCCTGTATTGATCGAGCCAAAGACAGTTTCTCGAACGCAGCCATATTGTCGGGATCAACTCTCAACACTTTCTCAAAAAGCTTGATCGCGTCACGAAACTGCTTTTCAGCCAGTTTCCGGGATCCTTCCTCAAGCCATTGCTCAAGCTCGGATTCCTCCGGATTAACGGGTGTGAATTGATCCGTTCTTTGGTCTTCTATGTTACTCATACGCCCATTCCTGTTTAAAAGTTAAAAAACCCGATAATTAAATTATCTCTTTCCGGTGCGGACTGTCAACCACTGGAAGCCTTCACGCGTCTGAATGCCAGGCCGACACCTGATAGAATCAACAGGCCTCCAAAGAAAGAATACCTGGAGAATGTTTCCCCGATAACGAGAAATGCGATGATCGTTCCCGCCAGAGGTTCTATGAGGATGGCTGCCGCTAGATAGGAGGTATGCAGGTACCGGAGAGACCAATTGATAAGGGAATGACCGACCAGTTGAGGAAGCAGAGCGATTAGAACAATAAACATCACCGAATGCGAAGAATATCCTGACAGTGGAACCCCGGAAATGAGCACTCCCACAAACAGCAGAATGCCGGAGATTGTTGAGATCCAGGTCAGATAACAGAGAAGATTGATCGGCTGTTTCCGTCTACCGGATGTATGCCGCCCGATCATCATGTAAAACGACATCGCAATTGCGCCTCCGAGAGCGAGCAGATTGCCGTTCAGGGAATTACTGATCGTATAACTTTCGCCTATAACTAGAATCATGCAACCTGCGATGGACAGTGCGGTTCCGGCAAGAAGCGGTTTTGTCGGGGGTTCTCTCAGAAAAATCGTTGAGCCAATCGCCACAACAACGGGATTCATTGTTACAAGAACAAGGGAACTCGCCACTGACGTTGAAGTCAGGGAAGTGATCCAGAAGCCGAAATGCAGGGCCAGGAAAAAACCAGCCAGACCAACGGATTTCCAAGGCACTGATTTGAGATGAAAAGCGCCGGTCCATGGCGACAATGTCCAGAGCAAAATGGCCGCAATCAGCATTCGACCCGCTGCGACAACGAGGGCAGGCGCATCGGCCAGTTTGATCAGGGTCGCTGCAGAAGAAATAGCCAGCACACTGGCTGCTAATGCGGCGAAAAGGACTTTTCGAGAAGGCTGTTTGACTGAATCCATCGAGCGACCTCCCCGTTAATAGCTTCGGGTGCATTAAAATCGGCGACCAGAGGAGTGACTGAGATCCACCCTTTCCGTAAAGCATACTCATCGAGATTTAGATCGGCAATCTCTTCCGGGTGATCACCATCCAGCCAGAAGTAAGGGACGCGGTTTGGAGTTTCACGTCTCAGATAGGCGTCTTTAAACTTCATACGACTTTGGCGGGTCATCCGGATTCCACGAATATCACACTCCGCAAGATTCGGTATATTGATGTTTAGAACAAGACCCTGGGGGAAACTCGCTGGATCTAACTCCCGAATAATGTTGCCGGTAATGCGTGATGCGTCCTTGAAATATTCAGGAGTAAATGAACCGATCGATACTGCGATCGCGGGAATACCGGAGAATGATGCTTCCAAAGCGGCGGCTACCGTTCCCGAATAGAAAACGTTGACTCCCGTGTTTGATCCGTTATTGATCCCCGATACAACCAGATCCGGCTCATGGTCTACCAGCTGATCGATACCCAGCTTCACACAGTCCGCCGGTGTGCCGCTGACTGCAAAACCCGTGAGAGTGCCAACAGGGTGTTGCCGGATGAACAACGGCGTACGAATCGTCAACCCGTGACTGACTGCACTTCTCTCACTGTCAGGAGCCACGATCGATATCTCGTGTTCCAGAGATAATATCGAAGCCAGTTCATGCAAACCGCGAGCGTGAATACCATCATCATTCGTCATCAATATTCTCATCGATTTCACCCATCATTTGGATTGGTACAGACCGGTGTGTTCAATATGCTTTCTCACCAGCTCCGGAACAAGATATCGGATGGACCGATTTTGTGACACGCGCAATCGGATTTGGGATGCGGAAATATCCAGAGCGGGAATAGTCATCAAGCACACTTTCCAGTCAAGCGAAGCAAGTCCATTCTGTTCTGCCATGGATGGATCATCAAGACGAATAGTCGCGTTCAGAAGATAGTCCCGCACCGGATCAATATACTGAGAACTGTTTATCTTGCCGGTACCGGGTCGAGTTACGACAACAATCCGGCATAAATCAAACAAATCCGCATACCGATGCCAGGTTTCTATTTCGATAAACGTGTCCTGACCCATCAGAAAAAACAGATCGCTACCCGGATACCTGTCAGTCAGATACTCAAGAGTTTCTATCGTAAACGATGGTCCCGCTCGCATCACTTCCAGATCGTCAACATCGAAAAGAGCATTACCACGAATAGCCAGTCGAATCATTTTCAGCCGCTGTTCAGCATGCGTAATCCGAGCATCAAGTTTATGCGGAGGGATTTTTGCCGGGATATAAATGACCTTGTCAAGACTGAGCCGTTCACCGGCTTCCTGACCGACAAGCAGATGACCGGTATGAATAGGATCGAATGTACCTCCGCATATACCGATTCTCATCAGTCTGCCGTCTCCTGACGTCTCTTTTCAACCAAAGTTTTTTCTATAAAATCGAGAACATCATCAATATGGACTCGTGCAACCGACGAGATGTCGAAAAAAGCCAGGTTCCTATTTTCCGCTTCAGACTGAAGAGCAGCAACCTGTGCCGTGTCATCATCCGGTATTGTATCGGTTTTGGTTGCGATTACAGCGCTGACACGGAGTTCAAGGGATTCTTTGTATTTCTTGAGTTCATGTATCAGCATCCGAACCGCATGTTCCGGTTTGGGCTCTGCAATCGGTGATGAGTCCACCAGAAGCAGGATCAGCGCGGTACGTTCAATATGTCGCAGAAATCGATCACCCAGACCTTTTCCTTCATGAGATCCTTCGATGATCCCCGGGATGTCAGCCACTATAAACTCCCTGCCGCTACCGCGTCGAACCACACCCAGATTCGGAGTTAACGTGGTGAATGGATAATCCGCGATTTTGGGGCGAGCGTTTGATATTACTGAGATGAAGGTCGACTTTCCGGCGTTTGGGAAACCCACTAATCCAACATCTGCAATGAGTTTTAATTCCAGTCGCACGGCTAACGACTGGCCGGGTTCTCCGGGCTGCGCAAACCGTGGGACCTGGTGAGTTGCTGTGGCAAAGTGGGAATTACCCATCCCTCCCCTGCCGCCGACTGCCAGAACAATCCGTTGCCCGGGTTCTGTAAGATCCGCGAGAATTTCACCGGTTTCTTCAGAAATAATCATCGTGCCGGGCGGAACAGGTATGTGGGCATCATGCCCATCCTTCCCATGGCAATTCGATTTCGCGCCAGGTTTACCGTTCCCTGCGGAGAAGCTCTTTTGATATTTGAAATCAAGCAATGTCCGGTGCTGTGGTGAGACAATGAAAATGACATCGCCACCCCGGCCGCCGTTTCCTCCGTCAGGACCACCACGCGGAATATATTTCTCCCTGCGAAAACTGACGCATCCTGCGCCACCTTTACCTGAGTGTATTTCTATACTGGCCTGATCAACGAAAGAGCTCACCCGTTTTCCTCACATGACCTGGGAACATGCCGGGCGGCAGCCCCTGTTACGGTCACTCCGTCACAGATTCTACGTTGATGTATCGGCGGCCTCTGCGATTGATGACAGCGACTTTACCGGATGCAGTCGCAAACAGGGTGTCATCCCCTCCCTTGCCCACATTCACACCCGGATGGAATCGTGTTCCTCGCTGTCTGACAAGAATATTACCGGCCAGAACCTGCTGCCCGTCCGCGCGTTTCAGGCCAAGGCGTTTACTCTTGCTGTCACGGCCGTTCCTGGAGCTTCCGCCACCTTTTTTATGTGCCATGGGAAGTCCTCCTATTCGGAAATGATATCATCAATCCGGATCCGGGTATAATACTGCCGGTGTCCCTGGAGTCGACGATAGCGTTTTTTGGGTTTCATTTTAAAAACACGTATTTTTTTGCCGCGAAACTGTTCGAGAATCGTTGCGCGAACCATGGCACCTACGATGTATGGTTTTCCGGCGTTAATTTTTTCGCCTTCCGCAATCAGGAGAACCCTTGAGATATCAATGGTCTGGCCGGGGCTCTCGGTCAGTTTTTCGATGTCAATAACGGAGTCTTTCTGAACTCGATATTGTTTTCCACCAGTCTCAATAATAGCAAACATTTTTTTATCCTCCAGACCCCTCAACAAGGGAGAGTGCCAATGCAAACGCGTAGCATAGGGATTCACGGGCCGGCTGTCAATGAAAATATCACTTAAAAGAGCCTAACGTTCTCCGGCAGACTGCCGGAGTTCCGGTTTGCCGGTCCCTTTTAACAACGAATTGACATAAATTCAACCAAAATGATAATTTGCTCGAGTCGATACAGAATGTCGATCGATTGAAAAAAGGAGGTTGTTATTACTTTTGAAGACAAAATATCAAAAATAGTCGAGGTGCTGAGGGAGAAGAAAGCCGAGTCCATCATTGGTTTTGATTTGAGAAAACTTGATGGTGTTATTATCGATGGATTTCTGATCTGTTCCGGATTATCTGAACGGCAGGTTGCTGCGATTACTGAAAATGTCCGTATTCGTTTGAAGGAGATGGGTGAAGGTGTACGGCATGTCGAAGGAGAGCTGTTGAACCAGTGGGTTCTGATTGATTCCGATGACATTGTTATCCACATTTTTCTGGACAAGGTTCGTTCATTTTATCGACTTGAAAATCTCTGGACGCATGCAACAGTGATGCAGTTCGAGTCGGCCGCCATACCGGAAACATCCGATCTGGTATAATCAGTGAAAAAGGAGATTCCGGAGTTGATAACGCAGGATTCAACGATGCTGAATATCCTCAGTACCGCGCACCAGATCGCGCCCTATCATTCCAACATCCAGATTACCGGCGAGAGTGGAACCGGAAAGGATCTTCTGGCGGCCATCATTCATGCGCTGAGTCCCCGCCAGTCACGACCTTTTGTAAAAATCGATTTATCCGCCACTCCGGAGAACCTGGTGGAGAGTGAACTTTTCGGCCATGTCCGGGGAGCATTCAGCAGCGCTAGCCAGGATCGGGAAGGCCGCCTGTCAGCGGCTGACGGTGGAACAGTCTATCTCGATCATATAAACGAGCTGAATCCTGCCATTCAGGCTAAACTGACCCGCGTTCTTCAGGAAAAGCAGTTTGAGCCGGTCGGTTCGAATACTACAACAAGCGTCGATATACGATTTATCGCCGCTTCAAGACAGGATCTCGGCCGGCTTGTCAGACAAGGTTCTTTCCGGGAAGATCTCTATTTCAGGCTCAGCATTATTCCTATATTCATTCCGCCACTCCGTAAACGGCTTGCCGATATTCCGCTGCTCGTAAAACATTTTCTGGACAAATTTGCATCGCAGTATCAAAAATCGCAACCCAGGCTGGACACCGGAGCTCTCGACCTGCTTTGCGCCTATAACTGGCCGGGTAATGTCCGAGAACTCGAAAATCTTATGGAACGACTGATCATCACACATGACGGCGCATCCTGTATCACACCCTCCCAACTCCATCTGGATTTCGACTTTATATCTGATGCATCACTGGAAACATTGGCAGAGCAAAATTTGAGCCTTGACCAGATTGAGAAATTGTACATCCAGAAAATTCTTCTGAAAACGCGGGGCAACAAATCCAAAGCTTCCAGGATACTGGGTATCAACCGAAAAACGCTTTTGGAAAAAAGAAAAAAACACCAGATAGAATGATCAGATCACCCGTCCCTCCTTGACATGAAGTCCTGAATCAGACCATAATTTACTAGTTATAGGAGGGATCCACCCGATGGCCCGAATTTTTAACAAAGACGGTTTTACACTGCTCGAATTAATGATCTCAATGACCATTTTAGCCACGGCATTGATGGGTATCCTGCCATTTTTCTTTTATTCTCAGGCACAGATAAAACAGGCAACCATCAGCAACATTGCCATGAGTCTGGTGCAGGAGAAAATGGAACGTATTTCTCAAATGGACTTTGGCGATGTTCATTATATGGATGCACCGTATTATCCGGATCTGACAACTCAATATTCATATATTCTTCCGGAAGTGAATATGTCTCCTTGCACGGACGTCGCTCCAAATCCATGCGGATTCCAGACATGGTGCAACTGCCTGATCGATATTATCCAGAAACAGGGATATTTCTTTACTCGGACCATCGACATCGATGATCCGACAATGTTTGATTCGATGGAGTTTCCCGCCGATTTGAGACCTGGCAGCCCAACCGGATTGAATGTTCCTGACTTCGAGACCAAGGGAGTAACGATCGAAGTGCGATGGCGAACCCCCGGCGGTGAACGCTTCGTTCGCTCATCGACACTTGTATTCGACAATACGGATCTATCTTTTTAAATTTCACATTTGCGTCGTACCGGATAGAAGTGATCAGTGCGCCCTTTTCCATCGTAATAAATAATCTCCAAATGCCAGTTTCCATGGAAACGGGAGAGTTTTGAGAAAACCAGTGTATCCGTTGTCATTGGCGAGACAGTCTGCGAACTGAAACAGTATTGATGGGTGATGTGCAGCCATGTGATGCATCCATCCGGGGACCGAATACACAATTCGGGCTAATCGACCGGCTATCACCAATTCCCTCCCGATGGTTTCCTTGATGATTGTCTGATAACCGTTCATCCCCTCACCAATTCCGTCATGCTTGCCTGCAACCCATCTGCCGGCGATGTCTCCACTCCTCAATGCGTAATACAAACCTTCACCCAGAAAAGGGTCCACAAGGCTCCCCGCATCTCCGGCCAGAAGCACACGATCACCGGCAATGATGTTGCGTGAATTATACACAGGAATTGTATGACCAGTTTTTCGGATACACTCCCATCCGATATGTCCAGGAATATGTTTCAGCAGATCCTGAAACGCTTTCTCCATAGTCTTTCGCGATTCGAATAATCCGGCGAGTCCCACCGATACCGACCGCTTTTTCGGAAAAATCCATCCATATCCGCGACGCACCACCCCCAAATCAAAAACCGCATCCAATTGCGTTTCTGCATCAATATCATCCGGTAACCGATATTCCGCCTCCCAGGCTGGATAACAGCGGGGGTGTTTTGATTGGAGAATCCGTCTGACGATGCTGTTTGCACCATCGCAACCTATCAACCGGTGAGTCCGTTCACTGCCGCCATCGAAAAACACCTCAACGCTCCGGCTGTTCGTAGTGATCCGATTGACCCGGCATCCCTCAATAATTCTGACCCCCGCGTCAACCGCATGTTTCAACAGCGCTGTATCCAGAACATCCCGTCTCGTTGTAGTCATCAAATTAGCCGGACTGTCGATTTTAATTGGCGGGTTGTCACCCAGCATGATCCGAATCCGTTTAACGGATACTTCCTGATATTGTTCAGGACTGAGTGGAAGCAGCCGTGCAGCTCTTCCCGTCAATCCCGCCGCACAGGGTTTGTGCCTTGGAAACCTGGCCCTGTCAATACCCAGAACGTTCATTCCGTGTTGTGCTGCAACCCGGGCGGCAGTGCTACCCGCCGGACCCATACCAACAACAATGACATCCCACATCCCGAAGCGTCTCCTTTGATTATTCGTCCGAATCTTATATGCTGCTGAGCGGGACGATGTTCAGCCTATCAGAAACAGGGGATTCATGAAACGAATTATTGGTTTGGATTATGGAACACGCCGCATCGGAGTTGCAGTCAGCGACCCCCTCAGGTTGACCGCACAACCTGTCGGAACAGTGACTGTCTCCGAACCCGGCAGTATACCGGAGACTTTATTCGCCCTGGTGGATTTTAATGAGATCGAGACAGCAGTGATCGGACTGCCTCTGAATATGAACGGATCAGAGGGAGAATCTGCGAGAGGAGCCCGTTTGTTTGCGTCGGGTTTTACCGAACGAACTAGAATTCCAGTTGTTTTCTGGGATGAACGTCTGTCAAGTCGATCAGCGGAATTAGCCATGCTGGAGGATAATGTCCGGCGCCGGAAGCGGAAACAAAGCAAGGATGTCATCGCAGCCGTGATCATCTTGCAAAACTATCTGGACTTCCTGTCGGGATAAACGTGAATGAGGAGAACCAAAAGTTGCATTCTGACAATTTCTGCCACGGTAATGGCGGGAATAGTCCTGTTCGCGATCCTGCTGTTCATCGTCAGATCAGAATACCGGAAAGGGATGAACAATCCGCTGGACCCGAATGATGTGCCCCGAGTATTCATCATAGTCAGCGGATGGTCATTCGACAGGACTGCGATAGAACTGGAAAAGCAATCGTTCATATCGGACAGCCGTTTTTTGAAACTCCATGTCAGGCTGAATCCGGATGCCGCTGCAATCAAATCGGGTGAATATCTGATTTCCGCAGCTATGTCGCCTTTGGATATTCTCCAGCGCATGCTGAGCGGACAGGTCATCACCTACAGTGTAACATTTCCGGAAGGTTTAACACTATCGGAGATGGCAACGCGGTGGGATAACTCCGGATTCGGTTCAGCCGGTGCCTTCAAACACGCTGCCCATTCATATCGTCATCCGAGTCTTCCCTTTCCGTCTACCGGATGGGAGGGTTATTTATTCCCTGAAACGTATTGTTTTACGAAGGGATTTGATGAATTGAAACTGGTCGAGAGAATGATTGACCAGCTTCAGGAGACACTTCGGCCTGAGTGGCTGGCATCTGCCCGAGAACACGGCCTGACTCTCCACGAAGCTGTCACGCTGGCGTCATTAATCGAGAAAGAAACACGATTGCCGGAAGAGCGAGAGTTGGTATCCGCCGTTTTTCACAATCGCTTGAAACGGGGTATTCTCTTGCAATGTGATCCAACGGTGATATACGCTTTAGGAGAGACTTATCCCGGCAGGTTGCTTAAGAAACATCTCGAGATGGATATACCTTACAATACATACGTCCGCGCTGGTCTTCCTCCTGGTCCGATCTGTTCACCAGGAAAAGAATCTCTGGAAGCAGCTTGTTTTCCAGCTGAAGAGTCCTTCTTGTATTTCGTCGCCGACAGCTCAGGAGGGCACACATTCAGCCGGACACTCAGGGAACATAACCAGGCGGTTCAACGGTATCGTCAACGGATTAAAAAGCCATCGCAATAGGCGATAGGATTTGCTTACACGCGAAGAAAAATAACGGAAATGAGGAATTGAACAGTGATCGAATCAGTTACACTCGGAAACGGAACACCCATGGGGCAAAGTGTCGTCAATCTCGTTATGAACGCAGGCTTTCTGGCGAAAATCGATTTGTTGATCGTACTTCTGTTTTCTCTGGGTTCCTGGGGCATTATGTTGGATAAATATCTACAATTCTCCAGATTGAATAAGAGTTCAGTCGAGTTTATGCGCCTGTTTAAACATGCCAGGCACTTAGGAGACATGGCTGATCAATTGAAATCCGTCAAACCGAGTCCTCTGGTCAGGATATTCATCGCGGGATACCGGCAACTGGAACGCAGGCCGGGAACAGAACCCGGTGAGGCTGTGTTCTCCCCCACAAATACAACCCGGCTCGATCTGGCTCTGGATGATGCCATCATTACTGAGATTCAGAATCTCGAACGCAGGGTTACATTTCTTGGTACCTGCGGCAGTATCACACCGTTTCTTGGATTGTTTGGCACTGTCTGGGGCATCATGACAGCGTTCCAGGGAATCGGAAGCGCTGGATCGGCAAGTATCGCGGCAGTCGCACCCGGAATCGCTGAAGCACTTATCACTACAGCGGCCGGCCTGGCTGCAGCGATTCCTGCCGTAATGGGGTATAACTTCTTTCTGCTCAAGATCCGTTTGGCAAATGTTATGTTTGAACGGTTCCGATCCAGTTTTCTGTCTGTATTGGAGTAAGAATTCATGCCGATGAACCCACCCCCAAAAGACGAAGACAGGCGACGGCGAAGCAGGATTCCGCCACTCGGTACAGGTTTGACCGAGATCAACCTGACTCCATTTGTCGATGTAGCATTTGTTCTATTAATAATTTTCATGGTAACAGCACCGATGTTGAAGCAGGGATTGGATATTGCTCTTCCGCAAGCGTCCGAAAGGTTGTTTCCGGAGGAGACGGAGAGCCGCTATATACTGTCCATGGACAGTGAGGGTTTGCTTTACCTGGATAACCGTCGGATTCCTTTTGAACATCTGGAGTTGAGATTAAGGCAACTGAATGAAAGCACTCGAATCGAAGCGCTTTTTCTCGAGGCGGACCGGAATCTGCCGTATGGTGATGTAATTGCTGTGATGGATGTGGTTAAAAAATCAGGAATAAAAACACTCGGAATGGTAACGAAGCCGAAAACGATTGAAGCGAAGGAATAGCAGGTTCATGGACTATTTTTCCGGCTTGGTGCAAGAACATTCGCGGCGAACCCTGGTCGCCGTGATGATTTCAACGGCATGTCACCTGTTGAGCATCCTGTTGATTGTTCTGCTCCCCATGCTAAGGGCTCGATCCATCGACTCCGATCATGTCGTCGATGTGACTCTTTTCGATTATGCACTGCCTGAATTAGGCTCCGACATCGTTCCAGCAGCCGTCTCCATAGAAAAACCAAAACCCGCCGAACCACCCAAACCAGTGCCGAAGAACGAGTTAGTCGATCCTTCTGATGCGGAATTAAAACGTATGAAGAACCGTGAAAAAGACCGCACACCTCCTCCAAAAGCTGCCACCGAAGAAGAGTTTGCGATGCAGTCGGATCTGCTTCCCGGAGGCGGCGGCCAGACAATGGGATCCATGCGGGTTGACGCTAAGGACTTTCCATTTCTGTACTACCTGGCGATGATGAAAAGCAAAGTCAGTGAAAACTGGATTCCCCCGTTCGGTTCATTTGAAGCTGAGAATAAACGGGTTGTTATATCTTTTCGCATTGATCGTCAGGGTCGCCTACTGGCATCCGGTATCGAGGAAACATCGGGGGATACGATTCTGGATCAATCCGCTCTACGTGCTGTTATCGTCAGTGCCCCGTTCCCTTCACTGCCGGAAGGATACTCGGATTCGAGTCTCGGTGTACATTTTGGATTTATTTGCAAGTTATAGGAGTATCATTGTGACGTTTACAAAAAGAAAACAGATGAACAGGTTGGTAACCGGGTTCTTCCTCGCCTGGACTGCGGTATCTGTATGCCGGAGTGCGGATGTGTATTTCGATATCACCGCATCACAAGCTAAAAAAATTGATATAGCTTTACCGCTATTTAACAGCGAATTGAGTGAGCAGCCGGAACTTGTAAGGGAAATCCATTCGATTTTCAGGCAGGATTTTGAGTTTTCAGGCCGCTTTAACGTTATCGATATATCACCTTTTTTCCCCACCTCTGAGAAAGAACTCGTCAATCCGGATTTTGGCCAGTATTACCTGGTTGGAGTGCAGTCTTTATTGACAGGATATATCAATCAAGGTCCAGACGGCGATTACCGGATCAGTATCCGATTATTCGATGTCCGGATGGGTCAGCAGATTGTAGGCATCCGTTACACGACACCCCTTTCGGGAGTACGATCGGTTATTCATAAATTTGCCGATGAAGTTCAGTACAGATTGACTGGGGAGAGAGGAATCAATGATACGCGTATTGCTTTCACGTCTCGTCGAACAGGGAATGCCGAAGTGTACACGGTTGATCCGGATGGCAGCAATCTGACCCAGATCACACGGAATGGCAGTATCAATTTGTCACCTGCGTGGTCTGTCGAAAACGCGGAACTTTTTATAACCAGCTATCAGCAGAAATACCCTGACCTGTACGTGATCGACCTGGCGGATTCCACATCGATGCCTCTATTGCAGGGTGGAATGCATATAACCCCTGCTCCGAATCCTGATGGAATACATCTGGCATTGACGATAAGTTACGAAGGAGATCCGGAGATTTCACTGTATAACCTGGAAACAAAAAAAGTAAGACGTCTAACATTTTCTTCGGGGGTGGATACGAATCCTGTCTTTGCGCCCAATGGCCGCGAACTTGTTTTTGTATCGGACAGGACCGGCAGCCCTCAGTTATATATCATGGATATTGACGGCGCCAACATCCGTCGATTGACCAGCGTTGGTAATTATAACACCGCTCCCGATTGGTCGCCGAGGGGTGATTGGATCGCTTATCACAGCAGGCGGGATGGAGTATTTAACATTTGGATGATCCGTCCGAATGGGAGTGATGAACATCCTCTCACATCCGAGGCGGGACATAATGAAGATCCTTCATTCGGGAGAAACGGTCGTCATATTGCGTTTACGTCGACTCGCGATGGTTCAAAAGGGTTGTACGTAATGGATTTATCCGGCCGGAACATTCGCCGGATTGTTCATGCCATGGGGGGGTGCGAGAATCCGGCATGGTCTCGATAAACGTTGCTTTTTACTTTGATATTGTTATTCAAATAGAATAGCATTGACGAAAGTTGAATTAGGTATTCAACGAATCTGGCTAAATTTGATCAGGAGGTTTTGTATGTTTCGAAATGTGAGTTTTTATTTCGTGTTGCTGGTCGTGTGTGTTGGACTGATGATGGGCGGGTGTAAGAAGAAAGCACCCGAGCAGGAGTTTGTTCCTGAATCAGCAGCGCCAACAAACACTCCAATTGCTGCTCCCGCACAAGAAGAGCCGACCATGGAAGAGCTCCGGTTGATAAAATTGGAAGAAGCCCGCAGTGTTTTAAGCAGTGAATCGGTCTATTACGATTATGACAAAGCGGTATTGACTGCAGAAGGTCGATCCATTCTTGCTGAGAAGGCCGCCTACATGATCAAGAACCCCGATATCACGGTCACGATCGAAGGACATTGCGATGAGCGTGGTTCCAATGAGTACAATCTTGCACTGGGTGAACGACGAGCGGCGGCAGCCAAGAAATATTTGATGGATTTCGGTGTGCAGGGATCGCTGATCGAAACCGTCACATATGGTGAGGAACGACCTGTTTGCAGAGAAAGCAAGGAATCTTGCTGGAAACTGAATCGTCGGGCTGCATTTGTAGTGAACGACTGATCCCGGGTGGAGGGTTAACCTGGTGTTTTATCGTGTAACAGGTTGGATGTTGATGGTAATGCTGATGATAGCAGGTGTTCTGGGTTGCGCTACAAGTGAACCCATGATGCATCGGATTGAAAAACTTGAAACGATGCAACGAACCGAGCGTTCGGAAAGCAAAGCCGAATACGAAGCGCTGAATCGGGAAATTAATCTGATCATGACAAGGTTGGATGCGATCAGTAAAACCCAGGCAGATATGGTCAACACGGTCACTTTGCAGAGTGAGATAGTTCAGAACGCGGTTGAAAAACTGCAGTATTCCACTCCATCGACTTCGGTAATCCAATCCAGTGATTCGCTGAGGTTCCGGGCATCTGATGCCCAATCTTCAGGAACTCAGGATCAAGCGGAAGGGCAGCAAACCGATAGTGGTGATCAAAGACCAGAGGTTGTGTATCAGACTGCATACAATGATTACATCAACCGGAATTACGATCTTGCGATTCTCGAATTTCAAGGATTTCTAGCCGCGTTCGCCGATTCCGATCTGGCAGATAACTCCCAGTATTGGATCGGGGAATGCTATTACGCCCAAGCACGGTATGACAAAGCCCTGGAGCAATTTGAGCTGGTTTTATCCCGTTATCCCAATGGCGATAAAGCTGTGC
Organism: candidate division CSSED10-310 bacterium; assembly: GCA_016931515.1. Lineage (GTDB taxonomy): Bacteria > CSSED10-310 > CSSED10-310 > CSSED10-310 > CSSED10-310 > JAFGEQ01. The sequence continues at coordinate 25,109 of JAFGEQ010000011.1, read as the reverse complement.
CTGCATTGTTGAAGAAGGGACTGTGTCTTATTGAATCCGGTGATGTGACGGGCGGCCAGAAAATTCTTGAAGAGCTGATAGAGAAGCATCCGTATTCTTCCGAAGCACGACTCGCCCAGGACCGTCTTCAAAACCCCTGAATAGAATAGAAATTGTATCAAAGCGGTTCAGTTGATCTGAATCGCTTTTTTTTCGTCTTCTTTTTATTCAGTATGCAGTCGAGACTCGTTAGACAGCCTGATTTGGCGGATCTTTTTCAAGGCTTCCAATTCAATCTGCCGAATTCTCTCCCTGGTCAGCCCTAGCAGCCGACCAATCTCTTCCAGAGTATATTCCTTTTCGGAATCAATACCAAAACGCATCTTGAGAACCAGTTTCTCGCGAACTGAAATTCCATCAAGCGCATCCAGTATGTATTGCCGAATATCAAGCTTATGCAGGTTATCCAGAGGCGACTTCGCGCTGTAATCAGGTAACATATCGCTCAAGCGACCTTCCTCGTTATCACCGATCGGCATTTCAAGGGAATATGGTACCCGGTATACATCGAGATACAGGTGGACATTATCCGCCGATGTATTGGATGCCGCGGCGAGTTCCTCGATTGACACATCGCGGCCAAATTCCTGCTGAAGCTTGTTCCCTATCCGGTTGATCCTGGATAAAGTTTCAGCCACATATAATGGTACACGGATCAACCGCCCTGTTTCAGCGACCGCCCTGATGATGGATTGTTGTATCCACCACGTCGCATAAGTTGAAAATCGGTAACCCCTACGATAATTGAATTTATCGACCGCTTTAATCAGCCCGAGATTTCCTTCCTGAAGAACATCCGAAAACGGCAAACCGCGTTTGATGAATTTTTTTGCGATGCTGACAACAAGCCGCAGATTAGCTTGAATCAAATGATTTTTTTCGATCATCAATTTATCAAATGCTGCATCAATTTGTTGTAGGAGAGTCTCACAATACTCAATCGGGATAGGGGGTGTGCCTTGAACAGCATTCACCCCGGATTGTCTGGAAGTCACGATGGTTTGTCTGAATCGATGACGAAGATCATTAATGGCTTCGATGCTCGGATCCAGTGCCTTGAAATGTTCTAAAATCCTATTGCGGAGACAGTCCCGTGCATCCTTTTGCTCATTACGGTCGTCGAAATCAGTCCGCGTTCTTTCCAGTAAAATCTCAATCTCATTCTGCAGTTCATCGAGCAAACTGTTCCTTTCCCTGAAACCGATCCGCCTCTCTTCTCCGTCTATGATAGTAACCCTTGTCTGAAAAATCTCTTCCCAACGCCGCGCTTTCTCACGACAATCGCCAATCCACTCAAGGATCCATCTCGGCAGGTCCGGAATGCCTGAAATTGCGTCCAATAATTCAGTGGATTGTGACTCAATCCTCATCGCCAGAGAGACCTCTTCCTCCCTTGAAAGCGTTTGAATTGATCCCATCTCGTTAAAATACAGGTCAATGATATCTTTTCCCTGATTAGCCGATAATGGACCTTCCAGTGACGATATCCAGTCCGATGCCGCTTGATCGAGTGTTTTTTCTTCTGTTTTATATCGAACCAATTCGGACATGATTCCCTCCGGTTTCATCACTTAGATCAGATCACATCGCGCTGGTTACGCTTAAATCGCTGTTTGAAAAAGACATGATAAAGGTCGTTTCGTCTCATGTCGTTTTCTGCTATGGTTTCGGGAGGATTACGAATCAGGTAGCATTTTGCCGATCTGAGAGGTATTAAACATGAAAGCAGTCATATTGACAGCAGGGCCGGGCACACGTCTTGAGCCCCTTACCGAATGTCGACCCAAAGCGTTGATCTCAATCTGTGGAAAGACGATTTTAGCCCGGTTGATCGAATCACTCCAGCAGATAGGGATCCACGACACCGCCGTGGTGGTAAATCCAAAATACAGCTCCATGGACTACGACTGTTCCGATTCAAATGATTTGAAATCGCCGTCGCTGACAATCCTGACACAAGATCAATCGTTGGGTGTTGGTCAGGGCATCCTTACAGCAAAAGAATTCATTGATGAAAGAGACTTCTTTTTACTGGCTTACGGTGACATCATGTATTCGGGAAATCTGTTCAGAGCCTTGATCCATTCATTTAATCGGGTCCGGAAACCTGTAGCAGCAGTGAGTCTGACGGGCGATTCCAGCGATTTTGGTGTGATTTATATGGATCATGACATGCGGATCACCCAAATCATTGAGAAACCTCGATCCAAAAATCTGGGCAATTACATTCTGGCAGGCGCATTTATCCTGCCGGGTTCATTCTTCAGAATTCTCGCTGATTGCTCCGGGAATGTGATCGAGGCGTTTCGTGTGATGCAGGATTCCATGGATATGTATGCATCCATCTGGGAGGGAGACTGGATCGATATCGCTTATCCCTGGAGTATCCTGGCTGCGAATAGAATACACATGAAACAGTGGGATCGATCAAGTTTCGCAATAACCACTATTATTGAACCTGGATCGATGATTTCCGGACCGGTATATATCGAAGATAATGTCACGATTAAAACGGGCTCGTCCATCATTGGGCCTTGTTATATCGGAAAAAACAGTTTCATTGGCCACAATGCACTGTTGCGTGAATATACATGTATAGGAGAGGGATCGATCATCGGATTCGGAGTGGAAGTCAAAAACTCGGTACTGATGCCGGGATCGGAGATTGGGCGATTGAGTTTCATCGGTGATTCCGTGATCGGGCATGACGTGAATGTTGGCTCGGCGACCATTATGGTCAATATCAATATGGACCAGAGTACGGTTCACGTGGATATCGCCGGTGAATCGATAGACTCGGGATTGCTTAAGCTCGGATCGTTTATCGGAGATAAAACCTGGATTGGTGCAAATCATACTTTCCTCCCGGGAACGAAAATTGCCTCCGGCATGTCTATCCCTCACTTCGGGACCTACCCTAAAGAATAGAAAGGTCATTTATGTGCGGAATCGTGGGTATTGTCAGCTCGAGTCGGGTCGCTCCCAAATTGGTCAGATCACTTCTGAACCTGGAATATCGCGGATATGATTCCTGCGGGCTGGCTGTCTGTAATAACGGCGTTATCGATGTTCGAAAAGACAAGGGTCCTGTAAAACAGGTGTCCGAGATCCTGAAATTCAATGAAATGAACGGCATGATTGGCATTGGCCATACCCGCTGGGCAACAACCGGTGCAGTTACGCGCGAAAACGCTCATCCTCATGCCAGCAATCAAGGTGAATTTGCACTTGTACACAATGGCATCATTTCAAATTATCGTGATCTTCGGCAAATGCTGGAGTCCAAGGATTATCAATTTCTATCCGATACCGATACCGAAGTTCTCGTGCATCTTATCGATTTCCATTTCAGATCCAGTGGCGATCTGGAAGAATCCATTCGACGTATGTCCCGCGATCTGGATGGGACCTTTGCATTCGCAGTAATCAGCGTCCACGATCCAAATCACATCTATGCCGCCCGGAGAGAAAGCCCGTTGATAATCGGGCTGGGCATTAACGAAAATTATATCGGCTCGGATTATAACGCCATCCTGGACTATACGCGTAATGTTATACCCGTTAAGGATGGCGAGTATGTCGTCATTGATCGTGAAGCTGTATCAATCCGGAATCTGTTATCCGGAGAAAAAATCACTCGGGATATCGTGACTCTGGATTGGGACCCCGAACTTAGTCAAAAGGGCGGTTATCCGCATTATATGCTGAAGGAAATTCACGAGCAGCCCAGCACGGTTGAGTCAGCCCTGAAAGTGGATATTGAGAAAATAAATCTCGTCTGCGATTGGATCCTCAACGCTGATCGCGTATATCTTCTTGGAGTCGGAACCACTTATTACGTCGCGGAGTGCGTTCAATACTATTGTGCCCTTTTATCAGGCCGGCACTTGATTGCCGTTTCCTCCGACGAATTCGAATACATCGCCCAGTTATCGGACCGTTCCCTTGTTCTGGCTTTCTCCCAATCCGGGGAAACATACGATACGTTGACGGCATTGAGATATGCTAAAAAATTCGGCGCTCGGACAGCCGCGATAATCAATGTCATGGGGTCGACCATGGTCTCGGAGACTGATCTCGCGATCATGCAGCAGTCAGGACCCGAGATCTGTGTACTTTCGACGAAAGCAGCCGTTGCTCAAATAACAATAGCAATCAGAATAGCCCTGGAGTTGGGACGTCGATCGGGTCATCTTACCGGAAGCGATTATGACTCTCATTTAAAAAGCCTGGCGGCTTTGCCGGGAATGATCCGTCGAGTTATCAATGAAAGCAAGGGGTTTGTAAACAATCTGGCTCAACAGACGCAATCCTATCGGAATTGGCTTTTCATCGGCAGGGGTATATACAGCGCTATTGCTCGTGAAGCTGCTTTAAAAATGAAGGAGGTTACTTATCATCATGCGGAGGGAGTGTCCGGAGGTTTCATGAAACACGGGACAATCGCCCTGATTGACAAATCGTTCGGTTCGATCTTCTTTTTGCCACCACGGTCCTCAATAGAATTGTTTCAGCATACAATCGCCAATGCCGAGGAAATCAAATCCAGGGATGGATTCATTGTCGGATTTGGTTTCGGAGAACGTGTCGGCATTTTTAATCACGAGATCAATCTCCAGGACAGTGATCAAATCAGCGCGCCTGTCCTGTTGCTTGTTCTGGGGCAAATGTTTGCGTACTATTCGGCTGTCATACTAAAACGAAATGTCGACAGACCGCGTTCTCTGGCAAAATCCGTTACCGTTGCCTGATGTCCGGCCGGTAGAGAGATTCGATATGCGAGCTGAATTTCCTTAAAATCACTCGCCTTTTTAACTTCATTGTCGGTGTGAGTTCGCCACCTTCGATAGTCCATGGATTTGACAGAAGGATAAATTTCTTAGCTTGCTCATAGCGCGGCAATCCGGCAATGGTTTCCTGAATCTCGCTCTGTATTTTGTTATATACATCTTCGTGCTTAATCATTTGTTCCATATCGAGATCGCCGAGTCCGTTTTTCCGGCACCAATTGCTGAGTGTTTCGAAATCCGGAACGATAAGAGCCGCTATAAAATTTCGATGATCTCCGACCAGCATCGCATGACTGATGAAAGGATTTGACGTCAGCATCGATTCGATCGGTTGGGGAGCGATATTTTTGCCGCCCGAGGTAACGATGATTTCCTTTTTCCTGTCTATTATCCATAGAAATCCGTCTTCATCGATTCGACCGATGTCTCCCGTTTTCAACCAGCCTTCATCATCGAATAACTCTTGAGTTTCTTCCGGTTTCCGATAGTATCCCCGGGTGACATTGGGACCTTTGATCAGGATTTCTCCATCTTCAGCCAGCTTGATCTGAACACAGTCGATGGGCTTTCCGACAGAACCCAGACGAACAGCCTTATCATGGTTCACGGTATTGACTGGAGATGTTTCGGTCAAACCGTATCCTTCCATTATTTTTATTCCAACCGACGCAAAAAACTGAGCTATTCTAGGCTCCAGCGACGCGCCACCCGAGACAAAATAACGAATCCTGCCCCCAAACCGTTGATGCAATTTTGAGAATACGAGTTGATTGGCTAAGCGGAACTGTTGCTGCAAAACAAATCCGGGAGGGGATGCACGATGCTCAAGATAATATGCACGTCCAACTTGCAGAGCCCAGTTGAACAGTGCTTTTTTAACACCACTACCGGATTTGACCGAGTCGATGATGCGCAGATAGATCTTTTCAAAAAGACGCGGCACAGCCACAATAAACGTTGGTTTTACTTCCGTCATGTCACGAGCGACTGTTTCGAGTGATTCCGTGAATACATACATGGATCCGGAAGCCAGAAAGGCAGTATAATATGCACCACATCGTTCGAGAACATGAGATAACGGGAGAATCCCGAGGATTATATCTTCTTCGGAGAGTTCGAAAACCCGTTTCAAACTCATAATATCCGACATGAAATTCAAATGCGTCAGCATGACACCCTTAGGATGCCCTGTTGTTCCCGATGTATAGACCAGACTCGCAAGATCCTCGGGCTGGATGGACTGCACCGACTCCAGAACGTCCGATTCGCCCTTCTTCAACAATTCCTTTCCAAGATAGTGGAATTCCTGAAATGATATGACCTTTTCATCCAGCTCAACACCGAACGGATCCAGCACGACAAGTTTTTTCAGGTTCGGAAGTTCATTCAGACAATGACGGATTTTTCCAAGTTGTTCGCGGTTCTCAACGAAGATCAGCTTCGCCTCACTCTGCTGAATGATATATTGAATCTGGTCAGTTTTTAACGTTGCATACAATGGCACCGAAGCACAGCCGAGACACTGGATGGCCAGATCCGCAATAAACCACTCCGGCCTATTCTCTGATAATATCGCAATATGATCACCCTTCGCCAAACCGATGTACCGAAGAGCATGAAAAGATGCGAACACCCTCTCCCTCAATTCTCTGAATGAGTATTCGGTCCATCGGCCATCCCTGCGGAAACGGACTGCTCCACGATGAGCAAACCGCTCACTTGTCAGCAAAAAGAGATCTGCGAGCGTTGCTTTTGCACATAATTCGTGCATTTTTCCTCCCGAAAGGCAGGAATCATAGCCATGATTCCTGCCATATAATCAAAACAATTTAGAATGAATAGGTTGCCTGCATTCCGAACATGTGTGCATTAGATTCATAATCACCGTTGATGCCACGATAATTCGTTGTCGTCTCCCTGTCCTCGAATTGGAGATACATGTAATATCCCTGGATCGCAAAGTTACCGAAGTCATAGCCGGCACCCATCTGAAACGAGTAGCGATCGGCTCCGGGAAGAATCGGATCCAGTGTATCGTCCGGAATGGGGGATTCATCAAAATATACACCCCCATACAACGACAGTTGCTCCGTTGCCGCGTATGTCATTCCCAAACGATAGCTCATCACATCATCCCAGTCTTTTCTCTGACTGACATCGGGCAAGCCTGCAAACTCAAAATCGATATCCAGCGAATCGTAACTGGACCATCCCATCCAGACAACATCAAATTCGGTATACAGCTTCTCCGTGACATCATAACCGATACCCAATGAAATGCTTTGAGGCATTTCAATCGTCGTCAGACCCTTTGTGTCCGGGAAATAGCCATTAACGATGCTGTCCACTGATGAACCGTATCCGGATGCCGGCACATCAAATGTGGCATCGCCATCATACGCGCATTCGACAGCTGAACGATAGGATAGACCCAGATGCAATTTCTCGATTATTCCGTGAATTCCGAAATTATAACCCCAGTCCCCGCTCTCATTATCACCCTCTAACTTCATCTCACTGTCCGGCAGAACAATAGTGGTTCCAAATGCTGCCGATAGTGCTTCCGAAACAGCACTCATATCTACGGAGGCATTGTATTCCACGTTGGATTTAACCCACAACGCACCCGCAGCAATGGACCAATTGTCATTCAGATTGTAGGCGAATACCGGTGACACATAGAATGTCTCTATTGTCACATCGCGGATAAGATATCGGTAGATCCAATCGTTATCCTTGCCCCAATCCATGCCCAATCCATATGGAGCGAATACGCCCAGACCGAGACTCATCTTTTCATTGAGTTCGTGCGTAATGTACAGATTTGGAACAAGAAATAACTGATCTTCCGTATCCCATTCCCGTCCATAAGGATCTTCCATCGTAGATTTTGGCGGTATGGCGGTCAATCCAAGAGAGATGTTTGTTCCTTCCAGCTTTCCGATACCAGCCGGATTGTAAAAAATCGCAGTCGGATCATCCGCTTTGGCACTGAACGCGCCAGCCATACCCATAGCTGTGGCTCCCTGCTCATAGATGCTGAATCCAGCGCCTAAAGATGTGGAAATTGCAATAATCGTGATAAACAGAAATGACGAAGTGACAATAAGAGTGCGCATAATGTGTGACTCCTGATGTACCCCGCGCGGCTACCCATCTCCAGATTTGGAGTGAATGGAACGAATGTAATGTTGAGAGACTCAAATGTCAACCACATTCCTTCACGCAATCAATTTGCACTTTACGCGTAATTGATTTAAGCTTCTGGCACGGCAATGAGAAAAGAAAAGGTTGTGAGGGCATGTTATGGTTAATGCGAATCGAAACAGAAGAACGAGAAATCTGGTTGATCACAGAATTCAATTCGGATTTGCACGAATTGTAATCAGTTATCTGGCGTTATACTCTTTGTTTTTAGTTCTGATGTTCGCACTTCCAATCGGCTACATTCTTCATTACACCGAAGGGGGTCAAACCGATAAGATGGAAGCGATCGGGCGGTTCATCATGGGTGACGCCACGTTCTGGGGACTCCTAATTATTTTCATCATCGTTCTGGCTGTCCATTCCGTCATTATGACGCAACGGTTCGCAGGACCGATCTTTGTGTTTAGACGGCATCTGACACGTCTGAAAAACGGTGAACTCTCGAGAATCCAACTCCGCAATAAGGACCATCTTCAGGATGTCAAGCTTCTATTGAATGAGCATATTGATCAACTCGAAGAACATATGCTCTCACTGGGAACGTGTATTGAAGCACTCGAATCACACGCAAAGGAATTAGCATCAACGGGATGCGATCCCTCCCACATCTCCACAGAAATCAACCGGTTGAAAGAAATCAAGGAAAAAGGCTGGTTCTACTCTCCCTGATTCAGAAGATCTTCCCTCTCCAATTTCTCATAGTAATCAATTACGCGTCGCACATAGGCTCTCTTCTCAGGATACGAACCGGGAAAGAAACTGCGCTTGAATCCATAGATGATTATATTTTTCAGCTGCTTCCGATCCACTTTGAAATGTTTGACCGCCAGTTCAATCTCTTGGGTGAGAGTCGTATTAGATACTGTCCTGTTATCCGTGCACAATGAGATACTCAGGTTGCTGTCAAGGAACTTTCTGAGTGTATGGTCTTCCAGACTCTTGAGAAATGGCATCGTCTGGCAGTTACTTGTCAGGCACACTTCCAGAGTAATCCGTCGGTCTGCAATGAAATTGGCCAGTTCCTCCACGTACCGGTCCTTATCCTGTATTCCAGGATGTTCGATATGATCGGTTGAGTAAAGATGGAATCCATGTCCGATCCGGTCTGCATAAAGATCGGTAATAGCCTGAAAAATACTTTCCGGACCATAAGCCTCTCCCGCATGAACCGTTTTTTTCATAAAATGCCGGTGCGCATATTGATAGGCTGATCGATGGTCACCTGCAGGATAACCATCCTCCTGACCGGCGAGATCAAATCCAACGATCGGTAATCCACTATCGTCGCGGATTTTAACGGCTGCCATTGCCAATTCTTCTGAAGCCAGTCCGAACAAACGCTTTTCGGGCGAAAAACAATGGACATTTGAAAACCGGTTGTAATAGGCGGAAAAATTACCGTTGAACATCCGCATCGCACAGCAGATGATCCCGAAGCGAAAGGGAGGTTCTGATCCATTCGTCACTTCCAATCGACTGTTGAACGAAGAGGAATATCGGGATAATCCCCGGTCAACGGCTTGAAGCACGTTCGCGATCGGAAGTTGTTTGCTGACATGGAGTTGCGGAGCGAATCTTACTTCGAGATATCGAATTCCTTCTGCTGTACAATCTTCAGCCAACTCGTAGGCGACCCTCTCCAATGATTCCTCATCCTGCAACACTGCGGTTGTGTATCCGAAGCCGACCAGGTACTCCCCAAGATCATTGTATTTATCTTTGAAGACGAGTTGTTTTAATCCATCGACAGTAAAAGATGGAAGACTTACACCTCTGGCTTTTGCCAAGTCAATTAATGTAGTGAGTCGAATAGAACCGTCAAGATGAACATGAAGCTCCGATTTGGGTAATTTACTGATGAAGTCTCTGCTAATCTGCATTTATTATCTCCTTTAATAAAAAAACCATCATTGGTTTTATCATATTTACTATTCCGCACCAGCCGGGTCAAATAAAAGCGAACATGGACCGGTCAATCCGCGTATATTACTTCTATTTTCCAACTCGATCAGGTAATATCGATCGGATGAAGTCTGGAGGTATTTATGACAAGACGCTTTTTTATTGTTTGTTTGATCCTCATCGTGCCCGGAATCAGTAGCCAAGCTTACGAATGGTATGCTTCGTTCGATGCCGGAAACAGCATTCCCACCGAATCTTTCGATTCCGTGGCTGACGACGAGTACGTTTACGGACTCAGTATCGATTATGTTCCCAATCAACATCTGGGTGTCCGGGTTGCCTATTACCACCAGGAATTCCAGTGCGACAGCCCTGAAATGGACTACCGTATCCAGATCGAATCCTTGGGCGTCTGGGCGATTATCGATTATCCTTTCCCAAAATACTTCCGGCTGTTTGCACTTGTCGGACCGACATATTTCTCGTCCCAGCACGATCGCAATGTTATCGCCTGGGACAACTCGGATGACATCGGATGGAGTGCAGGCGGCGGGATTGATTTTCAACCGTTTTCAGGTTGGGGATTTCGTTTTCAATCTATATATAATTCCGGATTATTTGGAGATAATAACCCACGCGCAAGCTGGGTTAACTCAACATTCGGCATGAGTTTTAAGTTTTAATCAGACTCAGAAAACACAACCGGAGGAATCATGGAATCCTTTGAAAAAGATTTCTTCGCGGCAAACCGTAGACGGCTGCTGGAAATTCTCCCCGACAGAAGCGCATTGCTACTCACAGCCGCCTCCCCCAAAATACGGAGTTGGGATTCGTTCTATCCGTTCTGCCAGGATAAGAATTTTTATTATCTAACTGGTTATAATAATCCCTCTGCAGCCATTTTATTCAGAAAAACAGGCAATAACCTCACCTGCACAATGTTCGTCATCCTGCTGACCCCCTTGCAAATTCACTGGAACGGCTATCTTCCCGGTCCTGAAGAGGTGAAGGAAATAACCGGCATTGACTCGGTTACATCACTTGAGAATCTCAATAAGCAAATCGGCTTTACCCTATCCAATGTAGATTACCTCTATCTGGATTTTCAACCTGTTCCTCCTCACTCACCTTTGTCCGAAACGCTACAGGCAGTGGAGGAAATTCGGAAAACCAACCCTCAAGTTGAGATCAGGAGAGCTCATTCTCTGCTGGCAGGATTGAGGGAAATCAAGCATCCACTGGAAATTGAACGCATCCGGAAAGCCATTGACGTGACCCACGCCGGTATTGATGGATTGCTTAACCAATTGAAACCCGGTTCGACTGAGTATGAGCTGGAAGCATGTTTTAACTTTGAACTTCATAAAAGACGGTGTTTTCCAGCTTTCCAAACGATTATCGCCTCAGGTGCGAACGCAACGGTTCTCCATTATTCATCACTCGATCGGACACTCGAGAAAAATGAACTGGTACTGACTGATCTTGGTGCTGAATATCAACACTATTCAGCGGATATCAGTCGCACTTTTCCCGTCAACCGTCGTTTCTCAAAAAAACAGCTCGCTTTTTACGAACTGGTTCTGGAAGCCAATGAACGAACTATCAGCGCCGTTAAACCAGGCATCTCATTATTGGAACTTAATGATATTACACGTACCGTGCTTGCCACCGGATTGAAGACACTCGGTCTAATCTCGGATGATAAGGATATTAATAAATTTTATACTCACGGAGTCGCGCACTCTCTCGGACTGGATACTCACGATATCGTATCTGGGAATAACAAAACACTGGTTCCGGGCATGGTCCTGACGATCGAACCGGGATTGTATATACACGAAAATAATCTGGGTATTCGGATTGAAGATAACATCCTGGTTACTGAAGAAGGTCATATAAATCTATCAGCGGCGATCCCGAAGAAACCAATGGAAATCGAGAAGTGGATCTCGGACGTTCAATCCAGGTAATGCCAAAAAGCTCCCAATTGAACACTTTCTCCCTCTATGAGGACAATGTCCCAAGAGTCGGGCACAGCACTTTCATCCGTCGGTTCGGAACGCATCACGTACCAATAACGATCATCCGACACTTCCTTCCATGGCACTTCAATCCTCACAACGTCCGGTGTTATACCTGCTTTCATGCCGAACCTTTTTTCATCGAACACCACTCCATCCCGCTTTAATCGAACGGCAACCGTCGCTTTATCATTCCCCATAGTGGAACCGAGAAGCGCAAATCCCCATTGTGCGTTGACCGGATCCGGACGAGTGAATGTTATCGGTTCGTCACTCAGATCAAGAAATACGTTTTCTCCCATAAATTCCGACGCAACCGGAATGCGGACAACCTGATGTATGTCATTACGTCTGTTTTGAGATAACCGATGTACGATGACATCCTTTGAATGAATATCCGATTGAATCATCCACACCGAAACGATCAGGATAAAGAGGAGGCTGACAGCCAGTAAATTCCGGAGAGGTAGAGTTGTCTTTTTCAGGTATTGGATCCAGATACTCAGAACGATCAGGAACAGGATATGGCACGATAGGAGTGCAATGGCAACGAGTGAGTAATTGGTTTTGAAAAATTCTACGATACCTGGAAATAGTGTGTATTCCGCAAACCATGTCTTCAGATGAACAATGGCTCTGATGACATCTATCCGCGACGGCAAAATGGGGTGGTACGTTACGGGATGATACGGCGAGGAATCCCGAATTAAGTGCTTATATATATGGCCGCAACGACTCATGGAATGGTAACAGATCTGGAACAGCCATGACCAGAAACTCGTCAGGACAACAACGGTTGTGCAGGCAATTTTTTCGACAGGTCGTCCACATCGCGAGAATATTTCAGCTGCACCGATCATGAAGAAAAGATTCCACCCGGCATAACGCCGTACTGAGAAACCCAGATTCCACCATTCAGAACGACTTGAAATATAGTAGGTTTGAATGACCATAATAATCAGGAATAATATTCCAAACCGTTTGTTTCTTTTAATGAAAAGCAGATAGGCAATTGTTAGAACCAGCATCCAGGGCATCCAATTGAACAGACCATGAAAACGGCTGAATAACATATCGAGAAGTTGCGGTTTTAAAGGCTGGAATGATGCTAAACATCCCGTACCCATCAGACGGTTTGAAATCAACCACGAGCCGTAGAGAATTTTCCAGTAGAAAAGTTGGAGTCCGGTGGAGAAAAGCAATCCGGTCAAAAACAAAATGGGATTTCGCCATCGATTCCCTTTGTGACGATCGGGCTCGAAGATGTAATACCACAATGGTAAAATGATCAGAACTACATCCTGATAGCGTACGATAAATGTATATCCTGATAGAATTCCCCAGAACAGATGTGATTCGATGGGTTGTCGGTTCTGTTCTGAGTCATTTGCCAGCTTCAGGAACATCATTATCGATGCGTTGATAAGAAGAAAATCAATGCAGTGGGAGAATGTGACATCTCGAGTCACGAATTGAATGATATTTCCGGAGGTAAATACAAAGAGGGATGAAACACACGCCACAACAGGCCGGTACCAGATTCGGAGAATTTTATAAGCAATGACAAGACCCGTTGCTCCTATAAGAAAACTCCACCAACCCAGACCGAGACGGTATGGGAGAGAAAAACCGTCAGCAGGAAACAGAGTTTGAAGTGCGGGGATACCGGAGATAACGAGGTGGCACAGTCCCAGTGGCGGCAACCAGATTATCGGATTACCAATTGGGAAAACAACAAACCGATATCCCCGGGAAGTATAATCCGGTGCGGAAACATAACTGATGATGGGTGGTGGTCGCCCAGTGATTTTTCGCTTGGATACATCCGACCATCCTGGCTGTGTGTAATAGACACCTTCATCATAAGTATTGAGATTCCCGTCGATAAGCAGCGAACGAGCCGGAGCCATGTATTGGATCCCGTCATAACGCAGTATGGGATTGAAGAACGTGACATAGATTATTACGAGTACCGCAATAATAACCCCCGCGGATGTTGAGTCAGTCCATCCGCTTACGTTCCGCTGAGACCATTCATTCGAGTCGAGTCCAGGAGCTGTCTTCATTAAGTCTGTACGCTCCAATGTAACGAGAGTTGGGATCAGCTGCATGGTATTCATCCGGATCCAGTATTGAAAAAAACTCTTGCTCATTACCCTTGTCACGGGAGTAGAGATAATAAATCCGATTACGAATTTTAGCCGCATGCATGCGAACCGAGTGCAGGCGCAGATCCTCTTTGGCTTTTTCGATAATACTGCGGGCCTTGCCGATCAACTCCCTATGCATCTGATCCAGCATTTCCAGCTTCTTTACGGCTTGATTCCTGACTTCGCGAACAACATCCAGACTATCCGGTAATCGCTCGACATCCAGATATCTCTGCATTGCTTTGAAGGGAGCCTGGTTCGGATGAGTCGGATGATTGCTTTTACCTTCCGGCATTTCCCATCCCCATTCATCCGACTGTTCGAGTTCTAATATTGTCATCAGCTTCTCTAGCCATTGTCGAATTTTGCCGGACGCAGTGTCTGACCGGACATCAATGTCTCATGGGACCAGTCTGATTGAACGGTATTCGGATACACGAGACAATTACCTGCAATGCTTGCACCCGCAGGTACCACACTTCGAGTTCCCAACAGAGTCAATCCGGAGCCCAGGTGATCGGGAAACAATTGATTGCGCACGTCGTTCCCTGTCGGACCGATACGTGCACCCGACCCGATTGAGACATTTTTATCGATAATCGCCCGATAGATTTGAGCGCCCTCCCCTATGATTGTGTCATCGAAAATAACGCAATCCACAACTTCCGCTCGGGCGCCAATTTTAACGCCGGGAGATAAAACGGACCGATGGACGCGTCCATCGATTCTGCATCCCTGTGCAATCATCGACTCGGTCACACGGGCGCAGTCACCGAAGCGGCTTGGAGCCCTGAGACTCAGACCCGATGCTTCCATGTTGGTTCTCATATTCCATCGGACAAGATCCACTCCACTGGTTTCCGGAGACAGAAGATCCATCGAACATTCCCAATATGAATCCAGTGTACCGACATCTCTCCAGTATCCGTCGAACGGAAATGCATATACGTTTCCTTCACCAATCAGAGACGGAACCAGATGCGCACCGATATCCGTTTTCCCCTTCAAGATCAGGTGTTTCATCCGTGTAAGAACAACATCCCTGTCGGCCACATAAATTCCCATGGAACCGGTCGTACTTTTCGGGGAGGATGGTTTTTCCTGAAACTCAAGGATCCGATTATTTGAGTCGGTCACGGCGATTCCAAAACGGTGAGCTTCTTCGGGAGCAACCGGCATGGTTGCAATCGTAAATATAGCTTTTTTATCACGATGAAACTGGATCATCGGCCGGTAATCCATGTGATAGATATGATCGCCGGATAAAATTAAAATCTCTTTCTCATTACCCTGATAGACAAAATCACTGTTCATTGCAATGGCATGTGCAGTACCCTGATACCAGTCTTTTGCTGTCACACCTTCTGTCGGAGGCAGGATTCTGCAATCCCTTGTTCGCGCCGACATATCCCACGATGAACCGGTGCCAATATGATCCATCAAAGAAAGAGGCAGATATTGGGTGAGTATTCCCGTTCTCATCAGCCCACTGTTAGATGAATTGGAAAGAGTGAAATCGATCAGACGGAAAATTCCGGCGAAGGGTACCGCTGGTTTGGCCCGATGCCATGCAAGAGCGTTGAGGCGGGAGCCCTGCCCGCCGGCCAAAATCATGCAAACCGGTGGTAAATTCATGGTATCCCTCTACTTCTCCAGATGAACAGTAGTGCCATCCTGCACTCTCAATCCAAGCTGATGTTTTGGCTGTGAATCAGGATAAATCAAAACATTGCAACCGATCACCATGCCATCATCTATCTTTGCCCGTTTCCCGACAACCGAGATGCCGCATTCCAATAACCCCGGAATAGTCTGAGAATCCGATTCTGAGTGAGTAAATTTTCTTCCCAGCCGGACATTGTTTCCTATCGAGACATACTTGTCCAGCATAGCACGATGGATGATGCTGCCGGTTCCAACTCTCACTCCTTCCATTACAACGGAATCAACGATTTCTGATCCTTCATCAACAAAGACCATCGGTGAAAGAATGGAATTGATAACCTTCCCCTTGATAATACACCCCGGAGAGACAATGGAATTCTTGATGTCCGATTTTGTGCCCGATTGCAAAGGCGGATGATCACCTATCCGTCCGATATCATGATTGGTATGGAGTTCCCATTGCTCCAGATCGACAACCGGTTTCGATCCGAGACAATCCATATTCGCCCTGAAATATGCCTCCAGCGATCGGCTGTAAGCCCAATAACCGTTATGTATAAAAGCGGAGACCCGGCCCCTTTTAACCAGATCGGGCAGGATTTCATCATAAATCTGAAATGTTTTTCCGGTCTTGGCATTCTGCCGTAACTCCGACAGGAGAACATCGGTGTTAAACAGATATACCGTCATCGATGCAAGGTTGGAAATCGGTTTCACGGGTTTCTCGAGATACTCCTGCACTAATCCGTCCAGTCCCACTTTGACCTGCCCGAATCGTTGTGTTTCGGTCTCGGGCACCGGCGTGACAGCAATCGTCAGATCCGATTGACTCTGCATGTGGAGATCGAACAGACCGCGGTAATCCATCCTGTAAATGTGGTCACCCGATACTATCAGGGTCAGATTTCGCCTGTTATGTTCGATAAAAGCACAATTCTGATACAACGCGTCAGCTGTACCCTTATACCAGTCAGCATCGGTTTCTCCTGTATGTGGGGGTAAAAAACTCAGTCCTCTCCGATAGCCACTGAGATCCCAATATTTGCCGTTCCGCACATGATCCATCAGAGACAGCGGCCTGTACTGGCTCAGAATGCCGACCCGATTGATGCCACTGGCCGCCAGATTCGTCAGAACGCAATCGATAACACGGTAGAGACCACCGAACGGCATGGCAGCCTTGGGACGGTGAACCGTTAATGCTGCCAACTCATCCACCCGTCCACCGGCAAGAACCAAAGCCAGAGTATCGCGCGACAGACTCAATCTCCTGAACATAGCGTTGCCTTCCTCTTCCGCCTCTTGCCGCTAACCGCTACATTTCCCTTCTCAACTTGAAAAGATACAGCAGGTTACGGTACCCATCTTTCCATAAGTTTAATTTTGATGCGCCTACGCGTGTAATATACTTGAACTGAACCGGAACCTCACGGGCGAAAATCGATTCGTGACGAAAAGCCCGGATCTTGAATTCTTCTGAAAAAGGCATCCCATCACTCAAGACCTGGATTTTATCCAGGATTTGGCGTCGGAATACCCACATGCCGCTCTGACTGTCCCTCAGACGAATACCGAATAACATGCAAGTCACGATGCTCAGAGCAATGTTCCCGAAATATCGCTTGATCATGTTGGGGCAATGCGCCCACTGCACGGGGATTCTGGCGGCCGATACAAAATCCAGGTCGTCGATCAACAGTGTATCGATAAGGTAGGAGATGGCATGCGCGGGATACGTACCATCACCATCCATCGTCACGACAATATCACCTTGCGCAGCAGGAAGGCCCGCCTTGTAAGCGCATCCATATCCCTGACGGGGTTCCGAGACAACACGTGCTCCCATTGCACTCGCAACTTCAGCTGTCCGATCTGTAGAATTGTTGTCAACCACGATGATTTCATCGATAAACTCAGGAAGACTGGGTATGACTCTGGCGATACCTCCCTCTTCGTTGTAACATGGAATAACGACGGTTATTTTTCTATCTTTATGCATCTACCTGCCTCCCGAAACAAGTCGACTCAGTTTAACACGCGCAGTTTCCAGCAGTACCTGACTGAACAGCAAAGGGTTGAATATAACGGCATTGGTAAGGAAACATTCATAGGTACAATAACATCGTTGTTCTTTTATCCGATTACGAATCCGATGAGCCTCTTCCGATTCCATCAGAGCTCTGAAATTATAGCCATTTGTACGGAGATTTCCGATGATCTCATCCCTCAACTCACAAGGTGCCAGACTCCCATCCGGGTAAAGAATAACTCCCAGTTTCGCTGCATAGCATGGCACTATGAATCGATTCTCATCCCGGATTTTTCGAATTAATCGCTGCCGAATCGTTTTCATCGCATTCACGAGATCTGCGGCAAAAAATCCATGATAACCCTTCAACACACTCCGAGTCAGATCCTCGTCCAGACGATCGGAGAATCGCCGGTAATTCTCCATGTCAACATCGAGGGCTTCTTTGTCTCGTGGATTGCCCCTGCATAAAAGATGATTAATCGTTTTTACGTCCAGCTCATTACGAAGATAATTATAAATGGCATCAAGCTTGTCATGATTATAATGTGAAACAGTTACTGCGATATTCAGGTTGAAATTTTGATACCGTTTCGTCAGTTTTTCCAATTCACGATATGTTGCAACCGCTTTTTCAAAAAGTCCCGGTTTCTGACGAATCTCGTCATGGTCTGCTCCAATCCCGTCGATACTGATGTCCACCGCAAACTCGATCCCCGGACACTCCCTTAAAATGCGTTCACTCTGCTCGACGATTCTATCGGTCAGAAAACCATTCGATGGGATCCCTAAATTACGAAATCCAGGATTTTTATAGAAAATCTGCACGATCTGCGCGATATCATTCCTTAGAAATGGATCACCTCCTGTGATGAGTAGAAACAGCAGGGGATCCATGTGTTTCGTCATCATCTCGATCTCTTCGAGAGTCAGCTCGTTGGAGCTTTGCTGACCATCACCTAGCAAGCAATGCTTGCAATGAGCCGTGCAGTTTTTCGTGACAAAAAAAACGAGATAATGCGGCAGAGCATTCCGCTTGTGAAAAATCCTAGTTGCAAATTCCAGGTAGTTGGGTACTGACATGCTATCTGAATACTCCCGGTTTGTCTAAGTCCATGGACTATCAAGTCTCGTAATATATAGAAGATATCTCCAGTGTTCAAACTCCGGATGAACCCATTCTGTCATTCAGTGCCTGAAAATAAACATCCTCATATGCTACAGCGCTGACATCCCACGAAAAATCCTTCTCCATAGCTGCAGCCTGCATCTGCCGAAAATGCCCGGAACGGTCGTACCAGGTACTCACCGCCCACCCCACCGTGTTACTCAGTGCCTTCGGTGATGGCTCGAAAAACTTGAATCCCGTCCCTGATCCCGTTCGCTCACAATACTGGTCAATCGAATCATCAAGTCCTCCGGTCGCCCTGACTATCGGCAATGCGCCGTATTTCAATGAATACAATTGGTTTAAACCACAAGGTTCATACAGCGACGGCATAAGAAAACAGTCCGAACCGGCTTCGATCCAATGCGCCAGCTCGTTATTGAATCCAATGAACGATGCCACCCGGCCGGGATATTGCGCAGGAAGCTCCCGAAAAAAAGTCTCGAGATATGGATCTCCAGAACCCAAAATCACGCACTGGAATATCATCTCATTCATCAGTTCAGAGACTGCAGCGGCGAATAAATGCAGTCCCTTTTGAGAAGCAAACCGACTGATTACTCCAATAAGCGGAATCGTTGCGTCGACTGTCAGGCCCATTCGTTCCTGAAGATTCCGTTTGCAGGTTGCCTTGCCTGTCATATCAAATCGAGAATAGACAGCAGGGATCAATGGATCAATTTCGGGGTTCCAGATCGAATAATCGATCCCATTCAGTATGCCGCTGAATCGTTCCGCTTTGATATTGAGATACGGTGCCATGCCGTAGGCATACTCCGGCGTGCGAACTTCGTCCGCGTGTTTTTGACTGACGGTTGTAATCCTGTCGGAGTAATGAATGCCTCCTTTCAGGAGATTGACGCGACCATGATCCTCGAATTTTTGGGATGTAAAATTGCCCCATTGAAATCCGAGATACTCGTAACAGTCCACCGGGTAGACGCCCTGGTACGCGATATTATGTATGGTCAGAACCGATGCAGTATTACCCAGAATCTCGTTATTCCAATGCCATATCTTCTGATAGGCTGCACAGGAACTGGTTTGCCAATCATGAATGTGTATGACATCAATTTTCTGTCTGAGATCAATCAGTAACTGCAAAGCAGCACGTGAGAAGAAGCCGAATCGGTAGGCATTATCGGGATAATCCCGGAATGTATCGTCATGATACAGACCATTCCTGTCAAAAAACTTATTACTCTCAATAAAAAAGGCCGGGATATCATCCAACGCCGTCTGATCCACTGCACACCATTCCAGGCAGTTACCCATCCAGACCCCCAGCTTGTCGAATGCCCGACGGAGTCTGAACCTTTCAAGGTTTAATCCAGCATATCGCGGAACTATGATTACAGGTTCATGACCCAGTCTCCGAAGGGCTCCCGGCAATGAACCAATGACATCCGCCAAACCTCCGGTTTTGATGAATGGATCGCATTCTGAAGCAATAAAAGCTATTCGCAGTGATCGCGGCATAATGTCCTCCCTCGTCGTCCGTCTCCTCTATCCTACCATCCTTGCAACGATCTTTAACACAGAATAATGAAAGACGGATTTCGAACTGCGATAAAGATACTATTTATGGTTATTTACTTGCCTCGATATATCGACGGGGTTAGTATTAATGCCGTAAACAGGTCCGATGAGGTTGTTATGAATCGTTTAGATGTCGACTGGTCCGAACCGACTTTTTGGGAAAAATTCAGATTACCCTTCTTTATATTAATCGTGCTGATAATTATGTCATCTCTCGGAGCGGTGTTCCTTGGAGCGGACGGAATTCTACGGATGCTGGGACTTAGAGATGATTCGATCCGGAGTCAACTCGTTGTTTCGATCGAACCGCAGGATGCATCTGTCAAACTGGATATGGTTGTATTGGAAAAACCGATTCAAATACCGGTTACCTGGACCAGAGGATCCGAACATATCTTAGACGCTCAACACCCTGCGTATCTTCCGGAAAAATTATTGATCCGGATTCCGGCCGACCCTCAAAAACCTCCGGAGATCGTCGGCCGATCCGATCAGGCGGACATTGTTTTCTCACCAGAAAAAATCGAGGCTCGATTCAGTCTCACTCCGGAGTTTGTCAAGATTAAAATTAAGTCAAAACCCTCGGGAGCTGTTATTGAGATCGATGGTGTGTCCACCAATAAAACAACCCCGATGGAATACGAACTCAAAACAGGCGAGACAGTGAAAATAAAGGCCGTAAAAGACGGATATGAAACCGCCACTTTTGAGTTGAATGTGCCCGGAAAGGGTCTTTCCGATCCGGTGATACTGAACCTTAACAAGCTGCCCAAGGAAGAATCATCTCAAAAGAATTCGAAAAAGACATCTTCCACAAAAGAAGAGAAAAAAGGGAAACTCGATATCAGAAGCAGCTATCCCGTTGATGTATACGTGGGATCCAAACGCGTTATACAGGATAAAAAATCAGCATCCGTGCAAGTTTCATCCGGGAAACAAATCGTCCGTATCGTCAATCCCGACTATTTGTTGAACCTGGAACAATCCACTACAATCAAACCCGGGAAAACCGAATCGATCATTCTCGACCCACCGGGAAAAATGGCTCTGTCCTCCGATCCACCTGGCGCAATGGTCTCCGTTGCTAATCACGAGATTGGTAGAACACCCGGCACCTACGAAGTAGCGCCCGGACTTTACAAAGTGGAATTCCGATGGAGTCAGTGTAGCGATGCGCAAAGCATTTGGGTCAAGGTCGTATCGGGTCAGACACGGCGAATCCCGGTCGTAAAAGGATGTTCCAGATGAAAACACGCTACATGACATTGCTCTTGCTTGTCACGGCTTTTTCACATCTGCTCCCGATTGGACTGTCTCTCACTTGCCGGGCTGAAAACCCGCGATCATTGGCTTTGATTGAGCAAATGATGAAAAGTCAGGATTGGCAAAAAGCTGAAGCATCACTCCTGGATTTTCTCTGGCGAAATCCATCGGGTACTGATGGTATCTCTGCTTGTGAAATGTTCGCAAAAGTGTGTGTGATCGTTCATAAAGCGCCGATAGCGATGGAATGGTTGGAAATCGCCATAAATAATCCGGATATTTCTGTTGAACGCAAAGCGATTTTGCTTGATCGACTGAGTGTTTTGCAACAAATATACATACCCGGCAGAGAATTTCGAATCGATCGGCATTTTCAGATCAGTGGCATTGAGATGGAGAGTCCAACTGATATCGCGTTGACGGAAAACGGTCAGATCCTGGTCATGGATCGTTATCGATTGATAACATTGTCACCGGATGAGAAAGGGCGATACCAGGCCATACCTCCGACTACACCATTACCCGATCACAGCAGGTTTCTTAAAGCGATCGGGGATAATCCCGTCATCATTACGGATTATGGTTTCTGGGAAAAACAGAAAATGTACAGTTTCCAGGGAGCAGGTGATATTGAAAGAATTATCGATGCTGCTTTCACAGTCAGCGATGAGTGGCTGATTCTTGATCGCAGAAACACTCAGATGCTCCGTTTCAATCAGGATGGTCAATATCTTGGTCCGATAGCGATCGGTGCTCCCAGTGGAGATGAAAAGCTCCTGCCCCATCCTTACGGAGGATGCTGGATGATGTCGCCGACCTCCCGGATGATTATCACTGTGGGTAACTCACCTGAAGTCAAAATACCGTACAAGGGTCCGGGGTACATTCTGGCCGACCCTGTTGCCATGGCTATCGATTGGTTCGGACACCTTTACATACTTAACGACAATCGGACGGTAACGATTTTCTCACCCCGTGGGTCCTGCCTGCATACCGTGAACCTCGATCCGGAAGAGGATATTTTGAAATCGCCGTCCGCAATCGTCGTCGGATCGGACGGCAGCATCTACATCACTGATAAGAGAAAACATGAAATATACCGTTTTCGATAAATTCGCAGTCCTGTCATCCATTCTGTTGGTCATTAGTATCTGCCCTCTCACGGATGTGTGCGCTCAGATACAAGAAGAAAATTTGCCTCAAACAAAAACATTTCGTGAGATGTCTCTTAGACTCGATGTTCTTGAGAGTGCAGTCAAAGATTCGGAATTAGATGTCAGTATCGAGCAGTTGCTTTCGATCCGTCAACATTGTGAAAACCTGATGCCCAGACTGTCTCCCGCTGACAGACAGGAGGCGCAGAGCTTGATCCATAGGACTCTCCTGCTTCAGGCGATCCTGTTATATTACGGAGGCGATCCGGTCATGGCGGAATCATATGCTGATGAATTGCTGAGAAAGGAGCCATCCGTGTCACTTGCCGGCAACCTGGCGACCCCGGAAGTAGCGGAATGGTTCGAAGCGATTCGGGAGAAACACACCGGATTTGTTACTATTCTGAGCGATCCCGTCGGTTCTACGGTGATAATGGATGGTACGGAGTTCGGAGTAACGCCGATGGATAACGCCTTCGCTCCAGTTGGTGAGCATGACTTTGAAGTAGTTCACAACGGATTTGACAGTTTTAGACAGAGAGTTCTAATTGTTCATCAGGAAACAAGGGTAATTAATGCCCAGTTGAAACGAAACACCGGCGGTCTTTTCATCTGGGTCTCCCCCGCCGGAACGTCTGTCTCTATTAGTACTTTACCCCGATCCATCCAGACCCAACCGGTAACACCTTGGAAATACTTGCTTTTACAGACCATGGGGTTCGATCCCTTTAATTTCAGTGAACCCATCTATATACCGTTGATTCCAGCAGGAGAAAGTACTATCAGGCTTGAAAAAGCTTGCCGGCAGCCCATCACCTATACGTTTACCTTGGAACCAGCCGACTATTTCATTCCATTAGTCGTGCTTCCGAAATCAGAAACTCGGACAAGTGTAGACTCCATACCTTCCGACCAGAATGTATTCATTGATGGTGAATGGTATGGCAAAACACCGTTAACGGATATTGTGATTTGCCCGGGCGAACGAACAATCCGCGTTGAATTTAGTGATGGCACGAAATGGCAGGAAACCACAATACTCAAAGCGGACGACACATCCGAGTTTCTGGCTGAACCCAGACCATCAGTGCTTTTCCTGGGCAGTGTGTCGTCAGATAAAGGCCTCAGTATTGAAGGTGAGATCTCTCTAGCCGAGTGGCTGACCAGTACGAATAAATTGAATGTGATCCGTGGAACCGTAGCCCACAGATATCGCATGAGACCCGTTGTTGCGTCAGTAATAGAGAGTCTGGCTTCCCCATCATTCAATCCACACGACCCGAACTGGCTGGCAAAAGTAGAAAATATGGTTGCGTCTCTTTCTGATACAGATACATCCGTTATCGCATTTGCAAAACTGGAACCGGCGAACTCACCGTTTCACAGTCAGATGTTTTTCATTCATAGGGATTCATCAAAACCTGACATTCTGAGTATCGCGCCTGGATTGCCGACCATTGCGTCTCTCAAACCCCTTAATTCCTATATCAGTGACATCCCTCCATTGACCCGTCTGCGCTCAGGATTACGTGTGACGAATATCGGGCAAGATGTTGTAATTTCACAGATTATTATAGGTGGTCCCGCAGAAACATCACCGTTGCAAATTGGCGACGTCATAGTCTCAGTGAATAATATACCCCTTATCAGCGATCGCGATTTCAACCGGATTCTGGAAGATCCAGACAGTCCGCAAACAATGCCTCTCGTCGCTGTTCGTGGAGAGCGCCGAATCGTGACATCCATCGATATGAAGCGTCAACCGATGGTTACTGCCCTGGAGCATTCCGGGATCATGTATAATTTACTGTTGGCTTATCTGGAGATCGAATTGGGGAAATCGGAAACACCTGCTGATCCGCTTCTCATTCAGGCAGGTGTGTTTTGTCTGGCGATAGGTCGCCCGGATCGGGCGCGTGAGTATTTTAACTCCTGCCAGTTAACGGACATTGATGGGTTTGGCAAGGGCTCACTCGCATATCTCAAATACCTGGCCGAGGGTGCTTTGCAGAATCACTCTGCAGCCAGTTTAAATTTGAAAACCGCCATGGAATCAGCGGAAGCCACGATCATTCATGGAGATGGACCGTTGCTCAGTGATCTTCTTCAATAAAAAACGTCCCATGTTGACCATGAGACGTTCCCGAATTGCCGAAGGGGGGACTCGAACCCCCACGAACTT
>JAFGEQ010000010.1 GCA_016931515.1 candidate division CSSED10-310 bacterium | reverse complement strand
CGGAGCTTCGTAAAGCCCCGGTTTTATTATACGCCCGCCGCGATTCGAACGCGGGACCTCTTGCTCCGGAGGCAAGCGCTCTATCCAACTGAGCTACGGGCGCAAACCGCACCTGAATCTAGCCGCTCCTCAACCCGATGTCAACCCTGTTCGAAACCGGGGATTGCTGGATCACACGAGAAGAGACAATAGACTTTTCGCTCATCCCATAGTTGATCATCGGTTCTAATAGATGGTCCAATCCAAACCCATCCGTGTCCATCTGTGGTTCCAACATCTCCGACATGTCCATCGTTCCTCATGATGGGCGGGGAAACCAAACCCTTATTCCAGACACCATTTCCAGGCGGGAACGATACGCACTGTTCCAGCATCGGTCTTGATGTCTTCTTCCTGCCGGTGAGTGACGATCAGACCCTGCTTGAGACCGAATCGGGTCATGACCGCGGTGAGCCCCGCAAGCTCACGACGCCGGTTCTCTTCCGTCAGTGCCAGACAGACCTGAATGGCTTCAACCACGCGGCCCCGGTCCTGGATGACGAAATCGCATTCATTCGTTTCCGAGAAATAGAACACCCTCCGGTCACGCTTGTGTAATTCGAGCAACACCAGCGTTTCGGTCAGATTTTTTCCTTTTAATAAGGAAAAAACCGCAGATTATGGCTCGATTGCAAGGAAACATTGTGCTACCTCGGAGCCAGATCGATGGCTTCGAAAACAAACGCTTCTACACCATACACGTACACGACTTCCATGTGGCTGTAGAACGAAGGAGTTGCCTCCTGGAGCGCCCGACTCTCAATTACCCCAACCGAAGCTCCAGACTTCCAGATTACTGACTAACTTTGTCGCTGCCTGGTCAGTAACCGCAGCATACCAGGTAATTCCAGTACCAGTGCCTGCCCCTTCCGGCCACAGAAACGGTTGAAGAACTTCGATTTTCTGATTCTCAGTCAAACTATCCACAACCAGCGTGTAACGATCGAAATCAGAAAACGATGGTGCAAAATAGAATTCTCCGCCAACTTCAAGCAGCACAAAGAGATTGCCATTAAATTTATCTGCATCACCCTGATAATAGATTTTTACACTGCAATCACATCGATCACCTGGAGTAAAATAGCTGGAAGGCATTTCCAATTTTATGTAGGTATCTTCAACTGAGAAAGCGTGAAACAATCCATTAGCAAAATAACAAATATGGGGCGTATTTTCAGAATCTACTACTATTGAAGAGTATTGGAATGAGTATGAATTCACTCTCTGTATAGACCAACGATCATCAGCCATGTTTCCGTAATAGAGAGCATGGTCGTAGGAGCTATGGACGTCGAATGATGCGTGAAGAACATTGTCTGAATCAAAGCACATGGTGATCTTGTCTGGCAGATAACCTGATGAAAAGTCGGAGATATTTTTATACACCCATTCGTCACTTATCTTCGTCGCATAGATAAACTGATCATAATCAGCGGAACGGGAATACAGGACATGTGGGACGTCGCTTTGATCCAGAATCATACACACCCCTGCGCTACTGCTACAGTCGTTTGTCAGTGTTTCAATCGCCCATTGGCCTGCATTCTTTACACCGTAGAATACCTGGTCACTCAGAGCGTCATGACAAATAATATGCGGGTTGTCGTTTTGATCCAGATCCAGAGACAATGTGACCGGATAAGTACCTGACTGCATGTCCAGCACCTTCTCAAGTACCCAGCCGGATTCTTCAAGAACTGCATATTCCAATGAACCACTGCTTTGTTTATAGTAGCAGATACTAGGAACTCCCGCTGAGTCCAGAGCAATTGAAGTTAAACCATCGTAGCAAGTTGAATCAACTGTGGTGATTTTCCATTGGTCAACATCGAGATAGACATGTTTTAGTAAACTGTTATCAGCATCCAGATAGCTGATGTGAGGAACAGAATTATCATCCAAAGCCAGGTCAATACCCGTTTCTATAAAGCCTGTTGAATCCACAACAGTCTTTTTCCAATTGTAATCATCTTTTACGGCCAACATCAATTCACCTCCAAACAAACTGCTATACGCAGCATACAAATAGTTCCGGGAGTCTATGGCCATTGACACGTTCAATCCATCTATACCATCAAAAATTACATTCTCGTAACTAAAAGTTTGTTCGCTAACAGTATAATATCGGTTCACCTGATCGGGCATAACCTGGGGCTTCATAATGTTCACGTTCGTCATGATATGAGCAGTCCCACTGGCATCAAAAGCCAGTGCAGGAAAAAAACCTCTTTCATAGTCATCCCGGAATGTCCCGATACTCCATGTTTCCCCTATTTTTTCTGCATATGCCAGATAAGACAGGTCCTGATCATCTGTATAGTAATAGCAAATGCCTGGTTGTCCATTTGGCTTCATCTTCATTTTTAAGTAATTAGCACCCTGATTTTCGATTGTGTCAATGGTCCATTCGCCATCCTCTTTAACAGCATGATGGATGTTACCATCCGCAGTAAACACATAATGGAGAATATTATCATTATCAAAAGCCATTGCCTCCAGACCATCGGCGGACTCAATGCGACTATCAGGCCTATCTATTCTCCATTCGGTACCCAGTTTGCATGAATAGAATATGTACTCTCCATACTCATGAAAACCTCTATAAATAAAATGAGGTTGATTATCTCTATCCAAGGCCATGTTAAAATATGTCCACAGATTGTCCAAGCTTATATCGTTATGGAAAACATCCAGAGTCCAGTGATCCGCATCTTTAACAGCATAAACTCCGGATCTGTCAGCATTGATGTAACCGAGATAAAGCCTGCCCAGAGAATCAATGCAAAAAGAACCAAGTTTTATCTTCCCATTAAAGGACTCGATAGTCTCATGGATCCACTCTCCATTCATTTTCGATGAATGCATTAATCTGCTTGAAAAGAAATCCTGATAGATTACATGAGGAATATCATTCTCATCCAGTTCAAACTCAAAACGGTTAAATGAAGAAGCTGATGAGGCGATTGATTCAGTAAACCATGAACCGTTTTTTTTCCAGTAATATACCAACTCGTTTGTGCCACCGATCTTGCCAACACAATGTGGATTTCCGTGACTATCAATACAGAATTCGGATTCGATGCAAGTTGTTCCGAACAGGTGTTCAGTGAACCACTTATCGGAACCTGATACAGTTATTCCTGTCAGCAGCAGAAAAATCATCATCTGAAAACATCTCATCTTCTCTTTTCCTTCATAAAAGTTCCAACTCATCTCATCCATCCGGACCAACTACGCTGCTCAGTTAACTCGCGTTTATGATAACAACAGCATGCTGAAAATCAAACGATTTTCTATGAAACAAATCCCTGAAAACTGCCCTTGTACAGTTTCTCGTAATGGCCTAGTAACAGTTAACCATAGCCGGTTAGCAGTAAAGCTAATCGTCTCACCGGGCGACTGATTCAATATCCCGTTCAAGCGATTCCTCTCGGTTTCATTTATTGCAAAATACAATTTCATTTATAATTTGCAAGCGCACACTTTGGTTGCCTGCCAGGGGGCGCATTCGCGTTTCAATCCCCCATTCTTCCAATCTTCCAATCTTCCAGTTCCACCCGTCCCTACAATCCCTATCCGAATTCCCAGGTTCCTACATTACCGATCACTTCCGTCACATCCGTATCCGTCAACGCACCATACCAAACCAATCCCGATCAGGGGTTAAAGATTTTTCGCCCCTACGGCCGACCATCGCAAATCCTGCGCCCATTTGTCGTTTCGCCGTTTCGACGCCGCGCCCCATCGTCCCCTCACCGCACCGAAAACCCGATGCTCTGCAACTCCGTGATCTCCCCAGTGCCCGTCACCATGATCGAATGGAACAACCCGTCAAACGACGCATCGATATCCGGCCAAACCATATCGAACACGTCAAAATACTGAAAACTGTGCGGATCCAGCGTTACATGCACCGGCTCGATCAGATTCGGTGATTTCGTCCAGTTCGGCCAGAACCACAACCCGTTCATCCCGAAAATCATCATGCAGGCATACACATCGCCGGTCAGCACCGCGTCCGTTGCGTTGCCGGCCGCCACCTGCACATGAAACCGCTCCCCGGCATGCACCCGGTAATCGTCCATCTTCAGGAAAGCGCCGGTCGCCGCAGGCACCTCCGGCAACGGGCCAACCCAGTGACGAAGCGAAGAATCCCCTGCTGTGATCCAGAAATCGGAGTTTCTCTTTCCATCAAACACATAGCCAAAATCAACAGAATCAGGCATTGCCGGAATCAGTTTTGGAACCGTTCCGTCCCAGACAACGATCCAGTTGCTGCCGATATAGAACAGGGTACCGTCGTCCTGGGTTGTTCCATAAGTTCGGGCAGAAACAAGCCCGTTGGCCACTCGGGTAAAAAACTCACCATTGTGATGAACAATGCGATAATCGATGGTGTTTTGCCGTCGTTCGGAAGAGTCAATGAACAGGTCCTCCGTTGAATAGCCGCCAATCAGATTCACGGACCGTTCACTATCGGATCTGAGAAACGGTTCCATTCGATTGCCAACCAACTTATGACATGTATCCAAACCGGGGAAACACAGCCAGACCCATATATCGACGACAGGGACATTCACCCAATAGCATTCGTAATCATTCCCGGTCATATAAAGATCGTTCTCCCGTGTCAGATGGAGCTTCTTACACCCGGTTGACGGTTCCGTGTATTCAACAAAATGTACCCATTGTCCGTCCTGAAATTTTCGGATGTCGCCATAAACTGAAATATAAAAGTGATCTCGCGAGTTGCCTGTAACACTACTGAGCGAATCAAACAAATCCATCTCGATTTCATTCCATACGCCATTATCCCGCCAGCAAAACCGGCCTCCCGCGTTTGCGACCAGAAATGTGTCATCGGCACCGTCGATGTTGTCAATCGCATACTCAAATGGACTGTCCTCCGCCATCCAATCCGATCCATCCCAATGATAGATCCGCCCGGATTGCATACCGGCGTACACGCTGGTCTCCGAGCACACCCATAATGCCGTCACAGTATCTTCATCCGGAAACACATAGCTGTCCTGCCAGACGGCACCGGCCGGCACCGACACAATCACTGCTCCGATCAGGATCGCCATCCATAAGCTTTTCACAGCCTTTCCTCCTTCATCTCCTTCGGATACACATCACATCGAAACACGGAAACACGCCCCACGGAAACCCATCACATCGATCCAGATGGGCGGGGAAACCCCGCCCCTACATTCAACCATCGCAAATCCTGCGTCCGTTCACCCATTCGCCGTCATGCACGCACCGGCACCTTCCTCCACCTCTTCCTCTCCCCGGTTCTTCTGACCGCGGGCGAACATTTTTTCGCACCTTCAAACCATCAATGTATCCCATCGCATAATGGGCAAACACGCGGGTTTGCCCCTACGAGACCATGATTATTCCACCCGGCGCTACGATCTCAACCGGCGCCAATCCCGCAACCTTCCGCGCAAATCCCTCCGGATTCTGCGCAATCACTTCCCAGGTATTGTAATGGATCGGCACCACCTTCTTCGGCTTCAGCATCCGCACCGCCTCGACCGCATCGTCCGGCCCCATCGTGAAATTGTCACCGATCGGCAGCAGCGCCAGGTCGATCGCATTCATCCGGCCCACAACCTCCATCTCAGCGCTCAATCCCGTGTCGCCTGCATGATATATTGTCTTGCCTTCCAATGTAATTAAAAATCCGCAAGGATTACCGGTGTATACAATCTTGCCGCTCTCCTCGATGAACCCCGATCCGTGCAACGCCGGTGTCAATTTCACCCGGCCCCAGTCAAACGTCCGGGCTCCGCCGATGTGCATCGGGTGCACCCGGCAGCCTTTCATGTCCAGATACGTCGCCAGCTCGAACGGCGCAATCACCAGCGCATCGTTCCGCGTGGCGATCTCCACCGTGTCACCCACGTGATCCCCATGACCGTGCGTCACGCAGATCACATCCGCTTCCACATCCGCCGAACAACACTTGCGATTCGGATTCCCGTCCAAAAAGGGATCGATCATCAATGCCACCTTGTCACTGGTGATTTTTACTGCCGAATGCCCGTAATATGTGAGTTCAACCATCATGCACCTCCGGAAAAATCGAGTTGTTCCACCCGTTCAATGTCTCGTCCTGATGCAAGAATACCATGGGAGACGGGGGATTGAAAGTTGAGTTGTTTCCCTCCCTCATCCGGTCGCTACTGACTCGCTACCATGAATGGTCGCGGCGCCCACCTTCTCCCGGGGGTTTGGCGGAGATTTTTCCCTCATCCGGTCGCCACTGACCGGTTGCCATCTTTGTTTATTCCGACCACCTTCTCCCGGGGGTAGAAGGTTTAGATGATTGT
>JAFGEQ010000001.1 GCA_016931515.1 candidate division CSSED10-310 bacterium | reverse complement strand
GGGCAGGGCTTGCCCCTGCCCCAAAGATCAGCGATCACCTGAGCAGCAACGTCAGAGTAAGGGCAGGGCTTGCCCCTGCCCCAAAGACGAACCGGCAATTCGAACTGTCTAGGATCGGACGCATTATAGATGAGGAATGGAAAGCAATTCCTCGATATTTCGATAACACCCTTTTGGATGAACATGTCATCATGCCCGATCATTTTCACGGGATTATCATGTTCACCGATACCGACCGAGGGGCGCAGGCAAGCCGCGCCCTTACTCTGGGGATGGTGATAGCGTCTTTTAAATCACGATGCGCGATCAGGAATCTGAAATTTCTTACCGCGAATCATATGAAAGAAATCGGAAAAATCTGGCATAGAAATTATTACGAACACATAATCAGAGACAAAAATGAATTGTCAGAAATTAGACATTACATCCGGAACAATCCAATTGAATGGGAGAAAAACACGCAAAATGACCGGTCTCTTCACCCATAAAAAACATTGGGCCCATAAATTCCTGCCCGCACCGATCTTGCCGATGACGATGGCGGAAATGCACGAATTGGGATGGGATTCCTGCGATGTTATCATTGTGACGGGAGATGCGTTTGTGGATCATCCCAGTTTCGGCGCGGCGGTGATCGCCCGGGTCCTGGAAGCGCACGGGTTCAGGACCGGTATTATCGCGCAGCCGGACTGGCAGTCGGCGGATGCATTCCGCATCCTGGGCCGGCCCAACCTGTTTTTCGGCGTTACATCCGGCAACATGGATTCGATGGTCAACCGCTATACGGCGGACAACAAACCTCGATCGGATGATGCCTATTCACCGGATGGCCGGGGAGGACTCCGGCCGGACCGTTCGGTTCTTGTTTATACGCAGCGATGTCACGAAGCCTGGCCGGATGTCCCGGTGGTGATCGGAGGTATTGAAGCGAGTTTGCGTCGAACGACGCATTATGATTATTGGTCGAACAAGCTTCGGCGATCCGTCCTGCTGGATTCAAAAGCGGATATCCTCGTCTTCGGCAACGGCGAAAGACAGATCGTCGACATTGCCTTCCGGACGGCTGCCGGTGAACTGCCGCGGGACATCCACAATATACCCGGAACGGCTGTTGTCATGCCGCCCGATGCCGATCATCTCCCCGCAACGGATCGGCGGCTTGTCGAACTGCCGTCGCATGAAGCCATCGTGTCATCAAGCGAAAAACTGCTCGAGGCGGACCGGCGGGTGCGAATGGAGACACATCCGGAATCTGCTCCTGTCCTGATTCAGCGCACAGGCAATCGCATGGTCCGGATCAATCCGCCGGCTCTCCCGTTGACAACGGCCGAACTGGATGCCGTCCATGAATTGCCGTATACCCGGTTGCCGCATCCTGCTTACGGTGATTCCCGTATCCCTGCCTGGGAGATGATCCGGCATTCAGTCATTATCCTGAGAGGCTGTTTCGGCGGGTGCGCGTTCTGCTCGATCACGCTTCATGAAGGCCGGTTGATACAAAGCCGGTCGGAGGCATCGATTTTGAGGGAGATCGCGGATATTCGGGATCGGGCGCCGGGTTTTACCGGAATTATCTCGGATCTGGGAGGACCGACGGCGAATATGTACCGGATGGGATGTTCGGATCCATCTCTGGAACGCGTATGTCGGCGGCTCTCATGCCTTTATCCGTCGATCTGCCGTAACCTGAACACCGGCCATGAATCACTCCTGTCACTCTATCGCAGGGCCCGAGGTGTTGAGGGAGTGAAAAAAGTCCTGGTTGCATCCGGAGTGCGCCATGACCTGGCACTGAAATCGAAGCAGTACATCCGCGAATTGACCCAGCATCACGTGGGCGGCTACCTGAAACTCGCACCGGAACACACACAACCGGAACCGCTGGCGGCCATGTTGAAGCCGGGTGTTGAGCTGTTCGACCGATTCAGAGACCTCTTCAAGGAGTTTTCAAAGGATGCCGGCAAAGAACAGTACATTATTCCGTATTTCATTGCCGCTCATCCCGGGACGACGTCGGATGATATGCTGGAACTGGCCCTCTATTTGAAAAAAAACGGATTCCGCCCGGATCAGGTTCAGACATTCCTGCCACTGCCGATGACGCTGTCGGCGGCGATGTTCGCCACAGGAAAGAACCCTCTGCAACAGGGCAAAAACGGTTATTCCCGTATCGAAGTGCCTTCCGGATTGAATCTCAGACGTGTTCACAAGGCATTTCTGCGCTGGCACGACCCGGAAAACTGGCCGTTGCTGCGACGGATCCTGACTGAAATGGGGCGTGCGGACCTGATTGGCAACGGAAAAAAGCATCTGGTCCCGACGTTCCAGCCGGTGTCACGAAAAAAGGCGCCGCGGTAAGCAGTCCGCTTGATTTGAATCCTGTACTGATGAAATAATGAGGCGTGTGGCCGGTCTCGAGCACAACGATGAACAGGGGCCTATCCGGATATGAGGATGTTCAGCATAGTCAACCGAGTGTGTACGATTACTTGCATGGTCTGTTTTATCTCAGGCTGCACAGTGACCCGCCACGCCCTGACCCGGTGGGAGGACCGGCGGGCAACGCTAAGCCGGGGTCTGGCGGATATCGTCGATGCGACGGATCGGGCATTCGGCGAACCGAGGGTTGGGGACGAGGAGGAAATCGTGCAGGTCAAGGTGGACCTCGTTCCATCCTATTACAGCGAAAGCGAATTCAGCATGAATATGCCGGTTCGGGTCAGAATACCTTTGCCATGTATCCAGCGCCGGGCAAAGTTTTTCTTCCAGATCGATTCCAGCGCGGATCCCAGGGATCCGATTGCCGATACCGTATCAACTCTTGAAGACAACAAAACGATTACGTCCGGATTCCTGTTCTTTCCGAATGAGAAAATCAGGACCGGATCGAAACTCGATGTGTACTGGAAGGGAAGCAGCCCTCAGGCCGGATTGCGCCCCTTTTTCCGCTACGAAGTCAAAAAGGATCCGGTCCGCTATTATGCCGAGCAGCAGGTCTACTGGCGAACGGATGACCGCTTCGGCGCCAAAACAACACTCCAGTTTGACCGGATAATCTCCGATCTCTCATTCCTTCGTTTCGCATGTTCCGGTGAATACCAGGAAGTGACCTATGCCGCCCAGGTATGGAACGGTATCGCGTACCGGAGCGAGATCGGCGAGAACTCCGCAATGTCTCTGGAACTTGGCAGTGCGTTCAATCCTCATCACGGTGCAACGACACGGGATACCGTCGAGGAACTGGAAGAACGGGATGAAAACGACAACGACAGGGTGTATTTTCGAACCCAATTTGTCGGTAAACTCCCCATCGAATGGCTGGAATACGGCATCGAACCCGGAGTGGATTACTACTGGCACCATGAGCGACCATGGGATTACGGCGTCGCTTTCACCCTCCGCATCATCGTCTTCGAAGCATTTCTTCGCGGGAAATGCCCGACGGATTCCTGATGCCTTTCTGATCAGTAACCAAACGTGACCGATGCCACATTACTCTTCAAAGCCGTATTGGACGAATCGGTCAGGGCGCAGATGAACATCAGGTTCTCGGCGTGCCCCCCCACATCCGCCGGCCATGAAAAATCCAAGGCGGTGTTCGGTCCGAATGATGCACCCGGCATTAACGTTACGTCCATATACTCGGGCGTCTGTATCCAGTCCGGATAGAACCAATATAGCCCGTAGACATCCAGCAGCAACCAGAAATTCCCTGACACTGTCTGCGGTTCCGGATTCCCGATCAGGTAGGTCAGGGTAAAGGGATCACCTCCCTGAAATGTTTCCTGGGACAGGTCGAGATCGACATAACACCCGCCCGGCGTCGGTGTGGCTGCGGGTGTGGGTGATGCGGTCGGCGATGCCGTTCGGGTTGGGGTTGGCGTCGCTGCTGATTCGCTATCCATGATCTGATAAACATTCCCATCCAGTAAGCTGCAGGCGAATAACTCCCCGTCCATGTTCTCACCGAAACTGCTGATAAATGTGACGCGGACTCCGAAATCGGTGACTTCATAGCCTCCCATGCCATCCGGGTACAGGCTCCAGACATTTCCGGTGCAATAATCCGTCAACAGGTATCGACCGTACAATCCTGGATACATAGCGCCCCGATACACGTACCCGCCTGTCACGGCACAATGGGGTGGATGAGCGTAATCAAACACAGGGAATATGTAGTTTTCCGGAGCATCACACCCGCTGGTGTTGTAGTCAAGGTTGCCTTCATAGCAACGCCATCCGTAATTGGCTCCACCGGGCGATCCGGCGGCTTCGACATTGATTTCTTCACGGGCGGATTGACCCACATCGGCAATCCAGAGATCTCCCGTCAACCGATCGAATGACGTCCGCCAGGGATTTCTCAGACCCAGCGCCCAAATCTCATCCAGAACATTCGGATCGGAAACAAATGGATTATCAGGCGGAATACTGTATGGCAAACCCTGATTTACATCGATTCGAAGGATTTTGCCCAGGAGTGACTGGGGATTTTGGGCATTATTGTCCGGATCGCCTCCCGAACCGCCATCGCCGGTAAATATGTACAGATATCCATCAGGTCCAAAATGCAGATCACCGCCGTTATGATTATCGAATGGCTGGGGTATGGTCAGCAGGATCTGTTCGCTACCCAGATCCGCAGAATCCGGATCGGAACTGACCGAAAAACGTGACACAACAGTCGTGCCCGAGAGATTGGTGTAGTTGACATAGAAATACCCGTTCGACGCGTATTCGGGGTGAAACGCCAGGCCCAGCAGTCCCTGTTCTCCTCCCTGTGATCCCACTTTTGCAGCAATTGATAGAAACGGAGGATCCAGGACGATGCCGGACGGCTCTACAATTTTGATTTGACCGGCTTTTTCAACAACGAATAGTCGATCATCGGAAGTGTGCGAAATACTGACCGGGTTTGTGAATCCCGAAGCAAACACGTCCATTCCGATATCGACCGCCAGTGCCGGTGAACGGATCAGTCCAGGCAGAATCATTACTATAATTATTGGGAACAGCAAAAAAATCAATTTGGTCGGTGTATAGGCAAACATATATATAATCTCCTCTGTAATGAGAATAAATTTCCTGTCGAAAGACAGACGGTCTCCGGCAGGATTCGTTACAATGCGGTCATTTTCTGGTTGGGCACCACAACACACCCCAATGGTTGCGTTGCCATTTTTAGAAGGAATACTCATCCCGAGGATCGTGCGCTTTCTCGAATTAGATGTGGCTCTCTGGAACTTGCTCACCGGATATCCGGCGACTACGACAACATTTCGGGATTATCTGCTTAAAAATCGTGTCGATTCCAGCTTGACGCAGAATCAATCGGCCCATCTCATCGGAGTATCCGTTGATACCATCCGAAGTTGGGAAAAGGGGAGGTTCACTCCAACCCGCGGGCATGAGATGAAAATCAGAGAGCTTTTCATGAGGCACCAAACTCTCTAAGTTTGTCTCGGACGAGAGATTGTTAGCCAACGGTGTTCCGTTACCTGATCTGAGAAGGAGTTCCCTGATGTAATGGGCGATCCAATAGTGAAGTTCATGCCAACGGAGAATCCGAAATAAAGTCTGTAAGTGTATAAAAAATATAAATTATTGATGTAGATGCCACATTGTCACAACTTGGAGAAAACTCCTGAGAGTGAACCTGGGTTCACTGGTCTTGTCCTGTGATAGGTTTACACAATAACGTCAAGACATAGTTTACACAACTCCCTTTCATTTACACATCTTTTTCATGTTTCGTCCCCCTGATTTTAATTCAGCACGGAAAGCGGAACGGGTGCATTTGAACATTGAACTCCGCAAAGTGGCAATTGACAGGTATCTAAAATATGACTAGACTGACTAGTGTGATGAATCGAAAGGAGGCTGTATGGAATCAACATGGAAACTCCAGGATGCGAAAGCAAAATTCAGTCAACTCGTCGATGACGCGCTGAAAAAGGGTCCTCAATTAGTGACTCGTCGCGGCCATGACGCAGTGGTTGTCGTTTCTGTCGATCAGTATAATCAATTACTATCCCCTAAGCCGGCTTTTAAGGAATTTTTACTGAATTGTCCCAAAATCGATGATGATATCGAGTTTGATCGGCAGAAAGATTGTCCCAGGAGTATTGAGTTGTGAACTACCTGCTGGATACATGTGTTATATCGGAACTGGTGAAACCGGCTCCGGATGATAGCGTCATCAGATGGTTGAAAGGCATCCCGTCCGACAATTTGCATTTATGTGTCATTACTATCGGTGAACTGCGGAAAGGGATAGAAAAGCTTCCGGACTCAAGAAAGAAAAGCGAGTTGATCATTTGGCTGACGACGTTGCTGGAAGATTATCAGGATCGAATCTATCCGATTGATTTATCGGTTGCAGAGAATTGGGGAATCATTCAGGGAGCGGCCGAAAAATCAGGAAATCCCATGGCGTCATTGGACAGCTTGATTGCGGCTGTTGCGTATACGAACAACCTGACTCTGGTTACCCGAAATGAACGCGACTTCGAAGCAGGCGGGCTTCCGATTATCAATCCATGGAATGCTGAAATCCGCAGAGAGAAACAATGAACAGGAGTTGAGGTAACGGCCCGGTGGACCACGGAGTTAATTCTCGGAATTCGAAACCTTATGGATAAAACGATCCATCATGTACGACGTGATCTTCCGCAGATTTACTCCAAGGAGCTCGTTGAGCTACTTTTCCGTCAACCCTATCGCAAGATCGCCTTCCTGGTTGAGGCCGGCATCGCGAAACGCCAGACGGCTGCCGCATACCTCCAGGCACTTGAAGATGCCGGCGTCCAGATCAGTGAAACGGTCGGTCGAGAGCGGCTGTTTATCAACCCGCCGCTTCTCGATTTACTCAAGGAAGGAAAGACCTGATTCAGCAATAGAATCCGGAATTCATTTCTGAACCTGTCGATCCGATCGACACGATTACATGATTTGTCGATTACAAACCGGGATTTCGACATATCATATAAAAGATAACCCTCTGCAGTCCTTGGTCGCTTTTCATCATCCCGTCCGCATCGGGCACATTTAACCTGCAACTCCTTGAAATTCACGGCACCGACCTCGATGTGCAGATCGATCCTGTCCAGCAGCGGTCTGGAAATGCGGCTCAAATACCGCGTGATGTGCTCCGGCCGGCACACACACGCCTTCTCCGGATGCGAATAATACCCGCAGGGACAGGGTTGCGTTGAACAGTTACCACTTACCCTCAAAGCCCCGAAACCATTACCTTTCTCGTACCCGGAAACTCCAAAATCGATTGGCGACCATATCCGCAGGAGACGGATGGACTTGAACCTATTCCAGAGAGATATTGCGAAAACAATCGGGGTTGACGAATTCACCATCCATCACTGGGAGATGTCTCATTCACTTCCCCAGGACAGACTGATTCCAAAAATTGTCGAGTTTATTGGATACGACCCTTTTGATTCGTAGCTTTCCCGGTGTGGCTTTTTCTTGGCGTCCAAGTGATGATTAAGCTGAGAAGTGCCGTTTGGACTGAAACAAGTTTGTGTTGCTTGATTTCAAATAAGATTATTTGTCAGATGAAGCTCCATTCAAATTTTCTGTAACAAGTTGTTGTGCCTCTTTTTCACATAATTCCGCAATTTTAAAATTAACGCGCCCATTAGAATGAGCAAACCAAAGGCTCCGGGTGTACTTAGAGCTGGTATCGGTGGTGGAACTGAAGATTCAATGACAATGTCATCGACATACCAACCGGGGAAATCGTTATCTAAGTCATTGATTGTATTAAAGACGAACTTGATTCTAACTGTCTTGTATTCCCAAGCTTCAATATCGACAACATGCAGCTCCCATCCAGTCGTGTCTGGCTCATGGAAATGGACTAGATCCCATGTTAATCCGTCATCGTCTGTGATGAAAACTGTTCGATTATCCGCCACGTCGAGATATGCGTTGGGTTCGACTTCTTCCC
This sequence comes from candidate division CSSED10-310 bacterium, assembly GCA_016931515.1. Lineage (GTDB taxonomy): Bacteria > CSSED10-310 > CSSED10-310 > CSSED10-310 > CSSED10-310 > JAFGEQ01. The sequence goes on along the minus strand of JAFGEQ010000001.1, from coordinate 5,540 downwards.
AACTCCAGAAAGTAAAAGTTATATTCTCTGCAAGCTCTATCTGCGGCGATATCAGAACCCCTGAGTTTTCTGTGCCTGTGTCATAATTGCAAACCTCGTCTATCCCGTACCAGAAGCTCTTCGTGCCGCCATGCGCCTTCGCACATGGATCGCCTGAAGACGTATCAACAACTTGCCATAAGCCAGTTAAGCTCCAGTCTTCTCCGTTCTCTTCCGCAGTTTCATTCATGTTTTGATAAAGTGTTTCTGGTGTTGGAGTCGGGATGGGAGTTACTGACGGGGGTGTGAATAGGATCGCCAGAGAACCAAAGATTTCTCCTGCTAAGAATCTATCACGGTATCGTAGTCCAATTGTTCCTGTAGAATTCTCGATGCCAATCGTCGCGCTTTCTCCACCAGCATATATTCCGCTCATAATGTAATACTGGAATTTTATTTGACCGTCATCATAGAGGATGACCTCGAAAGTATAAGAATCAGTCCACGACCTATAGTGCCTGAAAAGGTCCCACTCGAATGTGACGTATGTCCCGGAGTCCAGGTAATAAACGTGACCGGTGTCCGCAGGATTGAGGTCGTCAAAGAACGGAGCTATGACATCGTTCGGTTCTATCTCCCTCGGCATGTAATCATTCTCGAATTCTTGAGGTAAATTTCCAAACGTCATGTATCCGTTGGCGCTTACATTCACCGAGTTGTACGAATTGCCGTAGAAATCGAACGAGGAAGGGAGACTCACAGTCGCATATCCGTTGTCTTCTGTAATGTATAGGTCAGTTCCTGAAGAAGCATCGATCCAGCTGAAAGTGGTGATGGTTGTCCCCGTGTTTCCCCATGCATCGGTATCCGTCCACGGTCCAGGCGTCGATGTTGCAGTGAATGTTGCTGACGGAGTCTCCGTAGGTCCTCCGGGCGTTTCAGTGGGAGTATCCGTCGGAATCGGGGTATTTGTTGACCAAGTGCCTGTGGGCGTCGGAGAAGGTGTGGATGTAGACGTTGGCGTGCTGGTGTTCCAAGTTCCGGTCGGCGTTGGAGTCGGCGTCCTTGTTGGCGCACCATTTTGGTACCAAATTGCGATATCAGTGCGATCAACGCTATAAGTATCATCATGATATGTGACGGTTACATCATCGAAGTCGCTGATCTCGATGGATACGCCTTCGACACTTACCCCCGTTGTGAATTCGAGATCCTGCCCATTTGAGGTTGATGTGAAACGGCTTGCGTTTGTGCTTTCCTCCCTGAGAGTGAAGGTAATCCCGGTCGCATCGCTATCACTCGTCACTGTAACATCAACTGTCTCGTAGGAATGAGGATCTGAGTTAAGGTCACTGTCCGTCAGTCCAATTTTCGCGGTCATGTTTTCTGTTTCGTAAAATTCGTAGTCGAAATCAACCCATCCCGCACCGGGCTGCGTATAAGCTATGCAGGGTGTCGGGCTGTAGATGACGGGCGTGGGTGGTGGGGTGGGCGTATAGCAGACGGGATAATAGTGAAAACCAATATCAACAGGATAAGCATCATATTGTCCTGAGGGAAGCAAGCTGTTGTTGGATCTCGTCGTTTGTTGATAAACAGCCGGATCTCCGACATAAAAATCATTACCTGCATCGATGCACTGACTATCAGGACCGGGATCAGCATCAGAGTTGAGGTAGAACAGCCTGTCACCTGATGATACAAATCTTGGGGCATATACAAAAAGGTTGCCCGAAGATATCGAGCAGGTTCCATCGACTGAATAGAGGTTGGGATTGTTATAGAAATTACAGAAGTACAGCCAAATGGAACTGCCTGTTGTAGCCCTGACTCCTGCATATGAATGATTCACGATATTGCAGTTCGAAATATGGGTAAAAGAATCTAATTCCGGAGCGATGCCAGCGATTCCATTGTTGGAAATCGTACAGTTTACAATATTTGCAGGGTCATGAGCATGATCGCAATAGATACCGCATGAAGTGTTATTTTCTATGAGACAATTGCTAATCAATGTTTCCACATACGACCAATAAAGACAAATACCGGGGCTGTCGTTATCTGCAATTCTGCAATTCTTAATCGATGCCTGCCCATTATCGACGATTATCGCGCCAAAATTGGGTTCCACAACGTAGCTCGCACAACTCACACTGAGATCTGCTATTGTCACATCGTATCCTGTAATAACAAAGACAGAGCTATCGTTGTTGCCCTCGATTATTGAGCTTTCATATCCAGCGCCCTCAATTGTTATTCCGTCCTTTCTTATATATATCGGGAATGTCTCATTTTGATTGTAGGTTCCCGGTGCGACATAAATCGTCTCACCTGGCGATGTATTTTGTATTCCCTGGCTAAGAGTGCGGTAAGGATGTTCAATTGTGCCGTTTTGTATGCCTTGGCTGTTGTTGATGTCTACGTAAATATCCGCTTTCCTGACCTCAACGTTCAAGTCGGTAAATGACGAGTTTCCGGCGTGGTCGTATGCCGTAATCCGGATTGTATAGATACCCTCAGAAATCCCGGGATCAGACGTGTCCCAACAGCCATCTCTATGGATTCCAGTACCATTTGTGTTGCTCACGACCCAATAGCCATAATTGTATTTCCTCTTGTCATAATCGGTATAACATCTTGCTTCGGAGATCCATGGTCGAATCTCTGCATTACGCCAATATCTTTCTCCACGATTTGTTCCGCCCGGAAGCAAGCCATTAAAGTTAGCTTCTGAAAGGCTGTCATCAATCAACCATTTAAGGGAACCGGGTATTTCTAATATCTGGTAATTTATCCTGTAAATTCCGGGAAAAATATTCGCATCGTGTGGCGCAAAAGATCCTCTCACATTCATGTAATCGTTAATTCTAGCGATCAGGTCGACCTTGCCCCTGACTTGCCAGGGGCAATGGTTTTTATCAATTAGCCCGTTGGTATAAAACTTTGTACCGCCTGCATTGCTTATATTTGGCACAATATCTATTTGGGTTCCGCTTATCTCAGAGTTGAGGAAGATAAGTGGATCAGTATCATGTAAATCAGCATCTGGCAGTAAATTGAGTGGATTTCCGAGTGGATATAACTGTCCTTGCCCAGTTGGTATTCCAGCAAGTGTCCAAATGGGAATTTCAAGACCAGCGGAAATCTCTATTAATCTCTCCTCAATCTCGACTGAATACTGAATATTCCCTCCAAATAGAGCAAAATGGATATGTGGAGATGAATTACCATAGGCGGGACCATTTTCTTCCCCTACATATCCAATTGTTTGCGCCTCCAAAATTGTTGGGTAGTCCATGAACTCCATGATGTACTTGGGATTAATTCCCTTGACGTGATTATAGACATGGTAAGCATTATTTAGATAATCGTAGAGAAGAATGCCTTCGATATTTAAAAGGTTAAGTTTCCCGGACTTTTTGTTCACCATATAGCAGATGAATTGCGAATTCTTAACACAATGAACCGGAACAATACACGAATCAGCGCTGTTATTGGGGATGTTCTGAACGATGTCAATGCCTGAATGGAATCCACCGCCGGCATCGTATTCCCTGTAATCGCCGTACAGTGTCATCAGTCCCATCCGATCTTCTTCAGAAATCGGCCAAACTACGCTTTCTGCAACATTTGGAACAATAATAAGAAAAAACAAACCAGACACGAGGAGGCAAAATCGTCGGATCATTACCCGCACCTCCTAATCGATAGTTCTCAGGCTATAAAGTTTAAGAGTTCTGTCTCCTACAATGTTCAGTAATTTTGTCCCATCTAAGGACATTTCGAGGGAACCCATAATTCCAAGCGTCTTAAAAGCCTCCCCTTTTTTATTCAGAAAAATCCATTCAACGGGTGAGTTTTCAAGCTGAATCTGGTAATCCTCGAAGCTCTCAGCATTCTGATTCCAAGACTTAACTCTGGTTATAAGAATCAAATCACCATTGGCTGAGGTTCTCAACTTGCCGAATTCGTAGCCTTCCTTGTCGTTCCTGAATGTCCAAATATTATCGCTCTTTGCCACATTGAATAAAGTGACGCTTTGACCTCTTGTATGCTCTGCCTTTATATATGCAACGTTGAGACCGTTTTCGTCTTCAAAGAAACATCTACTAAGAATATTGTCTGTTAATGAGGATGACCAGAATGACAGCTTTGTGATATCGATTGGCTGACTCCCTTTTATGTAATTTGACTTTTCGATTTCAGAACCATTCCGATCATAGTAGTTTGCCACATGTCCCTCTTTACCGAAATCTCCAGAATCCCAAGACAAAGCGAAATCTCCGGAGTCATTCATCTCGAAGGTATCGAAACAAGGATAATGGCTTGGGCTGCATGTTCCTTCGAAAAGAGTTTTTCCTTCAATATCCCAAATAACCACTCGATTACTTTGATTCCCCTTCGATACCCAGAGCATACTGTTACCATTGTTAGCAATCTGGCAAGAATCAACGCAAAGTGACCAAGGCTCTTTAACCTGTTGACCCGATAGTTCATTCAAAACTTCTGGACATATTGGGTCCTTTACCCGAAGCTCCAGCATTTCTCCAGCGGGATTGATCTTAAAAATCAAGAATTTTCGATTAAAACAGTCCTTAGCGTTATCAAAATAGCTGCGGATGATCCCAAGGTATTTACAATCGGGAGAGTATTGGATGACATCGTTAACTTCTAAACTGAGTTGATCGAGTTTTCCCCTTGATTTTGCCTGTAAAAAAGCGGGATGGTCATAGATGCTTAGTTTATCTGAGCAAGTGCCATATTTTGAAATTTCAAGAGTATTACTTATTTTTCCCATATTATTCACGAGAACAATCGAGTTGCTACCTTTTTCATTGTTACTTTCGGCAATAAATAGAGCTAGGTTGGGACTTGAAGCAATCGTGCAAGGATGACCTGGGAGATCAAGCTCCCACTGAAGTTCCAATTCGACATTATTTAGAACATCACTTGAGTTAGCTACCGAACTTAACTGGAAGAGAAACAATATCACAGCGCACCAAACAATAACTGACCTCTTTTCATTCATCATATCCGAAACCTCCTGAGCCAGTAATTAAGAGATAAATCCAGGTCAACAAACAAATAGATGCCGACCTTTTTAATCCTATTGTGAAAGGATTCTTTCAGATCCTCATGGATAAAGAAACCTGATCTCATAAATACCCTTCCCATGATTCTATTCACAGCTGTTGCAGAAAGCAATTGTCAGTTCGGACGAGTTTTTTTGCGCTGTAACTATTCCAGAGCCATCCGATCTTGAATTGGGGGCCAAATCAAGTCTCTTTGATCTGAAAATCTCCTGCTGGGATAACTCGTTTTGCCTGTTACGCCGGAAATTGTCATACTCGGTCACATGGGTCCGCGATGGATGGATATGCACGATTTCAGGAAGGCTGCCGCCGGACTACCTGCTTGGTCTGGCCCGGGAACTCAGTATTACGACATGATTCATGCTGGCAACAGCAACACATCCCCAGGGATTCATGGAGCAGTTGCCACTTACGCTCAAAGCTCCGAAACCATCGCCTTTCACGTACCCGAAAGCCCCAAGAACAATT
>JAFGEQ010000009.1 GCA_016931515.1 candidate division CSSED10-310 bacterium | reverse complement strand
TGAAAAGGGGGGCGGTCGTCGGAGACGACCGGGGGGATTTTCCATGAGTCAGTACGCTCATTTGCTTCAACAGCGGGGCGGTTGCCAAAGAAGTCGCCAAAGAGATCGCCGGAGAAGCGATCGAGGCGACTGAGGCAACCGGGGGGATTTTCAAACCGCCAATAAAGAACCCTCTGCCTCGTATGAGGGGGGCGGGAGCTCCAGTCGTCTTTAGCGACTTCCCGCGGCCGGGGGGATTTTCGACAATCACACAAAATGAAAGATTTTTTTCGAATTCCAATCCCCTTTTCGCGTATACTGGTTCAAACGCTGAAACCTGGAGGCGGAAGTATGAGGGTAATCGATCGGAAACTGGTAATATGGGTGCTTGTTTTATGTGCCTCGATCATGGGAAGCGCGACATGCCTCGCCGGCCGCGGGGAAGTCCGGTTCGCGGAGGTGGATGTCCAGCTCTTCGAAGACGGCAAAGCCGTCGTGGAATACGTGGTGCGTTGGCACCTGCTGGAGACTCCTTTCAGCGGATTTTATTTCTCCGGATTCGATCGCCTGAAACCGGTCTTCGACAGGGAAAACGCCTGGGCGATTGACGAGACGGGGAAGACATACAAGCTCGATATCAACACCTATAATTCGACCACGTATGATATCATCTTGGCGGACGGTCAAAAATCCAATGCCAACGAGCTGACCTACCGGTTCCGGTTTGCCGCGGATATGGGTGCCGCCGGGTACCTGGCGCGCACGACGGCCGCGGAAGGGCAGGAACTGGTCGTCTTCAACTGGGCTCCGACCGAATGGGATGAACCGCTGGAGCATTACACCGTGTGGGTGACTTACCCGCTGGAGCATTCCGGCGGGAGCGATCGCGAATCGGTTGAAAAGACGCTGTTGGAAAACGGGTTCGCTACCGAAAAATTCATGAATGAGAACTACCTGATCGACTACAAAACATATGACCGGGACGGGAAGCAGGTTGCCCAGGTGCAGCTCCACAAGGATAAAATCCCGACAAAATACCATTTCCGGATCCAGCAGTACATCAATGCGGATGTTTTTCAGACTGCCTCTTTCAGCGCGGCAGCTGCTTCCGGCGATGCCGGCGGCGGAGTAACCTCCAAGCTCGCCACTGCCGTTGACATGGATCGCGGCGGCATTTCCCGGATGGTGCTGGTGATCGCGCTGTCGATGCTGGGCTCCAGCGGGCTCTTCACAGCCGCGAAAAAGCATCGCTCCATGATTCGCGCTCAACAGGGTCTCGACGATGTGAACTGGCTCCGGAGCGACTGGGTGCCACCCAAGCTGGAAATCGCCTCCTTCCGCAAAGACGGCAAAATCGCGCGCGACTTGGATCCGATCGAGGCAGCGGTGTTCATCGGCGTGCCGTACAAGCAGATATTTTCCACCGTTCTGGCGCAACTGCTGGCGCGGGAGATGCTGAAACTCGTCAGTAACGATCCGCTGTTTGTCGAAATCCCGTCGAACCTGCCGACAGCCATCGCCAACCTCGGTACATACGAGCGGATGATGTTCCAGGCGGCCCAGGATGACGGTCAGTTCAGCGAGAAGGAACTGACGGATCTGATGCAGTCCATGGTCGACAACACGCAGCAGAAGACCTGGGACTGTGATATCGAGGCGACACGCAAATACTGGCACGAGCAGATCGCGCAGGCGTTTATGGATGAGGAACCGTCGGACGGCAAGAAGAAACCGGCTGGATCCGCTGATGATCCTGTCAATGGCTGGGCGTGGTATTACCATCGTCATTACGGGTATGACCGCTATTTCGACCGCAACACTATCCGGCAACCGTTCGAGCGATCCCTGCAGGTCAATCCCGATGCGGTCACCTTCAAGGATTTCATCTCCGGCAGCGCGATCTCGGGTATCAAGGCCTGCCATGCAGCCTGCCACAATGCCTGCCATAATGCCTGCCACAGTGCATGCCACAGCGCCTGTCACAGTGCGTGCCACAGCGCCTGTCACGGTGCGTGCGTCAGCGGTGGAGGCCATTGATGACAGAACGGATGACGGACCTTTCATGGATTGAGCCGTTTGTCAGGCGAATTCGGCCGTTTGTTTCGGTGCGTCTGGAGGACAATGTCCTGATCCGGATGCCCAACGAATGTTTTAAGCTGAATTCGACCGGCGCCCGGCTGGTGCACAGCCTGCTGAACGGCGGGTCGCTCCGCACCATCCTGAAAGAACGGCGCCATGATCCGGAAGCACCGGGACAGATCAACGAGTTCTTCATGGCCCTGTCCCTGATGCTGGGGCACAACCTGTGCGAGCGGTTTTACTCGGACAGCATTGAACGGGTCGGATTCGAGCTAGGATACATCGAGTTGCCGATCCTGGCTGAGCTTGCTGTGACGGACCGCTGCAACGTGAGTTGCCGGTTCTGCTATGGCGCCTGCTGGTTGAGCAGCGGCGGTGAGAAAGCATCGAAAGCGGCTCCGGATGAGCTGTCGACGGACGGATTCAAACGGATTCTGGAAATCATCCGGAATGACGCGGGTGTGCCGAGCGTCTCATTTACCGGCGGGGAGCCGATGCTTCGCAACGATATCTTCGAATTGATCCGGTACGCGCATCGCAGCCTGAACATGCGGGTGAACCTGATAACGAACGGTACGCTGATTACCGGCCCGGTTGCGCGGCGGCTGAAGAAATCGGGTCTGGCATCGGCGCAGGTCAGTATTGAGTCGCCCGATGAGGATGTGCATGACGCTCTGACTCGCGTGGCAGGATCGCACCGGAGATCCGTAGCCGGTTTGAAAGCGCTGCAGGCGGAGGGGGTCCTTGTGCATCCGCATGGGACATTGAATGCCGAGAATGCGGATTCATTGCAGCGAATGCCGGAATTCGTCAGAGAGCTTGGGGCGGAGCGGTTCTCGTTGAATATGCTGATTCCGGTCGGGCGCGGCCGGGAGGATGAACTTGCGGTCGCCTATGCGGATATTGGCGTGTTGCTGCAACCGGTTATTGACGCGTCACGGACCGCGGGAGTGGAGTTCATGTGGTATGCTCCGACGCCGCTGTGCCTGTTCAACCCGGTGGCGCACGGGTTGGGGAACAAGGGATGCGCGGCCTGTGAGGGGTTGCTGGCGATCGATCCCGGGGGAAACATTCTGCCGTGTTCAAGCTGGAAGGAGCCTGTCGGATCGCTGTTGACGGATGATTTTCGCTCGATCTGGTCCAGCGCCCGTGCGAAGTGGTTGCGCGGCAAGCAGGCAGCGCCGCCGGAGTGTGACGGATGTGCGGATTTTGCCGTCTGTCATGGAGCGTGTCCGTTATATTTCAATGCATTTCCAGAAGACCGGTCGGGTCTGATCTGCCGGAAAATTTATCGTGAAACGGAGGAATCCCATGGCGTCGATCATGCAGTTGCTGGGTTTTCCGCCTCCTGAGAAGCGGGACAGCGTCCATTTTTATTTTGCGAAGAGCATGGCGTATGAGCGCCGCATCATTGTCGCGACGGCCATGTTATTTTTGGGATTGTTGTTCCAGGTGATGGTATTGAATCCGCTGCCTGGGATCCCGTTCCTGATCATTGCGGTCGGATTGATGCTGGTCAAGGGCTACGACAGCCGGGCCCGGTTGAAGAAATACCAGCCGGACACGAACTGGACCGATGTGGATATGGAGCGGATCGAGCAGATCGAGGATCTGCGGAAGCGGAATCAGGAATGGGACAAAGACTCGATCGACATCAGCAATTTACGCGGTTGCATGATGTTCCTGGTGATGGGGATTGCCGTGACGGCGCTGACCGTTCTCACCCTTGTTTTCACAAAAAATATTGTCGTGGCACTGATTATTCCGGTCGATGCAATTTTTCTGTTTGTGCCGATGTGGTTTACCGGAATGCGGTTCATCCTGTCCCAGCCGAACCTGGCGGTGAAGATACGCGTGTTGAAACTCGTCGAAGGGTATTTTCAAAAGTTGAAGGAGGAGAACGAACAGTTCGTTCCGGCGCTGATGCTGACGAAGGATGAGAAGGGGAATGCGGTTCCGATCGATGCGCGGTTCACGATCCGTTTTGGTCAGACGCCGGCGGGTTTGTATGGATTGCAGGCGCAGATCAACATCAACCTGGTGCAGGGGAACAGTTACCCATATTTTTACTGTGTGATTGCTGCAAAACCCGGATTTGGTCTGAAGCGGTTTATCGGGGAGGAGACGCAGATCAAGAAAGTGATCATCGAGTACCAGGAGGATGCGAATGCGGAGGTGCTGGTAATCCGGCAGTTCACGACGAAGACGTCGGGATATCACACGAACGACAAGATCTGCTGGGAGATCCTGTGGATTGCGGTGCAGCTGGCGCGCAAGTTGATTGTGGAGGCGTAATAGGTCGAGGGGACGAAGCGTCGAAACGTCGAAGCGGCGAAAAGGCGTACCGATGATCGCCAATGGTCGGATCGTAGGGGCGACAAATCTTTCGCCCCGCTTTCTGGTGAACGAAGGAGAGACAGGCGTTTTTGCAAGTTATCACCCATTGAGTATAATAATCGAAAGATCGGTGGCGATGAACACAACGCAGCCATTGATACAAAATCAGGAGGATGCTGTTGACGAACCCTCGGGAATGGTTGAAACAGGCTGAATACGATCTTGAAACCGCCAGCTACATGTTTGATGGGAAACGGTTTTTTTATGCTGTTTTCATGTGTCATCTTGCTCTCGAAAAAGCACTCAAGGGTCTTTATGCACAGGTGTCAGGGACGATACCCCCCAAAACACACAATCTCGTTTACCTGACAGAAAAAGCCGGTATCAAACCGCCGGAGAATCTGTCCGAATTCATGCATCAGTTGAATGGTGTCAGTATTCCGACGCGTTACCCGGATGATCTGGAAAATCTGAAATCGAATTTTACACGTGATCGGACTGCCGACCTGCTTGAAAAAAGCAAGGAGTGTCTTGCATGGCTGACTCAACAGCTAAAAGAATAGTGGAATTTATCGAACAACAACTTCGCATGAACGGATTACGGTCCTCGAAGATTATTGTGTTCGGATCTTATGGGAATGACAGAGCCGTTGAAGACAGTGATATTGATATTGCGATCATATCCGATGATTTCGAAGGCAAGGATCTTTTTGAACGGGTCAAAATGGTTCGAATACCTGAAATTGAAACCCTTCGGAAGTTCATGATTCCTCTTGATCTGGTCATGCTGACCTGTGATGAATTCGATCAGGGGAAATCCATGATCGCCCTTTATGCAAAAGAGGGACAGGTGCTGTTTGCAGCTTGATCTCTTGATGGTGTGAATCAATTGATTTTCCCGATACATTCAACACAGGTAAGTGCGATTATCTGATGAGTATCGGTTCATCTCCAAACTGTTGTCGAGTAGACCGAGGCAGTTACTCGCCTCGATCCCTCACAGATCCGGACATACTCAATGAAGGCATCCGGCTCTTCGATTCCGGCCGACCATGCTATACAGTTGTAAACATTCGTAGCTTCAGCGGTTATGCTCCACTCAGCATGGACAAGGTTCGGGAATGAACTTTTCGCAGTGTTACGTTCGTTTGGGGGATCGGTCTGAGGTTGCCGTCCACAGTCGGCAGAAATAAAGGTATATTTTACCTTGTCGAAGCATAGGAGTAAATGGAGAAATCCGCCCGTACCGGGCGATGACGTGCTCCGATGGTCGGATCGTAGGGGCGAAAAATCTTTCGCCCCTTCATGCGGCAGGATGGTCTCATGATGGTTGGACCGGTGGGGCGAAAAATCTTTCGCCCCGCATTCGCCGTGCCCGTCATCCGGCCTGCCAAACGTGTTCCGCCCATTGTGCGCCGTGAATTTCATCGCCTGCCTCCGATCCGGGCCAGAATCGCGCCTATCAGGAGGATCAATATCAGGACTTGACCACGACATTCTTCCCACTATTCATGCTCGCAGTCAGTGTTGCGCAGCGACTGCGGTGCTGGTAATCCTGATCGAGAAAAGAGAGAAATCGGAAACTCAAATCGATCAACCGACTTCGAAGTTTTCGTCCGCTAGTTGAACGATGGATAATACACAGCTATTATCCGGCAAATCATGGTAGTCAAGTGCCGGATAACGTATTGTTAGCCATCAATCCAATCACGAAAGGAGAAACAATTGAAAGTGCTCATAATCTTCAACCGAGAACCATACGACAACACCGATGTGACATGGAACGGTTTGCGTCTCGCTGGCAAATTACTCGAATCAGGACAAGAAGTCAGATTGTTCCTTATGAATGATTCGGTGGATATGGCTCGCGATGTGTGCAAGCAGCCGGAAGGCTACGACCAAGACTTGTCCCAAATGCTCAAAGATCTTATTTCCAAAGGAGTGCCTGTGAAGGTCTGTGGAACCTGTATGGCAAGATGTGGCATTTACAAAAACCATCCGTATTTTGATGGAGCGGAAAAGTCTACAATGCCTGAATTGGCAGATTGGGTCGTTGACAGCGACAAGGTTATTACATTATAGCGGCTGACAAAGCGCTGCGGCGAACGGCAATTTAGCGCAGCGGAATTGCCGCGGGTGAGCTTTGTTGAAAAACTGCATTATGACTGCTTATCGGTGTTTTATCAGCACCGATGGTGGTCAGCCCGGCAGTACTGCCTTGCGGGGTTTGCCGGAGGCCTTGCGACGGTGGCTTTCGCGATCAATATCATGTCTTTGTTCCATAATCCGATGAATCTTCCGCTGCAACTTCGCCTGTTCCCATTCGGGATCTTTCATCCAGGCGTTGTAGGAGTCGCAACCGGGCTTGATTTCTGGCTTGCAATGGTCAGGACAAAAAGAAATAGATCCAATTGAAAGAATGACTAAGATACCGCGTTCGCGAACCATTGTAAAAGGTTCTATTTAAGTATTTTGTTGACCTTCCTATGAAGCATCGTTCAATTGCTTTTAAAATCCATCGTCGTCAGAACCGAATAATCCTCCGGGATCTCGAATAAATTGTCCGGAATCACCGGATCGAAATCGGCGCTGACGAGTTCCCGCGTGATCTGCGGCTCCTTGCCGGGAAACACGACCGCCATCCGTAACTCAACTCCCTGGTTCACCCAGCGTATCATCGAATACGGCCCCAAATCCTGCTGGAATACCATGCACTCGAACCCCTTCACCGTTTCGTCCGGCAACAACTCGATCTTATCCTCCGCCAGCTTCGCAACCGCCGCCTCCCGAGTCCCGAACTCCATGATCATGGACTGAAAATCAAACCCCGCCGGCATCCGGCTGCCCAGCACCGCCAGCACCGCTTCCTTTGTCACCGGATCGAGATGCCATAAGTCCATCCCGCGCTTGATGGTCCAGTTTGTAATCTCCCGCCCAGATTCGTCCACCTTTTCCGACCGCTTCGACTCGAAATGACCGTTCTCGTCCACCGTCATCGTCAACCGCCCGCTCCGAATACCCGGACCACTGATGTCGAAAACAAACTCCGCCCTCCGGAACGGATAAATCCGCACAAGATTCTCCCCGGTTCCGCGACCGGACCGCTGCTTCAGCGTTTCATCAAGATCCACTCCCGTAATCACCGAATTCGATACGCCCCTGTCCGTCTCCATACCGGTTGAACCATCCGCCGTCACGCCGGCTGTCGCACTCGAAAATGTGGCCTTTGAATTCTCCGGTGCCGTGTTCCGGGAGCCGCAGGCCGCAAGTAAAAACAAAAACACGACCGGCAGTAGTTTTAACCCGATATCGAGGTTGTTTCTGAACCGGCCTAACATCCAATGGTGAATCATTTCAGGTGTTCCTTTTTTCCGGTACCAATGATCGAAACGGATTTTTCCGTCTGTCCGTAATGCATGTAATACATGTAACAACCTCCATCGGAAATAGTAATGAAATCAACCGGGTAAAACGAATCTATCGGGAGCTCAGTTTGTTTAACTCGTGCCGGATAAATGCCTCGTGAATATTTTGTGTATCACGCTTTAATGCTTCATTGAAGCTGTGCCGGGCTTTCTCTGGTTGCCCGAGAAAATCTGTATATATCGTTCCCATGACCATGTGCGGCACTGGATTGTCCGGATGTCGCGCAGCCTGCGACTCCATCACACGCAACGATTCATCGAACAACCCCCTGCGCATCAGAAGCTCCCCAAGCAGCAATCCCGCCAGCCGATGATCCGGCTCCAATTCCAGCGCCAGGCGCAAATGCCTGGTAGCATCATCCAGGCGCGTCAATTCAATTTCCGCCAACGCCAGATGATAATACGCCACCACCGACGGTGTATCCGCGCGCTCTAGAGCCTGAGCATACGACGCGGCCGCCGATTTGTAATCCCTTTCAGTGAACGCCTTGTCTCCGAGATAAAACAACGCTTGCGGCGACTGCCCGAACAGCGCGGATCGCAGCATGATATCCTGATCTGTCAGCCACGTCGCGGACAGATGGTTCGCTCCGATACCCCATCCGGCTGCCAGAATTCCCAGCAATACGAATCCGATGACTCGCAACAGCCACTTTCGCGGCATCATTACGACACCGATCAGGACCATCGAAAAGCCGGGCGAGGCCAGGACTGTATAGCGGTCGGCCGCCCTTTCGGCCAGTGGAAGGATATGGAGAAACGGCGCTAAACCGATCAGCATCCAGAGAGCACCGGAAGTGATGATTGTGCGGCGCATAAAAAAGGCGATGAACAGAAGCGCTGCCAGGGCAAGACCCGTGAGAGCACGACCGTCGAAATATGTTTGGGGCAGCGGGAACCAGGGTTCCGATGACAGGCCGACCGGCCACAGATGCAAGTAAACGTAGTGGAAGAAAGCGCGGCCGGCTCCTACGGGGATGAACACAGGGTCCGTTGTTCGAATAAACCAGTGTTTATACCCAATGGCGAAATGGCGGGAGATCGCCCATAATAAAACCGGTAAACCATACCACGCAGATGATATACAATGGCGTCGCATTGGCCGGTTGTAAATGATTAGGGCAAAAACTGGGAACAGGATAGCGCTTTCTTTTGAAAGGAGTGCCATTGAGAGCAGGATGACCGACAGGAACAGAAGGCTGGATCGGGAACGGCCGTTGAAAGGGATTGATCGGCCGAACGCAATGAGAGAGCCGATTCCGAAAAGCAGCAGCATGATATCGGTCCGACCGGAAATCCAGCAGACGGTCTCGGCACGGAGCGGATGCCAGGCGAAAAGGAGAGCGGCGAATGCGGCACCGGCAGAGATCCGGATGGACGGATCGCCGGGTAATGAGTGGTTCCCCGGGTCGTTAATGCAGGACGGTATCAACAGGTGGAATGCGTCCAGAAAAAACAGGACCATCAGGGAAACCATCAATCCAAAAAGAATTAGATTGGTCAGATGAAATCCAAATGGATCGCGTCCGAAGATTTTATAATCGATCCACATGCTGAGTTGCACCAATGGGCGCCAGTAATAGCTTCTCAGTCCGTCTGACAGGCTGAAAAAATCTTTCAACCAGATTGTCTCGAGATAGTCTGGATTGTCCAGGTGTGTGTTATCCCTGATCAGATACACGTCATCCCGGACGAAATCACCATACAGTGCGCCTGTATACGGTATTACAGACAGTATACCAACGATCGGCACCAGAATGATTAAAATCAAGGAGGGTTTCAACGTATACGGAGTCAATCAGCCATTCCCCAAGCATTCGAAATTGTCTTTTTAAACAAGGCCCATCAGTTTCACTCAAACCGTAAGGATACTGAGGGAACAGCAAGGGAGCATACAGTGGCGGCCTTATGGATTCAAGCATCAAGATGATTATGATATCGAAAGCTCCATGGAAAATTACGAAAGTAACTTTCCTGTAATCCAACGCGATCATTAAAAAATATTGAAACTTTTTTTTCCGGCTGGGCGTCATATATAGTGAAGGTGGTAGTAAAAGACCACCACTTTTGAAATTCCTCCTCCCTCTCCTCAGGTATACCCCGGCTCCCTCGCCGGGGTTTTTTATTGGCCGGGAGCTAACCTGCAAATTGGGTTGGCTCCCAGGAGAACGGTTTGTTACAATCCCGGCCATGAATGCCGAATCGTTTCAACAGATGCACCTGACCGGAAGAGATTACTGGTGGTACCAGGCGAAAGAAGAGATACTGGGGCTGCTGTTCAGGCGATTTGCCCGGATACCGCCGGTCGGCGAGGATTCGAGCCATCAATCGCGGATACTCGACCTGGGTTGCGGTACGGGTACAATGTTTGGTTTTCTGGCGGAGAGAGGCCGGGTGACCGGGTTGGAACCCAGCGATAACGCGCTGCACTTCGCCGCAATGCGTAACAAAGCGTCTCTGGTGCGGGGGGGAGCCGGTGCCATTCCTTTTCAGGACAGTGTGTTTGATCTGGTTGCCATGTTCGACTGCCTGGAGCATATTGAGAATGACGCAGAAGCGGTTCGGGAGACAGCCCGGGTAATTCGGGACGACGGTCTGCTGATGGTGACCGTACCGGCTTTTTCCCGATTGAGCAGCTGGAGAGAGACTCAATTGGGTCATAAACGCCGATATTCCCGTTCCCTTCTCGTCAATTTGCTTCAATCCGCTGGATTCAGACCGGTATTTACCAGTTATTTATACGCGGCACTCTTCCCGATTCTCGTTCTCAAATCATTGAAAGACAAGTTGATCCAGCCGCCCCGGATCATGAAGAGCGATATCGTCATGCTGCCCGAACCATGGAATGGTCTGATGGCGGGGTGGTTCAGGAAAGAAGCGAGATTCTGCAATCGTTTTGGACTTCCGTTCGGAACGTCTCTCGTCTGTATTGCCCGTCCGGAGAAATCTCCCGATTCCGGTAAGCGGGTTGAAACAAAACATGAAAACGCGCACAATACGTCACCATGAAAACGTTATCTGTAAACATTTTTCTGGCGATTGCAATTGTTTTTCATGGGGTCATGTTGTGGAACCTGGCCGCCCATTTTCAGTGGCAACCGGGCTTTCCACCCACCTGGTTACCCCAGAAAACCGGTGCTGAGATACCGGACCACTGGAAACCTGGCAATGCATTACCCTGGTTCCGGGAATCACCACCCACAGGTCTGGAAAAAAAGTGGGTGGAACTCAAACAAGCACATATCCGATCCAGGGAACTGATTGCCGTCCCGCTTCGTCAGACAGATAACTTTGGTTTGGATTTCCTGGTCAGGGATGCGAACAATACAGATCCCGGAGGCGATTTCTTCCAGCTGATGCGATCGGGATTCGATGTCCGGCAGGGAACAAGTATCTACGAAAATTATCCCGCCGATATGGATCCTACCGTCAGGAAGCTGCTGGATGACTCAACACCCTTTCATCCCCCGAATCGCTACCCGCCCGGCTTTGCCTACACGGTCGGTGTCGCCCTGAGTCACATGAAACCCTGGACGGCATATCTCGCGTGGATCATACTGCATGAAATCATCCTGCTGTACTGCGTGATCCTGTCCCGAAAATGGGCTGCTGTAAAAACTTTGCGTTTTCGGGTTGCTGCAGCGATGTGGCTCGGATTCCTGCCATGGTACCTGGAATTGTACATGGGTCAGACAACCTTCATAATCATGGCGGCGACATTTATCCTGGGCACCTGCCTCGACGACCGGACCGGCAGTCTGCACACCGGTCTGTGGTGGACCGCCTCGCTGATAACCAAACCGATTTCCCTTCTCTATGTACCGCTGCTGATCCGGAAACGGTATTTTGGAATCCTGATGACAGGACTTGCAGTATCAGTGGGTTCGGCGTGGATGTATTTCCGGCACCACCCCGGTGACGCCCGGGTGTTCCTGGGCTGGATGTCGGGTCAGGAGATGGTGCTGACTCTTGGAAATTATAGTTTTCAGTCATTTCTCTACCGATTCCACCTGTCCGGAACCGCCACCCATGTAATCGCCGGCTTGTTGATTCTGATCGGTCTCTACATGACATTCCGTCGCCGTGACACTCACTCCGTTCGATTGCTGACAATTTGGGTCTGTATCTATTTTCTAGCCTATACGCATGTCTGGCAGCACCACCTCGTACTGCTTCTTCCGGCAATGATCCTGTCGTGGTTGTATTCCGGCCGCATCCGCTACGTCTTCATATGGCTCCTGGCAACTATCCCGTCATCCTTCTACCTGTTCAATAATCACTGGAACTGGATCCGCGACATCCTTTATCTGGGCGGAGCAGCCCTGCCGGTACTGCTTCTGTTCGCCGATCAACTGGTGTGCCGATACCAGCGCGCTACAGGCGGGGAGTAACATGAGAAAACGCCGCATCATGCTGTTGAATCTTCCGGGATCTCAGATCTACATTCGTGATTATTATTGCTCCAAAGTATCCAAAGCACGGTATTTGTATCATCCTGTCGACCTGGTTATGCTCTCGGGCACTCTCGCCGAGCACCACGAGATCCGGGTACTCGACGGTATGCTGGAAGGCTGGACGCATTTTACAGTCGCCGGCGCTGTCAGGTCGTTTCAACCCGATGCCGTGATTTTCCTGACAGGTGTTGTGTCCTACAGGGAGGATATGCAGTATCTGTCCGAGCTGAAACGGATGGTACCGTTCGTCGCGATCGCATCCGGGGAGCTTTTTCTGGACGATCCGGCAGGCACGATGGCGGTTTTCCCGGACATCGATGCCGCGATTTTGGATTTTACCGATACCGCTGTCCTGGATCTGATTGAACGAATTGAAGCCCCGGGCAGGCTGGCTTTCGGCCCGCCGATCCGGAACATCGTGTATCGCAGTGAGGATGCGGTTATAGGACGGGGCCTTGATGTGTCGCACGGCGAGGAATTCGAGCTGGCTGTTCCACGGCACGACCTCTTTCCGAATGACCGTTATCGCTACCCATTTGTCCGCCGCTTTCCTTTTGCCACCGTGCTGACCGATTTTGGGTGTCCCTATAAATGTGAGTTCTGTGCCATCAACCGGCTGGGTTTCAAGAAACGGACGGTTGAAAATGTGCTTCGGGAGTTGGATTTTATCCGCACGTTGGGATTTCAGGATATTTACTTTGATGATCAGACATTCGGTGCGGATCGCCGGCGTACAACGCGGCTTCTGGAAGCGATGATCGATCGGAAATACAGAATGGGATTCATATGCTTCACGCGTGCGGATACTGTGGACAGGGAGTTCCTGACACTGATGAAACGGGCGGGGTGTCATACCGTGGTATTCGGAGTCGAGGCCGGTGGTGATGAGAGTCTTGAGACGGTTTGCAAGGATATGACGATCGATACGGTTCGTCGGGCGATCGAATCGTGCAGAACACTGGGTATCCGGACAGTGGGCACATTCATCGTCGGCCTGCCCGGCATGACCGAGAAACAGGCCGCAGGGATCGGTGATTTCGCGGTTGAGTTGGGACTCGATTTCGCTTCATTCAACGTGCCGGCCCCGCGCCCGGGAACCGGATTGCGAAAACGGGCTCTGGACGCCGGCTGGATATCGTCCGAAATCGGGCAGATGGATCAATCCGGCAGCTATGCCGTCATGGGCAACGAATTCATGACCGCCCAGCAGGTGCAGGAATATAGAAACCAGGCATCCAAACGGTTTTATTTTCGATTCGGTTATGTCCGTCGACGACTTCTGGGTATCCGTACATGGTACGAATTGAAAACGCACATTATCGAAGGAACCGATCTGCTGTCACCGGCACGATTCATGAAAAAACACTGACTTTCGGCGGAACGGATCCCCCCTGACAGCCGAATCTCGCTCCCGGTTTCCCCCTTTGGTTCAAACCAGGTTTGTGGCGTCCAGGATCGCCCGGACAAATCCGACCGCCTGGTTCAGCGGTGCGATCTCAATATCCTTCGATGCACGGAGTTTCAACTCGACACCGCCCTTTTTCAGACTCCTCTTGGATAGTGTGACGCGGAGTGGCAGGCCGTACAAGTCGGCATCGTTGAATTTGACCCCCGGAGATTCATCGCGATCATCGAACAGCACAGCCAGCCCCGCCGCCTGGAGTTCACCGTACAGTTTTTCCGTTTCCGCTCTGAGATCCTCAGAACCCGCATCGAGAGAAATCAGATGGAGATCGTAGGGTGCAACGGATCGGGGCCAGATAATCCCGTTTTCATCGTGATGCACTTCGATCACGGCACTCAGCAGGCGGCCGACACCGATTCCGTAGCAACCCATGATAACCCGGTTTCTCTGGCCGTCATCATCGAGATAGTCTACGTTCATGGCATCTGTGTATTTGGTTCCGAGTTTAAAAATATGGCCCAGCTCAATGCCGCGTCCCAGCGTCAGTATTCCGTTTTCGCACCGGGGGCACAGATCGCCGCTCCGGACCGTTCCGATATCGACGACGTCGGTGATTCGGGGATTACATGACAGGTTGAAGTTTTTAATGTGAAAGCCGGGTTTATTCGCGCCCGCAATAAAATTGTTGCCCCATCCGACGCTTCGATCCGCGACAATTCGAACGGATTCTGGAAGATTCATCGGGGACGCATATCCCGCGACAATGCCGTGCTTTTCAAGTAAATCCGGTCCGGCAAGGGTCAGTTCGGTTGTTCGGAGATAGTTACCGAGCTTGATTTCGTTGACTTCGATATCGCCACGGATCACTACGAAGACGAGATTGCCGCCTGCATTGTAAAAAACGGCTTTCATGGTCCTGGATGTCGGTACACCCAGAAATTCCGCCACATCCTGGATCGATTCCCTGTCAGGCGTCGCCACCTCCTCAGGATCGAGTTCCTGAGGATCCATCTGGAATAGCGGTTCCCGGCTTGTCGCGTTCTCAGCATTTGCGGCATACCCGCACTTGTCACACCAAACGACCGTGTCTTCACCGGATTCAACCAGGCACATGAATTCGTGAGATCCTGAACCTCCCATCATTCCGGTATCGGCCTCAACAGCGAGCGGCTTCAAACCGCAGCGTTCAAAAATCCGCATGTATGCATCGTAAACTCTCGGATAATAGCGATCGAGATCCGCGTAGTCGGCATGAAACGAATACGCATCCTTCATATGAAATTCGCGCACCCGTAACAATCCACCCCGGGATCGCGGCTCATCCCGGATTTTTGTCTGAATCTGGTATGTCATGAATGGTAGCTGCCGATGGCTTTTTATCTCCCGCCTCGCCAGATCCGTCACGACTTCTTCATGCGTCATGGCCAGCACCATGGGCCGGTGAGCCCTGTCATGGAACCGGACCAACTCGCTGCCGATGCTCTCGTATCGACCCGTCTCCATCCAAAGTTCCGCCGGATTCATTACCGGCATCAGGATTTCCTGCCCCCCGATCCGGTCCATTTCCTCCCGGATGATCGCCATCACCTTATGGAGTGACCGGAGAGCCAGCGGCAAATACGTGTAAATGCCGGTGCCCAACGGCCGGATCATACCGGCTTTTAACAAGAGTTTATGGCTGATAGTCTGGGCTTCAGCCGGATCTTCCCGGTAGGTTGAACTGAATAACTGCGATAATCTCATATGATTATATCTCCTGGAGCCTGAAAATGCGTTCGAACAGCGATCGACTTGAGAATCCTAAATCCATGACGCCGACAGGTCAAGGCGAATTGTATCAGTTTTCACACCAACGGCTCAGGAATACCCTTTGACTCCCCTCCGTCCTTGGCATACGATTCTATTCGTTGAGTCAACACCTCTGAGAGGATATGTGCCAACCATGAGCGGGTCATCGCATTTTGACAGTCTGGATTGGAAGCCCGGTCAAATAATTCTCGAAAATTATATTGTACGCGAGATTCTCGGGACAGGCGGGTTCGGAAAAGTGTACCTGGTTGAAGCCGAAAATCGGCCCGGAACACTATTTGCCGTCAAAACCCTTCGATATCAGAAGGGGAAGATGAAAAAAAATACCGAAACACTGTTGAGTGAACTGCAGGCGTGGTCGGATATTCCTCCCCATCCCAATATCGTGACCTGCCGCTTTTTCCGGTCCATCGAACAAACGCCGGTGATTTTTTCGGAATACATCGACGGCGGCACAATCAAGGATTGGATCCGGCTTGGTAAAATCAAAGGATTGGTTGATCTGCTGGACATTGCCATACAGATCGTTGAAGGATTGCGGATTGCCCATAACCGGGGTCTCATTCATCAGGATATCAAATCCGCCAATATCCTGATGTCATCCGATGGGTGCGCAAAAATCACCGATTTCGGACTCGCCTGTTACTCCGTATCAGATTGCTCGGACAGCTCGGACTCACAGAGTGCTTCAACGGACTCCAGCAGAACCTACAAGGGGTTGACCCCCGTTTACTGCTCCCCGGAACAGGCCGCCCGTTTCGAAATCGATCACCGTACGGATATCTGGAGCTGGGCACTGGTGGTGATCGAGATGTTGCTGCAGGACGTACCGCCCTGGGCGCACGGCAGTGTCGCCGGTTGCTGGTATGAAACCGCTCCGGCACCGTCCGCGCACAGCCGGTTTCATTCCAACGGTCTGACAGAATTATGGGGTCTGCTGGGTCGATGTTTGAAGGAGGATCCGGAGGAACGGCCTGATAACTGCAACAATCTCCAGGAACGACTGCTGGACATTTACCGGCTGGCTGCCGGTACGGATTACCCGCGCGCAATACTCGATATAGGCCGCCCGCAAAATACCCAGCCAGCAGAATTCAGGCGACGGACAATCTATTCCGGTGTGGATTGGGAACCACCTTATTATTATCTTCAGAAAGTGTGCGAGTTGATCAATGCCAACCCGGACTCCCAGGTTCGGATTCCACCGGTCACGGGTCATACCCGCCGGGCCTGCATGCTGGCGGAAGCCCGTGGATTTCAGCGGGTAATGAACTGGATGGAGGCGGTGAGGGGCTACATAGCAATCCCGGAAATAGATAACCTGTACATCCAGATGCTGATGGATTGCTCCCAGATCTATTTCGATCTTGACGACATCAACACCTCCATCGCTATATCGCACAAAGCCGCACGGCTCCTGGAAAGCGATGCCTGCATTATCAGCGATCTCAAACGCCGGGAGTTCATGATTAAGGTAGCCGTCAATATCTCAGAAGCGTACCGGGTTACCGGCCGATTCGATGATGCCCAGGTGATTCTGGGCAGATTGGGCGCGGCTGCAGGTATGGCAATCCCGGATGATTCGGGCCGCTGGCAGGATATCGACCCCGACAACGGTGACGACGCCATGCCGGCTGGAATGGACCCGGTTCTGGTGGCACGATACCATAGGGTTTGGGGAAATTTATACATGGGACTCCAGAAAAGCGATTGGGCGCTCGCCCGTTATTTGAAAGCGCTGGATTTGATGGAAAAATACGATATAGAGGATATCGTGAACGCCAGTTATCGCAAAACCATGTGTCTCCAGGCCATCGGGATGATGCTGAGCAACTCGGGACGCCCGCTCGAAGCCAGGGACTACATGGAACGGGCGGTAGCCATGAGTCGCGATTGGAGCGGGGCAGACAGCCACGATATCTATTGCCTGGCAGTGATTCATGCCAATATGGGCAATCTTCTGAACAAGCTGAATCATCCCGATACCCTGATGCATCTCGAGAAAGCGGTCAATTTCGCCATGGAGCGGAGCAGTGAGGATATGCGATTCGTGCGACTGCTGTCCCGGACCATGCTTTCCAAAGCGGGTTACTACAGCCGAAATCTCGACTACGCGAATTCCCTCATGACATTGAAACAGCTCATCGCTCTGCTGGATGAACACATTTACGTGCACGGCAGAACGGAACTGATGCTGGAGCAACTCGCGGTGTCGAATAACCTGGTGGCCGTCCTGCTCAAACTGCAGCGGTTTGATGATGCGATTCGGGCGATCCATCACGGATGCCGCCTGGCTGAACATCTGCAGCGTTCGGCCCGTCGCGATGATGTAACCTGGGTGGAGATGACACTGCGTTTCAACCTGGTATCCGCTCTGAATGAGACCGGGCAATATGCGGAGGCGTTGAGTGAGATTGACCGTGTGATCGCATATCGCGGGTCCGAGATTACGGAGGAGAGCCGGAAGCACGCGGAACCGGCCCTGGCGAACGCGATCAATCAGAAAGTGGTTATTCTGAGAAAACTCGAGAGATTCACCGAAGCACTCGATGCGTCGAAGGGGGCTGTGGAGCATTGTGGTGTCATCGATCATACATCCAACTGGGATCATCTGATCATCAAGTTGGGTATTCTCGAGACATACTGCAATTGCCTTTATGATCTTGGCATGTATGAGACGATCGAGCGGGTGGCGGATGATGCCCTGATGGAGATCGAGCGGTTTGACCGGTTGAACGAACGGACAATCGGGGAGATCAACCGGGCTGAACTGGAACTGTATAAGGCGGACTGCCTGATCCGGCGCGGGGAGCGTGCTGCGGGACTTGACATCGCCCGGAGAGTCCGGGAGGTGGTCAGCGATCACACGTACCATCGAATGCCGGGAATCGGACGGAAAATTGACATGACCCGTCAGATCATCGAGAGCGCAGGATGATACCGATAGAACCGGAATCCGCCTCCCGTCACCATTTTGAGGCGGTAGGGCCACCGGCTGTGGCATTGCATTCCATTCGATTGGATGTCGCCGGCGATGCCGCTGACACGCTGGCGTCACTGCTCACACAGGATGAATCGGCCCGTGCCGCCCGTCTCCGATCGGAGACGATAGCCCGTCGTTTCCGGGTCGCCCGTGGCAGCCTGAGACAAGTGCTGGCCGGATACCTCCACCTGCCGCCGCATGCCATTCGCTTCTGTACCACAGCGGCAGGAAAACCGGAATTGATTACATCTCTCAATCCGCACAATCTCCGCTTCAGCCTTTCGCACTCACATGAAATCGCTGTGATCGCTGTCTGTTTCGGATACCCGGTCGGCGTCGATGTGGAACACATACGGCCAATCGGCAACCTCCAAGATATTGCAAACCGATATTTTCTGCCGGAAGAATCGCTCCTGCTGCAGACTTGTGATGAGTGGAACCGTCCCGCAACCTTTTTCCGGATGTGGACATCCAAGGAATCATATCTCAAGGCCGCGGGTATTGGGTTGTCAGGATTGAAGGGAGCCGGACGGAATCAGATGGATATCCTCGAGAGCAGGCATTTCGCTCCGGCACCGGAATACATCGGTTGCTATACCTGTATGTATCCGTGAAAATAGTACGAGAAATTTTTCGCTACATCCAGCGATCCTGTCTATCCGGACACAGGATGAGGCGCAGGCAGGCAGCTCCCTTACGGTAACACCCTCGCCATTCATTCACTGCCTTGCCCCTTGTCCTAGATCCGGTTGTATTCCTCCCAAACGGTTTCCACGATGTGGAGCAGTCGCCCGGTCCGGATGACCCGTCGGATGCCCGACCAGTACCGTCGCGGATGCATCAACATATGACGCAGAATATCCAGAATGAATTCGGGATACAGGAAATACTCGCGGATATTCGCCCATAAAAACGTGTTGTCGAAGCGTTTACGGATTCGTTTGAGTGTGTTTTGATCCATTGTCAGAGCAACAGCTGGGTTTTCGGTCTGCCGGATGATCCAGTCATTGGAGAAATCCGGGATAGACGGTAACCAGCCTTTTTCAAGGCTTTCATCAAACAGTTCGGAACCTGGCAGCGGGGTCACGAATGTGACAACGACATGATCGGGCTTGATTTCACGTGCCAGCCGGAAGGACAGGTCCGCATCAGCTTCTGTTTCACCGGGAACACCGATCATGAAATTGGCCAGGGTCCGGAGCCCGACGGTCCGGCAGATAGCGAAAGCCCTACGCACATCATCGGGTGTGCTCCCCTTCTTCAGACGCCTGAGAACGGCCGGAGAACCGGATTCGACTCCGAATTCCAACTGGCGGCATCCCGCGTCTTTCATTATCCGGAACATGGTTTCATCCGCCCGTCTCACGTGTGCCTGGCACGCCCACGGCAACCCCGTTTCCTTCATACCGGCACAAAGCGCCTGCAACCAATCGGGTGACTCCAGTAATGTATCGTCCAGAAACCACAACCCATCAATTTGGTATCGGTCGATCAATCCCCGGATCTCCCGCATTACGTGACCGACGGAGCGGCGCCGGACTGTCCGGCCGAAAACGCCGTGACTGGAACAGAACGTGCAGCCGAACGGGCAGCCACGGGACGTGATGATGCTGGTTGCCCGTCGCAGGTATGTCCCGCGGATATTGCCCGGGGGCCGCAGGTAGCGATTAAAGTCGACCGATTCACGATCCGGCAGCGGCACGGTATCAAGATCGGTGATAAAAGGTGCCGGCGGCCCGTCGATGAAAAGGTTGCTCCGCAATGTACCCAGACCGGGTTGTCCTGCCGGATCCGAACCGGATTCCAATGCGGCAAGCAATGCAATGAACGTGCGTTCACCCTCCCCCCGAACCACATAGTCCATCCCGAGATTCCGAAGCGTCCATTCCGGCAGCGCCGTCGGATGAATACCTCCGGCAACCGCCGGGATTCCGGGCAGATGCGTCCGTACCTGTTCGTGAATACTGCGGGTTCGGCTGACCTGGGTCGTCAGGATGCTGTAGCCGACAATATCCGGGTTGAATTGCTCAATCTCGCGGATAAAGGTCATATCATCGGCATTCGGATCGATGATCTGAACGGTATGACCGGCTTGCCGGGCGCAGGCTGACAGGATCATCAGCCCGAGTGGTGGATCGGGAGTATTTCCGGTTCTTGGGCGGATCAGCGTGACGCGCATCTCACTCCAGCAGCGTTAAAGATCCCGTATTGGGATCATAAAGAATATTGATCGTACCCGGGTCCGGCAAATGCATGTGATCGAAATCCGTCAATTCCGCCCGGAGACTGATGTCATCATATACAAGCTGCAGCGCGGCTTCAACGCTTCGCGTCCACACCGGCCGTCCCGAAGGCGTGAACCGCGTGGCGTTCAGATCCCAGACAATGCTTTCCAGGGGTGTTTTGACTTTTTTTACCTCGAATGTTGAGGGATCGAAGAAGTGGCCGGTCAGATCGCGAAGCCGGATTGGGGGCGCCATGATGAATCGCAGCCGGGTTCCGTGTTCCAGAGACGGTTTGACCGCGCGGATCGCACAGGCGAGCCGGATAGGCACATCCGCGTTTTTTTGCTGAAAGACGAGTTCTGCATGACTCAACACCGAGCAGGCGCCGGCTGCAAGTAAACACACCAGGGTGATGGGTTTGATGAAACAGCGGTGTCGCATACCACGGGCGGTCCAACCCGCGATCAGCATTGCTGACGCTGCTGCAGGGGTATACAGGTACCATTTGTTACATAGGTTGTGAACGGGGAGAAGGAAGAGACATAGCCAGATCAGGCTGAACCGGGATACCGGCGGACCGAACAGCGTGATCAGCGCAGGCAGGAGAAAAGACGCGAACAGGATGGGATGACCGTGAGGAATCGTCAGGAGCCAGGCGATATTCTGGGAAAGCACATCGGCTACGTGGCTGAAATGCATGTGGTTGACGGAGCGATAGCCTCCGAGACCCGAAAATACGGTTGAGCGATACAGCAGGTACAGCAGGACGATCAATATCGCCGGAAGCAGGCGCCGGAGTCGCTTGGTCCAGTTATCGGGAGAGCTCTTGCGGTTGGGGGAAAGACAGAACTCCGCAGCGATGAGCCATGCGGGGATCGTGACGGCGGTTTCCTTGCTGAGCAAAGCCAGCACCAGGCCGGCGCTGGATAGGAACGGATTGGTTCGATATGTATTCAGAGCGATAAGTCCGCCGAGGAGAACGAACACTTCCGCCCGGTCGCCGAGGATCCACAGGGGTTGAGTGGAAAGCGGATGCACAGCGAACAGCAATCCCGCGAGCCAGGCGGAGTACAAGCCGATCTTCTGGCGGTGAAGGAAGCGGATCAGGAGTCCGGTGCAGGAGAGATGGGCGAAAATATTGAGCAGGTGATAACCGGGAGCCCACGATTTGAACAGGATGGATTCCAATTGGAATGACCAGCTCATCAACGGCCGCAGCGTCAGGCTGGCTGCAGAAATTCCGTAGTCGGAGAGATCGATCCATCCGGTGTACCAGGGAGCGAGCCAGCGGTATTGGTCCGGCCGGGAGATGACGAAGAAGCGAACGGTTTCCCAATCGAACCAGATATGGAGTGAGGGGTAGAGAACGGTAGCGAGCCAGATGAAGGTGGCGGTGGCGAGGATCGTGCGATGGCGGGACTGTGTGTCAGTAGGGTTCATGGATGGATATTGTAGGGAGGAATTGGCGTAGAGGCAACAGCGGGAGATCGTGCCGGGAGGAACAAAGGATGTCAAAATTAATTTCAGAATTAATATAATTAATTTTTATATTGACAAAATGAAGTATTAAACGTAAATATAGAAGTGTAAGCCTTTTAGCGGCAAATATTATTAAGGAGGTAAATGATGGAACAGAAGGTACGGATTTTGAAGATGGTGGAAGAGGGGAAGATCACGTCGGAGGAAGCGGTGAAGTTATTGGAGGCGATGGATGAGACCTTGGATCGTCAGCCGTCGCCGTCGCAGGTCTTGAAGCCGAAGAAGTTCATGCGTTTTTTAAAGATCCGGATATTCGAGGGAGATCTGGATAAGCCGAAGGTACGGGTGGCGTTACCGATTGCGTTATTGAAGTTGGCGACGAAGTTCATTCCGGAGGATGCGAAGGCGGAGATCAATGGTCGCAACATTGATCTTGACGAGATTTTACGGGCGGTGGATGAGAACACCGAGGGGAAGTTGCTCGAAGTGCATGATGATGAGGAGAAGACCCGGATCGAAATATTTATTGATTAAAAAGCGGGTCTCGATCGTATTTAATATCGAACGACGGCTCCCCCAAATGTCAGGCCTCCTCCGAAGGCGACGAGGAGCATGGTCATGCCGGGCAGGAGCCGTTTTGTTTCACGGGCTTCATTGATGGCGATGGGGATGGATGCCGCAGAGGTATTGCCGATATGTGGAAGGTTGATAAAGAACTTTTCGTCGTAGCTGATCCCGAGACGTTTGGCGACGGACTGCAGAATCCGGGTGTTGGCCTGGTGAGGAATCACGAGGTCGATATCGTCGGAGTGGAGGTTCGCGGCGGCGAGGGCTCTGACGCAGCTGTCGGCAAGCCGGGTCACCGCGTGCTTGTAGGTTTCATTACCCCGCATGTGGACGTAATGGAGGTGTTCCGCGAGCCGCTCGGGTGTCGGGGGAAGCTCGGTCCCGCCGCAGGGGATAGTGATGAGGTCCCGCAGACTGCCGTCGGCGCCCATGTAGTGTCCGAGGATGCCCCGTGAATCGTAGGATGGACCCAGAACGACAGCGCCGGATCCGTCGCCGAAGAGAACGCATGTAGCGCGATCAGTCATATCGGTGACCCGGGTCAGTAATTCGGTACCGATCAGTAAGATATATTTAGCCTGCATCGATCGGATCATGGCGGTGGCCGTGATCATTCCATAGATGAAACCGGAACAGGCTGCATTAAGATCGAAAGCAGCGGCGTTTTTGGCTCCGAGTTTGTCCTGCACGACGACGGCGCAGGAGGGGATCGGGCGGTCCGGTGTGCAAGTTGCGAGAATAATCAGGTCGATATCTTCGGGTTGGAGTCCGGCATCCGCCAGGGCTTTCCGTCCGGCATCCGCAGACAGGTCGGAATTGAGTTGGCCCTCTGCTGCAAATCGACGCTCGATGATACCGGATCGTTCGCGAATCCACTCATCGGATGTGTCGACGATTTTTTCAAAGTAATGATTATCAACGATCCGCTCGGGAAGTGCTCCGCCGATTCCGAGTATTCTGGCCGATGTAGGTACTGATGTCGCGTGGTTCACTAAATCCCCCTTATAAGCCGAAGCCCGGGCCATCAAATGCCCGGGCTGATTAGTCGATCCAGGTGATCTGCCGTCCGGCGTCTTTCGCCGGCTGCCCCGCGAAAGCCGCGCGGGAAAATTAGTTGCGGGGGGCAGTGCCCTGGAAAAGTTATCCTTATTTATCCAATTCTCATGCCAAACCTGGGCTGTCCGCAATAATAGCTCTCAATGATAATGAAATCAACACATTAGCGCGAACACACAAAATACCATATTCTTATAATTTTAGCCCCTTTCGGGCACATCTCTTCTCACTAGTGCAAATTCAATTACGCACATTGATTATCTCGAATGCAACGCTGCAACGTATCATTGGATCGGTGCTGCGACGATGTCCCGTTCATTATTCCAATCGGGAAAATCCTGGAAAAGATAATAAAACCAATGTGATAAATGCTGTTGCCGTCGCTGGCACACCCTTTGCTCATTTTACAGGTCGGAAAGCCGGAAACACCGGCTCAGATGAAACACAGTATTTCAGGAGGTGGACAATGTTCAATCGAAGTAATCTTGCTAGAGAAATGGACGCCCTGCGGCGTTCTCTGGATCAGGTGTTCGACACCGTCCCGTTTGTTCGACCACCGGTGTCACGTTTTGCTTTTCTGCCGGGGCTCGCGGCTCGTCAGTATCCTCTGATAAATATATTTGACGATGAAAACAGAGTCTATGTGGAATGTCTGGCACCCGGTTTGGACCCGGAAGAGTTGAGTGTAACGGTTGAGAACAACAAGCTGACGATTCGGGGTGAGAAGAACGGCAAACCGAAAGCGGTGGCCCCGGAAGCGTATCATCGATCGGAACGGGCAGCCGGAAAGTTCATCCGCTCCATGGATATCGGATGTGATATCGATCCGGACAAAATTACGGCTGAATACAAGCATGGTTTATTGCTGATAACGCTCGGAAAATCCGAGAAATCAAAACCGCGGCGTATCCAGATCATTGCAGGTCAGTGATCCATTTATAAGGAAGGAAAGGAGTTGTACCATGACTGAAAAAACAGTTCCGGTGAAAAAAGACGGTGGTGATATTCAGGCTACCCGGGAGGATGCACGATATCTGATTCCGGCGGTGGATATTTTCGAGACAGAAAACGAACTGGTTGTGATATGCGATGTTCCCGGCGTGGATCAGGCAGGTATCTCAGTCGGAGTCGATGAAAACATTCTGACGATTGAAGGTCGGACATTGGATCGCGAAGAGGACCTCAGCAAAGAGATTCACCGAGAGTATCGATTGTCAAATTATCATCGACAGTTCGAACTGTCGGATGTTATCGACCAGGAAAAAATCTCGGCTGAACTCAAGCATGGCGTTCTGACGATCACCCTGCCGAAAGCTGAAAAAGCCAAACCGAAAAAAATCGATATCAAGGTCAATGGATGATGAGCATGCAGGACCGGTACCGGCCGCTGTCAACAGCGGCCGGTACCTTCGATTTTTCCCGTAGGCAATAAGGCTCGAATACGCTATGATTCCTGCCTTGAAACCCTGATATCAACCGGAGGACATCAATGAGTAACTCAAAAGATAACAATACGGCAATGAATCGTGAAACATTCGAGTTTCAGGCGGAAGTATCCCGGGTCCTGGATATCGTAATCCATTCGCTGTACACCGATCGGGAAATATTTATCCGGGAATTGATCTCCAATGCCGCTGATGCGCTGGAAAAGTGCCGCCATCACGACCTTGTCAATGGTCGGGATCCCGGTGCCCTGGAGATTGCAATTACCCTCGATAGCGACTCACACACCATCACTTTCGCCGATACCGGAATCGGTATGTCACGGGATGAATTGATCGAGAATCTGGGCCGTGTCGCCCACTCCGGTGCGGTCGATTTTTTACAGAAAATGGCGGAATCCGGCAAAAAGGACATCCATCTGATCGGTCAATTCGGCGTCGGATTTTATTCCGCTTTTATGGTGGCCACAGAGGTCTGCGTGGACAGTCGCTCGGCTGTCGATCCGACCGGGGGCTACCGATGGATCAGCAATGGATCCTCAAGCTATACTATAGAACCTGCTGATGACATTCCCATCGGTACCACTATCCGGCTCTCCCTGAAAAAAGACGCGGAAGAGTTCGCACAGGATTGGAGAATCAAGGATATCATCCGCAAATACTCAAACTTCGTTTCCTTCCCGATTCAAGTCAACGGAGAACGAATCAATACTATTCAGGCGATATGGTCCCGGTCTCCCCAGGATGTCAAGGAAGAAGAATACAAGGAGTTTTTCAAATTTACGGCGTCCGCAGCGTCCGACCCATTGGGATGGCTTCATTTCAGCACTGACGCTCCGATCGACCTGAAAGCTCTCCTTTTCATCAGTGATGAGAACCCTGAACGCTTCGGCTTCGGTCGTATGGACTCCAACATCAATCTGTACTGTAAACGGGTACTCATTCAGCGACAGGCCAAGGATCTGCTCCCCCTTTGGCTGCGCTTTTTAAGCGGTGTCGTTGACAGCGAGGATCTACCGCTGAATATCTCCCGGGAAACAATGCAGGACAGCGCCCTGATCCGGAAAATCAACCGGGTTCTCACCAAGAGAGTACTGAAATATCTGAAGGAAATGGCGGAGAAAAAACCGGATGAATATCGAAAAGTATGGGATAAATTCGGATCGTTCATCAAGGAAGGCATCGTCACTGAATTCTCCGACCGCGATGCACTCGCTGAACTGATCCGCTTCGAAACCTCGATGACAGACTCCGGACAGCAGGCATCTCTCGCTGACTATTTGGAGCGAATGCCGGAATCGCAGAAGGAAATCTACTACCTCGCCGGTCCGAACCGAGCGTCCATCGAAAGCGGTCCGTATATTGAAGTTTTTCGCAAACGCGGCATCGAAGTCATCTACAACTTCGATCCTGTTGATGATTTCGTCATGCATCACCTCGCATCATACAAAGACAGGAAAACCGTGTCCGCAGATTCCGAAGCACTCGAACTCCCCGACGACATACAATCTGAGACAACGCCTGGCGAAGAAAAAACCGGGAGTATTTCAGAGGATGATGTGCGCGCAATAGGCGATTGGATCCGCAGCAAACTGCAGGATAAAGTCGCCGAAGTCAAAGCCTCCACCCGACTTGTTGACAGCCCCCTGATCCTGGTCAACCCCGATGGATCGATGACCGGTGCGATGCAACGGTTGATGGAAGCCGCAGGTAAAGACTTCCCCCCGGCAGTTCGTCGTAACCTGGAATTCAATCCGAATCACACTCTGATTAAAAAACTCAATCAACTCCGATCGGCCAACGAGACACAGGCAACTCTCGTGATTGAACAGCTATACGATCACGCAGCGCTGAACGCGGGATTGACGGTTGAAACCCGCTCCATCGTGGATAGAATGAACAGGATTCTCAGCGTGCTGCTGGACCGGTAACTCCGTACAGGAAAAATCCTCTCTATTTGGGAGGAAGGAAAGGGGGGGGTAGAGAGGATTTTTCGGGGAACATCATATTTTTAATTACTACGAACTGTATATTACAAGAAACTATATACGGGAACCGTATAAGCGTCAATACAAAAATGTAACCTTTCGCGCAACGGAGATTCAAACACAATGAATAATGAAACCGGATTTTAATCCGGTTAACAATCTCAATCGTCGACAACTGCATTCTGGAGGATGTCATCATGATGAAAAGACAGGTTACTATGCATGGAAACCCGCTGAATCTGCAGGGAGAGATACTTAAGGTTGGAGATAAGGCGCCGGATTTTATCGTTGTTGATAAAGGACTTGCACCCAAAACACTGGCTGATTATGCCGGAAAAAAACTTGTTTTGTCTGCGGTACCGTCATTGGATACGCCGGTCTGCGACATGGAAACACGGACATTCAATAAACTGGCTGCCGATTTGGGCCCCGATGTTAAAATTCTTACTATCAGCATGGATCTGCCTTTTGCGCAGGCGCGTTGGTGCGGTGCGGCAGGTATCGATCAGGTCGAAACACTCTCCGATCACGCCCGAGCATCGTTCGGCACAGCGTATGGCGTACTGATCGAAAATCTGCGATTGCTGGCTCGATCGGTATTCGTGGTTGATCGTGACGGTATCATCCGGTACATCGAACTGGTCCCCGAAATCACCCGGGAACCGGACTACGACAAAATCCTTGAACAGGTCAAGATGATCTGATTACTCAGATAATACCGTCAAAACGTCGTTGGATACCGGAGGTTATAACGGCTTCCGGCGGAATGGGATAATGCCAGGAACGAGTGCAATCGATCACAGAGCAATGGATCATTTGATGCGCTGGTTTGACATGCATCAGCGCAGGATGCCCTGGAGAGGGGAGTCGGATCCATACAGGATCTGGATCAGTGAGGTCATGCTCCAGCAAACCCAGGTCGCCACCGTTGTCCCCTATTATCAAAAATGGATGCGACGTTTCCCAACTATCCACTCACTCGCTGAATCCAATACCGAGTCCGTCATGGAACTCTGGCAAGGTCTCGGATACTACAGTCGTGCCGGTAACCTGTTACTCGGTGCCCGTTACATCTGTGATCAACACCAGGGACATTTTCCCCAAACCCGCCAGGAAGCTCTGCGGATTCCCGGCGTTGGCGAATACATCGCTGGTGCAGTTCTCAGCATCGCATTCAATTATCCGGAACCCGCCGTCGACGGTAATGTCATCCGGGTCTTGTCCCGGTTACGGGCGATTAGTGAATCATCCCCCTCGCGCATCCGTCGTGCCGTCGCGGATATCGTCGGCTTGAGTTACTGGGAGTTCGAACCAAGATGGGTGAACCAGGCATGGATGGAACTCGGGGCACTTCAATGCATTCCTCATCCTGCTTGTACACCTTGCCCGTTCGCTACAGTATGCATGGCTTTTTCCACCGGAAAAGTGGCGGAATACCCTCTCGGAAAAAAAAAGAAAACTCTGCCGTTGAAGCGGGGCATCATCTATATCGTCCGAAGGGACAATCGAATCCTGATGGTAAAACGACCTGCTGCCGGTCTGCTCGCCAATCTCTGGGAACTGCCCAATGTGTTTGATGATGATCAGGATCCCAGTAGCTTTTTGGAGCGCCACAATCTGACCCCGCTGTCAGTATCGTATGGTACGGTACGTCACGCCTACTCTCATTTCAAATTGACATGCGAAGTACGGGCTGCTGAATTGTCCGGCCCCTGGCAATCGGACCGATGGGTTGACCATCGATGGATGTCCAACACGATGCTGGCGGCAGTCGGAAAACCTAAACTCCATATCATGGCCCTGCGTAAATCCGGATTTTGACTCTCCATCACCGGTCCTCTATCATAAATGATGCTTGAAACGGACCCCATACCCGTCCGCATCAGTAACGGTGACAAAGGGGTCTTCCGGCGGAATTTGCGTGGATCAGGCATTGCTTAAATGAGATTGTCGGAGGAGAGATGGGGAAAAAGCATATTCTGTTCGTGGGATTGAGTGGATATGATTATCCACATACTCGCATTCGATGCTACAATTTCGCTGAAAGACTGAATGAATATCCTGGAATATCCGCCAGTGTGCTGTCATTCCGAGATCATCTGAGTCGGTTCAGCGAAGTGGAAGTGTATCAGGTACGCGATCGGTATAAATTGTTGATGAGCGCCCGGGCTCTTCCAAAACTGTTCCCGCGATTCAAAACCTATTTCTACATCCAGAAAGCTCACTACAACGCAGCACTTCCATATCTGCTGTCCAGAATGGGGTTTAACAACTATATTTTTGATTATGACGACTACGATGTCGATCTCAATGTCACATTTAATTCAATGAAACTCCGTCGTTTCTTCTTCGGTTCCGATGACCACAAAACAATCACCCGTAATCTGGCGAAGCATGCACTGGGGTGTGTTGCCGCAAGCCGGAACCTTTATGAATTTCTTCAACCTGTTAATCCGAGAGTGGAATACATCTCCACCGGCGTCAAACCGGATTTGTTTGAACGCACGGATCGATCGGATCGTTCCGGTCCTGTCCGGTTCTTATGGACCGGAATTGTCTGGGGGGAAGAGATCTACCAGGGAATCATGCAGATTTTTAATGGGTTGAGGTGTGTGTTACGGGCTGGAATCGAAGCCCGTCTGGAAATCGTCGGAACGGGTCAGCTGTGGGACCGGATGCTGGAAACGCTTCAGCTCGAATATGCTGATATTGTTGATCACGTTGATGTCACCGGGTGGATGCATCCTGATCAGATGCCGGTCATCCTGGCCCGGGCGGATGTAGGATTGCTTCCGTTTCCATGGGATTCCCTGTGGATCCGATCGAAAAGTCCGACGAAACTGTTCGAATACATGGCATCCGGTCTTCCGGTCATCGCAACGGCTATTGGTGAGGTGACGTATGTTATCCAGCATGAGGAAAGCGGAATTCTGGCCGAAGGATCAACAGAATTCGGCAACGCAATGATTCATTTGGCCGAGAATTCAGAGCAGCGACGGATACTGGGAATTGCAGCCCGGAAACGCGTCGAAACCCATTACTCCATTCCCGTGCTGGTGGATCGCCTAGCACGGTTTCTGGAAATGTTGTTCAGGCTGAAAGCATGAAGAAACTTGCCGTCATCGACCTGATGTTCAACTGGCCCCCTGATGGCGGAGCGCGGATTGATCTGAAGGAAACCCTGGTAAGACTCGCCCCGTATTTTGATGTCGTGGTGTTAGTACCGCGGATC
Organism: candidate division CSSED10-310 bacterium; assembly: GCA_016931515.1. Classification (GTDB taxonomy): domain Bacteria; phylum CSSED10-310; class CSSED10-310; order CSSED10-310; family CSSED10-310; genus JAFGEQ01. Next base: position 215,006 of record JAFGEQ010000009.1, on the reverse strand, counting down.
GATTGCATTGTTTCCCGCGGATTAGTAATCGGTGAGCTTCCATTTCAGGTGGAACCGATCCCGTTTACGGAGAAAGAATTCAACGGGCATACGATCGTAACGAGATTTCGCGCAGCTCTGGACAGAATCAACCCGTCCGTCGTCTTCCTGGCGGATGGTTTTTATCTGAAACCGTGGGTGGCGCAGGCAATCCGGGATTATCCATATTTCGTAAAATTTTATGCATATGAAACATTTTGTCTGCGATACAACGGCACATTCATGAGAGGAGATCGATCCTGTTATCGCACGGGTATGGGACACTGTTGGATCGACAGCCTTTTCTGCAGTATGTGCGGATTTAATGCGGCCATCAAGGCGTTTCTTGATGACAGCCCGGGATTTCTCCGGGAGTTTTTAGGTGCGTCTGCCTGGTCGCCTCTGCATTGGCGGAGAACCCGGACAATGATGGACGGGGCGCAGGAAATAATCGTAAACAACCACTTTTTTCAGGAATTGATCGGGCGATGCGGTTGGACATCGGTTGTTATACCGCCCGGAATCGATACCGCTCAATACCCTGTCACACCCTGTCGCCATGAGATGAATCCTGTTCGTCTTGGGCTTGTCGGACGAATCAATGATTCGTACAAGGGAGTTGTTTTTGCGATACGTGCTCTTCGCATTCTGCATGCCCGGGGTATCGATGCGGAACTTCATGTTACAGGCATTCCTGATGACAGCCCTCTGGCATTGCCCGGTGTTGTATTCAGGGGATGGTTCACTCGTGACACGATCAATGAGTTCTATAGAAGCATCGATATCTGTCTGGTACCGTCTATCTGGCAGGAACCGTTCGGGATAGTCACGCTGGAAGCCATGTGCTCCGGTCGCCCGGTTGTCGGCTCGCGAGTGGCGGGTATCCAGGAAGTAGTAATCGAAAACGAGACCGGTTTACTGGTGTCCCCCCAGTCTTCTGAAGATATAGCCGACGCTGTGCAAAGATATCTTGAGAACCCCGACTTCACTGCAGAAATAGTGAAAAACGCAGCCCGTCATGTCCGGGCTCTGTATGATTGGGATTTGATTGTAAGGGACTATTATCTTCCGGTTATTCACAGAATCCTCGACCAGAAAGGGCAGAAATCCGGGTCCAATTGAACCTGTGTTTACCGGTTTGGGAGGATATGATATATCTGAGCCGGGTACGGATGGAGCATTCAGCTTGACAATGGCAATAGGTAAAACTTCATACCTTCACGATTTGAAGGTCGTTTTCTCGAATCGCGACCTTATCTTCAGTCTGGCCGTCAAGGATTTCAAGGTTCGATATCGCAGCGCGACACTCGGTTTTCTATGGATGCTGCTCAATCCTGTTCTTCAGATGCTGGTCCTCTCCCTGGTATTCTCCTTTATTGTGCGAATTCCGGTGGATGTGCCATACCCCATTTTTCTGTTGTGCGGATTACTGCCCTGGAATTTTATGTCCATGACGCTTGGGATCGGTGCTTCATCTCTTGTCAATGAAAGAAACCTGGTTAAAAAACTTTATTTCCCCCGGGAAATCATTCCGATATCCGTGGCGGCAGGCCATTTTATTAATTTCCTGATTGCCTTGCTGCTGTTTCTGCCAGTCCCTTTGTTCTTTCTGAAAACCTGGTCCTGGGCGTTGTTGTTCCTGCCGATTCCGATCCTGCTTCTTGCACTCTTCACTATTTCGATCACTTCACTTGCAACGCTGAGCGATGCGTTTTTCAGGGATACGCGTTTTATCGTTGAAGCACTCCTGATGGTCTGGTTTTATGCAACCCCCATCTTCTATCCATATAGTTATCTGACGTCGTTGACGGGCGTAATTCCCCGCTGGATCATGCCCTTTGTTAACATGATCCGTTTCAATCCGATGGCCGGAATCATTTCGATGTTCCGAAACATTTTGCTGAAAGGTGAACCGCCTCGATTAGCGGATGGGCTGTATGTGCTGATTATCACCACAGCACTTCTGCTGTTCTCCTTTATACTTTACCGGCGTCATGGTCCGATTATCGCGGACCATATGTAACAGGTCCCGATGAATACAGTTATCCGGATATCGAATCTGACTAAAACTTATCGGGTATACAGGCAGCGCCGACTTCTCGCTGCTCAACCGATTCATCTCCTGACGAGACATGTGGAAGGTGAGCTTCTTTATGCACTTCAGGATGTATCATTCGAAGTCGGCAAGGGAGAGATATTTGGTATCATTGGGCATAACGGATCCGGGAAATCCACGCTACTCAAAATTCTCTCAGGAATAACCAGATCTGACAGCGGCTCGATCGAAATTCAGGGTCGCGTGACCAGTCTGCTTGAACTGGGAGTTGGATTCGAGCAGGAACTGACCGGTCGAGAGAACATATATCTGTATGGATCTCTGATCGGACTTCCGAGGGAGATGATAGAGGAGAAGGAGCAATCTATCATAAAATTCTCGGGTATTGAGAAGTTTATCGATATGCCGGTGCAATCCTACTCATCCGGGATGCTGATTCGCCTGGCTTTTGCAACTGCCGTTCATACCGAACCGGATATTCTGTTGCTCGATGAAGTAATGGGTGTTGGTGACAGCGAGTTTCAGCATCGTTGCTTTCAGGCGATTCAGAGTGCGGTAGAAAGAGGCGTCACTGTACTGATTGTTTCACATGGACTTTCATTTATAGGAAGTTTCTGCAGTCGCGTGATGTGCCTGCATCAGGGACATGTGGCTGCAATCGGTACTGCGGAACAGGTTGTCCATATATATACGGACAGCATCAGTTCCAGAGAAAAAATATGCGAAATCAGTCGCGATGATCTCCACATTCAATTTTTACCGGCTGGTTTTCACATTGAAAAGTCCGGACGCATTTTGACATTGGCTCGGGGTCTGAGTGTCAACCTGCGTAAATGGGAATCGGATTTTATGTCCTCGGAAGCAGCCTGGACGGTTGTCGATCTGAAAGAAGATGCGGTTCATCTACGTCTCCGCTGGGGACACTGGAACCTCGAAGTGTCATGGTATATACGGATTGAAAATAATCGAACGATAAACTGGACGATTAAAACTGGCCGGGACCTCTACCGGGATGTTGATGATATAGGGATTGAAGCCATGGTTTCTGAATCCTATAAGACGTACATTCTCCCGGAGGAATTCAGAGACTTTCCCCGAACGATCAACCGGGGGTTTAACATGGAATATCTGTTGTCTCAACTGCAGCCTCGCCGATTTCTTGGAGTGACGGGCAGCACTGATCCCAAACCATCACTCGTGCTGGACTTTTCAAAGTGCCCGATGACCGGATCATCAATGGTAATAACCGGTGGTAACATGATGCCGGGGCATATTCTACAGAGGATGTTTCCCGCGGAATCAGGGCAAGATACACTCGAAATGCAAGTCAAGCTCTTCGATCAGGATGACCTAATACAGTTCTGGAGGATGCATCAGAAAGCATTCACAGTTGAATCCGGTGGATTGGTCATCAAATTACAAAATGACAGCCTGACTCTGGATGAACAGAATACCCCGTTGACACGCGAACCCGGGATTCATGTGAGAATTAATAACGATATGTATTCTTTCCCCTGTGAATGGGAAGTTCTGCAAGCCAACTGCGATCTGCAACTCCGTGCAACAAGTCTGCAACTTCCGTTGGCATTGGTCTGGACGTTCTGTTCGCTCGAAAACGGTATCCGCTGGACTCTCGAACTGGAATTCCTTGAACGATTGACGATTGACGATATCCGGATCTGCATACCCGTTTTCTCTGAGAGAGGGATAATACCGGATATCGGCATTCCATTGGTTTGGGATGCCCGGGACCAGATGCTGACAGCCACCCCTTCTTTCTCGGAAATGTCTGATTTCCGAACACCGGGCAAGTTCCTGGCTGGATCCGGGATAATTACATCAGGAGGTTTGGGGAATGAGTGAGTCCGTGATCTCCATCCGGGATCTTGGCAAATGCTATCGAAATCGCCACCAAACACTGGGTGATCTGTGGGCATTGCGTCACGTGAATCTCGAAATCGGTCAGGGTGAAATCTGGGGTATCATCGGCCGGAATGGAGCAGGGAAAAGTACTTTGTTGAAACTGCTGGCCCGGGTTACACGCCAGAGTGAGGGAAATTTCACTATCAAAGGCAGAGTGTACTCTATCTTGGAATTGGGGATGGGGTTTCACGCGGAACTGAGTGGATTGGACAATTTGTATGTTGCAGGTGCGCTCCAGGGACTGACACGCCGGGAAATCCGTCGCCTGATGGAGAGTATCGTTGATTTCTCAGGTTTGGGAGAAGCAGTCTATCAACCGCTCCGTACATATTCATCCGGCATGCGGGTCAGGCTGGCGTTTGCACTTGCTGCTCATACATCACCCGATATCTTGATACTCGATGAAATTCTGGCGGTCGGAGACGAGCAATTTCAACGAAAATGTTTTGAGGTAATCCGGGCATTCATCGAAAGAGGTGTGACTGTCCTGTTCGTATCTCATGATATGAAACTGATTTCCCTGATCTGCAATCATTGTATCCTGTTGCACAATGGAGAGATTCTTGATCGAGGTGACACGAATACCGTCATTGAATCCTATTCACAAATCATGGGTCCCAGCATCAGTACGAACAAACTGACGCTGACACATGCCGCTCATTATATGCAACTGTTCCATGGAAGGTTCCGAATAACTCACCGATTCGGTCTTTACACATCCGTCAGGGCTAACCGTATCTGGTACGATCCGGCTTATATTTTATGGGAAGATGAATCATTCCAACAAGACCGGATGGTTTTACATGGACATTATATTACGTTGCCTTTATCGATGACATGGGAGTTTACCTTCCGAAATGATATCACGCTTCAGTGGGATGTTTTTCTTCATGCGGATACATCGCTTCATATCGATCGATTTCAGGTCAATGTTATGCTGAATACAGCGTTCAACAGCTGGGGGGCCGGTGGAATTACCGGCAAATTTCCAGAACGATTTGAATCAGCGATCGGTGAAGATTGGAGTCGACGTTGGATCGGGAGTCCTGATTCCGTTATATCGGCGTTTGTGGATCACACGCGTTTCTGCGGCAGGGTTGATTATTCGACATCCAATACATCGGGTGTTTTAGCTGTTGTCAGCTCAAACCCGGAATTCAAAGCCCATCTTCTGCAGTATCTTAAAACATGGCCTGAGAATGAGATGATCAAGATGGACGATAAGCCGATTTTCAGGAGTACCATCACCTTGGTTGAAATGAAACCTGAAATGAAAACAGGACCCCATGACCTCCATAGTTAAAAAAGAACGACGATTCCGGTGGATTGATGAAATTCGGGCTCATTTTAATCGTGAATGGCTTCAGTTAATGCTCCTCATGCTGTCCGGTTTTCTCGTTCGCGTTTATCGGTTGGGGACCTATTCATTATGGGGTGATGAGGCAGACAGCATCTTCTCGGGAATACATAATTTCTATTTTCATCCCCCGCTCTTCGGTTTTCTGGTCAAATACTGGATCAGATGGGCGCATACGGATTTTTCCCTCCGATTGCTGGTGACGGTGATCAGTGTCAGCGCGATCGCGGCAACATGGTTCCTGGCCAAGTGGATATTCGATGACAAAACGAGCGCATTATGGGCTGGGATATTCATGATATTCGCTCCATCCCAGGTCTACTACGGACGGGAGCTCCGAATGTATGGTCTGCTGACTCTGACGGCAGCCCTGTCGTGGTTGTCGTACCTTGTATGGATGAAACATGGAGGGATATTTCGGTTTTGTGCTGCTGTTTTATGCGGAAGCCTTGTCGCCTACACACATAATTATGGACTGATTTTCCTGGCGTGTATGGGTTTGTCGGGATTCATGATGAGACCGAAACGTATGAGCCTGTTCCGACTGTTCGCATTCAGTTTTGGAGTTTTTCTGATCTATGTACCCTTTTTAAAACATCTTTTATATTATGTCGGTCGATTTATGGGAAGTCATTTCTGGGCAGAACCGATAACCTGGAAAACCCCATTTTATCTGCTTCGATTCCTAGTTGCGGGTCTGGAACCTCCCTACTGGTTCGCATCACTGCTGGTTTTTCTCGGGGCAGGTTTGCTGGTGATTGGAATGCGGAGTGAGCGGAGCAACATCAGGTTCAGACGGATTATCGTTTTCGGCCTGCTTGCCCCGCTCCTTATCGCGATGACTTTGTCAATGATACTGCCAAACTCGGTTCTGGTCGCCCGTTATATCATTTTCACGTTCGTTCCGTTTGCCATCGGTATGGCTGCAGGAGCCCGATGGCTGGAACGCTTCAGATTCGGACTGGCATGGCCGCTGCTCCTGCTGGCAGGCCAGACATGGGCAATCACACTCCAATATAGAAACATATTCCTGGCGCCCTGTCTTGAATTGAGGGAGAGAGACCAGTTTCGGGAGAGTTGTGATCTGATCCTGAGATCCACCCAACCGGGGGATGTGATTGCAACTACCTGCATGAGCGGGACGCACCCGGTCTGGTACTATATCACTTTCAGGCATGGAGCGCCGCCGACCCGGATGATCGATGTCGATAATGTATATCGCGACCATCTTGGCATTAAATACAATCAAAACGATCTTCTGAAAAATGTATACACGATTGCGGATCCAATCAATGTTGACGAACTGCTTGCGGCGAATGACTATAAAAGACTCTGGCTTTACGAAACCCAGTGGAACGCCGGCACGAGTCCAAACGATTTTTATTACCAGCAGCGATTGCGATGTCGCAGATGGATGATGGCTCGGTATCCATTGCTTGGCGAGTGGTCATTCAAGGGTGTGGATGTACGACTGTTTAACCTCGAATATCCACTGAAAAATGCTCAATCCGATCAGAGAGAGGCCATCGGCGACGAATCTGGAACTCCCTGATCCGCGAACTCGTCAGTCCATTCATAATACTCAAGAACAGCCGGTGAGAAGTCCACTATTTGTCTGATCAGACGGGCTCTGTCTCCCAACCATCGCCGGGTTTCCGTTATCAGAGGATCCTGCGGATCGTCCGGCCAGTTGCTCAGCACCACCCAGAAACGATCACCTAGTCTCAGATGCGATTCGATGGGCTCGGCAAGAAGCGAGGAGTGTGTCCAGTGTGTAGGCTGGGGATACTTTTCATAAACTGATACAACCCAATAGTTCTGCAGCCCTTTTTCCGGCCATTCATACTCAAATGAAAGCAATGTGCGGCGTGATATATGGAAGAGAATATCGTCACCGGTCATCTCCGTCTTGAGAACGCTGATCATTTCCCGGATTCGAAGTCTTTCGGGTTCACCGGAAATGTGCCACGGAAACGGAATCCGGCTGGCGTACAAAGCCGGATAACTCCAGACTGCCGGAAGGAGAATGACCGGGAGGAGAATCGTTGATGAAATTTTCGGTAGCCGATCGAATCCCGCCGCTACAAGCAGCAGAAGCAGAGGCAGGATGAAAAGAAAATAGCGGTCCAGATACAGCGGAAATTGTTGGGAGATCAGAAAGGCAATCGCAATTGGGAAGGGAGCAGCCAGAAAAAGGAATTTCCGGAAAGCTGAAGACTGTCGTATTGCTTTGAGGCCGGCAATAACGATCAAAAAGACTGAGATGGTGACGATTGGCCAATATAAAACGCGAATTGAATGAAATCCTGCGATGAAATTTTTAAGCGTATAAAAAAGGTGTTTAATACCGGGTTGTGGAATCCAGCGGGTTACATAACCGAGAGTAGCCGGGAGATGATACCTGTGATAGACAGGTAACCATGGAAGAAACAGGAGGCAGGTGGTTGCATCAACGATGACTATATACTTTCTATGGGTCTGTTGGAGTGTCAGGAAGAGAAGCAGATTAATCGTAAGAACTGCGAGAAACAGATAGTAGTGAGTGTATAGCATCAACGCCATGATAACACCCAGAGCCAGTGAACGGGACCAACCGGGTGTCTCCGTCAGTAAATAAGTCATTATCAGGGCCAGGACGAACAGGAAGCCGTTCATGGAATACATTTTCACTTCCTGGGAATAATAGATATGCATCGGGGACATCGCAAGCAGAAGCATCGCGATCAGTGCGATTCGCGTGTTCCAGACGATCCGGCCCAATGAGAAAACCAAAACGATGGTAGCCAATCCGAAACCGACGGACACCATTCGATAGGATAAAATCGATCGGGAAAAGATACCGGCTATGTGCAGCAGGATGAAAAAGACGGGTGGGTTGTTCGCTGTCCCCTTGCCGGTGAGAAGTGGCATTATCGAGTCTGATTCAAAGATACACAGCGCTTCGTCAAACCAAGGCGAGAACCGGTTCAGATCCCACAGTCTGAGTAATATGGCGATTCCCATCACGAGACACCAAAGGAATAACTCCCAACGGTTTTGTTTCTGGACGATCTTCATTGCGCAGCATTGACTCCGGGTTTGAGTTTGCAGAAACGGGTTCGATGAAATGGATAAAGGAATAGGGGTCGGACAAAGCACAAGAGCATACTACTCAGGTTCTGTGTGACTGAATCCATGGGCGATATCCTTTGCGAAGCCTGATATCCGGTTGAATACCGATCGGTTTTTTTTGATCCCCGCCCTTGCTTCTCGATGCAGATACCATTCTTGTTGTGCCTGGACCAATATCTCTTCCAGATCTGAAGATGTCAGAGCATCGGTTCGGATGACGGCTGAGTTAAATCCCGTGTAGCGATCCCAATCACTATCGTTGATATATCCCTTCTCACGGGCCATGTCATAATATTTGCTTCCCGGCATCGGCGTGCAAATCGAAAATTGAACGGTTTCAGGATCCAGTTCCAGCGCCATGTCGAGCGTTCTCCGAGCCGTTTCCTTCGTCTCTCCAGGCAATCCGAATGTGAATGTCAGATGATATTTGATGCCCAGTTCCCGTGTCAGCCGGATCGTCTCCCGGGCTGTCGTAAGGTCCAGGTTTTTTCCTGATGCATTCACAATCGATTGCTCCCCGCTCTCGATACCGTATTTGACGCTGTAAAGACCGGCTTCTCTCATCCGCTCCAGAACATCCCGGTCCATTCCATCCGCACGAGCCATGATCGACCAAGGTATATTCACATTCCTTTTGCGAATGGCATCACAAAGCCTCAACATCCGATTTTTTCCAATATTGAAAGTGTCATCATCGAAATAGACGGATCGGTAGTTGTATGTATTTACAAGCCAGGCCATCTCCTCCGCGACATCGTCCGGATTTCGAACCCGGTAGTTGGGTCCCCCGTAGACCAGTTGTGGCCACACACAGAAAATGCACTGGTGTGGACAGCCGCGGCTGGCCCACATCTGTGCACTGGGATGTACGATCCCGCCGGCTTCATCGTAGTAATTCATCATCGGCAATTGATGCCGGCTCGGCCAGGGAATGCTGTCGATATTTCCAAGAAGCTCCCGGGGAGGATTTATACGTGCGGTTCCATGTCCGTCACGGAAGTTCAATCCCGGGACGGAACCGGGATCGCCACCCGATTCCAGGATTTTGACAAGTTCCAATGTAATGTACTCATATTCTCCTCGCATGACAAAATCGATATCCGGGTTGTTTTCCAGAAATTGACTGTTCACCATCAGGTGGTTGGGTCCGCACAAGGCTATCCGGATATCTTTACCGAATCGTTGCCGGATACTGTGCAGCAATTCCAGATCATGGATGAAACTCGGCGTCGATACTTCAAGAATCAAAAGTTCCGGCCGGCTTTTCTCGATAGCGTAAAGGAACGCTTCATCCGTCAGTCTTTCGGCGATCGCATCGACCATGCGCGGATAATAACCATGTTGCTCCAGGACGGCAGCTGTATAGGCCATGAAAAACGGGAAAGGCAGGTAATGACTATGCTTGTCTTCCAAATGCGGCCAGCGGGATCCTGCCCGAACCCCATACATATCTCCCTCATTCCAGGGTGGATTACCAAGAAAAATTCGCATAATAATGATTCTCCTTGCCAAACACTTCAGCAACCGGATTTTACCGACACATTCCATCATTATCAAACCCCGCTCTCATTGACACGATATCGATAAGCGTTTAGTGTCTTGCGGGTAAGGAGAGTCTGAGTGTGAAAATTCTATGTCTCAATCCCCCATTTCTGAAAGCATTTTCGAGGGAACAACGAAGTCCCGCGGTCACCAAGAGCGGAACGATATACTATCCGATGTGGTTGGCATATGGCGCTGGATCACTTGTTAAGGCGGGCCATTCTGTTGATTTGATCGATGGTGTTGCCAAGGGCTGGACGCGGGAGGATATCGGGTCGTATATCCGGAACAATCATCCCGGGATGATTGTCTGTGCTACATCAACACCCAGTATCGCGAGTGATTTAAGCGTTGCCTCTCTGGCAAAGGAAATCAATTCCGATATCGTCGTCGTATTCGTTGGCGTCCATGTATCCGCAGAACCTGAACGATCACTGGCGATGTGTCCCGAAGCCGATGCCGTGATCATTGGCGAATATGATCAGACTCTTGTCGAATTGGCGTCTGCCGCCGGATCCGCACGGGAGCAATGGAGCTTGATTCGCGGTATCGCCTGGCGAAACGGCAAAGATATTGTCATCAATGAGCGGCGGCCTTACATCGAAGATCTGGACTCACTTCCGATGGTGGCTGAAATATATCAAAAGTATCTGAATTTTAAAGATTATTTCTATTCAATCGCCCGATGGCCCGAGGTTACCTTGATCACGGGCCGGGGCTGCGATCATCACTGTATCTACTGCGTGTATCCGCAGAACATGACCGGGCATAAGGTTCGATACCGGAGTATCGACAATGTGCTGGACGAATGGGATTTCGTCGAAAAAAACTTCAAAGGTGTCAAGGAATTGTTCATCGAGGATGACGCAATGACGCTGGATCGAGAACGGCTTCGAGCCCTGATGGCCCGGAAAATCGAGCGTGGGATCAAGATCGGTTTTACAGCAAATTCAAGAGCGGACGTTGATTACGAAACGTTGAAGTGGATGAAAAAAGGTGGATGCCGTTTGCTTTGTGTTGGGTTCGAATCCGGCAACCAGGGGATACTGGACAGGATGGGTAAACAACTCAATCTGGACCAGAGTTACCGGTTCATCCGCGACGCAAAGAAAGCCGGGATCATGATTCATGGGTGTTTTTTGGTCGGATTGCCGGGTGAAACTCATGAAACGCTGGAAGAAACACTGGCTTTTGCGAAAAAACTGACACCCGATACCGCCCAGTTTTTTCCACTGATGGTCTACCCTGGAACGGCTGCTTATAATTGGGCTAAAAAAGAAGGCTACCTGCTGACAGACGATTTTTCTCAATGGTTGACGGAGGATGGCATGCATAATTGCGTCATCGAGAGACCGGATCTGACCAATCGTGAGCTGGTGGACTTTTGTGACCGGGCCAGACGGGAATTCTATCTCCGTCCCCGCTACATCCTTTTCAAGTTGATGCAGACGATTTCGCATCCGGAAGAAGCCACTCGAACCCTGAAATCGATGAAAAAATTCTGGCGATACCTTCTGTATGGGAGTTTCAGGAAAAACAGCCCCTCATTATAAACGACGATCTTTATCAGATCATTCATCCGATCTGCCAAACACGTCATTCCAGATTGGATCGATATAAACAAAGAGCCCGGGTTTTTGTCCGGGCTCTTCCATCGTTATCCTATATCGGATTACGATCTTAAGATCGTTAATCGTGCCAGCCGAATTCCGCAGTATCCAGGTCACCAACAAGGTCGCTGAACTGAGGATTCGTCATGCCGGCATACCAGAAAATACCGTTGGCAGAACCGGCTCCGGATGGCCATTCAAATGGATTGAGAACCGTTTTGATCTGCCGTCCCGGAATCAGGTTGATGTTGTAGTAATCGAAATCGGAGAAACTCGGCGCAAAGAACAAGTCGCCATACACATCGAGGATTACAAAAAGCGGTACCGCTCCCATGCTGGACCCGGGGTTACAGATGATGACTTTCAGATAGTAGGTATCTCCGGGACCAAACATATCGGAGGGCATATCGATGGTGACGCCCAACGTGTCGCATGCGGCCGTGGGAGTCGGTGTCGGAGTGGGTGTGTGGGCTGTCGCGGTAGCGGTCGGTGTCGGTGTTGGTCCGGTCGGCGTCGGGGTTGGCGTTCCGCCGAAGCAGGGATCGTAACTGACATAGTCGCAGAGATAAGGAGCTGCCTGATAGGCTGTATAGAGTTCATTCTGAACAGATGCCAGAGTCATATCGCTATCCGGGATGCCATGAGCATCAACGTTAAGAGCAATTTTCTTCGTAACTCCGCAGATTGTGATTGTTTCCTGATTTTCAATCCAGGTGAAAATATCCATGAGGTCCGGATCACCATATATCGGGCGACCGCCGACAACAGTCAATCGAACGTCTTCCGGATTTGCAGCAAGAAGTTCGTCGTAGGGCTGAACCGGATTACCGGGTATCACCATCAGACTGGCCCGGTAACCGATATCAATGGTCCCAAGCATTTCTTCCATGCCGATCGCCAGTGCTGCGTTTCGTGTGACCATTTCGGCGAGCATCTGAGACGTCAATATGCCACTGTAGTAGTCGTTATTGATCTGGTTAGCGAATTTCATCTCGGCGAGCATATTATCCATCCCGGACTCGGTCCAATCGGGAGCAAGTGCGACATTGACACCGGCGTTGAGCGCTCCGGGAACATCCGCCACGCCATTGTAAAGGACCCAGTTGCTGAACGGTGACCAGATGAGGTTGGCATTGGCATCCGCCATGTAAGCCCATTCCGGAGTACCGCATGCCAGACCATGAATAATAGATGTTCTCCAATCAAGCATCCCCCATGCTCTCCATGTGTAAAATTCGTCCAGAGCGTCATCGTTGATGCCTTCACAAAGATGAATGATGAAGCGACTCCAGTAATACTGATGCTTCTTGTTATTAATCCAGTCTGTCTGATGATCCAGCGGGAAAGTGGAGGAAAAGCCGTGCCCCGGGAAACGTTCCACATTATCGATGATCATGCCCTGATGAGCGAAGTAATCGTATGAATGACCGTTGCAATTGGCTCCCTGGATGATCGTGCATCCCGACACCAGCTGCCGGGCTTCGGCCATCTTCCAGAGTTCCGTATAACGGTCCCCGGTAGCCGTGTATCGAATAGCATCATACTGATCATAGAAATCGCCATACATCGGGTGCTGCTGCCATTCATACCGTTCTTGGAATGTCTGCGGGAACGGAATTTCGCCCAGGATGTTATATGACGGATGGTTATGCGAATCGATCAGACCCGGAAAAATCAATCCGTCGACATTGATGATGGGTACATCCCGGGGTGGGGTTTGTGACAGGCCGACAATCGTGTCTCCCAGAATTTCGATGTAATACTGTTCCAGAACATCCCGGGAATCATTCATTGTGACCACATCACCCAGGAGGCAGTAATGTGGAATGACATCACCCACTATGTCACCGATGTTCCGGGGTTCGAGTTTCCATTCACTGTAATCATAGGTGATGACACCCGTGATCGATGACAGATTATCGTTGACCTTTGGGAAATAATTGTAATCCATCAGGTCGTCTATAATCATATTGCCTGTCCCGTCATTGACCGTCCACTGGCCATAACTGTCCAGGCTCATTACGTCAATATCTCCTTCAACAGTGACCAGAACCGATTCGTATCCCTCTGCTGCATACTGGGAGGCAGTGATGACGGTTTCGGGCACGGGATTGTTGTGAGAAATGATGGCGGAGGCGGATACATCAGTAATCTCAGTGAGGTTATAATATTCTTCGACAGTCCCTGTCACACGAACATAATCACCCACCTCCGGACCGATGAGGAGATCAAGATATACATAGACGGAATTCCACATGCCTGCGTCATCTGCAACCCAGTAGCCACTTGAGGCTGCCGCGGTGACGATCCCTTCAAAACTGACGGTCTGATTTGCCAGAGGTGAATCACCGGAAGGATTGGTTGTGTATTGGATGTCGTAGATGGGTGTTGGATAGAATGATGTGGGTGTCGGCGTCGGGCCGGTGGGTGTCGGTGTAGGGGGTGCTTCGCCGATATCGCTGTCCCGCCGTGGTTCAACCTTGAACTCGGAGAATGCATATTCAACAGGTCCCTGCACAAACTCCAGCACGACTCCGTTGATCGGGAAAAAACTATATGAATACAGGTCGTTGACAACCAAGGGACCGGAACCATCATTGATCTCCCACTCCCCGTTACCCATGGACGCGTTGGTAATGGTGACATTCTCTACGCGAACGAACACGCTTTCCCATTGTTCCTGGGAAACGTTACCGGACGGCAATACTTCGGGATTCGGCAGCGGGTTACCGGAACTGAGTATCTGGATTGTTGCGCCGGCCTGAAATTCCGTTTGTCCATAGTATTCCTTGATCGTTCCGGTTACCAGAACTTCATCACCCTCGGCCATGGCTGATCCCGGGCTGTAAACCAGAATTCCGCGCCAAGGCCCCTGACCGTCCTGGATGAAATGATAATAGTTACCGGATTCGACGGCGTACACGATACCGTATGTTGTCACGGTCTGATCGACAAACGGAGAATCACCGGAAGGATCCGTTGTATACTGGATATCGTAAATAGGTGTGTATGTGTACGGAGGTGGTGTCGGAGTCGGCCCGGTCGGTGTTGGTGATGGCGTGTTTGTCGGACCGGGAGTATTCGTTGGACCTTGAGTATTTGTTGGCCCTTGGGTGGGAGTCGGCCCGCTGGTGTCATAGAAGGCTGCATCATCGACATAGCCCCCGAAAGCGCTGTTCGCATAACATCGGACCCTGCACCGCGCATTCACGGCTCCAGCCGGTGCTGTGATCTCACCGGACGTGACCAATTCCCAGGTTCCTGAAGAGGCATTGTAAAATGTACCCTCACCACTGATTGTACCGCCTCCGGAATCCAGCCAGTTAACATACAGACCCAGTCCACTGGAACCGGTACCTGCACCATAAATATACGCTTGAAACAGGTACGTCCCGCCGGCGGTAACGGGTACAATCTGAAAGACCCCCCGGTTATCACTGGATGTAGCCTGGAGTCCCGCACTGTATGAACCCGAATGCGCCTGGGCGGTTTCCTGAGTTACGGTCACTGCAGTTTCAAGATCCCAGCTCGTCGGAATCCCGCCTGACCAAATCTCAAAATCCCCATTCGTCAACATATTCTGGGCCCGGCTGCTGACACATACAACAGCAAACAGGCCGATTAAAACAACCATCAGTTTTTTATTCATCATGATATCCTCCCTGGAAACGATTTTAACGTTTCCAATTTAACTATACCGGTCTGTTTCACATGAAAACAAGAGAGAATCGATTTTCTTATTGAATAAAAACAAGCGATGAATAATGAAATTTCTGTTTTTATTCAACATATTCGAATAGAAATGGCGCAGTTCGTTTTAACAGATTCCAACCTGCTTTTAAATTATAATGACCTTGCAGTTCCAGAAACTGGCCAATAATCTGAGCGAGATGACAAAGACGTCGCCATCGGGCGGTCAGTCCTTTTGCGCTGCAATCCATATTCAGAATATTTTCAATGTTTTTGGAAAAACCTTCAGGGATGGATTCGAAGCGTTCCAACTCCTGCTCCAGATGCGGATTTAAGGAAAAATAACTGCCATTTGCCAAATAGATGATCTCGTAGAACGCTTTGATAATCACCAATTGCTCGTGATGGATATAGAAAATGGGGGTAGAGTCTACCTGCCCGGCCATTGATTCGAGTCCATAGGCAATCTCGGAAAACAATACAGGTATAACCGATTTTTTATAGTCGAGAGGTACTGGTGATATGATGTTTTTCCATGCCTGGAGTTGTCTTTTGGGATCCCAGAGGATACGGCTTTCGTGCAGAACGGCAACGATAATGGAATCTTCCAGCCTTCGATTCTTCAGCACGGATGACACGCGTTCACACACAAGATCTTCCGGAATATGCCATATGCTTGTTCTCATGCCATCAATTTCAAGGGCATCCATCGGAACTGGAATGTCCCGGCATAGGAACGGTTTGTCAGGTGCCGAAAGGCTGGAGAGCACATGTGCGCGAGTGCTTTGAGACGGTGGTTTCGACTCGATGAGCATTAAATTGATATCGGACGTTTCAGCGGCTGTTCCCTTCGCCCGTGAGCCATACAATGTAATCGCATGGACCTCTGGGAGAACCTTGTATGCGTTTATAACAGACTCAATAACCTTTAGTGCATCACCCATGTCTTTATCTCTACCTTTTGAGCTAATCCTCTATAACAGACTTTTTCCCCGATGACAATCGCATAACGCAGTGACAATTCTTGTCACCGGTCAGACATAATTTTGCTTTTATAAAGTGTTTAATTTTATAATCAAAGAGATGATACCATGAAGATGCAGAGGTTCTTTTGAGAATTAAGTTTGGAATAAAATTTGCAGCTTTTCATCTTCCGGCGGTGATTGTGAAGTTTGGGGGTGACGATATGGGCAAAAAATCAAATGCAGGGTTTACACTGGTTGAATTGCTGATCGTAATTGCAATTATAGGGATTCTGGCCGCAGGAGCCATTCCGAATCTGCTCCGAGCCAGGATGAGCGCCAATGAAGCAGCCGCAGCAGCAGCCTGCAAAGCTCTTGCAGGCGCGCAAACCGACTATAATAATAATACATCTCCACATACATACGCGGAAACTCTCTCGCAATTATCTACCGGTTTTATGGCTGGCGGCGTTGCGTTTATCGACCCGGATCTCGGTCGGGGGATCCGAAACGGGTATAATTTTGAAATGATGGCAGGTTCTCCGATTTTAATTCCAGGCGAGATATTTGCATCGTTCCATGCGTGGAGTGCCACAGCCTGGCCGGTTGTTTATAAGTCAACCGGGGTGAGGTCGTTTTACATCGATGAAACCGGCGTCATCCGAGCCGGCGATATTGGCGGCAACATGGCCGATTACTCAATACCTTTCATCGATTGATCCAACCCATACTATTCATCACCGCGAAGATAATTGGACATTGACCGGAATTTTTCAAGATATTCCGCGGATTTACTGGCGTTCAATTGTTCATCGATCGCTGACAATTCTTTCTGGGTGGCCGAGATAGCATCCTGAAGCTTATTTGCTTGCTGCGCTATGGATTCGCTGGATCGTTTGGAATGATTGAATGATCCGGTTGTTCGAGATTGTCTTGAAAGGCTTCGTAATGTGAATACGGTAGCGGCAATCATGCAAACACTGATGAAAAATCCCAGATACCAGGCGCCATCCGCGCTCTTCATGTTTTTCATCAAACAAAAAACCGACGATGCAGCACTGATAACCAGCAACAGGCGTAAAAACAATTTCAACCGCCCACGCAGGTCCGATCGGGCAGTTCGATCGGCTATCTGATCAATGAACGGTTGCAGTTCCATCTGCTGTTTTTCATAATGAGCCAGATTGTCCTGGAGTTTTTTCTGTTGACCGAGAATGTTCCTGGAATTGAATTGGGTTTCCAGCATCCGATCCATCGAATCCGGTTCTGTCCATCCCTTTTTGATCGCCTTATTGCAGATTTCTTTTAAAGAATAAGGATCTGGATTGATACCAGCTGTTTTAAGTGATTCCCGAAGTTCGATTTCAGCCGTTGCCTGCCCGAAGTAGGGTTTGAGTTTATCCGGTATCTCTGCAGGCGAAATCCCTTCCGGCAGGTTGCGTCGTCCCATCCGTCCGATCAGAGCAATTTGATTACGAAACACATCCGAATTGTGCGGATCCAGCCGCTCTGCCAATATTTTGCTGAATTTGTCGAAATCCCGGCTCCTCAGGAGCAAGTCCATCGCATCTGTTCGTCCACTTTCAATTAATTCGATTGCGTTCTGATCATCAACCTGTTGATCCAGATGAGTCCGGATGATTGCCGGAATAGGCTGGGGCAATTCCGGATTGTTCAGCAATACATCTACAAGCACATCGGGTGGGCGGGATGTAATCAAATCCTCCGCGGTCGAGCGGATGCCCTCATCGTCGTCAGAGATAGAACGCAGCGCAATTAAAAGAGCCCGGTTCGCATCCATTGACGACAGCAGCAGCAGGATTCTGCGGCGGATCAACGGATCAGGCGTGCTGATGTTCGTCTCAATGATGTCATAGTCATTCCCGGAACATACCCTGGAAAGGATGGATAACGCTTGATCACCGGGTTTTCCGGGAATCCGCAGATATGGAACGAGGTATTTTATCAGTTCGGTTGACGGTCTGCGCATCAAACATTGAACGGCTTCCTGAGAAACGACCATATCATCGGATTGCATGAGAGTCGTGAGATACCCGGTGACCCACTCCCCCAGAGCATGGTTCAACCCCGTCATGCACGCTTTCCGGACTGCCTCGGAGGATTCGGCCAGATACCGGTTGATTGCGGGAATCATCGATTCCTCCGCGTGATGGCAGTAAAGCCCTATCAAACTGGTCCGTAAAGAATGTTCCAGGCTCGGATCTTCAAGAAGTGCCTGAATATGTTTACGTGCGATATCCCCCGGCAATTGTTCCAGCAGATCCATGGCCGTGGTCCGGACATGGAATTTTTCCGAGTCCAGAAGTGCTGTCAGTCCGGATACGACAGCAGGATGCTTCCGCTGGATCAATATCTGACCCGCCTGCTGACGGTTCTGTGCACTTAAATCCGTCAGTGCCCGCAACAGCAACCGTATCGATTGAATTTCATCGTGCTGAGCCAGTTCTTCAATAGCCACCGCGCGTATCTTGGGATCCGGGCTGTTTAATTTCTCCGACAACTGCTTCCAAACATTCTGATCAGTCGCCATTCCCCACCCCCTTATGTAAGGATTTTACCTGATTTCATGAGGGCGCGCCAGTAATGTCGGCACTCAACCGGTCGTATTGGGCCGGGATTCAATCGAAATGGCCAGATCTTCATCGACAACATCAATCTTCAGGATTGCTCCTTCAAAGATGTCGCCGGCCAGTAACGCGCGGCCGATCCGGGTTTCCAGTTCGCGTTGGATCAGCCGTTTCAAAGGGCGTGCTCCATATACGGGATCATACCCTCTCCGGGCAATCCATGCCCGTGTCTCCGGCGTAATCACAAGTTCAATCTGCCTGTCTTTCAAACGCAATTCCAGGTTTTTCATCAGCATACCCACGATGTCTTCTATCTCACGGATAGAAAGTGAGCGGAACAGAATGATATCGTCCACCCGATTTAAAAACTCCGGTCTGAAATGATTACGCAGTTCACCCATGATTATATTCCTGATTCGCTCCGGAACATCTCCATCCGGCAAAGCCTCATCAGCCAGATACTGTGAACCGATATTGCTGGTCATGATAATGACCGTGTTCTTGAAATCCACTGTCCGGCCCTGACTGTCGGTGATGCGACCATCATCCAGAACCTGAAGGAGTATATTGAAAACATCATGATGCGCTTTCTCAATCTCATCAAACAACAGCACGCAATATGGCCGACGCCGGACCGCTTCAGTCAACTGCCCGCCCTGCTCAAAACCGATATAGCCGGGGGGCGCTCCGATTAGCCTGGACACGGAATGCTTCTCCATGTACTCCGACATGTCAATCCGGACGATGCTATCCTCTGAATCGAACAATGCATCCGCCAGCGCACGAGCCAGTTCCGTTTTGCCGACTCCGGTCGGACCCATGAAGATAAATGACCCTATCGGACGTCTGGGGTCCTTTATTCCGGACCGGGCTCTGATTACGGCATCCGCAACGCGTTGAACCGCCTCGTCCTGACCCACAACACGCTCATGAAGCGTCTCGTCAAGCTTCAGCAATTTCATCCGCTCACTCTCAATCAGACGTGTCACCGGAATTCCTGTCCACCCTGATACAATATCCGCAATCTCATCTTCCGTAACAGCCTCGCGAAGCAGTTTGTTTGCACTTTCGCGTTGGCTTAATCCGGTCTCCTTATCCCGAAGCTGGGCTTCCAGAACCGGTAACCTCCCATGCTTCAATTCCGCTGCCCGATTCAAATCATAGTCCCTCTCCGCAATCTCTATGTCCTGCCGAATCGTTTCTATACTGCGACGGAGTTCCTGAATCTCGGAAATCTCCCGCTTCTCAGATTCCCACTGGGTTGCCATTGCCGCTTGTCCAGATTTCAAATCAGCCAGCTCCCTGTTGATGACTTCACATCGTTCCCGCGCGACTTTGTCCTTCTCCTTTTTCAACGCAGCCGCTTCAATCTCCAATTGCATGATCCGGCGTGTCACCGCATCCAGTGATGCTGGAAGAGAATCGATTTCAGTTCTGATCATAGCGCATGCCTCATCAACGAGATCGATGGCTTTATCAGGTAGAAACCGGTCGGAAATATACCTGTTGGACAAGACTGCAGCAGATACCAGCGCACTGTCCGTTATGTTTACGCCATGATGCACTTCGAACCGCTCCTTCAACCCCCTCAGTATTGAAATGGTGTCCTCTACATTGGGTTCGCTGACAAGAACCGGCTGAAAACGTCGTTCGAGAGCAGCATCCTTTTCAACATACCGGCGATATTCATTGAGCGTGGTCGCACCGATACAGTGTAACTCCCCTCGCGCCAGCATCGGTTTCAACATGTTTCCGGCATCCATCGATCCCTCCGCCTTACCTGCTCCGACAATCGTATGCAACTCATCGATAAACAACAAAATCCTGCCTTCGCTCTCTTTGATCTCCTGCAGAACCGATTTCAACCGCTCTTCAAATTCACCCCGAAACTTTGCTCCAGCTATCAGTGCTCCCATGTCCAGAGAAAATACCGTGCGATCCTTCAATCCCTCCGGAACATCCCCCCGTACAATCCGATGCGCCAGACCCTCCACAATGGCCGTTTTTCCGACTCCCGGCTCCCCGATAAGCACCGGATTGTTCTTAGTTTTTCTGGAAAGAATCCGGATGACTCTGCGGATTTCCTCATCACGCCCGATCACGGGATCGAGCTTTCCGGAACGCGCTTCGCGCACCAGGTCGCGACCATACCGCTCCAGTGCTTCATACGTGCTCTCCGGATTATCGCTGACAACACGCTGATGACCTCTGACGTTCGTTAAAGCGGCTAAAAACGTTTCCCGCGTCAGGTGCACCGATTGAAACAATCGCTCCATTGCCGGACCGGCATGTCCGTTCAGCATCGACAGAATCAGATGCTCCACCGATACATATTCATCCTTCAACGCTTTGGCCTCATCCTCCGCCCTGACAAGAATTTCATTCAATGAATGTGTGATATACACTTTGCCGGGTTCTATACCCGGACCGGATACCTGCGGGTGCCGATTAAGCGTTTCCTCAAGCTGTGAAATCAAAAAATTCGAATCAATATCCATTTTTGCCAACAGGCGAGGAATCAAACCATCCGCTTGTTTAAGCAGTGCCATCAACAAATGTGGGCTGTCAACTTCATGATGTCCGGACCGGACAGCCAGTGACTGTGCGTCCTGCAGAGCTTCCTGTGATTTTTGTGTTAAACGGTTCATATTCATCAGACTACCTCCCGAATCGTTACCTTATCCGTAATCAATTTTTATGCCAGGATAAAAACGGATTAGATACAATGGATTACAATATCGATTGCGTAACTGGTTACACCCTGATGTGACGCCGCCGCGACGCTGCAACGACGCCGCTACTGCTGCCCTAGCATTTGATTCAGGCTGAAGAATTCGCGACAATAAAGAAGGGAGAGATCTCCGAATCGGTCTCTGGAGTCATTCATGAAACGAATCGTGCTGATCGCAATCTTTATTTTAACTGCCGGCATTGCGTCGGCGGTGACCTTGCGTTGCGATTTCTGCGGGAAAGAAATCAACGGCGCCTATTACACCTATCACACTGATTCAGTTGGACAGACTGTTTGCGAGGAGTGTGAGAAACAACTCGGGCATTGCGTCCGTTGCGGTGTCCCTCTGGCAGGGACGAACTCCACGGATCGAAACGTGCTGTGCCGATCATGCCGATTGCAGGTCAGGAAATGCGATGTCTGTGGAACAATGCTGCTGGCCACATATTACAGTGATGAATCCGGGCACGCTTTTTGTGCGGAATGCTTCAATAACGCCGGCCGGTGTGCTCTGTGTGGAACGATTCTGTTGCCGGGAGCCTGGTCGATGGATGGTAATCACAAGGTGTGTAATGAATGCCGGCGAACTCGTCCCAGATGTGCCGGCTGCAACCGGCTATTAGGAGGGTCATACAGCACGTTCAAAGGTTTTGACGGAGTATTCTGTGAGAGTTGTGTCAAGAATACGCCGGTGTGTATTTCATGTCTGCGTCCGTGTGGTTCGCACCCGCACGGTCTGGGAAATGGCAACTCCATTTGTCCGGAGTGTGCGAAAACGGCTGTGATCGGCGAGCAGCAGCTCGAACTGGTTATTTCGTCAGTCAGTCGTTATATGGCGCGCAATCTGCTGATGACGATCGAACATCCGATCGATTTCAAACTGGTGGATTCGACAGGGCGTCAGGCGGCTCATGACAACCGCTACCGGGAATCCGGTCGATTTATCCGGTTCGGAGAGGATTTCACAATCAAAATCGTCAAGGGTCTCTCACGAACCATCTGCATTGAAACGGTGGCTCATGAACTGGCTCATGCCTGGCAGGCCGAGAATTGGCCGAATCTGCCCGGGGACGAACTCGTGGAAGGTTTTGCGCAATGGACTGCAGCTAAAATCTTGGCGGGAATGGGGTATTCAGACATGATCGAAAGACTGTATTATCGGGATGACGTTTATGGACGGGGATACCGGTGCGTGGCTGATATTGAGCAGCGATACGGATTAAACGGTGTTTTTAACGAGTTGGAGCGCAGGGCATTGCCACAGTGATCGCAGTCGGGGCATCAATCGTGGGCAAGATAAGGAGAGAGGGATGAGAATCGGATTATTGATATTAATTTTGTTATTTTCCGCGTTCAAGGTTTCCGGAGGCTTGAAGGTGGGTGATCCGGCACCCGGATTCAGCCTTGCGGACGATGAAGGTGTGATACATACGGCGGCACAATACCGGGGTAAAACGATTGTTCTGTATTTTTATCCCAAAGATGACACTCCGGGATGCACAAAGGAGGCTTGCAGCCTTCGTGACGGCTATGCCGATCTGATGGAACGAGGAGTTGTCGTCCTGGGTGTCAGCTATGATAATGCCGCCTCTCACCGGAAGTTTAAGGAAAAGCATAAATTTCCGTTCGATCTGTTGTCCGATTCGGATAAATCGGTGGCAAAAGCATACGGAGCGGATGGTTTGCTTTTCTCCAAGCGAATCACATTTGTCATCGGTCCGGATGGGAAAATTGCCCATGTAATCGACAAAGTCGAACCATCGAATCACGCCCGACAAATTCTGGATCTGCTGGACCAAACTCCGTGACACGACGATTTGACGTCGTTGTGGTCGGCGGTGGTATCGTCGGTATTGCAACGGCATGGCAGTTAACCCGGATGCGACCGGGGATCACGATTGCCGTATTGGAAGCTGCAGACAGGCTTGCCGCTCATCAGACCGGTAATAATAGTGGGGTCATACATTCCGGTTTGTATTATCGTCCGGGATCGTACAAGGCACAGAATTGTGTTGCCGGACGAGCGATGTTATATGACTACTGCGAACGGAAGGGGATACCGGTTGATCGGTGTGGCAAAATAGTTGTGGCTGTCGATGAGAGCGAAGTGCCCCGTCTGGATGCGTTATTCCAGAGAGGGCTGGACAACGGATTGATAGGTCTCAGGAAGCTGTCAGGCAATGAGATTGTGGAGTATGAGCCTGCCGTGAGGGGTATTAAGGCCATCCACGTTCCGGAAACAGGTATTGTAAATTATATCGCCGTGACGGAGAGCCTGGCTCGGGATATCGCTAATGCCGGTGGCCGGATTCAATTAAATACGTCATTTTTGCGTCTTGTCCGACGGAATGGATGCATTTATCTTGAAACCACGCAGGGAGAAATCGAAGCCGGGCAGCTGGTCAACTGCGGTGGATTGCAGAGTGATCGGATAGCGCGGCTGTGCGGTGTCTATCCTGACCTGATGATCATTCCGTTTAGAGGGGAGTATTATACGCTTAAACCGGAGAGCAATGGACTGGTGCGAAACCTGATTTATCCGGTGCCTGATCCGCAGTTTCCGTTTCTGGGCGTTCACTTCACCCGGATGATCGATGGCAGTCGTGAGGCGGGTCCGAATGCTGTTCTTTCATTTAAACGGGAAGGCTACAAACGGACCGATTTTTCGCTGAATGACGTTATGAATTACTTGAGTTGCCGTAGTTTCTGGACCATGAGTATGCGGCATTGGCGGATGGGGATGGGGGAATTTTATCGCTCGTTTTTTAAATATGCTTTCGTCAGGGCACTACAGAGACTGGTGCCTGAAATCAGGCAGGATGATGTTGTTCCGGGAGGAGCCGGTGTCCGTGCCCAGGCACTGGAACATGACGGGTTTCTGGTTGATGATTTTAGAATTGTCAGGACAGCCGATATGGTGCATGTACTCAACGCACCATCACCGGCTGCTACTGCCTGCCTGAGTATCGGGCGGACTATTGGCGGAATTGTCCTCGGATCGTGAGATATCTTTATTGTTCCTGGCTTTCAGTTTGGCTTCGATGAACTCCTTGTGATCCACATGCATCAAACGGGCCAGTTTATGGACAAGGTAATCCTCGTGTTTGTCCAGTCGCCCATCGGCGTAAATAACCTGCCAGATGTAGGTCATCAATCTGATTTTTTGTGTCTTCGAGCAGGTATCGTTGATAATTTGTGTGAATTGATGCAGATCGATCGCCTGTTGCCTGGCATCCGAGGCTGCATTCAACAATTCTGAAACTTCATTCGGATTAAGATGAAAATGCTCTCGCAGGATGTCCATGATTAGAGCCCGTTCGGTTTGAGCAATTTCGTTATCCATTGCTGCGGTTTCAAGAAGAATGACCGAGGCTGCAAGTTCAAGCGTATGCGGATCTCCGGATTTCTGCTGGCTGGTCTGGGTGTCGACATGGAGATCGTTCAGGAGTTGTTGAAAGAACTTTTTCATTGTTTCTGTTCCCTGAGAGAATACCGTTCCCAGCATTTAAGACAAATGGACTCGGATGCAGTTTCATCAGCGAGCATTTCTGACCGGATACGCTGCATCGGTTCGCCGTGATGCCATGCACCCATGTCGGTGGCGATATTGCCGAAGCGCGGATGAGGTGGAATGACGCAACAGGGAGACAGATTTCCGGCTCCGTCGATCGCCAGCAACTTGAAGGGATGGATACAACTGGAGCATTGGCAGTCTTCATGATCGGGCGGTGGCTGTAAAATGGGTGGAACGAGCGTAATATCTTCGGGATGCGGAAGGGATTCGAGAAATCGCCTGTTGCCGGGTTCATCCAGCAGAATCGATTCGCCGGATGTGACATCGGAACAACTGTATGACAGAACGCTTTGACAGAAAACAGTATCCGCACCCAGTTCGCGAGCTAATTCGATGGCCTCCGGAATGCGACGCAAATTGATAGTATCGGTCACGAAACTCAGATAGAAACGTACCGGGCTTTGCATGGACGCCCGGATGGATCCGACCTGAGCCGCATTCTTCAGAACTGTCTCATAGAGCGACGGGGAACCTCCCCGAAGCCGATTGAATTCAGCGGCATCGACGGCATCAAGCGATATATTGAGATATCCAAGCGGCAGGCTGAGTAATTGTCGGATGCGATCATCGGTCAACAACGATCCGTTGGTGGACAGGTTAACGGTCATTTTTCTGGAGGCGGCGATAGTGATCAATGAATCGAGATCCGGGTGCAGCAGCGGTTCGCCTCCGACCAGCCCGACCATCGTGGCACCTCTGTAATGGTCCAGAACTTTCTGAAAAAGCTCTGTCGAAATATCCGGAATATCGGGTGGAGGGGACCAGGGTGACAGATGGGTGAACGGACAGGTGTTGCAACGAAAATTGCATCGATTCGTAATAAAGACCATTATTGAAGCAGGGTCATGCCTGCAGACAGGGCGATCAAACCGATCAAGACGAAGTCTGATAGAGTTGAGAAGCTGGCGCGGATTCTGTGTCAGGATCCGTCGGAGATTCATTCCATCAGGTTCTCCCCGCCGGAATCCGAATCTCCATGACCGCTGCCGGACACAAAATCGAAATCGTTGCTGAAGAAATCCTCCTCAGTCGGAACCTCTCGCGCCAGGCGGCTTGTGGGTTGATCCGGTGCCTGACTGATGATGATTCTCTGAGGTTGTTGGGATGCCTGTCGGGACGATATTCCCGTCCGCTGAACACCCATTACCCGCTGCTGTGCTCCGGTGGGCTGTTGAATGGGTTGAGCATCAGTGATTTTTCGGCTCTTAAGCTGCTGTTTGACAAAGGCAAGAAGCTCCTGAATTTTCGAGCTGCATGTCAGAACCGATCGGCTCAACCGTTCGAAAATCCTGAGATTGATACATTCGCGATCGGCTGCAATGAACAGAAGGGAACGCAGCGCTTCTGTTGATGCGAGGGCGATTTTCAGTCCTTCAATAAACCGCGACGAGTCGCTGGATGTAAATGATCGGGCGATTTCACTCTGAATGTCGAAGGCAGTGTTCTGAAGACGGCGGCTGAGTTCCGGCTCTTTCCGGAATGAATCCAAAGATCCCGTCACAGAAAGGATTTCATTGGTCAGTGTGCGTGCGTGCTGCCATGCAACCACATCTTCAAAACGCTTCGAAGCCATCAGCACAACCCCCTGTCTCCATTTTATCGATTCAACCTCATAACGCAACACCCTGTACAACCCGGAAAAATACATTCCTTGCGCAGCTTTCGCCTGAAAGCCCGATACCGGCTGCCGTTCCAGATATCCATCAGTCGTTGCTCCCGAAGATTACCCATCGGTAACGAAAAACATGGAAAAACGGTTCCGTAAGGTCCGATGTGCATTATACTCCATGCTGCCAGGCAAGTGAAACGATCCAGTGGAAAACGGTTTTCATACCGGTCGGCAAACAGTTCGAAATCCATGTCGGGATTGAACCGAATGATAGTGCGTCCATGCTTTGCCCGTTCATTCAGTTCATTCAGAGCCCTGACAATCTCATCACGGGGTATTGGTGTTACGGGAGGAGGTGTTTCGTAGACCGCATTTGCCGGTGCGCTGTCAATCCCATAGGACGATTCCTGGGTCGAGCACTGCTGATATGAGATGATATCCAGTCCCAGGTGATCTGCCAGTTCGTACAGGTCAATCAACGAATCCAATGTTTCCCTGCATATAACGATCTTCAGGTCAAGCAGGGGATAATGTATCCGCTTCTGTTTTTTCAGGGATGCAATCGTTTCAAGCAGTCGCGTGGTTTTCGCAAATGAACCGGGTATTTTTACCATGGCATCATGGACGCTTTCCGGACCCTCAAGACTGACTCCAATTGATACCAGGCCTTTGTGAAATATGGATCGCGATGCTGATTCGATGCTCTGATTGATCATGTTTTCATCGAAAAGCGTGCCGTTCGATACGAGATGGACTCTGTGTTTACGGCAGGCATGATCCAGAAGTTCGCGGATATCCGCTCTCACCAGCGGTTCGCCGCCAGTGAATGTCACAATAGCCTGGCGGGGTATCTGGTCGATGATCGATGTCCACTCGGATGTTGAAAGTTCGTTGTCAGCAAGATCCCTGTCACCATGCTTCCAGACAAAACACATCGCACACCGCAGATTGCAGCGATGTGTCAGCACGCAGCCAACCCGGAGTGGTGGCAAAGCATATCCACCTGGAAACAGGCGTTTGGGCACGGCGGCGTGGAGCGTGTTGGCCAATTGATACAACTGTGTTATCTTCAAGACTCACCTCTTCAACAATAATGACCGGGCACCATAATACAGCATCCGGATATCATTCCACGATGTCACATTTTTCAACAAATTGATTATCTGCCGGGGTCGCATGTAGAATTCTCGCATCGATTGTTTTTGCAGACTGGCCATTTCTCGAGGAGTTCGGCCTTCCGGAACGAACACCGGATCATAATCAGCAAAACCTGCCATTGAGCTGAACCGGGACCAATCGTTCGAGAGAGCTCCCTGTTTAACGGCAATATCATAGAGAACCGTGCCGGGATAGGGTGTAGCCAGTGAAAACTTGGCGAAATCAAGACGCAGATCTTTTGCCCAGCGGATAGTGGCAAGGCTTTCGTCCCGCGTTTCCGTCGGCAGTCCCAGAATCAGAGTGCCTCGGACTTTCAGTCCGGCCCTGTGCGCTGCCTCAACGGCTGTTTTGATCTGGTCCATGTTCTCACCCTTCTTGATCATCTTCAGCAAACGCGGCGATCCTGTTTCGACACCGAATGACAGGAGCTTGAATCCCGCCTCCTTCATCAGTTTCATCAACTCAAAATCGACCTGATCGGCCCGGGCTGCCGTTGTCCAGACAAGCTTTTTCTGGTATCCGCGGCGCAGCAAACCCTCACAGATATCGATTGTGCGTTGGCGGTCCACGACAAAATTATCATCAAGAACGGCAATCTGCCGCGCACCGTAACGATTGACCAGCAGGTCCACTTCTTCCAGCACTCTATTCGGAGAATGATAACGGTATTTATATCCCGAAATGAATCTGGCGGAGCAGAAAATACATTGGAACGGGCACCCTCTGGATGTCAGGATTTCTCGAAGCGGCTCCGCAAACACGGCATCGGGTATCTGGTGGTATCCCTCGTAATTGACCAGGTGTCGGGCTGGAAGAGGGAGAACGTCAAGGTCATCGAGAAGTGCCCGATCAGGCGTATGAACCACCTGATCCCCGTCACGGTAAGTCAAACCGTTGATCTCGGACGGGTCTTTGTCCGGCCAGGCTTCAAGGAGTTCATGGAACGTGATCTCTCCCTCCCCACGTACGATAACATCGATATTTGTATCCTGAATCATGTCATCCGGAAGGATCGATGGATGAATTCCTCCGACGACAACCATTGGAGCGGGCCGGCATGACTTGGCAATTGCAGCAACCATGTGCGTTTCCACAACCATCGGTGTCATGCATGTAATGCCGACTACATCCGGTTGAAATTCTGCTATTGTCTGCCGGATCGTCAGATCCGTCATAGGATCCACCTGCCCGTCGAATATTCGGACCGGATAGCCCATCCGTTCCATATATCCGGCCAGGTAAACCAGGCTGACCGGCAGAAGGGACGGCGCCACTTTACTCATGGATCCGTAATGCCGTCCTTCACTGAAGTGCGGGAGAACCAACAACAATTTTCGTTTATTATTCATCGAACTGTCTCTCCACGGCAATTTAATCATTTGACCGGTGGAATACGTGCCGGCCGGTCTTCGCGTATCTTTATCAGGGACTGGCAGGATGTTCAATCTTTCCGATACAGGTCTTGATCCGCCAGGTAATGAGTCTCCAAGTTGCTGCTGACAGACTTGCATGAAAATGATAGGCTTCGTATCATGGGATCCGGGATGACATTCAAAGATCGATGCCTGGCACACATCATCTATTTATTTTACAAGTGTTACTACAAAACGCTGGTTATTCGAGCGGAGAACCGTTGGTGGGAGAATTCGGAACTGGATCCCGCACGGCCGATTGTCCTTGCGCACTGGCATGAGGATGATATGGCTCTTATCGGCGCGTTTGCTCCCGCCCGGTTTCACGTTATTGTATCGCTGTCAAGAGATGGGCATCTGCTAAGTTATGTTCTGGCAAAATTGGGATGTATCCCGGTGAGGGGCTCCAGCAGTCGTGGAGGTGCTCGAGCTCTTCTGGCGATGATCAAGGCGTTGAAGGAGAGTAATGGTGCCGGTGCGATTACGATTGACGGACCTCGTGGACCCCGGCATCAGGCAAAACCAGGAGTCGTGACGCTTGCGCAGAAAACGAACGCCCAGTTGTTGACTGTCAGCGCCGGTGCTCGTCGGCGGTTCGTATTCAGGAAAAGCTGGTCGCAGACATATCTGCCGTTACCGTTTACAACGGTTGAGCATATCGTCAGCAAAACGCCGATAGTGCTCCCCAAGGATGATTCCCAGGAAGAATTCTCCCGGGTTCTAAGGGAAATCGAAACCCGGTTGGAAAACGATCACATGGATATCCTCTCCCGGCATCAACGCGGTTGAATTTCAGGATAACTGAACTTTATTTCCAGCCTTAAAATCAGTATTGATACAATCATGAATCGACGAAGCGGACATTGCATTGTTCTGATTGGTGTCGGAATGATCATTCTGGGAGGGAGTATTGTGGCGGCAGGACATACTGATCACATTCCGGTCGTTACTGGCTTTGATATCCCACGTTATCTGGGAGTCTGGTATGAGATTATCCGGAGCGACAACAGTTTCGAAAGAGGCTTGACTCATGTTACAGCCACTTACAGTCTCAGGAATGAAGGGACCTTCAATGTGGTCAATCGGGGCTATAAAAGGAAGAAAGGGAAATGGAAAACAGCCCGGGCGGTAGGGGCATACAGGCCTGGCAGTGACAGGGGTGAGTTCCGAGTGACATTTTTCTGGCCGTTCGGGGCGGATTACCGGATTATCGAACTGGGATCTGAATACGAATATGCGGTCGTTACCAGTCACTCCATCCGGTATTTCTGGATATTATCACGGGAACCATCCCTCGACCCCGGTTTACTGGACGATATCCTGGACAGGGCGAAAGGATGGGGCTTCGATACGTCCGGATTTATCCGTGTCGACCATTCTGATTACGGCGGCATGGACACAATCTTGACCGAATGACATCCATCACGATCTTTCCGAGAAAATCGGGGATTGACTTGCATCCGGTTTCGGCTCCAAGGGACTCGTGGAGGACTCTGTCGGGGAAACCGGATCGAGTCCTTGTAAAAATTATCGAGTCTGCCTATAATTCCGCCATCGCATTACCATCTGATTGGGTGGCGAAAGCATAAATATGACGGAACGACCGAAAATTCGAATACAGCGTGAAAATGAATACAGGGATCTACCATTGCCGCGGTATGCTACCGAGCATTCGGCAGGGATGGATCTGCATGCTGCAACTCGTTCCGAAATAGTCTTACAACCCGGTCAAAGGAGATTGATTTCAGCAGGTATCCGAATAGAGATACCGCTGGGATACGAAGGCCAGGTTCGGCCCCGGAGCGGTCTTGCACTGAAATATGGTGTGACGCTTCTGAATACTCCAGGAACAATAGATTCGGATTATCGCGGGATTATTGGTGTCATATTGATCAACCTGGGTGAAGAACCTTTTACTATTCGTCGTGGCGACCGGATCGCTCAACTCGTTATCTCGCCCATCAGCCAGATTTCTCTTGAGGAGGTTGAGGTCTTGAAATCGACATTGCGTGGACCTGGCGGATTTGGATCAACAGGTTTTACTGCTCCAGCCAAACGTAAAAAAGGAGTTCAGGAGACAACTCCGGATTTTCAGGATGATGAGTATGCCAAGGAGAATGATTTGACGATTCCAGGAGGTACGGACCGGTGAACATAGCATTGCTGGGATCCGGCTCGGAGGGTAACGCTGTCCTGATAGCCGACGGTAGCAGTGCCATCCTGGTCGATGCAGGATTCAGCGGTTCCAGGCTGCAGGAGCGGCTCAACGTAACCGGATATTCATTTTCAGACATCCGGGCATTGGTGATCACGCACGAACATTCCGATCATGTTCGGGGCGCCGGTGTTCTTGCCCGAAGATTGAGGATTCCGGTGTTTGCGACCGAAGGAACACTCCGGGGCGGTCGGTCCAAGTTTGGTCACCTTCCCCACACTCATTGTCTTGAAGGGGGCCGGCCAATTGAGATTGCCGGTTTTCAGGTTCATCCGTTCGATATTTCCCATGATGCGGAGCAACCGGTCGGATTTGTCGTGGAACATGGCAGTGCCCGTTTGGGGGTCTGTACGGACAGCGGTTGCGTAACGCATCTGATGCGTCAGCGACTCCGGCTGTGTGATGCGCTGATTCTGGAAACAAATCACGATTCCACGATGCTGCTTGCAGGGCCGTATCCCTGGGAGTTGAAGCAACGTATCCGCTCTCGGGTCGGTCATTTATCAAATGACGATGCAGGGGGTCTGCTGGAGGAGTTGTGGCACCCCGGATTGTCTCATATTTTTCTTGCACATCTCTCGCGAGAGAACAACCTGCCGGATCTCGCCAGACTGGCTGCGGAGGACGCGTTGCGGCGTGCGGGCTGCTTTAATGGCGATACCCGGATCCACGTGGCGCTGCAGGATGAAGTAACGGAAATGATTTCCATCTGATAGTTTGGAGTGGGTTATATGATAGAACGGTATACACGTCCCGAAATGGCTGCTATATGGTCGGATGACAGTCGATTTTCACGCTGGCTGGAAATCGAGATTCTTGCGTGTGAAGCTCGGGCGGCTCTGGGGATGATCCCCTGCGATGCGGCACGTAGAATTCGTGCTAATGCCCGGTTTGATATAAGTGAAATACTGAGGGTTGAGGAACGCACCCGGCATGACATGATTGCGTTTGTTTCAGTGGTGGGTGATTCGCTGGGAGAAGATGCTTCATATTTCCATGAAGGACTCACATCCTCGGATATTCTGGACACCTGCCTGGCAATGCAGATGCGCGATGCCTGCATGATTATAGCGAAAGATCTGGACCTGTTGATCCGCTGTACTGCCGATCTGGCAGTAAAATACAAAAATACGATCTGCATCGGACGGACACATGGTATTCATGCAGAGCCCACCACCTTCGGCTTGAAATGTGCGGTCTGGTATCAAGATCTTTTACGTGCACAAAACCGGCTGACTTTTGCATTGGAGGATATCGCCGTAGGAAAACTCTCCGGAGCAGTCGGGAATTTCGCTCATCTTCCGCCGGCGGCAGAAAATTATGTGATGGCAGGTTTACACCTGAAACCGGAACCGGTGGCGACGCAGGTTGTTCAGCGCGATCGTCATGCCATGTTGATGTGCGTGCTGGGTCTCATCGCTGCTGTGGCCGAGAAGATAGCCATTGAGATCCGTCATTGCCAGCGTACGGAAGTTCTTGAACTGGAAGAGCCATTTGAGCGAGGTCAAAGGGGATCGTCCGCAATGCCGCACAAGAAAAACCCGATCTTATGTGAAAACATCTCAGGGCTTGCCCGGCTGGTCAAAGGCTATGTGGTTCAAAGCATGGATAACATTGCTTTATGGCATGAGCGCGATATCTCCCATTCCTCCGTAGAACGGGTCATTTTTCCCGATGCAATGATAGCGCTTGATTTCCTGCTGGACAGGTTGCATTCGGTTCTGAATGGGCTGATCGTCAACACTGATCGGATGACGTCCAATCTGAATATGCTCCATGGACTGATTTTCTCGCAGAAAATCCTGCTGGCCATAACCGGAAAAGGGATTGCGCGTGACAGAGCGTATGAGCTGGTCCAGAGAAATGCTCTGCAGACATGGGCTGAAGGTACACCTTTCCGGGACAATCTGCTAAACGATCGCGATATTCGCGATGTTCTCACGAAGTCGGAATTAGACGATTTATTCGATGTAACCGCCTATCTGGTTCATATCGATCAAATTTATGATCGAATTGGCCTGCTACACTCATCGGTGACCCCATGTTGATACATCAGGGATTCCATGAAGAATGTGGTGTTTTCGGAATTGTGCAGCATACGGAGGCATCCAATCTGGTTTATTTGGGTATTCATGCACTTCAGCATCGTGGGCAGGAGAGTGCCGGAATAGTAACAAGCGATGGCGAAGAATTGTATTCACATCGCGGAATGGGTCTTGTCGCTGATGTATTCAGTCAGGATATTCTGTCCGGGTTGAAGGGAACAACAGGTATCGGCCACGTACGGTATTCGACAGCAGGTTCATCGCATTTGAAAAATGCACAACCGGTTGTCGTGTCCTGCTGGAGAGGGCAGTTGGCGTTATCCCATAACGGTAACCTTGTCAATGCTCATAATCTCCGCGATGAATTGGAACTCAAAGGGTCAATTTTCCAGACAACAACCGATTCCGAGGTAATTCTGCACCTGATCGCAAAATCGAGGGAGCATGATCTGGACCAGGCAGTTATTCAGGCACTGAAGAAGGTGGAAGGTGCCTATGCTCTATTGCTGTTGAGCAAAGACAAGGTTATTGCCGTCCGGGATCCCAATGGCTTTCGTCCGATGGTATTGGGTGTGAAGGATGGAAGTGTCGTGATGGCGTCGGAGACGAATGCTCTTGATCTGATCAACGCGGAATTTATCCGGGAGATCGATCCCGGGGAGATGCTGATTGTCAATGGGAGTGGGATGGAATCGATTTTCCCGTTCACGGAGAGGCGGCCATCATTCTGTGTTTTTGAACAGATATACTTCGCGCGGCCCGATTCAATGATGTTCGGAAAGAGTGTGTATGAGGTCAGACGGAACATGGGCCGGCAGCTCGCCCGGGAGAATCCCGTCGATGCTGATATTGTGATCCCAGTCCCCGATTCAGGGATTGTGGCGGCTTTGGGTGCGTCGGATGAATACGGACTCCCATTCGAGATGGGGTTGATTCGAAATCACTATGTGGGGCGTACGTTTATTGAGCCAAGGCAGAGTATCCGCGATTTCGGTGTAAAACTGAAACTCAATCCGGTCCGGCCGATCATTGAAGGGCGGCGGGTCGTTGTGGTTGATGACTCGATCGTTCGGGGAACAACCAGCCGGAAGCTGGTTCGTTTGATTCGTGATGCCGGAGCGGCGGAAGTGCACTTTCGGATATCTTCGCCACCGATTATTGGGCCCTGTCGGTATGGCATTGACACTCCAACTCGAGAGGAACTGATTGCAAGCACGAAGAACCTTGAGGAAATCCGAGAGTACATCGGTGCCAATTCACTCGGTTATCTCAGTATCGAAGGGATGATGGAGGCTGTTTGTGCATCAGGCGGTCATCATTGCATGGCCTGTTTCAATCTGGATTATCCGGTGAATATCTTCAGTGACCAACCGCTGTCTCACAATTGAGCGACATTTTTATACGTTTGAAGGGCGGTCATCACCAGGATTTTAATATCCAGAGACAAGGACCAGTTTTCGATATATTGCATATCATATTCAAGACGCTTCTTGATACTCGTGTCCCCTCTGTAACCATGCACCTGGGCCCAGCCTGTAATACCCGATTTAACTTTATGCCGGATCATGTAACGGGGATACCGCTCCCTGAATTCATCGACGAAAGCGGGTTGTTCCGGCCGCGGACCAACCAGGCTCATATCACCTCGGATAACATTGACGAGTTGTGGCAATTCGTCGATGTTCCAGCGTCTCATAAAGCGTCCAAACGGGGTGATCCGCGGATCATTGTGTCTGGTCCAACCCGTACCGGTAACGCCGGGTTCGTTGTTGTACATGGAACGGAATTTGAAAATATCGAACGTTTTCAAATCCAGTCCCATGCGGGTCTGGCGGTACAGAATTGGGCCCGATGATGTCAATTTTACTACCATGGCTGTGAGTAACATCAGAGGCGAAAAGAATGCAAGGCTTGCGGAAGCGATTAACAGGTCGAAACATCTCTTTATAATGATGTTTGCTCCCGACAGAGGAGTTTCCGTCAGATTGATGACAGGAATTCCATCCATATTGATGAAGCCGGCACGAAGTGTGATGTACTGCAGGATATCCGGGATGATGCGTATATCGACACACTCGTTTTGTATCTGACTGAGCAGGTGGAAAATCCTTCGATGGGCGGCCATTGGCAGGGCCGCATACACCTGTTCAATGCCTTCCTTGCGAATGATTTCAGGAACATCGTCCAGTGTCCCAAGAACGGAAATCCCATCGATTACATCCCCCTGCTTTTCCTGACTGTCATCCACATATCCGACGATTCGAAGCCCCATTTCGGGATTTGCCCGGACTTTCTTTGCAAACACCTGCCCGAGTTCACCGGCACCTACAATCAGGATATGCCGTTGATTATATCCCCGTTTTCGGAAATATCGCGTCGCCGAACGAGTGCTGAGCCGGGATATCAGGATCAGCAGAATATTCATCACCCAGAATGTGACAAACATGGCACGGGAATAGGAAACAACGACGCCTTCGCGTAGCGGTCGCAGAAAAAACGTGATCACTAGAAAGATCGTTGCGCTTAACGTGATACTCGAGATGATGGACAGAATGATATCAATTGTCGGCATACCGCGCTTGGTCCGGTACATATTATTGACACGGAATACGAGCGGCCAGATTACGGCGATGGCAATGCAATAGCGGAGGTTAAAAAAATCGGTGATGGGTGGAACGCCGAACTCAACCGGGATCGAATCAGTGAAAAATGGTGAAAAAAAGCGAATTTGATACGCGAGAAACAAGGCCAGATATGTCAGTAAAACATCTGTCAGACCTTGCAGGAAAACAACAATTCGCTCATTCTGTTTCAACATGATACAGCGTTCTTTGCCCATTCCAGGGGGCGTATTCCACGCTCCCGAAAAATATCACCAAAATAATTCCTTAAACGTCGTTCAATTTCAAGCGTATCGAACTCCAGACTCCGTTCTCGGATTATTGCGCTGGAGAAGACCATTGATTCAAATGCACCGATTGCTGCATTCAGGGAGTCCGCTGACTGTTCATGAAAAAAGTGCCCGCTGACGCCTTCAACGACAGTTTCCAGCGCTCCCCCCCTCGCATATGCGATTACAGGCCGGCCACAGGCTTGCACCTCCAACGGAACCAGTCCGAAATCCTCTACTCCGGGGAAAATGAGTGCCCGGCAACGCCGGTAGTGCTCACGGACTGCATCATCACTTAAACGCCCCAGAAATTCAATATTCGATTTTGCCTGATTTTTCAATCGGTTCATTTCGGTACCGCCACCGATGATCAGCAAACGGCGTTCATTTTTGTTAAAAGCGTCGATAGCCAGATCGACCCGTTTGTATGGAGCCAATGCATTAACAATGAGATAAAAATCCTCGATCGGATCGGACCCGGGCGTATAAAAACTGCAGTCGACAGGTGCCGGGATGACAACGCTGTTCCGTTGATACAATGATTGAATCCTTCGGGCAACAAACCGGGAATTTGCGATGAAGTAATCAACCCTGCTTTGTGTGGAGACATCCCAATTTCTCAGATAGTCCCGAAAAAAAGGCATCAGGAAACGAACAACCGGGGATGTTTCGGGTGTGTTGAAATATGAGTCGTACTGGTCCCAGATATAGCGCATGGGAGTATGACAATAGCAGATCGATATAGCGTTTCGTCCCGG
The DNA here is from genome assembly GCA_016931515.1 of candidate division CSSED10-310 bacterium. GTDB lineage: Bacteria > CSSED10-310 > CSSED10-310 > CSSED10-310 > CSSED10-310 > JAFGEQ01. Next base: position 177,757 of record JAFGEQ010000009.1, on the reverse strand, counting down.
AATAGCGCCCTTTGCGACCGCATGGCTGGTTGAGACAATCACATCAAATCCAGACAGGTCGAAACTTTCGATTGCTCCGGGAAACAGTGGCAGAAGATAGCGATAATGCTGCCGTGATAAGGGGAAACGGCGAAGACGAGACTGGATGATGGGGTGAGATTCAATTTCCCGCGAAACGGTTCCGGCGTGATAAAACAGGGAGAAGATCGGGGCTTCCGGAAAAACCTTGCACAATACCTCCAAAACGCGCTCACCGCCCCGCATGCCAGTCAACCAATCGTGAATTATCGCGACTTTCAATCTTGATCCTCCAAATAGCGATTATACACCCGGATATGACCTGACACAAAAGAATCCAGACTATAGTGCTCGGAGGCAAACCGGGTTGCTGCTGCAAGGTCGGGGGAATGCTTTCCTTGTATAACCGACTCCAGTACTTCCGCAATCTTGGAAGGATCAGCAGGATTGAAAAAAGTGGCATGACATCCACTTATTTCACGGAGCACCGGAAGATCTGAACAGAGGACTGGAATACCGCACATCATCGCTTCGATGACAGGCAGTCCAAATCCCTCCGCCAGAGAAGGAAAAACCAGACAAAGAGCGCCTCGATAAAGCAATGGCATGTGGCTGGACGGAAGTGAGCCGATAAAGCGGATTGATTCGGCAATGCCCAACTCCCGGGCATAGTCCTCGATCATCGATTGGTGAGGGGGGCCCGCCAGGACGAGTAATGGGAGACTGGCGTTGCGGGCCAGCAGATGCCATGCTGTCAGCAGACCGGCCAGATTTTTATGGTACAGGTCGTTACCGCAGTAAAGAACGTAGTCGCCCTGCGGCAGCCCGTGTTTGTTGCAGAACATGCGGGTACCATCCGGATTGATATCGTCCCGGTATAGATTGTCAAAACAATTATAAATGCGTGTTATCCTGTCTCGAGGAATTCCTGTCAGCGCTACAAGGCTATCGGCAGTCGAATCGGATACTGCGATGATGTCGGATGCATCGGCCACCATTTTTTTGAACCGGAGATGTCCTTGGAGACGGTGGTAGGTTTTCCTGGAGAAGTTAAAAAATCGTTCCATCCAGTTGCCGATCGACCGAATTTTTTCCGGATAGCGGGGAGGGTCCAGATGAATGCAGTCATGAACAGTCAAGATAAGGTGCGCAGGCCGGCAGTTTGGTACCAGGTAGTGTGGAGCGTGAAAAGCCGTCAGATCATTCGCATGTGGAAGTGGTCCCTGGATGGGCGATCGTCGTCCCGATCGCGTCGTCATGACCTGGAACCGATTCTCCTTCAGATGAATCGATGCGGACAGAGAACATGATTCCGAATAGAGACGAAAAGCCGGCGACGATGATTCCTCAAGATCGTTCAGACCATTGAGGAGGTGCCGGATATAGGTTCCAATTCCGAAATCGTGGAGTTTGCGCACATCGATCCCGATTATCGGGCGGCGTCCTGTGCCGGAATTTGTATGAATGGGTGTGTTGCTGATTCCGTTCATGGTGTGACATGCTAATCATCTGTGATGCAACATGCAATGCGGATTGCTCTTTCGGCAGATAGTATGGTAAAAACGATAACTGGAATTTATCAACTATCTTGTGATATTGTAGCCTGCCCGGTCAGGGAATTGACGGGTCAACCTATTACACCGAGTGAGAACAGAATGGCGACAATTGACGGATTTCTTGCAAAAGCAGCTCAGGCAGGTGCATCCAGCGTGCACATCTCCACCGGCGCACCTCCCTTGATCAGACTTCATGGCGATCTGCTCCCGATGTCGAAGGACAATCTGAATTTTGAGACTGCAAAAACGTTATTGATGGAACTGCTGACGGACGCGCAAAAAGAAGTCATTCTCCGAACCCGGAAGGAACTCGATTTTTCCTATGCGTCATCCGGCGGATATCGTTTCCGGGTCAATATCTATCGTCAGCGGCGTGGGATTGACGCCAATTTCCATATCATTCCTGCCCGGATTCCCACTCTGCGGGAACTCCAGTTACCAGCAATTGCCAAGGATGTGTGCCAGTTGAATCAGGGTCTGATTCTGGTTACCGGATCTGCGGGTACAGGAAAAACCTCGACACTTGCTGCAATGATTGATCTGATCAATCGAACCCAGCAAAAACATATTATCACGGTTGAAGATCCGATCGAATTTGTTCATGAAAACAAAATGTGTATGGTTAATCAACGGGAAGTCGGCGAACATTGCCGATCATTCGCCTCTGCGCTCCGTCAGGCTTTACGTCAGGACCCCGATATCATTCTGGTGGGTGAAATGAGAGACCTGGAAACGATTTCGATGGCCATTACGGCCGCTGAAACCGGGCATCTGGTGCTCGGCACTCTTCATACTCTGTCGGCGGCAAAAACACTGGATCGGATTATCGATGTGTTCCCAGGGCATCAGCGAAACCAGATTCGAACGATGGTCTCCGAGTCCATCCGTTGCATCATCTGCCAGAACCTGCTGAAATCGGCTGACGGGAAATCCAGAATTCTGGCCTGCGAAGTACTCGTCGGAATTGCATCGGTTGCGGCCCAGATTCGGGATGCAAAAACATTCCAGATTCCCAGCATTATGCAGATGAACCACAACGTGGGCATGCAACTTATGGATGAAGATCTGTTGCGGCTTTTGCGGGAGAAAAAAGTGGATTATGAAGAGGCAATGCTTCATGCGCACGATCCGAAGTTTTTGCTGGAAGCATGTAAAAAGGAAAATATAGGTCCGGAAGCAGTCGATGTGTCGGGAAAAGACTCAGGAAAAGGCTCTCCTCGAGGCCGGGCTCAACAGAGAAGAGGCTGAAATGGCTGTTATCGATCATTTGTTGAAGGAAGTTGTGTTGAAAGCCGGTTCGGATCTTCACTACGTGACAGGTTCAAAGCCAATGATCCGATTAAACGGTCAACTGATGGCCTTGCGCGATGTGGATATTCCACTCAATGAAGGTCAGGCGATCCTGCTCGAAATTCTTAACAAGGCGAACCGTCAACGATTCGAACAGGAAATGGATATCGATTTCGCTTATCAAGTGCAGGGGGTATCCCGATTTCGAGTTGCCATGTTCCATCAATCCAAGGGTATCGGAGGTGTGTTCCGGGTGATACCGGATCAACCGATACCATTGGAAACACTCCGTCTGCCGACAAGCGTTGAAAAATTTGCGGATCTGGATCGAGGGCTGGTTCTGATCACTGGTGCGACCGGTTCTGGAAAAAGCACCACGATGGCTGCGATAATCGATATCATCAACCGTCGTGGCAAGCGGCATATCATCACCATTGAAGATCCGATAGAGTTTGTTCATCATAATAGAGGATGCCTGATCACACAGCGTGAAGTCGGTCTACATACGGAGTCCTTCTCCGATGCTCTCAGAGCAGCTCTCCGGGAAGACCCCGATATTATTCTGGTCGGGGAAATGCGGGATCTTGAGACGACCCAATTGACTCTTTCCGCCGCCGAAACCGGGATCCTGGTGTTTGCGACCGTGCATACAAACTCCGCAGTAAAAACAATTGATCGGGTTGTGGACGTATTTCCGGTCGATGAACAGGAACATGTAAGGATCATGTTATCCGTGTCTCTGCGAGGTGTTATCTCGCAGCAATTGCTTCCTACACACGATGGAAAATCACGAGTGCCTGCCGTGGAGTTGATGATGTGCAATTCAGCTATTTCGAACGTAATCCGGGAAGGAAAAACACACCAGCTGACCAGTTTGATCCAGTCAAGTAAGAAAGAAGGCATGCAGACTATGGACCAGGCGCTTTTCGAACTGTATAAGCAGGGTATGATCTCGCGGGACATGGTGCTGTCCAGAGCGGTTGATCGAACGTATATGTTGAGGATCATTTCTGACGGCCGGTAGCAATCGGCCGGCTCCAATTCCTGTACAGGAGAACGTATGAAGGGACGCAAGAGGCTTACATATCGGGCCGCAGGTGTTGATATCGAGCGAGGCGACGACTTCGTCAGGCGGATTTTACCGTTTGCAAAATCAACGCGGACACATTCGTCAATAGATGACATCGGAGCTTTTGCGGGGATGATCGATCTAGCTCCCGGAAATTGGAAAGATCCGATTCTGGTTGCCTGTACCGACGGTGTCGGTACGAAATTGAAGCTGGCTTTCGAAATCGGCAGGCATGATACAATCGGGATCGATCTCGTGGCGATGTCGATCAACGACCTGCTGGTGACGGGTGCTGAGCCCCTGGCCTTCCTGGACTACCTGGCAACCTCGCAAGTCGATCTGAACGTTCATCCCGAGATTGTCAAAGGGATTGCCGAAGGCTGTATTCAGGGCGGTTGCGCTCTGATTGGCGGGGAGACGGCAGAATTGCCGGGATTTTACACACCCGGCGAATACGATCTGGCGGGTTTTGCAGTCGGCATTGTCGAGCGAGGAAAAATTTTATCACCGACGGCCGTCGCGCCCGGTGATCTCCTGATCGGGCTCCCCTCCACTGGAATTCACTCCAACGGGTATTCACTGGTTAGAAAAGTCTTTGAGGATCGACGGAGATACCCGCTTGAAAAACCTCTCCCGGGTTTTACAGTTCCACTGGGAGATATCCTTCTGATGCCGACCCGGATTTATCGGCCGGAATTCGCCTTGCTGAGAACAATGGATGGGTTGAAATCCGCTGCTCATATTACCGGCAGTGGTATTCCGGGTAATTTGCCAAGAGCGATTCCGGACCACCTGGGGGTCTCCGTTCGGCATGGGAGCTGGCCGATTCCCGCAATTTTTGATGCGATTCGTTCTGCGGGAAGTGTCCTGGAAACCGAGATGTATCAAACATTCAACATGGGTCTCGGCATGGTTCTGGTTATCAGTCCTGATTATGAAGCGTCCATCCGAAGCGCACTCCAAGATCAGGGCTTTGAGACTTTTATCGTCGGTAATGTCGTTGATAAACCTGGATTCCATTGGACCCGATCTGATCGTCCCACTCAGAGTCAGCCGGCGAATCCCGGGCAGAAAAGCAGCGAACGCCGGTCTCCACCAAGGCTGGCGATTTTGGGGTCAGGCAGGGGCTCGAATATGGAATCCATCTGCCGGGCCATCGATAGCAATAACTTCCAGGCGGAAGTGGTCTGCGTCGTGTCCAACAATTCGAAGGCGATGATTCTGGAGCGTGCCAGAGAACGAAAAATACCGGCCTTTCATGTTTCATCCCTGTCTCACCCGGGAAGTGAAACGGATGCTCTTCTGGATATTTTTCAGCGATGCAAAGCGGATACGCTGGTGCTTGCCGGCTATATGAAAAAACTTCCGGAGGAGATCGTGCGACATTTTCAAGGCAGATCTTTCAATATTCATCCTGCACTTTTACCGTCATTCGGTGGCATTGGGATGTATGGGCATCATGTCCACGAAGCGGTTATTTCCAGCGGCGCCAAGTTTTCTGGAGTGACGGTGCATGAGATCGGTGTCGAATATGACCGTGGCAAAATCCTTGGGCAGAGAGTCGTTCCCGTGCTACCGGAAGATAATCCGGACAGCCTGGCATCACGAGTACTCAGGGAGGAACATGATCTTTACTGGCGCGTTCTGAAGCGACATCTGACCACGGCGCATGAATGAATTCAATCGGAATTGCAAGACACATTCACTGGTACTGATCTGTGCAGCAATCGGCTTGCTCGCTTTCGGTTTAAGAATTGTCCACTGCGGGACTATTAATAACAACATCGATGATCTCTCCGCCCGCCAGGCTATCATGTGTCTTGATATCCTGAACGGTTGTATCCATTTCCCGAATGGACCGTGGATATTGGAATATGATGAATCAGGGTATGCCTGGTTGATGGTTCCTTGGATTTTCCTATTCGGCAAAAAATGGAGTATGTTCCGGCTGTTTTCTACATTGCTGGCGTCTGTTATCCCCCCTGCTTTGGCTTGGATTGCAACAAGAAAGGTTGGTTTCAAAACCGGATTGGCCGCCGGTCTGTTAATGGCGACCATTCCCGCCCAGCTTGTCTGGGATCGACACCCTATAATGGGTGCAATAACCGCAATAAATCTTTTATGGCTTATTGCCTTGCATATCGTGTCCAACGGTTCTGGTCGGTCAGCGATGACGGTGATGATATCCGGAAGTCTGATTGCCGGCAGTTGCTACATTGCTCATTACAGTCTGATAATTCTGCCCGCGGCAGTTTTGACAATCATGGCAGGGCAGCAACGGATCCGGCTGCGTGTTTTGCATGTCATCCTGCTGATTGCCATCGTGTCGATCGGTATCAGTCCTTTGTTGATCAATCATTTGAATCATCCTGAATATGCATTATGGCGGGAGAGACATTTCCATGGTGCTCAATTCGAATTCCCGGGCTTATTGTTTCACTATCGCACGGCTTTCATCAGTCATTTAAACGGTTTGTTTCCGGGTGGCCGGGAAGGTCTGTTTCTCAGGAAAAATATTCCTGTAATCACTTTTCCAGTTATGTTGCTCATACTGGCAGGAATAGCGTTTCTGCTACGATCCCACCATCGATCGATCGGACTGATTTTGGGTCTGCCGGTCTTCTTGTACCTGCTGATGGGATTTATAAGCGTTGAAAGTTGGAGTGGCATGTATCATGCGCACGCAATGCCGTTCCTTATCCTCTTGGCAGCATTGGGTCTGAGCGGACTGTCGACTTTATTGGCTCGAACCTTGTCTCCCCCTTGGGTTAACAGCCTTTACCTTTCCCTGCTGATTGTTTTGGCGGGATCGAATGTCAGGCAGTTTTTCAATGGGAAATACAGTATCCATCCACGGCCCGACAAGTTGACCCGGTTACAGATGGATATGGAGAAAATGCAGCATATCCCGTATATTTTCAGCAAACAGGTTGATGAAGTTGCACATTTCCATCTGCCATTCTGGTTCGCAACCCGCAGTTATCAGGAGCGTATTTCAATTGTTGACTGGCGAAATGGTGAATGGAGGACTGATCCGGATCGGCAGCCCGTTGTATTTGAAACGTCCGATACTGAAACCGTTGGTTTTGTGATACCGAAGGACTATCTGGCTGAATTCAGCCGGCAGATCGAAGCGGATAGGATAGTGGGTCAGGAAATCCTGCCTGTCAGCGGGTTATTGCTTGTTCATTGCCGTGTCGAAGTACCAATTCTGTTACGAAGAACCTGGACGACTACGATGGTTCCTCCACTGCTCCAAATCGTACATGATTGAAGAAGCCGGTCACGAATTATACTTTTACCAGAAAAAAGCATGGATCACCCGTATCTCAGGTATGATCGACCGGGTTATATTTTTGTTTGAACTGACTCTGACAGGATGAACTAAAGGGGTTTCTCCGTCTCGCCAATTGAAGCCGGCGGATAATATTTTATCGTGAGCAGATTTTTCTGAACAGAGAAGAAGAATGGGAACTTGACATCCGGAAAGGAACAGTTAGTCTTACGAAACTGCAGCAGGGAGAGAAACATATCCATGAGAACAATCGATATTTCAGAAGCAATTAAGGTATTGATAAGTGAAACAGTAAAGGAAATATTCAGGACTGCGGTCGATGTGCCCGATCCTGAATCGCCACCGGAGATGATTGATGCGGAGTATGCTGTGGGATGTTTCCCATTCTCCCGAATATTGCGGGATGCACCGAACCGTATTGCAGAGCAGGTGGCGTCGAAAATCATTCCCCCGGGTTGGCTGAAGACGGTGACCGCCTACGGTCCTTATCTGAATTTCAAACTTGATGAATCGTTTATTTTTAAAACAGTGCTTGGTGAGGCGATTGAACAGGGGGATCGATTCGGTTATGCAGCGCATGGATCCGGGCAGACAATCCTGGTGGAATACTCTTCTCCCAACACGAACAAGCCTCTCCACCTGGGGCATGTCCGCAATAATGTCCTAGGAATGGCGGTGATAAATTTACTGAGAGCAGCGGGTCACTGTGTGATACCGGCCAGCATCATGAATGACAGGGGTATTCATATCTGCAAAGCGATGGTTGCATATCGTCGTTTTGGTGATGATCGGACACCGGAAAGTATGGGGATTAAAGGAGATCATTTTGTCGGGGAGATGTATGTCACTTTCGACAGGGCTGCGAAAAACGATTCGTTGTTGTTGGATGAAGCCCGCATGATGCTGAGACTCTGGGAAGAGGGAGATGACCCGACAATCGAATTGTGGAGAACGATGAATAAATGGGTGATCGATGGGTTTGAAAAAACCTATCGGCGCTTGGGTTCGGTTTTCGAGCTTGTGCAGCACGAAAGCCAGACTTATCTGCTGGGGAAGGATGTCGTTCAGGACGGTCTCGAAAAAGGTCTTTTTTTTCGGAAAGACGATAATTCAGTCTGGGTCGATCTGTCGACGGAAGGGCTGGATGAGAAAGCGCTTCTGCGCAGTGATGGGACGTCATTGTATATTACGCAGGATTTGGGTGTCGCCGTGGAGCGATTCCGGAATCTAAAAATTGATCGGGTCGTATACATTGTTGGATCCGAACAAATATATCATTTCAATGTTTTGTTTGCGATTTTCCGGAAGCTGGGTTATGCATGGGCGAATCAATGCGCGCATCTGAGTTACGGCATGGTCTATCTGCCTGAGGGGAAAATGAAATCCCGCGAAGGCAACGTCGTGGATGCTGACGACCTGATAGATGAAATGCAATCGTTATCATTGGCGGTCATGGAAGAATCACACATGCAAATTGAACTTGATAATCGGGCTGCCGTTGCAGAGTCGATTGGTTTGGGAGCAATCAAGTATTACATATTGAAATTCAATCCTCAGAAAGATATTCACTTTGATCCTCGGAATTCGCTTTCCTTCGAAGGCGCAACCGGAGCATATATCCAGTATTGCCATGCCCGGATCCGCTCGGTATTGAGGAAGACGGAATGGACGCCTGATAAAGGCTGGAACCCATCGGATCTGATCCAGCAGGAAGAATTGGACACGGTACGATTGATGCTGTTGCTGCCTTCTGTGATCAGGCAGTCGGCACGGGATCTCAACCCTGCGCGACTGGCGAATCATCTCTGGGACCTGGCAAAATCTTTCAATGTTTTTTACACAAAGCATCGAATACTGGATGCAGGATCGGATGCGTTGACCCGTGCACGTCTGGGTCTCGCCCTGGGGGTTGCAAACGCTTTGAAATCAGGGCTGGAGCTTCTGGGAATCGATGCGGTCGAAGCCATGTAAATCGTGCGAGTGATCTATGCGGGGTATGGTTGCCGCAAACGTTTGTGTTTGGCAATCCATCCGATTATAATCGAATCGATGAATTGCCAGGGGGATTAAATGATCAGGAGTGTTATCATCACATTATCGGTTCTATTACTCCTGGTACCCTGTCTGGCTCAGGACGAGCAGGTATTCGACAAACCGATTCTGATAGAGAAAAGTGAACTGCCGGATGTCCCCCGGGTGCTTAAAAAAAGCAACATTACCGGGGTGGCTTTAATTCGAGTGCTTGTATCGAAATCCGGCGCAATCGATGATGTCGGTATGGTACGTACGACCGGTTTGAGCACTCTGGATAATTTTCTGATCGACTGGGTGAAGGAATGGAGTTTTCTGCCAAAACTCCAGGATAACGAAACAGCCTCCGGATTCACGATTATTTCCATCCGGTACGACCTGGCGAACAACAGCTTTGAATCTCCTCCGGTTAACAGCTTAACCATGATCCTTCCGGAACCCTATATGAAACTCTTTGCCGCAACTCCTTTGAAGCGAACCAAACGAGAAAAAACCGAAATCTCTCCTGTAACGATTATTCCGATCCGCTCACTCGACGAGGTCTCCATTCCGGAGATTTTCCTTCAGAAAGGGATCAGTCTGATCATCGTTCCCGAGGTATCGGTTGACAGCAAGGGCCACTGTGTGGATGTCCATCGTCCGGAGGGAGCAGGGGATGATGACGTCTGGGAGTGGTTGTCGACGGAACTCCTGAAGATGGAATGGCCTCCGGCAAGCGATGATGCGATACGACGAATATCTGTCAACGTTGTTATCAGTCCGGAAAACGGCCGACTGAAAATAGGCGAGTGTCTGTTGAAAAAACCTTGATCCATCCGTAACAAATCGATTGAATTTACTGCTCACTGCGCCGGAAACACAATCATCGATTAAGAAAGTATCTCCGAGATAAACACGTTGGTCGGTCTTTTCCCAAACGAGACATTCGAAGACATTTTACTTCGCCATGATCGATCCGGTAAATTGCTGGTTTCAAAATACTTTCCTTTATGCGAATCAGTTCTTTAGCAATGGGTGAGCAACCTTCTCTCCCGCCGTCTCACCTGTGAAAATTGACATTCAATGATTTTAGGGTTAATTTTTCGTCAGAGAATGTTAACACAAGGAGTATCTCCAGATGGAACGAAAAATGAGACAAGCAGTTTTTTCGTTGCTGTGGTTGACTATCGCTTTGGAAGTCCACGCGGATTGGCTCACCATTAATTCGATTCCCGCGGATGCGGTAGTAATAGTTAACGACAGAGAAACGGGCTATACCCCACTGAGATTGGATGGGCAGACGGGAGATACCATCGTTTTGACAGTCCAGGCGGAGCTTTTGAAAACTGTTCGGCTTGAGCATGTGTTCAATGGAAACAAAACGATTTATCTGGATCTTCACGAGGGTGTTGAGATTGATGAGGACACGTATTGGCAGAAAAAGACAGCGGAAGTTCAGGTAACGGAGAAAACGGAAGAGAAGACCGAAACCGAATCGATGGAAGCACTGGATGAGACGTTCGTATCGGAAGGAGAAGCGGTGACGGATGCGGAGCAGACGATGGATGTTTCGCAGGAACCCATAGCCGAATCGGACAATAGGCAGGATGAAGGTATCAAAATAGCGCCTTTGCAGGGTCGCACCGCTGCTGTCCTCATTAGTATTCCGGATCCGGCTGATCTGACTGATCCGCTGGATACGGATGACTCTGCCGGTGAGCTGATTCTGGATGTTACCATCAAGAACAATGGGTCCGTCAGCGAGGTCGGATTTGTAACAGAACCACCCAGCGGAGCCCTGAAAGATTATCTTGTCAACTGGTTGAAAAAATGGGCATTTCAAGCAGCGACGGATGCCGGTAATCCGATCGAATCCAGCCTCAAAATTAAGGTTGTTTATGATCTGTCCTCAGGTGAATTCAGTTTCCCGACATATGACAAAGTCAGCCATGCCGGGAAACCCGGAATGGCTGTTACGGAAGTTGCACCTGAACCGACGGAGACACCGGTTCCTGACGTAGTGAAAGATGAAACAGTCTATTTTACTGAATCACAGGTTGACGAAAAAGCCTTGGTTTTTTCTCCCCCAAACATGGGCAATATTCCGCTTGAAATTATCAACCTGAACATGAAAGGAACCGCAAAGTTCAAGGTTTTCATTAAACCGGATGGATCGGTTGCCAGAGTCAGCGTGGTCGACAGCACCGGCAGTCAGAAACTCGATGAATACATCGTTCCGATGATTCTGAAGTCGTTTTGGGAGCCGGCCAAGAAGAACGGGAATCCCGTCAGCTACCAGCGGGACTTATCGCTGGAGTACTATACGACTGCCTGCAAATTCCAGTTTTTTGATCTGGAATGAATTCCACACGGAGCGATCCGATTGGCGAATAAATTATAATTAACGGAGTGGAGCAGGATTGGGATCCGGGTTGCCGGGATCTCCATCTGATACCGGAAAGAAACCGATTACACAGGGCAGGGCCATCTGAAATCTTGGTATGATCAGTTCCCTGTCCGATTGCTTGAGGGCCAATTGAGCCTGAGCTCCGCCATCCATACTCATCGCCTGCTTGAATGCCATGTTGCCGGATAGCAGGTAACGGGCCAATTCCCAAAGTGTCCAGTCGCCTTCAGTCAGAATAAGGTAGATGTACTTATCTTTACCTTCCGCGACAACACAGCGCCTGGCTGTTTTTCCGGTTCTGTTGACCCGGATTGTTCCACTTTGATCAAAAAGCATCAGACTCTGAACAACATTTGAATAGGGCATGGTTTTATAGGATAGAGCGGTCGTCTGCAGGTCAATTATATGCATTCCGCCCACGGGATCATTCCCCCTGGAACCATTGACCAGAAGACCCTTCCAGATCGGATGTTTCGATGACCCGAGATTAACCGAGTTTCTTATAAACCACCCGAGGTGCTTCAGAGATGTATCATATTGCCCGGCATTGATCATTACGGATGCACCTGTCATCGTTAGCCACTCCATTGCATTAAGCCGCTGACCAAATGCGTCATCCTTGTAATAAAAGGGACTGAAACGCCATCGACTCTGCTCAAATCGGATGAAATGGACCGTATCGGTTTCCGTTGTTCCGTATCTCGTAACCGTCTGCTTCATCATCATTAGATCATCGGACAGCACTGTCCATGTCAGGTTGCCGTCTTCAGCCATTATTTCTGATTGCATACCGAAACAAAGGAAACTGCAGAAGAGAAGACATAATGTTCCGATCGGTCGATGGGCAGTTGTCCGGTAAAGCGGTACCGAAGTTGGACAATTGACAGAAAACTCAGCCGAACTTAAACTGAACATGTTATGATGATAAGAGTTATAAAGATATTTTGCACTTCCGGAGACTAATTATTTTTCGATGATGCGATATAAAAAAGTGCAGACATCTTTGAGGGAGTCAATATGTCGATAGGGCGATACCAGGTCATTGAGGAAATTCATCGTGGAGAAATCTCATCCGTTTATGCTGTCAGGGATCGCTTGACCGGAGATCGCCTTGCAATGAAAAAACTCCATCCTGATCCCATTAAAGCTCAGGTCAGGGAATTCAGAGATCGCTATCTGATGATGTCCGGCTGCAGTCACCATCTATTGGTTCCGGTCCTGGACTTCGGGTTCGATGCAGTTACGAATTCATGGTTTTACATCATGCCATGGATTGATCATGTGCAGATTCAAAACAAACAATGGACCTTGAATGAACTTGTCATATTGACCATTCAGCTTTGTCAGACATTCGTCTACATTCATCGAATGGGATTTAATAACTCCAGCTTGTGCGTGTCTCATATTTTATGGTTGGAGCAAGCGGATGACTCCGGGGGATTCCTGCGACTGATAGACTATTGTGCCGGCGATAACTCCACTGATCCCTGGAGTGAGAGTAACGCTGTGTCTGATGCTACAGGTGCTGATGAATTTCAATATCGGGAGACGGCTGATGTGAATATCCTGTTCCATATCATCAGTGACCTGATCGATAAAGCACGCTCCAGGCTGGCGGATGACCCGACTGGAAGAAATGAAGCGCGGGGACTTCGGCAATTGAGGGATATAATACACAACGTCTTGTTTGAATCGGCACCCGGTACGGATGAGCGATCCTGGATCCTGGCAATACGATTGATTACAGCTTTTTACGATCATGCTTACAGCCAAAGCCCGGCACGCCGGATCTCCTTCACCGAAGGTCCATTTCTGGGACGGGAAGAAACAACATCAATGATGACACGATGGCTGGACGACCCGCACGCGGGAAGCGGAGAAGTCCTGATTCTCAGCGGTTTGAAGGGCATGGGGCGTCGGCGTTTATTGCGTTACTGGCTGCCTCGAAGACGAATCGAGCGCACCGATGTCTTTGAATTGAATCCCTCCCATCTCAAGGCATTGATCAAGATTTCGGGCGGAATTACCTGCGATGCCGCTTCGGCGGATAATAAAGATTGGTTTTCCAATCTTAAAAACCCGTTACTTGTCGTATATCCGGACACGAAAGAAGCGTTCGTCGATATTGACTGGAAAAACCTATTCCAGACGATTCATGAACGAGGCTGGAAACTCATAGTCAGTGTTGATGAATGGATGTTGTCGGAATTAATGAATCGCTCATTAATCGATGGGCAGATCGTCACCCGGCACTGGTTAACTCCGATCTCGTTCACGGATTCCTGTAGACTACTTGCGTCATTGCTCGGAACACCGCTCTCCAGACGGCTTCAGCAGGAAACATTCAAACTGGCACGGGGCAATCCCAGCCTGATTGTTGAGACCGTTAATTTCTGGATTTCCGAAGATCTGTTAGTCAGGGAAAATGGCCGCTGGCACCTGACCCCCCAGGAGTCGACCGGCCTACCAGTTCCGCCGGATATCCAGAAGTTGTTCAGAGAGCGTCTGGAAGCGTTGTCGGGAGATGCTATTTCATTTTTACAGATGTTGGCGTTGTTGGATCATCCTGTAGACACCGAGCATCTGGAAGCGATATTTGAAATCCATGATTTACCGAATATCCTCGATATGTTGTTAAAAAGGGATATTTTAAGCATCGACGACTGCCCCGAAACAGGTTTGGGCTATTATTTCAGCCACTCCATCATCCGGCTTGCTGTTTTGGAGAGTATGTCCGACGAGGACATTCGTGAAGGGCACAACACGATTGCAAGCAGGATGGAGCAGTTGAACTGGTCTGATGCGAGTATCGCTTATCACTGGTTGTATGCCGGGGAGCAGGAGAAGGGGATACGAAAGGGACTGAATGTTGCGTGGGATCTGCGCTACAAGGGGGATTTTCTTCGTGCCGAGGAGTGGGTTGATCGTCTTCTCAGGAATTCCGATGGATTACCGCCCGAATTGAAGGGTCAGGTGATGTATCTGCTTTCAGAGATATCCCTGCTTCGCCACCGGCATCAAGATGTTATTGACAGCGCACACGCAGGTTTGGAATTGTTACCGGTTACGCCTGAAAATTATGAAACGCGGAGTTTTCTGTATCAGCACCTGGGCCAGGTGCACATGAGGGAGGCTCGGTTTGAGGAGGCGTCCATCGCAATACGGGCAGGACTTGATGAATTGAAGGATGCAAAAGGGGAGACCAGTGTTACTTTGAGGATCCTTGCGGGAGCGATCGCTCGTCATCAGGGTAGTTATCGCCTTGCATGGAAAGCATTAGATGAGGCCCGAAAAGAATCCGTCCACATCACGGATCCAATGTCTGCCGCATCTGCCCACGCAACAATTCTCAACCTGAACTCTACACTGGTAATCGACAAGGGACGCATTGATGAGGCTCGAAAAATTCTTGATGAAGCCATTGGGATAAGTGATTCAAGAAAATTCAGTTTTTACAGAGCCGTATTAAGAAATAAACGAGCGGAACTTGAGATCGCACTGGGTAATTATTCAACAGCTGAGAGTTATCTTGCGGACAGCATGCGGATCTGCCAGACAGGAGGTATCGTGTCTGAAGCGGCGGTCGTATGGCTGTTGAATGGGAGTATCGCTACTCAGAGAGGCCACTTTGAGGATGCGGAATCTTACTATAAAAGATCGCTTGAGATTGCCAAACAACTGAACAGAAAGCTGGAGATTTTAAAACCCAAGCGATTACTGGCTCGTTCATATAGAATCATGGGGCGTTTCGATGAAGCCCGCACGATACTGGATGAGTTATCTCAATCCTATCACCAGGCTCTGAAGGGACCAGCGGGTTGCAGTATTCTGATCGAAACCGGATTTCTGGATATAGAACAGGCTCAGTACTCAAAAGCCAATCGCCATTTCCAGGCGGCTTGTCAGTGGATGACACGCATGCATGGTTATCGCGATGAAGCCTGGGCGCGGTACGGGCTGGCGTTGACGGCATGGCGATTGAACCACCTGGGTAGAACCCGGCTGCACCTGATCAAAGCGCGGGACCTGGCTTCAAAAATACAAAACAAAATTCTCCTGGCATGGATATGGCTTCTTCAGGCTCGCCTGAACCGGCTGGATCGTGATCGAGCCGGATATGAAACTGCCCTGCAGGAAGCGAATCGCTTTTTTTCGGAATGCGAATCGAAACCGGGATTTCTGGCAGTTGCGGAATTGAAACTCCGGAATACGATTGATACGGATTTATCCGATTCTGTGTGGGACGATGCCATCCGTCTCTGGGAGGATGCCCGATCGGTGGGTGCATGGCGACAGATTGTCGATGTTGCACTCACCCTGACTCGCCTGGGTGTCCGGCGGGGAAACTACCAGCAGATTGCCGGCCTTCTTGATGCAGTCATTGGCATGGTCAGGGATCGCGGTTGTAAGGAGGAATTATGGCGATTACTTCGTATCAGGGCGCAATCTCTGGAAGAGCAGGGTTTTAAATCCAGCGCCCGGGAATCCTTGAAGTGTGCTTTGACAACCGTGTCAGAAGTCGTGAAAGATATCCGTTCCCCCATGTTCAAAAAAACGTATCGTTCCCGGTACGATGTCCAATCACTGAAAAATCGTCTCGATCAACTGGAAAAAGAAACTCGATTCGCCGATATCCATTTCGAAACGCTCCCCTCTCTTAAAAATGAAGACGAGGCGCGTGAGAATATCTTCTCATACAACAGCGAACACCATAGAGCTTTGAGAAACGCAGTCCACAGGTTTCGCCACCATTTCGACAATCGCGATCTGGTCGAGGATCTCTCGAATGTGACGCTGAAAATAACCAGTGTTGACCGTTTGATCATCTATCTACGGCCTCCCGGTGAAGAGCTTTTTGAAATTGTCGGATTCAAGCGTGTCGGCATGGCTCCGGACATCGATGGCAAATTGATCCGATCATCTCCTCTGTTTGAAAAAGTGGTCAATCAAAAACATTTCCTGCTCAACCCGAATATCGAGCTGGATCCCAATTACTCATCCCTGAGCATTTCGCGGCACATCGGGCGACGTGCGGTATTAATCACGCCGATGCGGGCTGCTCGTGAAGTGGTCGGATTGATTTACACGGATGTAAAACCGAGTGGTTTCGATGTGTTGACATCGAATGCACACCTGGTACAGGAACTTGCGGACGAAGCGGCTCTGTCGCTTGAAATTGGAGGGCTGTATCGTGACCTGGATGAGACGTTTATGAGTATGGTCCGTGCGCTCGGAACCGCTGTTGATGCGAAAGATCCGCATACCCACGGTCATGCATCCCGGGTGGCGGAGTATGCGCTGGGAATCGGTCGTGAAATGGGATTACGACAGGAAGAACTCAGGGATCTCGAAATTGGTGCTTACCTTCATGATCTGGGTAAAATTGGTATTGCCGGTGTTATTTTGAAAAGCCATGATAAACTGACGGAATCAGAGATGGAGTCTATCCGGCACCATCCGGAGATTGGTACCCGTATTCTGACGCCGGTCCGCAAGTTGTCCAAGGTTGCTCTGGCGATTCGGCAACATCATGAACGTTATGATGGGAAGGGGTATCCCGATCAACTCAAGGGTGAAGAGATTCTGTTGATCGCTCGCATCATCTCGGTGGCGGATGCGCTGGATGCCATGACGACGAAGCGACCGTATCAGGAGGCGATGACAATCGGAAATGCTGTTGGAGTGATCGCATCGCTTGCTGGAACCCAGTTTGATCCCTTGGTCACCGGAGCTCTGAAAAAACTCTATTCACGCGGCGAGATTAAACTCTTGTAAAACCGTCTGCCATGATCGTTGCCCCGCAGTCTCCGATTGAGCAGCGACAGACTTGCCCAGGCTGCAACAAGTAAAAGAATATCCCGGACAACATCACACGCTGTCCGGATCCGTACGAAGGTGATCCGGTCCATATCCGGGTGATCGAATTTAAAGAAATTAGCAATTTTCTGGCAGATATCCGTTTCCGGATTGCCGAAACAGCCGCATTCGAAATCGACACCTCGAATGATATTGATGGTCAGCATGATGATAAAAAAGAATAAAATCACACTGATTCCAAGGGCGGCCCCCCGGGGTGCGAAGCCTGTTATCAAAGCGGTGCCGAGAACTAGCTCGACTGCAGGCAGTACAATGGCGACTATATTGATCATGAATCCGGGTGCCATCTGATAATGATAAACATCCATACTGAGTTCGCAGGGCACCATGATTTTAGACATCGCGGCGAAAATGAATGTTCCTCCCGCGATCCAGCGACAAACCCATTCGAGCAAGCGTAATTTATTCATCGATCGACGGCTCCGATATTTCAATAGGGCGCCCTGAGTTTTTCCACTTGTCAAATCCGTGGGAATAGACCGAAACAGACTGAAATCCATATTCTTTCAGGATTTTCGCGAGATCATGTGAATCATGACAGTCTGGACCGGAGCAATAGATCAGCAACCGGGTATCCGGTTGCCACTTTTCCATGAAAGCATCGATTAATTGACCCACATCGTTAATCGGAAGATTCAACGCGCGCGGGATGTGACCTTCGGAGAAATCATCCGCTGATCGGGCATCAATAAACAACGCTTTGGAATTCAGATACAAGTCCATCGCACCAATATCATCGATCTGATCGACGGACGGCGCGCACGGCCCCCCGGCATGAACGATCCCAATGGACTGATCCCATTGCCCGAAAAGTGGAATTCCGGCGGGATTGATGCTGTTGACAATGAAGGCAACAACTATCGATACGGCTCCAAGAATAATTAGTTCAGATATGATTCGAACCATCTGCATCTCCCTCACCGGCCATGATAAAACACCCCATTTCTTTAACGCGGGATCCTGTTCTTCAGTTCGTACAAATTCCCGTCGGCATCCTCAAGAAAAATGACTTCCCCATCAGTCCTCCGGTATCGCCGAACGGAAAACCCTTTTTTTGCAGCCCGTCGGATGACACTATCCCGGTCGTCAAATTCCAGGCACACATGCTGAATTCGACCGGGCACCGGCATGTCCTTCAGGATAAATACTTCCAATTTGCTGTTTCCGAGATCATATGTCCGGACACTGGCTGTGCATGGCAACCCGAACAGGTTCAACATTATATCCGCTGATATATCGAATGACCATGCAAGGTTGAATTGAAAAAGATCTTCGAACACACTCCTAGCGTTTTTTTCGGAACTTACCGAAATACCACAGTGAACAAGCATATCGCTATCTGCCCTGATCAGGGCGATCCTATAGATTTCGCGGCTTCCTCAATGGAATTCCGGACGAGAGTGGTTGATGCCTGGAATGGGAGAGTTATCTTCAGATCTGAATGCTTATCCATCGCATTTTTAATCGCAAACAGAGCCCCCGGGTTTGTTGCCCATGCCCTCCTGGCTATTCCGTTATTAACATCCCATTGCAGCATCTCGGTTATACGCCGATCCACTATGGAAGATCCATCCAGAACCATTCCGAATCCTCCATTGATAACCTCCCCCCATCCAACACCACCGCCATTGTGCAGACTCACCCATGTGGCACCACGCATTGCATCACCGATGACATTATGAACCGCCATATCCGCCGTCCGGTTGGAACCGTCACGTATATTCGCTGTTTCACGGAATGGAGAATCTGTTCCCGATACATCGTGATGATCCCGTCCCAGAACAATCGGAGCACTGATTCGGCCATCCCGAATGGCCTGGTTGAATGCCAGGGCGATCCGGATTCGGCCTTCTTCATTGGAATACAGGATACGAGCCTGCGAACCGACTACCAGTTGATGGTGCTCGGCACTCCGGATCCAATCCAGATTATCTTTCAGTTGCTGTCGAATCTGTGGATCGGAGTCATTCAGCATGTTTTGTAGCGTATCTTCCGCTATTCGGTCCGTCACTCGCAGATCGGCAGGATTTCCGGAACAACAAACCCATCGGAAAGGACCGAAACCAAAATCAAAACACATGGGCCCCATGATGTCCTCTACATAAGACGGGTATTGAAACGAACCGTCTGGTTGAAGCGCTCCCTCCGCTCCGGCACGAGACGCTTCCAACAGAAATGCATTCCCGTAATCCCAAAAGAACATGCCGCGATCGGTCATCGTTGTAATCACCTTAAAATGTCGTCTCAATGAATCCTGCACCCGGGCTTTAAATTCACCCGGATCGGCTTTTATCAAGTGGTTGGATGCTTCGTATGAAAGTCCCGCAGGATAATAGCCGCCTCCAAACGGATTATGCAAAGAGGTCTGGTCGGAACCCAGTTCAACGGGAAGTCCTGCGTCGTCCAGTTTTTCCCATAAGTCGATTATATTGCCCAAATATCCGATGGAAACGGCCTCCTTGTTCTTCCGGGCGTTCTCAATCCGTTTCATCAGGCGGTCCAGATCCGTCTGGACTTCCGTCAGCCATCCCTGGCGATGCCGGGTATAAAGGGGTTTCGGATTGATTTCAGCAATCACATTGACAGTTCCGGCAATGACTCCCGCTTTTGCCTGAGCCCCGGACATACCCCCCAGACCGGATGTCACGAACGTGATACCGCCTAGAGATTCATCCGCTGGAATCCCGAGATATTTCCGTGCGGCATTCAAAATCGTAATGGTTGTTCCATGCACAATACCCTGGGGTCCGATATACATGAAACTTCCTGCTGTCATCTGACCATAGGAAGTGACACCCATCGCATTGAACTTCAGATAATCGTCTGGGGTTGAGTAGTTTGGAATCATCATCCCGTTACTGACAACCAGACGCGGAGCCCATTCCGATGAGGGGAACAAACCCAAAGGGTGTCCGGAGTACAGAACCAGAGTCTGGTTTTTTTCCATCTCCGATAAGTAATGCATGGTAAGCAGGTATTGTGCCCAGTTCTGGAATACAGCGCCGTTTCCTCCATATGTGATCAACTCATGAGGGTGCTGTGCAACATCGGGGTCCAGATTGTTTTGGATCATCAGCATAATTGCGGCAGCCTCACTGCATCGGGCCGGGTATTCCCCGATCGGCCGGGCTTTCATCGGATATGAAGGTCGGAATCGGCGCATCGTGATTTTTCCGTCGCGCAGTAATTCGGCTGCGAACTCGGTTGCAAGTGTTTCATGCCAGGCTTCGGGGAAATACCGCAATGCATTCATCAGAGCCTGCTGCTGCTCATGGTCCGTAAGAATCAGGGGACGGGCAGGCGCGTGGTTGATGGTATCATCCCATTGCGGAGCCGGCGGGAGGTCAACAGGGATTCCCTGTCGAATTTGTGATTGGAAAGATTCGCTCATAAACCGTTTCCTCCAGACAATTCCCGGTATCAGTACCGGGGATCTACATTCTATACCTAAACGCACCTGATTTTTCCAGCGTTTCACGCGCAGGACGTACCGGTACTTATATGAATGCTGCATACCTGGCGTATTTTGCATATACTGAACACCGGGGGATAGAATATATGAGTCGGAACGTTAAATACGATGTCGTGGTAGCAGGTGCCGGTCATGCAGGAATCGAGGCGTCTATGGCATGTGCCCGCATGGGATTGAATACGGCCCTGATTACACTGAATGTTGAAATGATAGGACATATGCCATGCAACCCCGCTGTTGGCGGTCTTGGAAAAAGTCAAATTGTCAGGGAGATCGATGCACTCGGCGGCTGGATCGGACGACTGGCGGATGCAACAGGTATCCAGTTTCGGATGCTGAATAGGAAAAAGGGTCCAGCGGTCTGGTCGCTCCGGACACAGAATGACAAGGCGGCTTATCGCCGAGCAGCTCAAAAACTCGTCTTCAATCAGCCGAAATTAGATGTGTTGCAGGACGAAATTACAGCGATTCAAATCAAAAACAGGCAATGTACCGGCATTGTAACTTCGCTGGGAGAGACTATTCAGGCGAGAATCGTTGTTCTGACTCCGGGCACATTCATGAATGGACGCATTTTTATAGGTTTGCACTCACAGGAAGCCGGCCGATTGGGGGAATTTCCCGCTCGCGGATTATCTCAATCTCTCCTGAATGCAGGTTTGACACTGGGACGCCTCAAAACCGGAACGCCCTGTCGGATTGATGGGCGAACGATCGACCTGTCCGGCTTGGAGGCCCAGCCCGGTGATGCAGACCATCCATATTTTTCACATTGGGGCGAACCTATCGATAGTCTTCCTCAGATAGAGTGTTATCTGACTTATACCAACCGGCTTACGCATGAGCTAATCAGAAATAGTCTTGACAGGTCACCGTTGTATACAGGGAAAATAACCGGGATTGGTCCGCGTTATTGTCCGTCGATCGAGGACAAGGTAATGCGATTTCCGGATCGGGATCAACACCAGATTTTTCTCGAACCGGAAGGACTGGATTCGAAAGAAATATACGCGAACGGAATTTCCACCAGTCTTCCCTACGACGTCCAGGCAGCGATGCTGCAATCGATCAGGGGACTGGAAAATGCCAGAATGATTCGCCCGGCGTATGCGGTGGAGTATGACTTTGTGCAGCCGACTCAGTTAAAGCCATCGCTGGAATGCAGGGAGATTGACAACTTGTTTCTGGCTGGTCAGATCAACGGCACATCGGGTTATGAAGAGGCAGCCGGTCAGGGGTTGCTGGCAGGAATCAACGCATTCCGAAAACTGCATGAACAAAACCCACTGATTCTGACCCGCGATCAGGCCTACATCGGTGTTATGATTGACGATCTCGTCACGCGAGGTGTGGATGAACCGTATCGGATGTTTACATCACGGGCGGAGTACAGACTCCTGCTCCGCTCCGACAATGCCGATACTCGGCTCGTTAAAACAGGTTTCGATTCCGGATTGATCGAATCTGATCGCTATGATCTGTTTCAACGTCGCAATCGGCTGCTGAACGATGAACTGAAACGACTTGAGACTCAACGGTTGTCTCCAACCAAAGACAATCTTGCTTTGATGGAAAAACTGTCTCTGCAGGGCATTCACCGGCATATGACGTTAAAGGAATTGCTTCGCCGACCGGAATTTTCTTATTCACATCTTATAGAATTTGGTTTGGATAATCCCGGATTCCCGTCTGATCTGATCGAAAAACTGATGATCGAAATCAGGTATGAAGGATATATTGAGCGCCAGGTGGAGGATGTAAGCCGATTTCGAAAACTGGAAGATACAATCATTCCCGCCAATTTCGATTATTTATCAGTTGATTCCCTCTCGAATGAGGTCAGACAAAAACTGAATGCCATCCGACCGGTTTCGTTGGGTCAGGCATCCCGGATCCCGGGCATGACACCGGCAGCGATATCCGTTCTTTCTGTATTGATTCATCGCGCACAGATCCGGCGTGGTTCCAGCGGAGCGCAGGAGAAACAGGATGCAGCCCTGGATCAGTAAAAATTGTTCCTGGGCGGATTCCGGTGCAGGTGACCGCCTGACGCTATACTTGAAGGAACTTGCCCTCTGGAATCGAAGATACAATCTCACAGGATTTCCTGAACACCAATGGATGGATAAAATCGTCGCCGAATCTGCTGGTCTGGTCAGCGCAATTTTGGATAACCGAATACCGGGGCGGGAATCGGGCAGCTGGATGGATATGGGCACTGGCGCCGGGATTCCTGGATTGATCATTGCTGCGATGTGTCCGGATCAGCCGATCTACCTGGTTGATTCCAGGAAGAAAAGGATCGATTTCCTGACACACATCGTTCGGAAAATGGCGCTTCGGAATGTCACTGTTATTCATGACAGGTTGGAAAAAATCCCCGACTCCCATAAAAATTTGAAAGGAGCTGTCTCGGTTTTTTTTTCCAGAGCACTGGCGGACACTCCGGATCTTGTTGAATACGCTGATCCCTTGGCTTCGGTCGGCGCGATCCTGATCTCACCAAGAGGTGGAACCGAAACGGATTGTGCGATACAATTCATTTCAAAGCATGGAAGAATCTGGTCGGGTCGGATAGTATATCTCCCCGTGCCGGGATTTGATAGAATGCTTAAATGTGCGAGACTGATGCTGGAGACTATAAACGATGCCGAAGGAGTTGCGTAATTGCAAGGTAACGCCGAGTTATTTCAGTTCCTCGGGAATTGTTCTGACTTCACGCCGGGGTGCG
This sequence comes from candidate division CSSED10-310 bacterium, assembly GCA_016931515.1. Lineage (GTDB taxonomy): Bacteria > CSSED10-310 > CSSED10-310 > CSSED10-310 > CSSED10-310 > JAFGEQ01. The sequence continues at coordinate 154,032 of JAFGEQ010000009.1, read as the reverse complement.
TGGCCGCATCAGGTCGCAATCGCTGCAGTCGGAGTGTTTGCTGCAGAACTGGGTTTGATCGGTATAGGAACAGGTGTAATCGGCAGCCCCTTGGTTTCATTTGGCGTGTTTATTATCGGTGCGGTATTCGCAATGGGCATCTGGAATCTCCGGCGCTTGGCACCGGAGATTTCCATTCTTCCGGTCAGCAGGCAGATTCTGGGTGTTTCGGGTCGTAAAGATCCAATCTCTTTTTCAGAAGTTCGGACGGTCTTCATTCTCAATAATAATGATCTATGGGGAATTGTTTTAACCCTTCGAAATGGTGAAAAAATCCCGTTAGTCAATGACTATCCGCTGAATGTCGCAATTCGCGTCGCAACTGGGATAGGCAGACTGCTGTCTGTACCGGTACTGGGTGATCGGGGTAATCCTGTCCGGATTGATTTTGACAGCGGGTGGACCCTGCCGTATCCGGCACCATCGGGCAGGTTTCCACTTGAATATCTGATGGTTGCCGGATCACTCGCCGGATCTGTCGGTATTGCCCTGCTGATCCGGTGCGGTGGTATTTTATCTGCGGAAATTGTTTCCAAATGGATACTGCTCCTGGCAATCGCCATTCCAGGTGGCCTGCTGATCAGCAGGATCCAGGAGAACAAGGGTTTTGAATACGCATCTATTCTGCTTACAATCAATTTGCTTATCATTACTCTTCTAACGTTTTGGGGATTGATCGAGCCGCCTGTTACTTTCTGGGGGCTGATCCCGGCCGTGATTTCCGCCCTTCTAGCCGCGGAGGCGATTCATGAGAGGCGCCCATTAAAGATACGACTCATTGTATTCGGCGCAATCATGTTTTTCGGCCTGTTTTTCGCGCTGACCGGGTCGTATTGCTATCACAGCTTTTTCAGTATGGATCCCTCATTTGTAGAGCGAATGAATTTTGAGTGGGAAGATGGGCGCCTGATGCAAACCGAATACCCTTATCAGATACAGCATCTATTACAGGTGCTTCAATCCGGCGATGTGCGGAGAAAGATAATGGAACCGCAGTCATCAAGGGTTCGCTTTGACATCATCCGGCCGGCTGGAAGAAATTACTTCATGCTTCTCCATCGTGAGGGTAAAGGTACGCGAACTCAGGCAGTGTACGATTTATATTGCACGTATTTCGGGAAAGGGTTTTACCTGGGAACGCTGGCGTCGCATGGTATGGATACAGCATTTCAATCGGCTGACTCCCTGTCGGGATATTGGCCGCCGGGGTATTAAGCATGATAACCAGAACCGAGGCAATAGATCTGATACGTCAGAAAGTTCCTAACGAAAACTTATGCAGGCACATGATCGCGGTCGGCGCGATTATGAAGGCGTTGTCGGTAAAGATGGACGATGATAAAGACCTGTGGGAGATTACCGGTATTCTTCATGATATTGATCTTGGAGTTACTGAGGACCCCATGCAGCATGGGCGGATCGGTGCGAACTGGCTGAAAGCGGAAGGGATGCCCTTGGAAATGACTGATGCTATTCTGGCGCACGCAGGTCATTCCGAGTGCAAAACCAATCTGGAAATTCTTCTGATGGCGGGTGACCAGTTATCCGGTTTGATTACGGCTTGTGCATTAGTAATGGGAAAAAAACTGGCTAACGTGACTCCGAAATCTATAAAAAAGCGTTTCAAGGAGTTACGATTTGCTGCCGGTGCCGATCGTAATGCGATAAAGATGTGCGAAAAAGTCGGCATTCCGTTGGATGAATTCATTGAACAGGGCTTGATAGCAATGCAATCGGTTTCCGATGAATTGGGTTTGTAAGTCTACCTAATAACGTGCGGCAATTATTTGCCGATACAGAAACCGGCGAAAATTTCTCCTAGAATATCCGGTGGAAGCGTATCACCCAGAATTGAGCCCAAGTGATGATCGATGGAACGCAGTGATGGCACAATGCATTCCGGTTCTATTCCATCGCGCATCATTTTACCGGCATCCCGGATGAGTGCGAGTGACTGTTCCAGAGCGTTCCGCTGCCGGATCGTCATCATCAATATGGGATTTTCCCGGATATCCGGATTTGATTGATCAAGCAAGTCGCGAAGCAGGGTACGTAATTCGACAATTCCCCAACCAAAACGGGCACTGCCTTGCAGAAAACCGGAGATCCGCGGGTCGGTTTGGATTTGTTCAACGAGGCTCTGATCAGGAGGGCAGATATCTGTTTTATTCCAGAAAATAACAATAGCGGATTCCCGAACGAGTTTGATAGTGGTTTCCAATAATCCGACATCCGGATTGGCCCCATCAATCACATAAATGATTGCATCCGCTGTTTCCAGAGCGGCAAGACTTCTCTTGACTGCCTCTGTCTCAGCAGCCGAATGACTTTCACGTATTCCGGCAGTGTCAACCAGTGTCAAACGGCATCCATGCCATTCCGACATGGCTTCCAGAAGATCGCGTGTCGTACCCTCCTCCGTTGAGACGATTGCTCGATCCCTGCCTGTTAATTGATTGAATAAGCTGGATTTTCCGGCATTCACTTTGCCGGATATCACAATTTGACGGCATTGTCGCAATCTGTCGCCCGCGCTGCCTGCATCAACCAGATTCTGAAGTTGTATCTCCGCCTCAAGGAATGTCTGCAGGATTGATTGGGAGTCAATCGTAATGGCTTCTTCCGGAAAATCCAGGTCGATTTCCAAAATTACGCGCAGACGGGTGATGCTGTCACGAATGTTTCGAACCGGTCTTGCCAGACCCCCCTGCAGCATATTAAGAGCGGCGCGCCGGGCATTCTCCGACTCCGAAGCTGTTATCATGGCAACAGCTTCAGCCTGGCTCAAGTCGATTTTGCCATTCTCAAATGCACGGCGTGTAAACTCCCCCGGGTCCGCCGGCCGAGCTCCCATCCGAATCACAATTTCCAGAAGCGACTGGGTGATAAATGGACTACCGTGACAGGAAAATTCGGCAGCATCCTCGCCGGTGTACGATTGTGGACCCTTGAAAAATGTCACAAGAATTTCGTCCTGAATGATCGAAGTATCCGGATCCTGAAAATAGCCGCAATACACCTTCCACGGTCTGAGTTTGCTGCTGCTGAAAGAGCGAGGGATAAACAGTTTCTGGATTATCTGCAGTGTGTCCGGGCCTGAAATACGGACGATCGAAATACCACCTCGTCCTTCCGGTGTCGAAACTGCAGCGATTGTATCATTCATGATCGCATCAGCATCGAATCATCGATCATAGCCGGGATGATCATTTTCACTCGCATTCTCACCGAATTCCCGGATATTACCGGTGTATCCCCCGGATCCGTTGTCTTTATCTCTATCCTGGTAGAGTGAATGATTGCTCAGATGAGCCGGAAAGACCTTGATCGGTTGAAAAAAACCGTTACCGAAACTGGTTGTACGGACCCCCCGAACTTTATTGGCTGCGATATGGAAAAGCCTGCGTTCACTGGGTGTCATTGGGTCTGTGATTATTGTCTTTCCGGAGTCAATAACTTCCCGGCTGACCGTTCTTACGAGCTTTTCCAATTGCTGGTGCCTTCGTACCCGATAGTTATCGGCATCGACTGTAACCGGAACCAGATCATCGGTATCTCTGTTAACCATTCGATTGATCAGATGCTGAAGTGCATCGAGATTTTGACCTCGATGACCGATAACAAGACCGGGTTCTGCTCCAAGAATCTCGAGATGAACGGATGTATGGCGAACATTGACAGCGATACGGCCGCTCAATCCCATCCGCAGCAGAATCCCTTTCAAGTATTCGGAAGCGGAAAATGCACGGCTGATCGTCTGATCCACGAGTATTTCTATCCGGGGCTCCCCCGTCACCGGATCGGCGCTCAGCACAGGCAGTTCACACGCCTCAAATACCGATCCGTCAACAGGATCATAATCCTGGTCGTCAAATGTCTCTTCATCTCCGAGATCAATCCCGTCGTAACTTTCTTCATCATCCGACAGGTATTTCAAGTCAGAATCATCATCTAAATATGGCTTTTTTATTACGTTCATTCGAGCATCACTCCTGATAAATTGATTAGGCGCTGTCAGAGTCTGTTTTATCATCAAGTCTGCGTCTAACCCGGGCTTTCATTTTCGGTTCGGTTTTGTCGCTTGGAGCGTTCAAACGATTCATTACATACTGCTGGCCGATTGTCAGGATGTTGTTGGTCAGCCAGTATAAAACCAGTCCGGATGGAAAATTCCAGAACATGGCGGTAAAAATAATTGGCATCATCATCATTATCCGAGCCTGGCGCGGATCGCCTGCAACCGGTGTCATTTTCTGCTGAACAACCATGCTGATTCCCATGATGATGACCATAATCACATTAGGCTGGGACAGGTCATGAACCCATAGAAAGGAAGCCCCGCGCATCTCTATAAGATTCATGAGAACCTGGTAGAGGGCGATAAACACGGGGAATTGGATCAGCATGGGGAGGCACCCGCCCATTGGGTTTACACCATGCTTTTTATACAGCATACCCAGTTCCTGCTGCTGTTTCTGGGGTTCCTTTCGATACTTTTCCTGGATCGCTTTCATCTGAGGCTGAATTGCCTGCATTTTCTTCATGGATTGCATCTGTTTGTGAGACAGCGGGAACAGGAGCAATTTGACGCCGATCGTGATCAGAATGATGCCGACGCCATAGTTTTTCAAATAGCCAACAGATCCAATCAGAATGTAGTAGAAGAATTTGCCGAGAATCTCTATCCAGCCGAAGTTGACGATGTTTTCTACTCCAAGGTCGAGATTGCGGAGCATATCGTATTTTTTCGGACCGATCAGTATGATTACTTTTTGGACGACGGAATCACCGGGTGCCAATGATTGGGCTTCCATAATTATGCCTGGAACGGCTGTTTCGGGTTTTTGTGATTGGGGATTCCGGTGACCGGGTTCAATGAATCCGGTTGCAAGATGAGAGAGTGGAGCGATACAGCTGAAAAAATAGCTCTCCTGGATTGCCGCCCAACGGACTCCAGGAAATTGTACCTGTGTCTGGATCTTGTCCACTTTCGGGTTTTCTCTCGAATGCCCGTCCCAGAAAACAGGTCCTTTCCGGATGTACCGATTCGTTGCGCTATTCTCCAGGGGTTCCACCAGTCGATCCGGCAGCAAATATTCGATCCGGCCGGCTATATTGTTCAACCCCCTGTTGGTCAGTGTCATTTCCAGATCAACCATGTATTTGTCAAAATGGAACGTCATTGTTTTCTTGAGGTATTCACCGGAAGGCAGTTGTGCCGTTAACTCGATGTCAAGAGTCGGTTTGTTTTCATCGAGCACATGTGAATCACCGTCGATATTTGCGGCAAATGTCGTGTGAGTGAAGTCCATCCGGCCGTTCAACCGGATATCTCCGGGATAAAATAAGGGATCATCCGGAGAAATGAGTTCGATTGGTTGTTCTTCAACGCCGAGATAATCTTTCAATCGCCAACTCGTTATTCTCCCGCCGGTCGTATCGATTTCAGCAATCACAAAATCCGTTTCGATATGTATCCGGCGCTTTTCGGGAACAGGCAATGTGTCAAAAGATTCAGTATTTTCAACCCCGGTCATTGCATCCGAGACATCGGGTATTTCCTGCTGGGCAACCGGTACATCAGTAACTTGAACCCCGGCTGTCGGGGTTGTTTCTGATATGGATCCGGCGTCATTGACCGGTTGCACTGGATCCGGTGGTACCGGTGCAAAAAAATGACTCCATAACAGAAAGACAGTTATTGAAAGGGCAAGAGCTAAGAAAAATCGTTTTTCCATGATTTTCAGGTCCTTTTCTACGGTACCGGATCATCCCCTCCGGGGTGCCACGGATGACATCTGAGCAGCCTTTTTATGCCCAACCATAATCCCTGGATCACTCCATACTTTTCCACGGCTGAGCGTGTATAAACAGAGCAGGTCGGTGAAAACCGGCATGCTTCAGGCAGGATCGGGGAAACAAGGCGTTTGTACCATCCCAGTAACCCACTGACAACCCACCTCATCCCTGTTTACTCCGCAATGAATTATTTATTCGAGTAACTGATCGAAGGTGATTTAATAACTGTTTTTTTACGTCGTTCATACCTGTTTGCAGGATCTCCGTGCGAGCGACCAAAACGAGATCGAAACCCGAATCAGTCTGCGGTGTCGCTAATCTCACTGCTTCTCTCATCAGTCGTTTTGCACGATTTCTGGATACGGCATTTCCCAGCCGTCGAGTCGCAGTGACTCCGAAATGAATCGACGAATCCGACCGCCGCCGCAGAAACAGTAAAAAGTACTTACCGGTGATCTTTTGACCAACTCGATAAATCTCCCTAAAATCGCGAGAGGATCTAATCCGCTCTAAATGTATTATTTGCTGGAACAAACGGTATCAAACGGTTAAACGTTTACGGCCTCTTGCGCGCCGCCTGCTCAAGACCAGTCGACCATTTCGGGTACTCATCCGGCTTCGGAATCCATGTGTTCGCTTTCTCTTTATCCTGCTGGGCTGATATGTCCGTTTCAAATGTGCCTCCTTTTTTTCATATTACAAAGCAATCTAAATCTTCCGAATGATAACGGAGCTGACGAAAGGCTGCCGTCAGGGAGGGCATTGTAAAGCGCGTTCACCTGTGTGTCAAGAACTGGTTTACAAACCGTGTTCCCGTGAATACACTACGTATCTGAACCTTCCGGGCGGACTGAAAGATAACATGATTCTGGCTCAATATTCAAACATCAGTTTCGGTTACCACGATAAAACCATCGTCAATGATTTTTCATTGATGCTGCAGGATAAATGCAGAATCGGGCTCATCGGGCTGAACGGTACCGGTAAAACCACACTCCTGAAACTGCTGGCCGGTGAACTGGTTCCTGACAAGGGATCTGTAGTCATCAGCAAGGATGTCCGGATCGGATTCCTGCGCCAGAACCCGGATGTCCCTCTCGAATCGACTATCCGGCAGGTTGTATTGAGCCCCTTTAACAATCTGCTCCGAATGGAATCGGATCTGGAAAAAATTTCATCGGCAATGGGATCGGACAGATCTCAGGCGTTATATGACCAGTATGATGAAATCCAGGAACGTTACAGCAGAGCGGGAGGATATATTTTCAGAAGCAGGATTGAGCAAATCCTCGGCGGACTTGGTTTTAATCCCGGAGATTCGGATCGACTGCTGGGTAGTTTCTCCGGTGGTGAGCAAGCCAGAGTCATGCTGGCAAAATTGCTTCTCGAAGAACCCGATTTGATGCTTCTCGATGAGCCGACCAACCATCTTGATATTCATGCGGTGGAATTTCTGGAACAATTTCTTGAATCTTTTTCCGGCGGTGTCATGCTCATCAGCCATGACCGGTATTTTCTTGATCGCGTCAGCCGATCAATCGTGGAATTATCGGGGCAGAAATGCGAAGTGTACACGGGTAATTATTCTGCCTACCGCCTGGAGAAAGCCCAGCGCGATGCAATCAAACGAAAGCACTTCCAATTGCAGCAAAAACACATTGCGCGCCTCGAAGAATACATCCGGCGCAATATGGCTGCTCAAAAAACGAAGCAGGCTCAGAGCCGCCTCAAGGAACTCAACCGTATAGACCGGTTGGAAAATGTAAGCGGATCGGCCCGTGCGATGAAACTCCATTTCCAGATCAATCGCGCATCCGGGCAGATTGTCTTCAAAACCGGAGATCTTTCCAAAGGATATGACGGACGGGTTTTATTCCGGAACACAAATCTTACTCTGCATCGAAATGAACGGATAGGACTGATCGGCCCGAATGGCTCCGGCAAATCCACTTTCCTGCGGGTGATGACCGATCAGATAAAGCCTGATAGTGGAGAGATCGAATGGGGCCATAATGTAAGATATGCAGTTTTTGATCAGCATCTGCACGACCTGGATGATACACAATCCGTCATCGATGAAGTCTGGCGGGAACAGCCTGGCATGATGTTGCAGCCGCTACGGAATCACCTGGGTCGTTTCTTGTTCTCTGGAGATGATGTCTATAAAATCGTCGGAACATTGAGTGGAGGCGAACGAGCCCGGGTCGCCCTGGCAAAGCTTTTTTTGAAGGATGCCAACCTTTTGTTTCTTGATGAGCCGACCAATCATTTGGATCTGGATGCCAGGGAATCGCTGGAAGAAGCATTGCTGGACTATCCTGGAACTCTGCTGATGGTCACGCATGATCGATACCTGCTGGACAGGATTGCCACTCGGATCTGGTTTCTCAGCAATCAACTGATCCTGGAATCCCTGGGGAACTATACGGATTATCGGACCAGGCAAGAGCCAGCCACCCCGCTCGATGAATCCGGCATGGATTATTCCGGGAGCGATGCGGATAGCCGTGCACGACGGAACAGGAAAGAACAGCGTCTTGCGCGATTGGAAATCCGGAAACGCACCGGTAAATCGGCTGCGTTCTATGAGAAGGAGATTCTTCGGCTGGAAAATGAACTGGCACTCATCAGGACTGAGATGAAGAAGCCGGAATACTCCGATCAATGGGTGAAACTCAAAGAATTTGTTGATGAAGAAAAGAATCTTCAGGGTGAATTGAACGGCACAATGGCACTCTGGGAGGCAGCCGCTGAAGCGGAGCAGGACTTGAATTCCTGAAACTTTGCATCACTCTATGATGCGACACCTTTCATCTCGTTTTCTGAACAACTCCAATATAGTTATTCAACAGATTTTACCCGGTTTTGCATTTCGTTGTCCCCTGAGATTACCTGTCAGAAGACTATTGGGACACAACATTAGAAGCAGTAACTGACATCGAAGCGAAATCCTTTCGTTGTCTCTTGCCAGCTACTGGATTGACTCTCGATGTCGATAATCTGGTAACGATACCCTAATTTGAAGAGAATACCCGGGTTGGAAAAAACATGGCCGCTTCCAGCTTCGAACCAGTACCCGCTTGCGTCACCCGAATATCGGGCTCCATGAGTGATTCTTTGCTCGTAATCGAGTCCCGGCATATAGAATCCGTAACCGTACAACAGAATACCCACCGGAAAGACATGGTTGATACCCCCTCCAAAGCCAAAGCCGTTCAGGGTTGATTCGACATCGAATGTCTGCTGCCAGTCATATTGGATACTCTTGTAGAGGACGGATGCCTGGAACAACCGGGCAATCCTGTAACTCAATATCACATCAAAATCTGATCGGTCTGCTGTAATCTCATCTGAAGTGCCGGGAAAAAGCAGATCGAACTGCCCAGTGAAATACTGCAGACCAAGGCCGAAGTTTCGATAATGAATAAAGAGACTCGGCCCATAGAGACCCGATGAACTCGATTCAAAATTCGTATCCTCGTTGGACCAATCCGGGAACCAGGTCGAAAGACCCAGGCTTCCCCCCCAGTTGAATTCATTCGAGATAGCCTTTCCCGGCGCGGTTAGCGAAAAAATCATTATAAATATACAAAAAAGACTCCTGCTCATCACAATTCTCCATTAATCTTGATAAACGGGATCATTTGAATAACGTGACTGAATATTATTAACGGTTTGCAGTGGACCTATCAATGCTGCGAATCGTCCGGTCTCATGTCCTGAATACCGGTAGGAATAAAACCGATGCGAATTGGTTTTGGTGCAAAAACGAAGATGCTCTATGTTGCGGCGCAAAATGCCTGATCCGATCAGCAAGTGTTCGATAGTCGATCGCAAATCGAGGCAGATGTGCCCGGGTATTTGCCCGCAGTGAAGCCCTTCGGCCCGGGTGGCGCACTCAAACCGTTTGGCTGTTTCTTCGTCGACCGGATAGGCATCAGTGCCGATACCAGGCCCAATCCCAACCAGGAGTTCATCTGCCCGGGTATGGCAACTGCCGACAAACAATCTGATCACTTTCTGGATGATTCCTGCTTCAATGCCCCGCCGTCCGGCATGAACAACGGCAACAACTCTCCCTTCGCGGTCTGCAATCAGCACTGGATAACAATCGGCAACAAGAACACCCGTCATTACACCACAATTGTCTGTTATGAATCCGTCAGCAGAGATCGTCTCAATGTTCTCCGGTATCGTCCGGCCGATATTCAGCAACCCGATGCCATGAACCTGGTGAGCAAACAATATCCTTCGATTCCTCCACGCCGCGTAATCATTCAGGATATGCCGGTTGGTTGTTACCGCTATGGGGTCGTCTCCGCATCCATAACTCAGATTAAACGAATCAAATGGGGGATGGCTGATGCCTCCGAGACGGCTTGTCACGGTATGGGGGATTCCCGCTTTCGTGAAATGTTTGAAGAACAGCCAATCCAACCCCATGCAGCATTAATCCATTCGTTGCAGCCTCAGATCAAGTGGGTTCAGGGACAGGATTCAGTTCATGCACTCTGTTGCAGCGAAGGCATTGAACACCAGTTCGTTTGAAGTCTGGTGGAACCTTTAAAATGGCATCGCATTCGCAGCGAATAAACCGATAACCCTTTGATTTCCATACCGCATCACTTGTTTCTCTGGCCTTGGCCTGAGGTGTGACAGGTTCCTGGATGCCGTCGGTGATGACGGCTCCGGTGATAACCGCTCCTGTCATCATCCGGGTCATATCCGGTGCGGCTGTCGGAATGACGGTTTCGACAGCAGGTTTTCTCAGTCCTGGTTTTATGCCAGGCTGTTTGAGGGCTGAGGCGGGAAGGAATGCCTTGCTTTCTCCGGTAATGCGGCGGAAGGCCTGATCGTATTCGAGATAACCTGAGCCTCCAGCCATGCTGCGCAGAATCTGAATCCGGTTTTTAGCGGCCGGATGCGTGCTGAACAACGAATCACGGGTATCATGCAATTTCTGAAGCGGATTAATTATATACATCGGTGCAGTGACAGAATTGACTTTCCGCATCCGGATGGGTGAGACGGATATCTTTTCGAGAGCACTGGCCAGGCCTTCCGGATAACGGGTGAAAACAGCTGCGGACGCGTCTGCAAGGTATTCTCTCTTTCGTGACGCCGCCAGGTAAATGATACGTGCGATCAGGGGAGCGACGATCATGAGTGCTAATCCCGCAATCAGGATAATAACTTGCGCTTGTCCAGCCCCCGATGATGATCGTGATCGTCTTCGACCTCCACCGAAAAAAAGCGTTCGACGGGCTATTTCCGCCAGCATCACAACCGTTCCGAGCATGACTCCGATCATTGACATGAATAATGTATCGCGGTTCACTACGTGACCGACTTCATGAGCGATAACGCCCTGGAGTTCATCGCGATTCAACGTGTTCAGCAGGCCGGTTGTGACCGCTACAGCAGCTTTTTCCGGGTTCTGTCCAACAGCAAATGCATTGGGAGCCGGATCATCGATAAGATAAATCTCCGGCATGGCCGGCAGGGCGGCTGCGATTTTCATCTCCTCGACTATATTGAAAAGACGGGGATGGTCAGCTTTCTGAATCTTATGGGCGCCCGATATTGCAAGGAACAGGTTTCTGCCTTGGAAATACGCCAGAATACTCAGAAGAAGCCAAATAGCGAAAGCCAGTATCAAGCCACCCTGATAAGATTGAACAAAATACTCCCCGAAAACACTGCCCACGAGCAACAGGAGAACCGCCATAATTATGACAAGCAGGATCGATTTTCGCCTGTTGCTTTGTATGATTTCCCACACGATGGTCAGCCCTTATCTTTCCAGATGATTCGATTCGGAGAGGGTCAGAAACTTACTTTCGGGACATCTTTTTCTTCCGGAATAACGATCTCAAAGAACTCCGAAGCCTTGAAATTGAACATTCCTGCGATGATATTGGATGGCACAACTTCCGTCATGTTGTTATACCTCATGACGGCATCGTTGTAAGCCTGTCGGGAAAACGCGATTTTGTTTTCCGTCGAAGTCAACTCTTCCTGAAGTGCCAGGAAATTCTGGTTGGCTTTTAGGTCGGGATACGCTTCCGATACTGCAAACAGGGATTTCAGAGCACCTGATAATGCTCCTTCCGCTCGACCGGCTTCCGCCGGACCTGCCGCATTCATGGCGAAGTTTCTGGCTGAAATCACTCTGGCGAGTGTTTCTTTCTCATGAGCGGCATATCCCTTGACGGTTTCTACGAGATTGGGAATCAGATCATGGCGCCGCTTAAGTTGCACATCGATCTGCGACCAGGCATTTTTCACTGCGTTTCGCAGACGCACCAGCCCATTGTAAAGACCGAATACCCAAAAAATCAACACAGCAATCGCAACTAAAAAAATCAGCACATATGTCATGGCCTTGTCCTCCGTTGTCAATAATACGCTCTTGATTGCGTCAAATTCAGTTCAAACTATTTTTTCGGATCCGCAAGAGCTTCACCCAGGTATTCACGCAGAACCTGGATGACGGCCCCCGCATCGTCTCCGGTAATATTCCTGATCGTCTCCGATAACTCACCTGCATCAAACCAAATTCCCTCCTCGTCGGGACACTGATCGAGAACAACTGATCCACCGGGAGGATTCATTTTGTGCATGGTTTTCCCGCATAATGGGCACGGTCGCATAATTTCCCTGGGTTTCGAATCACAGGTTTTAAATGCCAGGAAATCCGAGGTGACGGGGATCCCGGCCGCTTGGAGAACAAGCTCGATTTCACCCCTGTCAAACCAAACACCCATGCACCCGACACAGTAATCAAGCTCAATGGAACGATACTCAATGACTACCATGCTCTCGCGGCAAACCGGACATTCCATTCGGATCCTCCTGCATGCTGATAACGGACTGTCGCTGGATCAGTGCCCGCAGCATGCTTATCTGATTACTCACAGTTTGTTGTTGAGTGTCCGAATCAACGAAAAGGACAATCTCCTCGAGGATATCTTCCATGTCATCCAGATAATCGAGAATAACCCTATGTGTCAGAAATACATCTGCCTCATCGAACAGAATTGCATCATCCGCAAGCGGTTCGGGCATGTAAAGAAGAGCAAAACAACCCAATACAGTGCGCTCCAGAGCCCTCATCGCCAGTTTTATATTGTTCGTATTCCGGGCCAGCTCAGCGTAATGCAGCAATTGCTCCGTCACGCTGGCAATCAATGAATAAGCATTGATCGGTTCGTTCTCGTCCAGAGTCAGATCCATACTGTGCATATTCAAACCGAAAGCGCCCAACCGGCGATCAATCTCCAGCGGATCTGGATTGACAACCGGTTCCGACGGCAAGACCAGCATCATGTGTTGGCCAAGCTCCTCCCGGGACATTTCCGTTGAGTGGACCAGAATTGATTGCAAGTACCGGACGCGAGGTGACGGTTCGATTTTTTTTCTCTCGGACAACAGATCTGATACAAGATCGAAGGTTAGCGGGTGCAATACTATTTCCAGAAGAAACCATTTTCTTAGAAGTCGGAGCGCTGATTTCGCACTCTCGTACCTTTCTACCAGGTCCACCAGCGCCAGCGTGTTATCGGGATTACTTGTCTCCTCAGCCGTTATATTCTTAAATTCGCGGTATGCTTCGACATCGTTTCCCATCATCATATACAGCTCAGCCCGTTGAATCGCATCCTGCGTCGTCTGAAGTTCACGTCGACAATTTTCTTCGGTAATGGCTTCAACAACGACCCAGTTGCACGCCTCATAGAGAGCATCCAGGAGTGAATCGTCCACCTCGCCGACGTGAAAATGCCTCATTCGTTCGGCGACACCGATACAGTCCTCTTCGTTGAGTTGAGACGAGCCGATATCCGACAGGTTATCTTCAATTTTTAGCAGTTCCAGCAGAGGTTCCGGGTTGTGACATCGCGGGAGAGCCTGACCGGGATGATGGAAGTAACGCGAATCGTTTTCGATGGAAGCGGCCAATGTTTCTGCCCAATTCGCCGACCATTCGAATTCATGAACGAGACGGATACAGACTCTTCCATCCTCCGGAATATGAGCTGTCCGGCGCAGTATCCGCAACTGGTAATCGCGGATGATTGCTTCATAATCAGTCAATCGGGTTTCATTCCCTGCTGTTCGTTGCCTGTTTGTTTTCGGCAGATTTTTTTCCATAACCCCCCAGCATCTGACGGGAACCGTGTCCAATTCATCATATGCTACTCCAGTATTACAAAAACGAGACTTCTTTTTCAAATAAAACAATGGATAATGGTATGCCGGACTCCGGGGCCGCCAGAATTATTTCTCTTGAGGATCCGGGCTTTCCTGTGAGAGGCTGCCGAGAGAGATAAGGAGAGAGAATGTGCTGGAAGAACGATTGAGTTGCATTGATGATTACGGGCTTGAGACAGAACCCCGACTCCGTTCGGAATGCCACAAAAATCCCGCGTTATTGCATCGTGTGATCCATGTGATGGTTGAGAACAGTCAGGGTCGGATACTGATGCAGCGACGGTCGCAAGCCAAGGATATTCAGCCTGGTATGTGGGATATGGCGGTTGGTGGTCACTTGATTCCCGGCGAGGTGGCATATGCAGGTGCGGTACGGGAATTTATGGAAGAACTCGGCGTGTTGGAGCAGGATGTGCCGGAGTTTGTAGAGATGTATCAGTACACTTGGATTACCGACATTGAATCAGAGAAAGTAACCTCTTTTCATGCACGGAGTGATGGTCCTTTCAGTCCAGATGAAGGCGAAGTCGACATGATTGCTTTTTTTTCGCCAGTTGAAATCGATGAGCTTATCCAGTCGAAGTCAGTAACACCCAATTTCCAATATGAATGGTCACTTCACCGAAAATGGAGAAAATCTCCGGATATCGTTCTCAATGACTATCCCGTTTTCGGAATCTGTCACTGTCATCGTTGTGAACGTCTGACAGATTTTCGCTGCTCTATTCAGGGGAAGGGCAAGCTCGTAAAGGCCGATTACTGGAATCGTCCCGTTCCCGGTTTCGGCGATCTGAATGCTCGAATCCTAGTGGTCGGTCTCGCGCCCGGCGCACACGGTGCGAATCGAACCGGCCGGCCGTTCACCGGCGATGCCGCAGGTGACGTCCTTTTCCGGGCGCTCTACCGGATCGGACTGAGTTCTCGACCGGATGGATATGCAAGGGGGGATGGTCTGACGCTGACGGATGTATTTATAACAAATGCCGTAAAATGTGTTCCTCCGGACAACCGACCGAAACCGGATGAGGCAGACCGCTGCATAGACTGGTTCCAAATGGAACTGGATGCTTTGGCTAATCTCAGGATGATCATCTGCTTGGGTCGACTCGCGTTTGAAAGTGTTCGAAAAAGCCTTATACACCGCGTTGGTAACTCCGATAATTTCAAGGGTGTTGCCTTCGGTCACGGTGTCCGATTCGATCCCGGATCAGGATTGCCCGGAATTGGTGGTTTGTATCATCCCTCCCGGCGAAATCTGAATACAGGCTTAATCACTTCTGATTCATTCTGTGATCTTTTTGAAAAGCTATGCAAAGATGCTTGAACGGCAGGACCTGTTGGGATACTATTTGATATCCGTCTTTTCCGGATACAGCGTATGGATTTAATGACGGAGGAGATAAAGGAAGCGTCGAGTCATTCATGAAGAATGTCTAATCGCGATGTCTAACACGGGAGATAGCTTATGTGGTATTGGTTCTTGGCATTCGTTCTGCTGGTGAGTCCGGGTCTGTATGCCCAGGAGTCGCCTGACAGCCCGGCCCCTCCGGGTGAATCGATCGATTCAGAGGAAACAATTGCAACCGGGGAAACGATCTCGTCAGAGTTTCAATCATCTGACATGGAATCGGATATGGGGGCTATTCCGGCTGCATTACCAGCTGAAGAGATCCCAACACTATTTCCTCCTCAAAATGTAGTGGCTATCGACGTTCCGGATGACGATGGCCAGGCTGTATCTGTCACGTGGACTCCTCCGACTGAAGGTCGACCGACTCGATACATTCTTGAGATTGCGGGATCGGACGGTTTCTTTGAAGAACTGACCCGGACGACGCTGACGGAGTATACCGTATCCCAGCTGGAGAACAACGAGTTATATCGTTTCCGGGTCGTAGCGGTGTATGAAAACGGGCAATCCGTCTCAGACGAAACACCACCGGTTGCGCCCAGGGATCACTGGATGAAACTGGATGAGATCCCCGTCATTCTGGCAATTCTAATCTATATTTCGCTGTTGCTCTATTTTATCCAGGCAGCCCGGCGAGGTGTGGAACTGTTCATTCGCAGGATTTCCGGTCTGACAGCAGTGGAAGACGCGATCGGTCGGGCAACTGAAATGGGGAAACCGGTTCTCTATATCCCGGGAACTTCATCCATTGAGGATGTTGCGACACTGGCATCTCTCAACATTCTCGGCGAAGTGGCCCGTCGGACGGTTCATTACGATGTAAAGATCATTTGCCCCAACAAAGATCCGATCGTCTACACGATCGCTCGTGAAATTGTGAAGGAAACGTATGCATCAGAGGGGCGTCCGGATGCTTTCGATCCGGACAGTGTGTTTTTCCTGGTGCCGGATCAATTCGCTTTTGCTGCCGGTGTTGATGGGATCATGGTCCGGGAAAAGCCGGCTACTATTTTTCTGATGGGAATGTTCTGGGCCGAATCGCTGATCATGGCGGAAACAGGCGCCAGCACTGGAGCCATCCAAATTGCCGGGACGGATGCTGTTGCGCAGTTACCGTTCTTCATTACAGCATGCGATTACACTCTGATCGGGGAGGAATTGTATGCGGCAAGTGCCTATCTCGGCCGGGAACCGATGTTGCTCGGCACCTTGAAAGCACAGGACTTCGGTAAATTGGTGTTTTTATTCATCATGATCGTATTTACTCTCTTATCTCTGCTGTTTGGACTTGATGCGGCGGGTTGGGTTAGAGTGAGGTAATAGCAATGAAACGCAGACTTCCAATGGCAATCATGTTTCTGTTCGCGATTTGGGGCGGTATCTCAGTTTTTGTCGGAAAAACCCCCGTCAAGGAATTTGATAACCTGCTCCGAAACAAACTGTTGATGATTGTCGGTGCATTCGCAATCATCCTTGGTTTGGGGAGCCTTATTTTTCACCATACTCAAAAGATAAAGCGCAGAGCCCGATTCTGGCAGTACAGTTACATCACGCTGTTTGCTCTCCTGATCACATCCTTTATCGGGTTGTTCGGCGGTGTACGAGGGGAAGGCGGGTTGCCAACGATCTTCGGCGGCACGGTATTAGGTGCGCATGAAGGTCTGGTGTACGCATTCACCGATATAAAGGAGAAAGCGTCTTTCACGGCCAACCCGGCTCAGTTCGCAGACCCGACGAAGGCTGTGATGGAATTACCGCGGGAGATCCCGATCGAGTTTAACCGGTTTCAGGCATCCCTGCTTCGCCAGGAGATCGAGCTTCGGAACACTGCATTGCGTCTTTCGCAGCAGGTGGTTCCACCGATGATCAGCCCGGTATCCAATCAGGAGGTTCCTTACAAGACCGATTTCAAGATCAGTCTTCAGGCTTTATATGAGGGAATTTTGGTGCCGTGTGCTTCGACCATGTTCGCCATGCTGGCTTTCTATATGTGTTCTGCGGCTTACCGGGCATTCAGGATGCGCAACCTGCATGCGGGAATCCTGCTGGTATCCTCCTTCATAGTCATGCTGGGACAAATCCCACTGGCTACAGCCTATATCCCCGGATTGCATGAACTCCGGCAATGGATTCTGGATGTTCCCAACCTGGCGTCCAAGCGGGGTATTATGATCGGTGTCGGCCTGGGTGCATCCGCCACATCATTTAAAATCATTCTGGGGATTGAAAGGGCATGGCTTGGCGGAGGTGACGAATAATGGAAAACAAGACGATCTGGACAAGAATGATGAATATCGATCGGCGGATCATTTATGTGATCGTTGCCATCGTGATGATTCTTCCCATCATTTTCCCATTCAATCTGCCGATGCGGGTTTCCAAACGAACGACGCAAGCTCTGTTCGATGCCATCGATAACTTCCCCTCTGAGAATGGAGTATTCCTGATCTCTGCCGATTTAAGCCCACAGGATCAACCTGAACTCTACCCTATGCTGGTCTCCTGGATCCGCCACTGTTTCCATCGTGATATCAAGGTATTGGTCATGTGTCTGTATCCGACGTCGTTAGGTCTGGCCGAGCAGGCACTGAACCAGGTTGCGACGGAGTTTAATAATCGCGCAAGCACGGGGATCGGCCGCCGGGTCGTGTATGGTGAAGACTTTGTTTTTCTTGGATACAAGCCGCCGCCAATCGTTCCGATTCTCGGTCTCGGCGAAAACATCTATGAAGTGTATCCGCGAGATTTCTACGGTAACGATCTTCGAACATTGCCGATGATGGTCAGCAAACGGATAAAAAGCTATCGCGATATGGATATGATCGGATCAATTGCAGCAAATTCCCTGCCGATTACGTATGTTGCCTATGCCCAGGCGCGTTTTGGCATCAGGGTTACAGGTGGAGTTACCGCGGTATCGGTCGCAGACTTCTACCCTTACCTGGACTCCGGCCAGCTCACCGGTATGCTGGAAGGAATGAAGGGTGCAGCCGAATATGAGCAGCTGATTGTTGAGAAATTTCCGGAGGATAACGGTCGAAGGATGGCGACGGAAGGAATGAGCGCGCAGTCGAGTACCCATATTGCCATCATCCTGATGATCCTTTTAGGCAACGTTTGTTATTTCATGCAGCGTCGGCATGAGAAACGGGGGATATAATGCATATCGCAACAGATTTTTGGACATGGGTTGCCGCATTGCTCACTCTGGCGATTCTGAGCTTTCTCTGGGATGATAATTCATTCTATCGGGCAGCGGAGCATTTATATATAGGTGTTGCGAACGGTTATTCGATCACTCTCATCTGGTATAATGTTGTTGTCCCCAATATGATCGATCCGCTAAGAGGCGCTGCGCACGTGGTGAGTGAACAGGGCTTCGCCGCCGCCTTTTTTACATTCAACGAACACAACGTCCTGAATCCATATCACGACAATAACTTTTTCATCATTATTCCAATGATGGTCGGTGCTCTCTATGTCACACGATTCATACCCAGTATCTCCTGGATGATTCGAATCCCGATCGGTATCACAATGGGGTACTATACCGCGATCTCGATCCCCGCTTCATTCAAAGCGTCAATTGTCCGGCAGCTGGAAGCAT
Source organism: candidate division CSSED10-310 bacterium (assembly GCA_016931515.1). Classification (GTDB taxonomy): domain Bacteria; phylum CSSED10-310; class CSSED10-310; order CSSED10-310; family CSSED10-310; genus JAFGEQ01. The sequence goes on along the minus strand of JAFGEQ010000009.1, from coordinate 134,965 downwards.
CCATCCTGTCGCGCTCCGACTTCGACAGTGCCTGGGTTCTGGTCTATGGCCTGCTGATTTTTGTGACAACTGTTGCCACACTGATCTACTTTTTCTTCTCTGCTGAACACAAAGGTGTTCTCCGGCCAATCAGCAATATCGGTATCCTGACCGTCATGGTCGGTTTTGGCGCATCATTCGGTCTGACCGTCATGGCCCGTATCTCGCTGGCAATCGGCCGGTTCATTTTTATTTTCAAGGACTGGCTGGGGATGGTGCAATAGCGTATGAATGGACTTGCACCAAAAGTCACTTGCCCGATCTGTAATACCGAATCGGAAATTTATAAGGATAAGAAAACGGAAAGGGTCTATTGCCCCGTTTGCCAATTTCCCATCGACTCCCATGGACCCATTCCGCTTGATGATATGTGCATCGCCCGGTTTGTGGAAATGGTGAAGCGGCCGATGATGATTCTGTTCTGGGCTCCATGGGAAAAACAGAGTGACGAAATGTTGACGATACTCGGTCTGGAGGTGCAGCGACCCAGGGATCGAATGGTAGTCGCCGCAATCAATGTTGCTGAAAATCCTGAAAGCCGTCGGCAATATGGCATCGAGATATTGCCGACCTTTGTGGTGTTCGCATTCGGGAGGGAAATCAACCGGGTTGTAGGAGCCATTTCCAGCTTTGAAATTTCCCAGTTGATGCAGAGAGATTTCTTTTGAAATAAGGCAATCTAAAACCATGTCTTGGATTTATGTCTGAGTATGGCTTTTGGAGGAACGAAAGACGGCGATCTGGGATCGATCATATTTGACGCCCAGGCGGATTTGTTGCCCGTTCTCAGTGATCTGCTGAATCAAAGCATCAACGCTGACCAATTGACCATTCATTTCCAGATGCACCGGAATTGTGCGATTCAGATGCAACCGGCTGGTCTCAAGCGGATGAAATAGAATTGTCATCCCTTCAGGACTGATATCCGCGATTTCAGCATCGATATCCAACGTGAATCTTGCTCTGACCGGCGTTGTTAACTGTTTCCGTTCTTTTGATCGCCGTTCATCGGATCTGTCTTTTCCATTGTTGTCCATTTTTGCCTCGATATGCATTCCATGTTTCTCAAACCTTGAACTCGAAGATATCACCCTCTTCGATAATATAATCCCGCTGAATTCTCTGTCCATCAAATTTACCCGATCCCCACACTCTCGCATACTTCATGTCCTCCGAAAAATCCTTGTGGATTTCGGACGTGACATCCATCAATGTGGACCCTTTGCGGATCACGATCGGCGTGTTCATGTTCGCCTCTTTCCCGGGTGCCTTGGTGTAGACCCTGACCAGATCCAGATGCTCGAAAATTGTCCGCCCAAGGCGATGAGCATCCGCCGGATTCCGACTCTCAATGGTCAGCACTTCCAAATTTCCTGAAACTTCACGCAGTAACTCCAGGCTGATTGCCGAATCGGGACAATCCTTTTTCGTGGCACATACAATTGCTGGAATCCGCACGATACGGGAGTGGTAATCCGCATCTTTGAAAGAAGGAACCAGTTCTATTTTATTATCAAGGAGGATATCATGCACGACTTCAAATCCTTCGATATTTTCGAGATCGACAACGACCATTACCATATCACTCACGCGGATCAGGCTGGGAATATAGGGCTCAAAAAAATCTCGCGATAATGCCGGCAGGTCGATCAGCTGGAATTGAACATTTTCCCAGGATAACATACCGGGTAAAGGCCGCTGGGTCGTGAAAGGATAATCAGCCACGGTCGCCGCAGCGTTTGTAAAACCGCTGACAATCGATGATTTGCCGCTGTTGGGTAGTCCTGCGAGAGTAATTTGTGCCGCACCTTCCCGGGGTACATGAAACGAAACACCCTTTTTGGTGGATCGGCCGGCCTGCTCCTGCTGCTGCCGCGCCTTCGAAAGCCGTTGTTTAATATCGGCACATAACTTTTCGGTTCCCTTGTGCTTCGGTATCGTCCGATACATTTCTTCCAGTGCATCGATTTTTTCCTGAATGCTTTGCGCGCTTTTATATCGGGCTTCTGCGGATTTGTATTGTGGAGTGAGATTAGCGGGCATTCATTCACCTCGCATCGGGAATATGTTCGCTCATAAAATTAACAAAATTCGCCCGTAAAGAAAACTGGGAATTCTATGTCGACGAATCCGATTTTTCATTATAAAATGGCAGGGCGGCAGATTCTTGGAGGTTTTCACTTGAAGTTCAACCGATTGGCTCAAAAACTGGCTCGACGCGGCGACTATCAGGGCGCAGGTGATCTGTACCAGGATGGAGGTGAGTACGAGAAGGCGCTGGAGATGTACTCCAAGGCTCGTGCCTATGATCGTTCCGCCATGCTGTTGAAGCGAATCGGGCGCACAGGAGATGCAGCCGCATGTTTTGTCAAGGCGAACCAATTTGTGAAGGCTGCGGAATTATTCATTCAAATCAAGGAATTCTATAAAGCGGGTGAGATGTATAAGCGAGCAGGTTTTCCGCTGCTCGCGGCTGAAATGTTCGATAAATCCGGCGCCATCACTGATGCCGCAATTATGTATGAAAGTTCCGGTAACCATCGGCGTGCCGGTGAACTGTACATGGAACGCGGGGATTACAAGCGGGGAGCGACCTGCATCGAAAAAGAACTCAAGGATTTGGCTTTCAAAACGGATTCGCCACACCAGGATATTCAGAAAACGCGTCGGGAATTGACTCTGATGCTGGCAAAAGCCTACGAGGAAATTGAGCGCTTTGACCTGGCTGCACGCTATTATTTCCAGAGTGATGAGCTAGATAAAGCGGTCGAGATGTGCCGGAAAAGCGGGGACCTGAAGACGGCTGCCACCTATCTGGAGAAGGCGGGGAAGCTTGATGCCGCTGCACTGATCTACGAAGAACTTGGAAAAGACCATCAGGCAGGACTCCTGAAAATACAAAGCCTGCTGAAGGATCGTCGTTTTGCAAGGGCCGCCAGATTGGCTGATGAACTCGGGGAATATCAACTGGCTGCAGAGGCGTACGAGAACGCCGGGGAGTATGGTCGCGCTGGCGAATTGTACCATCTGGCAAATAACAGCCGAAAAGCCATCGACATGTTTCTGAAGACTAAAAACTGGCTGAAGGCATCCATCTTATTTGAGAAAACCGGTTATCCCGGTAAAGCGGCGGAGCTCAGGGAAAAACTGGGGGAGAGGGAAAAGGCGGCGCAATTGTATGCGGAAGCCGGTGAGCCGCTGAAAGCCGGTGAAATTTTCATGGAACTCGGAAAACTGGAGGATGCGATCCGGGTTTTACAGAAGGCATGGGGTCAGGGAGAAAGATTTCCGTCCATCCGGAATGCTCTGGGACTTGCTTTTTTGCGCCGGGGTAATTTTGAATTGGCCTACGACCAATACCTTAAATTTCTGGTGGAAGAATCCGTATCCCCCGATAACCAGGAAACCAAATACGAACTGGCATGCTCCTTTGATTCCCGCGGTCAATATGAACAAGCTCACAAACTGTTCAAAGAGTTGTCCGCTTTCGATCTTGACTTTAAAGATGTCAGGGAACGTCTGGATCGACTGACACGGGTTATCCTTGAGAGCAGCAACAACAACGCAACAACGATGCCCCACCAGTTTTCTCCAGGAAAAATGGTTGCAAATCGCTATATCATCAAGGAAAAAGCGGGATCGGGCGGTATGGGCGAGGTATACCGTGCGCTTGATAAGGAACTCAGTATCGAAGTTGCACTGAAACTCTTGAAATCAAAATACATACACAATCAGGAAATGGTTCAGCGCTTCAAGCGGGAGGTGACCCTTGCCCGTAAGGTTCACCATGAAAATGTCATTCAGCTGTATGATTTTGAAAAACTTGAAAACCACCTGTATATCAGTATGGAATTTTTTCACAGCCGGGATTTGAAAACGATTATTCGTGCTAAGGGTGTTCTTCAAACGGAAGAAATCATCCCGATAATGACGCAGGCTTGCCGCGGACTATGGGCAGCTCATCGACGAGGTATTGTTCACAGGGATATTAAACCCCAGAATATACTGATCAATGATGAAGGCGTCGTGAAACTTGTGGATTTCGGTATTGCCACGGTTATCGAAAGTGCGATGGAAAGTAATACCGAGTTTGTCGTCGGCACACCGGATTACATGAGTCCTGAACAGGCAAAAGGCGAGCCGACTGATCCACGAAGCGATATCTATTCACTGGGTACAATTCTGTATGAAACATGTACAGGGAAACCTCCCTTTTCAAACACGGATTCGTTCCAGATTCTTGTTGACCAGGTGGAAAAAATCCCCATTCCTCCGGTTGATCTCAACCCGGATATCCCGCTATGGCTCAACGACCTGGTTCTGAAATGCATGGAAAAAGATCCGGATGACCGTTTCGATTCGGTTCAGATGATCGAACGACAACTCGCAACTTGCGGTATCGCCGAACTGATGCTCAGCGCAGGCGATAACGACGAAAATGATGATTAACAGGCTGCGTCCGTCAAGAATGCTTGAGGATACCGGGCTTCGCCGGTAATAATCCGTAGGCTTCAGCAAGAAGTGATGCCGGATGAATAGTCTTGAAACCGGTGGCTGCTTCGATCTGAATCCGGCAGGTTCCACAAGCTGAAACAACAAGGTCCGGATTGACCATTCGGATCTCCCGAAACAATCGTTCGCCGATCTTGAATGAAAATTCATAATTTTTTTTCTTCATACCGTATGTGCCTGCAATACCACAACAGCGAGGTTCCAAACGATGAACTTTCATTCCGGGAATCATCTCCAACAGCCGGATCGGATATTCCCCGATTCCTGCAGCACGCGCGTGACACGGTTGCTGTACGGCAACACGGATCTCATTGGGCTGGAATCGGGAGTCCAGACGACCGTTACTCAACAACTCCACAAAAAATTCATGGATATCACGCACTCTTGAGGCAACTTCACGTGATTCTACTGTGTCGAGAAGCTGGGGATATTCATGTCGCAAGGCCAGACCACAACTGGGTGAACTGCAAACTACCAGAGTTCCTCCTCTGGTTATCTCGTGCAACAGGCGGACATTCGCTTCGGCCTGCGGCCGGACACTTTCCAGAAGCCCCATGGAAATAGACGCGATTCCGCAACATTTCAGGTCGGGGATGTAAGGAGCATACCCGTGATGCGCCAAAAGGGATAATGTTGCGGCTCCTTCACCCCAGGGATCATTCGCGATTGCCGTACAACCCGGGAAGTAAACAATCGTCTGCCCGCCTCCAAACGATATATCGTGCGCAATCGAGCTCAGGTCGACATCCTCGAAAGGAGCCAGGTCTCTTTCCGCCGCGAGGCCGAGACTCATCTCGAGCGCTTTTCTGAAGATCGGATTATTCAAAACCGAATTACTCATCGTCGGTAAAATTCGTCCCATGGAGACCGTTAAACCGGTTTCGGCAATCAACCTGTCCTTCAAAGACAAACCGTTATGATCGTTACTGACGTGTTTTGCCAGTTGCATCAGACGAGGAATATCGACGCCTGAAGGACATTCGGTCAGACATGTGCCGCACTGGATGCAGAAATCGAATACCTGTCGGTGATCCGGTGACACGACTTCATTTTCGGAGGGAAACTCACCGCTGATAATCCGAGTCAACAGGTTGGCTTTGCTTCTGGGGGTTGTCCGTTCGTCGATTGTTGCGATAAAAACCGGGCAATACTGGCGGCATGCACCACAGTTGCTGCATTTAAAAAGATTGTTGGTGACATCGCCGATGTCCAGCATGGACTCCGTGTATCGGATCCGGCGATGATCGTTCAGTTTGATATTATCTGTGAAGGAACGCGGTTCGGTCTGAATGATTTTCCCGGGATTCAGAAGCGATTCCGGATCGAAGAGAGCCTTAACCGATTGAAAAATCGGAAATGCCGGGCCAAAAAAGTCCGGAAGGAACGGCGTGCGAAGCAAACCGTCTCCATGTTCACCGGATAGTGTGCCCCTAAAATCCCTGATCAGATCATTCGTGTGTTCGGCAATTCCGTGCATTTTACGGATCAGATCGGAGTCGTTCATGTCGAAGAGAGGATTCACATGGATATGTCCGTCACCGGCATGCCCATAGATAACGCCGCGAAGAGAAAACTTTTTAAACATTTGATGCAGCTCTCGGATATATTGGGGAAGAAAATCTACCGGAACAGCTGTATCTTCAATGAATTTAATCGGTTTATAAGGTGCTGGATATCGATTGAGGATCGGGCTGGCTGCTCTCCGTACACGATCAAGCCGAGCTCGTTCTGCAGCCTGAATTCCTCTCCGGGATCCGATTGCGAGTCGTCCCGGTCCAATGAACATGCGTTCAACGGCTTGTATTCGATCACTCACTTCGTCCGCTGAATCACCATCGAACTCCACGAGCAGCAGCGATTGAAGATTTCTTGGGAAAGGAACTCCGACATCGAACGCACTCTGTCGAACCAGTTCAATAAAGGTGGATTCCATGATCTCAAGCATGCTTGGATTCATGGCTGCAAGCATTGGCACTGCTTCGCAACTCGCCTGCACTGAATCAAACATCAGCAAAATCATGCCGGCGGCTCCCGGGATAGGTCTGATCGCCAGCTCAAGTCCTGTAAATACACCCAGTGTGCCTTCGGAAGCAGCCATCAGGCGAGCCATATGGAGACAGTCGCCCTCGACGATTCCATCTATCCTGTAACCACTTGAGTTTTTACGGGTTTTGGGCAAATATGTCTGAATAATGCTCTCATTGGGAGTCAATATTCGATGAAGGCTCTCAGCCAGTCTGCGGACGCGACCATCCGGCAGTTCAACCCAACGCATACTGTTCTCAAACGTGACCTCTTCTCCATCACCACAGATTGCCGACACCGACAGAACATAGTCGCGCGTGGCTCCGTACTTTATAGAATGCGGTCCGGCTGCATTATTACCGACCATCCCACCGATAGTCGAATACATATGGCTGGACGGATCCGGTGGAAAAAACAATCCGTGTTTACGCAAGGCTCGGTCGAGATCATTCTGCACCACCCCTGGCTCGACGATAACCCGCTGTTCCGATACATCAATCGATAGAATCCGGTTCATATGTCTAGAAAAATCGACAATGATCCCGTTGCCGAGACAACCTCCCGTCAGACCGACTCCTGCGCCGCGTGCCGTGACTGGAATACCCAGGTCCCTGGCGATTCGCACGGTTTCAGATACGTCATCTCCATCCCTGGGCATGACGACGGCGGAGGGAAAAACTCTATACATGCAAGCAGCCGTGGAATATTGAAGTCGTGTTTGATCATCGAAATATGCCTCACCGCTAAGTCGGCTTTTCAAAGCTGACCGGAGCTGGCGCGTTTTTCTTCGGTCCGGAATCTTCATAAAGTATGCATTTTCCTATTCAGAAATTGTCAGATAGGGCCACAAATCACTCAGTGCACCGTTCGCTCCGATCGCTCTCAACTGAAACGGGTAAAAACCGGCTTCCAGTTCACCCGCTTCGATCGATATCGACAGGCCAAAGACACCGTCACCTGCATTGAAATCATTATGCTGTCCGTTATCGAAAAGCATCACTCCGGTTGGAAATCCCTGATAATACAATTCAACCCCACTCACCTGGGAGGAGGCGGCTGTTACGGCAAGCAAAGTAAACTGACCTCCACGGGAAGCGGAGACCCGCGTGTCCATGAATCCCGCCATAAAGATACGCGGTCGGTCATCGCCCGTTCCTGCTGAACCGGCAATGGTTGTATCCAGAGTTTCCCATCCAGGACGTTGTGTGAATCCGTAACCTGTTCCCGGATCGACTGTAAACATCGGCCAGACATGACTGCTGAAGCCGTGTGTATCAACAGCGACAATACGCAATTGAAGTCTGAGCAATCCGCCCCCTGGATCAGGATTCTGGGTGGGAGGCAACCGTTCCATACTTAGCCCATAGATGCCGTCTGAATGACCGAAATCCCCGTGTAAGCCATCATCAAAAAGCTCTGCAATAGTTTCGCCTCCGAGCATAACGTTCACAGTTGCGATATCGTTTTCCGGATCGGTAATCCATGCCAGAATCTGAATGTCTCCGCCCGTCTGGAAACGATAGTTCGTATCACCGAATCCCGCCAACCGGATAATCGGTTCAACAGTTGGGCGGGGGGTTGGTGTACGAGTGGGTGTGCTTGTCGGTGTAGGAGTTGATGTGTCAGTTGGTGTGGGTGTTGGTTCGGAGCATGTATTTGCAGATCCTTCACTGATGGTATCAAGCTGCCAGTTATGGCTGGAGTTGCGGTCTTCGCCATTCGGGCAGAGATTCAGGGAACTGCCTTCCGGGTCCGGTACCGGAATATAATCTCCGCCAGTCCATATTCCGGCATCTTCCGCAGAACTCTCCCATGTTTGACCACCCGCTCCGTACTCCAGGTAGTCGATCAGAGTCGAAGCGCTGTGGGTCACATCATCAAACAGCGCTGCGAAGCCGGCCGAGTTGCCCATATTTGATGAAACGCCGGTATACAGGTCGGTGAGCGTATCGGTTCCACTGGTGTTGACATGTACGACAACGTAGGCATTGGGCTGCAGTGTGAAATCGGGGAATGTATAATACGCACTGGAGTCAGGTTTGAGGTCGAATCCAGTTAAAAGCACTGGATCGGTACTGTTGTTATACAACTCGATAAATTCGAAGCCTGTATCGGTTCCGGCTGGATCGAACAGGATCTCGTTGATAACAACACCCTGTCTGGCGGGTGGGGTCGATGTGGGTTCCGCCGTTGCAGTCGGTGTGCCGGTAGGCATGGTTGGGGTCGGAGAAGCAGTCGGGATGGTTTCACAGTTTACTGTGTTCATACTCGGATCGCAGGCAGCCCAATCGTAGGATTGATTCGTATCAAACCCATCCGGATCCAGGTTCATGGATAATCCTTCTTCGATCATCGGAACATAATCACCCGCTGTCCAAATACCTGCGCTGACAGCAGCCGATTCCCAGGTTTGGCCTCCGGCACCGAATTCAACATAGTCGACAATCGTTGATGCCCCATGCGTCGAGTTGTTGAACAACGCAACAAATCCCGTGGAATTACCCATGTTGCTGGTTGGACCGGTGAACAGCTCATGCTCCGTGTTATCCCCCGACGTATTCACTCGAACCACGACCCGTTCGCCGGCGCTCAGAATGAAGGCCGGAAAAGTGTAATACGAGGATGTATCCGGTTTAAGATCGAACCCGGTCAGCTCAACAGGTGAGCCGGATGTGTTGACAAGTTCAATAAACTCAAGCCCGGTATCGTTTCCCTGTGGATTATAGAGAACTTCATTGATCGTCACACCGGAAGCCTGTGTGGGCTCTACGGTGGGTGTTGCAGTCGGTGTTTCGGTCGGAGTGCCTGTGCCCGGACTTGCAGTCGGTGACGGTGTTGATGTTGGTAGTGATGTCGGGGATGAGCTTGGTGTGGCAGTTGGCGGGATGCAGTTTTCCGCGAGAAAGGAATGCTCGCATTGCGACCAATCCGACGATATGTTGGTATCGATGGCATCGGGGAACCGGTTCAGCGAATACCCTTCTTCGACATCGGTTGCAAAATCGCCGGCTGTCCATATTCCGGCGGCCACCGCAAGGGATTCCCAAGTCTGACTTCCAGCGCCATATTCGACAAAATCAACGATCGTGTCGATTGAAAAGGGAGTTCCCGAAAAGAGAACGATGCTGCCGGATGTATTTCCCATATTCTGCGAGAGTCCGGCATAGAGTTCAGATCCCGAGGAAGTTCCCTCCGTGTTGATATGCACCAGAACCCTGGCACCGGATTCGATTACGAACTCGGGAAAAGTAAAATAGTCAGCGCTATCAGGCCTCAGAACCCATGACAATAGGTTGACGGGCATCGGACTGACATTGATGAGTTCGATCCATTCAAAACCGGTGTCGACTCCCATGGGATCGTAAAACACCTCATTGATGAGGACCGGCGCTTCCGCGGGAGTCATGGTTGGCTCGGGTGTTGGCGTTATGGTAGGCGCTTCTGTCGGAGTTGACGTAGCGGGTGAGGACGGGGTGGTTGTCGGGCTGGGTGTTGCCGTTGATGTGGGGGTATGGGTCGGTGGAGTGCTTGCAGTCGGAGTATTTGTTGGAGGAGGAGGTGTTGCGGTTGGGACCGTTGGAGTCTCGGTCGGTGAAGCAGGTTGGCAATTAATGCCATTTTCCGTCGGATCACAACCGGTCCAGTCGGTTGATACGTTGTTGTCGATTCCATCGGGGTCCAGATTCACCGATATTCCTTCTGCGACATCGTCGGTAAAATCATCCTGCGTCCATATAGCGGCATCCACGGCTACGCTTTGCCACTGCTGACCACCGGCACCGTACTGCATGAAATCGACGATGTTACCGCTGGAGTGGGGCCCACTGAACAGAGCAACACTGCCGCTGGTATTTCCCATATTGGCCAGCGGTCCGGTAAACAGATCCGTCGGGGTATCGTCCCCTGTCAGATTGTTATGAACGACGACCCTCTGATTGGCGGGGAGCTGAAAAGAAGCGAAAGCATAGTAGTTGCTGTCGGCAAGTTTGAGTTCGAATCCTGTCAGATCGAAAGATTCCGATCCATTATTGACCAGTTCAACGAATTCAAAACCCGTATCGGAGCCTGTCGGGTCGTACAGGATTTCATTGATCACGACGTTTGCCATGATCCGGGGAGATGCTGAGATCAATCCGATAAAAATCAGGCTGAATAAAACCCCTTTATTTTTCATCTTGCGACCCCCTGTCGATAGGAAGCAAAAGGTGCTGACATGGCGGACCTGAAACGATTGAACGCATTGGGATGGATCACCACGCGAGCATCTAATATGATGCCCGAAAAATTGTCAATTCGCAAACGGTTGACGCATCGTGAAAGGAAGCATATAATTTGAGATGGTCCGCGGTAATTATTCAATCAACAAGAACTCGTTCTCCGCGGAATGCTTCGACTCAGCACCTTGGAGGCCTTATGGTTTTCTTTAATTACGCGTCTATGGAAATGTCGGCGAAGATTGTGTATTACGGGCCGGGACTGTGTGGAAAAACCACAAATCTGAAATGGATATTCGAGCAGATGCCTCAAAAGAGACGGGGAGAGATGGTTTCGCTTGCGACGGAGACGGATCGTACGTTGTTTTTCGATCTGTTGCCTCTCAAACTGGGGAAAGTAGGAGATTTTACAACGCGGATTCAGCTGTATACGGTTCCGGGACAGGTATTTTATAATTCCACGCGGAAACTGGTTTTGAAGGGCGTTGATGGAGTTGTATTTGTGGCAGATTCGCAGGAGCCGATGCTGGATGCCAACATCGAGAGTCTGGAAAATCTCCAGGAGAACCTTGCGGAGCAAAAACTCAATTTGAGAAAGCTGCCTTGGGTCATTCAGTACAACAAGCGGGATTTGCCTGGAATAATGCCGGTAAGTGTGTTGAACCGGCATCTGAATTTTATGGATGTTCCATTTTTTGAGTCGATTGCGACATCCGGTGAAGGTGTAATGGATACACTGCTTGGCATTTCATCGCTGACACTTCGGCATCTGAAGAAGAAAGCCGGTGAAAAGATTTCCGATGATGATGATCAGCTTCAGCAGGTCAAAGAAGAACTTCTCCGGTCATTCAGCACGGAGGAAGAGGAATTGAAGGCACCCGGAACGGCGCCGGTTAAAAAGAAAGCGATTGAAGTTGTGTCGGAGCCGGATGAAGCGATCGAGTTTGACGAGGATCTGGAACTGGAAGATGAAGAAGAGGAATTGATCGCCGTAGCGGATGTTGTCGAGCAGAAGACGACATTTATGGGCCAACGGGACCCGCATGCCGGCCGTAAAGCTGCCGCGAAGGATGAGGTGTCGGTTGAAATTGCCCCGCTGGCACCTATTTCCCTCGATGCCGGGGAATATGAAGGTGAAGGCATTGTTGTGGATAAGGATGTCAGCCATAAACTGCGGATACCGATCAAAATCATCAAGCCGGAAGAAGTCTCTCATATCAATTTGAATTTACGGTTGGAAATCGAGTGTATTTTACAGACTGAAACCGTGAAGAAGCCGGAATCGAAAGCGGAGAAACTGGCATCAAGGGCATTAGAGGATTTTCTTCTCGGGAAATCAAAAAAGCGAAAATGATATGACAGCCAGATCGTTTTACTTGCGTACATGTCTTATACCAATCGTGATTGCCGTATTGATGCTGAGTTCAATACAGAGAGTTACAGCGGATGTATATTTATGGAGTGATGCTGATCACATCCGGCATGTATCCAACATTAAGCCGGAATGGTGGACGGATGATATGGATCTGATGGAACCGGGATCGGTGAAAGCTCCGGATGTCTTACCCAACCCGGGAAAATTTGTCGGTGATCGGGAGAACAAAAAATTCCATTGGCCCACTTGTGAGCAGATTTTTAATCCGGAGGGTAAGCTGGCGATTCCGCTGGAAAAGCAGATCTGGTTCCAGGATTTCCAGGACGCCATCGACCAGGGATACTATGTGTGCGATCATTGCAAACCATCTGCGGATGGGCCTGAATACCAACCCCAAACACCATAGAGGTGGCTGATGATATTGAAAGACCAACATCCGATCTGGAAATGGCTGGGGATTGCTCTGGTCATTATTCTGGGTTTGTTTGCAGTACGTTACGTGATTTTTCCTTTCCTGGGATGGTTGAGTGTATTTGTATGGACCATCGCCGGATTCTTCGCCTTCATTTTTCAGATTTTCGCCTACATATTCCTAATCGTCGCCGCGATTATTGGAATTCTTATGCTTATAGCCTGGATAATCAGGCAGTTTTTAGAGTAATACATAAATAGGAATTAACTGAATAGACTGGTTGTGATCGGACTATTCGAATCAGGAGGAATCACGATGAAAAAATTAATGATTGCAGGCGTGATGCTTCTGGCTATGGGTATCACAGCAGATGCCCGTGTCGGATCGCCTCAAAATGGACATGGACTGGTTCCGGGAAGGGACTATCAACCGGGGCAGGTATTGGTCAAACTCATACCGGAGCTTCGGGAACTCGATGCAGATCCTTCTCAAGTATTGTCGGAATACAAGCTGGGATTGCTGAAAGAATACAAAAAACTCGGCTGGTTCCTGATGGCGATTCCCGAAAATGAGCCGTATGGTGTTGTAAAAACCGTTGACGAGCTTCTCGATGATCCAAGGGTTGAGTACGCGACACCGAACTATCTGCGATATCTGGAAGCATGGACACCGAACGATTTCTTCTATGTTCAGGGACACCTCTGGAATTTTGATATCATCGGAATGCCGGATGCCTGGGATATGGATACCGATCCGCCGCTTTATGGTGGAGATCCTGATGTTGTTGTTGCGGTTATCGATTCCGGTGTCGCGTACAAGGACTATCAGGACACATTGTCATTTCCGGGAACAACAGTTATTCACGCAAAAGCGCCGGATTTCACCGGCACCAACTTCTGGATCAACACCGATGAGATCGCCGACAATGGGATCGATGACGATGGAAACGATTACGTCGATGATCGGGAAGGATATAACTGGCCCTATACATCACCCTATCCGTGTGATGATAACGAACACGGCTCCCATGTGAGTGGTACTATTGCACAGGCAACGAATAACAATCCAAGTGGTATTGAGGATGATTACAGCGCTGCCGGTATGGCGTTCAACTGCACGATTATGCCTTTGAAAACAGGCGGCCGGGATGGGACCAGCGTGATGAGTGATGTTGCGGCTGCGATCCAATATGCGGCTGATAACGGAGCCCATGTTATTAATATGAGTCTCGGAAGCGGTTATGTTGGAGCTTATCCGCCGGTTAGCGTTGAGTATGAGGCCTGCCAGTATGCTCATGATGCCGGAGTAATGATTTTTTCCTCAACCGGTAACGATGCAGATACAGGCGCATGGTCGCCGTCTTATCAGGGGATCGGTTATCCCGCCGCTTACCCGTCGGTAATTGCTGTCGGCGCTTCCAACAACCAGGAAACAACCGGCGATCCATCGACTGAATATCAGTCAAATTTTTCCCAATATGGCTATACCGCTGAGTTACTCGCACCCAGCGGTTCATACACATCTCTCGACCATGACGGAAGCGGCCGCGTGGACATCACATTCCAGCAGACAATTAAATCCCGCGATTGGCCCGATCTAACCAGTTTCAAGATCAAGGGATTCTATGGAACGTCAATGGCCAGTCCGCACGCAGCAGCACATGGCGCATTGCTGATCTCGTACGCCAAACAGATGGGATGGACAATGACCAACGAGGACCTTCGGGTTCTCATGGGTGCGTCGGCATTCGACCTGAACCAGAATGATCATCCGGGATATGATTACTATTGCGGGTTCGGACGCATTGATGTGCCGGCTTCATTCACGTCTGATCCGGATCCGACCCTGGTTGTAAGGGAAGCGACAGTATTTGAAGGGACAGGCCAGGGGAATGGTAACTTTCGTCCGGAAGCCGGTGAGATGGTCAGTATGAATGTCGACCTGATGCCGTTGTTCGGAAATGTGACAAATGTCCAGGCTCTGATCACGTCCACGGATCCGATGATTACGGTTCATTCAACCACTATCAATTATCCCGATACTTTGTGTCGAGAGCGTGCCGTGCCGACCAATCCAGTCGTGTTAACGATCAGTTCCGCCTGCCCAATTCATCATGAAGCCGAGTTCCAGGCCGTCGTATCCTGCAGTCAGGAATCTGATCGGACCTACACATTTCATGCAATCATGACTCCTGCAAGAGTGCTGTATTGGAAAGACGACCGTTTCGGCGGTAATTCCAACTGGCAGGATCAACCGCTGCTGAATGCATTGGATGCTGCCGGCATTGCTTATGATATGCACCTGACGACACCAAAAATCAGCGAAGATGCTACGGAACAGTTCCGATATCCATGGGAAGAAATTCGTTTCACTCAGCTTCCGACATTTGACATGCTGAAACAATATGATGCCGTTATCTGGTACATCGGTCAAAATGGTATCGCTAAAAAAGAACTGGCCAATGACCTGCTGCCGGCCGTTGTTGAGTATCTGGATAATGGCGGTAACATGATCGTTACCGGGCATGAGATTCTATACAATATGGCTCATCCGCCCGACGCTGAAGACAGGGTTGTTTGGATTGATGAAAACTCTACACCCAATCCCAGCGATGTTAATGAATACAATGCATGGTTCATCTATAACTACTTCCGGATTGCCGCCATCGATCATGATAACTGGTATGATACGGTCATGGGTTCTCCTGGGAATCCGATTACGCGGACCATTGCCGCCAGCACACTCAATCTGATGGTTTATAATAAAAAACTTGAATACAACTGGTGGCCGGACAACCTTGTGCCGCGCGATGGCGCGATTCCTTTCATGTATTCGGGTCCGCCGGTCCGACCTGCCGACACATATCCCGCCACTACTCAGCAAAGTTACGATGACGATCAGCCGGTTAAGATGGCGGAAAGAGCATGCGGTGTAATGTATCAGGGTGATTTCCGAATGATCATGTGCGCATTTCCGCTGGAAGCGATGAGCAATCCGGGTGAATTGCTTGTACCGGCAGTGAACTGGTTATTAACCGGTATCGAGACGGCACCGGAAATCCTGGTCAAAATCGATACGGACTATCGGCGCACCAGCTATAACAGCCTGATGTCTCCGCCATACGGTGATCCGTTTGATCTGCATGGTTACATTTTTAATCCAGGTGCGCCTGTCGACGGGCAGCGCTGGGTCCTGATGCAGATCTATGATATGTTCTGGTGCTGGCCGACCTGGGATAGCCTGACCAACGGCGTAGCATATATGGATACATCAATCCCCAGCGGTCATTCTCGCCAGACTTTCCTGGAATTTGAATGGCCGGATGTCGACGGTTCATTCGATGATATCTATTTCTGGTTTGCCCATCTGACTGCTACCGGTAATCTTTTGGGATCATTTGATTACTGCGTTGCGGGATATTATTGAAATCAGATGATTCTATCGTAACGATCCGCTTGAACTGATAGTATAAACCCGGCATCGAATAATGCCGGGTTTTTTTATGTCTGAACTAAACGTGACCATTGAACGTCTGAATCTTCGGGGAA
The DNA here is from genome assembly GCA_016931515.1 of candidate division CSSED10-310 bacterium. Lineage (GTDB taxonomy): Bacteria > CSSED10-310 > CSSED10-310 > CSSED10-310 > CSSED10-310 > JAFGEQ01. The sequence continues at coordinate 118,840 of JAFGEQ010000009.1, read as the reverse complement.
TTGGTCTGGGAAAAGACCAATCCGGATGGCTTCCGATACCTGGCAGTATCCCGGGCGAGCGAATGCTTGTTCAAATCGTTGAGTGTGAACGCAATAGACGCATCGGGCGTATCATCCGCTTCAACGAAACAGCAGATAATCGGGTTGATTCGGGATGTGTTCATTTCCCCGATTGCCCGGGATGCCGGTGGCGGCACATTCGTTACCGGGATCAGTCCGATTTCCTACTGAATCGCGTGTTCCATCTGGCGGAAAAAGACGGTGTTCGGAATTGTTTCCCTAATGAACCGATGGTGCATCTGCTTCCGGTCCAGGATCATTATCGAACCCGCTGCACTATTTCCTCAGGCATACTCAACGGGCGTCAGGTTCTCGGAATGAGATCCAATTTTCCGGATAGTCCGATTATTGATCTATCCAGTTGTCCCAATCATCACCCGGAACTGAATCGCCTGATTTCGCAAGTTGCTGCGTTTCTTAATGAAAATAACAATCTGCCGAGCATCGCAGGCGATCTGCGAGATATAGAATTACAGTTATCTTCCGATAACCGTCATCGGGTCGTTTTTATGTTGGTTGGACAGCCGCCTGATCCCTCTCTGGATCGGCGGATAGAGGGTTTCTTTAAAGGAACCGATCTCTCCGTTCTACGGCTCAATCTGAAATCCGCTCGATCCGGAAAGGAATATAAGCTTCCGGATGTCATAACCGGTGATCCATGGATAACATTTCAAACGGAACACCGTTCGTTCCGGTCACTGCCCAATGTATGGACTCCCGTAGGTGATTACTCTGGCGGACAATTGCTGACATCCCTCGAACAGACTCTGGGTGATAGCGATGGAGACCTTCTGGAAATCGGCTGCGGTGCCGGACAGATATCTCTTTCACTGGCGGGCAGGATGCGGTCAGTGATGGGGATTGACAAGAATCGACTGGCAGTGGAATCCGCCAATGTAAATTGTGGGAAATATAGATATCACAATGTTTTGTTCCGGACCGGAGAGGCCATTCATGTCCTGAGAAAGCTCGCTTCCAGTTCGCGATACTTCGATACGCTGATCATCCATGGAATGCGGATACCTTTCGGATCGGATCTTTTTATGCTGGCAGGTTTGTTGAGAGCAAAAACATTGATTCTCATCTCGCCGTCAGCGGGATCGTGGGTTCGCGATATATCGTATGCTGTTTCGAGAGGGTGGGCACTGGAGAAATGGGTGGTATTCGATCAGATTCCACATACCGCACAGTTTCTCCTATGCGGCAGTTTGCGGAAGCGAATTGGATAGGAGTAATATGTGTAATTGTGAGGCAAGAAATATTTTTACAATAGGAGATTTGTAATGAACCGTACACTGGTACTCTTGAAACCCGATGCTGTTCGACGGGGAATGATTGGAAGAATTATCAGTCGATTTGAGGACGCGGGACTCCGGATTACGCAGATGAGAGTATTGTCTCCACCCGGGAAAAATTTGATTCGCAAGCATTATGACGCATCCGAAGAATGGTTGAGCAATGTTGGCAGGAAAACGATAAAAGATTATGAATCACAGGGATTAACTCCCGATGATGTCAAGAAAAACTACGGAACAATGGAAGAAAGTGATATTGGCCGGGTTGTTCAGCAGCGACTGGTCGACTACCTGAGTCACGGCACTGTGATTGCTCTTGCGATTGAAGGAAACGGAGCCATTACTAAAGTGCGAAAACTGATCGGTTTCACGATTCCAGCCCAGGCGGAGCCGGGAACGATCCGCGGTGACTTCGGATGCGATTCTACTGTCAACGCAGCTGTAGAAAGGCGTTCGATGGAGAACTTGGTACATGCTTCTGACTCGGATGAAACAGCGGAAAGGGAGATGAATCTCTGGTTCAGCAGTCATGATTGAGAGCAATCCCAATCCTTCGGAGAAACCTGTTCATGCGATCAGGGATCAGCCGGATTTGCAGAATGAAGCGGATGACCCTGTTCCGGTATGCATCCTGCAATACGGTAAAGACATACGTAATCGATTCAAAACCCTTATCGGAATTCTGGGATTTATTGCGATACTGAGTTATCTGTTTGAAATACTGCATTCGGGATGGTTCATCCTGATAATAATCGGTCTGTTTATACTCATCGCCTACTATCGATATCGGATCTGCAGAACAATTCGCATTTCCGGCAAAGGGGTTGCTGAATCAGTCGCCGGGAGAGATTGGTTTTGGACATTCGAAGAAATTGTCAGAATCACTGAAACTTCTGCGAGCCGGTCAGGATCCGAACCATCAAAACGATTGGTCATGGAACACGCGTCCTCACTGGATATTGCGATCGACAATCAGATGATGGGTTACGAAGATGCATTTACGATGATCCGCAGATATTGGATTTTGGGATTGAAACGGAAACTAAGCCGAAATTCAATCCCGTTTTTCCTGCTTAAATATTGGTAACTCAGTTATCCGCAGCAGTAAAAAGGCATTTCAGATAATCGGTTCCTTCCACGCTTGGAAGAATCGGATGATCCGGACTTTGACTTCCAATCCGGAAAATTCGACAGTCCCTGTTTTTCTGGATAAAGGCGTTTTCTGTGATTTTAATGAAATCGGTTCTACTTACGTGGAAAGAACAACATGATGTGACAAGAATGCCTCCTGGAGCCAGAGCGTTCAGAGCCAGAAAAGCGATCTTACGGTAGTTGGCCTGGTTTCGCTGAGCTCGACGGTTTCCCCTTACAAAAGAAGGCGGATCCAGAAAAATCACATCCCATGATTCGTTGTTTGACGGATCGTTCAGGAAGGCGAACGCCTCCGCTCTCTTGAACTCGATCAGGCTCTCGATATCATGGAATCGTGCGGTTGTTCTACCCAATGTCAATGCCGGTTCAAATATATCGACACATAAAACGTGCTCAGCCTGATGTAGCGCTGCCCGAATACCGAAGGCTCCGGAATAACTGAACAAATCCAGGACCTGCTTGCCTTTGCAAAGTTCGGCGGTCCAATGCCGGTTCAGCCTGTGATCCAGAAAAAAACCCGTTTTATGGCCGTGGAGACAATCGATAGCATGAATAACTCCATCAACCGGCGCAAAAAATGATTCCCTGACTTCTCCACGGGCTACCCTGCGGTAAAGAGGCAGTCCTTCTTTTTTTCTTGGAAGACAGTCACAAGAAAGAAATATTCCTTCAGGATGAAGTAGCTCCTCGAGAACATCGAGGATAACTTCCTGGTGGCGTTCAATCCCAGCGGTTGTAACCTGGACGGATAGAACGGAACCGAATTTGTCGACGATCAATCCGGGTATTTGATCAGCCTCTCCGAAGACAATTCGGAAGGACTCATCGCTGGTGTAGAACCGGTGTCTGAACATCAGGGCGGACTGAATGGAATTGATCCAGAATTCGCGATCCGGAAACATGGCTTCGCGTGACAATAATCGAAGGGGAAGACGTGACAGGCGATTGAAATATCCTATCCCTGCGAAATGACCCGATGGGCAGATCACGGAGACGGTTGCTCCGGGTTCAATACCCGAAGGTGTCTCCGCAATACACTCTTCACCGAACGTGTTCCGGTGGTTTTCCCATGCCTTGTACCCGGTATCATTCAATCTTACTAAAGGCAGACTGGACGGGTTCATCAATCATCGTCTCCCAGGTTTCCCGAACGGAAAAAGCCAGATCCCCATCATGGAGATCTGGCCTGTGAATCAAAAATTGTCTTTAGGCAAGTGTTCGACTGATATCTGTTAATCGTTCGATGAAGAAGGACGCATATTCATTATTGGGCAGTATCGTGCCTACAATCCGGCCGGCAAAGTCGGCAGCGACAGCTGGAGGCAGACAATAGGATTGAGTCAGGAAATTTTTCCTGTATTTACTGACCGCCTCCTTCACAGCTTTGTTTTGGATAATGACATCAGCGATGAATTGGGCAATCGGATCAAAATCCGCTTCTTTCATGCCGTAGCGGGTCATTTCCTGCACACCCATCCGCAACCCGCTTGATGAAAGAAATGTTTCGTCGTCCGGAAGTGCCTGATAGTTGCAGATGATGTTGTTGTTTTCGAGTCTTCGGGCAATGTCCTGACCATCTCCAAATCGGGACGTTCTCAAGATGACCTGGTGCGTCTGAGTGTATCCATCTGACGGGTCACCCTCGACCGGGACACCGGCCGAAACAAGTTGTTGAGCCAGGTGTTTCGCATTTTTGAGAACCTGGGTTTGAAACTCTGTTTTATACTCATTCATTTCATGAGTGGCCATCAGCAAGGCGACAAGAGTTCCGAGGTGGTGATTGGACGTGGAACCCGGAAATGCTCGGCTTTTTACTTCGAGCCAGACTTTCCGGAAAATCGACTCTTTTCCCATATTAGATACAATGACACCTCTTTGCGGTCCGAAAAACGTTTTATGTGTCGAGCCCGTGATGATATCAGCACCGTCATCGAGGGGTGCCTGAAAAGCTCCATACAATCCCAGCACATGCGCCATATCGAACATGATAACCGGTCGGTTTTTCCAATCTTTTACTGCTTCAAAAAGTTCTTTTACCGGTTCGGGATAAATGAACATGCTTTTACCGAACACAACCAGGTCCGGTTTGTTTGAGTCCAACAAATCCAGTAGCCGGGGAACATCGATGCGGTAGGGATTATCGGTTCTGACCGGGAAATTTACACAATTTTCTTTGCCGGTGGCAGGATTTGGATCGACATAATTGTACAAGGCACCCATCGGCTGACTGGAAAGATGACCTCCCTTTCCCAGGTCATTGTTCATCACGCATTTCATCCGTGCGAATTCAGTTTCATCCCGGTGGTTGACGTATTTTGTAACCGCTTTGAATACGACTTCATTTGCCATCTGACCGGATATGGGTCGCAGTTCAGCCTGCTGGCAATCAAAGAATTCACACATCGCTTCCCGGGCTTCTTCTTCCACGTCGCGAATAAAATCAATTCCCTGGTAAAAATAGACTTCTTTACCTTTCATGGTACGGTGTTCAGCATATCGACCGGATGGATCGGCGATTTCACACATTTTAACCAGAAGACTCGGCGTCGTCTCCGATGGTATCAGGTTTATGCAATTATGCTGGCGCCAACGGTTATTCATTTCGATGCGATCGACCAGATGAGATACCTTGTTTAAAAATTCGCTCATGATACTCCCTCCATTGACAATAAAAGTTTCAATTCACCATGTACAATCTTGCACGTTTTTTTTCAACAGGACACCGGATACTCAGGCAATAATCACTGAATCGCACAGGTATACATCCTGAACGGCGTGAATGATCTCGATCCCTTCCGAAGCGGATTTCTGGAATGCTTTTCGTCCGAGAATCAAGCCCATCCCGCCGGCACGTTTGTTGATCACAGCGGTGCGAACGGCTTGAGCCAGGTCATTTGATCCTGAGTCGCCACCTGAGTTTATCAGACCGACGCGCCCCATGTAACTGTTCATAACCTGGTAACGTGTTTCATCGATGGGATGCGACGTTGTCAGGCTTGAATAAACCTTTTCATTGGTTTTACCAAAATTCAAGGCTCTGAACCCGCCATTTCCGGACGGCAGTTTCTGTTTGACTATATCTGCTCCAAGTGTTGCGCCAAGGTGATTGGCTTGACCCGTCAGATCAGCAGCAGAATGAAAATCAACATCTCCTTTAACAAAAGCCGGATTTCTCAAGTAGCACCAGAGAATGCAGACAAGTCCGAGTTGGTGGGCGTATTCAAAAGCGCTGGATACTTCGCTTATCTGCCGGGTTGATTCCGGACTGCCGAAGTAGATGGTGGCTCCAATCGCAACCGCACCCATGTTGAATGCCTGGTCGATCGAAGCGAACATAATCTGATCGTGTTTGTTGGGAAAGGACAATAACTCATTGTGGTTGATTTTCATGATAAAGGGAATCCGATGGGCATAACGTCTGGCGACACTGCCCAATACGCCCAAAGTGGACGCGACGCCATTGCATCCGGCTTCCAATGCAAGTTGAACGATATATTCAGGATCAAAGTACAGAGGATTGGGAGCAAAAGATGCGCCGGCACTATGTTCGACCCCCTGGTCGACAGGCAGGATCGACAGATAACCGGTTCCGCCGATGCGGCCATGAGAGAAAAGGGTTTGCATATTACGAAGTACTGCGGGAGATCGATCAGAATCAATCCAGGTTTTTTCGATAAAATCGGGTCCCGGCAGATGAAGCCTTTCAGCGGGCGTTGTGTGACACTTGTGAAGCAGTAGATATTCCGCTTCGTCACCAAGGTAGCTTTGAATTTTACTGAAAATATCTGTCATCTCAGACCTCCCTGTATCACGGATCATCGTCACAATGACCAGAATAAACTGGTTCAAAAGTTTAACACAAAAACGCAGGTTATTCATGGTAATATACGAAAAATTCATATATTCTGACTTTGATTGTTCGCTTCAATCCGGGCGGCCGCTTCATGACCGGGTCAGTAATCAGAGGAAGCCGAAATGATAGAACAGCGAAAAATCATTATTGGTGGCGATGATATGGATAATCTCCGCGCAATATCCATGACCCTTCGGAATGCCGGCTACTCTGTTGTCCTGACACCAACCAGTAACCGAATTTTCCGGATGGTTAAAAAAGAACCACCGGATCTTGTGATTTTGTCCAATAATCTGAAAGATCTTGATGGGATAGAAACTTCCAGAATTTTGGTTGACAGGCTCGGATTTCCAAACCCAATCCTGATGGTTGCGTCGGATTCAGCGGAGCAGACCATTATGAAAGCATACGAAGCCGGTGTCAGTGATTATCTTGTCCAACCCTGTCCTCCGGGATTGCTTCGGGCAAAAGTCAAGTTATTGATAGAGCATGTGGCAATAGTCGCACCGGCTGCGCAAGATGATCCATTTGATGCTATCGATGACCCTGAATTGCAGAGTGAATTTGATCTTCCGGCCTACCGGATAATTGAAAAAATCGGTTCCGGGGCAATGGGAGATGTTTTCCGGGCTATTCACAAAATTACGTTTGAAACAGTCGCTATTAAGGTTGTTCACTCCTCGAAAGTGAAAAGCATTCGAGATATTCAGAGATTTTTCAGAGGCAGTCTGATTGGATTGGAACTCCCGCGCCATCCCAACCTGGTTCAAATTATTGAAATTAAAAAATTTAAGGACAGCATTTACCAGGTGATGGAATTCGTTGACGGCAAGACTTTGCAGACAGTGATCCGGAAAAAACACCTGCTGACGGAGGCAGAGGCTGTATGCGTATTAAAGGATGTGTCCCTGGCACTGGATATGCTGCAGCAACACCAGGTTATTCACCGAGACGTGAAACCCGGAAATATTTTTCTGACGAGGGACTGGCTCTGCAAGCTCGGTGATTTGGGAATATCGAGACGATTGATTGATAGAACGGCAACGACAACCGGACATGTTGTCGGCACTCCAGGCTATATTTCTCCCGAGCAGGTTCTGGATATACGGCCATTGGATATACGAACTGATATCTACAGTCTGGGATTGACATTGTTCCATGGGATTGCCGGGAGCAATCCGTTCAACAGGGAAACGCCCTATGAATCCATGCTGGCCCGTCTCCAGGGACCGGAAGCGGTGTTGGATGAACAGAATGCCGGACAGATATCGCAAAATCTTCGAGATGTTATCAATCGTATGATACGCCGACGTGCCGCAGAGCGTTATGCGACTCCGCTGTCCCTTCTTTCCGATCTTGAAAAACTGGGATTGTTCGCATCCCAGGAACCGACGGATACGAACCCCCAACGATATCTACCAGAAGAATCTCCGGGGGACAATTAATCCGTTTTCGAAACCATACATTCCCCAAACCGGCGGATACAAAAAGATGAGTTCGATTTTTCAGGAAATGACCATGATCAAACAACCGGTCATAAAGCGAAGGGGATACAACACTGCCGATTACGGGAAATCGCCATTGACCGCCGTGCAGGTGGCCGGAAAACACGAGGTCCAGTCCGGATCGGGTCAGCCGGAAAAAATTATCCGGTGTATGTGACAGAGCAATACTCAGACACCGTTTTCGGCTATCGACTGAGTCCAATTGCCAAGGTTTGACATTCGGATATTCGATTCCAAAAAGAACGATGCGATAATCCAGGCTCATCGGGATATCCAGTCCCGAGACGGGTGGAAAGATAATTCCCGCTTGTTGCAGCTGCGATCGGATTTCACGATGATTTCCCCAGTAGTCATGATTGCCCAGAACAGCGTAACTCCCAAAGCGTGTTTTCATTTGTTTTAGATAGACGATCATTCCCGGAAGAGCAGCCGTCGAGTCCGTAAAATCACCGGTTAACAGTAAAATATCGACGTTCAAGGAATTGACTGTGGCAGTGACAATATCCAGGATATCGTAAACTTGCGAGTTGTCTGCATGAAAATCACTCAGATGTGCGATGCGGAGATCCGGACCCTGGAATGAGGGTAGTCGGAGAGTATGCCGGCGGATCACAAGGGATTTGGATGTATCATTGAACCAGCCGGCCGTGTTTTTGTCGGATGCTACGTCGATAATATCGGGTGAATCCGCTGCTTCGAGAGAGGATCTGCGTTTCCGGATTATAATCTCTGGAAGAATGGCGATGATAAGCGACAGCAGAGCGAATCGAAGGAAGATTGGGGAACCGTAATAAAGACCTAAAAATGTCGGAAAAAAACAAAACGTCATTGTTGTAATCACACCGATGATCGTTCTCATACTACCCTGTCGTAATTGGAGAACAAGACGGTTGTACACCTGGATCAGAGCCAGCACTCCTGTCAGCAGCAGTAACAGGGCGGTAAGGAGTTTGATCACCATTGAATCTCTGACTCAGGGGCGATCGATCCGGAATCCGATAGCAATCAGCGACACTCCCGATGCCAGAAGCAACAGCAGGATTGCCAGGATGGTGCCGATGAGAACAGCAGGAACCCGGTCGAGCCACATATACATCCACCACAGGTCCAGTATTCCGTCTGGATTTATCTGCTCCATGTATCTGTTCCGGGCTGCATCGTCCGGTGACCGCTGACGCAGTCCGGGAAGTGCTTTGAGCAAAGTCTTCATCTCCGAAAAATGTCCGGGAATCGGATTGAAGGATATCATGTAGCTTCCATCAGACGGATTATAGTAGGATTCCGCCTGTCGATGTATGAAGGTTGAAAAATTGACGAACACACCGGATATTTGAATCAGGAAACCGGTGAGTATAAGCAGATATGATACCCGCCTGAATATACCGGCCGGTTTCAAGAATACTGGAATGAGACACAGAAAAAGCATGGGAATGGCAGGGATAAACAGACGGGGTCCCCATGCGACCCCTCCCTCCACCCTTGCCCAGCGACTTAGAATGACCAGGTAGAGTCCACCGGTTGATAGGGAGAAAATGGCTTCAGGAGCATGTAAACGTTTTTTCAACCACAAGAATCCGCCGATCGGAACCAGCAGCAGAAGAGGTGCGAAGACGAATATGCTTTTTCCTGGAGAGAAAAGAAGAATATTCAATCCGGTCTCCCAATTCAGCGTAAAACTCCTGGGTAAACCATTGGGTAATCTATCGTAACCCGTTTCGAACAAACTGCCGAACCGAATAAAATTGTACCACAGATAGAGAGCGAGGCCGGCAGCTGCCGGCGTAACAAAAACGGCTAGATTCACAAGGCTGTGATATGAATTCAGATGCTTAGCGTGACGTTTTTCAATCAGGAGAAGATAGAGTATGAGAGTTGGAATCACCAAACCACCCAAAGGACGTATGCAGATTATAGCGCCTGCCAGTGTGCCGCCAGCTGCCAGATGGTACCTGGACTGACTCTGATCAGACAAAAAAATTAAAAACCATGCAAGCAAACTGAACAACGCAGTGATCGGTTCGCTAAAGAACGTCTGGGAGTAGATCCAGAAGGGTGTGGAGAAGATCATAGCGGAGGAAAGCAGGATGGATTGCATTCGTGTAACCTTGAAATGCCGGAAGATAGTGTATCCAAGGGCTGCGAGAGCGCCACAAGCGATCCAATTAAGCCATGTCACCGAAAAAAATGGGAAGTATCTGACTGAAAAAATATTCCCGATCCAACGGCCTGCGAATAAAAAGGGTATGGCTAACAGGGGCTGAAGGAGACCGAAGGGCATGTAATATCGACCATCGGGTCCGTAGTGTCCACCACCGGTATTGGGATGCACTTCGACGTCAAACCAATGATGATCCACCATGGATCGGCACATGTAATACATTGACGCTCCATCCGTGACATATACATGACTCCCTGCTGTTAAACCGCAGATGCCGACTATTGCCAGCAACAACCCGACAGCCGTCAGGATATCCGACTTGTTTTGCGCTATCACGTTCTATCCCTCAATCCATGCCGTCAGGGGCATAAGATACCCGGTCAGATTATCATCTGATTCGGCAATATGCATTTAGATTTTGATTTTATATTCAAAATCTGCTTGAGTGATTCTGATGAAATAATGTAAGATATGGAAAGTTACAGAGGAGGAGTGTTTTGCTCGACAGGTTTACTGATACAGCTAAACGGTTAATAACGGGCGCTCGAGAAAGAGCGGAAGTACGCCAGCACTCCAGTTTGACGAATGAGCACTTGCTTGAGATGTTTATTGAGATGCCGGAGTGTTTCGCTTACAAATTGATTGTTGAAAATGCTCCATATCTGGATTTTGTCAGGCGGGAGCTGCAGAGCCGGTTGAATTGCACATCAAAAGAAAAAGGCAAGCCGATTAATTTTGATGATTATTGCAAGAAATCTTTCGAACGGGCATTCCTGCTTACAGAAAAACTCAAGCATAAAGGTATCAGCACAGGATCTTTGCTGCTTGGTATGCTGCAGGCTGAAGCACCGCAGACCGCTCCAATGCTTCGGGGCTGGGGATTGAATCTGAAAAATATGCTGTCAATGATTCAAAATGCCGGCGATCCGACGAATGAAGAAGCTCCCATGGCAAAACTCTCGCCGGATATTACTCGGCAGATGAATCGGATGACCGCAGTAACGGAGGATTCACAACGGATCGTCACGCATGCCCAGGAATTGGCAAAATCCTGCAATACCGCCGATATTAATCCTCATCATGTGTTATTGTCATTCGTATTTTTAGCTTCCCGAGGTATTATTGATGTCAGCCCACTGGATGCAACAACTTTCAATCTGAATGCGGTAAAAGAAATCGTGACTCAATACCTGACAGGGCAGACGCCGTATGCCGAAGATCGGATCGTGTTCGATATAGCACTTCACAAGGTTTTTCGAATTGCGGGTCTGGAGGCGTACCAATTTGGTCGTAACGGCATTACTCCCAACGAGATCGCGTTGGGTATTCTACAGGTTATACCGGATGAAGCATCGGCGGGACTGGGCGGGGATTATTTTGCGCTGAGATGGAACAACATCGATCAATTGGGACCGATTGTACCGGCAAAGAGTGATACTACCGAACTGGAGGTTCAAGATCGATTTCCACGGATTTCTTTACGCCGCTATAACGCGGATCAGAGTACGGTTATCATGATCCCTGAGAAAGTCGCCCGGGATTTGATGGTTATGGCCCTCGATGTGCGAGATGATGTTTTGACTATCGCCATGGTGAATCCGATGGATACGGAGATCCAGAAGAAAGTTGAAGAACTGACAGGAATGAAAGTTGCCGTGATTAAGGCTGAGGAAAAAGATTTAAACGCGGCTTTCCGGATTAACTACTGATCATTAGATACATCGCAGCTAAAAGCATGTGCCAGGTGGCTGGCAATCAGAATTTCCAGCAGGTATACCGGAATGGGAACCAGGATATATCGTATTACGAAGTCCTCACTACCTGCCGTCGAAGCGGGATCGAGTTTCATTAGATAAACAAGCGCTGTCCAAGGCAGATATATCACAAGCCATGCCAGAATAAATCGAGAGGGCAGATGATTGAGCGTCGAATCTTTCAGGCAGGCTAGTATCCCTGTGATGACACAGGCCGCATAGAACACGATCATCTGTTTTGACGGATTGGTCAGGAGTCCGATTCCACCCAACCCAACGAGAAAAACGGTCATAACTATCCCGACATGCAGTCTACGGAACCGAACCTTGCTGCGTGTGATTGTCGCGGAAGCGCTGAGGGCAATTGTATTGATGCCGGCAAAAAGATAAACATTGTGGGGTTCGGGAGGGAAAACAGACGATATCGCCTGGATCAGATCCACCACCGGACTGCCGATCAGAGTTCCTGCGATAACTGCGGGATGACGCATCCAGTACGCGAGAAGAATTACAGTCATCCAACGAAGGTCCATCGGCGGATAATTACTCATCGGCAATCGGATGAGACCTGCTAATACAATTGACAGGAAACTGATCGCAAAACTTATCAGTCGATCCCGTTTCGTACCTTGTGACAGCAGACTCATTTAATGGGCTTTGCCTGAATTTTTATCTTACCATCCGTAACCGTCAGCTTGTAGCGGATAGCCTTGCACTGCTTTTGCGACAGCAACTGCTCCGTCTTTTGAGTTATCACCCGTTGAAATTTATCAAAATCCATATCCGGAGGTAGATTTAAATGATTGGAGTATTCAGTCCATGTTTCATACATTTTTTTTAATGTTGTAAACTGCCGCTGTGGATTGGCGACAATATGCCCTTTGTCGGGTGTGACCGGTTCCATCTGACGGGCTTTTTTCCTGGCTGCCTCAATCTCGGGGCTGCTCCCTTCCCGGATGATTCCGAAGGATGTCTGCTTACCCAGTTCTTTATCTCTTATCCGCCGATTGTAAAACTCCATCATCGTGTTGAATTTTGCAACCAGATTGAAATATTGGAATCGCTGAGTGCCCCGCAAGGTGCGATCTCCAGCATATTTTCTTACCAACTTCCGGGTGATTGCAACGGTGAAATCCGGCGGCGTTTTCAGATTACCGATAAGATGTTGATTAAATTCCGCGCGCATCTTCTTCAACAAGGTTTCGAAGTCTTTCATATCTTTTTGAAATTCTTCGGAGCCCTGATACTTTTTCATATCAGCTCAGTTCCGCCATCTCGAGGAGTGGAAGCCAGAGTTCCTGGGAATACGGTCGAATACGTCCGTTTACCAGAACAGACCAGTCTTTCAGACTGGTGATCTGGCGTAAAAAATCAAATAACATCGCTGATTGTTGATCGGGAAAGAAAAAGAACCGGCGGGGTTGGATGTCTTCCGTGATAGCGGACATTGGTCCTTTGTAAGAATGCAGAGGACTGGATGGATCGATGGTGTGGGCGGAAGTGATCAGAGTAAACTCAAGTCGCGGCTTGGATTCTTCGGAAAAGCGAGCCATTTCAAACTGATTGAAATCTCCCTGACCGCAAAGTCTGCACGGTTCTGAAGGAGAAGGAAAACCACACCGAGGGCAGTTCATGGCACGTGATGACTACTGATCAATCAGCAGCCGAAGTTCCTTTCCGGGTTTGAAATATGGCACCTTCTTTCGTGGAACGGATACTTTTGTTCCGGATTTGGGATTGCGACCGATGCGGGACTGGCGTTCTTTCACTTTGAACGACCCGAAACCACGGAGTTCTACCTTACTTCCGGATATCAGCTCGTCAGCGATGGCCTCAAAAAAAGTATTCACAATAATCGTCGCTTCCTTCAGGCTCAGGTAATCAACTGAGTTTGCCAGTTCTGTTATGAATTCCGATTTGGTCATGTTCTTCCCTTTCAAAAGATGTCAGTAGTTGCACCCAACGTCCAACTTATACCATAGTTTTGTAATAGCCCATCGTCAAGAAAAATTTAGATAACTTACAGAAAAGAAGAGCAAACTATCTTTATTCCGCGAAATGACTTTTGAGGGCATTTACATACATAACAGCCAGGGATTCCCGATATTCAGGATCCATCATTCGCTGCACATCACCAGGATTCTGCAGGTTCGCCAGTTCTATTAATACACGAGTGGGAATCTTGCAATATCTCAGGAGGGCGGGAACCCAGCTTCGACGGTTCCGAATCACATACTTCCGGATGGGTTGGTTGGAGTGCATACTGATATGATGTTGATTGCACATGTCCCTGATTTTCAATGCAAACGCGTTCGAGAATCCTTCTGCCTGCAACCGATCACGCCGTGTGTTGGCAACTTTGTTACCGCCCGATCCAGCTTCCTTTCTTCGCAAAAGGACTTTGTCGGTCTTTTTTATATTTCCACTGTAATAATCCGCACCAGGAATATACACCATCAAACCGTGAGCTGATGGGTGAAGACAATCTGCGTGAAAACTGGTGAAAACAACTCGTTCATATCGTGAGTTCGCCGGGTGTTCATGAGTGTACAGATAGTTCGTCAAAATCCATCTTAGATTCAGCGCATCACGCGTATCATCGATCAAATACGGCGGCGTTGTAAGAATCTTTTCCTTGTTATTTCCAGATCCCAACAGGCGGCTGTCCCGGGGTTTGAAAGATGTTTCCTCATCCTCAATCGTAACAAGAACTTTTGCTTTCGTACCCTTCTCGAGAATTCGTTTTACCCGGCACATCACATCATAAGCGTACTCATCTTCCTTTACTCCGCCTTTTCCGATGGATCCCGGATCTACTCCGCCATGACCCGAATCCAGAATGACCGTGATTCCCTCCAGCGCCTTTGCTTTCTCCTGTGGTTTAAACAGGCTGGATTCCCGATCCGTCGCTTCGAATTGAATACGCCTTGGATCAGCAGGGGGTAGGAATTGGGGTGAAATAATGTCGGATGGAATTCTCAGAACGGTATTGGATGGAATCGATCGAAAATCTCTCAAACCACTCCGCTGCAAAATTAGTGTCGATGCGGCGAGAACGTCATCGGCCGTAACACGGGGTGTGTATTTTAAAACCCATGAATATATTGTTTGTCCAGCCAGTAGCACATATTCGGCATATTCACCTGTCTCATCCTTGCGGAACGTTAATTCATCGACGACAATGGGGTATTGTAAACGCTCCGAAAAACACTCCTGAAGCAGTTCTTTTGAAATCAGGACTTTGTCTCCGGTTGCCAATTTCTGAGGATTTAGCTTATTCGTTTTGGCCAGAGACTTCGCGGCTGTTCCAGAACCGGTAAACCAGTAACTTATTCGCCACAACGTCTCACCATGACTTCCGCCGTGCGTGACGTAATGCTCCCAATCTCCGGACACGTGCCGATCACGAGGGAAAAGCACCCCGATCGCTCGATTCTTTCCCTCGCAGGTGAGATGATCCCAGGGCATTCGGTAAACAGGAGTTTTTGATCGGAATCCCTTCTTTACAAGGAATTGTTTATTGCTTCGCGAACCTGCGATTACAAGATCCGACATCACTGCATCGGCGAGATTTTTTGGTGATGCTGTTATCTCAATGTAGATTTCGCGTTCGAGCATTATAACAGTCAATGTTTTATCAATCTGAGTCACTGCCGGCCGGGATGCTGCCAGCGCTGTTGCTGTCAGGACATATGCCGTGAATAAAAAGACTGACATGATCGATGTGGTCCGTGTGCGTCCAAAACGAGTATGGCTACGATGTGAAATCGCACTGTCATCTGGATTCTTATGATCCGGTAAACTACTGAATTCATGCGAATCGATGCAGTGTTTCGAAATGGAACGAATACTTCGAACAGAAACAGGCATTAAGGATTGATTAACCATTCACGGAAGACTCGGTTGGATTCCGGATTTTTCAGGATGACTTTTTCGATGATGCAAAGATCTTTAAAATATGGACCGTCCTGAACAACACCAAATCGGATCGTTGCTTCTAATAGCAGGTATTTCCCCTGATTTCGCCAAATTTTTGCTTCCATTCGATCGATATCGAACTCCGATTTTCTAAGGAAAAACATTCCGGCTTTATGCAAAAACTGCAAATCTGCAACGGGCACCTGGGTTTCAAGTGGGAATGGGAATGTTCGAGGATTCATCGTTATATTCTCGAACCGGCTCCTATCCGCATTATAGGGCCCAAACTGAACGGGTACCTGAAAATATGCGGAACATTCAGATAGATAGACGATTCCTTTTTTGAAGGAGCGCGGCAAAAAACGGATAATGGCATTGGATCCACCCAGGAGTTGCCCATAGCGTTTTTCCAGTTCATCCATCATCAGCGAAAAATGCTCATTCTCCGCTTGATTAACCTTTGTTTCATGCTCACTCGTCGTTTCAAATTCATCCTTTTCAGGGATGCGAAAAGGATGTTTCTGCATCAGATAACTCAATATGGCCTGGAACGATTTACCTTCTTCGTTCAATCTGGCGAGTGAATACAATTCGTGAACGACCATGTTGTAGGGTGTCAACGGGGATGCTTCCCGAGTATTGGAAAATTTGATCTGATCGATATTGCAGACCAGGGACTGCAATGCAGCTGGTTGAGCTCCCAGTTCGAATACAAAGTCAAATGGCTGCGACTCTCCCATCATGACATTCTGAAATTCGAGTTTTTTGAAATCGCTAGTTCTGTTCTTCCAGATACATTTGAAGGAGATTACGACTTTCGAGGCGATTCGGGTTGATGAGTTTTGGATGTTGCCTTCGATGACTATTTTCCGAATATTCCCGAAGCCGTCATCTATTTTTGAATACTCATATGTGACGTCGATATTACGTCGAGTCGTCTTCTCGGTGTTTGCGATACATGAGATTGAGCAGGATGTTATGATGAGTGCGAGTATGATCATGAAGCGATGTTTCGAAAGACTCATGGAGTACCCTCCTGCGATTAATCCAATTTACAACACCAGAGAATGAAGATCAACTCACCGGAATAATGCCATAAACAATCCCGTATTATATCGTTAACACTCCTGACATTCATCAGGAAAGTGCGTCAATCGTGTCGTCTTCCGCTCCGTAACCAGCCACGTATTCTCGATCCCGACGGCTCCTAACATTTCGAAAACAGCCTTGGGCTCGATTGCAACAATGCTGCCGGCAGGAACACTGTTTGCCTGGTGAGGTGCCAGAACGGGTAATTCATCGATTTCCAGACCCACTCCATGTCCGACAAAAGCGGCACGGTCATGGTCCGGTCCCATAAAGACATGCTGCAGACCACTTTCGGCTGCCAATTTGATGGCTGTATCATAAGGCTGATTACCGGGAATGCCGGCATGGAGATTTTCTGTGATCTGATTTTGAATAGCGATACATTGGCGGTGCGCATTTAATAGCACATCCGGCAATACTCCCAAACAGTACACGCGGGTTGCATCCGCCAAATAGCCTGAAATTCCTGAGACAAGATCGATGAAAACAGGCTCGCCTGGTTGAAGCACCGCACGGCCCGCTCCCTTGGGAACCGCCGGATATAGACCTGAACCGCAGGTCGGACCATCGAAAGAACCTCGGACAGCACCACTTTTTCCAAAGAGGACATTGCCAAAATGAATGCTGCTGTTGAAGGCATGAACAGGCAGATATCCCTGGTGCCCTTCCCGTCGAAGCGCTCCTTCAATATCTGCCGCCAACTCAATCTCCATCATCCCGGGCTTCAGCCAGCCGGCAATCTGATCAAAAATTTTATCCAAGACAGCTGCTGCTTCCCGGATGCGCCCGGTTTCATATTCACTCTTGGCAGCACGTATCCAACGCAATTCAGCAGAGATATCGTGCCACTGCACTCCTGGAAATGCCGTTTCCAGGCGTCTGAACATTTTCAAAGGGAGGACATCCATCTCAATTCCAACGGATATGGGACGTTGGCAGAGAATTGGATCATTTTTTAAACTGGCCGTAATATCCGACATTTTTGCGAATGGGCGAATATCGGAGATGTCCGATTCCATCCGCGCGCGGGGTTCATATTTCCGAACGAAGAGAACGGGTTCATCTTCACAATGAATGAGCAAACTACTATTCTGCGCAGTCCCGGTCAGGTAAAAAACATTGGGGTGACTGACCAGCCAGGCCGCATGCAAGGATCGCGACGCCAAAACATTCTGAAACTTCTGCCTGCGGCTCGACAATTCAAACGTCGAGACCAAATCAGGATTTGACATGTTTTCAACTCATAAGCGCTAAATCTACAACCATCAGCCCCGGAACGAATCCAATACATCCCCTGCACCGGAACCGATGCTCAAACGAAATCAAATCGAAAGAAGAAAACCGGTTACTCTTCCTCTTCTTCCGAAGATTCTTCACTTTCTTCGAGGTTCTCGTCGAATTCGCTCTCGATACCCAGACACGCACAGGCACCATCATACATTTTCTTGATCGCCTGTTTCTGATTCGTGAGTTTGGTGATCCGCTCCTTGACAAGTGCGAGTTCTTCCTCAATTTTCAAAGAAATACTCTCGATCTCTTTACGGGTCTTGTCATACACCTGCTGATAGAAAGCCTTCTGTTCATTGCTAATGTTACTCATCCCGACGATCTCCTTTCCTCAAAAATTCATTCGGCAAAATGATCCTAACCTATTCTTCACCCGCTATTTACGTCTAAAAGGCAGTACCAGATTCACATGTGTCTTGACGGGCACACCTTTATGTGTGGCCGGCTGGAATACCCACTTTTTAACTGCATCCTGGGCTGCTTTGACGCATCCGCTTTTCTCGAGCTGATCGCTGGCACGGAGCGTCTCGATATCCAGTACTTCCCCGGTTTCCGAAACTAGAACCTTTAGCGTTATATTACCTTCAACTCCCATCTGTCGGGCAGCTCGCGGCATTTCCGGCGTAACTTTTGTCAGCACTTCCGGCTTGACATCGGGATATTGAATATACGCGCCTAACTGGACAGGTGTTTGAGTCGGCGTCTGCGTCACAGTCGGCGTGGGTGTATGTGTCGGAATCGGTGTGTCTGTCGGCGCCGGCGTCAATGTCGGAGTCGCCGTTTTCTCGATAACTTCCTCTCTCGTCACGCGCGTAGCCGGCCTGGGTGTAACGGTCTCCGTTGGAGATGGCGTTGGTGTTTCCGTCGCCATGGCAATCGCTGTTGCAGTAGAATTGGCGTTCGCGATAGCTTGAACATCAACGGTTGGCGTCGGGGTGGCGATCGGCGTTACAACCTTCTTCTTCCCTCCCCCCGCCAGCAGAAGGATCAGAATAATAACTACGATAACCGCTCCGCCTCCCCCAATAATAAAAAGCATTTTCTTTCTATCTGTTGATGCCGCTTTCGAGGGTTTAAGAAAATCTTCATCGAATATGACTTCATCCCTCGTCATTCTGGCCGGTTCGATGACAGGCGGCTTCTCGGGGAGCTTCTCCGCTGGCTTCTCAATTGGCTTCTCCGGGAGTTTCTCCGGGAGTTTCTCCGCCGGCTTCTCAATTGGCTTCTCCGCGAGCTTCTCTGCCGGCTTCTCCATTGGCTTTTCCGCCGGCTTCTCCGCTTGAGCTTCTTTCTCCGAAACAGGAGCGGGACGTTTCGATCTGTCTTTTCTTCCGCCCTTCTTACGCTTATCCCGTTGGGTAACTGCCGATGGAACAAGTTCCTGACTGATCTCCTCTTCCGCAGTTATCGCCTCGGCGGGTGCCTCAACAGGCTCTTCCGCCGCTACCGGCTCTTCTTCAGGAGTCTCTGCCGGTTCCGCTTCAACCGACTTGCTATCGACGGGTACGGGCTCAGGCGGGGCTGGTTCCGGCGTCGCTTTTTCCGGCGATGTTTCTACAACAACAGCTTTTTCGGTATCAGGTTCCGGAGCCTTCGGCTTGGAAAATGCCTGTTCCATTGTGAACGGATCAATTGCAAGAACGGATTCATCGATCGATTCCAGTAACTCGGGCATCTCCGCCTTAATCTCGTCTTTGAAGAGAGCCCGCATGAAAAGACCAAGATCCATAAGACTTTTGGGTGGCTTATCAAGATGGAGATAGGCCTCCAGATCATGCCTCATTTCCTCCGCCGTCTGGTAGCGCTTGTCCGGATCTTTTTCGATGGCTTTCAGAACGATGGCATCAAGTCGTGAACTGATGCGTGCATTTACCGCGGATGGCGGCGGTGGATTCCATTCTCTGACCTTCTGAAGAATTGCCATTTCGTTGTCCGCAATAAAGACGCGTTTCCCGGTCAACATTTCGTACAACAGAGTTCCGACTGAAAAAACATCCGATCGGCGATCGACAATCTGTCCCCATGCCTGCTCGGGAGACATGTATAAAATTTTCCCTTTTAAAGCTCCGGTCAATGTAACAGAATTTTTTGCTGCAGCCTTGGCGATGCCAAAATCCACCAATTTGACTTCACCTTCATATGAAATAAGGACATTTTGAGGACTCACATCGCGATGGACAATATTAAGATTTTCGTTGTTGAATCCCTTTTTGCGGTGAGCGTAATTCAGTCCTGACAGCAATTTGCCGGCAATTACAACAGCCTGAGGAATCGCGAGATTTTTCTTTTCCTTTCGGGCCAGCCGCATAATCAGCCGCAGATCCTTTCCGGCGATGTACTCCATTGCCAGATAGTATCCACCCATTGTCTCACCCAATTCATAAATCTGTGCGATATTCGGATGTGTCAGTTGAGCCGCCACTTTGCCTTCATCGATAAACATCGTTATAAAATCATCGTTTTCGGCCAGGTTGGGCAAGATACGCTTCAATGCGACGACTTTCTCAAAACCTTCCGGTCCGATTTGTTTGGCCTTCCACATCTCAGCCATGCCGCCGACAGCGATTTTCTCGATCAGCTTGTATTTTCCAAAACGGGATTCGCTGTCAAGTTTGACTTCCGCACCTGGAACGGGCTCCGTATATTGCACCGGTGGCTCGCCCGATACTCCAACCTGCACAGGAACTTCCGCCGCAGCTGATTTCTTCTCTTCGCTGATCTCCTCTTCAAAAATTGCAATCGCCTCGTCGATAATTTTGTCAAGTTGATCCGGCGGTTCAGCCTGATCCGGCGGTTCCTCTGCCACAGGTTCCGGCCGGGACTCCTCCTTCTCAGGAACTTGAACCTCTTCAATCACCAGCTCTTTTTTCGCAGGTTCAGGCACTTCTTCAACAACAACCGGTGGTTTCTCCGCCGGCACAACTATCTCGGGAACCTCTTGAGACTCCTCTTCGGTCGCGGTCAATCCATCGATATCATAATCTGTCGGAATCGTTGTCGCTTCGCCCTCTGCCTCCATCTTCGCCACATCCAGACTCGGCGGCACAGGCGCTTCCACCGTCTTCATCTCCACCGTCGATTCCTCAGGGCGCGGTTTCTTCTTCACAACCGGAGATTTCGGATGCTGTCGCCTGTCTCCAATCTCATTCAATAATCCGGATAATGTTGTTTCTAAGATCTCATCGAGATCACTGGTCTCGGTTACTTTCTTGTCAGGCTTGGGATGCGATTGGACCTTTCCTTTTTCCTTGGGTTTGCTAAGCAATGTCTCAAGTGTCTGATCCAGAAGAGAATCAAACTCCCCATCCGTTTCTTCCGAAGCGACCGCCTTCGGCACATGGTCCTCAGCAGTATCCTCCATCGGACCCTCGGTGAGTTCACCTAAACCGAGATGTTCCCTGATTTTTGCCAGCAGTTCCTCGTAGTTGAACGGCTTCAAAATATAATCATCGGCAAGATAATCCTTCATCGCCTGACGTTTATACTTGTAACTTTTATATACACTTGTCGTGATCAGAACAGGAATTTTCCGCCCGGTGTCCGAATGCTTGATCGCCTTGCACACTTCAAAACCGTGCAGTTTGGGAAGCATCGCGGACAGCAGAACGAGATCCGGTTGCTCCTCGGAAAATTTCTCCAAAGCATCCAGCCCATCGAAGGCTTTCACAACGTCAAAGCCGGCTTGAGTTAGAAAATCCTCGGTAGCCTTCATTTTTGAAACTTCATAATCGACGAGTAAAATTTTCTTGCCTGTTGCTCCGGTCATGAACGCCTCGCTTGATTCCTGTCAAATTATCAATTGCATAGCAATAATAGGCATCAACTTTATAGCACTTAAGTCATTATGAGTCAATCTTTAATCAGGCAAGAGTATTGAGGGTTTCATTTGAGCAGACTATACTTCCGCCCGTCCGCAGAATTAAATGGAAAAATGATCGGATACAATGCGGCTGGATGGTCGATGAGGGGAGGTTAGATATGGTAGAGACACTGCGATGGGATGGCAGTATATTGTGGATTCTGGATCAAACCCGATTACCGTTGGATATCCGGTACGAACCGTGTTCGACCGTTGACGCCGTCGCCGGATGCATTCGAAATATGCTGGTTCGAGGTGCCCCCGCTATCGGCGTCACTGCCGGGTTCGGCATGGTTCTGGCGATGAAACAGGGTATGGCCGACAATGTACCCGATATCCGATCCTGGATGCACGACAAGGCAAAATTGCTGGAAAGCACCCGCCCTACGGCGGTCAACCTGGCATGGGCCACCCGCACAATACTCGATCACCTGGATCGCGTCTTGAATACGAATGACGCGATGGCACAGATCGAATCGCTGGCGTCGAAGATTTATAATGAGGATCTCCAACGCTGCCGACGGATCGGTCAATATGCTGCACCTCTGATTCCTCGCAAAGCGTCCATCCTGACACACTGTAATGCCGGAGCTCTCGCAACCGCCGGCTACGGAACCGCACTCGGTGTGGTCCGACGAGCTGTGGAGGATGGCAAGCAGATTCGCGTGTTCGCCGATGAAACCCGGCCGTTTCTCCAGGGCGCTCGCCTGACTGCGTGGGAGTTGATGCAGGATAATATCGACGTCACGCTTATTACGGACAGCATGGCAGCTCATTTCATGTCACTGGGTGATATTGACCTGGTTGTTGTTGGAGCTGACCGGATCGCCGCGAACGGCGACACGGCCAACAAGATCGGTACTTATTCAGTTGCTCTCGCAGCAAAAGCGCATGGGGTGCCATTCTATGTGGCAGCTCCCGTCAATACAATTGATTCAGATTGCCCGGATGGATCACAGATCCCGATCGAGGAACGTTCTATAGAAGAAGTTACTCATATTGGGGACATTCGTGTTGCACCCGTCGGGATCAAAGTCAGGAATCCAGCCTTCGATGTGACTCCGAATCACCTTGTTTCTGCAATCATCACGGATAAGGGGATTGTCAAAGCAGACTACCGGACATCAATCGCAGCTCTCACAGAGCTGTGCCACCCGGATGACCGTTCAGCGCCCGGATAACACTCCGAATACAATCTCGGACATCCGGTTCCGATATTGTCCGGACATCCATGACTACAGCATCTTTTCTAATTCGCGTAATAACGGGCGGCTCCGAACGCCTCAACATCTCAGCTATCATCGTCGCTCCGATGGACGATGATCGCAAGATGACTGCCCAAGTTGGCAATTCCGTCAGAGGAAGAGAGCCTCCGCCTACAGCCGCCCGATCGGATTCGACATGGAGTTCGATTGATCCGGGAAGGTTGGATTTCAATGCATTCGCAATAACATCTGCCCTGATTTGCAGCGTATCTGCCGATTCACACAAGGCTTGAAGGCAGGGAATACGCTCCCGGACCAACTCCGGTTGAAGGTAGAGTTTTAACGTGGCATCCAAGGCTGCAAGCGTCATCTTATCGAGGCGCAAGGCACGTGTAAGGGGATGGGTGACAATTTTATCGAGCCATTTTTTTCGTCCGGCAATGATCCCGGCCTGAGGACCCCCCAACAATTTATCGCCGGAAAATGTGACGATGTCGACGCCCATTTCAATCAAATCGGGCACAACCGGCGAATACCACCCGGCATCTTCATTGTTGTAAAAATTTCCACTCCCGAGATCATATAAAACAGGAATGGAATGCCTCGCTCCCAGTTCAATCAATTCGGCAATCGGTACCTCCGCGGTGAACCCGAGAATGGCATAATTCGATGTCGACGTCTTCATGATCAAACCCGTTTCGTCGGACAGAGCTGCAACGTAATCGCGCAGATGAGTCCGATTCGTCGTGCCGACTTCTTTCAGTATGGCACCGCCGGATTCTATGACTTCAGGAATCCGGAAACCGCCTCCTATCTCGATCAACTCACCCCTGGACACGATCACTTCCTTACCGGCCGCTAACGCCGTTAGAGCCAGTAATACGGCGCCGGCGTTATTGTTGACCGCCATCGCAGCTTCGGCACCAGTGAGTACTGCCACCGTTTGATTGATTCCCTCCGTCCGGTGACCTCTTAACCCGCTGTCCAAATTCATCTCGAGGTTGCAATAACCCGTGGCGACTTCAATAACTGCATCCAGTGCCGCGCGAGCCATCGGGGCTCTTCCGAGGTTGGTATGGAGAACTGTGCCCGTTGCATTGATCACACGCTTCAAGCTGCACTTGAGGGATGCCGCGATATCAAGCAGCGTCTGCTCCGCCAGAGTCCCGGGCGTCAAATCATTGGGTTGTAGCGAACCGAAGCCCTTGCGTTTCAGATCCAGAACCCGTCGGAGACAGTTCCGGGTCAGTGTCCATCCATACTGCTCTGTCAAGGGCTTAAATTCCGAACATTCCAGAAGCGTGTTGACCGGAGGAATTTTTGAATAATCCATTGTATTTAAACTCCCATGACCCTTACGACTTACTTTATTACAGTATTGAAAGTCTTTCAATCTCCCATGCCTCCAGGAGAACGTGAGTGGTTTTCTGCGACCCGTGCGATCATGAGCCGGGTACCAGGGTAACCATCATTCATTTTGCAAAAGTCGATTCCGGATGAATGGTAACTCGGTTGTTGACGGTGCTTGACCGGAATGGTAATTTATAAAAAGCTAAGAGGTTATTGATCGTGAACAAGAAGAAATCGATTATCGCTCATCTGGGGCTTTTTGACCGATATAGTCTTGCTTTTTTTCTATCATCCATTATTCCACTCGCCGTTCTCGTCTTCATCAGCTACCAGTTCATCTTCCCCGAACTTGAAGATTCCGGGCGAACAACTTTTGGTATATCACTCAGAATCCTTATGTTTCTCCTGGTGTTCCTGTCGATATTGGCCTTCTTCGTTTCGCGAGCTGCAACACGCGAAATTGTTGAAAAACTTCAACTTAATAACGAAAAACTGAGAAATGTGTTTGTCATAGCGGAATCAATGAGTCGCGAGTCCTTTCTCGATGTTCTGCTGGAAACGGTTGTAAAACGTGCGATTGAACTGACCGGTGCCTCCGCTGGTCTTGCCCTGATTCGAAACGAGGAAACCGGCGAGCTGGTTTTTGAAGTGGCACTGGGAACCGGCACGATGTCAACGCGAAGCGTTCCGGACAATACCGGTATCGCCGGATGGGTTCTCAAACATCAGAAAGCGGTTATAATCGATGATGTCAGCAAGGATGACCGTTACAACCCGGAAGTGGATGTAATGCCCAATTTTGCAACGCAGAGTATTCTCTCGGTTCCGCTGGCAAGTGGCGGTAAGGTTTTTGGAGTTCTTGAACTGCTTAAGCACACCGGCCAGGAAGGTTTTACCGAAGATGATGCAAATCTGCTGAAATGTCTTGCCGGTCAAACGTCGATATTTATTCATAACGTTGAATATCATCAACAACAACAGAATTATTTCACTCATATGACCGAGTTATTGCTGTCGGCGTTGGAGGGGACAAGGCAGTTCTGGCCGGGGCACCTCACGAATACCGCCCGTTATGCCAATCTTATTGCCAGACATTTGGGCTTTTCTGATCCTGATCTGAAGCAGCTTCATTATGCTGCACTGCTCCATGATATCGGGTTTATTAAAATCAATCTGCAGGAAGGGTCTCCTCGAAAACTGATCGAACATCACCCGGAGATCGGATACGAGATGATCCATCCGATTACATTATGGAAGGATGTTGCGCCGGCCATCAAACATCACCATGAACGCTATGATGGAAACGGGTATCCTGCAAAGATCGCCGGGGATCAGATACCAATGAATTCGCGTATTCTGGCAGTGGCGGAAACACTGGATGTGCTCTGTAACCCCAAATCATATAAAAAGAAGAACCTGAGTTATGCTGAAGCGTTCAAGGAAATTCTTGCGTATTCCGGATCCCAGTTCGATCCGGTCGTTGTCGACGCGCTTCAGAAGGTGATTGAATCAAATCAACTGACCTGATGTCCGTGCTGAGTCGTTGAGAGCATTCGGTCAAAATGACGTTTCGTGACGATTGTCGGTGAGCCCGAAGGATTCAGATGTGCGATTCAGGGTAGTTGACTTTTTAATACCGGGGTCGGTAGAATCGCGCAACTACCCGATAGGGTGATGATTTTTGGGAATGGGAACCGGCTTGTTACTGGGTATAAAAAGCTTATATTCTTTGGAGGTTAGCTGTGAGTGAACGTCGAGTCGTTGTAACCGGTTTAGGAGCTCTATGTTGTTTGGGTGAGGGAATGGATCTCGTCTGGAGGAGACTGTTAAAAGGCGATATCGGCTATGGATTGATTACAAAATTCGATACAGAGGGATATTCGTCGAAGGTTGCGGGGGAGGTTAAAGATTTCGACGTTGGAAAGTATCTGGGTCCAAAAGAGAGCAAGAAAACGGATACTTTCATTCAATATGCCATTGCGTCTGCACAGATGGCGATGGATGATGCCGGTTTGACCGGGGAATCAGTGAACTCCGAACGTTTTGGTGTCAATATCGGCTCTGGTATCGGAGGAATCAATGAGATTTGCGAACAGCAGGTCGTTTTGAATGAAAAAGGACCCAAGAGGGTATCACCTTTCTTCATTCCAAACGCGATTGCAAACCTGGCTTCCGGTCATGTCTCCATGCGATTTAATGCGAAAGGTCCAAACAGTTCGGTATGTACTGCTTGCGCGACGGGTACGCATGCGATTGGTGATGCTTATGAATATATCAAAAGGGGCATTGCCGATGTCATGATTGCCGGGGGCGCGGAAGCCAGTGTCATGCCGCTGGCTGTCGCCGGGTTTTGTTCAATGAGAGCGTTGAGCTGCCGGAATGATGAACCTCAAAGAGCGAGTCGACCGTTTGATTTGGGACGAGACGGTTTTGTGATCAGTGAAGGTTCGGCATGTGTGATTCTTGAGGAGGAGAGTCAGGCGCGCAAGCGGGGTGCCAGGATATACTGTGAATTACTGGGTTATGGAATGTCCGGTGATGCATTTCACCTGTCACATCCGGCGCCGGAGGGCGAAGGCGCGGCCCGGGCTATGCGCAGCGCACTGGAACGGGCACGGTTGAACCCGGACCGGATCCAGTATATCAATGCGCATGGAACATCAACACCTCTGAATGACAAGTATGAATCCATTGCTATCCGGAATGTTTTTGGACCTCATATCGATTCGGTGGTCATCAATTCGACAAAATCGATGGTTGGGCATCTGCTTGGTGCAGCGGGCGCATTGGAACTTGCGGTGGTCGCTCGGTCGATAGCGGACAATCGGATACATGGAACAATGAATTATGATGAGCCGGATCCCGACTGCCTGCTGAAGGACGTTGCGGCGAATGAGAGCCGGGATCTGAAAATCCAATTCGCAATCTCCAATTCATTCGGATTCGGGGGGACCAACGCGTGCCTCGCGGCCGGCCGGTATTCAGGGTGAGGATGGCATCGGAATCAGACGCTGGAAAATTGGCACAGAACAACGGTAATCAATCAGCTTTCGATGCTGAGCGAAGGGCTCGGCAGCAGCAATACATTGGATCTTTGATCGAGAAGCTACAGAAGGCGCGGGAGGCGGAGGATTTTTATTCCGCCCGGGACTTCTGTCGCGAATGGCTGGAGATTGATCCGAAGGCGGAAAGAGCTCAGGAGATCCTCGTGATGATTGAAACGACTCTGAATCGGGAGCGTGAAGATCGAGTCGCTTTAAACCATTGCCAGGATTTGTTTTTACAGCAGCGGTACAATGAGGTGATCGATCTGCTTGACAGGTTGGAAAGCGGATCACCATTGGATTTGGAGATTCGAGCACTTCATGATCGAGCAAATCAGAAAATTCGGGCAGCAGTTGCCGAAAATGCAGGTATTAATTCTCTGGATGAAATTTCTCGATTGCTGGACCATGGCCATCTTGATCTGGCACGAAATCGGTTGAGTAGTCTGGAAATGCCGGAGGAGGGCGATCTCCAGATACTGCGACGGAAACTCGACAGGGCTTTGGAGGTCCGCTCGACTGAAAAATCTCTCACCCTGAAACTTCATAACGCACTGGATAACGCTGACATAGATTCAGCCCGCAATTGGCTTGGAATGATTTGCGAGCTTAATCCCCGGACAGAAATATTTGATGTTCTGAAGAAATCGCTGCCACCGGAATTATATGAAAACTTGACCTCACGAATCGCATTAACGTAAATTATCATCAGGAGTCTGGCTCATTCTATTCGTCACCCTCCACGCAAGAAAGGCACAAAACGATGAAAGATCTAGTCGAAGCAATTATCAGGGAAATCGTCGATCACCCCGATGACGTACAGGTCAGAGAAGTTAAAGGCGAAATGACAACTATTCTGGAACTTCGGGTCGCTCCATCGGACATGGGAAAGGTCATTGGCCGGGAAGGCCGAACCGCCAAGGCTATTCGAACAATACTCAATGCAGCTGGAATGCGAGCAAACAGACGGATCGAATTCGAAATCGTCAACGTGGAGTGAGCGTTCACAGGCTGGTTGATCGGCTATGCTGTCGACACATAGGAGGTTAATTTCGATGAATGAAGTAAATCGTTGTCGGATCGTCTGCATTTTTTTTGCACTGGCAGGATGTCTTCATTCAGTATGGGCAGCCGGGGAATTGCAGACACTGCTGGAACCATCGTTTGATATCAATCCTTTCGTCGGTGATCTGCTTCCTCCCAATGGATCATGGCAACCGGCACGACCTCTGACGGGACCGGCTTGGACTTCGCTGAGACATCAGTCGAACCGGGGTTTCTCGTCAGACTCGGACAGCGAATCTCCCGTTATCATGATGGCTGGTTATATGGACTCAGATATCAGTTGGCAGAACGGGGGCATTCTCAATATGGTTGCCTGGGTCGTCGATCCAGATGAAGATATAGAATCTGTTGAAATCTATTTCGAAGGTGAACCGACAGGTGTGATGCTGCTCGATGATGGACTGAGTGGCGATTTCGGTGCCGGGGATGGCATATTTGGATTGATGGCGGAGATTCCGGAAAAAGCCGTCGAACCCGCAGAATTCCTGCTCGAATTACTGGCTCGCGATCATCTTGGTAACCAGTCCGACCTCTGGCCTTATCTGACTATTCACGAATAACGGTTATGGAATAAAAACGGCTGATCCGAAGATCAGCCGCGCTCTGAGTTCAATACAATCTAAAAGGTTACACGTAACAGAATGGTATCATTCCTCCACCCTGATGTACGTTGATAATAAGGGAATCCGAGACTCGGACGATACCGCCGCCGAATTTGCCATTGAAAGCAAAGAAGTTGATGTTGATGTTTTTTCCTTTCCAATGGAGATCGGGTGAGAACTGAGGAAAGTCTCCCCGTGGTACATAGGCGATTTCCTGAACAACCCAGCTTTCTCCCCGGGAGATTTGTTCGAGAACACTGTCCCATTCCGCCTGTGTTACGGATGGGCCGATCGTAACACCAAATCCTCCGTATCCAGCGTTGGGTTTTAACACAAATCCATCCTTGTTGGCTCGGATATACGGAAAAAGATCAATTGGTTTACCCATAAGATCTGTTTTGGATTCTTTCATGAAACGTGTCCAGGGAATCGACTCCCTGATAACCTTGAGTTCATCTTTGGTAAAAAGATGCTGGGATTTTTCATCGGTCATGAACCACAGGACGCACTTCAGTCCGCCGACACGGGAAGAGAACGGATTTATAAAGCAGATGTTGTTATCCCGGAATGCATCAAGAACCGGTTTGGATCGCTCCAGTTCCTTGGTGAAATCACGGATATCATCTCGGAACACAACATGCACCGGTTCACCATTCATCCGGAGTGTTTTACCGTCATATTCCGCTTCACGAGGGTCCCAGAAGAAAGCATGAATGCCTGGTTGATGATCCAGGTAACTGGCCACCAGTTCAAGGTCATACCGCACGGTCGTATTCCAGTCTGTCGAAACGGCGACTGTAAATTCCTTCGGTCCCCCCATCTCCGCGTTTTTCTGACGGATCATCTGCGTGAAATTTGGCAAAAGCGGACTGTATTCCGCTTTGTGTTTTGCCTTAAATTCCTGGATTATCGGAATATCCTGCAGCAATTCAATTAGTTTGTCATGCCAGCCGATTCCGCAGGGACTGTCGCAATTAAACTCAAGAAATTTCAATCCGTGCTCGCTTAAAAACGCATCCAGACGTCCGTTAATTACTCGACGGGGATATCCCGGATCAATCCGAGCGAGTTCACGATCCAAAGGGGGCATCTCGAAATACTTCTCCATCTCGGGATTCGAGAAAAACAAATCGCCGACTTTCTCAATACAGTCCATTATTGTGTCGGTGGTGTGGGCTAAATATTCTTTCATCCGCCGCTCAATGAACAGGGGTTTGAGAAATGTCGGAAACGGTTTCCCCGACATCGTAAAATTTGCCTCCAGAAGCTTGGCATTCAGCGTCTCCATTTGCTCCCGGGCGTCGGGTTGCTCGGCGGCTTCCAGAATCTTCTTGAAACTCGTGTCGATTCGATCCAGATATTCCTTATCAATCATATAATCTCCTTTCGCATGTGTCTGAATACGCATCATCAAAAAACCCAAATTAGCAGTCCGATGACTGGTTTGCAACCACTTACGGGAATCTGTCCTCGGAGATACTTGCGGGATCTTTTTTCATTATGTAAAATACATTCAGATTATGATTACGAGGTGTCAAGATGCAGTCAGAAATTGAGCAAATGCAGCAATTTCGTCTTGGATATCGCCTGTATCACCAAGGTGATTTTGAGGGAGCTCTTCAATATTTTCGACGAGTGATTGAAATGAATGATACTCATTTTAATATTCAAAACGTCGATCCGCTCTATTTATCGTACTATGGCGTTGCCCTGGCGATTGCAAAAAAAGATACTCGCAATGGAAAGAAACTCTGTGAAAAAGCCATGAGAAACGGCGTGTCAAATCCGGAAGTTTTTTTGAATCTGGGTCGAGTATACGAAGAATTGCGCGATTTCCGGAAAGCTGCAGAAACATATCGCAGGGGATATCGGATACATAAAAAAAATGATGTTCTCCTGGAATCTCTTCAGCGTGTCAGTCCTCGGGGGCGGTCCATCATCCCCTTCCTGCCGCGAGACAGTTTCGTCAATAAATACATGGGCAAACTGATTAAACGGATATTCGGTCGATCCAGTTTATAGATTTCTTGCAAAAATTATCAATCAAACTACACTGTCCTGCGCTATTGGATGGACCGGACACCGATGGATTCCACAATCAAAAAAATTTTCTCGTTTCAATTTGCTTGTACGCTATCTCTGCTCCTGGCAACAGCTGTCCAAATCCTTTTTCATTTTAACCAGCCAATCACCGGTGCTATAGTATTTCTTCTGGGCACAGCCGCTGCTCTTACCCTTCCAACACCGAAGCCGTTCGATCGCCAGGTGTCGTCTCAATCGATCCGAATCCCGATTATGCTCTGGCTGATCGCCATCATCCTTCGATTGCATCATTTGGGAACAGGCTACTCCATTCAGGACTTGTCAGCCCGCTTTATGTATGCAGCGATTCAAATTACACACGGCTCGGCCTATTTCCCTTGTATTCCCCAATTTGAATATGACGAAGTCCTCATCTCCTGGCTTTACGTGCCCGTGATCACTCTGTTCGGTCCTGCTTGGATGAGCTTCAAAATAACCTCGGTGATACTCAGCACATCCATTGTTCCCGCCGCTTACTTGTTCATGGATAAATTTTACGGGCGATACGGCGCTCAGTTATCCTCGGGATTTCTCCTGTTCAGCAGCTATTTCCAATATTGTGATCCACTGATTGATATGACCCGATTCACTATGGTTGCGTCGCTGATCCTGGTATCAATGGTCACAGTGGAGAATATGATGAGTCGCCAAAACGCCCGGATATGGATCCTGGTGACAGCTTTTCTGATGACTGCTGCATCGTATATGCATTCATCGGGCCGGATTGTTCCGGTTATCACTATTGCGCTGGCCGTTGAACGGATTATTGAACGGAGTGATCTTCCAAGAAAAACCAGGCTGCTTCGACTGGTCCAGACCGTCTTGATATTCTTTCTGCTCATGATACCTCTACTGGACTACATAGCGTCAAATCCGGAATATCTGGTTTTCAAAAAAAGACAAATCTACGGAATTCACGAAAGCTACCCTTTCTCCTGGCACGGTCTTCTCACAAACATGCTGACCGTTCTAGGCAGTTTTCATTACCGAGCAATAAACCACATGCTTTTTACGAATAAACTTCCGTTAATGCATCCATTCATCGGTGTCGGATCCATAGGCGGTATCTGGCTTCTGATTTTTAACAGGCACACCCGGTCCCAGCGTGTTTTGTTGATGGCTATCTTTTTTACACTGATACCTCTGTTTATTCTCACGCCGGGTCATTGGCGCGGGTTGTATTTCGCTGCACCGGTTGCAATGTCGCACCTTGCTGCCGGCTATTTCGTCAGTGAATGTCTGGCCGGCCTGCCCGGACTCCGCCGGTTGACAAAGCGACGTGGAATGATGGCAACGGCAGTATTTGTCTGCCTGATTCTAGCAATGACCCTCCAATTACCCTGGATGCTGGGTGGTCCGGGAAAACCATCGGATGAAGACAGGGTGACCCGCTTGTATCGAGATCTGGAACAGGAGCCGGATGTACCCCATTACTTTTCGACCGCCATATATGAGTTGAAGCCTGGATATGCCATGTTCGAACTCTTCGGATCGACATGGTTCAGCGAGTATGCCTCGATCGATCTGAAGCAAATGAAGCTGCTTGACTCCACCGGACGGGTTACTGATTTTGTGATGAATGCAGAATATGCACCAGAAATTCGCCTGGTCATCACGGAGGATGACCTTTCGTTGTTTGGGGATCAGGTTTTTTGGGGAGGAACCGTGATTT
The DNA here is from genome assembly GCA_016931515.1 of candidate division CSSED10-310 bacterium. Classification (GTDB taxonomy): domain Bacteria; phylum CSSED10-310; class CSSED10-310; order CSSED10-310; family CSSED10-310; genus JAFGEQ01. The sequence goes on along the minus strand of JAFGEQ010000009.1, from coordinate 85,890 downwards.
GTCAGGATTTGCCTGCTAGCGGATTGATAGTGATTGTGATACGGAACAACCAATGAAAAATGTTTGGACAGACACGGCTTGCTACAGCAGCGCCATAGATCAAATTAGTAGCGGGGTATCATCATTAAAGCTGACCGGATTGGCCGGGTCAGCAGCACCATCCTTCGTGGCGGAACTGTCGAATCAAACCCATCGACCGTTTCTGGTAGTTGTTAAAAATGCTGAAGAGGCGGTTCGATGGTGGAGAGATATGAAGTTTTTCCTGTCCGAACCCGGAGAAGAGATGCTGTCTGGGAGCAGTGATACCCGGGAACCCGGTGTTCGAGCGGAAGTTGCAGGCCGAGCCATTCTGTTTCCGGAGTTCCGCGACGGGGTTACTGATCCCAAGGAGTCTGGCATCATTTTTTCAGCGCATCTCAATGCTTCGTTGCACAGTCTGAGATCGCATGATGTACCCGTTGCCATTGCTCCCGCCTCGTTTATGGCTGTCAGGCTGGATGCACCGGAACACTACTCGGAAACCGGCATCGACATTACGACAGAGGGCCGTACGAATATCCGGAGGATCATTGAGCAACTCACCGAGATGGGGTATGAGCGTGTCATGAGGGTTGAATCGCCCGGGGATTTCGCGTTCAGGGGAGGAATCCTTGATATTTTCATACCGGTCTACAATTTTCCGGTCCGGGTCGAGTATTTTGGAGACGAAGTCATATCGATCAGGGAGTTCGATCCCCTGACTCAACGTTCAATATCAAGGGTCCGAATGATTCGGATCACTAGAGCGTTGGATCAGGGGGGGGCAGCGGATTCAGCTCCTTTCTTCTTCCGTATTCTGGAATGGTTGGGAAAGGATGTTGTGACGGTATGGATCGAGCCGGATGAGGTATTGGAAGAACTCCGACGAATCGATGCCACATCATTTCGCACCACGACTCTGAATGCTCTGCCCGGAACCCCATCTATTCTCTGGGATGACATCGAGGATGTTTCGGTTGATAGCAGCAACATCGTAATCACTGCGGGTTCAGTACCGGAGTTCAATGGCGATTATCGCAAGATTACGAATGAATTTCGCCGCTGGTCATTGGAAGGGTACCGGATCATGATCGTTTATCGTCGAGAGTCGGTTCGACGTGTGGTTTCGGAGCGGCTGGCTGCGGCGGATCTGGATCGTGATGAAGATGCGCAACCTTCCCAGCTTGCGGCTGCTGCTGTCGGACAACTTCCAGGTAATATTACAACCGAATTTATTGCGGGTGATCTGTCACGTGGATTTCGATTACCTGATTCGCACTGTCTTCTGCTTACCGAGCGGGATATTGTCGGACAAAAACGACCACAGCGCTGGAAACGATCGGATGAATTCGAACAGGGTCTGTCATTTCGCGATCTTCATCCCGGCGATCTGGTTGTGCATGTCGATCACGGCATAGGGCGATATGACGGTCTGCACCGCCTCTCCGTTAACGGAAAAGAGCAGGACTTTCTCCTGGTCCGTTACGCGGAAGATCAAAAACTTTATCTGCCGGTCGACCGGTTGTATCTGATTCAACGATACATAGCCACATCCGATGCCAGACCCGCCCTGGATCGCATGGGTGGGGTCACATGGAAGTCGAAGAAGAGAAAAGTCAAGGAATCGGTGCTTCAACTGGCCGCTGAATTGCTGAAATTGTTTAGCGAACGGGAGGTTGTCACAGGTTTTTCCTTCCCATCGGACGATAACTGGCAGCGAGAATTTGAATTGGGATTCGATTATGAAGAAACTCCCGACCAGTTGAAGGCAATCAACGATGTAAAAAGTGATATGGAGACTCCGCGACCAATGGACAGAATTGTCTGTGGCGACGTCGGGTATGGCAAAACGGAAGTAGCATTACGGGCAGCTTTTAAGGCGGCAATAGCCGGTAAGCAGGTTGCGGTTCTTGTTCCAACAACAATCCTGGCACAGCAGCATTTCCGGAGTTTCCAGAAACGATTCGAAAACTTTCCGGTAAAAATAGCCATGCTGTCGCGTTTTTTAAAGGATCGGGATAGGAAGATTGTTCATCGGCATATCGCCGATGGTACTATTGATATTGTGATTGGAACGCATGCGTTACTGGGAGATCTGGTCAGGTTTCAGAACCTGGGTCTGTTGATTATCGACGAAGAACACCGTTTCGGAGTACGACACAAGGAAAAACTCAAGCAATTAAGAAATACCATCGATGTATTGACCTTGACGGCAACACCGATTCCACGAACGCTGAACATGTCCCTTCTGGGTTTGAGGGAAATTTCTCTGATCAATACACCACCCGAATCCCGGCTACCGATCATGACCCGGATCGCTCGCTTCGATCGGGAACTGATTCGCAGGGCGGTCCTTGAGGAACTCAGCAGAGGTGGGCAGGTGTATTTCGTTCATAACCGGGTGCACAGTATCCACGTTCTGGCGGATATGTTGAGAAAACTGGTTCCGGAGGCACGTATCGGCGTGGGTCATGGGCAGATGAGTGAGTCGGCGCTGGAATCGGTGATGCTGCGTTTTCTGGAGAGAGAATATGATGTGCTTGTGTGCACAACGATAATCGAATCGGGTCTTGATATTCCATCTGTCAATACGATAATCATCAATCGCGCCGATCAATTGGGGCTTGCCCAGCTTTATCAATTGAGAGGTCGGGTCGGCCGTGATCGCTACCAGGCATATGCATGGTTGCTTGTTCCGGCAACCCAGATCGTCACTCAGAAAGCCAAGGAACGGTTATCTGCTATTCGGGAGGCAGTTGAGCTCGGGTCCGGTTTCAGTCTGTCTGCCCGGGATCTGGATATTCGAGGTGCAGGAGATATTCTCGGACCGAATCAGCATGGTCAGATCAGTGCGGTCGGCTTCGAAATGTACTGTCGCCTGATCAGGGAGGCGGTTCAGGAATTGAAGGGTGAACAGATTGAGGAGACGCGGGAATGTGAAATTAAAATTCCCTATGATCTGGCGATTCCGGAAATGTATATCGAGGAACCGGCCTTCCGACTGGAAGTATATCGCCGATTTTCAACAATTCGATACACTGATCAGATTGAATCTTTTGTGCTGTCGCTGAAAGATCAGTATGGAGATCCACCGGAAGCCATCTATATCCTGGCTGATATCGCCGGCATAAGAATTGCGGCCGCGAAATTGGCTGTCACGCTGCTGGAGTACCGGAAAGGAGTCGTTGTGGCGACTTTTTCAAACTCAACACCTCTGAAGCCGGAACATGTCATGGAATTGATCGTCAGGCAGCCCCAGCGTTACCAGTTCAATCCCCCCGTATCACTAATGATCCGTGTATCTGAGACGATCGGGCGTGAACTGGTTAGAAAGACACGATATGCATTGGAAGAAATGGTTGCGATGTGTTGATGTATTCATCACGCTGATGATGGTCTCTGTCGGTTGTGGGTCGCAGGAATCCGTGCAGGAAACGGCTGTCGCGTTATGGATTGATGGAGAAGCCACTCTAGTTCCTCAACTCAAGGCCAGAGTGGCTGTCAGATTGATGGATTGGGGCCTGGAGGATGATATCGGTGATGAGGATATTCAACGTGCGATCACCAGTTGCATCCGGGATCTTTGTGTTGAAAAGGTGATTCGGCAGGAAGCAAACCGTCTTGGGTTGAAAGCGATCGAAGATACGGGGCAGGTTCCGGAGGAGTTAAAACGGTACGGCGAAGGATTTGAATTCATGGCGGATGGTGAAACTGAATGGTGGAATAGAGTTGTCAGCGGTCTGCAGGTGATGGATCTGGCAGGGGGAATTTCCGAACATCTCGCCAGAGACATTGACGTAACGGATGAAATGATCCGCCAGGAATATGAGCAGCGTCTGGACTATTTCACAAAGCCGGAAAGGCTGGAGTTCCGGATTATTCGCGTCTACGATGCGGACCTCGCTAAAGATCTATACGCACAACTCAAAAGAAAATGGAAATTTGAAACCCTGGCCCAGAAGCATAGCAACCTCAAGGGAGAGGGTGCTCAGGGGGAGAGTGTAATCAAGCAGGCGGGTGAGCTGCCAAGCGAGTTTGAGGCTGAGTTAATTCAATTGAAACCTGGGGAAATTTCCAGGGTATTGGCCGCGTCGGAAGGATATTTCATATACAAACTTATTAAAAAGTACCCGCCCGAAGTCTTGCCCTTGGAATCGGTTCGAGATAGGCTTCAGGAGGAATTGGTTGTCCGCCTCCGATCACGCATCTTCCAGGACTGGTTGGATCAGGAGGTCAATAAACTGGAAATCAGGCAGGGGACCCCTCTTGCTGATTTGGGAGATGGAACATGATCAGACTTGCCGTACGTGCATTGCCCCGATATCTGTTATTGCCAGTGTTTCTTCTGGGCTCATCGGCCCGAGCAGTCGAAGTGGTCGACCACATCATTGCGAAAGTGGACCGCAGCATTATTACAGCATCGCAACTTCGTGAAGCGAGTCAACCGTCGATTGAGCAGATCCGGCAGAAATACCCACCCGAGGAATGGGATCAACGAATCCATGAGGTGAATAGCCAGATTCTCAACCAGATGATCAACGAGGCAGTCTGCCTGCGGTTCGCTCGGGACAATGAAGTTGTTATTTCGGATGCGGAAGTCGAAGCAACGATTATGGCTTTGCGCGACAATGCAGGGATTAAGACGGAGGAGGCGTTTCTCCAGCAACTTGCTGTTGAAGGTATCACGCTGGATGAACTGAAGGAGAATTTAAAGAAGCAGTCCATTGTACGACGTGTTCTGAGAAGCGAGGTTTATTCGAAAATTCGGGTCACTGAATCCGATATTAAAGACTACTATGAATCGAACAGGGATCAGTATCAATCGAAAGCCCAGGTCAGGGTAGGTGTTCTGATGGTTGACAGCGAATCGAACGGTCCCCTGGCTAACGCTGCGGCGGAGAAAAGGATCCGTGATCTATACAGGCAACTGTCTGCCGGCGAGGATTTTGCCGATATGGTCAAAAACTTTTCTGATGGACCATCCCGTGATCAAGGTGGCGATATCGGGTTCCTGGAGGAAGGAAAGGCTCTCCCGGTTATTGAAGAAAAAGCTTTTCAGCTTGAGGTTGGGCAATTCTCTGAACCTCTCCAGACAGAATTTGGGTGGGTTATCATAAAAGTCCTGGAAAAAATGGATGCCGGGTTCAAGCCGTTGAAGGATCTGCGAGATGAAATCGAAATGACGCTGCGGGAAAAAAAGGCCAGACAGGTGGAGCAGGAATGGTTTGATCGGCAACGGGCGATGACATATATCGAAATCCTTGATTATTGAGGCAACACTCATGCGACTGGATAAATTCTTAAAAGTGTCGCGCCTGGTCAAGCAGCGTCAGAGAGCCAAAACCATTTGTGATTCGGGTTCAGCCCGAATTAACGGCAGGGTTGAAAAAGCCGGAGCGCAGGTAAAAGCCGGTGATTTTCTTGAGATAGTAATCGGTAACCGGCAGATATCAGCCGTTATCCTGAGTGTTCCTGCGGGCAACGTATCAAAATCGGATGCAGCCATTCTGGTCGACATCAAGAAAGAAACCATTCTCGATGAAGGCTGGTAGCCCATTCAATTCCATTCAGGCGATTATTGAATCCATCGGCCGGTCGGATATAAAACCCGTGTATCTTTTCAGTGGAGAAGAAGATTACCTGGTTCATGAGGCGTGCAAGCAAACCGCTTCGACGCTGCAAACCGCCTATACCGGTGCACTCGTGACGACCATGGAGGGAGAAAACACACATCCGCAGGCAGTCATTCAGCGTTTACAGAGTCCATCCCTTTTCAATCCTGTTCAGATTGTGATCATCCGTGATGTGGCGTGGTTTGAATCCGGAAAATCAAATCAGACAGACCCGTTGCGTGACTGGTTGTCCGGAGGAGCGGCAGGTGGTGTTCTGATCTTGACGAGTTGTACTGCGGATAAGCGGCTTGGAATAACGAAATTGATTAAAAAAATTGGTGTGCATCTTGATTTCCCGAAAACGAAAAACTTTAATCAATATGATACGAGATCCGACGATTATTATCCTGTTGCACGAGTGAGGTTGCAGGCGCGTGGCCAAATGATTGAAGACGGGGCGTGGCGCGTATTACGTCAAAAGACACCGGATTCTCTATGGGCGGTAATCAACGCTCTGGATGTTGTTTCGTCGTATGCTGGATCGGAACCAAGAATCAGCATCGCAGATGTGGACCATATTCTCGTGGATCACAGTGAGATGCCGGGCTACATGGTGGTGCAGGCTTTCGGGGAGAAGGATCCCGTAAAAATCAAAGAGGCGATACGAAGAACTCTGAATGATGGGATTCCACCGCTGTTGTTGGCAAAATCACTCTCCAACCGCATCCGAATATTTATCAGTATAATATCGATGGGAATGAATAAAATCCGTGTCCCTTCTCAATATGCCGCTTTCAGAGATGATGTGCTGCCCCAGCTGATTGCTCAATACCAGGATGTCCCCATGGCTAAAAGTATTCTAACGGACACAAACCCATATGCCCTGTATCAGCAGTTGCTTCAAAGCCGGAAATTTACAATCCGTGAATTGACGGATTGTATGACCCGCCTTGCCGCGGTCGACAAATTGCTGAAATCAGGAGCAATCCATGCGCAGGGCGTCTTGGAAACAATCATTTTTCCTTTGATAACGGCCTGGAGTTCCAGATCATGATCTTTGGTCACAAGACAATTCGGGAGATGCTGGACCGTTCTGTAAAAAATGGACATCTTCCACATGCCATGTTGTTTTGGGGTGCCAAGGGGATCGGAAAATATTCAATGGCACTTGATTTGATCCGTCGATTGAATTGCGAAAAACCGAACAATGGATCCGCGTGCGGTGTCTGCCATAACTGCCTTCGTATCGGTGACCCTTTCCCGTTCCATCCGGACGTCGTAATAATGCGGGATCTGACAACCCCCCTGTTTTTGAAACGGGATATAATATTTTCCCGGTACCTGTCCGAAAACGGGATGGCAGGACAATTGATATCTGAAACAGATCAACTCGACTATATCGCTGGAATAGAAGAACTGGGCAAACTGGGAACAGTTGCCAGATCATCAGTCTGCACTAAAGCGAATCCCCCGCTGGATGTCCTATACTTGTCTCCTGATAAACTCATCTCCCAGTCAATCCTCGAAAAATATGCATCAAAGCCTATGATTTACTGGCTTTTTTCGAAAATCAAGATGCACCAGGAATCCAATTGCTACAACCGGACAATTAAAATTGAGAATATAAGAGAAATTCAAAAAATACTGTATCTGCATCCATTTGAGAGTCAATACAAAACGGTTGTCATTGATGACGCGGATAAAATGCTGCCACCTGCTCAGAATTGTCTGCTGAAGATTCTGGAAGAACCCCCGTCTCACTCGGTCCTGATTCTTGTCGTGACTCATCCGAAAGGGCTTCTGCCAACCATCCGATCTCGATGCCAGGTCATTCCATTCTATCGACTCCCTGAAAACGAACTTACGGACGGACTTGTCCGCGTCTTCGGATGGGATGAGCAAACAGCACTTGACCATGCCGGTCCGGCGTGCGGCAGTATCTCAGAGGCTCTCGGAACGGATTGGGATATCGAGAAAGCGTGTACGGATATCTGTGATCGTTTGTTCGATGCCGGTGAGGAACAGGATGCAGAATGGGTTTTGAAGGCAGTCAGTACGATACTGACTCTGGATTCGACGGGGGAGTCGAGAGGTCTTCTTCGTTTTTACCGATGGCTCCACGACAGGGTATGTGAAAATCCTGACTCCAGTGAAATGTCCGGTCGATTGCCACGGCATCGCCCATTAACTGTTGATTCGGCTTTGCAAATCCTCGATGGCGTCGATGAAATTCTATCTCAGACTGTGTATCATACAGACGTCAGACTCCAATTGGAGTCCATGTTGTTCGGAATTTTAGAAGAGATGGACTGACGTGTAATGAGATGGTTGCGCTCACTTCTCCTGATTGTTTTGTTCATGGCAGCTGCGTTTTTTGCAGGTGATTATTTCAATCTGCCTCTTTGGCCGACGGATATTCTTGTATCCAGTTTTCCGGTAGAGATCCGCCTGGAGCTGGTCGAGGTGAACACAGAGGATCAAATCCGGATATTGAAGGACACCCATTACCTGGAGCTTGTTCTCTATGATGGAAACGGTCAGATAATCAGACGATTACATGCCGATGAACGGGGTATTGCCCGTTGTGTGCTGAGAGAAGGCCGGTATTCCTTCTCGGCATCAATTCCGGTTGTCGAAAAAGATATGTGGTACTTTTTTGTTTATCCTCCTGAAGGCGATATCTCCAATGCCGTTCGAAGAATTGGCAAAAACGATTCAACAATCCGCCTGAGTCTTTCCAAAAACAGCAGTGTCACGACAGATTCCAAAGAAACGATCCTTCGTACATTTCTTCTGAATGCGGATACGAAATCAGCATTAATCCTGGCATCGGAACTTTCGGGTGAACGGGTTGAGGATGTGAAATCTCTCATACAGATAGAAACCGAATTATCAAGCTTGCCGGTCAACGCCTACAACAGCCGGCTTGATCGCATGGAGCGTGCATCGACCATTCTAACCCGAATCGGAATCGACCTCGACCGTCAGATTCTGACTGTCGACAATGAAATTCTATACATAGACTCCCGCCGGAAAGCTGTTCAAACCGCCCGGGACACGGTTATCAGATCCTATGTTCGGATCATGCAGGAATTCAATGCTTCCGGGCAGCTTATCAATATCCTGGAAGAATGGAATCTGATGACAGGGAATCCTGAGCTGTACACTCCTGAGATGCCATTACCTCAGGATGTCGTTGACGCATTCACCGATCTTGCTGATGTCATTCATGATGTACAGGCCATGATTCCGGACGAGATCCAATCGAGCCTTGAGACGGCTGTCGAACTTTATGAATCAGGAGACTTGACGGATGCACGGTCTCGGTTCATGCGCCTGTCGTCATTTATTCGAAACCTGAATCTCGGAACCGAATTCGAGGATACCGAGTTCATGATTCTGGAGTATCTCGAGGATATCGAGTTGATCGTCGCCGCAAATCATGCAATCCGGACCGACCGACTCGAAAAGGCGCTTCAACTATATGAAACGGTCGCAAGACCGAATGCAATGGTTGAGGAACGCAGAAGTGAAACGATCAGATTTCTGAAATTACGGGACAGAGGGGACTTAGATTGATGCATGGTAGAAAAACACCGGGTTTTATCCGAATCGGAATCGGGATACTTATCAGTGCGGTCTTTTTATGGCTGGTTATTCGACAGATCGATCTCAATCAGGTTTTTCGGGAAGTTAGAAATATCAATGCGTTATGGATTATTCCCGCTATTCTGGTCTATTTTATCGGTGTCTGGGTCCGAACAACAAGATGGTGCATCCTGATGCGTCCCATTTCCAAAAACCGAACGTCCCAGCTGTTTCCTATTTATATTATCAGTTACATGGCCAACAATATTCTCCCTATGAGAATTGGAGACATCTATCGGGCGTATATCGCGGGAAAAAAGCAAAACGTTTCTAAAAGTGCAACACTCGTAACTATCGGTGTCGAAAGAATATTCGACGGCCTGACAATGCTTATTTTGCTGTTCGTCTCGATTCTCTTTTTTCCTATCGAAAATCAAATCGTCCGCAAAGTGGCAACGTTGGGAAGTATCGTTTTTCTGGGTGCAATCCTGATCTGCTATGCTGTGATCCTTAAGAAGGCCTGGATGAATTGGATCTTTCGAACGATCACCGGCAAAACGCGATTCGGCAACAACCCGCGAATGCAGGAGGTGTTCGACAATCTGCTGCACGGGCTGGATTCCCTGAAAGCCGGTAATGATATTTTCCGGGTCCTGATATTATCGCTGAGTACATGGCTGATCGAAGCCGCAAGTTACTACCTGGTATTGAACGCCTTTGGCTTTTTCGGGACGTTTCTTGTGGCAATGGCAACGATGGCCATGGTTAATCTTGTGATCATCATACCTTCAGCGCCTGGTTACTTCGGACCGTTTGAACTCGCATGTTTCATCATTCTCGGATCAGCAGGCTATGGAGATCTGACTGGTTTTTCGGAGAATGTTGCCACAGCATATGCGCTGATCCTTCATGTCGTTGTCCAGTGGATCCCCAGTACACTCTTAGGCCTGGTTTTCATGTGGCGTGAACATATTTCATTCAGGGAAATTAATACTGATTGACCAAAATTTATTTGATGGAGGTGGTTATGCGAAAATCTGCAATGATGAGTCTGGTGATTCTGACAATGACGTCGTTTGTTTCCCTTGCAGGATCAATCGAAAAAGAACAAACCACACCCCCGGCAGCAATGGTGTGGTTCGATGGATCGGGTGCATACCACTATAGTGATCCCATTCCGTATCTGAACGATGTGTTATCCGGCAAAAAGAAGGACTCGGAAATCCACGCCGTGCTGTCAACCATCTGCAAGGATCGGATGGAGATTGTTCCGAAAGACCTGCCGTTGATCGCAGCGGCAATGAACCCTCTGACTCAAACTGCCGCCTTCTATCCGGATGACAGTCAATTTATTACCGCCGGGACAAAACGGATCCGTGAGCATTTCGCTTCCTCTGCAGCCGCCACCGGATCTCTTTCGGTGAAATCTTTCGGTTTCATGGCCCAGGGAGATTCATCCAGATTGACAGGCGTGCCGGATAGCAATCTTCTGTTGGCGATACCGGCAGATCCCGGTATCGTCAGCAAAGCAACAACCCATGTCGATGATTCCGGATTGAGGCTGGAAAAAGTTCTGTTGACAGGAGCTGATTCGCCGGAATGGTCGGGATATGCTCAGCGTATCCCGGTTGGGATAGCAGGAATGTCGATGCTGTTCAACCTGAAGCCCGGTCCCTGGATAATATATCTGAATCAAAAGGATCTGATCACTCAATGCTATCGTGTCATTATCCCTGTCGGAACCAACAAGGAGCTTATTGCAGAAGATATTTGTGTACCTCCGCGGAAACAATTTAGTATGAAAGTGGACGAAAAACAGGGATCGTGATGTATGGAGCAATGAATTGTCAAACAATTCATGTCGCATCTCCCAAAGCCGTTATAACGCTCCGTCTGCACGATATATCGCAGGATTAAGTATTGTTCTGATCATCGCTGCGTATCTTCGTTTCAGACATGTGCATGCCCGTGGTTTATGGTATTGGGATGAAGGGCTTTTTATTATGGGTGCACGCTTCGTCAGATGGCGTGCCGACTGGATATTCAAAGGTCTGATCCATTTTTTCGATACCCGGTTTGTTCTTCCCTCCATCGCTGCATATCAGGGCTATCCGGTTTTCCTCCAGAAACCTGTTCACGTACTCCTGCTGTCCGTTTTTTCGCTGTTCTTCAGGAATGATTGCGATGCCGCTATATCTTACTCTATCTGTTTCGGATTACTGACTATTTTGTTAACAGCTGAACTGGGTCGCAGGTGGTTCAACCCGGCAGCGGGTCTCATCGCAGCTCTGTGGCTTGCATTTCAGCCCTCACATGTTCACTACTCCAGATTGGCTCTGCATGAAATGGATTCCATGGCTCTGTTTTTGATGGTGATGCTGTTTCATCACACGAACCGGGCACAATTGACATCGACCCGGGCACAAATGGGAAGAGGCTGCCTGATCGGCGCATTGGCTATCCTGACTATTGGCGCAAGTTACCGATACATGCCCTATATTGTGCTGATGCTCATCTTTGAAATAGCCGCAACATTCCGTTCGGAGCGACCATGTCGGCAATCAAGTGCCCGATGGCTGGGCATCTCGACCGGCGCCCTAATCTGCTTTCTAATGCTCAACCAATGGTATCATTTGGCTTTTTTCCCTGATTTTACATGGTCTGAACCATCCTCATATCTCGATGTCCTGAAAACGAAGTTCCTTGGCGATGAATCATCATTCGATCTTGATCATCCGTTTTATTATTTCAAAATTCTGACCAGCTTCGATGGATTCTTGCCAACAGTATTCTGGTCTCTGACTATCACATGCCTGCTGATCTCGCGATCTCCTCCAGATATTCGACTCGCGGCCTGGTTTCTTGTTCCGATGACTATTTTCAGCCTCACAACAACCCGGGTGCCCCGGACAGTGACCGGCCTCTATCCTTTCATCGCCCTGGCGATCGGGCGTTGTACGACTCTGTCGCTTACCCGTTTTCAGCCGTTCCGCCGCAAAGTGGTTGCCTGGATGACCATTGGTCTTCTTGTTGTCTCTGTATGCGTTATGGCGATTCGACTTCCATCGGTCTGGATTGTGTCATCGGGTTATCCGGAAATGGTTCGTTGGTTGACCCGCCAGACTGATTCCAGACATTTTTCAACGATGTATCCCATTTATGCTGTTTATCAAGGCAAGGAGTTTGTTTATCCGGTGCCATTCACGATGGAGGAAATCCAGCGGGAAGTGGAAAGAACACGCATTCGCTATCTGACCGTTGACTGGCAGAAGTTCTTGCGTTATTCGCAAGGCGTTTATGAGATAGAGAAGGCAGTATTGCCGGTATTCGCAGTGCACCATGATCCGGGTATATTCTTCGCCAGTCTCTATGAAAATCACCTGCCGGACGATGTGCCCATGCTTCAGGAAGATAAGACACTGCAGTATATAAAAGTGTATGATCTTTATAAGGCACTGCCGGCCATGGGATATAGGTTGAGTTTTCTGGAGGACATGAATGAGTGATATCCGCCAACCGGTGATTCGATACCGAACTTCGATTTGGCTTTTTTCTTTCCTGATCCTGGTACTTTTCGGCGTCTTCAGCATCGGCATAGTCGTCAATGTGCGGCAATGGGGAAATCAGTGGAGACGACTGGAATTGAATCATTTCATCACAACCAGTCAGGCTCTGGAACTGCTGCTTGAAACATTGCTGGAATGCAATTCGATGCTGGAGGGTGATTGGAGTGCTCGCAATCGTGAAGACCTCGAAAGATTGCTCTATCCATTCCGTTTGAATACATCGGATCGAGTCTTTTTTGTAAACAAAAAGGGAGCAAGACAGATTTTCCCTGTCATGGAGGATCGGCCGGAACTGGTTGATTTTTCGCAGACCAATCCCCATTGGAGAAGGGGGTGGGATGGAATCAGAAGCCTGACAGCCGAATACATATCATGGGATCAAACGCCAGTTGTTGCATCTATCAATCCGGAAGATTTCAGTATTGCGGGTCCGGGAGTTTTGATAATTTTTGAAAGAAACCGAGCTGTTTTCGACTGGCCGGAAAAACGAGTGACCGGTTTTATTCTGTTCAGTATCCTAGGGTTGATCTTCGCGTATATCGTCGTACTGTATTATGGCCGCAAAATGCTGCAGCCGTTTTCCCGGTTGGAGGCAATTCTGGGGGATGCCTCCTCAGTCAAAACTGATTTGATCCGCCTGGATGACGATTTTCGTGATCCGGTACAACGATCCATCGAAACGTTCGCCGGAACCATACGCAAACTCCGTGAACAGGAGGACCGGCTTGAGTATCTGGGGGACAAGCTGGAGCAGCGGATGTCGCCCATGGATGCCTATGAAGAGGATCTGCTTGCCAGTGTCAATACCGGGATCATTACTTTCGATCAAAATCGCACCATTATGACATTGACATCCAGGGTACCGCAGCTTTTACATCTCGAAAAATCCGATGTCAGGGGTTCTGCGTGCGAAGAGGTTTTCGGTATTGATAGTGAGATATACCGTGTCGTATCAAATGCATTGAACAGGCAGCAGACTGTGCAACAGCACCAATGGAGATGGGATCAGCACAACCGTCAGCCGATATGGCTAAGTATATCGACAACATTAATTCAGACTCCCAATGGAGATATTACCGGTGTCGGATGTGTTGTCCGTGATGTGACGCTGTTCAAGCGCTTGCGGAATCAGATCAGAGAGAAGCAGCATCTGGCAGCTCTCGGGGAGTTATCGGCGGGAGTGGCTCACGAGTTTCGAAATCCTCTGGGTGCCATTCAGGGAAATGCTCAGTTTCTGGCGGAATCGATTACGGAGAGCGATTTGCGGGAGGTTGCATTTGAGATTTGTCATGAAGTCAGTGGGTTGGAGCGGATCATTCGAGACTTTCTGAATTTCGCCCGTCCGGTTCAACCTGACGTGTCGAGTTTGGATCTGGGACAACTTTTTTCAGAGGAGGCTGCCGCATTGTCCCGGCAGTATGACTCCCTGGTGCAATTCAGTATAGAACCGATGAATGAGCCGAGGATTGCAGAAATTGATGAGAACCAGTTCAGGCAGTTGATACGCAATGTCCTGGCCAATGCATGCCAGGCGATGCAGGGCAGGGGTGACATCAATGTTTCCATAGAACCGGTCACTCTTCAGAGCGTCGTCCCCGAGGAACCGGACCATTACATCATCAGAGTCAGAGATACGGGTCCCGGAGTTCCCGTTGATCGGCTCGATGAAGTATTCAAACCGTTCTATACAAGTCGTACTGAAGGAATCGGTTTGGGTTTAGCCATAGTAAAAAAAATAACCCTGATGCATAATGGTTTCGTTGAATTCGAAAAAAACACGGAAACAGGCGCTGTGCTGCGATTGACGATACCGATCCGGTTTGATCCGGAAAAAACAGTCATCCTCAAGCAGACGGGTGGAGATGATCTGGAATAGCTAACCTTGTTTCATTGAATCGCGCAGCGATTTCATGTTCGCCTGTGCCGCTTGCGCTGATGCCGAGTCGATTTCAATGGAAAACTGAAGATGCATGCCCTCTTTCAATGGTTGGGGCAACAGGTTTTTTGGGAATTGAAAACTGTCCCCGTCACCCGTCTCAAGAATAGCCCAACTGCCTTCAATTCGTTCGACAACCAACAACGATTTCTTCATCAGATCACCTCCATTAAGCTCGGTCGATCACATCGAGAATTACGCGGTGCAAGGACCTCTTCTTTCTCTCAGCCATCTCCATGACTTCTTCGTGAGTCGGTACGTCCGTGCCACCGGTTGTATTGGTTATCATGCTGACAGCAATTACTCTGGCTGAGGCATGACGAATAGCGATTACTTCCGGAACAGTACTCATTCCAACGGCATCAGCACCAAGAATTTTTAGCATCCGGATCTCCGCAGCCGTCTCATAATTCGGACCGGCCAGCGCAGCGTAGACACCCTCTTTCAACTCGACCTGATGCCGATCAGCCGCCTCTTTCATCACCGCCTGTATCTCGTGATCATAACATGCCGTCAGAGCAGGAAAGCGGGGTCCGAATGCCGAAAGATTCGGTCCGGTCAGCGGATTACCTCCCATCAGATTGATATGATCCGTGATCATCATCAGATCGCCAGGAAGCAGATCGGGACGGATTCCTCCCGCAGCGTTGGTGAGAATAAATCGTGAGACGCTGAGTCTTATCAACACCCTGAGGGGCAGAATAAGTGTTGACCAATCGTGGCCTTCATATCGGTGAAAACGCCCTTCCATAACCAGAACACCAATTCCACCCGATCCGCCGGCGATTAGAATCCCGGAATGTCCCTGAACACCCGATCTCGGGAAACCGGGTATTTCGGCATACGGAATCCGTACAACCGGGTCGTCCAGATACTCGCCCAATCCCCCCAGTCCCGAACCGAGAATGACACACCATTTCGGCTCGATCGTGATGAACTCTTGTAAAAACTGCGCGGCACGGTCAATTTTATCCTGGTATCGTACTGTATTCATGCTGCGATTTTATCAACGACTTGACAGCTTAACAAGAGCGAATCTAGGATGGGCGATTGGAGAAGAGGTGCTGCATGAAAAAAAGACACATTCCAATTATCTCCGTACTCGCTGTGATAACCCTTATTCTAATGCAAGGTTGTGATCGGCCATGGACAGGTGTAATCCGTGGAACGATCTCCGACAGCGATACAGAATTGCCGATTCCAGGGGTACTGGTCAAGGCAACATCATTGAAAAACAGTTACGCAGTGAGTGGCCTGACGGATGAGGAAGGCCGGTACCGTTTGTCCGATGTCCGATGGGGACCGAACCTTGTCCAGATTTATCATCCCCGCTATTCAGCAGTTGAAAAATACACCGATGTTATTCGGGACGATACCGTTGAACTCGATTTTGAAGTCGGGCAAAACACACTCTATTTGGATACAACTCTTCATGTTACCGTTTTGAATGGTAACGGTGATCCGGTCAACCAGGCGGTCCTCGACTTGTATGAGCTTAAAAAGAGCATCTATGATTACTTTTTTTATCTCGAGACAAAAACAACGAGTGAGGATGGCTATTTATCCTTCACGCTACCCCGAATTTACGAGGATGAAATTATCCAGATGCAGCTTCGTATCGCAGCGATCGGATATCAAGATCAGATTCGTGATTTCGTTATTTCATGGGGTATCGAAGATCCTACTATGACGATTGTGATGGAGTTCGTTGAATGAAAACGCCTGACAAAGGCGTGCCGGTTCTCGATCTTCGCAGCGATACAGTCACTCGCCCGACGCAGGAAATGCGTGATGCCATGTTTTCGGCACCGGTGGGTGATGATGTCCTGGGCGAGGATCCGACCGTTAACTTGCTACAGGACTATGCAGCACATCTGTGTGGCGTTGAATCCGCTCTGTTTGTCCCGTCCGGAACGATGGCCAACCAGATCGCCATCCGAACGTGGTGCAGGAACGGTGATGAAGCCCTGATTGCTCCGGAAACTCATGTTTTCTTCTACGAGGCCGGCAGCGCCGCAGGCCTCAGCGGTGTTCAGCTTCATCCTGTTCCGGGCGCGGACGGTGATTTTGATGTGATGGATTTCCAGCGCAGAATCAGACCTCGACATGATCCTCATTTTCCACTGACCCGTTTGTTGTGGATTGAAAACACTCACAACAGGGGAGGTGGCAAGATAATCGGTTATGACAAGATGGAACGTCTGCATCGATTGGGGGAACAGTATGATATCCCGATGCATGTCGATGGCGCGCGTCTGGTCAATGCCGCTGTGGCAACGGGTATCCCTCTGGATCGATGGAGCCGGGTGTGCGATTCATTTTCCCTTTGTCTTTCAAAAGGACTTGGAGCACCCGTAGGATCCCTTCTTCTGGGCTCCACAGTGTTTATTGACCGGTGCCGCCGCCCCCGCAAGGCTCTCGGCGGGGGTATGCGGCAGGCAGGTATTATCGCTGCTGCGGGCCTGTATGCGCTTCAGCATCATATCGACCGGCTTGCTGTTGACCATAGACGGGCATCCGATTTGGGCCGGCGATTGCGCGCCATTCCCGGCTTGATCACACCCGAAACGGTTGATACCAACATCCTGATGATCGATCTGGAAAACGATGTTCCATTTGGGGCGGATGAACTGCAGCGGCGATTGGATGAACAAGGTGTGAAGGTGTTTTCGGTTCGGGAAAGACGCATCCGCGTCGTTTTCCATCTCGATTTGCCGGAGAACGTGGTATCACTTGCTGAAAACGCGTTCAGGCAGGTAATGTTGTCAGTGTAGAAATCCGGATCAGGGAAACAGGAATTCATTCGTGAGCGAATCCTTCCATATCATCATCAACTACTTTAAACGTTACCGACGGAACTTCTTCCTGGGTATCATCGGTCTGCTTCTGGTAGACGGTCTGCAGATCATAATACCCTGGATCGTCAGGGGCTCGATCGACCTGCTGACCAATCACCCGGAAGATTACCGGAAAATTCTCTGGAATGGTTTTCACATCCTGTTGATCTCTATCGGAATCGGCTTGAGTCGTTTTATGTGGCGCTATTTTATCATCGGCATTTCACGCAGAATTGAAATGGATCTGCGTAATAGTTTCTATAAACATCTACAGGCATTGCCATATTCCTATTACGACAGAACATCGGTTGGAGACTTGATGGCACATGCAACCAATGATCTCGAAGCGATTCGGATGATGTGCGGCATGGCTGTAATCGCCACCCTGGATTCCGGTCTGCTGATGGTGGCATCCCTGGTCATGATGTTCACTATTAATCCAGGACTGACGGGATTCGTGCTCATTCCGTTGCCGGTTATTACGTTTATCGTCTTGAGACTGGGACCGCTCATGCATACCCGTTTCCGGGATGTCCAGGCCCGTTTCTCGGATATTTCGGAGAAAGCCCAGGAAACATTCGCAGGCATCCGGGTTGTCAAATCATATGTTCAGGAGAACCAGGAATGCTCCAATTTCAAATTGATCAACCAGACTTATATTGATGACAACATGCGGCTGGTCAAAGTATGGGGCCTGTTACATCCTCTTATCTGGACGATCGGCGGATTGTGTGGTGTTATCATCCTGTTTGCCGGCGGCGGCCGGGTGATTGACGGTCGGATGACTATCGGCGATTTTGTTGCCTTCAACAGCTACCTGGGTATCCTCGTGTGGCCGATGATCGCTGTCGGATGGGTGGTTAACATTTATCAGCGTGGCCGGGCATCTCTGGATCGCATCTATGCCATCCTGAATCTGAAACCTGAAATCCGGAATGAACCCGGAGCGGAATCCGTGGAGATAATGGGTGAGATTGAATTTCGGCACCTGTCGTTCTCATACAACAACCACAAACCTGTGCTGAGAGATGTCTCATTAAAAATCCCGAAAGGGCAATGGCTGGCTGTTATGGGCCCGACCGGATCCTCCAAAACGACACTCGTAAACCTGATCTCCAGACTATATGATCCACCCCCCGGAACAGTATTCATTGACGGACGGGATATCCGTTCGATAACACTCGAATCACTTCGTGAACAGATTGCCCATGTACCCCAGCAGACATTTCTTTTCTCGGATTCCATCAGCAACAACATACGGTTCGGAAAGGATTTGCCGGAGGACCAGGTAGAGACTCTGGCACATATGGCCAGAATCTATGAGGATGTCGACCATTTTCCAGATCGGTTTGAAACGCTTGTCGGGGAACGGGGGGTTACTCTGTCCGGAGGTCAAAAACAAAGAGTGGCTATTGCCCGGGCATTAGCCGCCGATGCACCAATCTTGATCTTCGACGATGCGTTGTCAGCGGTCGATACCGAAACTGAAGAGGCAATAGTTGAAAACATCCGACGCACAGCATCTGATCGAACTGTCATATTGATTTCCCACCGGGTTTCAACAGCCCGTGAAGCGGACTGGATAGTTTTTATTGAGGAAGGATCAATCATCGAACAGGGAACTCACTCGCAACTCGTTGCGATGAAGGGACGCTATCGAGAAATTTTCGAACATCAACGGCTGGTCGAAGAGCTTGAGCAAGTCACGGAGTTATCAATGCTTCAACTCCAGGATGCTGAGTCTCCCGAGAACAGCGGGGATTTAAACGATCTGTCATGACTCTTGATTACCTGTCACGCGAAGACGATCTTGGAAAAGTATATGACTCCCGGATCATGCGCCGTTTGTTCCGCTATGCTCGTCCTTACAGCGGATGGCTGCTCCTGGCCCTGCTGATGGCCGCATTGATGTCCGCGAGTCAGATTCTGTTGCCTTACCTCTCCAAGATCGGGATCGATTCCTATATCGTGGTTAAAGACAGATTACTCGATCTGTCACCTCTGTCAGATGATGAGCGAACGGATTTCGTTGGCAGGTATAAGGATCGCTTGATTGCTGTTTCCGATATTCGATATGTGATCCGGGATGGTGTGATGGATCCTGCTGATGCCGTGCGTCTGGAGAATCTGGGAGCGATTCTTTCGGGGAATTATTATCGTCTGGATCTGGCGCGATATGACGAGCCGGTCCGATCCAGACTGCAGTCCGGGCTGAATTCAGGGCTTATCGAAGCGATTCCGGCCAAAGTAACCGATCGGTATTATGTGGAGTCGACGGATTTGTCACATCTCCCTGAGGATTTGAAACGCCTCATTAGAAAACCGGATCGGATGGGTGTCCGGGATATTGCCCTGGTATATCTCGGGATACTAGTCATCTCTCTCGGCATCATGTTCTTCCAGGTGTATGTCATGGCATGGGTCGGTCAGAAGATCATGTTCGATATCCGACTGGAATTGTTCAATCATATCCAGAGACTCCATATCCGCTTCTTCAATAATCAGCCGACAGGCAGACTTGTCACCCGGGTCACCAACGATGTCAATGTTCTTAACGAAGTATTTACATCCATCCTTGTGGAGATGCTGAAAAATCTCCTGATGCTGGCTGGGATCATCATCGTCATGCTGAAACTTGCTCCCCGGCTGGCTCTGGTAACTTTTTGCATCTTGCCGCCGATGATTGCCGTGACATGGTTTTTCAAGAGGAAGATGCGTGATGCCTATCGGGAGGTTCGAAAGAAGATCGCCTTGATCAATGCGACAATCGCCGAGCATCTCAGCGGGATAAAAATTATTCAGGCGTTTGCACGAGAAACATTGCATTTTCAGAAGTTCATGGATATCAACAGGCAGGCGTACGTGGCAAACATGCGGGAGCTGGTGACACAGTCGTTGTTTTCGCCGTTTGTCGTTTTCCTGGAAAATCTTGGAATAGCCCTGATTTTGTATTACGGCGGCGGGCAGGTTGTTCAGCAGTCGATCACACTGGGTACACTGGTGGCATTTCTCAGTTACCTTTCGATGTTTTTCGGGCCGGTCAGGGATATTGCTGAGAAATTTAATATCATGCAGTCGGCAATGGCGTCGTCGGAAAGAATTTTCCAGATCATGGATGTCGAGGAGGAAGATTCCCTGGACGATCACACCAGATTGATCTCAGAGGGAGATCTCCGTGGAGATATCGAGTTTCAGGAAGTGTGGTTTGCATACAATGACGAGGAATGGGTTTTACGAGATGTCAGTTTTTCGGTGAAAGCGGGTGAAACGATTGCGTTTGTGGGAGCCACCGGAAGCGGGAAGACAACGATCATCAACCTTCTGACTCGTTTTTACACAATCCAGAAGGGCCAGATTCTGATCGATGGTCGGAATATCGAAAACTATGATCGACGATTCATCCGTCGCAAGATGGCGATTGTTCTTCAGGATGTGTTTTTGTTTGCGGGAGATATTCGTCGGAATATCCGGTTAAACAATCAGGCCATAACAGATGAGACGATTCTGAAAGTCGCCAATCAGGTGAATGCTCACAAGTTCATTGAACGGCTGGATTGCGGCTATGATCATGTTGTAAAGGAGGGAGGAGCGACACTCAGCCAGGGGCAGCGCCAGCTTTTGGCCTTCGCCCGGGCACTTGCCCTGGATCCATCTTTGCTTATTTTGGATGAAGCGACTGCCAATATCGATTCCGAAACCGAATCGTGGATTCAGAAAGGTCTGGACACATTATTGCGGAATCGAACCGCGCTGGTTGTTGCACATCGCCTATCAACGATCAAAAAAGCGGATAAAATTGTTGTTCTTCATAAAGGACTGGTATGCGAGACTGGAAATCATCAGACGCTCCTCGCAAAACAAGGAATTTATTACAAACTCTATCAGCTCCAATTTAAAAAGCAGGAAAAAGGCGTCTGACGAATTTTCATAGCCTGAAATTGCTCCAGTTCGCGGGTTGAGTGCTTTGTAATATATCCTGTCCAGGGTGTATAACTGGACCGACGACGTGTATGCCACAGGAGTGTTGACAGAGCGGCGCGAACACAATGAGTGATTCAATATCGGTAACAGATCTGTCTGATGAAGCGTTGATGCTTCAGGTAAAAGACGGGAATCATGACGCATTCGGCGAACTGCTGAGGCGTTATGAACGCCAGTTGACTGTATTTTTTTTGCGTCAACTTGGCGATGAGGATGGCGCACGGGATCTGGTGATGGATACATTCCTGCGTATTTACAAGGCGGCCTATCGATATGAGCCTCGAGCAAAATTCTCAACGTATATTTACCAGGTTGCGCGGAACTTGATTATCAATGAAGCGCAGAAGCGGGAGATCCGTAAAGCGGACAGTCTCGATCAGATGAACGAGAACAGCAGTTTGCAATTGGCGATGGACGATCCCGATCCGGAGCAGGTCCTCGCTCGCAAAGAACAACAGCTGCTTGTTCAGAAAGCGTTGGAAGATTTGCCCGAAGATCAGCGAACGATCTTGATTCTATTGGAATACCAGGAACTCTCTTATGAACGGGTCGCTCAGATTATGGGCTGCTCGATGGGAACGGTAAAATCCAGGATGCATCGGGCACGACAGAAAGTCAGAGAATGGATGGAGCAACATGAACTGTAAACAGATTCTTAAGCACATTGACGATTATCAATCCGGCAGTCTCGATCATATCTTGAAAGAAATGATCGACAAGCATCTCGAGTCATGTTCCGAGTGCAGGAAGGTGATGGAGAAGCAACGATCGGTGACCAGGTTCTTAAAGACAGCCGATGTCATGCTCCCAACCGCAAGCGTTGTTGATGACGTATTGAAAAAACTGGATGCAATTGACCGTCAGGAAACGGCAGATAGCCGACCGGAGACCAATCGTTTGAAGGAAACACGAACGAAATGGCTTATGATTATCGCGGTTCTGTTGGGTATTGGACTGATCAGTATGCTGGTAATACCTTTTGATTCCAACATGGATCAACACAATATCGGACGGTTTTCGGGACCCGGATATACATGGCTTGGCGATATGCCTCTGGAGGATCCGATGGAAACGCGGTGGTATGATCCGGAACTGTCCGGCGCGGGAAATCGTTCGCATCCATCAGCGTTCGCAGGAACACCCGTTGAAGAAATCGACAGTCCGGGACGTGTGACACATGTGTTGGAATTTGACTCAACCATGGAACCATCTACCGGAGAAGGGAAGGTACATCCATGAAACGGATAATTTTTTATCTACTGATACCATTCGTAATTCCCATCGATGGAGTCTGGAGCGTTTCACCTGTTGAGAAGGGATGTGCACTTCATCTGGAAGGTCGTTACAGTGAAGCGCTGCGGTTCTATTCCCAGGCATTGACAGACCCGATGTTTGATGAAGACGTCCCGCGTACAATGTACTACTCCGCCCTCTGCTATCAGCAGATAGGTAACTTCGATATGGCATTAAAAGCGCTCTGGCAACTGGTCGGTGACTATCCCGGAAGTGACGTGGCGGATGAGGCTTACCTGGAACTGGCAAAGCTGAGAGAGCGCCAGGGAAAGGAGCACTTTGGGGAGGCACTTGTTCTGTATGAGACAGTATTATCCCGTTATCCCCGAAGTCCAAGAATCGCAGATGCGTTTATGGGAGCGGCTCGAGTGAAAGTAGGACTGGGTTATCAGCAGTATGCCGATCAGAATGTGCAGAATGTCATCGAGCGCTCAGGGAGTTTTGAAGAAACAGCTTCGATCCATTACGAGATCGCTCTGATCTATGCCAATGCACTGAATCCAAAGAGAAATATCCGTGCCGCCATGGATCATCTGGATATTGTCACCCGACGATTCTGGGGTTCCGATATCATCTGTGATACTCTACTCCTTAAAGCAAAATTGTACTGGGAACTGGGCAATCTATCGGAAGCAATGCAATTATACAGGGAAGTGACAGTGCAGTTTTCAGGCAGTCCGGCGAGTGAATACGCTCAGGAAAACATTGCTCGTCTGTATGAGGAATTAGGCGATTTGCAGCGTGCCGTCAATGCATACCGGATTCTACAGGTAAAATATAGTTTTTCCGACATGACACGCCAGCGGTTGCAGACTCAGATCGACCGGTTTACAGATTCAAGCAAGCTTCTCGACAAACCGACGATCTCTGCCTGGACAGCAAGCGAGAAACCCGACTTGCAGACGGTTCACTATGAAGGTGATGTGGAGATTCGGCTGGGAAAAGCTCTGATTCATGCCGACAAAGCGGAAGTGGATTACAAAAACGGGTCGATCAGTGCTGCCGGTAACGTCCAGATACGATGGAATGATCAGATTGTCGTGCATGCTCAGACCATCCGAACGAGGTTCACAGAGTCCTATATAAGATGTTCTGACGATATCGAAGTTCATGTCAAAGAAACGGATGGTATTAAAGTCGTGAAATATGCCGCAATCCGTTTGTCTCTGCAGGATGGCACCATCAGCAGTGAAGGGAATTGAGACCATGAAGGGAAAATGGTTCGCAACCGTCATACGAATTCTCACTGGCTGTTCACTCGGATTTTGGTTCTGGGGGTGTGCGACGAATCCAGCGTATCGTACCGGATTGACCGCATTGGAACAGGGGCACTTTGAGGTGGCCGTGGCTGCTCTTGAGCAGGCTTCGCTTGATAATCCGGATTCCATTGAGGTAGCGATTGCCCTGGATCGTGCGAGACATTCAGCCGCAGAAAGCATGATCACTGAAGCTCAACGGAATCTTGATGATGAGAATTTTGATGAGGCATTCATAAACCTGGAAAAAGCGATCGGTTATTCACCGAAACAACCCGGAATTGAAGATGCTTTCGAATTGCTGGATCGGAAGAAGCAATCTGCAGCGGCATACGAAGAGGGCAGGCAGCTCGAAGAATATGGACATCCGGACGATGCGATGAGGTGCTTTCGGAACGCACTGCGCCTGAATCCGGATCATCGGCCGGCTGCATCCGCACTGGAAGCGTTGGAGTCCAAGGCTTCGGTTTCCGATAATAAGCAGGAGAACATGCAAATTTCTTTCGAAATTCGAGACATGTCTCTGGGAGATGTATTTGATGCGTTGGCGACGGTGGCGAAGCGGAACATTTTAATTGATGAAACGGTGGATCGATCCAGATCGCTGACACTGGCGCTTGAGGATATAGATGTCAATCAGGCGATGGAAGACATCGCAGCCAGTTGCGGTCTGATCCTTATCCGACTCAATCACTCCACATACATTCTCAGTACCGATTCACCGGAATCGAGGGATCGGTATATCCGGGAGGATGTTCGGGTGTTCCCGCTAAAATATGCGGACGCTGATCGGGTGAAGGAACTCCTGGAACCGATTGTTGATGAAGCGGTGATCCTGGCAGACCGCCGAACAAATTCGGTTGTTGTCCGGACACGCTCCGAACGCATGGACCTCGTATCCGATCTTGTCGATACACTCGATATTCGTGAATCGGAAGTCGTCGTTGAAGTCGAGATTCTGGAGGTGTCCAAAGGGAAAATGGCGGATATCGGTATGGATCTGGGTGATGACCCAATGATTACTGCGACCCTGGGAGGCGGCATCAAATCAGCCGGTTCCGGAGGCCGGATAACCGTTTCGGAACTGGATGATCTGTCCGGTGGCCAGATTTTTCTGACGGTTCCGTCCTTATACGTCAAGCTGCTTAAAAATGACAGTCAAACCAGGGTTCTTGCCCAGCCGCGACTAAGGATATTGAACCGGACGCCGGCACGGCTGCACATCGGTGAGCAGGTCCCGATCAAGGTGACCAGCAGTATGTTTCGGAACACGTCGGAAGAGATGGCGTCCTATTCGTACAGGGATGTGGGAATACTGATAAATATGACGCCTAGAATCCTGAGTGATTCCGAGTTGGCGCTTGATTTAAAACTGGTCGTCAGTTCGATTATTAAGGCCAGTGAGGAGGGGCATCCCACAATCGGTACACGGGAAGTCGAGACAACGCTGCGACTTCGGCACGGAGAAGTGGAGATCATCGCCGGCCTGATCAGGGAGGATGAACGCTCAGGAAAGGTCAGCATTCCTCTCCTTGGCGATATTCCTGTTCTTGGCCGTCTGTTCACATCGCAGAGTCAGAACAGCTCCCAGACCGACATCGTAATCTCTCTGACACCCCATATCCTGGACAGGCGGATCAGCGCTCCGGAACAGCATTGGACGGGGTTGCTGAAAAGAAGCGGGAAAGCGATGTCGGCCGGTTCGGAAACAAAACGTGACGGACAGGATTACAAGGATCGTATCGTGCTGGAGCCACACAAATCGCTTGATGGAGGGAGCATTGTAGACTCGACCGCTTCGGTGACACCGGCGAGGACGGATGAAAATCCGGGTGAAGGTCTTGCGACGGTGTCGATTGATCCTCAATACTCTGCTTTGATTACAGGAGATAGTGGCGATGTTCAGATTGTGATTGCGGATGCGGAGAATGTCGGCAGCGTGCCTTTTTATATCGATTATGATCCGACAGTTCTTGAGATCGTGGAGGTCAGGGAAGGTCCCTTCATGGGAAACGACGGGGTTTCAACAGCGTTTCTGAGTTCGATTGATGACCGCCGGGGACGGATTATTATCGGATTATCCCGCCTCGGCGCTCAACCGGGTCTATCCGGATCCGGTGTTCTGGTGTACATCACAGCGAAAGGTATCAAACCGGGACAATCCCCGCTGGCATTCAGCCATGAATCGGTTCTTGACCCGATGGCTCGAGCGCTGCCGGCGCAATTTCTGGATGGAAGCATCTCAGTATCCACAGGAAACTGAGACGATCCGGTTATATCAACCGGGACGAATTAAACATCAGCGAGTCGCCGCGTTTCCCGGCGGAGTTTCTTGATTTTTTTGCGAAACACCTTTTTCTCGTCTTTGGACATGTCGGTTTTCTTCTCGGCAAGCTCCGCCCGAAGCGTTTTGCGCTGCGCCTTCATCTCGATGATGTTGGCCCTGGCTTCCGCTTTACGTTTCTCCGCCTCTTTCTTGTAAGGATTCTCTATCCCTTTGACGGAGCATATCGCCTGCATGACCTGTTCTTTGTTCATCCCGTGCACACCCTGGATGACCTCAAGAGTCAAAGCGATTTCACGAAGCTTGGTGACCGGCAGCTTCAACAGATCATCATATGTCATTGTATTGCTCATTGCCTGCAAACCTCCTCAAATATCGGTTTTTTCTTCACATCGCCACAAGCGGACGCACCCTAGCAAAAAAAAAAATGAATTACAACAACCGGAAATATGTCACCATGCCTGGAATCAGCATCAGGAAGGCGGCGATCCACGTCAGCCCGACGACTTCACGGCGAGTCACGGATACAAGCATCCAGTTCATAACAGGGCTGACAAACTGCTCCGGGTCCGCCCTACCGGTCGATTCTATCTGCTTCATCACGGCTTCATTGAAACTCGCTCCAGTGCCTTCCAGCCATGGCGCATAGTAGCGGTTGACCAATGCATACTCCAACCTGGCTTCCTCCGGGCGACCCTGCTCCAATAAAAGATGAACCCTGTCAAAATGCTCCTTCGATTCCCTCTCGTAAAAATACAGGAAAATATCAGTGATGGCTCTATCGGATTGATGTCCGCCGGCTCGGGCGACCTGCTGCAAATACGCTGTCGATGTCGATTCCTCGAGCACCTTTTTCATGAAAAAGGAGTAAAACGTTCCGATTTCAGGATCAGTGTGTTGAAATCCGAAAACATGCACTTTGAGAATGAATTGGCCACTAAAAAGAGACAGCAGGCTGAATACGAAACTCAATACCATAATCGATGACCGGGACGGTTTGTGGAAAGACAACCGGTTCCGGAATAGCAGAGCTGTCGCGACAAGGCCCAAAGCGCCGCTTTGCATATTGATGGTGACATCCCTCCATTCTCCAACGCGGGTCGGCCACCACCATTGAAACAACTCATCAAGCAGGCCGATGAGCCAGGCAGCCGCGAAGCCCCACCCAAACGCGCTCCAGCCTCGGCTGTTCTTCTGTGCAGCCAGACAAACGAGTCCGGCGAGCAAACCATATTCGATCATGTGAAACCGTTCGACCTGAACATCCAGAGTAACAAGACGCCAGGCGTAAAAGGCGCTGACGACAGAAAAAATCATCAGCCGTTTCAGTCGCTGATCGCGAGTTCTAAAAACATACCGATAGAACAAGTAGATGCCGAAAAAAATGATGATGATCGTAAAGACGGTGGCGATCTTTTTCCCGGCGAACCCTTCGGCAATGTGTTGGAGGGCGCGGCCGTAAGGAGCCATCAGAAGAATGACCAGGGCGTTCAGTACTGCGCCGGTCCAGAGTCGTCTTTTAACTGAGACACGAGATGCCATTGGCAGATTTTACCGAAACAATCCGGATTTTCAAACTGGCCGGATGACAATTTTGGTCAAGTATTGAGCAATGACTGACAAATTTGGTCTCTATGCATAATTCGGGATAAGCGCGAGTTGTCGCCTATACCCCCGTCGATTGGTTGAAATCACTTGAAAGAGATTCGTATAGGAATTCATAGAACAGCGGCACGGGAATTGCAAAATTTGGAATTCGCTTCCGAAACGCACTCTACCTGGGGGAGATATTATGAATGCAAAGATGAGATTGTTTAGTGTTGCATGGATGCTACTGGTTTGTTCACTGGGAGTTGCCCAGACTCCGACACCGCTGCCGGGCACACCGCTGTCGCTTACTTGCTGGGATTTCACGTATCTTCCCCAGATGGGAGCAGTTGATGTAATCACCGACTGGCAGTATCTGGACAGAGCCTGTGTTGTTCTGGAGAACACCACGGGGGGGGCGATCGAAATTTCAGGCATCGAAGCATATTTCAGCCAGACGGAAAATCCCTTGATAGGTCAGTTACGGATATGGGAAGTGCTGAATGAACAATTTCTTCCCGATCTCCCTGCCGCAGCAGTCCAGGTATCCGATATCTATGCATTAGGAGCCGATCCGGTCATGGGATCTCCTTCCATCGCATTAGTCACTTTCGACTTGGAAGGTTATTTGGGTGGAACGGTGCCGATGCCGGTCATCAACCCGGGAAAGAAATTCGTAGTGGATATCATCAATCTGCTGGATGAGGGAGGCAGCGGCCTGCCGGGAATGAAGGTGACGGCCGAGATTAGCGAAGATGATTGTCCGGGATTCTGGGTAGATAGAACCAATATTTTTGGAAATCAGAGCGGATCAACACTGACATGGAACTTCAAGGAAGACATCGGTGATGAAACAAACTTTTACATTGGTGTCAAATACTACGATAACGCCGTTCCACGAACGCCGGCGATGGGAACTATAGGGATAATCATTGTTGTTCTGCTGATATCATGTGCGATGATCTGTCGTAGAAAATAAAGGAAATTTGTGCATCGTTGGGTCTTAAAAGTCCTGTTTATCGGAGTGTTCGGTTTGGTCAGTAGAGCCGGGGCGGATTATTTAGCAGATCGGCCATTAAATCAGAGCATTTATTCGGAGGAGTTGATCGGGGGGGATTTGGCTGTATCTGCTCTTGGACTCAATGTGGTTAATTGTTCGGGGAATTTCGATTTAACCGGAGAGATCTCCGACCCGGCTCATACGACTTTCGATGCCGCCTTTGTCGTTTTGATCAGCAGGACACAAGATGACATAGAGTCTTTGGATGTTACGTTGACTTTCAATACACATTCTGAAGGATACCAGGATTACCAGTTTGATGATGAGCGTGTTCCTAGCTTACTATACTTCAAAACTCATGTTTGGGAACTTTCTTTGTCACACTTGGGTACTCCATACCAGACAAGTTACAGTTTCTCGTTCGACCAGTGTTCTGCTTTTATCGAAACATATGGAATCGCATTAATCATCATCTATTCGGAAACAGATCAAACGTTCGCCAGAAGAATCAGCATTTCGACAGGTTGTGAGTGGATTAACAACTGGACGGCTGTGAATACCTCCGCTCGCTTTAACGAAACCCTGATATCCGGCAACGATTACCGACTGAGCCTTTTTGTCGGCAGGGATGATCCTGGTGACCATAATGAGGATCTGAGCTTTGAAACGGTTCCGATCGTGACCAACGGCGCCATTTTCAACGCGTCTAACGGGGACTACTGCACGTGGTATGAATCCCCCGACTTCAGCTATTCCGGAGGGACCGGATACCAGTATGCCTATATGCATCCGGGAACTGATTCAGGGGGATTGCTCTGGTCCCTCGCCGCCCTGATAGCTCCGGCCCAGGTGCATACTCCAACGAATACGCCGACGTTGACGCCGACACCAACGAACACTCCGACATTGACGCCGACACCAACGAATACGCCAACACAGACGCCAACACATACTCCAACACAGACGCCAACACATACTCCAACACAGACGCCAACCCATACTCCAACGCAGACACCCACCCTTACACCTACTTTGACACCGACGCCCACAAATACTCCCACCAACACACCCACGTTGACACCGACGCCGACGAATACCCCGACGTATACCCCCACACTGACTCCAACACCCACAAATACGCCCACCTACACACCCACGCTGACACCGACGCCGACGAATACTCCCACCTACACGCCCACACTGACACCGACACCGACAAATACGCCCACCAATACACCGACCCATACACCAACGACTACGCCGACGAACACTCAAACTCAAACACCGACGAATACACCGACCCATACGCCGACGGCAACACCGCGGCCGCTGCCTGCGACAAGCACAGCCGGCACGGCGATAATTTTGATTGTGATGACTATCCTGCTGCTGATCCTGCCGCGCCTGCGGAGGTAACAGCGGTTTTTGAGGGAGGATAGAGGAGGTTCTCAGACGCGGGCCGGTTATAGCCGGTTCCGCGTCATCGTTTGTACAAACTATGTCCGGCCGATGGGTCGGTCTATAACGAGTTGATTACGATGATCTGAAGTAGTGATCCGCTTCCGATAGTTTTTCATGCGTTCCGATATCCGACCAGAACGATGTGATTTCAAAAATACGTACAGTCGTAACCACTGCCAAAGACAGCAGGGCATCCGTCAGTTCATATTCACCTCTCGGCGATGGTTGGACCGAACGGATATGCTCAAGAACATCCGGTTGAAGAATCATCAGACCCGCATTGATGAGATTGCCGGGTTCGGATCCCCGGAGTGGTTTTTCGATCAACCCTGTGAGACGGTCAGCCTCGCGAATCAACACACCGCCGGTCCATGGCGCGTCCGATGCCCATCCGCTGATCACGCTGTCGTTTGGATGGTGCTCAAAACAGGTTCGAAGTTTTAGATAGTTGGATGATTCCACCAGAATATCACCATAGCCCAGAAAAAAGGGCTCTCTCATTAAAAACGACTCCGCCGGCAGCACCGCCCGGGCTGTTCCATCTCTATTTGCCTGTTGAAAATAGCGAATATCGGCTCCAAATTGAGCGCCGTCACCGAAGTATTCCTGGATCATCCCGGACAGATGTCCGACGACAACGGCAAGCTGGTTGATTCCGGCTGAGACCAGACCGGTGATGATCCGTTCCAGGATTGGAACTCCCGCAACAGGGATCAGCGGTTTGGGAGTCGTATCCGTCAGGGGTTTTAAACGAACGCCCTGTCCTGCTGCAAGCAGCACACCTTTCACAGTTCACCTCGATTCCAGATCGATCTCCAGTGGGAACCCACTGATGAACAACGTATCCGATCAGACAGGAAGGATCAATACCGGGTAGCCGGACATCCCGAAATTGGCGTTTGAGCGGATCAACCCGATGACGGATCCGAGACAGGGATGAGTCGTTGTCGGTGTCTATTTGTCATCATCCGGATCCGATAAATCAGTGTGCGCTGACAGGTTTTCAAACGCAATGATTGACAATTACAACAATGCTGCATTACAAATATGCGTGGAGGTCCAAGTGGAAACGGTTGTTGTCCATACGACATATGATGATATGGAAGCGGAGATGATCCGGAACCTGTTGGATGAAAACGACATTCAGTGCCAGGTGGTTTCGGAGATCACGCATGCTGTTTTTCCGCTTGTGCACGATCATCGTCTGGCTAAAATTCGCATCATAGTCGGTGAACAGGAGGTTCAGCGAGCTGAAGAAATCATTACCGGATTTCTGAACAGCCCGGAACCCTCATTTGATGAGGATGAACTCCTGGAGAACGATGACAGCGATCAGGATTCAGCCTGATTTCCGCTAATCCATCAAACAAGGAACAGCTTTAGTATTTCGGGAGAAAGCGATGAACCATGAAACCCAGATAGAATCGATGCACCCATTGGAAATCAAGACGTTACGGGCATTTTCAAATATAGCCACGATGGGAATTGAACAGCTGGAACAGGAAACTCGGCTTGATGCGGCGAGAATACGACGGGCGCTTGAATGGCTTGTGACCCGGAAAGCGTTGGAAGTCGTGTCGGAGACGCATCGGCTTTTCGTAAATCTGACGGACGCCGGCAGGGAATGTGCACGGAATAAAATCACCGAATTGAGGATCATCGACGCAGCCCGTCAGGGTGTAACTCTCAAGGATCTTCAGTCCGGAGGATTGTTTGATGCGGCTGAGTTGGGTCCGGCGGTCGGTTCGCTGAAGAAACAGGCCATTCTGAGTTTTGGTGAAGGAGGATGTCTGAAGGTATCGGATAATACGGATCTTTGCGAACTGCTCAGCATGCAGCAGACAATTGAAAACTGGGTCGACAGGAATGAGACGGCATTCGAGGATATTCCGGAATCGGAGCGAATGCGTATTGAAGAATTGGCGAAAAAGCGGGGTAAATCGCAGAGTATGTTCAAGATCAGCGAGCGCGTATTCCGTACATATCGTCTGACCGAAGCGGGTGAATTGATACTGCGTGATGTGATGGAGCGTGGTTTAACGGGTGAAGAGGAGGGTCGGGTGTTGCCGGAACATCTAAAGGACGGCAAATGGAAAACACTGTCCTATCGCCGGTACGCTCTCGATCTCGCACCTCCCAGAATCGTCGTCGGGAAACGCAATCCATACCGGGAATTCCTGGACTACGTGAAGGAAAAACTGATTGCTCTTGGTTTCGAGCAGATGGTTGGCGACCACGTTGTACCGGAATTCTGGAATATGGATGCGTTGTTCATGCCCCAGTTTCATGCGGCACGTGACATCCACGATGTCTATTTCGTCAAGGAACCGATGCTGGCCGATCACATCGAAGAACCTTATCTCAGTAATGTCGCGGCGGTGCATACCGACGGAGGGCATACCGGGTCTACGGGTTGGGGCTATACGTTTGACCGGGAACAAAGCCTGCGCCTGCTGCTGCGGTCGCAGGGAACGGCCCTGTCGGCCAGAACATTGAGCAGAGCGAAAGTACCGGGAAAATACTTTGGTATGGCCAGATGCTTCCGGTATGACAGTGTGGATGCAACGCATGCTCCTGATTTTTTCCAGGTTGAAGGCATCACGCTGGCACCTGAAAACAACTTCAGGACGTTGCTTGGTCTGCTGAAGCTATTCGCCAAAGAGCTGGCAAAAGCGGACGATATCATGTTCGTACCGGGATACTTCCCTTTTACGGAACCGAGCGTGGAAGCACATATAAAGCATAAAACACTGGGTTGGATAGAGATGGGGGGCGCCGGTATATTCCGGCCTGAAGTGACAGGACCTCAGGGTGTCGATGTTCCGGTCATTGCATGGGGACTCGGGCTTGATCGAATGGCTATGGTTGCGATGGGAATCGATGATATTCGCGACCTGTTTGCAACCGATCTGAATAAAATCCGTTCAACGATTGCCGGATTCGATAGGTAGAGGGGGAAACAGACATGCCGACGATTACATGTAAACTGAAAGATTTGAACCAGCTGGTCGGGCAGGTATTGTCCCCCGAGACCCTGGAGCAGCACATTTCTCTGATAAAGGGTGAAATCAAAGGGTACGAGTCTGCGACAGACGAGCTGAAGATAGAACTCCTGGATACCAACCGTCCTGACTTGTGGACAATTGAAGGAATCGCCCGGCAATTGGGCATTTGCCTGGGGCAGCAACCGGCTGCTTTTCAACTGTGCCATGCGGATATGCCTGTGACCGGGGACATGATTGTGGATGAGCGATTGGATTACAGGCCCTATGCCGGGGCTATTATTGTCAGGAACGTCGAGATAACCGATGATTTTTTAATCGGGATGATCCAGACACAGGAGAAACTGGCCAATAATCTGGGTCGATACCGGAAAACGTTATCGATTGGGATCTACGATCTGGATCAGATGACCTTTCCCGTTCATTACAAAGCGATCGGCCGTTCCGAACTCTCGTTCGTTCCCTTGGATTGGGATGTTCCGATGACACCGGACGAAATCCTTCAGAAACATGCCAAGGGGATAGAATACGCACCCATTCTCAAGGATCAGACACTGGTTCCGATCCTGGTGGATAGCGCCGGAAGTGTCATGTCTTTCCCGCCGATCATCAACTCCCGTGCATCAGGGGAGGTAAAGATCGGGTTGAGAAACCTGTTCATTGAAGCAACCGGTACCAATTTCATGCATTTGATTCTCGCTCTGAACATCTTTGCTGCCGACATGACGGACCGTGGCGGCAAGGTGGAGGCTGTGAAGGTTCATTACAAGATCGATACACCGCTTGGACGTGATGTTGTGATGCCGGTGGATTACAGACTCCGTAACACCGTCAGCTCCGCCATGCTCAAACAGTGGCTTGGAATCGATGTGACTCTGGATAAAATGGCTGAATTGCTCAAAACATACGGATACCGGATCGAAAAAATTGATCAAGAGAAAGACGAACTCGCGGTTGCTGTGCCGATATGGAGACAGGACCTGCTTCATCCGGTGGATATTCTCGAAGATGTCGCCATTCAACTCGGATACAGTGCGTTTACTCCTGAGATGCCCGGTTATTTCACTGTCGGCAAAATCGATCCGGCGGTTACGTTTGAAGATCGCATCCGGGATATTATCCTAGCTTTCGGGTATGAGGAGGTCATCTCAAATATACTGTGTAATCGTGAGGAGTTTGCGGTTATGGTCCGGGAACCGGACAGGCCGATCGTTGAGATTATCAACCCGATGAATATCAAGTTCGCAGCTCTTCGTGACAGGATTCTGCCATCACTGCTCCGGGTGGAACGCGATTCATCGCAAGCCCCTTATCCACATCGCATATTTGAAACAGGTGAAGTGACAGTACGGGATGAATCATCGCCAACCGGATGCCGGACACGGCTAAGGATTGCTGTCTTGATCGCCGACAGGGAAGCCGAGTTTTCACACATCCACTCCTGCCTGGAATCCCTGCTGTTCAGTCTTGGACTTTCATCCAGGTTGATCCAGGAAGATACCCCGGTTTTTCTGCCAGGTCGAGCCGCACGGATCACCGTCTCGGACGAGTCGCTCGGCTGGATTGGAGAACTCCACCCGGAGGTACTCGAAAACTACAGCATCGGAATGCCGTCTGCCGCTTTCGAACTCGATCTCGATCTGCTCCGCAGCATTCTAAACCGATCCGGATAACGCTATTGTGTAACGAAACACCATCCGGTACATCTCATAGGACGTTTCAAAGGAAACATGATTTTTTGAAGGAGGTGTAGAATGGAATTCAGGGTCACTTTTCCCGAAGAACCGGCGATCGGTCACAAAGTCAATGCGGAATTTAATGGGTTTACAGTCTGTACAGACCAACCCTTATCCTATGGTGGCGGAAACTCTGCTCCGGCACCGTTCACCGTGTTCCTGTCTGCAATCGCTACATGTGCAGGCTGGTTCCTGCTGCGTTTCCTCGAAGCCCGGAAAATACCGCTTGACGGCATCGATCTGAGAATGAATACTTCGGTCGACCCGGAGACAAAAGCTCTTGCGGAAATCAGGTTTTCCCTGACTCTCCCCGATACGTTCCCGGACAAATATCGCAATGCCGTGATCATGGCAATGCACCAGTGCGCTGTAACCCGGACCATTCAGAATCCACCGCAGTTTTCGACAGATATCGTCGTCGGGAATTCGGTCGTCTTATCGAAAAATCACTGAGCAGTTTGTTCAATTTGAAAAATCTCCAGGCTTTCACAGATACCTGGAGAACAATAATACGACCCATCGTTACGGATAATGAGCATGTCGGTGCCGGATCGTGAGTCGATTAATTCTCTTGCTTTATTTTCACCCATTACGAAAACGGATGTTGCCAGTGCATCCGCCATTGCTCCCGATGGATCGATAATTGTAACGCTCACGAGATTGGTTTCGACCGGATATCCTGTCTGCGGGTTCACGATATGACAATAACGGTGCCCGTTGATTTCAAAAGCTCGTTCATAAGTGCCCGATGTTACAATGGCGCCTTCCAAAAGCCCGACTTTCCCCCACAAATCAGATGGATTCGGGCTGAATGGATTCCGGATACCAATCTCGCATGGATTCTTGTCAGAAAAACTGTGTACGTAAACGTCACCCCCGACATCCACGGTCAGTTTTCGCAACTCTTTCGCATCGGATGCGGGCAGGCCGGCCAGAATATCTTTGCATATCCATTCCGCAAAGAGTCCCTTGGCGATACCTCCAACATCAATAATAACGTCATCGGTATCGATCTCGGACACGTCAGGGTCTTCGGCGAATTCCCCGGCGGTGACAGTCTGTTGCTCCTCATTAAAAATGAGGTGCTCAAAACCGGATATCCTGAGAGCGTCACGGATCTGTTCCGGGGTCGGCATCCTGTTTTCACGGGCAGAGCTCTTCCAAAGCCTGATAATCGGGCCGACCGTGATATCAAAGGCATGGTTCGTTATACGCTCAGCATTTCTTGCTGCTGACAACGCTTCCCAACCTCTCGGAGAAAATGTGACAGGGCGATTTTTTTGTTTCATCAGCTGATTGACAGCACTTCCGGGACGGTACATCGATAACTCCGATTCCCACTCCTCGACAGATATCTGTGCCCGGCCCGTCAATTCCTGCAGCAACGGCGCTCTCATCCCTGTAACCGTTATGGTCACCGGGATGCCGCCCATTGCATAAAACGATCTGGACAGACGTTCAGAACGACACCCGGTCATGGATACGAGGCATAAAAGAAATATTACGGTAACGCTGGCAAGCCGGCTCACCGGACCCGGAGACGGATTGTTCATGATTTAAGACCTTTCGGCAGTCGCTTGGATTACCCTGAAATCCGGTGTCAGTTCGCCATTCGCCAGACGGCGGCATAAATGGCGAATGCTGTAAAATGATGTGTCCGTTAAACTCGGATTGTGGTCCGGTGTGAAGTTGGTTGAAAAAATCTCGATCAAAGCCAGGATGTTCTCATAGACACTCTGCTTAATCAGGTTCCCGAAACGAGTTTCCAGTTTCTTGAAACTGACAAGATACGATCGGGGATCGGCATCATCGATTTTATACCTCAGGCGGATATCCTTCCCGAAACGTTCATAGAATGCTTTGCAGACAAGCACCGCAACATCGGAGATTGAAAAATTATCGATGGTTCGACCGATGTTGTAGATTTCCGAGGGGACATCGTTTTCAACGAAAAACACGAACACATTACAAAGGTCTTCAATATTGATCAGCGGCCGTTTAACCTGCGTATTTGAATAAAAAACAATTTCTTTGTCGAAGAAGGCCGAACAAACCATCGCATTGATGAGAAGATCGAAACGCATCCGTGGCGAGGGGCCATAAACGGTTGCATTGCGCATGATTACTACTGAGAAATCGTTGTCGATCATGTTGGTAAGGGCACCTTCGCACACCAGTTTTGTTTCTGCGTAAGTGGACACAGGGTTTTTGGCGGATTGTTCCTCAAAAAACACCGGATTATCCATCGGACTGAATCCATAAACGGAGCAGGATGATGAGAATACGAGTTTCTTTACACCGGCTTTTTTTGCCTGGGAGGCCATCTCCACCGTTCCATATACATTTATATCGCGGGTAACACGATCATTCAGGTCTCCAAGCGGATCGTTCGATAACCCCGCCAGGTGGACGACCGTGTTGATACCTTCAAAATCACTGATTGTCATGTCTCGAACATCCTTCAGGATATAGTCAATATCTTTCGAAAGATACGCATAGCCAGGAACATGAAAATTTTCAGGATATAAACGATTGTCGAAACCCCTGATAGAATGGCCGCGTTCTTGTAAAATTTTGGATAACATGCATCCGATATATCCATTACATCCAGTGATGAGTATCCTCTGTGCCATCGTTTTCCCTTTCTCCGGTTGCCGGTCGTTGACATTCCTGACAGATCTCGGGACAATTGTGCCACGATGGGGCACAAAGGTCACGTAAGAACGGAAAATATTCATATCTCGCACACCAGACCGGATAAGATAATCGGCAATGAGTTATATCGATCATGATTGGATTCTTAAGCTCTATTCGTATGACCTTGATCCTTCTGAGCATTCTTGCCATTCTATCTATTTGGGGAACCCTGTCCCCATTTTCGCATATTTATTATCACCCCGGTTATTTCGCCATTCTGTGCCTGCTCGCCGTTAATATTCTTATCTGTGCGGGAAAACGCCTGAGACCAAATAAATACAGGTTCTCCTTCAAAACAAACGGGTATTTATTAACTCATTTGGGTATTCTCGTTATCCTTGCAGGATCACTGATCAGTCTTGTGTACGGATTGAGAGTCCTGATTTGGCTGGGTCCGGGCGATGCTGTAGAAACCATTGAGAATCATCGGGGTACTATTGAAAAATTGGGATTTACGCTGATTCTTGACCGGTTCAGATTAGATATTCATCCATCCGGAATGCCGGCGGATTTTGTTTCGGATATCATCGTCAAAGAAGCCGGCCTACCCGATAAGCGGTCTTCGATTACGGTCAATCATCCGTTGAAAATTGTCCCATACCGGATTTTCCAATCCAGCTACAGGTTACATTCTGTCCAGTCTGTAACAGTTGGCATTAAACAGGATGGCAAGGACAAAAGACTGATTCAAATGAAAGCTCCGGGTTCTCCCGTGATCATTGACCGGGAGGAAGGATTTACTTTATCGATGGCTGTTCTCCGCTACGAACCGGATTTTGTCATTGGGAAGAACGGATCTGTCGGATCCCGTTCAATCTATCCGAGGAATCCGGCCATTCGGGTCGCATTACAGGACAGCCGAGATGATTACAGCGAACACTGGTTATTCCTGAATCATCCCGACTCGCATTCAGGAGGAACCTGGAAAGATATGACACTCAGGTTCGAATCAGTCGAGCAGATATACGACACGGGTTTGGAAGTCGTGCGAGATCCCGGAACCGGGTGGGTTGCAGTGGGCGCGATTTGTCTTGTGACCGGGCTGATGCTCTATCTGATTCCGCTAAGGAAGCTTGGAGGAGATCGCAATGTGGAATGAATCTCTCCTTGTCAACACGGGGGTGGCGCTCTACACGGCAGCTTTTGCGCACAGTCTGTTTCGAATAGTGTTGAAAAAATCAACCGGTCTGTGGTTAAACACTTTGATTCTGGTTATGGGCTGGTTGTTCCATTCGTCAGCGATCGGATTCCGATGGTATAAGACCTATTCACTCGGGTATGGATATTTTCCGGTTACTGACCGGTATGAATCCCTGATCTTTTTCGGCTGGTGCATGGCACTCGGATGGCTGCTTGTCAGGCAATGGATCCGGGGACCTGTGTTTTCGGCTTCAATGCAATTCCTGGCGGCTGCCCTGACGGCTTCTGCGGGTTTGTTTTCAGAAGGAATGAACGCAATTGATCCCCTGATGCCCGCGTTGCGCTCCAATTGGCTGGTGTTCCACGTTGTTACATGTTTTCTGGCTTACGCCGCATTTGCCGCCAGTGCATTTATTGCTGTTCAATTCATCTTTCGATCATCGCGAGCCAGGATGGATTCGCGGGACATTATTCGAGTAGACCAGATCATGTACCGGATTGTTTCGGTCGGGTTCTTTCTGCTGACACTGGGTATTCTTTCCGGCAGTGCCTGGGCACAGCAATCATGGGGGCGTTATTGGGGTTGGGATCCCAAGGAAGTATGGTCACTGATCACATGGCTTGTCTACGCGGTTTTCCTTCATGCCCGGATCACTCACGGTCTGAGTGGGCGGAAACTTGCTTTCATTGTCATTTTGGGATTTCTAGCGGTCCTGTTCACATTTTTCGGAGTTAACTATCTGCCGGTGATGAGTGGCTTGCACAGCTATGCGTAACCGGTTACACTTCACTTGTCGGGGTAAGCTTCGTGGAGGATGTATGTTTGAACACCGGTTGAAAAAGTGGATCGCCCGATGCCTTATAGCGGCAGTATTTCTGGGCACAGGCTTTGCTTTAGCGCAGATTTCGGAAATGAAGAAGGATATCATTATCATTCCGACGCCGGAGAAGAAAAGCGAGGGCGTTCCGACGCGTACAGTGTTCGCTCATAAGAAGCACGTGGACGAATATGGGGCTTCCTGCGAAACATGTCATCCGGAAATTGCTTTTGTGGAAGGCTCACCGGACAACCAGCAGGATAATGTTCATGAAGTTTGCAGAAAATGCCATGCCAAGAATAAACCGGGGAAATCATTTCTCTGTGCAAAATGCCATGAAAAGTAGGATTCCTGTTACGGGACGCGAATAAGAGGGCCGAGATATACATGCCAGTCCGATCCGTTGGGCGAGAGAAAATACAGTCGCAAACGGAAGGTTCCTGCCGGCGAAGACAAATGACCGGATCTGAGATAGATGGGATCCGAAACGGGCTGGAGCGATACCGGATTTAACAAATCAAATTTCTTTGGTGATCCAAGATCTCTGGACAGCGAATCGATACCGAATCGGAGAGTATCGCCCCTGCGAATCATAGCCGGCAATTCCGGGACAATCCGTCCGGCAATACCCGCGAAATGCTGAACACCATAGATTCTGTCACCGGCAATAACTACACTGACTCCCAGGATGTTGTAGCTTGCGTAAAGGATATTGGCTTTATGCATCGGGCTTTCCATCCAGTCGTGAACCATTCGCCGGGCAAGTTCCCGGGTTGACACAGCATCCTCCGAACATTCTCTCAACCAGATGTTTTCTCCCGTGGCTGTGATCAGTATTCCCCGATGATGAAGCGCGATGCGTTGGTCCGGTGTTTCGCCATCGGGTGATATATGATCGAAATATGATCGGTTGATCATATCCACCGCATGTTGAAAGGCTGTTCGTGCAAGACCTTCGTCCATTTCAAGCGGCGGCAGTCCGGATTGACGGCGTTCCACGTTAACCAATTCGATGATTTGCCGGGCGCAATCCCGGACGGAAACAGTCGTTTCGCCACAGACCCGAACCGGATAGAGACCCCCGATCAATATCAGGATGAAAAGTAACACAAATCCCTTTTTCACGAGACATACTCCTTGATGGTATAGTAGCAATTTGTCAGGATTTTAGCATCGCTGGAAACGGTCTGACAGGATCGGCATAGTGCACATCATCGGTCAACTGTTGTGATATAAGGAGATAAATCAATGACGAGGCTGGATTTCGAAGCGCTTTATGAAAGATCTGACTGGTACGATCTTCAGCATATGAATTATACTGAGGATCTGAAATTTTACAGACGGATTGCGTCGGAAACCGGCGATCCCATTCTCGAAC
Source organism: candidate division CSSED10-310 bacterium (assembly GCA_016931515.1). Lineage (GTDB taxonomy): Bacteria > CSSED10-310 > CSSED10-310 > CSSED10-310 > CSSED10-310 > JAFGEQ01. The sequence goes on along the minus strand of JAFGEQ010000009.1, from coordinate 44,700 downwards.
TCGCTTGCGGGACGGGACGCATTACTCTGGATCTTGCCGCCCGGGGATTCAAAATCACCGGTCTTGATATCTCGAAATCCATGCTGAACCTGGCACGATCCAAATCAACCGATCAGCAACTCAATATTGACTGGAATCTGGCGGATGTACGCTCTTTTCGTCTCAATCGTAAATTTAATCTCATTTTTTTCCCCTTTAATTCAATCTGCCACATCCATGACCGAAGGGGGCTGGAGAGTCTTTTTACCAGTGTGCGTCAGCATCTGACCCCATCCGGTCGTTTTGTTGTCGCGATGTTCGTTCCAAATCACAGGTACCTGCACAGGGACCCTTCCCATCGATATCCGGTCAGTCGATTTCCGCACCCGGAGAATGGCGAGATAGTGATCACAGAGAACAACATCTATGACCCTGCGACCCAGATTAATCATATTCGTTGGTATTACAAAGTCCCAGGTTGTCCGGATGAACTCGAAGTCGAAAACAATATGAGGATGTTTTATCCGCAGGAGTTCCAGGCACTGCTGCATTACAACGGGTTTCAAATTGACACCATCTTCGGCGATTACCTGATGAGTCCGTTCTCAGGAATATCCTCCATGCAAATATATGTGGCGCAAAGCGCGTGATGCCGGACGAACCGTATCAGCCGATTACAACGCCGTTTGTATCGACCAGGATTTCGTCCCGGCGCAAGTCGTTTCGTCCGGTCTGAGAAATTGCCTGATCCACGAATCGCGTCAGACCACCACAGCAGGGTACGGTCATCCGGACGATCAATACTGCAGGGATTGTCGGGTTTGAAAGAATGTCTGCCAACTTGTCCACGTAAGCCTCCGTTCGATCCAGTTTCGGGCAGGCAACGACAACTGACCGGCCACGGAGAAACCGCCAGTGGATGTCTGCGCTGGCAACTGGAGCGCAGGTGCTGAGTACGACCAGTTCCTTATGATCGAAATATGGAGCGGTCGGTTGAACGAGATGGAGTTGAACGGGCCATTGCGACAGATCTGATTCAATTATTTTTCCGGGAAGACCGCTGGAGGGAATTTTAACTGCGGGTTTTTTATTCGGTTTGATCGTTGTCTGGAGTGATCCGGGGCATCCACCGGAATGATTGGTGCCCACTGTCTGCGGGGAGGAAGGCATCCGGTCCCTGTTGTGCAGGCCGTGATCATCCGCTGCGATCATCAGGCGGTCAACACCTTCCTGTCCGCGTGTCGAGGATACGTGTTCGATCGTTGCCCTGAGATCGAAATCGTCGGCTTCACGCTCTTCCATGGTTAACGCTCCAGTCGGGCACTCGCCGAGGCAATCACCAAACCCGTCACATAGATTATCGCGAACGAGGCGTGCTTTACCGTCAATCAGTTTCAAAGCGCCTTCGGAACAGGCATTGATGCACAGTCCGCAGCCATTGCAAAGGGATTCATCGATTCGGATTATTTTTCTTCTTGGCATTTGATTTGCTCCTTTCATCAGTTGACACCTTGTTTATAACGTGATTTATCTGAGCGGACCTTGATCCGGGTCAAGAAATTAGCAAATTAATGGAGATTCGAGGGAATGACGGAAGCCGATTCAAAACGCGTGGCCGGACTGCTGGGGCAGGCGGTTCTATTTCAAGATCTGCCGATGCAGGATCGTGAGCGTCTGGCTGCTGCCTGTTATCTGAAAACCTTCAGGAAACACTCCCTGCTGTTTCTCGAGAACCAGCGGGGGGATGCCGCATTTCTGCTGGTCAGGGGACGCGTCGGATTAAGCCGGCAGACTGAAGAGGGCAAACAGGTTGCCATCAAAACGGTGAAACCGGGGGAGTTATTTGCTGAGATAGTCTTATCCAAGTCAATAGAATATCCGGTAACTGCGGAGGCACTTACTGAAGTGCGCTGTATCCTGGTGCCACGGGCCGGATTCCGCAATCTGCTCAATGATCCTGATTTTCGTGACCGGTTTATCCGCTTGCTGATTGACAGACAAATCTATTTGACGAAACAAGTGCAGTATCTGTCATCATATGATCTGGAGGAGAGGTTTTTTCGGTTCATCAAGGATCAATTCGGATCCGGACCGGTTATTGAACCGGGGCTATCACGAAAGGATCTGGCTTCTGCGATTGGATCCACACCGGAATCTCTCAGCCGCCTGATTCACCGTTTGACTGTGGATGGCCGACTCTCCTGGAAAGGACGATATATCCGGCTGATGAATATGCCGGACTCGCAATACGAGCAAACCGATCGAATAAAGCAATAATATCAGAATTGTAATCTAATCGGAGGATGTATGAATCCATATGTGATCACTGTATCTCTATTGTGCTGCAGTAATCTGTTTATGACACTCGCCTGGTATGGGCACTTGAAGACAATGTCACACCGCACATGGATACTGGCGGCCCTCGTCAGTTGGGGCATCGCATTGTTTGAATACCTCTTGCAGGTTCCTGCGAATCGGATCGGTCATACCGTTATGAGCGTCGGTCAGTTGAAATTGATCCAGGAAGTGATCACATTATCTGTCTTTGTCCCCTTCTCGATAGTGTATCTGAAGGAAAAAGTGACGATGGACTATCTCTATGCAGGTATCTGTATCCTGATGGCCGTCTTTTTTGTTTTCAGGAGAAAGATGACTGGATTCTGAATCGTTCAAAAAACTCCGGGCTGTTGCAAACAATACCTACAAAAGGTATATAAATTGAGGTTATTTTGAACTGCCTCGCTATATTTTGCGGTTTGAGTTGCACCGTTCACGTCTTTCAAGTAAATTTTCGCCGGTTTTGTTGAACTCTTTAACTGAGGGGAGAACATGATGTTGAGGAAAAGCGCATTACAGGTAATTTGTGCGGTCATTTGTTTTGCTGCGCTGCTGTTTTTGATTGGATGCGATGATGACGACCCGGTGGGACCGGAAAATACACCGACACCCACCCAAACGCCGACTGTCACGCCGACACCACAGAGCAGCATGTGGGGATTCACCAGTGGCAGGGCGCGTGTTGAGGTCAGCAACCTCACTCCGGATCCGATATACGAGAAGGAATCGATTTTCTGCCTTGAACATCCGACAACCGGCGCATGGCTGAATGTCCGGCACCGCGCTGGTGACAAATACCAGATGAAGGGTGCCCTGAACAGGGATTATGGATGCCACGGTGAAGTGAATTACTGGGATTCCCAATCCGCTGGCAATGGTATCTGGCTGGTCGAATGGGAACAGCAGGGACTGACCACCCGCACCACGATTACATCTCCAACGGGTGGCACGGAAACCGTTTACATGGAAGGCGGCGCCGCGGCCTGGCGGATCGTCCGGCACGGTTCGGCGGACGTCAATATTCCAGCGGCATCACCGGCTACTGTGACGATCCTGGAAGTCACCGGGACGCCCGGCGACGCGATCGAATGCAACGAGTAGATCCAGCATCCATCGATTGATTCCGGTCCGGAGAAAGACCGGTTGAACTCGGAAAAAACTGCGAGTGAAAAATGAATGTTCCGAATACCGATTCGGAACGTTTTTTTTCCCGAGTTCATTTATTTATCTGACACTATCACCAGTTCGATAAAAGATTATGACGTTCTCCGATACTCGAAGTATTCACCTGGGAATCAGTCATGGTAATCTATTCCCAGTTCTTTCATCGGGCGGATTGGATTCGGATCGTACGGTTATCAACGGTTCGAACAGATTTAAAATTCAATCAGAGGAGCGACGTATGCGAATTCTATCACTATGCCTGCTGGCTTTCTGGGTGTCCGTCTCATCTGCTGCCACATATCCGGTCGGTCCCACTCAGCTTTACACGGATCTGCAATCCGTTGCAGGATTATTGCAGCCTGGAGATCTCGTTCTGGTAGACGGCGATCACACATATCCCGGTGGTGTCGTTTTCACGGCGCCCGGCTCAGCCCTGCAGTGGATCACCATTCGGGGTGTGCGAATCAACGGTAATCGTCCGATTCTGTCCGGTGGCGCTAATACTGTTGCATTCATCACAGATTGGCCTTATTCCGGTCCGGGAGCGGATTACTATATTTTCGAAGGATTCGATATCACCGGCGGAACATCCCGCGGATTGTATCATCAGGCGGATCACCTGATCGTACGGGATACGGTTGTTCATGATTGTCCGGCGCATGGAATTTTAGGGGCTGACGAAGGGTCCGGCTCGTGTACTCTCGATCACGTGGAAGTTTACAACTGCGGTGCCGGCGATACCCGTCACCAAATCTATATGGCAACGGATGAGGTCGGCCGCCCCGGCAGCGTTTTCAGGATGCAGTTCTGTTACATCCATGACGGAGTCGGAGGTAACAACGTCAAATCCCGCGCCCAGCGGAACGAGATTTACTATAACTGGATCGAAGGCGCTTTTTATCACGAGCTCGAGTTAATCGGACCGGACGGGGCCGATCCCGAATTGTTCCGGGAAGATTCAGATGTCGTAGGTAATGTTCTTGTGAAAAGAAATGATTTCCATGTCACCCGGGTTGGTGGCGATGGGACAGGTGAAACATTCGGTCGTTACCGGTTCATCAATAATACATTTATATGCGGATCCCATTCATCTTTCAGGATGTTCGATGGAATCGAAAGCATCGAGATGCATAACAACGTGTTCTATCGTGAGACCGGTTTATGTACGATCACGCGAACCGTGGATGCGGTCTGGGGCCCGGGTGGCGAACAGATCTCCGGGTCGAACAACTGGATAAAAACAGGATCGACCGATGTTCCTGCGACATGGACTCAGACTTACTCGGGCAATGATCCCGGATTCACAGCCTTTGCTTCATATAATCTGATGCCTCTCCCCGGAAGTCCGCTGAAAAATGCAGGCAACAATGCTCCTTCAGGAGCACCGGGCTATCAATTCACGGATCCGCTGTTTCCACCGGCTTATCATCCGCCGTCACACACGGTTGATCCTGCAGGAGTGATAACGCTGAGACCGGTTGACGGTGCGATAGACATCGGCGCTTTGGAGGTCGCCCAGATCTGGTATGTGGATGACAGCAATGAAACGGGAACAGAGATCGGAACCTCGCTTTACCCCTTTTCAGCCATTCAGGACGGGATCGATGCCGCGGGTACCGGCGACAGCGTATATGTCGCGCAGGGCATGTACGGTGAAAACTGCATCATCGACGATAAGGCGGTCATTTTGACCGGTGGGTTTTTGGGAGGAGATCCTGCTGACTATGCATCGGGAGCGGGAGGTGATTTCACTTCTGGTGATCCGAGTGTTTATCCCTCCGTAATTCAGGCGCAGGCAACCGCCTCGGCGATTCTTCTGGTCAACACCGGCGCATCGGGTACGCGTATATGGGGATTTGAAATTACCGGCGGATACCACGGTATCGAGACCGATGACAGTGTGACCTGGCCGTTGATCACAAATGTCACAATCGAGCAGAATAATATCCATCACAACGGTGTTACTGACGATACGGGTCACCTGGGTGGCGGGATTCTGCTGGAGGGATCGGATTTTGCAATCATTTCAAATACGATTCATCACAACAGTGCCGGACGTGGAGCCGGTATTGCGGCGAATGCAGACAACAGTGTGTTTCAGGCAAACATCGTCCAGGAAAATGTGAGTTTTGGGGATCATGGAGGCGGTCTGTATCTGATCGGTTCGGTAACCGTGACCGGAAACAGCGTCCTCTTGAACAGGACCGGCGAAAACCTGGGTTACGGTTGGGGAGGTGGTGTGCTGATTCTCGGATCGGCCTTCATGTCAGGTAACGAAATCTGTTTTAATCTGGCTCCCAGTATCGGTGGCGGTGTGTTTGTCGATGAAGGTGGCACTGCGACACTGCAGAATGAACTGATCCATCATAATACCACGACTGCTTTTGACAAGGGCGGTGGGGCTGTTTACGTGGATGGCGGGGCGGGGCCGTCGCATGCGGATATCATCAACTGCACGATAGCCGCGAATACGACCCCGGGCAGTACCGGTGGCAATGGCGTATATGTGGAAGGTGATTCGTCGGCTACAGTCAGAAATTGTATATTTCACGGTAATGGCGACGATGATTTTTATGTTCAGGCAGGATGCAGTCTGACAGTAAGCTATTCCATGATGGATGAATCCTGGCCCGGAACGGGAAATCTGGAAGCCGATCCTCTTTTTTCTGATCCGGCCGGTGACGATTTCCACCTGAAATCCCGGACGGGCAGGTGGTATCCGGGGAGTGGTTCCTGGATCATCGATTCCGTTCACAGTCCTGCCATTGATGCGGGAGATCCTGTTTCATTGTTCGGTTTCGAGCCTGAACCCAATGGAAGCCGGATCAATATGGGGGCTTATGGAAATACACAGTATGCAAGTCTCTCGGATACCGGGCCGCCGGTACCGGCTTTGTCGCGGCCGGTGGGTATAATTTTGCTGCTGATTCTGGGCTGGTGGCTACGACGACGGTAAAAAGTGTTTGCCGCGAGATTAGCCGGGGTTCGTCTTGAGCAGGCACTTCATGATCTGTTTCATAACAATCTCTGCCAGATGACGGTTGCCTTCCGGCCCCATGTGGACGTGATCGTAGAACATGGTTGCCCGAATACCTTCATCGGCGGCTGCGTCGGCAAGCAGGCTTCCGGTTGATTGCGCCACTTCCCGCATGATCGTGTTGTACTCATCCTGATATTGGTAATATGTAATCCATGGTTCAGCGTCCCTGTGCTGAACGGGATTTGCCGGTTGAGTCATGAAGATAATCGCGCAATCGCGGGAATCCGCTATTTGCGTGAATGCCGTCAAATTGGGCCGATAGTCGTCAGGGCTGACGCGCCGGAGGCCGGTTCCTGCCTTTCGGGGGGACGATGTCGGGGATGTTCCGGATGATGCTGACCGACTCGCGTCTTCTCTCGAGTGGATCGTCCAAACTATTTTATCATGCAGTTGGTACACCAGTTGAACAGACCGCATTTTTTGAAAAGGAATGGATCGGGCTGTTATCAGTGTTCCTCTGGGCTGGTCCTTGTCTGGAAACTGAGGATGGTCGGATGTCAGATCACGAATGGAAAGGCCGGCCTGATCAGGTGCGTCGCCATGGTCATTCCAGTTGTATGACACAACCAGTATATCGGGTTCCCACCGACTGATTCGCTGATCGAAATCATGTAAACCCTGGAACGAAGAGTATCCGGACACTCCTGCATTGATGACCTGGAACATGCCAGGGCTCATCAGATTCAGAAAAATCCGGAGATAATCCGGATATGTTGTCCCGGGTGGCGAGTTCCAGCCGAGAGTCACCGAATCACCCATGCATATAACGCGATATACATCAGGAGATTTGCGTAACGTGATCTCCGGCCCGATAAAACCGTCACGATTGTATGTAAAACTGTTATCCAGCGGTTGAGTCGCCGTCATCCCGGGTCCGGGGATCCAACTCCACGGCATTGAAGGATCTCGGATCAAACCCCTTGTTAACCAATGCGGCTCGACAGCTAATCGGCTCTCGATATTATATTGTCCCCCTACATATTCGAAACCGCACAAATACAACAGGTATTCCAGAACGAGGAAGAAACCGATGATGGTGATGAGTCCAAACAAAACTCTCCTGAAAACACTGATCGGAATACGCTCTGGATTATATCTCGGAAGAGTCATCAATCAACTTCCTCAGAAGACTTTCAAGACCATTGAGTTTTATTTCGTAAGTGGCAGCCAGCAATCGACCCAATTTCCCTTCAGGAAAACCTTGTTGGTGAAACCAGACAACATAAGGTTCCGGGAGATCGACAAGATATCGTCCTTTGTATCGACCGAAAGGCATCCGATAATTGGCCAGTTCGACGAGAATCTCCGGATCGATAGTCATATTGTCGGGGATATTATGACTCATGACAATTTCCTGGCTTCGATGATCATGGAGGCAATGATGAGATGAACGGCATTTTTATGAGACGCCAGCACGGTTTTTACTTCGCTGGTTGTCCCGAACAATGCGGCACCGAGTTCGGTTGAGGTGCAATCGAGTTGAAGACCGGCCACCCGGGGTGAGAAGTCACGAAGCAATGTCAGAATTTGCCTGAAAAACCGGTCTGAACCATCCCGTGTAAACAGCAGGATCCGGGATATGCGGCCGCCGGAGGAGGTTGATTGGGAGGTCGCGATCTTTTTGAGACCGCGTTCCTCGTTGAGCAAACATGTCTTGATATCTCCCAGACCGCGAACGAGGGAACCGCTCCTGTGGCACATGACAAGTGCTGACTGGAGATGTTTTGTCATGGTAATGCAAGGCGGATGATAGAATGAGTGCCTGATGACGGCTTGCCGGTGATGAACGAGATATTTTTTAAGAATGGCTTCGTCGGATGCCGGTACTGATTTAGGAAGCGATGCCTCCCATGTCGAATATTTAAGTTCAGCAGATTGCCCCCGATGATTAATCACGGTTTTCGCTGCTTTTTTTCCATTGCTTTCTGGAGTTTGGATCCAAGACTGCCAAAGCCGGTGGACGTTTCGGTTCCTGTCTCGGTCAGGTATTGTCGGACATCCAATTTTTGCTGTTCGGCATCAAGATCGACAACTTCCAGAATCAATCGTCGGGTATCCGGATCGGCTTCCACGACTCTGGTCTGAATTGTCTGGCCGTCTTTGAATGATGTTCGGATGTTCTCACCCTGTCCGACACCGGTTTTGGACCCGGGTATAAAGCCCAGTGGTCCGTTATCGATTTTAACTTCGAGGCCATTTGGTTTTACTGCTGTAATCGTTCCGGACAGCACGGTTCCTGTTGTCAGGCTGGGCGCCAATAACGTCCAGGGATCCTCCTCAATTTGTTTCAGACTCAGGGATAACCGGTGTTTTTCCTGATCGATTCCGATGACTTTGACCAGGACCTGATCCCCTGTTTTCATCACCTCGGATGGGTGGTTGACACGTTGCCCCCATCGCAACTCCGACAAGTGAACCAGCCCTTCCAAACCGGGTTTCAGTCGAACGAAAGCACCGAAGTTCTCAACACGCATAACCTCACCAAGGTAACTGTTTCCTTCGATTATGTCGGTTCCAACATGGATATCCCAGGGATTTTCCTCCGCTTCCCTCATACTCAAACCTATCCTGTTTGTCTCGGGATCGATCTGAATAACCTTGACGTGCACTGTCTGACCAACGCTGACCAACTGTGATGGATGTGTAACACGGTCCCAACTGAGCTGGCTGATATGGACGAGACCATCCACTCCGCCCAGATCGACAAACACTCCAAAATCAGCCACTCTGCGGACTTCACCCGTCACGATTGCACCGACCGCAAGCCGGGTCATCGTTATCTCCGCCTCTTTCTGTCGTTCCTCCTTCAGATACTGGGCTCGGGATACAACAATGTTCCGGCCTTTCGGATCAATCTGAGTAATATAGAAGTGGTAGTTGGCACCCATATACTTGTTGGGATCCTCCACGAAATCAATGTCTATCTGAGATATCGGGCAGAACGCTTTTTTATCACCGAGACTCACCTCGAACCCGCCCTTATTGAGAGATTCAACACGACCCTCAACAGGAATCCTCCCTGCATAAGCCTCCCGGAGCATATCGATACTCTGATCCCGTTTTCTCATTTTGTAGGATAACTGTATCTCGTCGCCGACATGTGTGACAGTCGCGGTGATTGTATCCCCGCGCTTGACTGTCAACGCTCCCTCCGGATCAACAAACTCCTCCAGAGCGATGATGCCTTCGCTTTTCGCATTGATATCGATGAATACCGAGGATTCCGATATTGCAATTACAATACCGGTGACTTTTTCTCCGGGCCGGACCTCCTCGCTGATCATGGATCCTGATATCGCCTGATCGAACTCCTCCATGGTCATGTCCATAGAATCGTCCCACTCGATCTTGTTCTTGTCTTTATTCATTATGTTTTCCTTTCAATCGAAATCACTCCCCTCTCCTTCTATCCAAAATACAGGTTGATTTGCAATCGGAAGATAAAAAAAGCGAGCCGAGACTTAAAAGGGGTGTTTGGGCGGGGGCGAAGCTTTGGGGAGGGCTTCGCGGAGGTTTTGTCTCGACTCGCTGGGGTGATCCGAATATATGTTATTATTGTCGATGAGTTTGATGGATAAGTCAAATGAAAAAAAAGATCAGATTTGTTCTTGACAAATGATTTCGTCAGCACAATATATGAAGTGTGTTTATCAACCTGAACCGTTAAAGGAGATCTTTTTATGGCTTATGTGATTAACAGTGACTGCATCTGTTGTGGAGCCTGTGAAAGTGAATGCCCGGTTGAGGCGATCACGATGGGCGATGATATTTACGTGATTGATCCGGACAAATGCACTGACTGCGGTGCATGTGCTGAAGTTTGCCCGGTGGATGCACCACAACCCGATTAGTTTTCAAAGACGTATTATATCACTTTGAGAAAGACTGTCCCGGCGTTGTGTCGGGGCGGTTTTTTCTTTTATTTGTCCGGAATTTTTGATAGTGAGTGCATTTCGGGGTCGGCTTCAGGAGAACGCTGTGAAAAAAGAAACTGTCGATGAAATAAAAAACCTGTCACGGATCTGCTTCTATTTTATCCTGGTTTTGTATTTTATCACGGGATATGTGGGAACAATCTATAAAATAGAAGGCAGTTCCATGAATCCGCTGCTGCTTAATACCGACCGTGTTATCTCCGACAGGCTGGTCTATAAAATGTCCGATATCCGGCGAGGTGATGTCGTCGTCTTCCATGCACCTGCGCAGCCCCGAAAATACTTTATAAAACGGATTATCGGTTTGCCCGGGGAAACCATAGAAATCCGTCGGGGTTCCATATATGTCGGGAATCAACGGGTTGATGACTCGTATATTCCTGAGGAGTATCGGACGACAGAAGACCTCGAACCCACAATTATCCCTCTGGGATTTTATTTTGTTGTCGGCGATCACCGGAATGTCAGTGATGACAGCAGAACCTGGGCATGCCAAAACAGCCATTGGCCATTTGTGCCGGAGCGCTATATCCAGGGCAAAATACGATGCATTATCTGGCCATTGAACCGGATAAAAACCATTCCGTCGCTAAACCTGGCTCCGGCTGTCGATTCATAACGCATTAAAATCCATCCAGGCGTTGGCAAACCAAGTGTCTCCCTTTATTTACAGGTCTTTTGGTATGAATTGTGCAAAAAGCGGTTGATCGAATTGGTCGCAAGACGGAGGTATTCCCAATGAAGCTTTTTGACCAGATTATCGAACCATGCTCTTTCCGACGGGATATGACCCCCCTGCCGTTTCAGGAAGCCAAAGATCAGTTTGAGCGGCAATACATCGACGAATTGCTGCGATACGCCCGTGGAAACGTTAAACTGGCCGCAGAATTGGCCGGCCGGGATCGCAAAGGCTTGTACGTGATCATGGACAAGCACGGTATCCGGCCTTCATGCTACCGGATGAAAAATTCATCCTGACCGATTACTCCCGCCCTCGGTGGTATTGCCTCGCAACTGTTGCTATCCGTAACCCGTATCGACGGGCAGTCTCAAGATCCCCCTTCGTGGGTCCATGATCCGGAGTCAGCTGGAAACTGGCACTGATCGGTCCTATGTAGGAACCCGCCCGATTGAGAGCATCGGGACCGGGACCCTGGATCGATTTCATGGATTCCGGCTCGTTCTCCGCAGGCAACATCCCCAAACTCACATAGATCATGCCGTGCTGCATGGCATTGATGACCAGACCCATGAGTGTATTGAGTTTATCGCCCGAAAATGAAGAGGAATTGGTAAAAGCTCCCGCTATTTTGTCTTTCCATGCCTGCACAAACCACTTCTTCGCTGCGACTTCCATGAACCGCTTCATTTCAGCAGCTATGTTTCCCATGTAGGTGGGACTTCCAAAAACGATCGCATCCGCGTCGTCCAACTCGTCAATCCGTTCGCATGCCTCCGTCGCTGTCAACAGCAGAACAGATACGTCGCCCTGGCTCTGGGCTCCGTCGATGACAGCCTCCGCCATGCGTTTCGTGTGCCCGAAACCACTGTGATAAACAACCGCAACTTTGATCATGATGCTCTCCTTTCTACTGAACCGGTCACTTCATGCCGGATTGTTTTCCGTCACATCAAACCGATCAACGTTTCAGGCGTTGACACCGGGGGTTTCCTGAATCGTTGATAACGTTGTCGTTAATACGTCTCCACCCGGTATTGCCTTTGACAAACGCCGACCAAAAAAGATACGGATTCACCGGCGAATCAGATCACATCCGGCGCATTCCTCCAAGCACTGATTCCTCCAAGCAGACAAAAAACATGCTCGTATCCCCGGCTTTTTAACATGCTGCCGACGATGTTCGATCGATAACCGCTTCCGCATACTACAGTGATATGCTCATCCCTGGCCCAGTCGATTCCCCGGGCGACAAACTGGGGCAACGGTACGTGAACGGCTCCGGGAAAAGGATCCCGCTTTTGCTCCATGTGATTACGGACGTCGAGAATTTTATGATCCGGATACTTCTTCTGAACGTGCTTCAAACTCCTGACAGTTAATTGAGGCAGATGACCCAGATCATAACCTGCATTGACATACTCGTCGACGCCGGTTGACAGGGTACCGATTATTCGATCGAATCCAACGCGCCGGTACTGACGGGCGGCTTCCACTGCTTTGCCATAGTCGTCAGTGATGATTATCAGCCGGCGATCGGCTGATATCGTCATGCCAAGCCACATGGCACTGTTGGCAACAAGGCCGATGTTAACTGAACCCGGCAGGTAGGCGGCACCGAATTCAGCAGAGGTCCGGATATCCACGAGACTGACATCAGGGTCCTTGCGACAGGCCTCCACCTCCCGCATGCCCAGGACTTTCAGCGTGATCTCTCCAAGGGACACGGGGGGCCCCTCTCGGTTTTTTTCCACGATCGCCATGAATCCCGGCGGCCGGATTTCGAACTCCCCAGTCATGATTCCACGAAAAGTGGGAAACTCCATACCGTCCAGCAGGGGATTGTGCTGCCGCTCAAAACCGAGCGTCGACATTGGTTTTGCACTCATTCCTTTTCCGCAAAGTGAGCCCATGCCATGCGCGGGATACACCTCAACATAATCAGGAAAACGCTGCAGCTTGACATAGAGACTGTGATACAGATTCCGGACCTGCTCTTCGAGTAAATTCTCGCCCGCCAGGTCCGGTCGCCCGATGTCTCCCACGAACAATAAATCCCCTGTGCATAAAAACATCGTGTCCTCGGACCGGCTCAGATCGGCGACGGCCAGCGAAATCGAATTCGGCGTATGCCCCGGCGTCTCCAGAACTGTAATCCGGGCATTGCCAAATGTAAAAATCTCACCATCCCGCACATCCTGATGCTCGAACCCGGCATCAATTAACGGATGAATGCAGACAACCGCTTCAGTGGCCTGAGCCAGCTCGAGAGCGCCCGATACATGATCGGCATGCAGATGCGTGTCAAAAATATGCGTGATTCTGACATTGTTCTTACGGGCAGCCACCAGATATCGCTCTATGTTTCTCTCCGGATCGACAACACAGGCAGTACCGGCCCCCGGACATCCGATCAGATAGGAATAACATCCCAGACCTTCCACTTTAAACTGTTCAAAATACACTGACGATACCCCTTCCTTTCTTCCAACAGCCTCCGATATTCTTCCGGTTTACCAATAAAAAACGCGCGTCCGGGATACCGGGCTTCTCCCTCAATATCGTGACACAAAGTCGATTTGGCGTTACAATTACCTCCCTTGAGTTCCAGGAACTCATTGCGATAGTCACGTTTAATTATGGAGAGTGAAAAGGTCATGAGTCAAGGTAACCGGATTGAGGAACATCCGATTCTCCATGTCGAAGAACCGGATCTGATCACGTTTTATTGGAACAGGAACGCCATGACGGCTCGTCGTGGAGAAATGATATCATCGGCATTGATCGCCAACGGAATCAGTGTTTTCAGTCGTCATCACCGGGATGGAACAGCCCAGGGAATATTCTGCGCCAATGGGCAGTGCTCCAAATGCATGGTCATCGCCAACGGTGTGCCGGTCAAAAGCTGCATGACACCGGTTCGTGAAAACATGATTGTGGAGACCGCGGACGGTTTGCCGCAACTTCCCGACAGTATTCCACAGGTACAGGTGAATGATATAGAGGAGCACCGGTACGAGGTGCTGATTATCGGCGGCGGTCCGGCCGGATTATCCGCTGCGGTGGAGTTGGGCAGGCTGGGTATTTCAACGCTGATCGTTGATGATAAACCAATTCTGGGTGGGAAACTCGTTCTGCAGACTCACAAATTCTTCGGTTCGGTGGAAGATTCCCACGCGGGTGCGAGGGGAATCGAGATCGGCGAGATGCTGGCGGACACCGTCCGATCATTCGATTGCGTTGAGATATGGACGTCAAGCACGGTTCTTTTCGTTTTCAAGGACAAACGGGTCGGGATTTTAAAAGAAGGTGTGTATCATCTGGTCGACCCCGGGATCATTCTGAATGCCGCAGGCGCCCGTGAAAAATTTCTGCGTTTTCTGGGCAACACGTTGCCGGGAGTATACGGTGCCGGCGCTTTTCAGACACTCGTCAATCGCGACCTGGTCCGGTCGGCCGAGCGGCTCTTTATCGTCGGCGTCGGCAACGTCGGCCTGATTGCGGGATATCACGCGCTGCAGGCCGGCATCGACGTTGTCGGACTTGCCGAAGCGATGGCTCAGTGCGGCGGATACAAGGTGCATGCAGACAAATTGAAACGCCTGGGCGTCCCCATCTATACACGGCACACCGTTCTGTCTGCGAACGGCAATGAGCGGGTTGAATCGGTGACTATTGCGGAGGTGGACGCGTCCTTCCAACCGATCGCCGGAACGGAAAAAACATTCGCATGCGATACATTGCTGATCGCCGTGGGACTGGAGTCCATTGATGAATTCACCGAGGAGGCAGAGCGCGCGGGATTAACCGTTTTCTCGACGGGTGATGCGCAGGAGATTGCGGAGGCGTCATCGGCGATGTTCAACGGTCGTATCACCGGGTTGAAGATTGCTGCAGCTCTGGATCGGGCCGTCGAGGACATTCCTGACGCATGGTATGAGAAAGCAGACATTTTAAAAGCACATCCCGGTGCAATCGTCGAGCAGGTGTTTCCTGCGGAACGGACCGGCGTTTTTCCGGTCATCCACTGTATTCAGGAAATTCCGTGCAATCCCTGTTCAACCGTATGTCCTACGCATTCCATCCATTTGACGGGCGATCCCATCATGGGCATTCCCGAATACCAGGGCCGGTGTACCGGCTGCGGGAAATGTGTCACCATCTGTCCGGGACTGGCCATCACACTCGTCGACTACCGTCAGAATCCGGACGAACCGCTGGTCACCATTCCATACGAGTTGTCCAATCATCACCTTGTAACAGGCGATCGTGTTCAGGCGGTCAATATCAACGGTGATTTCCTTGCGGAACTGGACGTCGTCAAAATCCGGGATCAGAAAAAATCGCGCATGCAGCTTGTGACCCTCAAGGCGTCTCCCGATATCGCCCCCCGTGTGGTTTCTTTCCGAATTCAGCCGGAATCGGTATCCGCTCCGATGAACAAGACGGTCATTCCCGTCGGGAAACAGGATGACATCATGGTCTGTCTCTGCGAGAGAGTGACCGCCGGTGAAGTGCGGGAGCTTGTCAGGAAAGGCGTTCACGATCTCAATATGATCAAGGCCATCACGCGCGCCGGAATGGGTCCATGTGGAGCGAAGAACTGCGACAACCTGATCCGGCAGATTTTCAGGCAGGAGGGCATCCCGGTGGATCAGATTACGCCGGGGACGCGACGTCCGCTCTTCGTTGAGGTGCCTCTTGGTATTTTTGCTGGGGGATCCGAAGGCGAAATTGTCAAGGGCTCCGGCGAGGAGGTGCCGCGTGAATAACGTCTATGATTGTATTGTGATCGGTGCAGGGTCGGTGGGTGTTCCGGCGGCTCTCGCCATCGCTGAAAAAGGCTTGAAGGTCAAGGTCATCGAATCCCTGAACAGTCCCGGGCAGATGAACAACAAGAAGGCGATCGGAGGTATCCGGGCGACACACTCCGATTATGGGAAAATTCGGGTCGGTCTTCGAAGCATCGAAATATTCTCCACATGGAAGGAAAAATACGGCGATCATATCGGCTGGATCAGCAATGGATACAGTTATCCTGCATATAACCAAGAGGATGAGCGGAAATTGAAGGAATTGATGAAAATTCAACTGTCCTTCGGCTTGAATATCCGCTGGGTCAGCCCCGAAGAATATCAGGAACTGGTTCCCGGCATATCCACGGATGGGCTTCGGGGTTCGACGTATTCTCCGGAAGATGGCAGCGCTTCCCCGTTACTTGCTGTCAGCGCATTCTACTTCAAAAGCCTGCGATTTGGAGCGGAATACGGTTTCAGGGAGAGTGTCACGGCTTTTGAGCGGTCCGGTGACCGGGTGACGGCGGTTGTGACGGATAAAGGGCGCTATCCCTGCGGCTGCGTTGTCAATGCGTCCGGAAATTATGCCAGGGAAATCGGCGCTCTGCTGGGCATTCTGCTTCCGGTCAACCCCGATAACCACGAGGGCGCCATCACCGAACCGGTCCAGCGCTTCTTCGGACCGATGGTCGTGGACATGCGACCGGCGGAAGACTCCATGAACTATTATTTCTATCAGAACGATGAGGGTCAGGTCATCTTCTGCATCACTCCGCACCCACCGATGGTCGGCGTCGACAACGACTCCACCAGTCACTTCTTTCCGCAGGTTGCTAAACGGATGGTGCAACTCTATCCCCGGCTCGCATACCTGAAAGTCCGCCGCTCCTGGCGGGGGCAGTACCCGAATACACCGGACGGATTTCCCATCGTTGGCAAAACACGCGAATACCCGAATTTCATCAATCTCGCCGGCATGTGCGGCCAGGGTTTCATGCTCGGTCCCGGTCTCGGTGAACTTGCCGCCCGCCTGGTGTCCGGTCAAATGAACGATGACGACGACCGGATACTGGAACGCTTCAATCTGTATCGGGATTTCAGCGGAATGGAAGCGTTCAAATAAGGTCGGGTCCCGAAGCCTTGTCCGGCTCATGCATGGGCAGGATTCTCGCGATTTTGAAACAGGAGGTTGTAATCATGAGATGGACTAAGAGTATCAATTGGCCATTGCTATTGGCGACAAGCCGATGCCTGCTGGTCTTTGTCACCGGCGTTGCCACCGCGTCCCAGCCCGGCAACTGGAGCACTACGCTGGATAATGGTATGAAGCTCATGATCATCGAGGATCACTCCTGTCCCCTGGCAACCTCGGTCATCACCATCCGGGCCGGCTCACATACCGAATCGCCTGCCACGAACGGCATGTCCCATCTGCTGGAGCACCTGCTGTTCGACGGCACAACCACGCGGACTGCCGCGCAGATGGAGGCTGAAGTGCCGGCTGCCGGAGGCTATTTCAATGCGTTCACGCGGAAAGATTACGTCGCTTTCGAGATTGTCATGCCTTCGGATGCATTCATGGAGGGACTCGAGATTCAAGCGGATCAGCTTCTGAATTCCACACTGCCCGAATCGGAGATCGGACGCGAAAAAAAAGTGGTTTGCGAGGAGATCGCCCAGGATGTGCGCCATTCGGGTTCAGCAGCTGAAAACGCTGCAATGGGTATACTGTTCGGAGATTCCGGATATGCCCTGCCGGTCATCGGCAACTACCGGACGGTCACCGATGTGCCCAGGGAGCGGATCCTGAGTTTTTATAAAAGCCGTTATGTCCCCAATCGCATGACTGCGGTCGTTGTCGGCGATGTGAAGCCCGGAGAGGTTCTCGATAAGTTTCGCGCCCTATATGGAGCCGCTTCGGTCGGAATGGATATGGCCGGCCCACCGCCGCTCCCTCATTTTCCCCCCTACGGCGCTCGACGCATCGAACAGCGCCCTGTCACGTCGGATACCGTCATGATGGTCTTCCCGGCACCCGCCGTCGACAATCCGTCACTGCATGCGTTCGAATTGGCCGTGTCCATCTGGGCGGATTCACCGTCCAGCCCCTTGCAAACCCGGCTGCAACCCTTTGCGGAACAGGTGTCGGCATTCATCAACCGGCACCGCGGGTTCAGTCTGCTGATCGTAACGTTCACTCCAACCCTCGATCCGGTTGCTTTGAGTCCGGATGAGACGCTGTTGAAGATGGAGCAGGCGGTAACCGACGCATTAACCGATATGATCTCGGCCGATATCCCGGAAGCTGTCGTGTTGCAGCAGATCCGTGCAAGACGGGTGGATTTTGAGTTTTTGAAGGAAAAATCCAATCATTTGGCCCGGGATGCCGGAGCTTGTTCCGCCCTGGGAATCGATGACTACTGGACATTCGTCGACTCCTGGCGGCACATCACCGCCGTCCAGGTCAGGCAGGCGTTCCGGCAGTGGATGGAGGGTTGCCGGCCGGTGTCGGTCTGGATCCGGGCAGGCGGTATGGAGGAAGAAGCTGGGCCGGCGATCGCAAATGGCCCCTTGGTGAAAACGCTGGAAAACGGTTTGACGGTGATTGCCTCATACGATCCCTACGCGGATCTCGCAGCCATTCACCTGCTGACTCCAAATCCGCAACCGGCTGTCGATGGCATCCCCCGCATCGTTGCCGAACTATTGGACTCCGGAACCACAACACTGTCAAAAAAGCAGATCGAAGCCGAACTCCTGAACCGGAGTATCCGCCTGAAGCTGGCGGATTGGGCCTGGCTCCCGTTCGACGATTATTATGACTCAATAGAATACAACTACATCCAGATGGAATGCCTGTCGGAGGATTTTGAGCCTGCGCTGGATCTGATGGGCCGGCTGGCGTTCGACTCAATCCTGCCGGACAGTGCGTGGCAGGAGCTGGCGCCGTCGATGAGGATGCTGGCTGCCTCGGCGGAGAAACGTGCGTCGACTGTGTCGCGCAACGCACTGCGAAGATTGCTGTTCACAACGGACTATTTCCGGCAGTCCCGCCTTCCTTCAACGGCCGATATCGACAGGATCACGCCGGACATGCTCCGGTCCTGGTACCGGGATGCGTATTGCCCGGCGGCCTGCATCGTGTCGGTCACCGGCAATATCCCTCCCGAACTGGTCATGCAAACGGCGGAAAAACTGTTTGGACGCCTGCCCACTCAACCGGCGACTCTCGCTGCCGTACCGGAACTCAACCTTCCGGGAAGGCAGTTCACCGAAATGGACGATGTCGTGACATCCATACGGGCTGCGCTTCCGCTGGCGGTGACACCGGACCTCATTCCCGCGTGGTCGGTGGTGGCTCAGCTTCTTTCGGACAGGCTGCAGGAGGATATCCGCGGCAAACGCGGCATGGCGTACCGGCTTGGCGCCGGGCTGAACGAGATGAACGGGTGCGCTTTTCTGGAGATCAGCGTTGGCACGCGCGGGGAGAACCTGCAGGAGGTCGAGACGGCGGTGAGGGAGATCGTTGACGGGATATCCGGGTTGTCGTTCGATTCGATCTCCGCAGCAGTGAACAGCCTGGCAGGGCATGATTGGCGATATCGCCAGCGCAGGATCAACCGGGCCTATTTTCTGGCCTGGCGGCAGTGGATGGGGTATGGTGTCGATTACGAAACGGGGTATATTTCCCGGCTGGAGCATGTGACTGTTGATCAGGTGAACAGCCTGGTGAAGAGCGTGAATCCGGCTGGAGACTGGTACTGGGCGGTTGCCGGGCGGAGTGATGCCGGAACGCCGGTGAAGGAGGAAACGAATGGAGTTATGCCGCAGTAGACGCTATCGCGGATTAGTTTTTTCCGGGATTTGCCTGAGCATTTTATGTTTACTGATGACAGAGGGATGCAGCCGGCCCATGAAAATACTGGTTGTTTTCGATATGCGTCACGGGATCCAGCCGGATGCCCGGGTTCTGATGAACGATGTCCAGATCGGCCGGGTATCGGATCTCACCCTGCGATCGTCCAGGGAATCGGTTCTCGAAGTGACGCTTGACGAGAAATACACGATGCTGCTGAACAGCTCGACTGTGTTCACATTTTCTGCAGATCCGGCTGATCGGAACAGGAACTGCCTGATCTGTAAAAACTGCAGCGAACCGGCTCCGCCTCTGACGCCCGGGCAGGAGTTCAGCGGGATGGGTATCCTCAGATACGCGGTGGCCTGTTTGTCCCGGCAGTTTGATGGGAATCTGAAGCAAACGCTGGAAACGGAAATCCGCAAGGCGGTGGAATCGGGGGAGGCTTTTTCTTCGGATGTAATGCGCATGCTGGAGGATCTCGCGATGTCGAACAGGGAGGCTTTTGAAAAAATGTTGCAGGATGTGTCCGGCCGGATCGAGCGGATGGATGCGGAAACGCAGAAGCGGTTGGATGAACTACGGATGGGAGTGGAACAGCGAGCGGACGAATTACAGGCTGAAGAAGAGTCGGATGAACATTGATCCGGACAGAAAAAAAGCATTTGACGAGTATCTGGACGATATCTTGCCGGACAAGGTTGATGAGCCCCATCCGTTCAAGCGGTTTCAATTGAACGAGATTGTCCGGCATGACGAATGGGGAACCGGGGTTGTCACGGGGTTCAGGATTCCCGATTTGGACCGGGAGATTGAGGGATTGGGCGTGCAGTTCGTTGTCGGAGGACGGATGATGGCGCACCGGGTTTTCACGCCGAAGGAGTGCGGCAGGCTGAGCGGCAGCAGGATCATTTACGACATTGCCGGGCACGCCGGCATGACACTCGAGGACATTTTGAACATTTGAAAATCGGGATAGATGGGATAATTCCTTTACTCGGGAAGCCGGGAATGCTAAAAATCCGGGTATGGGAGAGGAACTTATCCCGTGTTTCGGAGAAAATCATGAATGACACATCATCGCTCCTCACCGCCGTAGCCGCCGGTGATCTGCCGGCAGCACAAACCCTGACCGAACGTTACGCGGGACCCTTGTTCCGGTTTTGCCGGCTCAATTTTACCGATCACTATCGAGCGGGTGAATTCATCGAGGCGTTTTTCGCGGATTGGATTTCGCGCCTGCAGAAGGGCGTGATCGCGCCGGGAAGCATTCTGGATATATTTCGGGAGGCCGACCGGTATAGCCGGAATCAGTGGGCGGGAGAGCGAGGCAGAGGCTTGTCGGCGAAGCAGTGCCGGATATTGGAGCTCATGAACGGACTGCCTCTGGATCAGCGGGTGGCGCTGGATCTGATGTATCTGGAAGACAGGGACGTGGCTGATGTATCTCGATGGCTGGGCATTGATGCGGAAACGATTCAGTCCTCCGCAACCGGGTTTTTTAAGATGCTGGCGTCGGATGAAACGATAAAGGAGTTTTTGAAACATGCATCCATCCAACAATCGCGGGAAACAAAGACCCGTCAGCAGGAAGACAGACCGCGATCGGTCGGACCGGAGAAAAGGCACGGCTCATCGCGACAGCCGGCCTTCGGCGGGAATGAGAGGTCAGGGTGGCGGGGGCGCGAGGCGACCGACACGGCCAGGGGCAGGCCGGACACCGGATCGGAAAAGCGTGGTCAGCCGAGAGACAGCGATACCGGTAAAAACACCGTCTCAGATTCAGGCGGAGGCCGCAAGCCGACTTATGAGGAGCGTCAGAAATCTCGGGCCCGGCGCCGACGTGTGGATCCACGTCAACTCGATTTTGAACTCTGAATCTCTGTCCGCTGAGTGTCCGTCTATCTGCAATGGTTTCGGTGATTCGGTCGTGGAATATGCGGTGGATAGTGCTGTGACGCATTCCAGTCAGGCGGAAAGAGTCCGATGGTATGAACGTGTATAGAGAATGTTAAGGCAGCAGGTATAGAATGATGATAAATACGGATATTCATATTCCGGAACGAGCGCCGAAGATCGGCATACGCAGCCTGGAACCTGCCGTAGAATCGGTTCGTGTGGATTTACGGGGTGACCCGTTTCATTTCGGCACCTTCGATGTTGGCGATGACTTTACGGTTTGCGATTATGATCTGCCGGATGAAACGCTGTCACAAGTGTCGCGAGGTCAGACCCGGGGGCCGGTCTGGTTCCAGGGGTACCGGTGCACCGAAATCCTGAGCCGGGAACTATCTGCAGGCGGCGAACCGCTCCAGCTCGTCCGGCGTCTGGTGTCACGGGGCACTCGTTTTGCCCGGATTCTCCTGATCAGTCTGCGACGGCCCACCGGGATGGGATCCGTTGAAATCACCAACCTGGAATTTCCCGTCAGCCTGGAGCCCCGCAACCGCTGGCAGGTGATTCGCGGCGCCGGTAGCGGCAATCCGCCTGAGATGAACATCGAGCGGATTACCGGCCTGATGGAAGTTTGCATGGGCAAGCAGAAATTCCAGTGTTTGAGATGGTTGCGTCCCCGGACCACCGGATTCGGTTATCGTGAAGCCGAGGAGATCTTTATCGAAATCAACAGTGGGTTGACGGTGTTGATCAGAGGGTTTGTCGGCAGCGATTTTCCGGATCTGGAAAAATTCCAGCGATCCCCAAAGCTGGAGGTGGCAGGGGAGATCTTTTATTTACGATACATTCGCAGGGTTCTTCGGCAGGATGATCTTATTCCGAGTGAGCCGGTGGTTTAGGGTCATCTCAGTCGAATAGCCTCCTCTCTCGCCAGCCCTCAAACCGTTACAGGCTGCTGGCCGTTGGCTGATAGGGTCCAGCCAATAGCCGGCAACCAATAGCAGTAAGTAACCTCCCTGAGTTGATTCGATCTAAATGGAAATAATGCTGTATTTCATAACCAAGTCAGCATCAGGCAAGGAGATTTACTATGATTAATATGACACCAATCATTTCAATATTGATTGCCGGCGCGCTGCTGTTGTCCGGCGCCGCTTTGGCACAGGAGCATCAGATGATTGAATATAAAAGCCACGACACCGCTCTTGAGGGTTACCTCGCTCTTCCGAAACAGGTTCAATCAGAGGCGGTATCGAACTCCGGCGGAATGATACCGGCGGATGCTAAAGGAATTGAAAAGGTTCCCGGTGTCCTGATCGTGCACCAGTGGATGGGTCTGACGGATCATGAAAAGGATGCGGCGAACCGCCTCGCTGAGGCCGGCTATGCTGCATTTGCCTGCGATATCTACGGCAGGGAATCCCGCCCGTCGAATCCCGGTGAAGCCGGAAAATATGCCGGTAAATATAAGGGAGATGTCGCGCTTTTCCGGGAACGGTTGGATGCCGGTCTGGATGTTTTGAAAAATCGCCCGGAAGTCGACCCGTCCCGCCTGGCGGTTATCGGATATTGTTTCGGTGGAACGGGTGCTCTTGAGTTGGCTCGAAGTGGAGCAGACGTCAAAGCGGTTGTCAGCTTTCATGGCGGATTGGCAACTCCCGACAAGACCGATGCTAAAAATATCAAAGGCACCGTCCTGGTCTGTCACGGAGGCGACGATGCCAACGTGCCGGATCCCGAAATGATGGGATTTATCGAGGAAATGCGGGCGGCGGATGTGGACTGGTACCTCACAATCTACGGGAACTCGGTGCATGGATTTACCCACCGCAACGATCCGAAACGCTATAACCGGCTTGCTGATGAACGGTCCTGGAAAGCTATGATGGATCTTTTCACCGACAAAATGAGGTAAGGGTCACTTCTCCTTGAAATAACTATCGCCCTTGAAAATCCCACCACTCCTATGAGACTTATATGTCCTATGAGTCCTATAGGTCCTATAATCCCAATTCCCTTTCTTCAACTACCAAGGAGATCCCAATGATCAGACAACTTCTTTTAATGGCCATAATAATCACAATGACCGCTACTGCAGCTCCGGCGATGGAAAAAGGCGGGATCTCGGTTCCGGATACGTTCAGCCCCGGAGATACAGAGGTCCAGTTGGTGATGAATGGAGCGGGAATCCGGAAAAAAATTGGATTTAAAGTATATGTCGGCAGTCTGTATCTCCAGGAAAAGACGACGGATTCCAAAGAAGTCATTAACGTTGATGAACCGATGGCAATCACCATGGACTGGCTGCGGAATGTTGCAAAAGAAAAGATCGCAGAAACGTTTTCGGAAGGTTTCAAATACTCAGCCGGCACGGATCTCGACAGTCTGAAACCCCAAATTGACATGTTTCTGAATTCATTGAAAGATGCTTCCAAGTCGGATAAATGGAAACTGATTTATACTCCTGCGCTGGGAACTCAGCTGTATTTCAACGACAAGCTTGTCGTTACCATCGGTGATATCGCTTTCAAACGGGCTCTGTTCGGGATCTGGCTGCTTGAAACCGATGCCTTCACTGGTGACGAAAATCTTCGTGACGGTATGCTGGGAAAATAAATCATGACAGATAAAATCTTTGTGACCGGAGCCACCGGACGGGTCGGTTCGGAGTTGATACGTATTCTTGCTGCAAAGGGAACGGATCTCCGGGCTGCGGCACGGCATCCCGTTGCCGCAGCAGAAAAACTGCCGGGAATCAGGGATGTCGTTGAATGTGATTTCAATCGTCCGGATACATTTAAACCGGCTCTGGACGGAATCGATTGCTTGTTCCTGACGGTGCCGCCGGGAGACAATCGCGCGGACCGGACCACGTCACCGATCGTTGACATGGCGCTGAAGTCAGGCGTCCGGCTGATCGTGGATCTGACTGCGATGGGTGTCGAAATGGATGATTCCTTCTGCCTGAGAATTTCGGAAAAAAACATCGAAGCAACTGGAATCCCGTATGTGCATCTGAGACCGAACTGGTTCATGCAGAATTTCGATTCCGGACCGATGTATGCCGATATTCGCACAACCGGTGCACTGCACCTGCCGGCAGCTGATGCACAAATGTCTTTTATTGACTGCCGTGACGTCGCTGCCGTTGCGGCGGCGGTGCTGACGGATGACCGCCATCAGGGTCATGCCTATACATTGACAGGCAGTGAAGCGCTCGATCATTACCGGGTTGTTGACATTCTTTCGCAGGTGTCGGGAAACTCCATCCGTTACGTACCTCTTTCCGAAGAGGCGGCCTGTGCTGGGCTGGCACGTGCCGGTGTGGCGCAGGAATTGATCGACCGATGGACCCTGTTTTTTCGTATTGTCCGGGCCGGAGAATGCGCGAGGGTGACCCGTGATGTGGAAAGAATTCTCGGCCGGTTGCCTGTTTCGTTTGAACAGTATGCCGCAGACTGCTCCGATGCCTGGAAATAAATACGCCATCAGAAACGGGACACACGCGTATTTATGTAGTTTAGATGACAAATTGGAGGAGTTATTTCTGAATTGTACGCTGGAATATTCGCGGATTGGAATTTCATTGTAAATGTATCCCCGTGAAGTATGGAAAGGATAGAAAATGTGATCTGCCGTCATCTGCAGCCGCTGGAACAGGCATTGATCGACGCGGGATACAGGGAAACCTGCCGGGGCCAGGTCTGGTCAATGAACTGCCGGGAATGGGTCTATTACCATGTCGTTCTCGACATTGAGGCGCTGAAAGCTCTCTTCAGGTTCGATCCATGCGTTTCCGTGCATGAGAATACTGATCCGAAATCCGGTCTGGAGCGGGGATTCGAATGCATCGAGTGTCATGATGCCGTGATGGGTCTGATCTCTGGTGCAAAACGCTTTCCCGGTTGATCCCGGTGTTCGGAGAAAAAAAGCGGAATGGATCATATCTGCTCTCCTCTGGAAAAGTGGTTAAAATACACCTGTTATCAGTCTGTTAAATATCTATAAAAATCGAACTATTACGACCGTCATTCGTATGATAAACATGTATCCGGCTCGGAAAAACAGGCCGTCCCGTTTATCTTCGTGTGGTTTTAGGATAATGTGCCGGAATGGTGACGAAAACGGTTTGGTTTACCCACTTTTTCAGAACCTGGATGCATGGAATGCCGTTTGAAAGGGATTAGCAGTGATGACGGAACGAACTGGAAACGGACAATTCGATTTATCGGATCTCACGATCGAGACCAAGGCCAAAACCCGCCCCGGCAGCACGTTCCTGCCTATTGTAATTTTTATGGTGATCCTGTGCCTGGTTGGTTCACTGGTTTATTATTTTGCGTTTTACAATGCTCCGGTTCTCGTGCAGACGGCAATGGCGAGAACGCGCGATCCCGGGAGCAATTCGATCGTCTTGTCCGCCAGTGGATATGTCACTCCCCGGCAGCGCGCAACCATCGCCTCCAAAATCACCGGCCGGATCATTGCCCTGCACGTTGAGGAAGGGTTGCATGTCGAGACAGGCCAACTCCTCGCGGAACTTGATGACAGCGATGCCAGGATCTATCACAGGAGCGCCGAAGCCGATCTCCATGTTGCCGAAGCGGCTATTCCGGAGCTTCGCGTTCAATTGCGCGACGCCGAACGAAATCTCGAACGCGATACAAAGCTGGCCGGCGATCAAATGATCAGCCGGCAGGCGCTGGAAGCGTCGGAGACCATCGTTGACAGCCTGCGTGCGCGCATCGTCCTGGCGCAAAAGCAGGTCCTCGCAGCGAAGGCGCGTCTGGACCAGGCCGTCCGGAATCTTGATGACTACAGGATTACCGCTCCATTTGCAGGGATCGTCGTATCCAAAGATGCGCAGGTTGGTGAGATGGTCTCACCCGTCAGCGGTGGCGGCGGATACACGCGCACCGGTGTCGCCACCATAGTGGATATGGATTCACTCGAAATCGAGGTGGATGTTAACGAGTCCTACATCGCCCGGGTCAAGCCGGGCCAGCGGGTTGAAGCGGTGCTGGATGCCTACCCGGAATGGAAAATACCCTGCCGAGTGCTGACGATTATCCCGACCGCCGACCGCCAGAAAGCCACGGTTTCCGTGCGCATCGCCTTTGAGCAACTGGACCCGAAGATACTCCCCGATATGGGTGTGAAAGTCTCATTTCTCGATATGGAAAAACCCGGCCAGGACAGAGAACTCACTGCACCTGCCGTCGTGATTCCGCAGGAGGCTGTGCTGCGGGCGGCCGGAAAAGCGACTGTTTTCGTCGTCCGGAACGGTACTGTGGAGGCACGGGCGGTCCGGCTGGGTGGAACATCCGGCAACGATGTGGAGATTATTGCGGGTGTGACCTCGGGTGAGGAGCTTGCTGTCGGCAATATTTCAGGATTGAAGGACGGGGCAAAAGTGAGGAGATCAGCGGAATGATAACGGTGAACAGTCGAAACAACGGTAATCTGATAGAGATCAGACAGTTGAATAAAACGTATTATCGCGGAAGCGAGGCGATCGAGGTGTTGACGGACGTCGATCTCTCGATCGGCAAAGGGGAATTCGTTGCATTCATGGGACCGAGCGGCTCCGGCAAGACCACCCTGCTGAACCTGATCGGCGGCCTCGATTTGCCGACGTCCGGCTCGATAACCATTGATGGGCGTGATATCGCGAAACTCTCACGCAAGCAGTTGACCGACTGGCGCGCAGAGCATGTCGGGTTCATCTTTCAACTCTACAACCTGATTCCGGTTCTCACCGCTTATCAGAACGTGGAACTCCCGCTGCTGCTGACCGGTCTGTCCAGGACCGAGCGCCGCAAGCACGTTGAAACCGCACTCGGCATCGTCGGGCTGACGGACCGGATGGACCACTATCCGCGCCAGTTGAGCGGCGGCCAGGAACAGCGCGTGACCATCGCCCGTGCCATCGTTTCCGATCCGACCTTCCTGCTCTGCGACGAACCCACCGGTGATCTCGATCGCTCCAGCGCCAATGAAATCCTGGACCTCCTGAACCGCCTGGTGACGGAATACGGCAAGACCGTGCTCATGGTCACCCATGATCCGGTGGCGGCGGAACGGGCCGGAACCACGCTCCACCTTGAAAAAGGCGTGTTGTGGACGAACGGGCAACGGAGCAATTGATATGAAATTCCTCCGGCTTTTTTTCGCCAATCTGAAACGAAAACGGATGCGGACGATCCTGACAGTCGCATCGTTTGCCGTCGCCCTGTTCCTGTTCGGCCTGCTCGTAACCATCTCCGCAGCCTTCAGCCAGGGCATTGACGTTGCCGGTGCCGACCGGCTGGTCGTGCGCAACCGCATCTCCCTGATCATGCCGCTGCCAGTGTCCTACAAGGAGCAGCTTCTCCAGATTCCGGGCGTCAACGCGGTTACGTACGCGACCTGGTTCGGAGGCGTCTACCAGGACGAGCGCAATTTCTTTCCGCAATTCTCCATCGAAACCGAAACCTGGCGGGATATGTATCCGGAATATAACGTGCCGGATGATCACTGGGAGTCATTCCTGAAAGATCGGCAGGGCTGTATTGCCGGCCGGAAGCTGATGGAGCGTTTCGGCTGGAAGATCGGTGACCGCATCCCGCTGCGCGCCACAATTTTCGGGGGCACGTGGGAGTTCAACCTCTGCGGGGTCTATGACGGGAACCGCCGGGAAGACGATACGACCCAGTTCTGGTTTCATGGAAAATATCTCGAGGAGCGCCGGTCATGGGGTAAGGGCGAAGTCGGTTGGTATACCGTGAAGGTGGATGACCCGGATCGGGCGGCGGAGGTATCGAAGGCGATTGACGGGCGTTTCGAAAATTCTCCGAACGAGACGACGACCGAAACGGAGAAAGCGTTCGCAGCGGGTTTCGTGAATCAGTTCGGGAATATCAAGCTGATCATGCTGTCTGTCGGCGCGGTCGTGTTTTTTACGCTGCTGCTGATCACCGGCAGCAACATGGCGATGTCGGTGCGCGAACGCACACCGGAAATCGCGGTGCTTAAGACAATCGGTTTCTCTGACACATTGATCCTGGCCCAGGTCCTGATCGAATCCCTGGCCTATGCCATGACCGGGGGTCTTCTCGGATTGCTGATGTGCAAACTTTTTACATTGAACGGGGATCCCACCGGTGGAATGTTGCCTTTGTTTTATCTGTCCGGCCGGAACATGCTGCTGGGAGTCGGGCTGACTGTTCTGGTTGGCGTGGCGGCCGGGATCATCCCCGCAATGCTGGCAATGCGGCTGCGGATTGTCGACGCCATGAGGAGGGTTTAGCCATGTCAGTGCCGTTGATTTACAACATCAGGAGCATCCGGTTGAGATGGGTGTCGGCGCTGGTGGCGATCCTGTCGATCGCCGGGGTCGTGGCTGTGTTCGTCGCCGTTATGGCGATGGCCCAGGGTTTTCAAAAAACACTGGTGTCGTCGGGATTGGAACGGAACGCGATGATATTGCGTGGAGGTGCCGGTGCTGAAATGGAAAGTGTGCTGACCCTCGACCAGGTCAAAATTATGGGAGATGCTCCGCAGGTACTGAGAAATGGGGATGGCCGTCCGGTCATCAGCCCTGAAGTGGTTGTCATTGCCGCATTCCAGTTGAAAGAAACAGGAACAGACGCCAATGTGCAGGTGCGGGGAGTATCCGATCAGGCGCTGGAAGTGCGTCAAAATGTCCGGATTGCAGCGGGACGGTTCTTCCGAACCGGATTGCCGGAGCTTGTTGCGGGTAAAAACGCGGCATTGAAATACCGCAATCTCGATTTGGGGGACACGGTGAAACTGGGTGGAGCGACCTGGACGGTTGTAGGCATCATGGATGCCGGAGGCACGGCATTCGATTCCGAGCTCTGGTGCGATGCGTCCATCCTGAATCAGACATTTCAGCGGCCTGAGAACATCTTCCAGTCAATGACTGCAGCACTGGTTTCACCGGATGCGCTGTCGGACTTCAAAGACGTAGTGTCGACGGATCCCCGGTTGACGGTCACGGTCTACCGGGAACCCGAGTATTACGCGAAACAGTCCCAGATGGTTGCGACGATGATCCGGGTTCTTGGATTTCTGGTGGCGTTCGTGATGGGTATCGGCGCAGTATTTGGAGCGCTGAACACCATGTACGCAATGGTGTCGGCCAGGACTCACGAGATTGCTACGCTGCGGGCAATCGGTTTCAGAAGCGGCAATATCATTGTGTCTTTCCTGATGGAATCGCTTTTCATTGCTGGGCTTGGCGGTATTCTGGGATTGATCGTGATCCTTCCGATTAACGGAAAAGTCGCTTCGACGATGAACTGGCAGACCTTTTCGCACATGTCGTTTGCTTTCGATGTTACCCTGCCGATTATGGTTCAGGGACTTGTGTTTGCGCTGTTTATGGGCTTTTTCGGCGGCCTGGTGCCGGCGTTCAGGGCGGCCCGCGTACCAGTGGCCGGGGCTTTGCGGGGATTATAGACTTCCTTCAACTCCTCCTCCCCAAAACTGTCCTATAAGTCCTATAAGTCCCATAGGTCCTATTCCCCCAGATCCCAATTCCCCCAGATCCCAATTCCCCCAGATCCCAATTCCCCCAGATCCCAATTCCCCTTTAACCTTGACCTATCCCCCAAAAAGAACTATCAGATCCACTGTGAGTAATCGTCGTACCGTCATCATTTTCGCTTCAGCTCTTATTATTTTCGCTTTCGGATCTTCCATCCGGAACGCGATATTCAACAATTACCTGGTCGATATATTCGACTTTACCGCCCAGCAGCGCGGGTGGCTCGAAGTGCCCCGGGAACTGCCGGGGCTGCTGGTGACACTGTCGATCGGGATTTTTTTCTTCATGAAGGAAGTCAACCTGCTGGGTGTTTCCTGCCTGTCGGCAGCCATCGGAATGTTCGGGATGGGTTTATCGGGCAATTCCGCGCCGTCAATGGTCTGGTGGCTGTTCGTCTGGTCGATGGGAACGCATATCCAGCTTGTCCTGATCGAACGGGTTTCTCTGGATATCGGTCTGGCAAAGGGAACCGGGCACAGTCTTGGGCGGATGAACGGCCTGCGTTCGATCGGCATGATCACCGGATCCCTGTTCGTCATGCTGTATCCCTTCCTGTTCGAGTTCCGGTACGACCGCCTGTTTTTCATCGGCGGCGCGACCATGCTGATCGGAGGCGCCGCATATTTCACCCTCAAAGATTCCGCACGGCTTCGCACCCGGAAACGGCAGATGTTCGCGTTGAAGCGGCGGTACAACCGGTATTACCTGCTGGCGGCACTGTTCGGCGTCAGGAAGCAGATATTTATCACGTTTGCTCCGTGGTTCCTCGTTAAAGTGCTGGAATTGCGGCCGGAGCACATCGCCAGGATCTTGATGATTTCGGCATCATTGGGAATCATCGTGAAACCTTGGCTGGGAAAACTCATTGATCGGCTCGGGGAGAGAAAAATCCTGATAGCGGACGGATTGATCATCGCCACATTCTGCCTGGCATACACGATATTTCCGATGCTGGTTTCGGGACTCCCACTCATCATCATCTGTTCAGCCTGTTTCATCATGGATGACCTGCTGTTTTCGCTTCGAACCGCGCGGACGACATGGCTGGTGAAGATCGCCGAGAAACCCGAGGATGTAACCGGTGCGATGTCGGCATCGGTGTCGATCGATCACCTGCTGTCGATGACGATTTCGCTGATTGCGGGATATGCATGGATCACATTCGGTTTCGAAGTGGTGTTCCTGTTCTGCACGCTGGTGGCGATTGCCATGTCGATCGTTTCGGCAGGGATCCGGGTTCCGGCGGCGTCTCAGTCCTGAGCGACAGTTATCCGTTGAAGCAGATTTAATCATTCATTCTTTTCGCTATCGTTGAACCTGCCAGTGTTCGGTATGTGTTTGTTTCGGGCGTCCGTTGCGATTAGACTGGTACGCATGTTCGAACCCGGCGATCTCATTCTCGGTGTTTACATTGTTGAAAAACTCCTGGGTGCAGGCGGCGGCGGTGAAGTGTACCTTGTCCGGCGCTCCCTGGACAATATGCGGTACGCAGCCAAAACCATTCTGTCCGGCAGCCTTGAATCCGCATCGCTGAGACGGGATCTGCTGCGTGAAATCCGGGTGTCCCAGCAACTCGGTGATCACCCGCATCTCGTTCCAACCCGGTTCTTCCGGCTCGTTGACGGGCAGTTTATTGTGTTTTCCGATTATGTCGGGGGCGGAACGCTGCACCGCTGGATCACCTCCGGCAGGGTTGAAACGACGGAGATGCTGCTGCGTATCGCTCTTGAAACCGCATCAGGCCTTGCAGCAGCGCATAAAGAGGGTATCATCCACAAGGACATCAAACCCTCCAATATCCTGATGGAGACAGACGGCCGGGCGCGGGTGTCCGATTTCGGGCTGATCCGGGGCATGACACCGCAGTTCTGCTCACCGGAGCAGGCGGAGGAACAATCGCTCACACCGGCGACGGATATCTGGAGCTGGGCACTGGTCGTGATGATGATGTGGCTGGGTGAACCCCGCTGGATCCTGGGACCGCATGCAGGAACGGTGCTCGGGGAGATGAGGAGTGGCCCGTCCCGCCGCGGCCCGGCTCCAAAGGAACTCATCACGCTGCTGGGTCAATGCCTGAGACTGAATCCCTCCGACCGTCCTGAAAGCATGACGGATGTTTTCGACAGGATGCGATCGATATACCATCAGGTCACGGGCACTGACTGGATGGGTCTGGAGCCGATGCCTGCTCCTCATCAGACGGGCGCGTTCCCGGCACCGGCGACGACCCGGGGGAAGGCGTATGGATCCGGCCGCAAATCCGTTCTGGACGGGTTGACATGGGATGATCCCCGGAGTCTTCTGGATGAAATCTCAGGCAGGCTGAAAAAATACCGGATCAGCGTTACAGGCCTGATACCCGAACTGACGGATTCCGGAACCGGATACATCGACGACATTCATTTATACATGCTGATCGAGGATCTTCTGAAAAAGCTCTCCGCTGAAGGTGATCCGGACTGGCTGGACATGTTGCAGAAAGTGCTGACCCGGATCGCTTGGTTGATGATGGACAGCGGTGATATGAAAGCATCGGCGGAGCATCACCGACGGGCTGCGGAGATCATACGGGAGCTCATCCTGTACCACAACCGGACGGACCTGTGGTGCGCAATCGGGAACCGGTTCGCTGATATCGGCCTGGTTCATCTCCAGCGCAACGAACTGAAAGACGCGCTCGAAAACTGCCGTGAAGCGATCGATCTCCGGCAGCGAACGCCGGCACGGTACCGCGATGTCAGGTTTCACAACGACATGCTGATCACTTACAGCAACATGGGGATTATTCTGAGCCGGATGGAGGATCCGGATGCGTCGGCCGGAGCATTCCGTGAAAGTTATAATATCGCCAGAAACCTGGATATAGACCATGACTCCAGGGAATACCTGCGCAGCCTGGCCACGGCGTCCTACAACCTGGGAAGCAGCCTGACGGAGAGGGGACGACTGGCGGAAGGGCTGGTGTATCTGAAGGAGGCGGCGGACGCGCAGAAAAAAGTGGCGGAGAGCGGCGAGGTAAACGAGCGGGTGCTGCTGGCAAAGGTGACGGCCGCCATTGCGGTGACATTGGCGCAACTCGGTAAAAATGATCAGGCGGAGTATTTTTTCGCACTGGCGGAAGTTACTCATGACGGCATTCTGGAACAGACGGATCACCCCTATGTCCGGTCCCGGTACGTCTTGTTTCTGCGAAATATGGCCCGGTTCCGGATGGATACCGGCCGGTGCGAGGAATCGCTGGCACTGCTCAACAAAGCGGTTGCCATTCTGAAGGAGATGATTCGGAAGGACGGCACGCTGGAAAACGCCGGACTGATGGCGGACCTGCTGGATGTTCGCGCGAACTGTCTGGATATGCTCGATATGAAGGAGGAAGCTGAATCGGATCGGAAAACAGCGGAAGATTACCGACGATGGAAATCCTGACGAATCGGACATTCCGCTATCGCTTATCGCCGGTCAGCCATCCAGTGGCCGTAACCATAGGCACCATGCGCTCCGCCTTCTCCCGAATTGTATGACCAGTTACCGCGGATAAAGTCAGGTGACTCGAAATAGCCTTCGATCGTCCAGTAGTAAAAACCGAAAATACCGCCCTCAGAGTAGTATGCCCGGAATCCATTGCCCTGAATCAGTGTTTCGAATGAAACGTCGATAGTGAACGGTTCAGGTCTATCAAAACGAGACATGCAGAAAGTTGCCCGACCATTGTTGACGGCGTCCTGAGATACTTCGAATACAATCGGACCTTCAGTGCAGTCTTCCATATGAGTCGACCATATGACGCCCGACCATGCGCCACTGAAATCCGGGGTGGCCGTTGGTTCCGGCGTTATCGTCGGTTCCGGCGTTGCCGAGGGAACGGGCGTCGAAGTGGGATCGGCCGGTCCGACCGGATCGTCGTCGTCACAGCCCTGGAAGATGCCGGCAGCGGTAATCAGCAGAATCAGGACGAGCGGAGTCATTCGACGAACCCGCAGAAACCGATCAGATGAGAGGATGCTTGTATGATTGGGCATGGCGTGTTCCCTCCGGTGATAAGAATATACTAAAAGGATTATAGCTGAAGTAATCGTCAGAAAGAAAATGATTTTGTAACTTTCTCTCCCCAGTCCAAAGACTCCTGTGACATATCGGCCATGTCGTTTAACCGGGATCGATCTGTAAGCTATATAATGAGTGAGAGATCGGATCCAGTTACCGGTTCCGCGTTCTATCGGGAGGTGATGTGAAGAAATTCAAAGAATTGACTGATCTCGGAAGAATCCGCCGGATCGGCCGGCTCGCACGGTCGGCGCTGCAACAATACGACCTGGACATCCAGCATATGAACCTGCTCTGCTTCGCCACCAACCCGCTGTTTCGGGTCGATACTTCGGATGGCAACCGATTCGTGCTGCGCATGGGATTTCCGGGCTGGCGGACATACGACAACCTGCTGGCCGAAGCCGCATGGCTGGAAGCATTAAATCGCGACACCGATATCGGGGCTCCGGAGATCGTTCGCACCCGGGACGGCAGAACCGTTCTGCCGGTGCCGGATCCGGAAGGCCGGTGGACCTGGCACGCCACTCTGATGACATGGATCGACGGCCGCCTGCTGGCGCATGCTTTGACTGAAATAAATCTGGAGAAAATGGGCCGGCTTTTCTCGGAGTTGCACATTCACGGAAAAAACTGGACCCTACCGGGCAATTTCCCGAATCAGCGCTTCGATCGATACCTGTCCAGGGGAGAGCCTGAGTTACTGTTCAGCCCGCAGATCCTTGAAATGCTTAAGTCGGGAAATTGCGACGAACTGCTGGAAATCAGGGAGCATGTCAATAGCGAGTATACGCGTCTGGACCCGGACGATATCCGGGTGATTCACTGCGATTTGTGGCATGAGAACATCAAGGTCGATCACGGAAAACTGCGGCCGTTCGATTTTGAGGACACGATCCTCGGATATCGCCTGCACGATCTGGCGA
Organism: candidate division CSSED10-310 bacterium; assembly: GCA_016931515.1. Classification (GTDB taxonomy): domain Bacteria; phylum CSSED10-310; class CSSED10-310; order CSSED10-310; family CSSED10-310; genus JAFGEQ01. The sequence continues at coordinate 9,497 of JAFGEQ010000009.1, read as the reverse complement.
TGGGGCTCCTGGATTTGCAGGAAACAGTCGGAGATGATCGGTACCGGGATCTGCTGGCTCCGTTTCGTCAGGGTTATGAATCCCTGCTGCCATGGCCGTCCGGCAGCCTGGAACTCCTGCAGATCGGCCGGATGTTGTGGCAGACGAACTGGACCGCTCGATTCGATAGGAAAAAACTGGGACAGAAAGTCGCGCACATCGTCGCCTGTTTCCGGTATTTGACGTCCGTAGGTGATTTAAGGCTGAATAAGCTTATATGAGAACGAAACCGGAGATTGTTTCATCTTATACGGAAATTCTGGGTGATATTTCGTCACAAAGAACTCTTGATGTCGCCACCTGCGACGGGCATTTCATCGATATTCTCAGGCAGGGTCTGAAACAATGCGGCAGAGTCGTCGGAATCGATATCAGCAAACGTTTTTACGAACCCGGGGCGGCTCCGTTCTCGCAGAGTAATAACGCTTTTTGTTTGATGGACTTTACGAACCTGGCCTTTCAGCCGGAGTGTTTCGACATGATCGTAATGAGCAACACCCTCCAGTATATGACGGACTTCATGAGAACGATCGATCAGATATTGGCTCTGCTTCGCCCGACGGGCTGGTTTCTGATCAGCGAGATGACCAGCGATGCGCAAACCGATGAACAGGCCTGTCACAGGGATTGGTTTGTCTGGTACTCATCGATTACTCGGCTGTTGAATCTCGACACCATTCAGTCAATGCTGTCGAGACATGCGATAATGAATGTTCTGCAAGATCTGAATATGACCGAGTATCAAACGTTTATTATCAGAGGAAAACGGGATGACCGGCAGCAGGCTGTGAAACGGTATCAATCACTGGAAAAACAGGGAACCCGGCTCCTGGATCGGGTGACGGATGCGATGATTCAATCACGTTATCGAAAGGAATTGAACGGAATTTTGGACCGGGTTGTCTCGCATGGATGGCAGTTTGCCGACAACACGGTCTTCCTCGGCCGGAAAACGCGGTTGATTTTGGGCGAACGGACCCATTATGATGCGATGACTTAGCTAACAGCCAAGAGCCAGCAGCCAGCAGCCAAGTCGATTGGATATGCTGTTAATCAGGAAAGGATTTCTCGATGAGACTGGTTGAAGTTTTACAGCTTACAGCAGCCATTCTGGCGGTTCCCGCGGGAATGTTCAGTTCCATCGAAAAAAAGATTCTCGGGCATTTCAGGCAATCAGAAGCGACTTCGCCGGACACAGCTATCGAGCTTCCTCCACTTAAAAAGTTTGCACGCTGGCGAGTGTCCCGACTGAAATCGCTGGGCGCGATCATCTCCACCGAATCGGATATGGTGTACTTCAGTAAAACAGTGTATTCGTCGATCCGGAAAAGACGCGCTCTGATAGCGGTATCATTCGTTATAGTGACCTTCACCTGCGTGGTTTTGCTTTATAAATTGTTCTGATAAAACGGGACTGGAAAAAGTGATGGGCGGGAACACTCGAGTGGTTAAAAGGGAATGGTCCGCTGAAGATATTTTTGAGGTGGAACTGGTTCATGTCCAGCCGTCGCAGCTCTATCTGTCTGAGACAAAATACGATGTCTGTCTGAAATGGCTGGAGAGTGCCGGATTTGAAAACTATGAACCCCTCCCGGTCAAGCGGATCGGTAACGACCTGTTTTTTACTGACGGTCACACACGGGCGTATGCGTTGTGGCGGAGCGGTCTTCGCTCTATCAAAGCCATTGCAGATCCGGACAAACTGGACTGGATCCAGTATCTGGCAAACATTGCATGGTGCCGGGAAGCCGGGATCACGTCGATCGCGGATCTCGGGGATCGGGTGGTTTCGCATGCCGAATACGAGCAAAAATGGTATGGCAGGTGTTCAGAATGGCAGGCAGCGTTGAAAGATAATCCGCTTCGGGATCTGACGATCGGTTTCGAATCGGATCCCGGCACCCGACAGATTGTCTGCAATGAGATCCTTCGGGCTCTGCCGAACTGGTTCGGCATCGAGCAGGCCGTCGTCGATTATGTGAACGATGTAAGGGAACTTCCGTTTGTCACCGCAGTTTTATATGGAAAAGTAATCGGGTTTTGTGCAATCAGGATCCATTTCGGTATCAATGCTGAGATGGCTGTATTGGGTATTTTTGAGGACTTCCATGGCATCGGCATCGGAACCCGTCTGTTTCAATTTATCGAAGAATTCTGCCGGGATCAGCGGATCGCCATCATGACGGTAAAAACACTCAGCGCGAGTCATCCTGATCCAGGCTATGCCGCAACGCGAAGGTTCTACGAGCATGTCGGGTTCCGTGGAATGGAAGAGTTTCCGACCTTGTGGGGCAAAGCGAATCCGTGCTTGTATATGATGAAAAGGGTTTAGAAGTCTTTGAATTGTTTCTCCCGAATCGTTACAATACAAGTAAGTTGAAGGTCATCTCGATTGGGATTCTACCCTGGCAGAGAGCTGAATCTCTATGATGTCCGGGATGAGGGAACCAGGTGCACAGGAGGTTTGTGGCAATGCATGTCAAAGGTGAATTCAAGATCAAACTGACACCGCTCTATGCAACACTTGAGGAGATCGACAAACAAAAATACGGCCGATCGAAAATCGACAAGCAGTATTCGGGTGATCTGACAGCGACTGGATTCGGTGAAATGCTCACCGTGCGCACATCGGCTCCTAACTCGGCCGGATACGTCGCTGTGGAGCGGATTGAAGGCTCCATACAGGGGCGCGAAGGCAGCTTTGTCGTGCAGCATGTCGGCATTTTCAACCGTGGAGTCGGCACTCTGCACATTGACATCGTTCCGGATTCCGGCACGGGGGATTTCGTGAGCATCGCTGGAAAGATGTCCATTCGGAACGAAGGCGAACGGCATTACTACGATCTCGAGTATTCCCTGCCGTGATCGGGAGCGCAGCTTTTTGATGAAGAGATTCCTCCGCGCTCTGTTCCAGGCGTTTTTGAAAGCACCATGAATTCGCAAATCCGGATAATTGAGACACTGGCAAAACTGGTCGGCAACCTTGCCACCGATCATCCGGTCCGTGTCGCCGTCGACGGCCCAGACTGCGCCGGTAAGACAACGATTACCGGCCTTCTGGACGAATCGCTTCGCTCTGCCGGCCGGCACATCATTCAGTCATCCATCGATGGGTTTCACCATCCCGCATCGCACCGGCACCGCCAGGGGAGACGCTCCCCGCAAGGCTATTACGAGGATTCTTTCGACCTGGACGCAGTGATAAACTCCCTGCTGATCCCGCTCGGACCGGGCGGCGACCGCAGCTACAGGACAGCCCATTTCGATTGTCAAAGTGATGCTCCAGTCGACTCCCCCTTGAAGGAAGCCCCCTCGAACGCCATCCTGCTCTTCGACGGCGTCTTCCTCCACCGGCCACAGCTTCTGCCGCATTGGGATTTCACCATTTTTGTGAAGGTTTCTTCTGAAACCACGCTGAAACGGGCGTTAAGACGCGATGTGGAGCTGTTCGGTTCGGTTGAGGTGTTGGAGGCGATCTATCGCGAGCGCTACCTGCCGGCCCAGGAAAAATACGCGCACGAAATCCGTCCGGCGGAGCTGGCGAATGCAGTTGTCATAAATGATGATCCGGCTGATCCCATCCTGATCGTGCACAATCCGGACATCCGGTGATTTTCTGGAAGCACAAAGAATTTTTTTCTCACGGAGTCAAGGATGTCACAGAAAACCCTTTCATAATCTAAACCCGGAGAATTGTTTTGAAGATGGTCCGACCTTGAACTTTGAATGTCGCGAAGCGACAATTGAACCTTGAACCTGCCTCGACAACGAGCGCAATTGACAATTCCAATGCCGGAAGCCTATGTTTCGATGTGGAAACTACGGGTGCCGGTACCCGGAGCATCTGATGAAGGAGATGGCGTCCTGATGCATGGCTGGTGCGGAAAAATCCTGCATATCGATTTGACAACGCGATCGGTACGTGTCGAGCAGCCGCCTGTTGAAACGCTTGCGCGCTGGATCGGCGGCAAAGGTTTGGCGGGGACCTACCTGCGACCGCATATCACCCGAGACTGGTCCGATCCGCTCATGCCGCTGATCCTGATGACCGGACCGCTCGTCAACACGCCGTCACCCACGTCCGGTCGCATGTGCATCGCGTCGCGCTCGCCCCTGACCGGCACCATCGGCGACACAAGCGTCGGCGGCACACTGGGCACTCAACTCAAGAAAGCCGGCTGGGACGGTATTGTCATCAGCGGCCGATCAGCGGACTGGTGCGGGATTGTCATCGATGACGACACGTGCAACATCGTGGAAGCTCCGGACATGAAGGGAATGACCACGGACCGTGTCGCCAATCATCTGAAAACGAGGGGCAGCACGCTGTGCATCGGCCCCGCCGCTGAAAACGGCGTCCGCTTCTCGTGCATTTCGATCGACGGCCACTACCTGGCGGGTCGCAACGGGCTGGGGCTGGTGTGCGCTGCCAAAAACCTGAAATATATGACCATAACAGGATCCGGACGGACGTCGGTGAAGGATCCTGAGGAATTGAAGCTGGCGCGGGAGGATATTTTCCGCCTGGTGGCTGCTTCACCGATCCTGTTCGGCGAGCTTGGAATTACGAATTACGGCACTGGCGCTCTGTACGATTTGATGGATACACGTCACATGATGCCGACCGATAATTTTCGTAAAACCTGGTTTGATGCAGCCGGAACGATGAATCCATATGCGTATAAAAAACGCTACGGAACGAGTCGCACGGGCTGTCGCGGATGCCACATCCTGTGCAAGAAGCAGACGGGGGACGGCCGCGCCATCCCGGAGTTCGAAACCATGTCGCATTTTTCAGCGCTGCTTCATAACGAGGATCTCGAAACCGTGATCGAAGCCAACCGCTTGTGCAATCAACTGGGGATGGACACCATCAGCGCGGCGGCGACACTGGCGTGTTACAGCGAAATTACCGGCGAAAAGGTAACTGGTGACCGGGTTCTGGATCTGCTCAATGCCATCGGTTCCGGTAGCAGCGAAGGCGCTCTGCTGAAAGAAGGCAGCGCGCACTACGCGGCGGCGAAGGGGCAACCGGAGGCGTCGATCAGCGTGAAGGGCCAGGAATTGGCGGCGTATGATCCCCGTGGCGCTTACGGCATGGCGCTGGCGTACGCGACATCGACCCGCGGCGCGTGCCACCTGCGGGCGTATCCGATCGGGCACGAGATTCTGAGGAAACCTGTGGCGACGGACCGGTTTTCTTTCAGTGGCAAGGCCCGGATCATCAAGATATCGGAGGACATGAATGCGGTGGTGGATTCATTGACTGCCTGCAAGTTCGTGTTTTTGAGTGCATCGCTGGAGGAATACGCGCGCGCTTACACGGCGGTGACCGGCGAGCCAAGCTCCGCCCAGGACCTGCTGGCTGCCGGAGAACGTATTTATTATCATGATCGGATCATGAACGCGCTGAACGGATTCGACGCGGGTGCGGACGATCTGCCGATGCGGTTTTTTACTGAACCCGGGACGGGAGGTGCCGGTTTCGAAGTGCCGCCGCTGAACCGGGCGGAGTTCCTGGATGCGCGAGCGAAGTATTACCGGATCCGGGGTCTGGACGCGAGCGGTCTGCCGACGCGGGAAACGGCTGACAGGCTGGAGTTGGAGTGGAATGGCTGAGATGCTTAACAATCGAAGGATTATGAGTTTGGGAGAAATCACCTGATGGAGGGAATGATCCGGAAATATGCCGACAAGCTGGTCAAGGTCGGATTATGCGAACCGGATGCACCGCTGATCGGATTCCTTGATGCGGATGTCGTCTGGAACCGGCCGGATCCGCTCACGGTGGAATTGCAGAAAGTATTCGACAGCATTATCATCAACTCCCTGCTGTTCGCGCTGCCGACGGAGCCATACCGCACGATGATCCGCTATCTTTCAAGGTCTGGCGAAACGGCGATTTACCCGAAGGATTGCGAAACCCGGACATTTCTGCACGATCTCCCGATTGCCGGATCGCCGGATGCGGCGACCATCGTGGCGGCGCTGAAGCGGCGCAAGACGCTGATCATCCCGGAGCACGGTATTATCACGTTCGGCACGGTCAGTCCGGAGCAGGCGTTTATTTTTTATAGTTCGGTATGTTTTTCGGTGTTCGTGAAATTTTTTTCCGATTATCTATTGCAATTGAAGCAGGGCACACTGACGGATGAATTCCGGCAGGCTTTCCGGGATGTTCGCCGGTATGTGCCGGAGCGGATCCATCAACCACCGGCGCGCTTGGCGGTCGGACCATTCACGCAGGAAAACCGGGTCATTGAGGCGATCATTGAAGCCGGTGCGAAAACGGTCGAATACGAATTGGTCGATTCGTTTTTTGGTAATATTTCGTATCGGATGGGTGACACGATATACATTTCACAGACCAGCAGTTCGCTGGATGAGTTGGGCGGATGCATTGATCCGTGCCCGTTGGACGGGTCGAGCTGTGCCGGTGTGACGGCGTCGAGCGAGTTGAAGGCGCATCGTGAAACCTATCTGCAGACGGGTGCTGGAAGCATCATTCACGGGCATCCGAAGTTTTCGGTGATCATGTCGATGGACTGTGACGAACCGGACTGTGAACAGCGCGGGGAGTGTCACCGGCGATGCCCGCGCACGCGGTATATTGATGGGGTACCGATTGTGCCGGGTGAAGTCGGGACCGGACCGTTCGGGTTGTGCAACACCTTGCCGGCGGCGATGGTGGGGCATCCAGGAGTGATCGTCTACGGGCACGGCGTGTTTGCTCCGGGTAAAGTGGATTTCACCGATGCGTTCGATACCCTGCTCGGGATCGAGACGGGATGCCGGGACACGTATTTCCGGATGGTTGGGGAGTGACGGCAGAATGATTTCAAGTTGAACAGGAGCCGGGTAGATTGTTGCAGCCCGGCAGATTATTCTCCGACAGTTTTTGTGACAGAAGGAGAGAAATATGGAAAAGCAGGTGTTGGGAATTGTCGGCAGTTATCGGAAGAACGGCATTATTGAAGCGCTGGTATCAGAAACACTGGCGGGTGCGGAAGCATCGGGTGCCAGGACGAAGAAAATCTACCTGGCAGACATGCACATCGAGTTTTGCCGGAATTGCCGCCGATGCACTCTGGAGCCCGGGGAATCGCCGGGTGAGTGTGTTCAGTCCGACGATTTCGATGCCATTATGGATGAATGGAGTAAAAGCTGTGCGCTGGTGATTGGGGCTCCGGTGAATTTTTTCAACATCAACGCAATCACCCGGAGGTTTATGGAACGGCTGGTCTGTTTTTCGTATTGGCCCTGGGGACAGTTTGCACCCACGATGAGGTTGAAAAAGACATCCAAAAGGGCGGTTCTCATTACGGCATCCGCGATGCCGGCATGCATGGGTCATGTCTTTACCGGCGCTCCCCGCGCGTTGCGATTGATCGCAAAAACGATGGGTGCCAGGCCGGTAAGGACTTTATATGCCGGAATGGCTGCCCGGAAAGAACACATGGTTCCTTCGGACAGGTTGATTCGAAAAGCCCGGGAGGCAGGCCGGCGGCTCGTCGCAGGACAACAATAAAAATGTCCATCAAAAGATCGAGTGGAAGTTTGTTTCCAGAGGATGGCGTATTCACTGCACCTCATTGTGTGTTGTCTATGAACATCGGAAGAATCCATTGTATACCAGGACTGCCCTTATCGGTCAGTCGTCTTTCAGGCGGTTCCCGCCGTGTTCTGTTGCTTTGCTTGCTCCGGCATGCTGCCGACCGCACGGGTGAGCGCCGCATTAGGTACACCGGAGGGAAATGAAACAGAACACTCTCGATTTTCTATGCTGCCCCATATGCAAAGGAAGTCTGTCATTATCAATCCGGAAAAAACTCGGTGAGGAGATTCAATCAGGCAGACTGCTCTGTGATTCTTGTTCGGAAGAATACAGAATAGTTTCCGACCGCCCAATTCTTATGGGAAACAACACAATCCATAACTGGTTATCCCCGATTGATGAAGCGCTCAATCCTAATGAAATCACGCTACCTGAAGGTCCTTTCTCTCTTCTTCGATTGAAGAGACTAGGTGTTGAGGAGGCCAAAGAACTAGCATCTTCTCAGGCTAATCAGTCTATACCCGATAATGCATTTAGCGTTCGCAACGACCTGAAACAGCTTCAAGGAAAAATCAAGTATATCAAAAGCGGCAAATGGTTAAGAGCACGGGACAGGGGAAAGAAGTGGCTAAACTCACTGAATAATCCTAGTGAATCGGTAAAATCGTTCCTTAGTCTCGCTGAATCACGGAATCCGGATTCACTTCTGGACATAGCCTCCGGTGGTGGTAGCGGTGTTGCTTCACTAGCAGATGTCCTTCCAGCCAAGGCCAAGGTTTTCTCAGTGGAGAGAGATTTGAAATGCCTCTGGATTATCCAGGAGAAATTCAAGCATATCCGGAAGCAGGCAAACAGTGAGTCAATCGGAGCTGATGTAAGACAACTACCAATCAAGAACGACTCCATTGGTGTAGTAACATCCATGATGGCTATGCAGGAGCTCCTTGGAGTGAGTTCTGTGTTAGAGGAAATCCACCGAGTTCTAAAACCAGGTGGATCCTACATAGCTCTCTTCAACAAGGAACCCTGGGTATACGACATGATTCAAATCGATCAATACAAGAGGTTCGCAAAAGCTGTTGATATGTACTCTGGTTATCCTGATCTTGTTGCAACAGCAGAAAATGAAAGCCTGAGTCTGAAAGGTCTTGAGGAATTCATAGAAAACGGAAAAGAGTATTGCCTGGTAGAGTTTGGGAAAGAGAAGAAATAGATATCTAACCACAGCATGAACCAGACGCTTGTAAGGCAATAGGTTAGTGTCACAGCGCTATGCTGAGCGATCCGCGTGCTTCGCGCGCTGACAAGCAGGGACGCCGGAGCCGGTTGCGCCCGCTGGATGTCTGCAAGCAAGCGTGCTACCATCCATCATGCTCACGGCTTAGCGCCGAGTTAACCCAACGAGGTAGAAATTGAGTCATTTTCTGGTTGCACTCATCAGGCTGGCGAGGAAAGCGAGAATACACCTGGGATGAAATCTCAAAGGTCACCTATTCTCCTTTATCTATGTGGTTTAAGGTTTCGTCTCCCAATATGCCACCCCTGAGAATTCATGCAATGATAAGCGGTGTAGATAAATTTCAAGAACTATCAAATATAGAACATTACGGGATGTCCATCTGATGAGCATGCAAGTCACATTGCCCCGATACACCGCCGGCGAGGAAATCGCCAACAGCCTCACCCATGGCCTGGGCATTGTCCTCTCGATTACGGGCCTGGTGGTTCTGACGGTTTTTGCCAGCCTCTTTGGTACGGTCTGGCACATTGTCAGTTGCAGCATCTATGGTACGACCTTGATTCTGCTCTACACGGCGTCTACGCTTTACCACAGTATCCCACTGCCACGCGCCCAGGCTGCCCTTCGCACCCTCGATCACTCCGCCATCTTTCTGTTGATCGC
>JAFGEQ010000008.1 GCA_016931515.1 candidate division CSSED10-310 bacterium | reverse complement strand
TATTCAAAGAACTATGGGCCCAGTAGGACTCGAACCTACGACCAACCGGTTATGAGCCGGTAGCTCTAGCCAACTGAGCTATGGGCCCAAGCGGACCAACCATATCATTCGATCTAACCAGCGTCAAGGGATGATTTGGCATTCAATTCCTCTAAAATTTCCAGTTGTCGCCGTAGAAGAAAATCGGCATCTACATCGCTAATATCACATTTCGAGAGCTGCTTCTTAATAAAAGAAAGCTCATTTCGAAGATCCCTTTCCCTGAAGGCATGAACCAGTGATTGAAAAACCGTCCCAGAATCCCGATCGACTAATCGCCTGTTACGATTCGGATCGTCGAACAGATCAATCAGAATCCGTTGAACCCGCTTGTCCTCTGTTCGCTCCAGGATTCTCGCAACGGGTAATTGCCCCATATCCCTGAATGTATCCCGTAAAAGTCGATAGATCTCCTTGCCCATACCACTTCTCATCGATTCGGCGGTTAAAGGATTATGATCCCATGATAAATAATCAGGATTCTGGAGAAGAAAACAGAACAAATCTCTCTCGACAACATCGAGTTGATCAGTGGCTGGATCGGTATTGGAGTTATTTGAATTATTTGCTTCACCAGTAGATACAGCATTTTCTTTAATGTGTCGCATCCGGTGACGCCGACAGAGTTCCAGTACTGATTCCACTGGAACGCTTAACAGATCCGCTATTCGCGAGATGAAAGCACCCCTGTCAATACTGTTTTCAACGTTGACGAGAAATGGAATCATATCATCGACTGCTTCTCTCCGGCCACGTGCCTGTGACAGATCGAATCGTTTGGAGGCACTTCGAATCAGGAAATCCAGACCTGATACGGCCCGCGATATGTGCTCCTTCAGTCCGTCCGGTCCCAGTGTGCGAAGAACATCGTCCGGATCCATACCTTCAGGCAGCGGTATGGCGCGGGTTTCGAGTCCGGCCGACAAGCACAGTTCAAGAGCTTTTCGGGCAGCTTTCATTCCAGCTTCATCCGAATCGAATAGCAGATAAACCTTGTCTGCAAATCGCTTCAACAGTCTTATCTGATCGGCTGTTATTGCTGTCCCGCAAGGAGCAACAGCGTTTGGAAAACCTGCTCGATCAAGGGATATTCGATCAAAATAGCCTTCTACAAGAATGACCTCTCGTGCGGTCCGTATTTCTTTATGAGCTTCATATAATCCATATAGAACATTACTTTTATGGTAGATGGGGCTTTCCGGAGAGTTAATGTACTTGGCCGGATCATCACCCAGCGTGCGACCTCCGAAAGCGATGACGTGACCTTTCCGATAATCCCGTATCGGGAACATGATCCGGTTTCGAAAACGATCATAAATTTTATTTGATTCCGAACCAAGAATACTGAGCCCGGATTTAACCAGAATCTGTCGCGGTATCTGGAGTGACGTTGATAGAAAATCCCATTGATCGGGCGCAAATCCCAAACCATATCGTTTGCATAGAGGTTCGGTAATTCCCCGTTCACTAAGATATCGACGCGCCGACTCGGCTGCAGGGTCACTTTGCAAACAGCGGATATATTTCTTCCATGCTGCCTGCATGGCATCAAGGATATGTGAGGTCTCATCTCGTTTCTGTTTTGATTCAACCGGTGTGTCCGGCAAGGAAATACCTGCGCTTGCGGCCAGCCGCTCAACCGCTTCAAAGAATGATATGTTCTCATACTTCATCAGAAAGTTAAATACATTCCCGCTCTCGCCACATCCGAAACATTTAAAAATCTGCAGGTCGGTGTTTACCGTAAATGACGGGGTTTTTTCGTGATGGAATGGACACAATCCCTTAAAATGTCTACCGGCTCGCTTCAAAGGAACGTATTCACCAATAATCTGCTCAATTGCCGTTCGTTCCCGAATAGCGTCAAGAATCTCCTCGGGTATCTTTCCACGACTCACAGCTGATCTCCAATCCACTCGGATTGTGAAGCCAAGTTGATAATTATCCGATTACAGGAGAAACGCATCCCAGTCATTCGGAAATGTCCATCTCTACAACCGTCACGCCTCCTCCGCCTTCTACGGCATAACCACTTCTGGCTCGCAAAACTTGCGGAACCCGCTTCAGATAGGCGACAACCGCGTTTTGAAGTTTTCCTGTCCCCAGTCCATGTACTATTGTCACCTGGGGCAATCGAGCACGAATAACTCTGTCCATATAGCGATTCATCTCATCGATCGCTTCATCCACTTTTTTCCCCACCAGATTCAGCCGCAAAGGCGGGGGTTCAGTATGTAAATATTCCACCTCAACCCGATTGAAATGCATGCCTGATTTGACAGCAGCATTCTCGTCCTTCCTGGATGATTTTTTCAATTTCACTACGCCATCCAACGGGATCCGCATCTTCTTCCCGGACAGCTCTACGAGCAGACGATTATCAGCGCTCAGTTCAATTACCCGGCCTTCACTTCCAAAGCGTTTTACTCGGACAATATCACCGGGTCCCGGAATCCCACCTTCAATGTCGGACTCCTTATCAGACTCAAAGGAATCTTTCATTTCCGATAACTTGTGAGTCAGTTCAGCCAGATTGTCCTTCTGACGCCGTAAATCCAGGCGTGATTCAGGATGATCCAGACTGAATCCGGAATGGTCACGGATTTTTTTCAGCTCCCGTTTCAGTTCATCTCGTTCACGGAGTAATTCTGAAATAATAGATTGCGATTCACGAGTCGCTTTCTCAAGGACATGACGTGCGTCATCTTCAGCCCGTTTAAGCACGTCCTCCCTGGCTCTGCGTAACTCTTTTGCGCGGGATTTCTCATTCGATGCCTGTACAATACGTTTTTCAGCCATGATCCGACGCTCTTCAACGAGATCCAGCATTTTCTGGAGATCATCCGATTTACCCGACAGATGGCGCTGGGCTTCTTCGAGTATAAACGTTGGAAATCCGAGCCTGGAAGCTATTGCGAACGCGTTGGATTGGCCAATTCTACCCATTAAAATCCGAAATGTTGGCTGGAGGGACTGAATATCGAATTCCATGGCGGCATTTTCGATCCCGGGTGTCGTAAAAGCAAATGCTTTTATGGAGTTATGATGAGTATTTGCAACCGTGATAACTTTTTTGCGCAACATTTCAGCGATGATGGCAATTCCGAGTGCCGATCCCTCCTCAGGATCTGTCCCGGCACCAAGTTCATCCAGTAGAACCAGAGCATTGCTGTCTGCATTTTCAATGATCTCCACAATCTGTTTCACATGTGACGAAAAAGTGGACAGGCTTTGTTGTAGACTTTGTTCGTCGCCGATGTCGGCAAAAATATTTTTGAATACACCGACTCGAGAATACTCACTGCATACCGGGTGAAGGCCTGACTGAACCATCAGGATCGTTATCCCAATGGTTTTCAGCGCTACTGTTTTACCACCGGTATTCGGTCCGGTTATAACCAATATGCAATTATCGCCGTTGAGTTCCAGATCGATAGGAACAACCGGCTTGGAACGATCATCAGGATTCAAAGAAGACAGACGATGAAACAGCAGCAATGGATTTCTGCATTCTTTGAGATCAATCAGAGGATCTGGAAGAATCGGGATACTGTTAGCTTTAAGTTCATTACAGAAACGAGCTTTTGCGCGGATAAAATCCATTTCAACGACGATTTCAAGGTTATCCACCAGTTCGTCACTTTTCAGTCCAATTGCTGCTGTCAATTCCAGCAAGATCCGGTTAACTTCCTGTCGTTCCTCCGCTTCCAGTTTTCCGAGTGCGACGGAATCCGGCATCGAAACTTTCGGTTCGATAAAAAAAGTCGCTCCTGAAGAAGACCGATCAAGCACAGTACCCGGAACGTCTCGCGATGCACCGGCTCGCACAGGCAGGACATAGCGTCCTTCCCGCATCGTAACGATTGGATCCTGGAGAACACCTTTTTTATATAAAGATGCGGCAAGCTCCTCCATACGTGAACGAATACGTTCGAGGTGTTTTCTTAGACTACGTCGGATTTTTGCCAGTTCGTCGGATGCTCGGTCTAAAACCTCACCTTTTTCGTTTACTGAACGTGTAATCATATTCAGCAATTCCGGCAACAGGACCAGCTTGTTGACTCGTGCTTTGAGGAGCGGAATGCCTTGAAGATCCAGAAACCCTTCACGGATCAGTTCCGATTGCATCAGCAATTGACCGACTGCAGAGATTTTTTCAGGTGGAAGTCGCCAACCCTCAGTGGCTGATGCTTCCAAGCTCCCAAGAATTGATATTGAAGGTCCTGAGAAGGCTGGAATTTGTTGACCACTGGAGATCAGATAGCGATACTCGGTCAGTTCATCTGACCAGTGTCTGATCTCTTTGTAATTAGTGGATGGATGGATGCCTGCTATCTTACTTTTAGTAATTTCAGATTCCGTATAGAGTGCAAGATAGGTCAGTAAATCTTTGTATTCAAGAACGCGCAGCGCGTGGGGGTTCATGGTCCCTCCCCATCGATTCTCCCAATATCCGCACCCAGCGCTGATAATTTTTTCTCCATCCTGTAATATCCCCGGTCGAGGTGATAGATTCGAAGGATTCTGGTTTCATCCTGTGCAGCCAGACCGGCAAGTACCAATGATGCACTGGCTCTGAGGTCAGATGCTGTTACAATGGCTCCAAGCAAATTCTTAACACCCCGTACGAAGGCACTGCGACCTCGAATTACTATCTCCGCACCAAGCCTGTTTAATTCAGGCACATGCTTGAATCTATCTTCGAAAATGTTTTCGGTTATTACGGCTTCTCCATCGGCCAGACACATCATTGCCATAAACTGCGCCTGCAGATCCGTTGGAAAGCCAGGATATTCAGCGGTACTGATATCAACAGGTTTGAATGGCGGCAAGCCGGAGATCGTTACGGTCGTATCCGTTTCGACCACTTTGCATCCGGCGCTCCTCATTTTTTCAAGGAGCGATGAAATCATCCGCGGATTCATATGTGTCAATGTCACGATACCTCCGGTCATCGCAGCGGACACCGCATAGGTACCGGCTTCGATGCGGTCCGAGATAATTTCATGCGTTGCCCCCTTCATCAATTGTCCGCCGATAACCCGAATCGTATCTGTTCCGGCTCCCGAAATGTTCGCGCCCATCTTGACAAGTAATTCTGCCAGATCAACAACTTCCGGTTCCCGGGCTGCATTCTCCAGAAGCGTCTCACCATCAGCAGCCGTCGCAGCCATCATGACATTTTCAGTGCCCGTAACCGTCGGGCGATCGAAATAAATACGTGCTCCTTTTAATGTGGAAGCTGTCAGATGAGTATCGCCCTTGATGAGCGTCGCGTCTGCTCCAAGCTTTTTCATGGCAGCAATATGTAAATCGATTGGGCGGTTTCCAATCGTGCAGCCTCCGGGCAGAGCGACTTCCGCCATACCGAAACGGGCCAGAAGTGGACCCATCACCAGAACGGATGCCCTCATTTTCCTGACCAGTTCATGAGGGGCGTTGTGACGGTCAACATTTGATGTATCCACGGAGATCGAGTCATTTACTCTGGAGATCCGTGCACCGAGAGCCTCAAGCAACGCGCACATGCTGCCAACATCTTTGACATCAGGCATGTTGCTCAGCGTTGTCGTTTGATTCGTAAGCAGACAGGCTGCCAGAGCTGGAAGTGCAGCATTTTTTGCGCCGGAAATCTGAACACTACCGCGTAGTGATCTACCGCCAATTATCCTTAATTCTTGCATGGTTACCGTCCGAATTTTCTTCGCGGCATGATGCGGGAATGTCTACTGCGGATTCCTCGCAAGTATTATCCTGTCACTGCCGGTCAAGTCCTTAATAATGTCTATCGAATCAAAGGAGGCATCCGATAAATACCGACTGATTCGATCGCCCTGTGCACAACCGATTTCCAGTATAAGATATCCTCCCTTTTTCATCCACTGTTTTGCTCCGGATACAATCACAATATAGGGATCTAACCCCTCGCGACCACCATCGAGGGCTAGGGACGGTTCAAAACGGCTGATCTCAGGTTGAAGCCCGTTTAAAAGCCCAGTAGCTATATAGGGTGGATTCGATACAATCATATCGAAACTGCCCGGTTTTGCGGCTGATTGCAGAGCGTTAAACCAACTGCCACTACAAAATATAATCTGCTCGTCAACATTCAAATCACGAGCATTTTCATTAGCCAGCGCAATTGCTTCGATCGAAATATCCGTTGCATAAATTCTTGAATCCGGTAATTCAGCCGCTAGTGTGACAGCAATGCAACCGGAACCGGTACCTAAATCGGCGATCATTACTTCGGAAGAATCTTTAGTAATGTTAAGAGCAGTCTCAATGAGCATCTCCGTTTCCGGCCTTGGGATAAGTACCCGATTGTCGACTTTAAAGGTGCGTCGCCAAAATTCCTTCTCTCCCAGGATGTACGCGACTGGCTCACGTGCAGCCCTGCGCTTGATCAGCGTTTTGTAGAGAAGTCTTTCAGTTTCGCTCAACGGTTTGTCGGGATTAAGATAGAGATCAATTCTGGAGCAATGAAGAGCGCATGCCAGGAGTAATTCTGCATCCAGGCGGGGTGATGAAATGCCTCGTTCTTCAAACCATGGAACCGTCCATGCAATCAGTTTTCGTACAGTCCAGATAGAACTCATGGCATGACTATGCCCTAGCCGATTTGCTGAAGAGATTGGACTCTGAAATAATCATGGATTGCCTGAAAGATGTCGTCCAGATCGCCTTGAAGCACAGACTCGAGCTGGTGAGTTGTGAAATTGACGCGATGGTCGGTAATTCGATTTTGAGGAAAATTATATGTTCTGATCTTGGCACTCCGATCGCCGGTGGATACCATTTCCCGACGTTCGGCAGCAATCTTCTCATCCTGCTCCCGACGCTTGAGATCCAGCAATCTGGAATAGAGGATTTTTAATCCTTTTGATTTGTTTTTAAGCTGGCTTTTCTCATCCTGACAACTGACAACCAACCCCGTTGGAATATGCGTTATCCTGACAGCAGAATCTGTTGTATTGACACTCTGTCCGCCAGGACCACTGGAACGGAATACATCAATCCGAATTTCCGATGGGTCTATTTCAACTTCAACATTTTCAGCTTCCGGCAGAACCGCGACTGTAACAGCGGATGTATGGATCCGACCACTGGTCTCCGTAACCGGCACTCGCTGAACGCGATGCACCCCACTCTCATATTTCAACATACCGTATACCCGATGACCGCTGATCATTGCGATCACTTCCTTAAAACCATCCAGTTCACTCAATGACTGACTCAGTATTTCCAGTTTCCATTTCTGCTTTTCAGCATACCGTGCATACATTCTGAACAGATCCGCAGCAAACAGACCTGCTTCCTCTCCCCCTGTTCCAGCCCGAATCTCCAAGATTACATTCTTCCCATCAAACGGATCCGGTGGATTTAACAACTCTTCAGCCTGCTCTTCCAGACCACTGATTTTCTTCTCCAATTCCTCAACTTCTGATTGAGCCATCCGAATAAGCTCGTCATCCTCCTCCGTATCAATGATTTCGCGCGCCCCTTTCAAATTGTCGATCGCCTTCTTGAGTTTAAAGTAGATATCACAATATTCCTGAATCTCGGAATACTCCCTGCTGAGAGTCAAGTATCTCTCTCGATCAGAAATAACAGCCGGATCAGCCAACTTTTCAGTGAGTTCTTCATGTTTGATGACGTAAGAAGCCAGTTTGTCAAGCATACAATTTACCTTACATATCCGAAGTCAGATTTGACTGATTGTCTGTTGAAAGTTGCAGCGCTGATTTTAATGCCACTATACCAACCTCCAGATGCTCGTCATCGGGTTCGCGTGTCGTAAGGATTTGCAGCCATGCTGAAAGCTGAAAGAGAATTCGGGCTGGAACGGACATCGAATCGGAGTATTTCCTGATGACTTCATATGAAATACCTGCGAGAAAGGGAATCAAACTGATGCGCAGAGCAACCTTCATAAAGAATGAAAGATCGGTCGGAATAATGCTGAACACCAGAATTGAAAAAAGCATCAGCGTAAACAGAAGAGCCGTTCCACACCGGGGGTGAAAGCGTGAAAATTGTCTGGCGTTCTCGGCGGTTAGTTCCATTCCTGCTTCATAAGCGAAAATCGCTTTGTGCTCTGCGCCATGATATTGAAACACTCTGCGAATTTCAGGAATAGCAGATATTGCATAAATATAAATGAAAACAAGAACAAGACGAATACTCCCTTCAATCAGATTTAAGAAGAAGCTATTGGTGATATTCAGCCCGGTCATTGCTTGAAGTGTGTCTGTAAGCAGTAACGGAAATGCCAGAAAAAAACCGATGAAAGCAGACAGAGCAAGTATCAATGAAGCCATGGGCAACCATCTGATTGATGAAAGCGACCGATCTGGAACCGGGGCGCGTGCATTGGTGTGATCAGTAGCGGTCAGTCTATTCTCGGCAGCAAAATAAGACGAATAATCCAACGCCCTGAATCCGAGTATAACAGATTGGCTTAATATCATGACTCCCCGGATAATCGGTACCAGCAGGAGTCTTGTTTTTTCCGGATTTTGAATTAGCAAGTCGTTATGAAGGATGATATTCCCATCATTCCGTCGTACAGCAATACTCATTATACCCGGAGTTCGCATCATGACACCCTCAATGACGGCCTGCCCGCCAACGGTTATTCCGGGCATCTTACGATTTATTGAGCGTCGGTTTTCTGGTCCAGATTGTATTTCCGCTTAAACTTTTCAACGCGCCCGGCTGCATCCACAATCCGCTGCTTGCCAGTGAAGAATGGATGACATGCGGAACAGATTTCGATCTTCTGCTCTTTCTTTGTAGATCCAGTCTTGATGACGTTTCCGCAGGAACACGTAATTGTTGTTTGCTCGTACTTGGGATGAATCTCTTTCTTCACAATAACCTCCAAAATATCACCGTTTCCAGTGAATCAGCCTTTTGTTCTTTCACGCGGTTTGCGTGACAACTCGGGAATATATACAGAAATGATCCGGAATATCAAGTATGGATCGTCTGCAAAATCACGTATTCATGATTGAAAGGAAATCATTGTTGGAATTTGTTCTGCTCATCTTCTCCAGTAAAAACTCCATGCTTTCCACAACACCCATGGGATTCAACAGTTTTCTCAGTATCCAAATTCTCTGAAGAGTTTCAGGCGCCAACAGGAGTTCTTCTTTTCGGGTACCGGATCGTTTTATATCAATTGCAGGGAAAACACGGCGATCAACCAGACGACGGTCAAGGTGCAATTCCATATTGCCGGTGCCTTTAAATTCTTCAAAGATCACGTCATCCATACGGCTTCCAGTGTCGATCAATGCTGTAGCAATAATCGTCAGACTGCCACCCTCCTCCGTGTTCCGGGCAGCTCCGAAAAACCGTTTGGGTCGATGGAGTGCGTTGGAGTCAACTCCACCAGAAAGAATTTTCCCGGACGGCGGGACAACCGCATTGTATGCTCTGGCCAAACGCGTGATAGAATCAAGCAAAATCACGACATCCCGCTTGTGTTCAACCAGACGCTTGGCTTTCTCAATCACCATATCCGCTACCTGTGTATGGCGCGATGCGGGCTCGTCGAAGGTAGAGCTTATAATTTCACCCTTAACATTTCGCTCCATATCGGTCACTTCTTCGGGGCGTTCATCAATCAAAAGGACAATCAGATACACATCGGGATGATTTGCAGTTATTGAATGCGCGATCGATTGCAGCAACATGGTTTTACCGGTTCGGGGAGGTGAAACAATCAGCCCGCGCTGACCTTTCCCGATCGGTGTCATCAAAGCCATAACTCGCGTCGACATTTCATCGCTGCTACGTTCGAGCTGGAAGGCTTCTTCAGGATATAAAGGTGTCAGATTGTCAAAGAAGTTTTTATCTTTTGAAACTTCGGGACTTTCGAAATTGATCGCTTCCACTTTCAGCAAGGCAAAATAACGTTCGTTTTCTTTGGGAGGACGGATTTGACCTGAAACCGTATCCCCGGTCCGAAGATCAAAACGGCGGATTTGAGATGGAGAAACGTACACATCATCAGGGCCTGGGAGGTAATTGTAGTCCGGCGATCGTAGAAAACCAAACCCATCTGGCAAGCATTCAATAACACCCTCGGCAAAGATCAAACCGTCTTTTTCGGATTGAGCCTGAAGGATTCGAAAGATGAGTTCCTGTTTTCGAAGGGATGAGCCGAGATCCAATCCCAGTTCATTGGCAAGTTGATGCAGTTCAGCCGCATTTTTCTCTTTTAACTCAGTAATGTTCATGATCATTGAAAATCTCCTTAAATCCCGATGAGCGTCTGCGTTGGATCACGCTGGCAGGCGACGCAATCTGGTCTTGGTTGGGTCAAGCAGGCAGCATTGATTGAAAGGCTCAAGTAACAGGTTGTTAACTTTTGAGCTCAGCACTATATAAAAGTCATTATAACGTGATGTCAAGAAAAAACTCAATTATTGGGTTAAACGATTTCAGTTGTTTGATTATATTCGTCACGATTTGAATTTCAGACCAACGATATCCAGTTGGTCTTGTGTCATTGGTGATGGAGCCTGAGTCATCTGACAAACTGCCTGGAGTGTTTTTGGAAATGCGATAACATCTCTGAGATTATCGGTTCCCACGAGAATCATGATCAATCGATCCAGCCCGAATGCGATTCCGCAATGGGGAGGAGTACCGTAACTCAAAGCCTCAAGGAAGAATCCGAACTGCTCCTGTGCTTTTTCCGGATTGATTCCAAGCACTTCAAACATCTGGGATTGGACTTCAGGCTGATGAATCCGAACTGAACCTCCTCCGAGTTCCACTCCATTCAACACCAGGTCGTACGCCTGTGCCCTGCATTTACCCGGATCGTCGGCAAGCAAGTGGATATCATCTTGGAAAGGTGCAGTAAATGGATGATGCATCGCGGTAAATCGATTTTCATCCGGTACGAATTCAAGTAATGGAAACTCGGTAACCCAGAGGAATTCGAATGTATGTCTCTTCAAGGACTCCCTCTTGCCTATTTCAAGTCGAACATCACCAAGCGCTTCCGCAACAACCATCCGTTTTCCAGCAACAACACAGAGTAAGTCTCCCGGAACCGCGTCAGCCGCATGAATGATTGCCTTTTGCTTATCCAATGAAAGTAACTTGTCCAGAGGACCGCCTGTCAGTAGATTATTTTCATTCACTTTAACCGCAACTAACCCCTGAGCTCCCCGTTTCTTTGCTATGACCTCAAGGTCACCGATCTGCTTTCTGCTAAGCTTGGATCCACCGGGATAACGCACCATCCGAATAACTCCGCCAGTTTCCAGGACGTTATCCATGAACGAAATACCGGCACCGCGAACCTGATCAGAAATATCGGTGATCTCCAACTCGAATCGCAAATCGGGTTTATCCGATCCGTAACGGTCAATCGCGGTATCCCAGGTCATTCGTCGGAAAGGTAAAAGGCAGTCATGCCCAAGGATTTCCTTGAAAATTTTTCGGATTAACCGCTCGTGAATGGCAAACAGCGTTTCCATCGACGTAAAACTCATCTCAACATCAATCTGAGTGAACTCCGGCTGGCGATCCGCCCGACTATCTTCATCCCTGAAGCATTTGACAATCTGAAAATAGCGATCGACACCGGCAACCATGAGGATTTGTTTGAGCATCTGGGGTGATTGGGGCAATGCGTAACACGATCCTGGATGTAGACGGCTCGGCACAATAAAATCCCGCGCACCTTCCGGAGTTGATCGGAGTAATTGTGGTGTTGTAACTTCTATAAAACCCTCGTCCTTATAGAAAGTATAGACGATTTGAGCCGTATCATGTCTTGTTTTGATGATCCGGTACATTTCAGTGCGTCGAAGGTCCAGATATCGGTATCTCAGGCGAAGTTCCTCGTTGCTTTCCGGACCTCCAGTCATCTGAATCGGTGGTAATTTGGATACGGCATGTATCGTCAATTTTTCAGCGATCAACTCCACATTACCGGTTATCATGCCAGGATTGACAGCCTCAGCAGGTCGTAAAGAAAGAGTTCCTCTCACGGTCAGTACAGTTTCTCGATTGAGTTGCGATGCCGCATCGAGAAGATCCGGGTTCCGAATGGGATCAAAAACAACCTGTAGAATGCCGGTTCGATCATACAGGTCAACAAAGACAAGACCTCCAAGATCGCGGCGCTTTCGTACCCAACCGGCTACTGTGATAGTGTCCCCTGGGTTCAATTCTGCAGCTTGAGCATTGTAATGAGATCGTTCCAGCAATTTGGTATCAGTCATTTTGCAGCCTCATGGACATTTACGGAAGATTCAGAATCTTGTGGATCTGAAGATGAACTCGAAAAGGAATATTATCAGACAAAATCCAGGAAGCAAGTTCCCGGGCTTCCAGATGATCATGCACCGGTGACATAAAAACCGGACCTGTAAATTGCTGCAGGTATCGGTTATACACCTGTCGCGCGAATTCAAAATCCCCCCGATCATTGATGATGAATTTGATTTCATCATTGTTTTGAAGCAAAAGCAGATTATTCCAGTGATTCCGATCAGCCATGCCGCTGGATGGGCATTTTATGTCCAGGATACGATGAACATCCGGTGGCACTTCGGAGATATCAATCGAACCGTTTGTTTCCAAGGTAACGGTCATTCCTTCATTCAACAGCTCGGTCATCAGTGGGTAACAACCCGTCTGTAAAAGCGGCTCACCGCCAGTAATACAAACGTGCTTCATTCCTCCGTCAATTACTCTTTGAACAATCGATTTAATTCTCATTTCTACGCACGGTCGATTTAAATTTTCTCTGGTATCACACCAGGTGCAATTGAGATTGCATCCAGCCAGCCTGATAAAAGAGAACGGCAAACCGACAAACGATGACTCACCCTGAATTGATTCAAAAATTTCGATGACTTGAAGCTTCATTCAGATCGTTTCAGTCTCTCACGAATTAAATTTGCCAGATCCAGAACATGCGGCGGGCAACCGGAAATCCATATGGCTTTCTGGCGTCTCGCCATGTCGAAAAACTGGAATTCAGCAGCACAATTACCAAACAGGATTAATTGACCGGTCCAGGTATCAAGAGTTTTAATATTCGGCATCGGCCGCCCCGAAACGATGGTAACAGGCTCCAATTCGGACAGATCAATCTCGTCTTTTAGCCAATCCAGGCTGTGCCGGATGGCGGACAGGCACCCGTTACAGACGCCGCATTCTATACACTCCACGCCATGGAATTGACCCATGCTTGAGAGTACCGGCCGTTTGAAGTGTTTTCGGACCGTTTCAATTGAATCGCCTGTCAGTTCCAGTCGATTTTGCGTCATCCAACCAGGAAGCAAACGATTTAAACCCAACTGAACATGAGGGACTTCTTCAGGGCTGAACCCCATGATCTCGCAACATACGGAATCAACGGCTGCAGTGTGGCTACCGGCTACAAGCAGGTTAAACTCTTCAATGGTCCTGCCGTGGAAAGGCGCCTGGCCCTCCATGGCCCATAGACCGTCGACTATATTCAGGTCCGGTTGCCGAACCATATTCAGATCAACAACCTTGTCAGCAATGTCGTTTCTATGAAACAGAATTCGCTGATCATCGTTAATAATACCGAGCAGGTTCTTGATAGACAGCGATACCTGCGTCAACATGTGTGTTTTCATCTTGGGAATATTCACAAAAAAATCGGTCTCCAGAACCGGTTTCGCGATCATGACATCCCGAAATAGCCGGCCGTTCGGATTCGGAACGGATACCCATTCTCCCTCGTCGAAAAACTGCAATTTTACACCGGATTTTGTCAGTGGTTCTAACAAGCCGGCTTCAAAAAAAGCTCTACGGGCGGAAAAACCGAACCCGGGATTTTCTCCGACCTGGATTTCTTTTGCGTCATATCGTCTGAACAATTCGACTGTTGCCAGGATAACTCGGGGATCCGTAAAACTGGCAGGTCTGGATCTGTGCGGCCGAACGAGGTTGGGGTGAAGTAGAACGACCGCATTACGAACACGCTTTGTATCAAAACCGGATGTCAAAAGTAAATCATCGAGGTTGTCAGTCAATCGATTAATTGATACTGAATCCCAGGACAGCGGGGAACCGCCCGGGGATGGCACTTTACGAACAGATACTCGATATGTCATCTGAAATTCACCCACCTCCACTGAATTGTATCATTTTTTTATTAAATAGGGTTTCAAACGGTTGATTTCAGCTACCAGCTCACGAAATCCTTCAAGAGTCAGAGACTGCAATCCATCACACAGTGCCTTCGGTGGATTCGGATGTACTTCCACCATCAGTCCATCAGCTCCCGCTACCAATCCTGCCAGTGCCATCGGCACAACAATATCACTTCGTCCGGTCGCATGGCTCGGATCGACAATGATTGGAAGGGCTGAAATTTTCTTGACAATCGGCACGGATGACAGATCCAGTGTGGCACGAGTTGCAGTTTCGAATGTCCGAATACCCCGTTCACAAAGAATAACCTGCTGATTACCTCCACTCACGAGATATTCAGCAGCCAGAAGGAGCTCTTCGATAGTTGCCGCAAAACCGCGCTTGAGCAGGATCGGTTTTGATGCATGAGCTAATTGTTTCAATAAATGAAAATTAGCCATATTTCGTGCGCCAATTTGAAGAATATCGACGGTATCCATGAACATCGGCAGATGAGACGCATCGACAATCTCCGTAACGATTTTCAGATCAAATTCTTTGGCGGCAGCCTGTAAAAGCTTGAGTCCTTCCTCTTGCAAACCCTGAAAACTATAAGGATTTGTCCTGGGTTTAAAGGCTCCTCCGCGCAGAAATCTGAACCCTGATTCCCGAACGCTTTCCGCTACACGAAACAACTGGTCCCGACTTTCGACGGAGCATGGGCCGGCGATCAGCAAGCGATCACTCCGTCGCACTGTCAGATCCGGAAATTGAACAATAATATCACGTGTGAGAACACTCATAACTCGGGACCTCAATATAGCGTCCGTAAGGACAGTATTTTTCTAAACAATTCCTCCACCAGTGAATCGTGAAGAGGACCCGGATTGAAAGCCAGTAGCTTTTCGATTGTTTCCTGAATACGTTCAGGATGAAATCCGCTCGTGCGGATCTCCGGTCGAATCGCGTTTTCGATTCTAAGCCGCTCATTCAGAAGATGCAGAATTTTTAAATCTATTGCTTCCAGACGACGTTTTAATGATTCATCAGTGGGTTCCTGTGCCATATTTCCAAATCTGGAGAGTGCTTTACGATCAATTTTTCCAGAGGAAGTCCGAGGCATTTCAGGCAGAAATCTGAAAATTTTCGGCATCTTGTTGCTGCCGAGTTTAAACTTTAGAAACCGCCGAAGCTGTTTATCTGTCAGACTCTCACCTGGTTCCGTTACTATAATCGCAAGCGGTACAATCCCTCTATCCGGATCGTCGAAGGGGATAACCACGGCTTCCCGAACGAATGGATGAGAAAATAGCGCAGCTTCAATTTCCGCAGGATATATCTTTATACCTCCGACTTTCATCATGGCATCCAGGCGTCCACGGAAACAGAAGTTACCTTTTCTGTCTCGTTCAAAAAGATCGCCTGTATGATACCAGCCATCCTTCAGCATCGAGCTATCGATTTCCCTGCCGTTCCAATAGCCCGCCATGATTCCTGTTCCTCGCAGACACATCTCCCCTACTTCCCCGTCTGCAACCTCTCTGTTATTTCGATCCACAATTCGGGCAGAATAACCCGGCAGGCATTTCCCGACGCTGTTTGCCGGCGTGGTTCCAGTCAGTTCAGAACAGAAAGCGATCCCCATGCTCTCGGTGCTACCCCAGACAGGCACAATCGGAATACCTGTGATTTCCTGAAATCCGGACAAAAGAGATGACGCTGTGGTCATACCCCCGCTTTCAGGTAGTCGAAGCGATGAGACATCAAATTTCTTATTAACCAGGAAGGGCATGAGCAGCTTGTAGACAGGTGAGACAGTCATCATACACGTGACATGGAAATTCTGGATGGTTTCAGCGATCGATCGAGGATAGAGATTATCAAGCAGTACGATCGCAGCTCCTGTAAACAACGCCCGACAGAATATTTCATGGGGATGAGACATGACCGCGAACAGTGGGAGATGTACATCGGTTTCATCAAGGGCAAGTGCTTCGACACAAGCGCGAGTATTACCATATAAAACGCGATGCGTTGCCAGTGCCGCTTTTGGAGCTCCTGTGCTGCCCGAAGTCATATTCAAATAGGCCGGGTCGTCCGGCTTGACATCCGGCCATTGAAGATCTTTTATTTGCTCTTCAGGCAGTTCCTGTAATCGTTGGATCGCAACCCGGAATTCGGGATCATCGGGAATCAGAGTCCGGAAATCATCATGCAAGATAGGATTCTGTTCCAAGATGGCTCTATGAAAAAACCCGCAAACCGGTTGTATAAGCTCCAGGATTTGTACCTGCTCATCTGCACTGGCCTTGAAATTGAAGGGCACCGAAATGGCACCGGTACACGCAATAGCGAGATAAACAGGAACAATATCGAACTTCCTCTCCATCGCGACAAGAATGCGATCGCCCGGTTTTACTCCGAGATCGACTAATCGGCCGGCAAAAATATCGACAACGGATTTGAGTTGCCGCCAGGTAAGAGTGATGTGAACATCAGAAACTGCTCGTCGATCTCCAAATGTATCGACACAACGTTTGAGTTGATCACCCAGCGGAATAGGAACGTCTGGAAATCTATCCATATAAGGAATCTTCATGACTGATTCTTTGTCTCCTTATCTTCAATTCGTGAGACCGCGTGACTCCAGTTCTTTTCGGGCAGTCTCAAATGCATCAACGGCAGTCTGACTTGAAACCCATTCCGCAAGCCCTGAAATCCCTGCTGAAAATTGAATGGAAGGTTCATATCCCAGCAATGCTCTGATTTTCGAGATATCTGCATAACAATGCCGGATATCACCCTCTCTGAACTGGTTCTGAATCACCGGTTTTAAAGAACCGTGAGGTTTCAGGTAATCGATGAGCATCTCCGCAACCTGCTTGACCGATGTATTGACCCCGGTTCCCACATTGAACATCTCATAATTCGCTTCCGATTTCTCCATGGCCAGGATGTTCGCTTGAACAATATCTGAAACGTGCACGAAGTCTCTACTCTGATGTCCATCTTCGTAAATCACCGGGGATGCATTATTAATAATTCGGGAGGAAAAAATTGCCGCAACGCCTGTATAGGGATTTGATAACGCCTGTCTAGAGCCATAGATATTAAAATAACGGAGAGCAACAGATGGAATGTTATATGTCCGGCCTGTAACCAGGAACATTTCTTCATGATCACGTTTTGTGATGGCATAAATCGACGTCGGAAACAATGGTTTTTCTTCTGATGTGCCCATGTGAGAAACGGGATTGTTACATTTGGGGCAAAGTATATCCCAATGCTTTTTCTGCAATTGCTCTGTGGATCGTAGTTTAGGATATACTATTCCACATAATTCACATGAATATTGCCCTTCACCATAGATTGACATGGATGATGCGACAACGATCTTCTGCAATCTGTCACGGATAACGTGATTGTTTACTGCGATATCCAGAAGATTAGCCCCTCCGGTAGTGTTGACGTCGGCATACTTCCGGATTTGGTACATCGATTGACCAACACCCACTGCGGCTCCCTGATGAAAAATGACATCTTTTCCACTCATCACACGTGACAATGCATCCGCATCACGGATATCACCAAAAACGAACTCAGCGTCATGATTGATATAGTCCGGAAGACGGTTCTGATGTACCTGATATTCAAGGTTATCAAAGATGGTGACCGTGTGACCTTTTTTAACAAGCGCATCCGTCAGATGCGAGCCAACAAACCCGGCTCCACCGGTTACAAGAATGGACAGTGATTTCATAGATTTTTCTCCTGTGGTTCAGTTCCGGATATCGGATCAGTATCCTGATGGTCGACATTCGCCGGAGCATTTGCAAAGAGCGAGCCGGATGGCTCCTGTATAATCTGCAAAACAATTCGGACAATCATGGGATCGAGTATGGTCCCGGTGACATCTTTGATAGTGTCGGCAATATTTGTACAATTATCGCGGACGGCAGCCAGCATCAACAGAGTGCGCAGAATCCTGCTGCCTAGCGGGATAGCATTCCCGGCCAATTTTCCAGATCCGGAGCCATCGAAGTTTTCAAAGCGGTATCTCAGCAGACGGACGACATCAGTCATCCCCGGTAGTGTGCCGATCCAATCCAGGTGTGCATACTCAGAATTTCGATCGGCGTCTACCCGTCTTTGTTGCCGTAACTCTGGGTGATCGGCGCCATCATCAGACATCGCCATGTGAAAGGCGATGGCGACTGCCATCGTAATTATCTCGGTTTGATCATCAGGAAGTCCCATCGTTTCACAAAGTTTGAATGACTGACGGATGATACGTTCGGATCGGGTCTCGATACGATCCGAGAAGGGAGAGCAGGTCAATCGAGATAAGGCGAACCAGGAGGATACATAGCGGATTTTTGTTTCATTATGGAGTATCCAGGAGTGCAAATTAGCTCCAGCGATATTTCCAATGGCGGAGAGAAAGGCCAAGTCATTTTCGCAGAACCTCGACATGAGTGCAGAACTGTCGACATACAACAGACCGATGATTTGTGATCCATGTCGGATAGGTGCACTCATTGCATTGAGAAACCCCGAAGATTGTGAAGGTGATTCATTCTCCAGCAGCGTATTGAATCCGGATGTTGAAAGGATGGAAAGACCCTCCATGATCACACGATGGAAAACAGGCTGATTGAAATCAGGCGGTGGTATTGATTCTTGTATGGAACGAACCGCTTCAGTATGGAAAACTCCATCCTTTGGATCCCTCATGACTACGTAGCTGCGATCAATCACAAATGATGTATGAAGAATCTCCTGAATCTCCTGCATCAGCAAAGGCCCTGATTCGAGTGGATGGCAATTGGATGCAAACGTGATGAGTCGAGTCATCCGTTCCATTAAGTTGAATTTTTCATTCAACTCCGTCGTTCGATTTATTTGATCCTTTAATGTACGATAACTGTAAATCAGTTCGATCGAAGTGTCTTCTCCAGGAAGAACACCATCATTCTTTGTTTCCAATAACGCTTCAACATCATCCTGTGGTTCATCGGCGAAAAGAAGATTCGTATTGCCGAGATGGATCCGATCACCGGTTCTCAATTCGCTCTCAGTGATTCTCACATCGTTCAAATAGGTTCCGTTTCGACTACCGAGATCCTTAAGGATAAAGAAACCTCGAACCCGTTCGATCGATATATGATGTCGTGACACTTTCTGATCCAGAATCTGGATTTCATTAGCGGAGTATCTTCCGATGCGGATCTTCGAATCAAGCCGATATATCCGCCCGGGTTTTTCATTTACAAATACAGTCAATCGAGCCATCTCGAGTCTCCGAAGCGTCTTGTTTCAGATTTGGAATCCAAGCCGGCGCATTCGATCCGGATCACTGCGCCAACCTGGATTAACCTTGATCCAGAGACGAAGATCCACTCGGCAGTCCAGGAATGTCGAGATCATCTGTCTCGATACAGATCCAATTTTTTTAATCATCTCACCACCCGCGCCGATAATAATACCTTTTTGACTTTGCTTTTCGACATAGATCGTCGCGATAATCTCCAGGGTACCCCGATCATTGTAGCGGAATAATTCTATATCAACAGCAACAACATGCGGTAATTCCTGAAACGTATGCGCAATCACCTGCTCCCTGATATATTCAGATGCAATCACTCGTTCCGGTTGATCCGTCACCTGGTCAATCGGAAAAATCGGTTCTGATACCGGCAGATTCTCAACGATCACGTCAAGGAGTCGATCGGTATTCAGACCCGTACGAGCGGAGATAGGTACTATCGCCACCGGGTTGATTGCTTTATAAAATTCATCAATCAGAGGTATCAGACTTTCCTTTGATACCGTATCAATTTTGTTGATCGCAATAACCAGCGGCACCCCCGGTTGTTCAAGATGAGACTGAAAAATCTGCAACTGCTTTACTACCGGACGGTCTGGAAAAACCATCCACAGGATGAGATCCATTTGGACCATGGTACCCCATGTTGTTTTAATCATGTGACGCGACAGTTCGTTCCTGGGATTATGAATTCCGGGAGTATCCGTAAAAGCAATCTGATAATCATCACCCTGTACTATTCCTACGAGGCGATGACGAGTTGTTTGGGGACAATCGGCCGTAATCGCAATTTTCATCCCTGTCAGCAAGTTTACAAGGGTCGATTTCCCGACATTTGTCCACCCAAGTATGCCGGCAAAACCAGCTCGATACGTAATGTCAGTCATCTTTCCCCGGCGATTCTTTTTTGATTGTTCCCAATTTTGTTTCTTCTTTAGTGATCAGAACGGTTTCTATACGCCTTTCGTTTGCTTTGGTAATTTTAAACAACATGTTTTCATACGCATGGCTTTCGCCTGATAACGGGATTCGACCGAAAAGGTGAAAAAGGAATCCTCCAAGCGTTTCATAATTGTCATCCGGAAACTCAACATCAATCTCTTCCGATAACTCATCGAGATCGATTCTTGCCGCAACTTCCCACGAGGTCTCAGACAATTGTTGGATCGTCTGCTCCTCTTCATCATACTCATCATGGATTTCACCCACAATCTCTTCCAAAAGATCCTCGATGGTTACCAATCCGGCAACACCCCCAAACTCGTCAACGACGATTGTAAGATGCTTCTTCTCGCGCTGGAATTCCCTGAGCAGGATGGATACCTTTTTCGTTTCCGGAACGAATGTGACATCACGTTTCAACTCGTCAAGAGTGACCTCAATGCCATTGCTCTTCCAATATGGCAACACATCTTTTGCATAAAGAATACCAACAATATCATCTACTTTTTCTTTAAAAACCGGTATTTTTGAATATCCGGTTTCAACAATCTTCGCCACAAAATCATCGATTGATGCATTGATCTCAATCGCCTGTAAATCGATTCGCGGGGTCATGACTTCGCGCACAATCGTCTCTGATAACTCGACAATCGACTGGAGCATTTCTCCTTCATCGCTTAAAAAAACTCCATCCCTCTCTCCCGCATCAATAATTGATCGGATCGTTTCTTCCGCCCGAGTCATCCGTTCATCTTTGGACTTTGACCGGAAAAATTTTTGAGCGATTCCGAGTGTTCTATCTATCATCAAAGCAGGAACATAAAAAACATATCCACAAGAGATAAGGATCAGCCTTTCCCAGCGATTAAGGCTCTCCCGGATGTGCAGAGGGAATGTTGTCGGTAGAATTTGTCTGGACAGAATCTCAAATGGAATAAAAATCAGGCAGAATTGCAATACGGCAATCCAATACTCTCCGGCTTGTTGAAGAAAAATAAAAATGCTTATAATGAATATCGATTCTGCGAGAACCGCGAGAAATTGAATGGCAGTGAAAATCAGTGATATTCTGATCCCGCGAAAGGTGACTTCCTCTTCATCAAGATCAAACAGTCGCTCAATTTGTGCGGAGTTTAACTTTTGAAGCACTCTTGACAGGTAGATAAAAAACGCAGCCGGAATTGCGGTCAGAAGCAACCCAAACAAGCTGAATTCAATCGCATCAGTCGTCATTGTCAACCTGTTTCATCCGCTGTATAGCATATCTCATCGCCGATCTTTCTACCTCCTGCATCAGTTCATGATCATCGTCATTGTCATGGTCGTAACCGAACAAGTGCAACATACCATGAATACAAATTCTAAGCAGTTCCTCCTTATACGGTACCTTTCGCTTTTTTGCATCCCGTTTGACAGTTTCCTTTGAGACAATAACCTCTCCCCAAAGGATGGGGGGTCCATCAGGGTCAATTGTTTCAATCAGACATATCTCAGGTCCGCTCCATTCATATTGCGGAAAAGATAATACATTTGTCGAAATGTCCCTGTTCCGGTACTTTTTATTGAGTTCGGTGATCTGGCGATCATTGACCAGGGAAATTTCAATGTCACCTGAAGGAAGGTGCAGTTCCTGATAAACCGACTCAATAATATCCGCCAAATGGTCAGGATCGATCTCTGATCCGTTTTGCTCGCAGTGTTCACCAACAGTTACGCTCATGCGTCGACGTTTCCTCTATTTTTATCCTCTTCGGAACCCACCTCGGTGGAGAAATTAAACCCGGGGTATTCAATCCGAGTATGATTGTTCCTCAGTATTCGATCATACAAAGTTTCGGCGATAATCGTCAATTCCCTGAAAGTAAGGTCGCAATCATCAAATTGGCGATCCTGAAACTTGGCTGCGGTGATTTTATTTACCATGAGTTTCAATGATGAAGGTGAAGGGGATTTCATTGACCGTGCTGCTGCTTCCACGGAGTCCGAGATCAGCACGATTGCTGCTTCCTTGCTTCGTGGACACGGCCCACTGTATCTGAATCCTTCCTCGGTGACCGGGATTGAATCACTGGATTTGGCTGAATCACATGCTTTATTATGGAAATATGTGATTAATGAATTCCCGTGATGTTGTTGAATGATGTCAATGATATCAGTCCCGAGTCCTGCTTTTCGTGCCAATTCAACCCCTTGTTTAACATGTTTACGAATGATCATGGCACTCATATTGGGTGTTAATTTATCATGTGGATTCTTACCACGAACATTTTCGATAAAATATTGAGGTTGAGCCACTTTGCCAATATCGTGATAGTAAGCACCGACTTTAGCAAGCAGTGAATTTGCACCGATGGCTTCGGCAGCTGCTTCTGCCAAATCGCCGACCATCAGCGAATGATGATGAGTTCCGGGCGCTTCAAGAGCAAGACGCCTGAGAAGCGGCTGATTAAAATTCGACAATTCCAGTAGTCTAAGATCGGTTGGTATCTGAAAGAACCACTCCAGCACGGGTAAGAGCACCATCACGACCATTGCGACGAGAAGGCCGTTGCATAATCCCATCAGAGCCGACAGCGCGAATGTCATAAAATCAAATTTGCCCTGGAGCAGAAAGAGCGTGAGAATAAAAACGACATTGCTGATGCTTACCAGAAAACCTCCCTGCAGAATCATGGTTCTCTGTTTGTATCTCGAAATGGCAAAGACAGCTGAATATCCGGAAAACACTGCATAAATTCCCATCAGAAAATCGTTTTCGGAGATTAAAAAGGCGAGAATACCGAAAATAAAGCTCATCAATATTCCAAGACGGATATTAAGAAGCAGTGCGATAAGCATGCATCCGAAGGCAAAGGGGATGGCATAGCGATAAGGATAAGGATTATCCAGTACTGAATAACTCATGTAATCCGGAATAATCGTAACAAGAGAATAAAAAGCTCTTGTTAAGACCAGATAAAGAAAAATAATTAAAACAAGCAAAATTTGGCGATTGATTCCAATGTTTTTATGAAAACGTTTTACCTCGAGAGTGATGATGGCAGAGATCAATATTATCAATAAGAGGTACCCAATGAATACATAACCCAGCCGATTTGTCTTTCGTAACTTCATCAACTGGTCGAGACGTAGTTTTATTTCCGGTGTGACCCGCTCTCCTGATGAAATGATGATTTCTCCTGCGGATACCTGGAAAAATACCGGTTTTACAGAATCACGAGCCGCTTTCCTCCGCTTCTGAGTCTCCTGCATGTTCAGGGTCAGATTCGGACGAATCAACGCTCGCGTCAGCTCCGCTGTAATATCCTGAAGCAGTTGGTTGTCAGGCAGCAGTCTTGCGGCAGAATCATCCGCTTCCCGATATGCAATCTCAACCGACATGATAGTATCGAGGTTGTGAATCACCCGCTCAATCTGAGAATACATGTCTCTTCGTATGAAACCATTCGGCGCACTTTCGATCAGAAGATCCCGATTTCCAACTATGGCGAATGAACCGATATAGGAGATATTCGATTTTACAGATTCTTCAATGTTAAAACGGAACTCCAGTTCCTTTAAAAGCCGAAATGTTTCTTTCGAAATTTTCAGACCGGATCCGGCAAGAAATTGTCGGTAATCAACTTCCGTATCGTCAGTCGATTCCTGAAGGTCAGTATCTGTTGCAGATAACGGACCTTCCGGTGTATTTGCTGCAGCCGGGGCTGTCGGTGTTGGCATTTCAGTGGAGACATCAGCGGTTTCGCCCGAAGCATCTGCGCTCTCCGATAAAATGATCTGCATCCGTCGATCACGGAGAACCTGTCGCCATTCGTTCAAGACTTCCGTCAACTTGTCAGCGAGTTTATTTTGCAAGCGACTGTCGAAGTCGTAGACGGGCAAGATGGATTCCTCAGCATTCTGACGACGCTGATTCGTAGCTGCTTCATCGATAACCGTGAATTCATAATTCGACCGGACATCTTCCCAGGCTTTCTCTCCCACCTGTAAATCGAATATCTGCATAGTCGGTTGAGGTGTCAGAATATAGGCTGCAGCGAGGATTAGGCAGCTAACGGCAAAAACACGCACTTTTAATGATGTACGGAGAAGAGCATTGAATTTCAGGTAGTATTTTTTAATCCAAGATAGCATTGGGTGTGCTCCGGCTTATCGCCAGGAGAGTGCATTCGTTACAGACCCGCACGATTATAAGCTTCCACTATGTCCCTGACAAGCTTGCATCTGACGACATCTTTGTGTGAAAAATAAACAAACTCGACTCCTTGAATCGCCTTTAAGATATCCTGTATTTGTACAAGCCCGGACAATTTACCCCCTGGCAGATCAATCTGTGTCACATCGCCGGTAACGACAGTTTTTGTATTGAATCCAAGTCGTGTAAGAAACATCTTCATCTGCTCGCAAGTGCTGTTCTGAGCTTCATCCATAATGATAAACGAATCATTGAGAGTTCGACCGCGCATAAATGCAATCGGAGCAATTTCAATGATGCCTTTTTCAACCAGCCTGTTTACCTGTTCAACATCCAGCATATCGTATAAAGCATCATACAAGGGCCGTAGATACGGGTTTATCTTTTCATACATATCTCCCGGAAGAAATCCCAGACTTTCACCTGCTTCAACAGCAGGGCGCGCCAGTATGATTCTGCTGACTTTCCGTGAAGTCAGGTATGAAACCGCCATCGCCATGGCAAGATACGTCTTGCCGGTACCTGCCGGACCAATCCCGAAAGTAAGTTCCTTTTCAGCAATCGCATCAACGTAGTGTTTCTGCATGGGAGATTTTGGATAAACTTTCCGCTTCTTTGTTACGATTGTCGAGCTCCCGATCAACAAGTCACGAATATCACCTGCATCGTGCTCATCATGAATTGACCGGATAGCCGTCTGAAACTCCTGCCGAGTCACTTCAAATCCGTCACGACTGATGGCTTCAAGGCTTCTTAAAACACCCTCGGCAAGTTTGACACTTTTTTCATTGCCTGAAAGAGTCACGGTCTCACCGTGCGCGGCGATCGTGACATTAAACGCCGATTCGAGAATTTTCAAGTGTTCATCAAAACAGCCGAAGAATAGCTGAAAATCGCTAACTCCCTGAAGATTCATCTCTTTTACGCAAGGTTTGTCAGAACCCATCTGTCAGTAACGGATCGGAGTCATTCAATTACCGATCACCTTTCTTCACGGTCATCAGCAGGGGCGTATTTTTTAACTCTGCCTTCACTCTTTTAAATATCTCCTCCGCAGCTGCCTTGCTCTCGTAAGGACCGATTCTAACCCGGTAATTCTCTTTACCGGTCTTGAATTTTATTTTGGAGATATAAGCGGGATATCCTTTTTTTAACAATTTTCGCACGCTAGTCTCGGCAAACTCCCGATTACCGACCGAGCTTGTCTGAACCACGTAAGCTAGAACGAAATCCGGAGGTGCGGTTGCGTAGATATCGGGGGTTGGCGATGCCGGTAATGACTGATCACCGGTATCAACTGCCGGATCCATATCCACTTTGGGAGTTTGAGTCTGAAGTGCGCTGAAAGACTCAACAACAGTCGTTGTGGACTCTGTCTGCTCTGACTGGCTGAATTTTTCATAAAACGAATATCCTTCATCCTCAACATGAGGTTTCGTCGATGATTCGTCGGAGGTGGAACGTAGATTTTTTAATTCCGCACTGCCCAGCTTATTCGGATCATTCGATATGTTCTGGGCGAGATCTTCCGCGGATGGAAACTTCTGCGGCAGACTGATGTTTTTTCCAATGACGATACCCAGCATCAATACAAGGACAATGATAATCACTGCACTGACAACAATAATATGCAAATGCCTGCGCGTTAACTCGTAACTTTCAGCCATCTGTTTTAATCTGTTTCCTTCGAATTGGATGAGATTTTGTCGAAAAATATTTTAAAGAGGTCCAAAGGAATCGGAAAAATCGTCGTCGAATTATTTTCTACTGCGATTTCCCGTAGTGTTTGCAGGTAACGCATCTGCAGCGCCATCGGTTCCGCCGACATGACCTTGGCAGCCATAGTCATTTTTTCCGATGCCTGATACTCCCCTTCCGCAGCGATGACTTTGGCTCTTCGCTCACGTTCCGCTTCAGCCTGTCTGGCCATAGCTCTCTGCATCTCAGTCGGCAGATCGACATGTTTCACTTCGACATTCGACACTTTAATTCCCCAGGGATCCGTCTGTGAATCAAGAATCGTTTGAAGGTCATGATTGATTTTTTCCCGTTGCGATAAAAGATCATCCAGGTCATGGCGGCCCAGAACACTTCTCAAAGTTGTCTGTGCAAGCTGTGACGTGGCATACAGGAAGTTCTCTACTTCCACAACAGCCTTCGTGGGTTGAATAACCCGGAAATATAGAACGGCATTGACCTTCACGGAAACATTGTCACGGGTGATGATATCCTGCGGGGGTACATCCATTACAACCAGACGCGTACTGATTCGGACCATTCGATCAATCGGCTGGAATACAAATATCAATCCCGGTCCTTTCGCTTTACCAAGCATACGTCCTAATCGAAAAATGACTCCCCGTTCATATTCCCTCAAAACTTTGATACAGCTGAAAAGC
Organism: candidate division CSSED10-310 bacterium; assembly: GCA_016931515.1. Classification (GTDB taxonomy): domain Bacteria; phylum CSSED10-310; class CSSED10-310; order CSSED10-310; family CSSED10-310; genus JAFGEQ01. Next base: position 38,319 of record JAFGEQ010000008.1, on the reverse strand, counting down.
CAGAAAATAAAAACAATTCCGACAAACCCGATGAAAGGCATTACTTATCCTCCTTAATTGAACGGTCAAGGGGTTTAACGAGCAGTGTTAATCCCGTCAGCCCCATAACAACGATTTCCGTATTCTCAGAAATTTCTCTTTCGTCAACTGAACGAGCCCGCCAGATTTCACCATGAACATACACGTGACCTTCCGGAGCTAACGTTCTTGTAACTCTTCCGGTGTCGCCAATCAACCCTGAATCGCCAGTAGAAACTGTTTCACGATGACTTCGTATCACCAGAGCAATCAGAATAATCGTTATCAGAGCCACTGCAAATGCAAGCGGAATAATTGCCTGAAGTGAGACTTGCATCCCGGATACTTCCGAGTCCACAAGCATCGTGGAACCCAGGACAAACGAAGCGATGCCGCCAATGGTCAGAACGCCGTAACTGGGCATTTTTACCTCCAAGGCAAAAAAGACAAAAGATAGCAATATTAAAAGCAATCCCGCAGTATTGATGGGAAGAGTATGCATTGCGAAAAGGCCAAGTATCAGACATATTCCGCCGATCACTCCCGGAACAATAAATCCGGGATGTGATAATTCGAAGTACAAACCAAGACCTCCCAGGGCCAGCAGGTAAATGGCCAGCGTCGGATTGATCAGTATCGATAAAAACTTCTGACGCCAAGTCATCGGTTTCTCAACAATCAGGCAATTCTCCAAATTCAGGCGAATCTCACGATCGCCAATTTTGATAGTACGCCCATTTAACTCCGCCAGCAGCGATGCCCGGTTTTCACAAACCAGATCCACAACTCCCTCATCAAGCGCTTCCTTCTCAGTTGATGATATACTGTCTCTGATCGCATTCTCCACCCAAACACTGTTACGCCCTCTCTGCTCAGCAATTGTGCGAGCCCAGGCCAGAAGATCATTCATGATTTTATCATTCATGAAGTCGGCTTCGGCTGTCAGATATCCGGCATGAACCTGATGGGCAGATTCCACCGGTTCGGTTGGAGTTGATTCATCATCCTTCCGTTCGATTGGCCCCATCGGACCCATCGAAACGGGGTGGGCTGCACCTATGTTGGTTGCGGGTGCCATAGCAGCGATATGGGATGCGATTGTGATAAACATCCCGGCAGATGCAGCTCGTGCACCATGTGGCGACACATACGTGATGACGGGGACATCAGAGTTCATTATTTTTACTACGATTTTTCGAGTGCTTTCTACGAGACCGCCTGGAGTGTCCAGTTCTATCAGCAAGGCGTTAACATTGGCTTTTTCAGCCTTTGCAATCATTTCGATGAGATATTCTGATACCATCGGATTGATCGTATCCTGAACGGATGCAACCCAGACAGTGCAATTGGCTTGAGTCACCGTGGATCCGCACAGCAGGCAAAGTGACACGACAAGATAAACAGAAAACAGAGTTATATTTTTCGCCATCTGACCCCCTCGCGAGTGTCCTCCAGGACAATACCCATCTGCGATAACTCATCACGGATACGATCGGCTTCTCTGAAATCTCGAGCCAGACGGGCAGCCTGACGTTTTACGATCATATCATCAATCTTTGACGAAAGTTCATCCTCTGAATCCGGTCTCATAACATCCAGGATACTATCGGCTTCATCAAGGAATGATAGGAGTTCTCCAGCCAATACGCTATCAACACGATCCATATCCATGCGTGTATTATACTCGCGAAGCATCTCGAACAAAACACCAAGAGCTTTAGCTGTATTCAAGTCGTCTCCCAAAGCGTCGTACCAATCCGATCGGATACGAGTCAAGGGATCCGCAGAGTCTTGTTCCTGCCGTTTCGATTGCGAAGCGGCAGCGGAGGCAATGCGTGAGTAGAAAGTCTGCAACCGATTCACCGCTGTCCTTGCTGATTCGATCGCTTCCATCGAGAATGCCAGCGGTTTACGATAGTGAACAGATAACAGAAAATACCGGACCGCCAGGCCGTCAATGCCATCCTCCCTCAGTTTCCGCGCTGTAATTATGTTACCGAGCGATTTTGACATCTTCTGGTCTTTCATATTCAAAAACGCACAATGGAGCCAATAACGAACATATTCAACTCCATTCGCTGCTTCGCTTTGTGCGATCTCATTTTCATGATGGGGGAATATAAGATCCTCTGCACCGGTGTGAATATCAAAAGTAGGTCCAAGATAATGACGGCTCATAGCGGAGCACTCCAAATGCCAGCCAGGTCGGCCTTCACCGAAAGGTGCAGGCCAGTACGGTTCATGCTCACGTCGCCCCTTCCACAGAACGAAGTCCCGGGCGTCTTCTTTCAAATATTCATCGCTGTCGACCCTGGCACCTGACCTGACGGAGGACAGATCGATGTGCGATAACTTCCCGTAATTTTCAAACCGCCCGATCTTATAGTAGACCGAACCGTCGCGCTCATAAGTATACCCTTTTTCAATCAACACTTTGACTAAATCGATCATATCGACGATATGTTCAGTTGCCCGGGGATTGTATTCGACTTTCTGAAGCCGCAAATAATCACAATCCTGAAAGAATGCTGATTCGAACTGTGCTGCAATGGCTTGAACAGTCGTGTTCTCCTCCACCGCTTTTCGAATAATTTTATCATCTATGTCTGTGATATTCCTGACATGCTTGATATTATAACCGAAAAGTCGAAGAGTACGTCTCAGGACATCGACAAATACAAAATTTCTGAAGTTCCCGATATGTGCATAATTGTAAACAGTGGGTCCACAGGAGTAAATTGTTGCCACACCGGGTGTCACCGGTTCGAACAGTCGGAGTGAACCTGATTTTGTATCGTAAAATTTTATAGGTTTAACGTGAATCATCGCGAAGATCATTTCCTTTCATCGATACCGGTTTCATTCATGATAGCCGATCGCTCATCGAATACACCTTTCATAATCATAGCAGATTGTTTCCCTCAATGCAGCCCAAACATAAGGGTTCACCTTGATCATGCTCCATCAACAGGAGACTTGTTACCCGGTTTTCATTCAGTTCTCCATTTTTTTTTATCTGATTTTGCTTTATTAGTAATACGACAATTTCGGAGATGAATTCGATGAAAAAAAACAGCCTTTCTGAATTCCAGCTAATAGAAAGATTTCTGAGTCGTTTCCCGGAAGCTGATTCGACTCTGATCGTGCCCCCGGGTGACGATTGCGCCGTATTCCGGAGTGAACGCAGTGACCCGATACTCGTCACCACCGACCTCCTGATAGAAGATGTGCATTTCACTATGGATTCCATCAGACCACGCGAGCTTGGGATCAAGTCAATGGCAGTCAATCTAAGTGATATCGCCGCGATGGGAGCTGAAGCCCGTTATGCATTCCTATCCATGGGATTCAGAAAAGCCGAGAGTCTTGACGTTTTGGACGGCGTCATGTCGGGAATCCGTGAGATGTGCAATCGCTATGCGGTTTATTTAGCCGGTGGAGATACAACATTATCCCGGAAGCATTTTGTTATCAACATTTGTATCATCGGTTTTGCACCGGCAGGCAGATTTCTGACCCGATCAGGTGCTCAACCGGGTGATGTGATTCAGATTTCCGGTCCTTTGGGAGGATCCGCAGCTGCCTTATCACTGATATTGAAGAAGAAAAATCCGAGAGATTTTTCGGAGCTTGCGCGAGCGCATTTTACACCCGAACCCCGATTGGCTACCGGTCAGGCGCTAAACAGGCTCCACGGTGTTCACTCCATGATAGATATCTCCGATGGTTTGATCCAGGATCTTGGGCATATCTGCGAAATGAGCAGAACCGGAGCTCATATATATGCCGAACGGATACCGCTGTTCCCGGATGCCTCCAATATATGCGACGGTGACATGAGACAGGTTTATTCGTGGGCTTTAGCAGGCGGCGAGGACTATGAGCTCTGCTGGACCGTATCGCCGGACATGGAAGATATTGCGTTAGATGCTGCCCGGAACGCAGGTGCACCGAATCCGGTGACGATCGGAACAGTGACTGACGGATCCGATCTCAGTATTTTTAAAAATGGCAAAGCATGGTTGCCGGATCGGACCGGTTGGGACCATTTCAAGACATGAGATCTTTGATGTTGCGAGCGGGTGCGGGATGGCCATCGTCATCGGAATTAGCGAAATAAACAGTCTGACTTGGAAATGCGAATGAAAGCCCCAATTCCGATACTGCCCGTATGAAGTCAAGATTGATGCGCTGTCTGACATGCAGATATTCTTTCCAGGCTGTGCTTCTAGTGAAATAATAAACGAATATTTCCAATGAAGACGGTGCAAAGTCGTTAAAATATACAAGCATATAATCTTGATCAACATCAGGATCATCACGAAGAATCTGCTCCATGCGATCCCTTAATGCCATCACTTTTTCCGGGGGACTGTCATATGTGATGCCGATGGTCATTTTAACACGACGCTTGGTCATCTCCGACCAATTCTCAATTATTTCTGATGTAAGCAGCTTATTTGGAACAATTTTTAATGACTTCGACCAGGTACGGACTTTCGTGGATCGAAAACCGATTGTTTCAACGTTCCCGTCGATATCTCTGAATTGAACCCAATCGCCGACTTTGAAGGGTTTGTCGATGACCATGACCAGCGTTCCGAAAAGATTTGATAACGTATCCTGGGCGGCAAGTGCGACAGCCAATCCACCGATACCCAGGCCGGCCAGAACACTTCCAATCGAATATCCCAGGTTTTGTATTACAACCAGAACTCCAAGACTGATGATGGTTATTTTAACGGCTTGCGATATCAGGGGAGCGAAATTATCGGCCATATCGTTGTCGACTTTCGCGAACATGCCCATCATGACACGCGACAGAAGATTGCTGAGTCGATACAGTGTCCAGATTACGATAAAAGAAACGGAAAGCCTGAACGCCACAGTAAAAAACATCGGTATGTTATAGGGTTCAGATGGTAATCGAAGAGACATGATTGCCAGATAGCCGCCAATAACCAGAATCAGAATACTGACTGGAGATGTAATGGCATTGAGAAAAAGATCATCATATTCTGAGCGAGTCCGCAGCGTAAATTTTTTCAGACCTCGCTTGATAAAAATATCCACGATTTTTCGAATGATCAGTGTGCAGACAAGAATCAGGAATGCGAAACCGAGACGAGAGAGGGAAATGCCTACACTGAAAGAGTTAAAATATGATTGCAATACTTCCATTACTCAACCTCCGGGCATTGAGACGACAGATCAATACCGTTTAATATGGACGATCAGTATCAGAGATCGGAGTTGCCGTATTGAACGGCAATTTCCCTGATCATAGCAATACAAGCCATGTAATCAACTTTAGAGATTACCGAGTGCGGTTGATGCATGTAACGGCAAGGGATGGTCAGCGGATAACCTGCGACCCCGAATCCGAGGGCGAGTCGTCCAAGTTCACCGGATCCTGCGCGAACCGCCATATGCTGATTGATGATGCCTCCCTTTTCAGCCACTAAAGACATAAACCTGCACAAAATCGGATCCGGTTCATACGATGCATCCATATTGACGAGAACAATGCCCTTGCCAACCGATGCGAATCCCTCCGCAGCTCCCGGAACCTCCTCAGCGGGACAACATTCAACGTTCACAATCAGATCAGGAAACAACTGGTTTTCCTGTATTGTTCTATACAATTCAGTCACCGGCCAATTCCCGGTTTCCTCTCTCGCTGTAAATACTCCGACAATCCTGTTTGTCTGTTCTTTTTCCCAATGTCGCAAGACCTGTACAATAGCAGCACAACCCGCCCGATCATCGAAACTTTTCCCTTTGAGTTGAGTCGCACTGGCTTCAAGAGATACTTTTGCATATGCTCCATTCGCATGCCTCGGCACCATATCCAGTGCTTCTTCCGGACTGGTCGCACCGACATCCGCATAGTACCGTGTATTTTTTTCATCCACCGATCGAATGATAAGTACTCCATGCACGTTATTGGGTTGAAATTGTATCAGGTGATTGTTGGATATTCTCGGGATACCTCCGGTCGGAGTTAACTCGATGTAGCCGTTTGATAAATATCGGTATGGTCTGACTCCCAGTTCATCCATATGGGCCTGGAATACAATAGTACGTTCGTAGTTCGAATGCTCTTTCCAGACAACCAGATTTTTATGACCGGTTACAACGGATCGAAAATCTGGTCCCAACTCCTTTAGAATCAACTCGATGACCCCATCCTCCATCGTCGATGGTCCGAAGACTTCCGTGAGTGCTTTCAAGAAATCAAGTGGCTGTTTATCTTTTTGCATAATCTTAACTCCATCGAAAATAAGTTATTCCGGGGCAATTAAATTTTTCATCACATATATCGCCAGTTTCGGATTTTCCCGAAAACGTCTGAAAGAATATGCCCTCCAGGCTTCGCCAAAAGGTATGTATATTCTCAAACGATGCCCGTCCTGAAGAATTGATCTGCGCCAACCAAATCCTACTCCATGAAGCATCTGGAACTCATATCGATCGGGAGGAAGTTTTCGCCTGGAAACTTCATCCATTGCTTTCCGGATCAGATACGGGTCATGCGTCGCAATGGCTGGGTATCCGCCCATATCGAAAACTAAATTAAGAAGATGTAGGTAGCTCTCACGAATTGTCTGCCTGTCGTTCCATGCAATATCGGTTGATTCACGATATATCCCCTTGCAGATCCGGATGTTGGCCGGTTTCGCTTCAAGAAGTGATCGAACATCCGATTCACTCCGTTTCAGATACGCCTGAATAACAACACCGCACTCTGAAATCTCCTGCCTTAAATCACGGTACAGATCCAGAGTCTGGGTGGTAGTCGTTGAATCCTCCATATCAAATCGGAAGAAGAAGCCCTTTTCTGATGCTCGATGCGCCAGCTCGAAAACTTTCTGACGCGTAAAGGTCTGGTCGATCTTTAACCCGAGTTGAGTCAATTTCAATGAGATATTTCCCGGGATACCGGAGTGACTCATTCCTGTAATCAAATCGCAGTATTGCCTGTACGAGGATTCGGCCTGGTCCATATTGATGGTATCCTCTCCAAGAATATCCATTGTGTTATCCATACCCTCATCAAATAGTTTCGCGCGGACAGCCAGTCCGGAAGCGAGATCCGATCCTGCAATGTAACGCCGGGCAAACTTCCAGATCATCTTGTCCGGAAATTTGTCGATGAGATCAACAAACATATTCGATAGAAACCCCATTGAAACCATCCTCCTGTTTCCATCCGTTCTCTTTTAGCATATACTATGCCCGATCATGATCCAACGGATTCATTCAAAATTAATCTGAATCCCCAATGAGATCTGGCTATTGTAATTATTTTTCTGTGAGGATCATTAAATGTTGAAGACCATTCTGGATTTTATTCTTAACGAAGACCGGTTGAACCTGTTTTTCCGGCATTTGTTGTGGATGACACCGGCAATAGGTTTGATCATTGGATGTATCTCGGGTTGGATCAGACATCGCAACCCGAAACATGCAATGATAGGTCTCTCAATAGGACTGATCGGATCCATGATCTCTGCTCTGTGGTACATGTACAATGCGATCATGGATCACTTCGGCCTGGACAGCGTGGCAGGTCTGCTAATCAACCTACTCATCTTCACGCTTGTCGGACTTCTCCTCGGATGGATTACACGCTATTTCTTTTCCTGTAAAAAATAACGCTAACTGACGATCTGGAAGGTATTGCACTCCACTACTGCGAAATCCTTTTGATCTTCTTACGAAGAGTGGCTTCACCTAATCCCAAATCCCGGGCTGCCGCCTGGATACGGTTTTCATGCCGTTCCAAAGACCTGAGAATCAGATTTTTCTCCAAAGCATCACGGCGTTCCTTCAGGGAACCCATCTCAGTCAGATCAGTAGGCAGGGAGAGGCCCAGATCCTGCCATTCGATCAGGGATCCTCGGGCCAAAATGGCTGCGGACTGAATACGGTGCTTGAGCTCCCTCACATTGCCCGGCCACGAATACTCCTGCATACGTTCCCAGGCCCTGTTAGAAAATCCATGGATTACCAGGCCGCTCTGTTCGACAATCTCGGACAGGAAAAAGTCGGCAAGAAGGCGCAAATCTTGGTCCCGATCACGAAGTGGAGGAAGGTGGATCGGCACGACTTCAAGCCGGTATCTCAAAGCGTCCCGGAAGCGTCCTTTTGCAATTTCTTCTGGAAGAGATTTGTTGGTTGCCGCTAGAATCCGAACATCTGCCACAATCTCTTCTCTACCGCCGATTCTTCTGAATCGGCGTGTTTCAAGAAAATTCAGTATTCGGTTTTGAATCCGAGGTGTCATATCCGCAATTTCATCAAGAAACAATGTGCCTTCGTTGGCCTGCTCTATCATTCCTCGGCGCCTTTTAACTTCGGTTGCAACATTCTTTTCGACACCGAACAACTCGACTTCAACCAGACCTTCAGGCAAGGCAGCGCAGTTTATTTGTTTGAATGGCTTGTCCGAACGTCTGCTTGCGTAGTGAATCGCTTTGGCAATTAGTTCCTTACCTGTTCCCGTTTCACCTGTTATCAGGACATCCAGATCCGTCGGACGAAGTATCTCAAGGATTTCGTATACCTTTTTCATCGCTTCACATTGACCGATTATCTTGTGGTAATCGAATTTTGACTTCACTTCTTCATGAAGCAACTTAAAATCTTCTTCCATCCGTCGAATCAGAAGACGATTCTTCCATACAGCCGCTGCATGCTGAGCAAGTACGCTGAAAAAATCAAGATCCTGGCGATCAAATGGTCGTGCCACAATCTGGCTGTCAACGTACAGTACCGCATCCGGTGTCTGCCATTCTCCGTCATTCGTTTCGATATCCAATTTCATCGGTACTGCCATGATGCTCTTCAGATCGAGGGCAATAATGCTGGCGGTCGGAGGCATGGATTGCCCATCTGCATTCTCAATCAAACATACAGGCTGAAATGTGTTCAAAACCTGTTGTATAACACTGACGGATACCTCCGGAGCACTGATTATGCCTCCGGAGATATCTGAATACAGCAGGTTTCCGCTCGCTGCCTTACGTACAAGAAATCCGCGCTCGGCACCTGTGTAATCAAGAGCATTCAGCAGGAGACTCCGAATCAGTAAATTCTCATCCCGAATACTGGATAAATCTTCCACGATCTTGACCAGTATCTCGGTTTTCTTTCCATTCACGGTTCTCATTCTTCCGAATCTCCCGGTGGTTCACTCTCCGTCGACGATAATAATTTATCGATGTAATTACGGGAGATTTTCAACAACTCAGCGGTTTTCTGATGATCTCCATCCGTCAAGGCCAATACTTTACGTACCGTATCGATTTCCATTATCCGGATTGCATCCTTCAGTGAAAGTCGGCGAGGTTCAATGGATGGGAGATCCATATCGGAGATAGTTAAACGATCCCCATGGCAGAACAAGACGGCTTTTCGAAGAAGGTGATCCAGTTCCCTAATGTTTCCAGGCCACGGATAGCTGATCATTGCATCGAGCAGATCTGTTGAAAAGCCAGAAATATTTTTTCGGAATTCGAGATTATAGCGTTGCAAAAAAGTCCTTGCCAGAATGACGATATCACCATGTCTTTCGCGTAATGGAGGCAGGTTAATGATCAGGCCGGAGATTCGGTAATAAAAATCCTCCCTGAGCTTTCCCGTGCTGATTAGTTCACCGATGTCTTTTGATGTTGTTGCGATGATTCTGATATCAACCGAAATGACCCTGTCGGAGCCGATCGGTTCGAACTCATGTTCCTGGAGGACACGTAACAATTTCGCTTGAGTATTCAAAGGTATATCGCCGACTTCATCCATTAGAATTGTCCCTCCATCAGCATATTCCATCAGCCCTATTCTGGATTCGACGCCAGTGGCGATGCCATCTTCGATTCCGAAAAGTTCGGACTCCAGAAGAGTCATGGGTATTGCAGAACAATCGAGATGAACGAATGCGGCTGATGAGCGATTTCCGATATCGTGAATGGCACGCGCTATCAGATCCTTACCCGTTCCGGTTTCACCCTGAATCAATACCGGTATGTCCGAGGAAGCGACACGCTGCATCTGAACGAATACACGCTTCATCGGCTCGCTCTGACCGATAATGTGTGGGAAATCGGGTACTATTTCCCGGCGGAATTGATCCGAAATCTCCGACAGGCGTTTTCGGATTGACAGTGACGACCATGCAATCGAAGCGACGGTTGTGAGTGTTTTTAGGATGGCTTGCTCGTCCGTGCTGAAGGTGCCTTTAGCCTTGAATCGATCAATACAAAGAATCCCTCTCACTGCTTCCCTGTCCCGAATGGCCAAAATCGCCACATATCGGGACTCGGGATTTCTTTCATCCGCATCCCACCTGTAGGTTAAAACTCCTTGCGTGGAAACCGCTTCACGAAGCCACTTCTCGGGAATGCCAAGAGTCGTAAGTTCATCGTCCCGCCCTGATCGTATTTTAATCATCGATCGAATATCTGTACTGCCGAACGGATATAACAATGTTTCAGCTCTGTCGGCATTTAGAATCTGCAGCATGTGAACCATGAGTTTTTCCAGCAATCCATTGAAATCCGATGCGGAATGTAACTCAAGCATCGCATTCATAACATCCTGAACCTGCCGGAACGTCGAAGCATCATCGAGCTCTCTTCCGCCATCCGAAAGGATCGGTTCCTTGAGCTGGTCCTGAATTTGATTGACGGACTGGAGAGGCTCGTGAATGGTTTGAAGCGTTAGAAGAGCGTCATGACGAATCGGCGATTGCCGATATATTGACTGTACGGATGGATTATCCAGCGATTTAATCAGGTTGTGCACGATGGCTGCTGCTGTTTTCATTTCTTCTCGGGATGGATACTGTTCGCCCGACTCTGAGAATATCTTTCCTCTTAAATAATGAATTCGCCACTCCAGTTCAGGTCTCCGTGATCTGGATGTGGTTTCAAGTGCCTGCGATGTATCCGCTAAAATACGATTGCGTTCGATACCCTGGTGACGCTGTTTTTCGTCCAGTAATCCCCATTCAAAAGATGCCAGATTGTAGCAAGCGGATGCCGCGACACTGACTGCTCCAATCGAATCGGCTTCTGACCGTGCACGCTCAATACTGCGAAGACCCTGTTCCATCAGGCCGAGCCGACACTGGATCTCACCGATCAGCAGCCAGAACGGAGCAGGACCGGGCGGCCTTGGATACTTTGCGACAACCGCCAACAAGATTTCAAGCCGATCCAATGCCTCCCACAGGTGGTCCTGTGCACCAGTCTGTCGTACATCTGCCTGGAACCAGAGTAACTCGACATAATTCTGTAAGTGTTTCAGACTCGAGTTTTGAACATTAGTCAGGATATTTCCGGTTTCTTCAATCAGCAATTTAGCAGTTTTGTAATCGCCCAACTCAATTAATGCTTCAGACAAAGCTAAACGAGAGCGAATTCTTGGAACGGTAAAATTAGATTCATCGGCTTCTCGGACGTGTCGGTGTAGTTCTTTGAGGGATTGTCCACATCGACCTTCCCGGAAAGAAGCCAATTCGTCTAAAATCTCAGCAGTTTTCAAAGCAGCCCATCCGCCCCACAGGGGTGCAAGTTCCGAGACAATCCGTGTATAGTGACTGACTCCGTGTTGATCCAGATCAGATTTCATTTTTGCCATCGACAGTGAACTGCGAGTCACTATTTCAGGAGAAGACCGGTTCGATTCTATTAACGCGTCATACAGCCTGCCGGCTTCAAGGAGATTACCTTGATCACGATTCGAGGAGGCAAGATTATATTGTATTTCAGAGTAAAATTCAGAATCCGGAGGTAAGGTCTTTAGAAGTTTGTCCAGATCCTTTTCCGCTTTCAGTGTATGACCGAGACTATGATTGATGAATGCCCGCATCATCATCAATTCCACCCAAACCGTCGAGCCAGGTTTCACGGAACTGTGTTTTAGAAGAGATGCGACTTTTCGACGTGTGACTTCGAACTCACCTTTGTTCCAGGCGATTTGAGTTAAAAAAATGTCTTTACGGAGAGGATCTGACTTTAGAATAGCTAGATAATCCGGTTTGGACAGGCAGGTTTCAGCAGCAACCACATCACCCGAAATAATAGCCTTTTCGATTGTCTCTACGATATCCTGAAAGGTTTTTTCAGTTTGAATCATCGACTTCCGGACCTTTCAAATCAGTGGAGAGATCGCGGATGATGATTGCAGATAATCAATCGAACGTCAAGGGTTCGCTGATTATGATCGGTGCATATCTTGAGAACTGGTAATTCATAAAATCCGAGTAATTACCCTTGATATCCTTGGCAATGACTGCCCAAATGAACTGTCCGGGACCAAGTGATTTCCAGGAAATGGCAGGCAGGCGCAACGAGGTGACCTCCGACTCCACATATAAAGTCAGCATATTTTGAAAAAGTCCGGAAGAGGAGTCGAATTTTGCAATACCGAAAAGATAGCTCTCAGCATCATCAAAACTATCCCATGTGAACAAGGGGCAGGGGTCAAATGAACTAAATACCGTCCCATTCACGGGCGTTCGGATGACGACTGCATTGGGTGGTGCCAATATTACCGACGACCACTCCGAAAATTCACTTAACAGGGATCCACCATATCCATCAATAACAGCAATCGACCACATCAGGCTGTCACGGCACGAAAACTGATACCAGCGTTCGAAGCTCAAAAGGAAATTATATCCCACCAGATTTCCAGCGACCCAACAGTCACCCGATGAGAGATCAATTATGTCAGTGATCAGTCCGTCTCTTGGTTTAATCCTGAGACGATAGAAAGATGTATTCTCCGCAACGTTCCAGATAAATCGAATCCTGCCGGCTTCTAATTGATAATTCAACAACGCCCCGTCAGCCGGATGAAACAAATCAGGTGGTTCCGGCGGAGAGGGCTGGATTTTAAACGTCCATGATTTCAGGGCCACATTGCCTGACAGATCCGAAACAGAAATTTCAACGGCCACCCAGTCGTCTACTTCGAACGGATTTTGGGGAAGGTGGAAAAGCTGAATACCATCCTCAATAACGGCGTATGTAAACGGAACCTGTTCGCTGTTGACTTTGCAAAGAATTGTATCAAAGTCAAGTCCGGAGATCTCATCCCGAAGCCAGCATGAGACCAGCGATAACGGTTCATTACCGGTGGATTGATCAGGAGGACTCAAGTGATCGATGGATGGGGGGTTCTGATCAGGTCGGGCAGTTGTTCGAAAACGGATAACCGACGGCTCCATCTCATTTCCGGCATAATCTTTTGCCAGAAATGTGGCAAAAATCCAGGAGTTTTCATCCAGCTCCAGGACGTCGCTTGTATGTGCCCAGACTCGATTGTCACCGATAGTCTGGACAGTGAGCGATATTTCCTGGTCATCGATCCAGAGCTGAATGGAATCCAGATCAACTCCGCTCGGGGATTCGAACGACGAAGTTGCAGGATCAGTCAGCCAGGCATGAATCATTAAAACAGGAAACACATCCAAGGTTCCGTCAATAGGTTGTGTTTTTTCCAATTTGGGAGGAAGTTGATCATCCAGGGCAAGAATCAACCCTGGCAAATACAGTACGAAAAGCCCCAAGAACAAGGTTGTGTAAAAACGCCTGCGGTTCAAGAAAGCTACCTCCTGTCGATGTACTACCGATTCGATTCCCTTTTGTCAAGACACAACCCAGCGAAAAAAGTTACAATTCTCAGAAAGATAATGTGCTGAACCGCGATCGTTATCAATTCTTCAGGAAGCGATGGATCATGAAGTCGCTGAATTGTCCGTCCGGATACCTGGCAACGACCGTCCAGGCCCAATTCCCTTGCTCAAACTGATTCCAGAGTGTCATATCCATAGGTATGGTTTTGATGAAGATCGGGACCTCGTAGATTTTTATATCCTTGGAATAAGATCCATTGTCATCGAGGCGAACAAAAACCACAACATACTCTTCAGCCATAACATCCAGGGGACTCCATTCAAAAACGGGAGGTATCACAGAATCCAGGACGGCAGAATGATACGGGCGGATCAGGCATGGAAGATTCTCCATTACATACGTCACGGTTGATTTTGGACCATAGTTACCTATCAGCTGTCCGTCAGGTTCGGTGAGAGCTCCGATATCGATGGAGATTTCGCCGGCAGTGGACACCGCCGACCATATATCCCTGTTCAGTTCGATGGCAAAAGAATAATTGTAGGCTGAGCCCGGTACCGAGGCAGGTTCTATATCCATCGTTGCCGATTGACCATCGAAAAGAGTGAATCTGACCCGATAATAGGGATTTTGATCCAAAGATATCCAATTGTAATGTAGAATTCCAGATTGCGTTCCATAATCAAGCCAGCGGTGATTCTCGGGATAAGTTATAACCGGAACCGGATTTTGTGTCACGTTTTCTACGAAGAAGGACCATTCCCGAAACATCACGTTGGGCACAGGCGCAAGATCCTCGGCCTGCACTCCCACTACAACCTGCCCACGCGGTTCTTCATCGACCAGTATCACAGTAATCTTGATACCCTTCTGGTCACCATAGGATGGTTCTATAATCGGTTTGACTCTTGGGGGTGAACCATCAATATAGACGAAGACCGTATCCGGATCCGGATTGACACCGGATTCGTCATCCAGCACTCCAGTGGTAATTAAAAACCAGTTGCTCGTTGTGGAACCCGGTTCAGGGATGGGATTAATCAGATATGGAGGTGTCTGATCGTTCGCGGATGCCGGCACGGCGGAGAGAAGTGTCCAGAGTCCAAGAAAAACAAACAGAATCATCAGACGATTCGTTGTCAACCACTTTTTCCCTATCGCGTGTTCCATTTTACTACACCTCCGCCCGGAGATAATGCAAATATCAAGCCAAAAATCCAAAAACTTGAACCTATCAGTTATCCGGGTTCTTGTCAGCCTCCGGTAGTGTACCAGACCATTGTTGAATCATCAAGCGGCATTCCTCGGCATCGTCAGTTAGATTCACTTCTTCCAGCATGACAGCTGCTTCCAGAAGATGCTGAATCGCTTCATCAATTCTGCCAAGCCCTTTCAATGCGGCAGCCAATTGCCATAAACAATGACCTGCATCCTGCAAATCTTGCATTTTTCTTCGAATGGCTAATGACTCCTCCAAAACACCAACCGCTTCAGCAAATTGCTCCATTTCGATGCATACACCGCCTATATTATAGAGACAATAGGCTAATCCAAGATCATCATTCAGCCGGCGAAAGATGGCGCAACTTGCTCTGAATTCGGCAAGAGCCTCCTCCAGTCTTTTTTCACCATAATACAAATTGGCGATGTTATTGCGAATGTAGACCGTTCCCCGTTCATCCCCCAGGCGAGTTTTGAATTCGAGGGATTGAGTAAAATATCCCAGCGCTTGATCGAATTTCTGAGATTGTTGAGCAAGCACACCCAGGGCATTCAGGCAATCCGCTATTCCGGCTTCGTCCTGAATACTCTCCCTGATCTCGAGAGACTGTTTAAAGTACTTTTCCGATTCATCCAGTTTTCGCTGATAAAACAGAATCTGCCCGATAAAACGCAGAGCTTCTCCCTCACTTTGCCGATTACCCAGATCCCTGGCAGTTGACAACATATGCTGAAACGCATCAAAAGCGGCTCCATAATCCCCGGTGCGTCCGAAAATATTGCCTCGATTTCGATAGACATCTATTTTTCGATGCTGCAATCCGGACAGATTGAGAGTTCGAGTATTTTTTGCAGCCTCCAGCATCATTCCGTACGACATCCCTCCAAATCGGACAACCCAATCCTCCGGACCGGAAAGCACATCGGCAGAATCTCTGATCACACCATCAACAATGTCACCCATACCCTGATAATACGTCAGTGCATGATCATTATCGAATCGATCACGGGCGGCTCTTGCGATGGTTTCGATTTCATCAAGACTATCCACCGGTGATTCGCTCAACCTGATGTGAGTGTAGACAGCAGCATGATCCAATCGGGGCAGTTTCCGAACGGCTTCCCAAATACGACGGTGCAGGTACCGCAGGTGAAATGGAGACATACTGGAATAAACAAGCATTTTATCCCGCATGTTGTCGAACTGGTAACAAACCTCACCGCTATCATACGTTTCAAGCAGCCAGCCACCTCTGATCAACCTGTCCAGAACTTCGAGCAGAAGTGTATCTCTGGCTGCGAACAATTTTGTCAACAGACTGAATCCGCAGTGTGTCTGGCAGGCTGATACCGTCCGCAAAATTTCTCTGTCCAGCCGATCAACCTCCGGCAATTCGCGCTGGGGAATCGGTGCTTTTGTAACCCATTCAACCGCATCATCCTGATTCAATGATACGGGTTTGGGTACGGCAGGCGGAACAAGATACGGAACACCATCATGCATGCGGAGATATCCGGAACGAATCCAACTCTGAAAAAATTGAACTGCCGTCCCTATTCGTTGACCTGCCAAGGCGTTGACGGCTGCTGCAAATTTTTCATTAACCGCACGATCGGTTCCAAGAATGTTATTGATCAGTTCGATAACATCATTATCGGTTGCAGATTCCAATTTCTTAACGCTTATGTTCCGCTTAAGCCTTTCAGGAACACTGTTACCCGCCATTACCACCTGTATCCAGGCGGAACCGGTCAGGACCTGAATGATCCGGGTGGACATTTCGGGCAAATCATCGGCGTTGTCGATCAGTATCATGTATCTCGATTCCGGCAAACGTTCCTGAATCAATGATGTTAATGATGCGAAAAACATATCGCGTGCTTTTTCCGGTGTATCGTCCGTTACAGATTTCCCGTGATCCAGAAAAGAGTCTACCCTTAAACCTGCTTCGGAGTCTTTTAACCAGTCACTTGGTAGGGATGTCTTGAGAAAACGCTCCAACCAGCCCTGGGGTGGATCACGTCGACAATCGACCAGAAAAATATTCCGCTTCATCTTCATCAGTTGTGCAACTTCATCAATGAACCGGGTTCTGCCGCCACCGGATGGAACCTGAAAAAAAACATGGTGATCCATTGATTCGGTCATCCAATCGATCACTTTGTTGATTGTACGTCGATCACCAATCCAGCGCGTTTTCAAAATGTCCGGAATCTCCGTGAAAATTGCCGGAATCTCCTTGCCGGACTCGACTTCAGATATCCGGCTGAGCTCCATCAAGGCTTGAGATGCGGAATAGAATCGATCAATTGGATCCGGCGCCATCATTTTTTTGATCAGATAATCCCAGGGTTCTCCGAATGCCGGATTCATAATCGCCAATCGATTGCACCGATTGTTCAACTGTCGCTCCAGCAGGAGTTGCCAGGAACTAAAACTTCCAAATGGATGAATGCCGGCAATAATTTCATAAAGCGTAATACCCAGAGAATAAAGATCACTTCTCGGATCAGTTCCCCGGGACAGGATCTGCTCCGGTGCCTGGTATCCTGCGGTTCCAACAGACTTATCGGAAGGTAATCCGGCGGCGTGCCATGCTAATCCGAAATCCAAGATCTTGATCCGGTTCTCATCCGTTATGAAAATATTCGCGGGTTTAATATCCCTGTGAATAATTTTCTGGCTGTGAAGATACTGCAACGTCTGAAGAATCTGTCTAACTGAATCGACGAATTCAGCCAGCCTTGATATCGATAGCGGTTCGTTTTGTCGGTGTCCCTGACGAAAATACTCATCGAGTTGCTGTCCTTTAACAAATTCCATGAGTATATACGGATGCTGATTCAGTTCGCCGAGACCGTATACTGCAACGATTCCATCGTGACGACAGCGCGAAATAGCACCAAATTCCCTTCGAAATCGGAGAATTTCCGCAGGTGTAACCTCGCCCTCGAACAGTTTAAGAGCTGCGAATTTCTGCTTTCCGGGCAATCGGACTTGATAAACGGCACCTGAGACACCACGCCCGAGTTCTTTTACAACCGGATATCCATCAATGCTTCTTGGTAATCCTTCGGTCATCCGATTCTCCCAATAACCATCAAAATCACTGGACTCAGATCCGGAGAAAGTTTAGCATATTTTTTATGGATATCCATATTAGCGTGATCATAGTTAATTTTAATACCTCAGCTCTACTCCGGCAATGCCTGGAATCTCTGCTTGCAGAGCAGGATGCTCCACTCTTCGAAGTCATCGTGATCGATAATAATTCGACCGATGACTCAAAAGAAATGCTGCGGCATCAGTTCCCGGACGTGCATTTGATCACCAATTCCTACAATGCCGGTTTCGCCGCCGCCAATAACCAGGGACTCTCGGCAGCCGACGGCACGTTCGTTTTTTTATTGAATCCCGACACCATTGTCTTGAAGGGTTGTCTGAACACACTTCACCGACACATGATCAATCACTCCGAAACAGCTTTATGTGGCCCCCACACCTGGCTTGATCAGGAACAGACGTTTGAAATTTGCAGTCTAAAAATGCTGACTCCGGAACGGGCGCGGAGTGTGTTCACCCGGTTGCCTGATTCCAAAAGATCCCAAATTCTAAAAGATATCTGGGCCATCGACTGTCAGTTGTGGACAAGTCAACAACCCTGTGTTGTCGAAGGAATCGGTGGAGCCGCGATGTTCATCAACAAGCAATACCTGCTATCGGTTGGAGGATTGGATGAGCGGTTTTTCATGGGCTATGAAGATACGGATCTGTGTGCAACCATACAAAATCATTCCAAAAATATTGTTGTTGTACCGAATGCTCATATCATTCACCTTTTCGGGCAAGCTAAATCCCTGCCGCAGGCACCCAGAAAATCAGTTTATTCCTGGCAAACTGCTCCGTTGACATTTATTCAAAAATACTATGGACATAAGGCCTCGATGCGCTTTCAGATGCAACGGCGACTTGACTCCGTCTGGCGACGACTCCTGCCGGAACGGATTTTCGGAGAATCAGTCAGTCCGCGCGACGGAGGAATTCATTTGAGTTGGACATATGTTCCCGGGGCGAGATATATTTTGGAAATATCCAATGATTACATATTTTTTGACAAATTTGCTAAAGTATTGGATGAACCACAGATTACCATTGATATGTCGATTTTTAATCGTTTGAAAGGTTTTAAATGGTATTGGCGCGCATGGGATGTACCGAATGGATCGCCATCGAAACTGCTGGGTAAGGGTTACTGGTGTCAGAACGAGAAATATAAGACTTGACAGAATCACACTAAAGTTATATATTGCGATATTGATTATATCGGAGACTCCGCGACGGATTTCCGGAACTTTGATGCTGCCTTTATGTGTTATTAGATAGGAATATCTGGAGGTTCCCTGTGAAAAAAGACGAATTGAAACACGATCCGATTCCAGTTGATGACAATGCACTAAAGAATATCTCGGATTCTAATCAGCAAACCGGCACTGTGCCGACCGATGCCAATTCAACGAATCAGGTGAACCCGATATCTGACATTGAGGAACCATCCGTTGAAGAGACACCTTTGGAAACGGCGACTCGGCAGGCATCGGAATATCTTGATGCTCTTCAACGTCTGAAAGCGGAATTTGATAATTTCAGGAAACGGGTCGCAAAGGAAAAGCAACGACTCGCTGAATTCTACCAGGCGTCAGTTCTGGAAGCACTGTTGCCGACACTCGACAGTTTCGATGCTGCCCTTCAAAAATCCTCGGTGGCTGCTGATGGCGAGCTCCATAAAGGATTGACGATGATCTATGATGCGTTGATGGATCAGTTGTCCAAACTGGACTTTCACCGGTTGGACTTATTGAATACTCAATTTGATCCGGAGGTCGCCGAAGCTTTAATGATTCAAGCGTCGGAAACAATCGATCCGGATACGATCATCGGTGAGATTGCCGCAGGTTACAAATTCAAGAATATGATTTTGCGTCCTGCACGAGTTGTCGTGTCCAAATCACCAACCGACGCATCCTACATCAACAACTTGAATACCGGAAATGAAACCGTGAAGGAAGGATAACACTCGATGTTTTTCGATCCGCTTTTTCTAATCATGTTGTTGCCTGGGGTAATCCTGGCAACCTGGGCTTCCCTGAAAGTCAACAGTGCCTTTAAACGCTACTCTCGTATCCCGTCGCGCTCCGGGCTGTCGGGAGCACAACTGGCCAGAATGATTTTGGATCGAAACGGTCTTCAGGATGTAGACATTGAACGTGTATCCGGAACTTTATCTGACCATTATGATCCAGTTGCACGAAAATTGCGTCTATCGCCGCAGGTCTATGATTCATTCAGCATTGCCGCACAGGGAATCGCCGCCCATGAAACAGGTCACGCTCTTCAGGATCAAGCCGGGTATTCTCCACTTAAACTCCGTTCAGCTCTGGTGCCGATTGCTGGCTTCGGATCCCGTTTCGCCTGGATCCTGATCATGCTCGGCGTGCTACTGGCTTCCAGCGGTGCAGGGCTTTTTATCGCCAAACTCGGCGTTCTGCTTTTCGCAACCACCGTTCTGTTTACACTGGTAACATTGCCGGTCGAATTCAATGCTTCAGCTCGCGCAAAAGCCCTGCTTACAAATTACGGTGTCATTTCGTCACAGGAAACTGAAGGTGTCAATGCAGTATTGAACGCCGCTGCAATGACGTATGTAGCAGCTGCAATAACTGCGATTTTACAGCTTCTATACTGGGTTATTCGTCTGGGTCTGCTTGGTAGCGATGATTGAGCGAAAACGGATCGCTTTTCTTGATGCAGCGATTGCAATCGCAATCATCCGTGTTGTCACCCTGCACGGATTGAATAATTTCTTTATCTTGACGACAGGCCATCCTGCCGGATTTGATGATATGCCTGCCTGGGGCAAAATCGTAGATTTTCTGTTTCGATTTTCTGTCCCGGTCTTTGTCATCATATCAGGCTTCAAATTTGCCCTCTCAGAGTCCAGACTGCACTCAACCTACTTTTCGTATATTGTGAGGAGGGTAAAACGGCTTCTCTATCCATACTTGTTATGGACAGTTATTCTATATTTTCTAATACCACCCATACTCGGCGAAATTCCGAAAAAAGCTGCCTTCGATGGCTTTCCATTTCCTTCGATTCATACTGCTTTACGAATCATCGACGGATCGCAGCATCCCGCTTACCAGCTCTGGTTTGTTCCAATGCTCCTTCTGCTCACCTTGATTTATCCGTTGGTATTCAGATATTTTCCGGTCTGGATATCACAGCCGGTGTTATGGCTGATATTTTTCCATGCCCGCACCAATCATTTAACCATACCGTGGAGTTACCCATCCTACTTGGTTTTTCTTGATCTTGGGGCTCGTCTGTCAGTTGTCTACAGACGATACGGTTTTTCACTCAAATGGCTTCTGCCTGTCACTGCGGTTTCAATAACGGGAGCCGTTATTTCTTTCCTGGTGCAGCTCGGGCGCATGCCGGCAGTGTCCCCGTCTATCGGTTTTATGGGGTCTGAGTTATTCGTACCCCTGACAATTGTTTTTCTTTGTGCCATCTTTTTTCCAGTTACCGCTCCACGATCTGCGCTGTTGCTTGCAGAAGCAGCCTGGCCCATCTTCATACTCCACGAACCTCTCGTGTTGGGACGAATCGCCTGGCTAACCTATATCACTCTCGGTATCCGCCAACCCGTCGCAATCCTACTCGTCGTTGTAGCAGCGCTTCTGATGTCCCTGATTATCTACCAGACATTGAAACTAATGAAAATCGATCGATTTTTATTCTGAACCGGTTTGCTTCATACACAGCATCTTTTTATACTTGTGTCTCGTCAAGCGCAGGGGGTGCACGAGAGCACCGACACGCAAACGCCAATTCAGGCAACGGACAATCGTCCGATAATTACCGGCTCATAGAAAGGACCTGCAATGAGGATATTCCATATCATTCTAACATTATGCGTCCTGATGCTCGTTACATCCATGCCCGTTGAAGGAATTGAAACCGAGGTAACTGACTCGTCCGTCGACATTTTCGCATTAATCAGCCAGGCAGGGTCTCATTTCGAGGATGCTCCCATGGTCACGGTCTTCGATCGGATAAACACGGAATATAAAGATACTGGAGCAGCAATTACCGAGGAGGAAGTCCTGCTTCATTTCCGGGATTCAGAAAACGCATCGGCCTATCGTTCTCTGCATTACGAATACAATCCGCGGACGGCCAATATTGAATTTCTGTCGGTTAAAATTTATCGCGCAGATGGATCTACAATAGATGAAATTCCTATTGAGAACGTAGTTATTGACAAGGCACCCGCCGATTCCATTTTCTGGAATTTTGATATCGTTATTTGTCCGGTTCCGCTGCTCGAGGATGGTGATGCTCTTTATTACAAGATAAGGCGCCAAGGACTGAATCTGGCGTATCTTGATGACCAGGAACCACAGAACATATTTCGTTTTGTGCCACCGCATTCTGGTTTCTTCATGGATACGCTCTTTTTTCAGGAAAAGCATCCGATCATTGAAAAAAACTATTCAATTACGGGACCTCGATCGAAACCCCTTCAATTTGCAATGGCCAATGGCCGGTTGGATGTCAGTGTCCGTTTTGATGAGGTTAACTGGTTCTACTCTTTTTCAGTCAATGATATTGATTCATGGGTCGAAGAGCCCTTTGATGATGGATATGAGGAGACGGCGTTGAAACTTGCGCTGGCATCGCATCCATCCTGGGAGATGAAGTCAAAGTGGGCGTTCGAGCATAACGAGCCACAATTTATCATCAGTGAATCGTTAAAACAGAAGTCTCTTGAGATCGTAAGCGGTTGTAAAGACGATGACTGCAAAATGTTCCGGCTTTTACACTGGGTCGCCGAAGAAATTCGGTATCTGGGACTTGATATGGGAGAAGGTGAAGGACACATGGTTCATCCCACCGATGAAATATTCAGAGACAGGGCCGGCGTATGCAAGGACAAGGCGGCTGTTCTTGTCAGTATGTTGCGAGCTGCCGGTTTTGACAGCTATTTCGTCATGACTTTGGCAATGGAACGAACACTTGATATCCCGGCAGATGACAAATTTAACCATGGTGTGGTTGCGGTGCGACATCGAGACGGGACCTGGACGTTTCTCGATCCGACTTGGGCACCCCAGAATCGACCACTCTTTAACTACCTGGAGCAGGAACAGCCGATTCTAATAGCTGCCCCTGAAGGCCAGCCACTTAGACATGTCCCGTATTCCCCTCCATCAGACAGCCCGATGATTGTCGATGCAGACACATCACTGAATCTGGATGGTTCAGCTCTGATCGAGTTAAGTATACGCACTGATGGCTACATCGATGCCGAATTCCGCCGGCAGTTGTCATGGATGGATCCGCAGATGCGAGATAACTCTTTCCACTTTTTCATCGAACAACTCTCCCCCACCACTGAACTATTGTCGTATTCTTTCACGGACCCGATGGATATAGAGACACCCATTTCAATGAAAATGAGGGCTATCGTTCATGATGCCGCGACCCGGGTTGGAGATATCCTCTACTTTAATCCTGTATTAACCCGACATTTCTGGAATCGCCGCTGGGAAAGTGATTACCTGCATGCGGGTGATGGACCTGAAAACCGGCTCCACGGGCTGGAGCTCGATTGTACTCGTCAGATCGAGTTTCACGAATCAATACGGATTCCTTCAGGATATCGGATTGAAAATGTTCCTGACCCGGTAGTGATTGAAGGTAAAACTCTCGAGGGAACCTATACGATTAAAAATTCCGGATCAAACCGTCTTCAAATCGATCAGACAATCCTTGTAAAAAGGAGGTTGACACCTGCGGATGAATATCCGGCTGTCAGGGATGCGGTCAAGTCATTGCAAAAAATTCGAAAAACGATTCTCGTTCTGGAACCGGACGGAAAATTGAAGAAAAATCCTCCTCAACCAATGACATCATCAATTCCGGTCGAAAATACAACACAGGCACTGGATTTCGGAGCCAGAATTCATGCTAAAGATCTCGATATTACGCTTGCCGATAACCGTCTAATCGAACGCTTTCGTACCGATGTCACGATTTTCAACGAACGTGGAAGAGACGATTTCGCTGACTCCAGCTATGTCATCGATCAGCGGAATCAGACCATCCAATGTCTGGAGAGTTATGTCATTTTGCCGGATGGGACACGCATTGATTCCCCTCAAACAGCGATCAATCTGACAATGAGCTCGGAAGCAGTGGATGCACCCGACTATGCAGATATTAAGAACTTCGTGGTCTCTCATGTGGGAGTCGAGTATGGGAGCCGGCTTGTATCGACGGTTGAACGTATCACCAACATCTCCCCGGAGCAAAGATCCTATCTCCCCGATTTCCTCTTCTTGCCGGGTGTTGATTATGCAGCAGATGAAGTAACATTTTCTGTCTCAGTACCCCCCGGGGACTCAATACTGTATGAAGCATTTAATACATCATCCACTCCCGTCATCCAGTCGGATGACGCCGGCCGGACAGCTTATACATGGACGTTTACAGACCTCGCTCCCAACCCCTATGAGTGGGATAGCGGCGGTTATTTCCGCAATGAACCTTTCATCATGGCTGTGATCGGTTCAGTTCCCGATTGGACCACCCGGGCGAACCTCTTGCGATCGGCGTTTTTTCACTCTTTGCCAGTCAACGAATCCGTAAAGAGCAAAGTTGATAAACTACTTAAAAATACCGAAACTGATGACGAAAAAATAGAAGCTATATGCAACTTCGTGGCGAATACCATTATGGGTATTGAGCTGAGCCCCCAGCGAATTATGTTTGTGACACGTCCGCCTGAGAGAGTTTTAAACACCGGTTACGGCTATTCCTGGGATAAAATTTCACTGCTGACAGCTATGATAGAGTCTGCAGGCGGTCATTGTAGCATCGGGCTGGCCGGTCCAAGGTGGTGCGTAAGCGACAACATCCCCGTTATTCGCACAATGGGGGATCTTTTCATTCGCCTGATGCTGGGCCGGTCAGAATGTCTCGCGACGATCGACAACCAGCCGGTATCTCCCAGCGATCTGATCGACAAGACTATTCTGTGGATTTCGAGGGACAATTCAGACTGGACTAAGACGGATCCGCATTCTGACGGAATGGGCGAAAATGAAATGAATCTGTTCGTGGATTTAAGAGAGGATGGCAAGATTTCGGGACGCATCGAATTGTTTTGGAGCAAT
Source organism: candidate division CSSED10-310 bacterium (assembly GCA_016931515.1). GTDB lineage: Bacteria > CSSED10-310 > CSSED10-310 > CSSED10-310 > CSSED10-310 > JAFGEQ01. Next base: position 13,192 of record JAFGEQ010000008.1, on the reverse strand, counting down.
GGCCTGAATCCCGGTATTGAAGCAACGAAGAACACGCCTCATTGGGTTAAAGGGTGTTTGCCGTCCTGGGTGGAGAATCCCGAGATCGTGACAGTGGACATCGTGACATTGAATCCGCTTGCGGGAGAAACACATATCCTTTGCGGGTTTACCGGCACCGGGAAATTCGATACGTTCCATGGGGGGATTAACAGGATGACTATTCCCTCATGTCCCTATGGGTTATCAACAGATCAATACAGACTGATTAATTCACCGAATCGAAGTTATCCGTTGATTCTCAAACGGAATGGAACACAACATGAGCGGATATCCATCCGATTCCCTGACACATACAAGTTGATTCAGGCTCCGGAACCGGTGGATATTCCAGGCTCATACGCATCTATGAAGCAAATCGTTACAAGGGATGGCAATAATTTGACCATCGATCGGTTGTTCACGCTTCCGGAGCGTATCGTGCCAAGTGAAGAATATTCCGCCTTCGTATCGACATGGCGGATATTCGCATCTGAAACCGGGAATCGGGTTCTGTTTGAGTCAAAACAATAATTCGTGACTTGAATTATTCGCTCGGGGGGGTGTGGACTTGTGCGGGTAACTCCGAAAGAATGGGATGTGAACGGGATATTTCGCTGTTTGGGATAACGAGTTTAATGAATGAGCGATGCAGTTCCAGTGCCAGGCTCTTTGCAGTTTCTGGTGTTTTTAGATCCGGTATCTGAGCGCCGGCCATAAAACCATGACCGCCCGCTGAGCCGCGGCGACCAACGATGCGGCGCATGATAACGCCGGCATCTCTGCGTGCATGACGGACTCGCAGAGACATGTAAAGAGTATTTTGATAGAACCCGGTGACCAGCGCATACCGTATCCCGCAGATGATGATCAGGTTGTCGGCGATCTCTGATGTCGCATCCGGCACCGGTATTTCTCCAATGTACGTTTCGACTGCATCACCCCAAAGACGGGCGCCGCGAAGAGCGTGCCAGTATTGAGACAGATACTGGCAATCGATGGCAGGATGAGAAATCCTGAATAGTCGAGAGTGATCCACCGAATTAAACAGTGCCAGATAAGCACTTTTATCGTATCCGGTCTTGCCTCTGGAAAAATCCTGCGTATCGGTCAGCATTCCATACACCAATGCAGTCGCCAGCCATCGAGGTACCGTCAGGTCTGCGGTCAGCAGATAGGACGTCATCAAACTCGAATTGGAACCGAACTGCTTTCTGACATCCACAAATTGAGCCGGTTTCTCAAGAGGTCTGCGTGGGTGATGATCGATAATGATGTCGGGCCATCGGGTTGATGGCCATGTATACATTCGTCGCCTCGGTTGATGATCAACAAGCGCCAGTGTATCGTAATCCCTCCAGTTGATCTCTTTCAGTGGAATCATCTTCAAAGCCAGTTCCTTCACCATGGCTCTGTTTTCGACTCTGCCGATAATTCCCGGATAGGCGACCCGTACCTGGCACCGAGTCAGATGTGTGAGCAGGAACTTTAGTGCCGAAGCGCTGGCAATGGAGTCCGGATCCGGATTCCCATGGGTCAGAATGAGTATTCTCCCAGACCCGGACGCGGTTTTTAAAAGACCCCGAAGTTGTGAGTCCGAATTCAGCATCATGTCCGATATGTCTCTCATTCCCTTCCTCCCGGGAACTGGAGTGTAGCAGCCTTGCCGGCTGTAAACAAACGGAACATTGACCCTGATAAATTTTTAGGATAGAGCATCTTGGGGAGTATAAAGCCAGCATCACTGAATGTCCGAAAAAAAGGAAAACACTCATTCAATGCAAGATACACATTTTTTCTGTATATTTTAAATATGGTGTCGGATTGTCATCGACAACAATTTTCGAAAATAGGCTGAGAACAGCCGGGGAGTATTTATGTCGGAAGCAAGAATCGTTCTACTCATTGATATGGATAACATTATTTACGCATCGGAAAACACGGGATTAGGCAGATTTCAGGTCACTCCCATTATCGAAATACTGAAGGAAAAGGGTCGCCTGATTATCAAACGGGCGTATGCGGACTGGCGGGAGCATCATGATTATCGTTATGAGATTCAGGATCATGCGATTGATTTGATAGAATTACCTCAGCGTGGCAGAACCAATAAAAACAGCACGGATATCAAGATGGTCGTGGATGCCATGGAAATTGCAATGACACTCAAACATGTCGATACATTTGCCATCGTCACCGGAGACAAGGATTTTTTTCCGCTTGTATCCAAACTTCGTGAATACAGCTTTCAAATCATAGGGTTTGGTGTGTTCGAGAGCACATCCGATCTGCTTGTCCAGAACTGCGATGAGTTTATCTATTACAATAACCTGGTCAAATCTCAACGTCTGACCTCCGATATCGACAAGGAAAATATATTCAATCTGCTGATCAGCGCAGTTAAAGCACTCTTGAAGGATGGTCTTGAATTTGTCCCCGCAGCTCAAATAAGAAAGACAATCCTGAGGAAAAACCCGGCGTTTCATGTTGGCAACTTCGGCTTTAAAAGTTTCTCCGGGTTTCTTCGCGCCGGGATGAAGCAGGGCTATATCCGATTGAAAAACAATCCTCAGACCGGATTCCTGGAAATCGGCCTGCCCCGACCGCCTGCTCTCGAACTGGAACCGGAGAGCATCAATGCCGTCAACGAGGATATGGAAACCGATGACGGCGAATTCGACAGTTATTCATCGGTGCTGAATTCAGTCGGATTGAGGCCGTGGGATCCGGAATCCCGTCAAAAAATCATCAGGGATTTCAAAAAACTCACACTGGAACCGAGGGATCCGGGGGACATGGTTCTGACCGCACTGATTGATGATCTGGTCGAACAGTATCAGAAAGATAATGTTAAAATTCATAAATCTCAGATTCGGGACATCATTCGCATGATGATGTACGTCGGAAGTTTCAAAGATTCAAAAGGCAGACTGGTTACGTCATACTCCGCGCCAATCGAATCCTTCAATCTCGCCAAAACGCTGAGTTGGGTCAATGCCCTCTGTCTTGTTCATGTCCTGAAGTTTGATCCGACACTCAGTAAGCCGACGGAAGCGGCAAAGCTCCTTTTTGGTACCGGCAACCGTGTCCCCGAATTACAAAAACTGATCAGTTCGATGGAAAGCCTCGACCTGATCAAAACCAGTAAAACCGGCTCGGAAACTGAATATAAAGTGACCACGGACCGCTATTTCGCTCCATGGAAATAATGACAGGCGACACGTCACTACTCCAGCTCGGAATATTATTTGCTGCCGGTATCTTTGCAGGTATTTGCAACGTACTGGCGGGAGGCGGATCGTTGCTGACTATGCCCCTGTTGATTTTTCTCGGTCTTGACAGTGCAAGTGCCAACGGTACAAACCGTGTCGCTATCGGGATCCAAAACCTTTTCGCTGTGGCGGGATTCAGACGGAAAGGCTACGGCAATGTGCGCTTCTGCATGATGCTGACGATACCGGCTTTGCCGGGAGCGGTTCTTGGAGCCATCACCGCCAGCACGGTAAGTGATTTAATATTTCGACGCATCCTGTCCGCCGTAATGCTGCTGGTTTTGCTTTTGATTCTGTCGAAGAACAAACGAAGATCCGGCGACGCTGATGAAAACAAACTGAATCGGAAACAGCGTATCATGGTGATGGCGGCCTTTTGCGGGATTGGTTTTTATACCGGATTTATTCAGGCAGGAGTCGGATTTATTATCATTGCAGCTCTGACGGCAATCACAGGAATCGATCTGGTTAAAACGAACAGCTACAAAGTCTTTGTGATCGGCATCCTGACCTGGATCAGCGTGGCTGTATTCGTGTGGTATGATCTCATCGTCTGGCCATATTCATTGATTCTGGCAACGGGTACTGCTCTGGGAGGCTGGCTGGGCAGCTATATCGCGGTCATGGGCGGTGAAAAATGGATTAAAATATTCATGACGCTTTCAGTTCTTGCCATGGCCGTCAAACTCAGCGGTATCCTCGATCTGATATAAGTTTGCTTCAGGCGAAGCAAACCGGACACCGGCAGCATCGTCGTATCAGGGAACTATCACGATACAGGGATCTCCAGCCAATACTTCACCCACTATCCATGCCGCCTGGTGACGGCGTGAGCAGTCGGACACAAACCCGTCCAGTTTTTCCGGCTTGATAACCAGCAGAAGTCCCCCGGAGGTTTCCGGAGTGTATAAAAGCATCCTGTTTTCTTCGCTTAATGACGAATCAAAATTGACCGACGCCATGTACGCGTTTCGATTTCTATTGGCCCCCGCCGGAAACAACCACTGCTCCGCATAATTCAACGTGCCGTCAAGAAATGGGAGGTTGCTGTAAGACAGATGTAACGCCACTCCACTGTGCACGGCAATCTCGAGACTATGGCCGATCATCCCGAATCCCGTGATATCGGTGGCACAACGGCAACGCGCCTGACGAGCGGCTCTGGATGCTTCGCGATTCAAATCCATCATCCATCGTCCGGCCTTGTCGACATGTTCGGATAAAGCTTGATCTCCTTTCAATGCCGTCGAAATAATGCCTGTACCCAGCGGTTTTGTCAGAACGAGTTTATCGCCGGGGTTCGCTCCGGATTTTTCCATAATCTCGAGCGGATGAACAATTCCACATACGGCAAGACCGTAAAAAGGCTCTTTGGAATCAATCGTATGACCTCCCGCAATAACGGCATCGGCCTCCTTAACTTTTTCACCTCCGCCACGCAGTATGTCAATTATTACATCTTCAGGCATCAATTCCGGGAACCCAGCTATATTCAGTGCCATCATAACCTCACCTCCCATAGCGAAAACATCACTCATGGAATTGGCCGCTGCGATGGCGCCATACCGGTAAGGATCATCCACGATCGGAGTGAAGTAATCCGTCGTGAGAATGATAGCCTTTTCATCCGACACTTTATAAACTGCCGCATCATCCGATTGATCAAGCCCGGATAATAAATCGGGACACGAACAACCGGCGAAAATCGCCCTTAAAGGCTTCATGATCCGGGCCAGAGACTCCGGCCCCCTCTTGGCAGCTCAACCCGCAGCGCAGGTCATTTCAGTCAATCGGATGATATCAGCCATAAAACTTCCTTAGGGTGTCAGCTCAAATAAACGACACCGGTTCCGAGCATCGTCTCAGCAATGTCAAGCATATTGGATACAATACCGACGCTTAATTTGTCTTTGATATTGAAAAAATCAAGGCAGGTGCCGCAGACCAGGATCTCCGTTCCCGATGCTGCCAGTTGCTGCAGTGTGTCGAGAACGGGTGAATCCGCGATCGTCATCTTGACTCCCGAATTAAAAAAAACAATCTTCGCAGGGCGCTTCTCACAGTCTTTCAATGTATTCAGGAATGCCTTCATGAGCAGTCGACCCAATACATCATCCCCCCGTCCCATGCAGTCCGATTCGATAATCACGACACACGGATTGACGGAAATCGTCGGTGCGTCAAAGGAACAGACGAGGTCCTCAGGCTCAACGACAGGCGTTGATGTTGAGGCACCCGGTGTCAGTTTGATCACGAAATGATCACGATTAACTGATCGTTCCGTCGACCATCCCGATCGTTCGGCCATCCGTGTCACATTATCCGCCTGGTCCTCCTGACTGACCCAGACATCAACTCTACGGTTCTCCATCATTGCCTTTTTTGCCTGGATTACCGGCTGAGGGCATGCCAGCCCTCTTACATCAACGACAATTGTTTGGCTCATAAATAACTCCGCATGTTTAACCATTTTCTTCTGTTTTCAGTTGATTATCGTATAAAAACCTCTTATATTACCAATCCATATGTTACTCGTTATATTAAATCTGTCAAGGTGGCGAACAAGATGGATCCATTGTTAAAGAAGAAGATCACGATCGAAGACCTTTATTTATTTGAGTTGCTGTCAAGCATTGGCAGTATTTCGGGTGTAGCCGTCCGAACAGGATTGACACAACCGGCAATCACGCAGAAGCTGAATCGTCTGGAGAGTCAGATAGGGGCATCGCTCTGGATTCGCAGGGGACGAAGTATTGGTGAACCGACTGAAATGGGAACACGATTCCTGCATTACGCCCGGAACGTGATTCGAGAAACTGCTTCACTCTTCAGAGAGATCGGTATAACGGGCAATCATAATCTGGTGCAGATCGCCGCATCATCGATCCCATCAGAGTATCTTCTTCCCCGATTGCTGGCTATTTATCATGGTTTAAACAGTGCTCATGAAATACACATGACTCTTGCCGGTTCAAAAAAAGTATGCGAGATGGTTGAAAACGGAGATTCGGATGTCGGTTTTTCAGGTTTTCTCCGTCCTGGTTTTTCAGGAAAGTCTGTTCCGATAGCCGATGATCGCATTGTGCCGGTCGTATCGAGGCAATCAGCCATTGCAAAATCAGGGAATCCCGTCACGTTTCTTGAACTGGCGAGCCAGCCCTTCGTGACAAGAGAGCTTGAATCCGGGACAAGATCCGTTCTTGAGGAGGTGCTTGATAAACATGGATTTGCGAATTTAATAGTCCACAGATCTCAGGTTGTCGGCAGTTCACATGCTCTGATTGAGGCGATCAAGCAGGGAGCCGGATTCAGTTTTGTGTCCAGCTTCAGCGTGTCTGATCTGTATATTCCCGAGATCGTTGATTTCCCGGAGATTCGCCGGTTTTTCTACCTGCTTTTTCGTAACGACGTTGCAGTAAAAGACAGCGTGAAAACATTCATTCAGTTTTCCAAGCAGTTCTTCTCCGTCCTATAGCAAGCGGAGATCAATACAATCCAGAGGCTGGATATTCAGCATTCTTTTTTATCACGAGTGAATTTGAGAAGCGTTCCGGCTCCCGCGAATAACCCTTTCAATTCGAAGGCGGATCGTATACCGGTCACATATCGCCAGACAAAAGAAGGTCTCATATAGTATTCTCTGAACGCACGCCGTCGCAGCTCCGCAACCTCGGAATGTGACATGGTATCCGGTGCATATGCGATTTCTTCTTTTAACAACCCGATTTTCCGAATGTCGCTGTTGAAAGTGTCGGATTTGCAGGCCATATCCCATAAATCCGTGCCGGGAAAAGGAGAAATCGGAAAGAACTCCGTGATAAACGAGTTTAACTTTTTGGCCAGCGCGATGGTTTGAAGACCTTCTGCGAACGTTTCGCCGGGAATCCCGAAAATATAGGTTGTAAAAGTTTTGATCCCGGCTTCATGGGTATCGGCGACCGCTTTCACAATCTGTTCAATGGTAAGATTTTTTCTTAATGTATCGAGATTTTTCTGGACTCCTGATTCAACACCAAAATTGATACACCAGCATCCCGCCCGTTTCATCATCTTCAGTAATTCAGGGTCGACTGAATCAGCACGAGCGGATATCCACCAGGATACACGGATATTTCTTCGGAGAAGCTCATGACAGATCCCCAATGCTCTTTCACGATTATAAGTGAACGATTCATCCCAAAATTTGATATCTCGCGCTCCGTATCTGTCAACATAATGCTCTATTTCATCTACCACGTTTTCAGGTGACCGGAAACGCAGTACATGTCGACCCATCAGGCGGTAGCAGTACAGACAGTCATTCATGCAACCCCTGCTCGAAATCACCTGCATCGACGGTAGTTTTAGCACCTGCCCGTAAGAGGGTTGGTACCCTTTCAAATATGCAAGATCCATGGCAGGAATCGGCAATTCATTGAGATTCTCTATAAACGGGCGAACTGAATTGACAACGATCTCCTCCCCATCCCTGACGACTGTTCCAGATACTCCTCTCACGGAATCACCATCCCTCAAACGGCGCATCAGATCCCGTACCGAGTATTCCCCTTCGCTGATCACCACTGCATCCAGATCGCGGCATTCCTCCAGAGCTTTTGAACCAAACGCGGACGGACCATGTCCACCGGCGAACAAGAAGCAATTCGGCAGCGCTTTTCGGACATCCCTGAACAACGATCGCGCGCGTTCCCAGAACATCGCGATGACGAAAGCACCCAGAGCATCCGGTTTCTCCTGCAAGATAATTTTCAGCAGGTCCTCGTGGGTATGAAATGCACCGTCTCTGAATGCAACGTCGAATCCATCCTGTCTTAATACTGACGCTATGTATAATGTTCCGATGGGGGGCCATTTACCAGCAATACCCTGAGTATCGTGGGCTCTTATGTCCAGGATAGTCCAGGGCGGCACTATCAGCATGACTTTCATCCGGTTATAGTCTCCATAACGATCGATACAACCACAAATACGACACGCTTACCATAATTGAACTTGCCGCGGGGTTCAAGATTTCAGCCCCGATGCCCGGGGATGTTTTCAATGACGATGAACGCATCCAATCGAAATGAATCGATAACTCGAACAGAATATAGGTTGTGTGCGTATCACTTGGTAACTACAATGGGTGCAGGAGGCTCTTTCATTGTGCATGTTCGATTCAATTTTAAAAATTTCGCGACCTGGCTGACTTACAGTGTCGATGTCCGTGTCTATCCGAGCCTGAGAGTTCTGACCTTCAAGCTTTGCGTTGGATTCATGGCGCTGCTGGTGCTGGTGTCCTCACTGATTATCGGCACAACCATTGCTTTTACAGTCAGGGATCGTGTCAGGCAGATCGCCCGGGTTTACAAGGAGCACTTTCCGCAAGCCGAACTGGTTGATGGTCAGCTGATTGTCGAAGACAAAACACCCGTTGTTTACAAGGGACGCAAATACCATGTCATAATGGATGTTACCGGTGATGATTACAAGAGAGATCGCGATCTCCCGATTTCTGTATTTCTTTTTCATGACAGGATGGTTATAGACGCCGCACAAAGCAGTGAACCGATGGTATGGATCTATCCCGATCTTTCTCCCGTCACAATGAAAATCAATGCGGAATCCATCAACGCTCTAAAAACCCTGATTGCATTTGTGGCAATGATCTTTTGGACCTGTCTCCTCTTCATCGACTGGTCAATGCAAACTGCGCTGATGACGATGATCGGTTCATTTATTGTCGGTATCGTTGCCGCTTTTTTCAGAATTCTTCTTCCACGAAATGAACAGTTGAAGATCGCTTTAACAGCTGCCGTTCCGGTGACTGTGATCATGGTTATCGAGCATCTGTTATTGTTGCGAGAAAGCGTCGATCTGGATATCTCGCGACTGCCGGCCAGCCTGTATGTCCTAAACCTGATTATTTTCGCTGTTTTTCTGATCTTCGGTTCCAGAGGCTATCTGCTCCCCTTCATACCTAAAAAACCGGAATGAAATTACCCGATTAACCCTGTCGTTAACTATTCATCCAAGAATTCGACTTTCGCATTCAGAATCTCCCGGCCTGCACACATGAAAGTGATTCTTGATAAAAAAACAATTGAATCCTCCGGCACAGATGCTATTTTGAGGACCATCTCTTCGTCAGTTGATGATGCAACGTATGAGAACCCAATTCCAGAGGACGGTGACTAATGATGACAATCGAACAGAAAACGATCCAGACGATTCGTACGCTGGCAATAGACGCGGTACAGAAAGCGAATTCAGGCCATCCGGGCGCGCCGATGGGAATGGCACCGGCTGCCTATTCACTGTGGCGCCATGCATTGATTTTCAGCCCTGATGATCCCTACTGGCCCAACAGGGACCGGTTCGTGCTGTCTGCAGGACACGCTTCAACTCTTCTTTATGCTCTCATCCACCTGACCGGCGTCAAAGATCCGGACCGTAGTGATGATGCGACCCATCAATCCGTCACCATTGATGATCTGAAATCATTCCGGCAGTTGGGGTCCCGATGTCCTGGGCATCCTGAATTCGGGGATACTCCGGGAGTGGAAACGACGACGGGTCCCCTTGGTCAGGGTCTTGCCGCCAGTGTGGGGATGGCGATCGCCGAGAAATGGCTTGAAGCCAGTTTTAATACGCCCGACTTTTCAGTCATTGATTACAATATCTATGCTCTATGTGGTGACGGCTGCATGATGGAAGGCATCTCTCACGAGGCGGCCGCGCTGGCCGGCCACCTGAAGTTGTCCAATTTATGCTGGATCTACGACAGTAACAGGATAACGATCGAGGGGTCCACCCGGTTGGCGATGACGGAAAATGTGGCACGACGATTTCTGGCTTATGGATGGTCCGTCATGACAGTCGAAGACGGCAATGATCTGGCAGCTTTGAAGCAGGCTTTTTTGGATGTCGGGGACATCGATGATCGTCCGGTACTCGTGATAGTTAAAAGCCATATAGCGTTCGGATCACCGAATAAACAGGATTCCGAAAGCGCGCACGGATCGCCTCTTGGAGTTGAAGAAGTCCGGCTGACCAAGCAGGCCTACGGCTGGCCGGACGATTCTTCCTTTCTGGTGCCTGACGAAGTAATTAACCATCTGTCAGCCGAATTCGGCGCACGTGGCAATACGGCTGCAGCCGCATGGAATGAAGTATTCGCACGCTATAGCCTTGAGCTTCCCGAGAAAGCTGCCATGTTACGACATATTTTTGACGGCACCCTGCCGGATGATTGGACTGATTGTCTCCCCGATTTTCCAGCGGGAACAGCACCTGTTGCCACCCGCAGTGCATCCGGAAAAGTGCTGAATGCACTGTCATCCGCTATCCCCTGGTTGATCGGCGGCTCAGCCGATCTGGGTCCCTCAAACAATACGCTGATTAAAAATGCGGCAGATTTTTCGGCGGTCTCATTTGATGGTCGAAATATCCGCTTCGGTGTACGTGAATTCTGCATGGCGGCTATTGCCAACGGGATGGCCAATGCCGGTCTTCGACCTTATGTCGCCACATTTCTTGTTTTCAGTGATTACGCCAGACCAGCCATCCGTTTGAGCGCGCTGATGCAGCTCCCGGTACTATATATTCTGACGCATGACTCGATCAGTGTGGGCGAAGATGGCCCGACGCATCAACCCGTGGAACATCTTGCGGCATTACGCGCAATTCCCGGATTGACTGTGATCCGCCCCGCGGATGCCAATGAACTCAACGCCGGCTATCGAAGCGCTCTGGAAGATATGCCCGGTCCGGTTGCGCTGGCCCTGTCACGGCAGAATCTCCCGGTTATCGATCGGGATGAATTCGCCGATGCGGTTGGAGCCAGGCAGGGCGCCTATGTTCTGGCTGATAATTCAGGAACGCATTTTCCCCAGTGCATAATCATTGCCAGTGGATCTGAAGTGCACCTTGCGATTCAAGCTTATCGCGTATTGTCTGCAGATAATGTGAAACTACGCCTAGTCAGTATGCCGAGCTGGGAGTTATTCGAAGCACAGTCTGATGACTACCGTGATGAAGTTCTGCCGCCGGAAGTCACAAACCGTATTGTGGTGGAGCAAGGCGTTGCCATGGGTTGGGAGCGTTATGCCGGTCCCGGCGGTATCATTATGGCAATCGATCGTTTCGGTGTTTCGGCTCCCGGTCCGGTTGCTGAGGAATATTTTGGATATACGGTGGAGAATCTTGTTGGAATGATTCGAGGGATGATAGGTTGATGCCGTTCATCCAGTAGTTGATTTGTTTGTCTGATCATACCCGGCTGATAGCCGGTCGCAGCTCCCTGTTCAAAAATCAGATAGTCATGACAGTTTAACCAGTTCTGTCTGTATGGGGAGTCCGGTTATTTCCACTGATAAATCCGGCAGGATCGCCACGTTAAGTTCCGAGCGGATACCAAAGCGTCCAGGGAAATAAATCCCCGGTTCAATAGTAAAACCGGTGCAGGCGGCTATCTCCCTGTCATCTTCAGACTCCAGCGAATCAAGATTAGCTCCGGCTCCATGAACCCCCGAATCAAGCGAATGCCCTGTCCGATGAACGAAGAATTCGCCATATCCCGCGTCTGAGATAATCCCTCTGCAGATTCTGTCGAGATCGGCGCCGGTCACTTTTCTCCGGGTTTCAAACGCCGCTTTCACGGATAAAACAGTTTGGTCTCTTGCATCTCTGACAATATCGAAAATCTTTACAATTTCAGGCGGAGGAGCATCCGGACCGGTCCAGGCCGTCCATGTGATATCGGCGTAAACAGAGCCGTGTTGAGCCGTTCTGCACCAAAGATCAATAAGCACCAGCTGGTTAGGGCCGATTAACCGGGTGTTATCGGGTGTTGGTGCGAAATGGGGATCTGCGGAATGCGCATCGATTGCGACAATCGGAGGATGATCGGTCACGCAACCTTCGGCCATGAATCGATTCATCATGAATTGCTGAATCTGGAATTCAGACAATTTGCATCCGCTGAGATTCTGGCTGATCAGGTTCCAGACCGCGGTAACAGTTTCCCGCAGTACCCGGGCGGCAGCTCGATGCGATTCGAGTGCGACTTCATCCCAGCGGCTGGTGAAGCGTTGAAGCAAGTCTGCGGAAGAGATGATATCCACACCAATCGAACGAACCAGTTCGATCGTGCCTGCATCGACTCGCGATACGCTGGGCAAACGTCCCATCGGTGAGTATTCCATTGCGACAAAGGTGTTTTTCTCCAGCAACGTTTCGAGATTACTGATCATGGCTGCCCGTCCGAAATACAGGACTGTTTGCCCGGGAAGATGATCCAGGACTCCGGCTTCAACGGAATTGACAAGCCGTATCGGGTCACCGGATTGTGGAATCAGGTAAAACCAGCGTCTGCTGAAATTCTTTGAAGGATCGAGTCCAAGTAATTTGACTGCCGGTATATTTGTCAACTGATAATCGGTCAGAAGCCAGGCGCTGAGGCCGGTCTCCTTAAGCGCATTTTGAATATCAAATATATTCATCGTCATTTCTCCATGAACTATTCCGCTTGATCACTAACAATCCGGGTATATCACCGGTATTGATATCAGATTCGGGGTAAAAAGAAAATTTTATAGGAGTTTCGTCAGAGCAGGCAGTTTTGTTGGTGCTGGGCGGTTTTTAGCCCAATTGTCTCGCGACTGACGAATTTTCTCTTGACAGCTTACGGTGTCTCCTGTAAAAACCTTTAAGCTTTCGGGCGGGTGCCCAGTGAACCGGGCGGATAGCTCAGCTGGGAGAGCACTGGCCTTACAAGCCGGGGGTCGCAGGTTCAAGCCCTGTTCCGCCCAGAGCGTACGGTTCGCAAGTTAGTTTGTGCGGGGACGTAGTTCAGCTTGGTTAGAACGTCGGCCTGTCACGCCGAAGGTCGCGAGTTCGATCCTCGTCGTCCCCGCCATTTT
>JAFGEQ010000007.1 GCA_016931515.1 candidate division CSSED10-310 bacterium | reverse complement strand
GCAACAGGATACAACGAAAATGTTCTGATTTCGGAAGGACATGCCGTTCGTATTCATGTGCCGACGGATGATTCGCTCGGGCTAACCTGGACTGCTCCGGGCTTTACCCCGGGTTCGGATTGGTCCGATGGATCGACCGGGACGGGTGTCGGGTACGAACGCGACAGCGGCTACGAATCGCTGATCCAAACGGATGTTCACAATGCGATATATGATACTTCTACATCAGTTTTCTTACGGCTTGCTTTCGCGTATGACGGTACAACTCCCCTCGAAGCATTAATACTCCAGATGAAATATGACGACGGCTTTATTGCCTATCTGAATGGCACCGAGGTCTGCCGCAGCACCAATATAACCAATGACATCCCTGGCACTGCTCAGGCATCTAACCATGAAGCGGGAGCATCCTTTGAATCGTTTGATATTACCGCTGACAAAGATTTGATTGCAGTCGGGTCGAATCTTCTGGCTATCCATGGGGTCAACGTCTCGACCACCAGCTCCGACATGATCGTGCTGCCGCGGCTGAGTATACGATATTCTGCTCAGGATACTTCCACACCGATATGGTACACAACTAACGGCAGTGATCCTCGTCTTCCGGGGGGTACGATCCATCCGGCCGCCGTGGAATACACGGAACCATGGGTACTCAATGAAAGCCTGCTAATCAAAGCAAGAAGCCTGGATAATAACGGATGGAGTGCGCTGAATGAAGCCGTCTTTGCACCCCGAGCAACCGCCGATTATCTCCGTATCACGGAAATGATGTATCACCCTGCCGATCCGAATACCGAGTATATCGAGCTGAAAAACATCGGCGACGAACCGATTTCCCTCAACGGAGTCACTTTCACTGACGGTATCACCTTTACCTTTGGTTCAACGATCCTGAACCCCGGTCATTTTGTGTTGGTTGTTGAGAATCTATCGGAATTCGAAAAAGCATACGGAGGCGATCTCACTATTGCAGGCCAATACAGCGGCGTTTTGGATAATGCGGGCGAGAGTATCTGTCTCATCGATGCATTGGGAACAGAGATTCATCATTTCAGCTACAAAGACAGTTGGTATGATATTACCGATGGGCAGGGATTTTCCTTGACGATCAAAGATCCTTCCGCTGAAAATCTTGAGCTCTGGGATGATAAATCAGGCTGGCGGCCAAGCAGTCTGACCGGAGGATCGCCCGGGTCAGATGATACGGGCATTATCCCCGCAACCGGTTCTATTGTCATCAACGAAGTATTGGCTCATTCGGATCAAATTGCTGATGACTGGATCGAACTCTATAATACCACCGATGAAGATATTAATATCGGAGATTGGTTCTTGTCGGACAACAACGATGATGACCCGAACCGGATGAAATACCGGATTGCCGAGGGAACGATTATCAAGTCTCACAATTATACGGTTTTCTATGAAAATCAGCATTTCGCCAATCCGTTGGATCCGGGTTGCTCTCAACCCTTCCGATTGAGTGAAAACGGTGAAACAATCTATCTGCAATCCGGTCAGAACGGACTCTTGACCGGGTATTATGAAGATGAAGATTTCGGCGCCTCTGAACCCGACATTGCTTTCGGCAAGCACCAAAACTCGACTGGGACTTTTAACTTTGTTGCAATGAATACAAATACACCGGGGGCAGCCAATGCTTATCCCAAAGTCGGGCCGGTGCTGATTAGTGAAATCATGTACAATCCTCCTGCGGGAGGCTCGTTTGACCATGATGAATATGAATATATTGAATTACGCAATATCTCCGCCGATCCTGTCTCTCTTCAGGAGTGGGATCCTCAACAGATGATCTTTACTCCCTGGAAATTCACCGAAGGGATTGACTATACGTTCCCCTTGGGTGTTTCGATCCCGGCAGGCGGGACTATTCTTGTCGCCAAAAATCCTGCCGCATTCCAGGAGCGATATCCGGCGGTAGATGCGTCGATCATTTATGGTCCCTATCCTGATACGCAGTTAAGTAACGGCGGAGAGAAAATCGAAATCGCCAAACCCGGCGATGACGTGAATGGTCTGAGGTATTATATCCGAGTGGATCGTGTCAATTACAGTGATGGTTCTCATCCGAGTGATTTCGAGAATGGCCAAGATCCCTGGGCAACATCTGCTGATGGCGCGGGTGATTCACTGCATCAGAAAACGCCGACAACGATCGGACAAAACTACTCCAATGATGCGGTAAACTGGCACGCCGTTTTCCCGACGCCGGGGCACTGATCAGCGACTGGTGTTTTTGCCTGCCAGGAAGCCCACCGTCGATTCCATTATCCGCTGTTGGAGTCTGTCGGCCCCCTTTTGACGGTTTTGCAATTGGATATCCTCATAATTGGCCTGACAAAAATGACAGCCCAATATATGGAGATGAAAGTCGACGTAGTTCTCCCACTCCGGCTCCAGCGTTTTCAGCAGAAACGCCCCGATGGTATTGCGTTTCGGGCAGCTTGGACGATACTGCTGCCAGATTTGTCCGAGAAGACCTTCCAAATCTCTGTCGGCAATCTCCTTCGCTTCCGAACGGGGCAAACTCTTTTGTATTTGTTTAATACAGCGGTGCTTGACAAGACCTATTCTGCCTGCATCCATTTTCATGACCGCAGCCGCATCAGTGTTCGATACCTGGCAATAAAAGAGCAGCTCGACAATCTTGAGGTGCTCAAAATTCAAAGATTTTTTTAATCCCTCCAGCATCTCCAGGATTGCCCTCGAAAGACTTTTATAGATACGGTCTTTGTGTTCGTCGCGGCGAACATACCAACTGGCCGTCGATTCTCCGGCGGAAAAGCCAGCCAGGTAGTCCGAGTCTCCCTCTCGCGAATCGCTTTTGTACACATCCTGGATGAGACTAATCCGGCTGCTGCTTTTTTTGCGATACAAGTCGATGATTTTCCGGCGTAAAATTGAAAATAAAAAGCTTTCCAGACTGTTACCGCCTCGATAGGCATTTAGCGCCCGAATAAAATTGACAAACACATCCTGAACAACATCTTCGGCGTCGGCAGTATTTCCGCTTATCTGACGGCGCGCATAAGCCAACAACCGACCTTGGTAGCGTTCTATGAACTGCAACCATGCCTGACTGTTGCCCTGCCGAATCTGATCGATCAGGTACTGTTCAGCCTGTGTGATTTCTCCCATCGTCTCGCTTTTATCCGTTAATTGCCGTTTACTTTTCGTTCATCTCCCAAGGAAAAATATTATACTTAAATCAGCAGCAGAAAGAAAACTAAAAAACCCGTGATGACTAAAACGGAAATCAACGCCAAAACGAATGAATAGTACCCTTTTGTAAGTGTATTTATAACCGCATAAAGAAGACTAACTAAAACGATCATTCCCACCAATGAGAAAATCATATTAAACCAGTTTCGTCTCACATGCCGTTGTTCAACGACCTGGATTTCCCTCAGAAGATTCAGCCTTTCCGGACGAACATCCAGAAGTATCGCCGCCCGCCAGATTGGGCCGGAAATCCCCT
>JAFGEQ010000006.1 GCA_016931515.1 candidate division CSSED10-310 bacterium | reverse complement strand
CGCGGATGTGTCGTAATCCACATCAAACGTAAACGCATCCACCGGAGCATCCGGATTGTTGATCAGAACATCAACGATGATTGTATCGGATGTGCATCCTGTCGAGTCATCGACCGTGATCCAGCCTCCCGCCGGCGTGTCCGTCGGTGTCGGCGTAATCGTTGGCGTATGGGTTGGTGTGTTCGTCGGAGTGGGGGTCAATGTCGGTGTATGGGTGGGCGTATTCGTGGGTGTCGGTGTAAGAGTTGGGGTGTTTGTTGGGGTGTTTGTAAGCGTCGGTGTCAGGGTTGGGGTATTGGTGGGTGTGTTCGTTGGAGTGGGAGTCAGCGTAGGTGTGTTCGTCGGGGTATTGGTTGGGGTGGGCGTCAGTGTCGGCGTGTTGGTTGGAGTATTGGTTGGCGTCGGCGTTAACGTCGGTGTGTTCGTAGGCGTATTGGTAGCGGTAGGCGTTCTTGTGGGAGTGTTCGTCGGGGTGTCGGTGGGTGTGAATGTGGGAGGTACCTCCGTCGGTGTGTAAGTAGGTGTAAATGTCGGAGGTAATTCTGTTGGAGTATAAGTGGGAGTGTCCGTCGGCAGCGGTGTATCTGTTGGAGTGTTCGTGGGGGTATTGGTCGGTGTCGGTGTCAACGTCGGTGTGTTCGTTGGCGTATTTGTCGGTGTCGGCGTCCGAGTTGGCGTATTCGTCGGGGTGTTGGTCGGTGTCGGAGTTCGTGTCGGGGTGTTGGTTGGTGTCGGTGTCAACGTCGGTGTGTTCGTTGGCGTATTTGTCGGTGTCGGAGTTCGTGTGGGTGTATTTGTGAAGGTGGGTGTATTGGTCGGTATATTTGTCGGCGTGGGTGTACCGACTTCGATGTAACACCCGTTGACGATGATGTTATCGACATAGATAAACTCGGTGTTTGTATTATTGGCGTTGCAGCGGAACCGGATCATGAAATCCGGGTTGTTGTTGCAGGCCGTTACTGTTGACAAGTCGCGGGAACGCTGCATCCAATTCGTGTGATTCGTCCAGGAATCCGGAGTTGTCCAGCTTGTGCCACCGTTCGTTGAATAATCAAAGTAGATCCGCTCTCCCGCATCCAACTGGGCCGTCCTTTCCTGGAAACTGATGGAAATGTCCTCACGTCCCACAGTGCTGACGGATATTGCGGCTGAGTTATTACCCGCAATCCGTCCCTCATAGGCGCTGGTCGGATCCAACGTGTTTATATAATCGGCAACCGTGCAATATGTATCGTTGCTTTGTGTCCAGCTCGGCATGGCGGATTCACCCCAGTCATCGCCATCTTCGAAATTTTCCACGAAGAAATCCGAACAGGTGGTGCAGGCCGGCGAGCAGTTTGTGCAGACATAATCCACAGTAACTGGACTGGCATTATTGCCATAATATCCGAATGCGATTGTTATTAGTCCCGATGGGCAGGGAGGACAGGCGCCCAGATAGTCGGACAGGTTGATGCTGTCTGTTCCGGATGTAACGGCAGCTCCATAATTTGCATGATAAGCGACCTGAGTAAACTGTGTTTCGTCACATGGATCACCCGGTTCACCGCACACGACATATGCGGCAAGAGTACTCGGTCTCCCGCTAACAACGGCACCGATTGCCCAGCAGTAGCTCAACGTGATGTCGGAACTGCAGGTCGATGTGTTAAAAGTTTTATAAACAAGATCCCATGCATAAGTGGAGTCAGCCACATGTCCAAGGAAGTTGCTGCCGTCACACGGAAGAGCTCCGAATGTACCGTTGTAAATACCCCAGGTTCCGCAAAAAGACCAGTCATCGCCGCTTGCCTCGAAACTGTCACAAGCGCCGATTGCCGGTGGTGTCGGTGTGGCAGTCGGCGTGTTTGTCGGCGGAGGCGCTCCGTTCTCATACACACAGACATCATCGAGGTTAAGCCAGTATTGATCCGTGCAGTTGTAGTGACGGAAGGCAATATGCACGGTGTTCCCGACATAGGACGCCAGGTTGACGGACCGGAACCAGTAGTTGTTTCCATCAGGCCCCCCCGCCTGCACAGTCTCGGAATACAACGTATTTGTAAAATCAGACGACGACGTTCCCGTCGTCGAGAGCAGTACCGAATAGTATTCCGCCGGCCATGTCTGGTCCTGCGCGGCGATGTACCAGTGAAGCACCGGGTCGGTTGCACTAGTCAGATCGATAGCAGGGGAGATCAACCAGTTATCGGGCGTCAGGGCAACCGAATCCCATGATGCGGATGCTGCCCAGTACTCGCCGTTGTGCGCATAGTCGGAGTCGGGACCGATCAGGAACCAGTTATCCCCGTCACCATCCAGATCGATCACGGTCCATCCGTCTGCTGTGCCTTCGAAGTATTCACAGTAGGGTATGGAGACCGGCACCGGAGTATCCGTCGGAGTCGGTGTCGGCGTAAATGTCGGCGTCGGTCCGGTCGGAGTCGGTGTCAGAACGCCGTCGTTGACGTTTGAGACAACCAGAGCAAAGTCCTGATCAGTCGAATCGCCGTTGCCCGGTACGCCGTCATCTGTCAGAGACGTGGCGGTAACCCGGATCGTTATGGGACCGGTCGGATTCTGAATGTACACGCACTCCACATTGTTGACGGTATCCGCTGAACCGCCTGTGGCCGACCAGCCGCTGGAGAACACATTCCCGAGATAGGATGTTCCATTATCGGTTACAGTCAGGTTGAGATTGTTTTTAAGAAGTGCTCCGCCAACCGTTCCCGGCGCATCCGTCCAGACACATGTTATTTTTACCGGACCGGACGAGTCCACATAATAAGTGACTTCATAATACTGACCGTTGGTTCCAAATACTGTTCCCTGGTCGTAATATCGCATCGACAGCCCGTTCTCGATCGTGTTCCCGACATTGATTCGTCCCCATCCCTGATACCGGTTGGGAATATTCGGCAGTGTCGATGGACTGGCATATCCGGTGTCGCCGCCGACCATATCATCGGCACCGTTAATCAGGGCCGCCTTGATCAACGCCGGGCTGGGAGTAGAACTGTAGGTATTGTTGTACCATTGATAGAACAGGGCGCCTGCACCGGCCGCATGAGGGCAGGCTTGACTGGTCCCCGAGCACCAGTTGTAATAGGTTTGACCTGTCGGATAATATGTATCACATACAGCAGCGCCATTGTAGCCCGAATACTGGGATGCCATGGACGTGATGTGAGTTCCGGGTGCCATCAAATCAGGTTTGATCCTCCCGGAAGTAAGCCCGACACTCGAAAAATCAATTTTATCATGTCCGTCATCGGCGCCCGTACTTCCGACTCCGCAGCCATCGGTGCCGCTCCGCCAGTTTTCCGAGGCTCCTATCGTAATTATATTCTTTGCTATCCCGGGATCTCCGATAGTGGATACATTGGGGTAAGTCGGGTAACACCACCCCATGTTACCGGCAGCGTTGAATATGGCAAATTGCTGATTACCGCCACTCGTGCTGTCGGCATCTCTGATCATTGTGTCATATACTACACATTGATCGCTATAATTTAAGGAAGCATTTACACAATTGCCATAATTGCTTCCCCAACTCTGACTGCTCAACCGGGCGCCATTCTGGTAGGCATTCTGTGATGTGGTGTAAAAATCAGGATCAGAAAATGCACCGGAGTCACTGAAGATTTTTGTATTACCCAAACTGGCACCGGGAGCCACTCCCATCCCATATAGATAACCTGATGCATCCACAGTACCGATAGTCGCATTGCCTGCAACGATCCCGGCACAGTTCGTACCATGCCCCCGAACGTCACGGGGACCATTCCCAGTCGTGTCATTATGAAACACGACACGACCCCTTAAGTCCTGGTGAATCGTGGTGTTGACTCCCGTGCACAGACCGGAATCCACCATCTCAACAATAACCCCAGATCCGTTTACACCGATCGAAGACAGCCATGAATTGTATCCCGTACCGGTCGGTTGATAGGATGCGTTGTAATTTCCCGCTAAAATCTGAGCGGATCGTTCGTCGTTCATATTGGCTTCTAGATACGGGCCGATCCAGAGAACGCCCTCTGTCCTGGCAACATCCCGTATCACTTTTGAACTGATAAAAAATTTTCCTGTTCCGACCGGCCGGGTCGGATGATGAGTAATCGCTCCAAACGAGGTCGCACCCATCTCCTCAAGGACACCCTTGACATATTCCTCATCCGCGTTACTCCAGCATACATTTATCCTGACTGTATCGGAATCCTGATAGGCATCCGCCAGCTTTTGCTCAAGCTGTTCCTCCATCCGATAGGCCGGCTGAAACGGTCCCATCCACTTGACCGGCAACTTTTTAACACCGATCTCCAGCTTGCCTGCTTCGGCTCGAACAAGATAGGTCGTTCCGCTCTGGTGCCAGACGCGCTCCAGAACCAGATCATCCAACTGCTTCAACTCGGCATCCGTCGGATAGTCCTCCAATTGGATCAGAAAATACCCCGCATCCGTATCCCGATACGCTACCGTCATGTCCTGTGGGACTGACGGGGCTTTCTCGAGCGGATCGAACCGGTAAGCGCCGGCCATGATCTGGAATCGCTCATCGACGGCTCCAGCCGTCGACAGAATCGATAAGCCGACCAAGCCGATAACAACCAGAAAAAATTTTCTGCAAGACATGTCAAACCCTCCCCAGGTTTTCAGAAAATAATCCCCCACCCGGCCTCGGCCGGATTTAAAATCATCTATATTCAACAACAGCAACCGGGAGTCATAACCCCGATTTTTCCCTCAACACCATCTTCTTTATGAACCGGTTTTCGGTGAAATGTCAAGAGATGCGTCGGCTATATGTCAAAATTACTCTTATAATGTGAAAACATCGCCACACGCTGATTTCATCCATCGACTTGCTGCACTCAACCCCCTGATATGATACAGTCAATACCGGTTTTGAAAGCGATATGAAACAACTGATACTGACTCACATCCACGAAATCCGGTTTGCCATGACCGTGGCATGGTTCGGATTGACCGTTGTTTTTATTAAGATCGTATTCGGGATGCTTAGGGGACAACAGGCGAAACAACACTTCCGGAGAACCTCCCTGCTGGTTTCCTGCATCATCATTGCTCTTTTCAGCTACCAGGCCCGGTGGCAGCTCTTCGGCTTTTTTTCATCCGATTTCCTCCGGGTGCAGCGGGGGTTCGATCCCCGCGGAGAAATCCTCGCAACCCGCTTTCACCGCGGCTCCATTCTCGATCATAAACATACACCTCTTGCAGAAGATACCGATATCGGCGGCCATCTTCAGCGGCAGTACCCGCTTGGCGAGGCCGGCGTTCATGTCGTGGGCTATAATCACCCTCTTTACGGTTCCGCCGGGATGGAAAAAACCCTGGACCCGATCCTGATGGGTCGCGCCGTGCAGACTCCCGCCGACGCCTTCCGGCTGCTGGCTAATATCTTTTTTCACCGGTCGCTGCACGGAAACCCGGTTGTGCTCACAATAGACACGGATCTGCAGCGTGAAGCCTGGGCATTACTCTCAGGTAAAACCGGTTCCATTATCGCGCTGGATCCCCGTACCGGCAGCATCCGGGCGATGGTCTCCCGTCCCGGATTCAATCCGGAAACACTGACTCCCACCCTCTGGACACGCCTGCTCAACCGCAGTGACAGCCCGTTTTTGAACAGAGCCACTCACGGCATGTACCCGCCGGGCTCCACATTCAAAATCCTCGTTGCCGCAACAGCACTCCGCCGGAATATGAACCCGGTCTATGTCTGCGGACCGGAAGGCTTCGACTGCGGGCCGGCTGATCCGCGCGTCAAGGATCACTCCCATTACAGCAATCGGTCATTCAAAGGGCATGGAACCCTGAATCTCGCAGAGGCAATGGCCCTGTCCTGCAACGTCTATTTCGCACAATTATCCGTCGATCTGACCGCTTCGGCCATACTGGAAACCGCCCGTGAGGCCGGTATGGATCGCCGGGTCGAATTTAAGGGACCTTCAACGGGAAGCGAAGCAGGCCGGCTGCCCGATCGGTCCAAGTGGCCGGTTGCCCGGACGGCGAGGCTCGGGATCGGACAGGATGATATTCTTGTTACCCCCCTACACCTGGCCCTGGTTGCCGGTGCAATGGGTCACGGCGGCCTGATGTACCGGCCCCGCATCATTGAAACCGAAGAACCCGCGCCCCCGACACGTTTTCTCGATCACAGGATTGCCAACCAGATCGCGAGAATGATGATCAAAACCGTTGAGACGGGTACAGGGCGGGGAGCCCTGGTTACGGGTATGGTTGTGGGTGGAAAAACAGGGACCGCGGAGAACGCCGGCAACCGCAGTCATGCCCTGTTCGTCTGTTTCGCTCCATGGCCTCGGCCGGCTTTGGCCCTGGCCGTCGTCATCGAGCAGGGCGGAATGGGTGGCCAGGTGGCAGCGCCCGTCGCTGCCGGCCTGATACGCAAAGCCGATGAACTCGGTTTGCTGGCTGATGAGGAGAACGAGTATGGTCTCCAACGCTGACACATCGCGTTTTTTTAGGAAGCGCCCGGAGGAATTGCACCTTCTGATTCCGGCCTTTGCAGCGGTCTGCCTGATGTTCGGCGCTGCAGCGCTCTCGGTTCTCTCCAACAGACCGCTTCATTTGACGGATGGCGTATTGCCTGCCGGTTACATCCTTTCGGTTCTGGTTGCACACGGTATTCTGGTAATGCTCGGCTCTCGCGCCGATCCGGTCCTCATGCCGGTTTGGATACTCATCGCCGGAACAGGGATGGCCTTCCAGTTTCGCCTGGGGACCATCGATGGAATTTCCTGGCAAAACCCGGGTTGCTGGGCATTCGCTGCAGCTCCCCTCGTGACCGCCGTCGCTGCAGTCGTGTTCGGGAGCGGTCGTCTGAAGTCTCTGGCCCGGCTCTCATGGATCTGGATTCTGGCCGCATTCGGAATCTGTGTGGCTGTGCTGGCCACTGGAGTATCATACCGTGGTGCCATGTACGGTCCGGCGAAAACCACTCCGACAGAAGCCGTTAAAGTGCTTCTGATACTGGGTATCTCAGGGCTGCTGGTCCGTTACGGCCAATCGATCACGAAAGGCACACCTCTGTTGTCGGCCGATTCGAGGCGGGTCCATATCATGCTGATCGGCGCGTGGCTCCTGCCGGCGGTTGTACTGGTCTTATTGGGTGACCTGGGAATGCTGGCGGGAACAGGACTCCTGCTGGGTATCCTGATCACTATGGCAACCTTCCGCTGGATCTACCCGATTGCGGGTGTGGCGATTATCAGCCTGGGAAGCTGGGCGGTTCGGACATTCATCGGCAAGGGACAGGTCCGCTTCAGCGCATGGCTGAACCCATTTGAAAACCCGGATACAAACGGGTTTCAGACAATTCGTTCTCTGTTCGCCATCTTTAACGGCGAATTTCTCGGCAGAGGAGTTGGAAACGGTTTTCCACGTACGATTCCTCTTGTGGAAACGGATTTCGTGTACGCATCGATGTCGGAGGAGATCGGTTGGATCGGAACGGGACTTCTGTTGATCCTGGTGCTGATACTCGTCAGGCGCAGTCTGAAGGTGGCAGGGGAAGCGAAAGATTCATTTTGTGCATTGGTTTCAATAGGTTGTGGCGCAATGTGGCTGATCCAGGTTTTCCTGCATGTCGGTGGAGTGATCAAGCTGATTCCAATGACAGGGGTTCCGTTTCCGGGATTGAGCACAGGCGGATCGGCGATTGTTGTATTTTCCGTTCTGACAGGCCTGATCATGAGTGTCAGTGATCACCCCGAACCGCCTCCGGTTAAATCTCGAAATCAGCGGTGACAAACGTATGATCGGACGGTTTGGGTTCCCGCAATCGACGGGGTTTCAGATCGATCCAGGCATCCCGTGACTTGTCGAACAACGGCGTTGTCGTCAGTATGTGATCAATTCTCCATCCCTTATGGGTGTACACCGATGCCGCCCGGTAGTCGAAAAAGCTGAATTGACCGGGTTCCGGGTGATGTTTCCTGAATACATCCCGAAAACCCCATGCACAGACCTCGTAGAACAATTCAGTCAATTCACTGTTGAAACAGACGTGCCCGTCCAGCCCTTTCGGATCATGAACATCCATGGGTTCCGGTGCGACGTTGAGATCACCCAGCCAGATGACCGGCATGTCCGGGGAATAGTCATTGTCCAGCATTTTTCGGATGTTTCGCAGCCATTCCAGTTTTCCGGCGTAATGGTCGGATTCCCTGTCCCGACCCTGCGGGACATATGCGTTGATTACGTGCATGTCGCCCCATCGTCCGCGGATCAATCGACTATGATTTTTTTCATCCCCGTCATAAAAACCGGACCGTATGTCATCAGCCGGCTCACGACTGATCAATGCCACTCCGTTGTAACTTTTTTCGCCGTTGAACACGCAGTGATAACCGATCTCCCGGAAGGCATCGCCGGGAAACTCATGATCCTGTACCTTGGTTTCCTGAACCGCCAGGATATCCGGCTGATGCTCCAGTAACCACGGTATAATGATCGGGAGGCGGGTCCTGATACTGTTGGCATTGAATGTGGTAATCCGCATAGATCGTTACCTACCAGTAATTGATTTTCATGGCATCCTTGACCCGGCGCAGCACGTCATCGGATTTTTGCTGACCTTTCCGGCTTCCCTCCCGAAGCAGGTCACGCACCATATCCCTGTCCTCCTCGAAGCGACGCGCCCGTTCCCGGATCGGCGCCAGGTATTCCGTCAGCTTGTCCGTCAGCAATCGCTTGTCCTGCATACACCCCATTTTCCCGGCTTTGCAATCGGTGACCAGCTGGTCATGACCTGCCGGATCGACCAGCCGGAGATATTCGCAGACCACACAACCCTCCGGATGACCCGGATCCGTCTTTTTCGCCTTCAACGGGTCCGTATATGCATTAAACACTTTCTCCCTGATCGTTTCCGGATCGTCCCGGAGATAAATGCAATTGTTGAGCGACTTGCTCATTTTACTGTTTCCGTCCGTCCCCCGGATCCGGGGGATTTCCGTCACACGCGCTTCCGGCTCAACCAGCGCCTCCACTTCATACGTAAAATTGAACCGCCGGACAATCTCCCGCGTCAGCTCAATCATCGGAAGCTGATCTTCACCAACCGGCACCAGATCGGCATCAAAAGCGGTGATGTCGGCTGCCTGGCTGACCGGATAGCCGAAAAATCCAAATGTGACGCCTTTCGAGAACAACTCCTGCTTGTTCTCGATTTCCGACTTCACCGTCGGATTGCGCTCCAGCCGCGCCAGCGTGACGAAATTGCCATAAAATATTGTCAGCTCCGCAATTGCCGGAATCGTTGATTGCACAACATATTTGACCGTCTCCGGATCGATCCCGGAAGCGAAATTGTCAATAGCCACTTCTTCCACGTTCGCCCGGACTTTTTCCGGTGTTTTAAAATTGTCCGTGAGGGCCTGCACGTCGGCGATCAGCAGGTATGTATCATAATCCCGCTGCAGTTCAACACGCGATTTGATGGAACCGAAATAGTGCCCAAGGTGAAGCCGGCCCGTTGGCCGGTCGCCGGTCAGAATAATCGGTTTTCGTTTCGTTTCCTGTTCCATACTCATGAAATCCTCCAACGTACGATCAAAAGCTGATATACAAACCATGAATACCGGACAGTTCAATGGGGCTATCCGGTGGAGAAGCGTAGTGTAACCGGATACGATTGCACGTGTAAACCAAAAATCTGAATGGATTTATCATTTCGTTCCCGGCTTGATGAAAACCAGAATCGTTGCGCCGGGTTTTTCGGGTGTCCATGGTTCACATGACCAGCTTGCATACGAGTCCAGTAATTGAAAGCCTGCATCCAAATGGATCCCGATGTGCGTGTCCCTGGTCAGTCTGTGAAGCCAATGCGATTCCGAAACCGGCGGGATTCCCGAATGCAGGATCTCCAACTTGAACTCCGTGAGTTCCGGTCCGCTGAAGTCGTAGCGGCGTCTGAAAACACCGTCCGCTATCCGGATGTCCGGAAATTCATACGATTCCTTATCATTCAGATAATCCCAGTTGACCGTCTGATATATCCAGTATCCTCCCGGCAGAAGCAGCGTCAGGATTTTCCTCGCCAGTAATTGCAACTCCACGGGATCAAAATATGAGACTGTATTCCCGGTACTGAAAATAATATCGAAACGGTCATTTTTGAACTCAAATATTCCGGTTTCGAGAAGATTCATATCCGGGTATTTGCGCATACCTTCACGAATCATCGCGGCACTTGGATCGATTCCGGTGATCCGCCGGCATCGATCCGATACGGCTTTTGTCAAGGTTGCGGTTCCGCATCCGATATCCAGAACATCATCGTGTATCCGGATGTATCTTAAAAGAAAATGAACAATTTGGCGGTTCAGCGGGAAAATTTGATCATAATAAATCGAAATCGTGTCGTATAACATGATGAAGACCCCCATCTCCTGTCTCAGTTGTCGTTACAGAATGACGGAATGTCAAATGGAATTCACAGGCGGGATGATGACGCTGCCATGCCGGTTGCGACTTGCACGGACACGGCCGTATCCAATATTCTGACAGCGGAGTGTATGAAACAACGGAAACGGATTTCAGCCAGGAGGTGACCATGCCGAAACAAACGCGTAACAGAAACCCCGGGGATTTGACGACTATACCGGGTGTCGGGCCGAGTATCGCGGGAGATCTCAAAGATCTGGGATTTTTCAAGGTGTCCGATCTGGAAAAGGCGGATCCGGAGACGATGTATTCCGATCTGTGTGAGATGCGGGGATCGCCGATCGACCGGTGCGTGCTCTATGTATTCCGGTGTGCAGTTTATTATGCGGAGACGCCTGATCCGGAACCGGAAAAACTCAAATGGTGGAACTGGAAGGATTGAATGAACGGAGTGGCTGATCTCAATGAAAAGCCTGTATGAACCCCGGATTTTCGTCATGATTACAGTCATATTGGTGACCGGCTGTTTTGGCAGAGCGGCGCATTCACAGAGAGACATTCCGACCGGCACCCGATCCCGGCGAGCGATCGAGCGGGTTCGCCCGGCGCTGATCCATGACCTTGATGCGATGGGATTGACGTTCGGTTCCCCGATTTTTATCCGGATATTCAAGAAGGAGAAGGAGCTTGAAGTCTGGGTTCAGGGGAGCGAAGGCGCATTCGTTCTTTTTCGAACATACCCGATCGCGGCAATGTCCGGTGTGCCGGGTCCGAAGGAACGGAAGGGGGATTACCAGGCGCCGGAAGGGTTTTACTTCGTGACCCCCGATCGTCTGAACCCTGTCAGTAACTACCACCTGTCATTCGATATCGGTTATCCCAATTCGCTGGACAGATCGCTGGGACGGACGGGAAGCCTGATCATGGTACACGGCGACCGGGTATCCATCGGGTGTTTTGCCATGACGGACGAGAAGATCGAAGAAATCTATGCTCTTGCTGATGCGGCCTTCAGAAAAGGTCAACCTTTCTTCAGATTGCATTCATTTCCATTTCGAATGACGGACGACAACATGAATGCATACCGTGATTCCCATCACTATCCCTTCTGGGTGAATCTGAAGGAAGGATATGATCTGTTCGAGACCCGGCGGCAACCCCCGAACGTAACGGCCGCCAACGGTAAATACATATTCGACCAGGAGTCTGAATAAACCCGTCGGTTCGCTGACCGGCTCCGGATCATTTGCGACATGACACCGTTGCTTGACGACTATGGCTGATTAATGCAAGGTTGAGAAAGGACTGCCGACCGGGGTGGCGGCATTCTTAAGCACGGAGGAGGGGGAACCCATGAGACGCAGACTTTTAGCAGCAACAGGCGTTTTATTGATTGCCGGCTTGGTGGGAATTGCCCAGGCGGCGGTCGTTTACCAGGAGAATTTCGATGACGGCACCGCAACGGAGCAGGCCGGCCCACCGGAAATTTGCTGGAGTCTGAACACAGCCGAAATTCCGCTGTCGAGCAATACGCCACTCTGCATGAGTGGAAGGACACTGCGAACAAACTCTTATTTGCAGGATCCTGTTATTGGAATTGATCTGACCACCTGCACGGGTCCAGCCTCTCTGGATTTTACTTATTACCAGTTCAGTTTTGCAGATGTGGATATCGAGATCAAAACGGTGTCGTCCGGAACTCTGAATTGCTCCACAACTACCGGTTTTTCATTTTACACAACACCCTCCACAACCGGATCATGCCAGTTCATTTCAATTCCGCTCACGCCCGGGCAGCTCAACTATGTCCGCTGGAATCATCAATACACCGCTAACGCCATGTGGATCGATTTTTTAACTGTCAATGCGGAGTGTTCAGGCAGTTCATGTGAAACACAGTTCGTGGAAACTTTCGGAACCTTTTTCCAGAGCGGGAGTATCTGCTCGATTTTTCCCGATAACTGGGTGACCTGCGAAGGGAACGGTCCTTATCTTACAACGGGAGGCGATTGCGCTGGACCGGGCGACTGCGCCATGTACCTTGCAGCAGGCTATCCCTATTCCACATCAGCTACCGCCTGTGTGGATCTTACAGGAGCTTCTGCACCAACATTGCGATACGATTATTCATGGGACGGGATTATCAGCCTGTCTCCGACCATAGAGATCTCGACGAACGGAGGATCATCATGGAGCCTACTGGTCAGCAGCCATGCGACGACCGGCGGGATGTGTGAATCCCGGTGTGTGAGTCTTTCCGTGTATGTTGGTCAGGAGATTTCGCTCCGGTTCGCTTCTCGCTCAAGCACTACGTCAAGTTACTTCGACGACATCACGGTTTACCCCAACGACGGTCCCTGCATAAGCATTACGGCGACTCCAACCAGAACGCCGACAATGACTCCCACGAGTACGCCGACGTTAACTCCAACCCCGACCGCCACTCCGACACGCACGCCAACTCCATCACCGACGGAAACCCTGTCAGCAACGCCGACGGAGACTGCGACCGATATACCGACCGCTACCGGCGCTCCAACGCAGACACAGCCACCGGCTCCGACACATACCGCCACCCCGCCGCTGCCGCTTCCGGCAACCGGCCCGTTCGGTGTCGGTTTTCTTCTGTTGTTGGTCGGTTGTCTTCTGGCTTTCAGCGGCAGATTCCTACTTTCGAAGCGATCCGGATGATCCGGATCGGCAAGCAGGCTGTACGATGCAGATCCACCGAGGCGGCATGATTTTCGTGCGGGTCGGGTGGTGATGGAAGTATTGTATGATCCCGCTTGATTGTTTCAGATCGTTGTCTCTTTACATCAATTTGGTATTCGTGGATAATTACGTCATGAGTTAATGGATCCGGCGAGTATGTTCCATCAGGAGTAATTGATATGAAAATAATGAAAGAATTCAAGGAATTCGCAGTCAAAGGCAATGTTGTCGACATGGCGGTCGGCATCATCATTGGCGCTGCGTTCGGGAAGATCGTGGCATCGTTTGTCGCGGATGTCATCATGCCGCCGATCGGGATGCTCCTGGGCGGCGTTAACTTCACGGAATTGGCCTGGGTGTTGAAGGCCGCCTCCGGCGAAGCACCGGCAGTAACCCTGGCGTATGGGAAATTTATACAGACAATTGTCGATTTTACCATCGTCGCGTTTGCCGTATTCATGATGATAAAGGGAATCAATTCCCTCAAGCGCAAGAACGAAGCCGCGCCACCTGCTCCCGCTGCCCCGCCGCCGCCGACAAAGGATCAGGAGCTGCTTTCCGAGATCCGCGATCTGCTGCGAAACAAGAGTTAATGGATTAATAAAAGGTTAACTTTCGAACATCTGAAACTTTGTCACTGGAATTACGTATTCTACACATTCGCCTGATCGGATCAGGGATTGCGCTGGATTTAACCTAGACAGGGACAGAATTGTATGAAACTGGTTCAAGTCGTTATTTTTACTCTTATTCTTGGCTTTTTAATACCCGTTGCAGGATATGGTCAAACAGGACAGGTTTGCGTATTGGAAGGCAAGGTGATTAACCGGGAAACAGGCTCCAGAATCGGTGGGGTATTGATTGACGCGTCCACGGGCGATCAGATCCGGACTGATACCGAAGGGCATTTCAGGATGAGTCTGCCGGAAGGGGAGATCAGGCTGACCCTGACTCATCCGGACTATATGGAATTGACGCGGATATTGTATCTGGCACCCGGTCGAACCCGGCAGGTTGTCCTGGAGTTGAATACCCGGGTGGTTTATGAGGATTCGGCCACGGTGGAAGCGTCGTATATGCCGGAGATCGAAACGGTCAAGAATGTCACTCCGGATTACGTTATCAAAGCGCCGGGAGCGTTCGAGGATACGATGCAATCATTGCAGGTCATGCCCGGTGTTGTCGGGGGTGACGACTATACGGCTCGCCTGTTTATTCATGGAGGCCGGCCGGATCAGAACGGGATTTACCTGGATGGAATACCGATTTACGACCCTTACCGCCTGTTCGGGTTAACGTCGATTTTCAATCCTGAGACCATTGATTATGTCAAGTTGTATCCGGGTGGTTTTGATGCACGGTATGGCGATCGTTTATCAGCCGTGATCGACGTGGAGAACCGGACGGGAACGGTGCAGGAGAGTTTTGCAGGCAGTCTCAATGCAAGTTTGACGAATGCCAACATGGTTCTGGAGGGCCGTCTGTCCGACAGCGTACCGTCAAGCTGGCTGGTGTCGGCACGGCGCACATATTATGATCTTCTGCTGAAACAGGTTGATGATAACAATTCGACATATCCGAATTTTACCGATTTTCAGAGTATTCTGTACCTCCAACCGAGTGCGAATCATCAATGGAAACTGACTGCGCTTGGAGGTGTTGAAGGAACTGATCTCATTTCGGATGAGGAATCGGTTCCTGATGCGGATCCGGATCATGTGTCGATCGACGATGCCCAGCGGAACATGGTTGTGGCTTTGAATGGATCGCATCTGGTTACCAACAGATCGCGTTTGAGTTATAAACTGGCATATTTGCAAAATCGCCAGACTTCGGATGTTTACTTTGTCGAAGGCGAAACGTCCTATGATACGACTTTCGACCAGACGTTAACCAGTTCCGGTCAGTTATTCAGCGGTTTGTGCGAGTGGTTTCCCGACGGCCACAGCATCCTGGCCGGCGTGGATGTTATGCGGAGTGACAATTCGGTTGAATTCAATATCGACACAAATGATCCGAGGGTTGATATTCCGGATGATCTGCTGACTTTTTCAGAGGACCAGAATTTTTTGAAGGTCGATATGTTTCTCCAGGATGCATGGGAGATAGTCCGCGAACTTGAATTCAAGGCGGGAATCCGGTGGGACAGCAGCACATTGTCTGATATAAACCGTTTCAGCCCGAGGATTTCCCTGCGGTGGGCGCCGGATGATGAATGGGAATACCGGGCAGCATGGGGATATTATTACCAGTTTGCCAGTTATGAGACGCTGCAGGGCGAAGGATATTTCCTGGATTTGAGAGGAATCAAGGACCTGCATCTCAAACCGGAGCTGGCGATACACTCCATGGTCAGCGTGGAATATACAAGCAGGGATCGATGGAATCTGTCCGTCGACCTGTACTACAAGGAACTGACGGATCTTCTCAACTCCGGCGAGGAGATGGAAAGGGTCCTGATTCTCGACGACGACGATGTTCCGGTTTATTATGATCGGGACTCGATGACGTTCGTCCCGGCAAATTCAGGGAACGGTTACGCAAGAGGTGTTGATGTTACCTGGCGTGTGGATGACACCCGGACCCGACCCTGGTACGGCATGCTGACTTATTCATATTGTGATACGAGAAGCCGGCAGAGTAATAAGCCGGAAAGACCTGAATCATGGGACCGGACGCATGCTGTCACCTGGATTGGCGGCTGGAAAATCAATGACAGATGGGATATCGGGTGGCGATGGAGTTACGGAACCGGATTCCCCTATACGCCGGTCAGCCGGGTGATCCGTGTGGTGGATGATGTAAATGCGAACGGACTCTATGAACCGGAACTGGGGGAGACGTTTTCCTGGCAGCGTGATGATCCGGATACTGTCATTCATTCCAAACGGTATCCGGATTATCACCGTCTGGATGCGCGTGTTCAGTACTCACGGGATTACCTGTCATTTAAAGCGGTGTATTATATTGACATCATCAACCTTTACGGTAATAAAAATATCCAGGATTATTACTACAACGAGGACTTTTCGAAAGAATACTCCAATGAAGGAATGCCTTTCCTGCCCTCCTTCGGTGTCAAGATAAGGTTTTAATCACAATCAGTAACCGAATCCCCATGAGTAGAACGCCACATTGGTCAGGAGTTGCGTAACGGATGTATCCATGGCGACGCCGATATAATTAATGCCGTTCATACCGGCATACACTGTCGGCCAGTAGAAGGCCGGAAGCACTTCCCAATACCATGCGCCGGTTTCCATATTTATCCATGCCCAGTCGATCCCGGCAGGGTATTTGACCCAGGAAGGCCAGAACCAGAAATCGTTATAAATATTCAATGCGACAAACAGCGCGGAGTAATACTTGGGTGAACCGGAGTTTTCGATAACGGCATCCAGGTAGTAAAGATCGCCGGGAGTATAGTATGTAGCGGGCATGCGGAAATAAAGATATGCCTGAGTGGGCGGTGTCGTCGGTGTCGGTGTCGGTGAACCACCGAAAGACGGCAGCATCGCCCATGTGCCGATAACAACCTGGTCCCTTCGAATCCGGAAATAGCCGGATTCTCCCCAGCCGGACCCCCAGCTGTTTTTGCAGATCCAGCTGTTTTCCGCGTCATTCCATCCGACCATGACAACAAAATGCCCGCCTCGATTGCTTCCATAAGTGTAGGTATACACACCGGATGAATAGCTGTAAAAATCATCATAAATTTCCATGCGGCAGGGGATCGGGCGAATGGCGATGGCATTCTTGATCGCCGTCTCGTTGGTTGTGCCCTGAGTGACATAACTCCAGCCCGGTATTTGATAGACTCTGGATTGCCAGTCACTGCACGTGGAACCGCAATTGCTGTCGGATTGGCTGTACGGCAGGCAGGCTTCATCCGGAACTCCCGGATTAACAAAATAATCCATGGCCTCATTTAAATACCAACCGTAAACACAGTCACCGCCTCCGCAGGAGAACAAGTGCTGCTCACTTAAATCGATCGCCATCCCCGGATTCGATGAGGCTATCCGGTAACCGGCTTCCACCGCACCGCATGAGGCAAACGCAGCACAACTTCCACAATTCAGCTGGTTCTTGATCGATGTCATCCAGTTGTAACCGCTGTAATTCCGCCAGTCCATTGAACTCCGGCCGGCGCGCGGATCGGGCGTGTCGGGCCAGATGATGACATCCCGCTCCGTCTGATCCTCAGTGTATGGCTCCAAACCACCTGATAAGATCAGACGCTCCTCCGGAGACAGGGCAGTAATCCAGTTATCAGCTGCCACCCACTCGGCACCCGCATGACGGATCGCTTCCTGTATGATCTCGACTTCCTCGGATACTGCCTGTGTGACAGGTGTCATAAATATGCCGAAAAGTAATGTAATTCCAATAATGGAGACTGCCGTTTTACACTTTGCCGAACCTAGTATTTTCATAATAATAACCTCCCTCTAATTCTCTAGTGTAAGGAGAACAGTGCCGGCTGGCAATTGTTCCGGTTTCGGAAAATATGCTAGGATCTCTGCATGATGCTTTCTCGGCATAGAAATTCCCACCTCAGACCTGTTCTATGGCTGTTTATTATTCTCCAGGCACTCCTGTTTGCACCGCGCCTTAACTCAGACGGAGCCTATTATTATGAGTATCTTCGCTCCCTGGCATTGCAGCATGATTTAAATTTCGATGATGAGCGGGAATTCTACACGTGGGAATGGGTTCCGGTCATTAAGGATTTTATCTCAGGAGGATGGGAGGAGACGGGATATCCGCCAAACATTTTTTCGGTCGGACCCGCACTCGTCTGGTTACCCTTTTTCCTTATTGGGCATATGACAGCTCACCTTCTAAATTTTTTTGGTGCCGGTATCACGATGACGGGTTACGGGCTGTTTCACCGGATTTTTCCAATGACGGCATCGATGCTCTCCGGATTGATCACATTGCTGATTATCGACCGGATCGGCCGCGATGCGGGATTGCGTCCCGAAGACCGGGCCGGAGGGATTCTTGTCTTTTTTGGAGCCTCCAATTATGCAGCTTTTCTGTTTGTCACACCGGCTTTTTCCCATTCAGCCAGTGTTCTGTTTGTCTCATTGTTCTTCTGGCTATGGTTTCGAACCGGTCACGAGTCTGCTTCCTGGTACCGATTTGCGGTGTTTGGCATTACCGGCGGCCTCGCAGCTCTGGCGCGATGGCAAAATCTCTTCTGCCTGATTCTCCCTTTGATAGATTGCGCGAACGGACTCTGGATTGTGATACGAAAAAAGCACGGGTTTCGATCATGGCTGGGCAGCTGGACGGCTTTTGCAGTTGCATTGGTAGTAACACTTATTCCTCAGCTCCTGGTTACAAGGGCACTCTATGGATTATGGGTGACGGATCCACAGGGCGAGGGCGGCATGCATTGGCTGTCACCGTCGTTCAGGATTATCCTGTTCGACGGTATCAAGGGGCTTTTTACTGTCAATCCGGTCCTGTTACCTGCCGTTGCTGCCATTCCGTTTCTCTGGAGAAAGAACCGGCGGATGACCTGGGGTTTGCTGTTGTTGCTGATGTCCCAGACATACATCAATGCCGTTCGCAGGGATTGGGCCGGCGTTGGCTTTGGCATGCGCCGTTTTCTGAATCTGGCTCCGGTTTTCGCCGTGGGATTGATGGTGCTGTTTTCAGCCACAGGGGGTTGTTCCAGGCGAAGATTTCGGCAAATACTCTATGGCATCGGGGCCTTGCTGACAATCTGGAACCTTCTGTTGATGGGTCAATACTACCTATCGGAATTGGGAGCGCCATGGATCGAAATGTCAACCCGGCAAATGATAACGGGTCAATTAACGACAGCCCCGGCGTGTCTGGCGGATCTGGTTTCCAGCAGCCTGTTCCCGGGAATTCTGAGAGGTGACATCACAGGATTTATTCTTGGTGGAATCACCCTGCTGATCACATTAGCAGTGTTTCATATCCTCAAGCGGAACGACAATCGGTCTCCGGATATCCTGATACAACAGGCCGGGTCCATAGTGCCTGTATTCGGTCTGGTCTGGTTGTGCCTGATCGGATGGCTGCTGGGAACAATCCATTCAGCACGTGCCTACCATATTCCGGAATTCAATCATCCGGGTACCGGTTGCAGGTGCCGGCTATTGAAGTTGAATCCGGAGACGGGATACCAGGGATCCTCCGGATCCATACTGATGGGTCCCGGAGATCAATGGTGTACGGTTAATTTCCGCCCCGAGTATGACAGAAACCGATTTCTGGCGTCCGGGAATCTGATTCCTGTTCCCGGGGTTGTGGAACATGGTGATTATCCGGAATGTTCGTTGAGTTACCCGGTTGACGTGGATGCGATCGAGTTGATTTCAAACGTTGACACAACAGAAGAGATGGATGATGTCGAACTCGTGATCGCTGAGATTGTTCTGATAGATATCGACGGTTCGGAAATACGTTTGCCGGTTCGCCTGTTTGAGCATACAGCATGTTCCGAAACCAGACCACCGTTATCCGGTACACTGATCGAAAGGCATTGGCCGGCTTTACATCCAATGGAATCCGGTATTCGGGACACACGATTTATCTATCAACTGACAAAACACGCCACGGTTCGAACGATCAGACTTGTCTCCCGGAAATCACCCGTTGTGTGGCGTATCAGGGGCCTGGCACTCCGATCACCCGAAGATACGGTCTTCTGCATGAATACACCGGAGACAAACTAATGGATTTTCCGAT
Source organism: candidate division CSSED10-310 bacterium (assembly GCA_016931515.1). Lineage (GTDB taxonomy): Bacteria > CSSED10-310 > CSSED10-310 > CSSED10-310 > CSSED10-310 > JAFGEQ01. Next base: position 303,314 of record JAFGEQ010000006.1, on the reverse strand, counting down.
GGTCGATTCAGATCTGGAGCAGAAACTGTTGGAAACGCATAATCATGAGATTCTGCCGGTACGGGTTAAAGAGGAACAGATTATTCTTTGCATTGGACGGGCATATGCGCTGTTCAATCATCCGATGCCTCCGGTTCAAGCAGTCCGGAAAGAAATTCTGCCCTTTTATATTTTTTGCCATTCAGGTGAGATATGTCTTCTGCCGGCGGCGGGGTTTCCCTTCCGCCTGATCCAGAGCTATCAATTCAAAGTATCCCAAACTGAATCACACGGGGAGTTCCAATCGGATTTCACAGACAGGTCTCCGGATGTACCATTGGAATCAGCGCTGGAACGACTGGATAAAACGTTTGCGGATCATCCATCCAATACTCGTGCAGGAATTATACGGATACCTTTTTACATAGTCAGTATAGGGTGGGGGAAGATCACCGTGCCCTTGTTGATCAACGCCTATAATGCAGATGTATTGCTTGAGAATCCACCGGTCAAACGGAATCGGGGGGAAACAAGAAGGAGCCTGTGGATCGCTGTGGGCGCATATCTGGGTCTGGTCTCCGCCATCACGGCAGTCTGGATATCAACCGGTTCCATGGTTCTGGGTTGCGTGGCAGCCGTTGTGTCCGGAGCTGGGATCCGATGGATTACGATGAAAAGGGTAGCCGGTCTATGAGTTCATACAATCGACCTGATTGCAGGTCTTGCGGGGAATCCCTGGATCAGACGGAAGGGTTCGGTGTAGCTCTTTGCCGGAATTGCGGGAAGAAGAACCTGGTCATTCAGGCATCCGATCTTCAGGAGCTGGAAATTCGGGAGACGGTTTCGGACGCGGATGCCCGGCGACGAGCCGTTAATCATCTTGTAAAAGACAGGACCGTGGACTCAGGATTTTTGAGAGTGTTTGAGGAGGAATCCGAGAGCAATTTGTATTTTGTCCCCTTCTGGGAGTCCGAAGGCATATCGGTTGTGCGGTTCCGAACGAAGAAATTCAGGGAGTTACAATTGCTGGCAGCAAGTAGTGATTCGGGTTCCCAACGTTACCGGAGAGCGCCTGTGACGCGGGTTGACCCCAAAAGTGTGCACTATGACACAAAGATCCAATTCCAGGAATTCCGCCATTTATGTTGTGCGGTTGCGGACCTTGATTGGGGGATGGACGATTTCAGGATACATGATGAGATGCAGAAAATTTTTGCAGATCCCGGGGAGATGCGAAAGCGTGGCGTAGTGATCAGTAGAACGGTGCCGCGGGATGTGCTTGACAGGCAACACGAATTAGTCGGTGCCAGAGATGTTGAGGCGAGCCGCGATGTTGTCATTAGAACCGACCGTCTGATTTATATTCCGGTTTGGCGTCTGTCCGTGACATTTGAGGGCGCTTTGTACGAAGCTTTTGTGGAAGCCGGGACCGGTCGTTGTCTGAAGGCGAACGCACCTCAATCGCTCCGTAATCGTGCAACGGTTTTCAGCATCAATTTCGCGCTGACGGCATTCATCAGCAGTGGCGTGATTGTGCTGGGTTACCGGTTTTTTTGCATGCTGTCCTCTGATGTTGGTTGGGTTTTGCAGAAACTCGATCTGATCCTGTTCCTGATCAGCCTGCCGGTCACTATTCTAATGATTGTATTGGCTGCTCTGGCAGGATTGGGCTGGGATCGCTTGCGATATCGGTCCGAAGTGATCATGACAGGTGATCGAATCCTGGTCCACGCAACCGGTAAGTTCGAGGACAGCTGGTTGAATCGTCTTTATGATCGAACGCTTGATTTCTTGTCGAAGCAGCTGGAAGGAATCGTGGATATCCATGAATAATGACATATCCGAATCTCCAAAGGTCGTTCTCCTTGAATGCCCAAAGTGCCGGAACGAATTGAGCGGATGGTTGACCGATCGTCTGTTTTTTTGCAGTAACTGTGGCATTGCAGTGGATTACCGGCTGGATCCGCCGGCTATCATTCCGGTGCGATATGCCGACTGGGTGGAATCGAAACCGGATTGTACTGTCTGGCTGCCGGTCTGGCGTGCCGATATCGACGTTACCATCGATTCAACAAACTCCGAAGTAAAACAGCGGGTACAAATTTTTCGGCCGGATAAAGTCTGGGTATTTGGGATGATCATAGTACGGATGAATCTGTATGGTAACGCTCATGTAGATTTTTCGCGACTTAAACCGATCTGGTCTGAGAACGGTGTCCCCCGCAATGTCTACGGATGCCAAATCCGGAAGACTCATGCGATTCAGTTGGCCGGTTCAGTTGTTGCCGCTCTGATCGATCGGGATCATGATGTGACCGATCTTTCCATAACGACCTTGGTCAGGACGATTGATCTGCACGCAATTCCGTTCGAAATTCATGATACATCTCTGGTAAATCCGAACACGGGATTCTCTATCAACAGGTCGTCAGTTGCGATCAACCGGCATTTGGATGGTTTTCCATCTGGGGATAGTGTTGGTTGAGCCTTTCTGCAAATGCTGGTATAATCTAATCATGTTTTAACCTTGGGAGGTCGGCCGTGATTCAGTTTCATTGTCCTTCATGCAAAAAACTGTATGCGTTCAAATTCCTGCCAATACCTGACGACGGTGCTGAATTCCTGTGCGCCCGATGCGATGCAAAATGCATGTTAACGGAAAAAAACGGCAAAGTGAGTGTCGAGTTGATCTCGGTCACTGAACCGGATGAACCATCGAACACGCAACAGGTGTATGATTCCTATCGTCCGGACGAAGATGAATGGTTCACGCCGGAAGAACTGGAAAGACGCTTGAGGGGACTGGTCATGGAGCTCCCGATAGGTATTGAATATCACATTGGCGTGACGGAAGGACCGGATCGGGGTGTGACGGTCCCGGTTCAGAAGGCGTGTGTGATGATCGGGAAAACCGGATGTGACATCAATCTGAGTGATATCAGCGTATCACGCGAACATTGCCGATTGGAAATATACGGGCATGAGATGATGGTTGTTCGGGACTTGGACAGTACATGGGGCACATTTCGGAATGGTGTCCAGGTATCGTTGGGCATCATCCGCCCCGGTGACACGCTTCAGGTGGGAAAATCGACACTGGCTATCATCCAAATCCGGAAGGCTCATTATTAACAAAATCGATAACTCAGTATAGTCAGCTTTTAGACGGACCGGTCATTGGGATACATGCGTGAACCGGGCAAACGTCGGCGCACTTTTTACAGGCGATGCATGTCTCGGGATCGATTTCGTAAATGTCGCCATCAGCAATCGCATTCACAGGACATTCCGGCACGCATGTGCCGCAGGCAATACAATCGGCTGTAATTGTAAAGGGAACCCGGTTTTCAGGGATTTTTCCGTGACTCCTCAAGATAAGAACCCTGATTTCAGCCAGTCTCCTGTTGATCTCCGCCTGCTTGGAACGGGCATTCCGCCGTAATTCGAAAAGAGATGAACGAATTTCATCGATATCTTCGTTGCATCTGCGCATGGCTGTACGATTCAACATGGAGTGAATTAGAAGAATAACAACAAGCACCGAAATCAAAACTGTCATGAACATATACTGATCCTCCGCAGCAGAGAGTAGATAACTTGGCTATCTGCGTCAAGTTGTTTTAAGGAGCAAGATAATACACAATAACCCGGTGTCTGGATGGAGGAGATTCACGATCGAATGAAAGGAACAAGTTGGTTATACCTCTGGCTAGGAGGACTTTTGCTGGGTTCTTTGCGGGGCATCCTGGAAGTTATCCGACTCCGTGCTGCCTATCCGATCGTTTCACATCCTGTAATACTGACGGGTCAATTGGTAACCGGATATGCCATAGGTATCGCTTTTTTCGGCCTGTTTTTGGCCGGAATAGCCCGGTATGTGCTGATCAGGCACAGAGACAATTACCGACCGTATCTGCCGGCTGCCTGGTTCCTGGCACTGGTGGTCATCGATCTGTGGGGGGCTATGACTCCCGTCGCTCCAACTGCCCGGATGACTCGGGGCATGCCGCCACATTTTCCACTTCCTGAACCCCATCGGGATGTCCTGATCATCACGGTGGACACATGCCGATCTGATCATCTGGGTGCTTACGGTAATTCTAAAATCAATACCCCCACATTGGACATGCTGGCTCGACATGGTGTGACGGTCATGGAAACCGTTGCGCCCATTCCGATAACGACATCCAGTCATGCCACTATTTTCACCGGTCAGGATCCGCCGATGCACGGCAGTCGCTTCAACGCAGTTCCCCTGTCGCCGGCATCACGGACAATGGCGGAGGTATTCCGGGATCATTCTTTTCGAACAGGCGCATTTATCAGTGCGTTCCCTGTCGTACACGATGTGTCAGGTCTCGGCAGGGGATTCGAAATCTACGATCAGCTGTTGACTCCCTCCGTGCTTCATCCTCTCGTATTCCGGTCAACTCTTTTGCAGGGGCTGACCCGATACGGCCCCTTTCGCCCCGCGGAACGACGATGGCATCAGGTCATACCATCGGTCAGAAAATGGTGGGAAGGACTTCATGATGAAGCGAGCTTCACTTGGGTGCATTTTTACGACCCGCATTTCCCTTATCGCCCGGGATTCCCGTACGATAAAATGTACCTTGACCATACCCCGCGCTTTCCCCAGACCGTTTTGGAGATTGCTGAAATAAACAATCGCGGTCTGAAACCGGATCCGGATCAGATCAATGAATTCAAGGCACTTTACGCGGGTGAAGTGTCTGCTGTCGACCATGCAATCAATGAATTGTTGCGAAATCTTGCTGAACGAGATCGTCTGCAACGCACGCTTGTCGTCATCACTGCGGATCATGGAGAAAGCCTGGAAGAACACGGTTATTACTTTTCTCATGGGGATGATCTCTACGATCCATCATTGAAAGTCCCGATGATTGCTTTCTTGAAAGGATGTTTACCGGAAAGCCGTCTGGTAGCCGGACAACTGCGTCTGGCGGACCTTGCGGGTACGGTTTATTCGTTGACAGGCGTGAATGGCTTCAACCGTGACGAGCGGAATGAGATCGTTGATGCCTGGCTCGGAAAAACGGATGCGTTACCGCAGCGGTATGCCTTTTGTGAAACGGGATCCGGTGTCTATATTCAGGCTCATCAGCCGAACATGAACAGCATCCGGATGAAACAACGGGCGATTCGATCCGAAACGCGAAAAGTGATATGGAAAAATGACTCCGGAATGACGGGTTTCCATCTCGATTCAGATCCAGCGGAAACGAACCCTGTGCGGGATCCGAAATATGATGAATTTACTGCCTTGAGCAGTACACTGACACAATATGTTCAGCAGACAGACCCACCGGATGCTGCCGCTCCGATTCTCCCCGGAAAAGATGTACTGGAAGAATTGCGAATGCTGGGATATATCGATTGACAACGGGTGCGAAAGTGATACAGAGGACATTATTAAGCAGCTGATGAAACCGAATATGAACTGGGATTGATATGAAAGTACTATTAGTAAAACCGAGCTGGACATATCCGATTGACCCGGGCGATTCCACGTATAACCGGAACTGGCCGCCATTATCACTGCTAAACATCGCTGCATTACTGCGGAATCAGTCTGTTTCGGTTGAGTTGGTTGATGCCGGAGTAGAAAAACTGACGTATGATGCTTTGGCTGAAAAAGCCCGAAACGTTGATAATGTCTTTGTCACTTCGGCAAGCCTTGATCGCTGGCAGTGCCCGAATCTGAATCTGGACCCATTCCTTCAGGTGGTATCTCATCTGAAAAAAGTGTGTCCCCGGGTATTCCTGATGGGAACACACGGCACCGTGCGGCCTCGGGAGATACTTGAAAGAACCGGTGTCGCGGGTGTTATAAGGAATGAGCCGGAGATGGTTGTTGTTGATATCTGCAGTGGGAAACCATTGGAGGAGATTCGCGGAATCACGTTCGAAAAGGAAGACAAACTGATCGAAACATCCGACCGACCGCTACTGGATCTGGATCAATTGCCGATCCCTGCTTACGATCTGATTGATATCAACCGGTACCAATATGAAGTATTGGGGCAACGGTTTGCATTATTGGAGGCATCCAGGGGTTGCCCGTATGATTGTATGTTCTGTGTGAAGAACATGTATGGGGTTGGATTCCGCACGAAAAGTATTCCACAGTTTATTGGCGAGATCGACTACATCATTGATCGCGTGGGGGCCCGGACCGCCTATTTCATTGATTTGGAATTCACGGTGAACAGAAAAATGGCGGAAGCAGTGAGTCACCACTTGATAAATAGAGGGTCTCCTCTGCAATGGTGCGTTCAAACGAGAGCGGATTCGGTGGATCTTCCGTTGCTTAAATTGATGAGACAGGCTGGATGCAGGATTGTTCATTTTGGTGTTGAAACGGGATCGGAAAAAATCAGGAAGACACTTAACAAGGGAATCACATTCGAACAGATTGAAAAAGGTCTTCGTGCCGCGCGGGAGGCAGGGATGCAGACGGTCTGTTTTTTTATGTTCGGCCTTCCGGGGGAAACTCTGGAGGATATGGATGAAACCATCCGGTTTGCCCGTAAACTGAATCCAACATTTGCCAGTTTTCATATCGCACTTCCTTATCCCGGCACTCAGTTTCATAACCAGGTGGCAGCGGATCTGAAAGGTGACCTCTTCCCGAAGGCGTATACCGGGATTGTTCCGTATGAATCGCTTGAGCATGTGACAATGAAAGCATTCAGGTCCTTCTATTTACGACCCCGTTATGTGGCCGGTCGACTTAAAGACAGGGATCTCAAGAGCTTTCATAATCAGGCGCGATTCTTCTTATCATATCTCAAGCATCGACTGATGAGCTGATTGTGTGCGTGGAGGAAAATGGAATGCCGGAAGATACTTATTTTAGCACCCGATTAAGCTATGAACCAAAGCGGGATGCCGTTTGGGCAGAGATTACACGTTATCTGCAACGGTTTATTCCTGCGGATGCAGTTATTCTCGAACTCGGTGCAGGATATTGTTCATTTATCAACCAAGTGCATGCCCGTGAGAAACACGCCCTCGACAGATCGTCCATTTTGACGGATTACGCAGATCCATCTGTCATCCGGCACGTCAGGGATTGTGAAAATTTGCGGCACTTCAAAGATGCCCAATTCGATACCGTGTTTTCGAGTTTTCTGTATGAACACCTGACGCGAGATAAATTGAACCGGGTTATGGATCACCTGCGGCGCATTCTCAAACCCGGAGGTATCCTGATAACGATGCTTCCCAACTATAAGTATGTTTGCCGTCACTACTTTGATGATTATACGCACGTACAGGTTTTTACTCATATCAGTTTCTCGGATTATCTGGTGTCTCGCGGATTTGTCATCGAGCATGTGGAGGGTCGATTTTTGCCGTATTCATTCAAGTCCTGGCTGCCGCCATCTCCGCTCCTGACCCGGATTTACCTGTCCCTGCCATTTCGTCCTCTGGCGGGAAACATGCTGGTGGTTGCTAAAAACACACCATCCCAGCGAACCCATGAAGAGTTTAGACGAGAAATAGTGGCGGAAAGAAAACCTGGCCGGATTACCGAGAAACCTGAACCCACTGTGTTGCAACCAGGACCGGTGGAGGAGACCTCTGCGTCACGGACGGAGATACGCCATGGTCGCCGTTCACGGCGTTCGGCTGCAGACCATTACGGAGTCAAAACAGGGCAAAAGGAAAGTAGCAGAAGAGAACTTTCCCGCGAAATGGCACCGGATACAACGACTGCAGATAATCTAAGGATTGGACGTTCTCATTCGAGTGCAATGAAGGACGATCGGAAACCGATATCACCTCAGGAATTGAGAAATCGTCGCAGAAAAAAATAGCACGGGAATCCTCCCGGAGCATTTTCAGGATTTGGGAAACACCGCGAGAACATCATCGGCGGAGGCGAATCGATTCAAGGGCTTTCTTGCCATCATTTTTATGATGAGGTTATCCATCCATTTCGGGACTTCCGATGAATAATGGGATGGTGGTGGCGGGTCCGTTTTCAGCTGGCTCTCCAGGATTAAATCCATCGTTTCTTCTTCGAACGGTACTCGTCCGGTAACCATTTCGTACAGGGATACACCGAGTGAATATATATCTGATCGAGGCGTTGCCTGATCACCTGTAATCTGCTCCGGAGATATATATCCGGGTGTTCCATAAACAATCTGGTCTTTCGAGTGAGATGACATCGTTCTGGCAATGCCGAAATCAACGAGAGTTGCATGACCTTTCTCATCGAGGAATATGTTTTGAGGTTTCACATCCGAGTGAATCAGGTTTCTGCTGTGGCTATGGCTTAATGCTGACAGAATTTGCATACCGATACTCTGTACCTGTTCGGATGCAAGCTTCCCTTCGCGAATGATCACATCCTTGACTTCTTCACCCTGAAGATATTCCATCGACACAAACCACATATTCCCCATCCGGTTCAGATCATAGATCTTGATAATATTCGGATGAGATAACATCCGGGCCAGAGTGACTTCCCGTTTGAACATCTCGATAAAATCCGGATCGTAGCTCAGTTTCGGGCGCAGGATTTTCAGTGCAACCGCGAGATTCAGTTCCCGATCAGCAGCACGATACACAACTCCCATTCCACCCTTTCCAAGCAATTCCAGCAGTTCATAGCGCCCGGCGATAACAATTCCGATGGGTAATTCCCCGACAACCGTATCACTGATTTTTGCCGATAATGTTTCTTCCATGGCGGCGCACCAATTTAGACATTTCAGTGCGTTTTTATAGTTTTTATCGTGATCCACAATCCGCTGGAAAGCAACAAGAGATTCTTTCAACCGACCCTCTTCCTGAAGGGCATTGGCATACTCATAATGCACATCAATATTATCCGCCGATACCGGTTGCTCCAATAAATCGGATACAAAATTGAAACCAGTCTGTATTTTCTTTAACCGAAAATAAGCGATTGCTTTTAACCGCCTGATAGTTCTCTGAGATGGATGATCCTCGGGTACCCTTAAGAGTAATCGCAACGCTTCCTCGGTTTTTTCCGCTTCAAGAAGCAATTCGGCACCTCTGCAGAAGTTCTGGCTTTGCACGTGGAGTTCGACCGCCTGATCAGTCTGCGATAATTGCTCATAAAGCTTTGCAGCCGTATCGAGATTACCCGCAATTCTGTACATACGGGCAGCTTTAGGAATATCGTCCGCCTTGAAATATGCTTCCGCTGCCAGAAGAAAAGCCTGGCTTTTTTCGTAATTTTCAGCTGCCAGCCGGAAATCTCCCAAACGTTCGTAATACTCCGCTGCTTTCGCATAGTCTTTCTGTTGAAGAGCAAATTGCGCCGCCATTGCCAGATCGCCACTGGATTCCGCTTTTACAGCCATCAGTTTGGCAGCTTTTTCATGCATATTCAGATTTTTCAGGAGTTGGAGTGTTTTATCGATATTGTCCGACTGCTCAAAACAAAACAGAGCTTTCCGGAAGTTCCCTATTGATTCATACAATGTGCCAGCCAATTCCCATTCCATTAGATCCTGGTAGATTTTACCCGCCTTCTCAGGATTCGGGACCAGTTCCCACGCTTTTGCGGCTTTCAACCACAGGGATCGGGCTAAAACATCGCCTGATGTGGTGCTGAAAGGATTCGCCTTCACTTCCAGCTCTTTAACAGCCGATTCATAGGACTCCGCAGCACTTTGCATCATATTGGAACGAAGGTATAACTCCGCTGCCCGTTTGTAATCACGCTCCTCCGCATACATACGGGCCGCTTCAGATAAAATGCCGCATTTCTCGAACAACGCGGCGGCTTCACGAAATTGCTTCTGTTGTTTGCATATCATTGCAGCACGAAAAAAATCACCTTGTTTCTTCAACTGATTCAAGGCTTTCTGGATCTGCCCTCTTTTCAGATACAGATTGATGGCCTCCTCAACCCGATTGCTCGATATCATTAATTCAGATGCAAGATCATATTGCTCCGCATCCAGCAGCAAATCTATCGCATGCCTGGTCTCTCCAAGCGATGCGTATATTTCCGCAGCTCTCTCGTAGTCTCCCTTTTTTTCTAGTTTCTGTGCTTTTCGCAGAGGATCAGCCATGTTTTCCCCGCTCCCATATGCTATAGTGTACACGGAAGCAAGATTCATGACAACCATTCTATTTCCTCAAATAATTGCAGTTTGAAAGAGAATGCGAGGTCGTTAATGCGGCACCTGTTATCCGGAAAAATGATGGGCATCGGTGTTATCGCGCTCCTGCTGATCTGGTACCTGGTAACAGCTCAAAACAGGCCAATAAACCGGGTCATCCGGGAAGTTCAGGATGGATTCCATGACGAGGATGCGTCTGTTTGTCTAGGGTACTTGTCCAGTGATTATATTGATGCATACGGATACGGACCGGATGATATCCGGTTGATACTAATGGATATATTTCAATCGCTGGACGATATAAATGTCATAATCTTGGAAAAAACGGTTCGCAGACAGGGGCGGAACGCTGATGTCAGTTTGGATTTTCGTATTGTTGCAACTCATGAACTTGGAGTCCGGGGATACATCATCGGCGATATGAAACAACCGGCCCATGTTGTCGTGCACCTGAGCAAATCGGACCGGGATTGGCGTATAACGAGTCTGGATCGAATCGAGAACCCCTAGTGTTGAGTCCCCATCAGTCCGAAAAGGTTCTCTCACGGTAATACAGCACGTCCCGCACCTCTTTGCGTGCTGCCCGGACGCTACGGTACTGCCAAGCATTCACTGGGACAGCACGCTAGCGTGGTCCGATCTGTCTCAATCCGTTCATATAGGGAATCAGGATGGACGGTATCGTGACAGACCCGTCGGCTTCCTGAAAATTTTCCAGGATTGCAATCAGGGTTCTCGGAAGAGCCAATCCGGACCCGTTGAGCGTATGAACATATCGTGCCTTTGCCTTCGGTTCCGGTCGGTATTTGATATCAGCCCGTCGCGCTTGAAAATCTTCAAAATTCGAGCATGAACTTACTTCCAGCCATTCATTGCAACCCGGTGCCCAGACTTCTATGTCATATTTTTTCGAAGCCGTGAACGACAAATCGGCCGCGCAGATATTTAACACACGATGGGGAATGCCGAGAGCGATACAGACTTTCTCCGCATGGCCCAACAGGATTTCAAGCTCCTGGTAGCTGGTGTCCGGTTCAACGAATTTCACAATTTCCACCTTGTCGAACTGGTGCCCGCGTTTGATACCCCGGACATCGCGCCCAGCCGACATCTTTTCCCTGCGGAAACACGCACTGGCCGCTACATAATTCAATGGCAGAATACCAGGATCAAAAATTTCGCCGGCATGCATGTTCGTGACAGGAACTTCAGCCGTCGGAATAAAATAGAAATCCTCCTCTGCATCCCGGTACAGATTGTCTCCGAATTTGGGAAGCTGCCCAGTACCATACAGGCATTCACTCCTGACCATGAACGGCGGATACACCTCTGTATAGCCGTGTTCCTGGGTATGAAGATCCAGCATGAAGGAAATGACCGCCCGTTGTAACCGGGCTCCAAGACCTTTTAAAATATAGAATCGTGAACCGGAAATTCGCGTGCCCCGTTCAAAATCGATTATACCTAGACGTTCAGCCAGTTCCCAATGCGGCTTCGGATCAAACTCGAAAACACGCGGAGAACCGACTTCGCGGATCACAACATTGTCGTTTTCGGATTGACCATCCGGCGCTGTCTCATGAGGGATATTCGGCATACTCAGAAGTGCTTCACGCAACGCTTCCTCAATGAGGCGAAGCTGGTCATCCATCTCCCCAATACGGTCACCGACTCGGCGCATTTCCTGAATCTTGACCTTTCGCAACTGATCGTCCTTTTCATTGGCGATATCCTTCGAAACGGAATTGCGGATTGCCTTCAAGTCTTCAACTTGAACGAGAAGTTCGCGGTGTGATTGATCGAGTTTAAGAATGGAATCGAGCGGTGTGTCCGTATGAAGCCGCTCGACAGCTTTACGAATGGCTTCAGGATCTTTCCTGATACGTTTGATATCAAGCATGACAATTGTTCCTTTTTATTTGATGATCCGATTGGTGGAGTCAACACGAATAATTCCGGGTTTATAAGATTCCGCTTCGGAGGGTGACATCAACGCAAAGGCCACGATGATGACAAGATCATCCGGAGCAAAAAACCTGGCGGCAGCTCCATTGATACAAATCGTCCCGGATCCCGGTTCTCCCGAAATAACATAGGTCTCAATACGGGCTCCGGTTGCGAGGTTGTAAACCTGCACCATTTCATATGGCAATAAACCGGAGGCCTCGATTAATTCCTGGTCGATCGTGATACTGCCTTCATAGTTCAGATTGGCATCCGTTACCCGGGCTCTATGTATTTTACTTTTGCATATTCGCAGCAACATGACCGCTCCTTTCTTATCAGACGCACTACGGATACATGACCATAAAAGCATGATTGGGCTTTGTCAATGTATGGTTTTGTTAATACCGGTATCAGATATCGCTGGTCATGATCAACAGGGATTTCCCTTCAAAACTTTTAAATACAGGTCGATATCGCTCCGTATTGTAATACTTGTTGACGTCGACAACCTTTTTAAAACTCGTGACGATATCAAGCGGAACATCATCATATTGACCGCGCCGGATGCTGACCAGGCGGCCGAATCGATTTTTCAGTATCAAGTCCAGTGCCATATTGCCGAAAACCATAGGCACGATGGAATCCAGCGCATCGGGCTCTCCGGATCTTATCAGATAACCCAACCGTTGATTGATATTGTGGATCGGCCGGTTGTTATTGTATTTCGCTGACAGTTTTTTCAATTCGGCCGATACATAGTCCCCGATCCCGCCAAGTTTTCGATGACCGTACATATCTGTTTCCATGCCTTCGAAAAGCATCTGGCCTGATTCCGTTTTCGCTCCTTCCGATACCAATACGACCGCTGACGAACTCTGATTATGTCGTCGATCCTCCATCAACAACTCCGTTAATCGATCCATGCAGAACGGATGCTCCGGTATCAGACACCTGTTGGCAGCACCAGCCATTGTCGGCAGAAGGGCTGTGAATCCCGCATATCGGCCGAACACTTCAACGACCATCAGACGTTGATGAGAGTCAGCGGTCGTTCTGAGATCATGCGTCATCTTGATAATACGGGTCACCGCCGTGCTGAACCCAATACAATAATCTGTTCCCGGTACATCATTATCCATCGTTTTGGGTATCGCGACACAATGAAATCCCTGCTTCTGAAGATGAGCTGCATAACTCAACGTATCATCTCCGCCGATGGGAATCAGATACTCGATTCCCAGCCATGCGAGATTCGCCAGTACTTCAGGTGTCAAATCATTGAGTTCAGCGTTAAATATTTCCTTGAGATGCTCAGGAACCGTGTTGGCCGGTATATGACTCGGGCGTGTGCGAGATGTATGCAGGAAGGTGCCGCCAGTCCGCACCAGCTTGTTCACCAACTCTTCCGACAGGTCCATGTACGACAAGGAATTGTCCGCCTTCTTGTCGCGAACCATAGATATCAGGCCTTCCCATCCCCTGCGAATCCCGATAACCCTGTACCCTTCCCGAAGAGCCCTGATCGTCACAGCCCGAATGGCGGGATTCAGACCGGGGACATCTCCGCCACCCGTCAATATCCCGATAGTACCTTTGATTTTACTCATAATTCCCTCCTGAAAACTAGAAACAACATACCGATATTATACTACCCACAGGTTCAAGAAAAAATTGAATTCGTGTTCAGATTGTCAAAAAGGTCTGCGTGCAGCGGACGATGCCGGGATTCTATTCTTCAATCTTGATGTTTTCCGGATCAAACTGCATTCCCATAATGATAATGCCGAAACGCGTCTCCACACGACGGACAATCGCCGGTATATTGAGAACATGATCGTCCACTTCAAGCGTGATCGGGATGGTCTGACCGGTTTCCAACTTGGGCGAGTCCTCGGGCTTAAACCGGATGGATATCCCTTCCCGGGAAATGTCCACGACCTCTCCCCGACAGATCAGTGGAAAAATGACTTCAGTCCCCTTCTCCACTGGCCGCCGCTCCGAGATCCTCTGATCGACCGCTCGGGCCTGACGGCTGATGAGCCATTGAATTTTGTCTTTGGGCTGATTCTCTGGTAAAGAATTCGAGGCCATAAAACATCCCTCTGTTTGCGTTATGATATCTTCCAATCTAAATTGTAGCGTCTGGTGGCGATAATGACAAAGGAATCTTTATGAACCACATAAAAAGTTTCGAAACCGGGCCATTTCAGCGGATAACCGTTCATTGCGGCGACTGCATTGCGGGTATGAAACAAATGACACCCGGTTCAGTATCCGTTATCGTAACGTCACCTCCCTATAACCTGGGGATTAAATACAGTTCCTACAACGATTCAATCACTCGGAAAGACTATCTCGAATGGATGGATTCATGGGCTCAGGCCGTTGCGCAGGTTATGGAGCCGGAGGGATCGCTGTTTCTTAACATCGGATCCGCACCAAGTGACCCATTCATCGCCATGGATGTCGCGCGGCAGATCGCTCAGCATCTCACTCTTCAAAATACTATTCACTGGATCAAGGCGATATCGATAGACAATCCAGCCAGTATTTATAAAGGAATACAGTCCGAACCTGTCAGTTATGGCCATTTCAAACCGATCAATTCAACTCGTTTCATCAACGATTGCCATGAGTATATCTTTCATTTCACTCACACCGGCCGACTCTCAATCGACCGGAAGGCGATCGGGGTCCCTTATATGCATAAATCCAATATAACACGATGGAAATCCACCGGCCGGGATGTTCGATGCCGCGGCAACACCTGGTTCATTCCATATAAAACGATAACATCCAGAAAAAAAGACCGTCCACATCCCGCAAGTTATCCGGAGGAATTGGTTGAAAAATGCATCCGGCTGCATGGCTATGAATCAATCCGGATGGTAATGGATCCATTCCTTGGAATTGGTACGACCGCGCTTGTCTGTGCCCATTTGAATTTGAATTTTATCGGTTACGAGATCGATCCATTGTATTATACAGAAACTATTAATCGGCTTGAGCACCAATTATCGATGACAGGCCTCCAACCGACTCTATTTGGAGAAACCGATAGTGAAATACCTGATTTGCGGACGAGGAAAACCTGAGGAGCGAGATATTATACCCAGATTGCTCCAACTTGATATTGGCATGGAATTGCAAAGTTATGGTCTTGAGGGAATTGTATCGGAGCAGGAATGGAAGACTCGATTCCAGTCGCACCGGCAATTCCGCGATGACTTTCCGGGATTGCTCGTGGTTCACGGGCCTTTTATTGGCGTAAGCTATTGTCATCCTGATCACCTGTTTCGACAGGCTGTTCAACAGCGTCTCGATATGACACGAGAGGTCAGTATCCGACTCGACGCCGATACACTGGTGATGCACTCCGGGCTGAGCAGTGATGTCGAGAAATTCAATATCATGGATGATTGGATTAAAGAAACAGTCTCTTTTTGGAAACGGGAGATACCGCGATATGCGGAAGCGGGGGTTTCGGTCGTTCTTGAGAACATCGTTGATGACAATCCTGTTTTTCTAAAAAACGTTATCGATCAAGTCGATCATCCCAATCTAAAAATCTGCCTTGATACGGGTCATGTCAACGTCTGGTCCAGTATCAGTCTGGATGAGTGGCTGGAAGAACTCGGCACCCGCATCGCGCATGTTCATCTGCATAACAATGACGGCAGAAAGGATCAACATGCCGGATTGGACGGCGGAACGATGAATCTCAGACACTCACTGAAACGAATTGCAAAAGATCTTCCTGAGACGACTATCAGTCTGGAAATGCTCCTCTCGCCGCAACAACTTATCGAAACAGTCCAGACAGCCCGATCGATAACCGGTTAACGAGAGACAGGACATGAACGTTCGCGCCTTTTTCCTTTCACTGCTTCTTTTCGGGATGAGTCAAACTCCTTTTTCGATCATGCATGCTCAATTTTACATGATTCCAAGACCCCATGATGATTGGCGTACTATTGAAACAGAGCATTTCAAAGTTCATTTTCCGTCCGATCTGCAGGCATGGTCCTCATTCACTTCCGAACGGATGGAGTCCATCCACGAGGCGGTTACAGCCGCAATCGGCTATAATGAGATCGATGGTCCGATGGATGTCATTATCATGGATCCTCTCGGACTGACCAACGGGATGGCTGTTCCCCTCCTCGCCACTCCGCGAATCGTTCTGTGGCCAAATGCGCCTGTCGACCCTATGATGCTTGGCGGTCTGGAAACATGGTCTGAAATCGTGTTTGTTCATGAATACGTGCATGCCGTGCATCTGACACGTAACCCCAGAAGTCTTAGCGGCAAATTATGGCGTGCTCTCTACCCGCTGGGACCCCTGACACTCAACCTGCCGATCTGGGCGACAGAAGGGTACGCTGTATTGCTGGAAAGCGACCTGACGGGCTATGGACGAGTCAATAGCTCACTGCGTGCCATGATGCTGAGTCAGCTTGCCGTCGAAGGATATCTCCCGACGTTCTCCGAATTGGATGGATCTGATCGATGGTTGGGCGGGCGATACCCGTACCTTGTTGGATCAGCCTACCTTCAATGGCTGAAAGAACGATCCGGACAGCCGGATTGCCTCCTCAATCTCTGGAAACGATTGAGTGCAAGAGAGCAACGGTCGTTTGAGGATGCGTTCTCGGGAGTCTTTAAGGAATCACCGGAAAAACTGTACCGGAGATTCTCCGCGGAACTTACATCCGAAGCCTTGCAACTCGAACGTCTTTATACCCGGCAAGACGGTATTGCAGAGGGTGTACTCTGGCAATATATCGAAGGCATGACCGGTGAGCCGGCCGTGACCCCGGACGGACAATCCATCACTCTGATTCTTAGACCCCCGGAAAAACCTCCTGAACTTGTCATTTGGAGCACGCATGAACTGGCGGAGGGAAAACCGGATCCAGCTCTGAACGATCCGGAGGATGTCGCAGCACTCCCTGTCCATCCACCGAAATACAAGGAACTTCATTCATTTCCCGTCACCAACGGCATCAGTCCGGCCGGACAACGCTGGGCATCGGACGGGCAGTCACTCTATTTTCATTCATTGCGACGCAGACCGAATGGGGACATGCGATCGGACCTTTACCGCTGGTATCCGAAAACAGATCGCTTGGATCGCCTGACCGAAGGTTCGGGCTTGGGTTGGGCGGACCCGTCGTCCGATAATCAATTTGTCGTTGCCATAAAACGTCTGAACGGTTTTTCGAATCTCGTAAGACTGGATCTCGATACCGGCGCTGTCCGGAATATCACGGACCCAAGCATTCATACAGTCTGGCAATCCCCAAGATTATCGCCTGATCAGCACAAAGTTGCAGCCGTCAGGAGGGAAAACAACAGAAGTGAACTGGTCATCATTCATCTTGATACAGGAAACCGTTCAGTTGTTTCATCAAAGGATCGAGAGGTTATCATCCAGCCCTGCTGGCTTCCGGATGGCACCGGTCTGATCTTCTGCAGCGATAGATCCGGCTGTATGAATCTCGAAAAGTTAAGCTATCCGGGTCTGGAACGCACAATGCTGACCTTCAGTATGACAGGTCTGCTGGCACCGGAACCGGCTCGCAACTCTTCCGGCGGACTGTATTGCCTGAAACCGCATTCAGAAGGATTGAGTATCCATTATCTTGCTTCATCAGACACCGCCATTCATTCGTCACCGATACCGGACGCCGAATCGGGCTCTGATTATCCGTTCGTTAGACCTCCTGAAAATACACCGGATCCTGCAGTATTTGTCACTTCCGAGTCCATTAAGGCGACGGATTACCGGGCGATCGATAACCTGGAATCAGATTGGATAACCGGTCTGACTCAATTACCGTATAACTCAACCTATCAGGTGGGTATTCGCTCCGGTGACATTCTCGGCCGGATCAGCGGAATGATCGTGGGCAGTATCGGCCAGGATGGCGGTGCCGCTGGAGGCAGGATAGGACTGGCATATCGGGGGTTACCCGTTCACTTGAGTATGACTGTTTTTCATGTAAAAGAAGCCCCGGCTGATCAGCGACTCCTGCATGGCAACGAGGTGATTGTTCCGGACATTGCAGCGGATGGCGTGGATCTGACTGCAGCATGGAGACGATATGGCTCCGTCTGGAAGTTGAGTGCAACCGGCGGTGGCGTCTGGGCATCCTGTGAACCGGCAGGTGGAGATCGGTTCGTGCGGTTTCTTGGAGGATTATCAGCCTCCGCGAGCATTCTTGGAAACCGTGATCAGTTTTCTTATGGTCTCGATGGGAAGATCGCCGGCCGGATCGGGCAATCGGATGATTCATCATGGACTCAGTACAACTGGGATGTTGAAGGGTATTTGACCTGGAAATTCATGGGATTAAGATTACGGGCAGCCGGTGGTGAAACCGTCGGTGATGCCGGGGTTATGGATATGTTCAGTCTTGGCGGAATCAACAATTCCGTTCAGTCAGAATGGTTCTGGGCCAACCGTTTGGACGTTGCGTGGTTGCCTGCAGCGATTCAGTCCGGTGAGATGTTTTCTAAAAAGGATATCGAACTGTGTTTTGGCTCGAATGCGCCGTTCGTGCTGTATGGGACGGAGGTTGGCACCTGGTCAAACGACATCCGCGATCCCCAGAGAGCGATCGGTTGTGAGTGGCGGATGGGTATTCCTAATATTCCATTATTCAGGATCGGTGCCTCCACAATAACGGCAGGCGCAGCGTATGGATTGAACGGTATAATTGAGGATAAATGGCGTGGCTATCTCGCAGTCATTGCACATTTCTAAACCCGGCAGAATCAGCGTTGCGGGATCCAAATCGGCGTGTGACAAGCTGCGCAGCCTGTGATAACTTGTCTTCCGATGAAGCGCTGCGGCATTATCACGATATCCCTTATCTTGTGCGTGTCAACCTGTATTCTTCTAAATATAACCGGCTGTGACGGACCGTCGGAAACTTTTCCGGAACAGGGATTGGTGCACTTGATCGACCCCTGTTCGCCTGCACAAAACTGGTCATGGACACAAAATCCAGACGAATGGACAACGCGCCTTCAATCAGGCAACGGAGTGGTCAATGTCGCTTTCCAGGATGTTCGGCGTCATGCTTTGGCGGTTACTTCGGATAGTCCCAATTCCTGCAAAATGACCGTAAACCGTCCCGGTGTCCTGGAGATATGGGCCATGAGTATATCCGGTGAACCGGCTCCCCAATGTGCATCGATCCAATTGAGTCTTACGTTGCTGAATGATAGTAAGGATAATTTGTCGATGATAGTCGACCTGGATACCGTTTCATCAGAATCGATTCCCTGGGTGAAATACCAATTTCCAATAGCGGACATTCGGGGTGAGGTGGAATGTACGTTCCGTATAGCCTGCCGGGAAACGGAGGATCGGGATGCGAAGATCATCGCGTTTGTCGGTTCCCCCGTCTTCATACCGGATCAACGGCCTCTGCATCCGCATATCATCATGGTCTGCTTCGACGCTTTAAGAGCGGATGAATTGGGCGCTTACGGATCGGCAGCAGCGTTATCCCCGGTTGTAGACAGGATATCCCGCTCCGGTGTGACCTTCAGCCAAACCGTATCCTCATCGAGCTGGACAATCCCCGCAATGAAAAATCTCCTCTCTGGGCAATATACATTCCTGGACCAGGCGGAACTCGATGAAATGATACCGGAGTCGGGTTATTCGGGGCGGATGATCCAGTCGATTTTGGCAGATGCCGGATATTATACGGCGGCTGTCGTATCGAACCCGGTGATCAAAGCCAGGAGAGACTTTGATCATGGCTTTGATGCATTTGATGTGTTTCCAGTTCAGGCCTGGAAAGACGGATCAGACAACCTGATACTGGATCGGTTGCGTGAAATTTTGGTGCAGAAGCCGTCGAGACCGATGTTTATTTATATCCATGTCATGGATCCCCACGATCCCTATAATCCATCCCATCCATACAGACTCATGCACGGTCCCGTTAATGATACAGGGATCCGACCTCCCATCAGACGGAATGAAACGGGGATATTGAATTTGAAACCGTTCAGCACCGATCTGCTGCCTTTGACGGACATCGAGACGGATTACCTTCGCCAGCTGTATCGAGCGGAGATAAGGCAGGCCGATGCGTTACTCCTGAAAATTTCGGAGGAATTAAATCGGTTACCAGGAGACAGTAAGGACAGTGTTCTCATTGTGACCTCTGATCACGGTGAGGAATTTGGAGAGCATGGCTACTATCAGCATGGCATGTCCCTGCACGAGACTTCGATAGAGGTGCCATGGATCATGATGAATCCGATCCGGCTTCCGGAATCCAGAATAATACCAGAACGGGTGTCCACAATTGATATACCGGCGACGATCTGTCGTCTGATTGGAGTGAATCCTGAGCCGACATGGGATGGTATTTCCGTCTTTTCAACAGGAACCGATTATTTGCAGCGGAGATTATTTTTCACAGCGGTTCGTTCTATCGATGAACTCAGCATACCCCGCCGGCGCTGGCGGAGTATCTATCAGGGGGATCGAAAACTTGTCTGGTCCGGAACCGGTCAGGTGACTGCCTACGATCTCTCCGCCCATCCTGAAGAAATCCCTCTGTTTCAGAAGACGGATTTTATCGAGCTACAGAACGATGAGGATGCCGGGTCCTGGCAAAAGCTGGGGGAGGAGTTGGAACGGTTTACGGGTCAAGTGGTAGAAAAAAGTGGTCATCCGGTGACTCAATTACTGACAGAGCAATTGAAGGAACTGGGTTATGTGCGTTAACAGCACGGGCTATCTGCCACGGTTTCGATTTCGACTTTTTCTTCTGTTGATTGTGGGGGCGTTCACGAGTTGCAGCCTGCCTCCGGTTAATGATCCTGACAATCATATTGTCCACTTTATAGACCCATCGGCTCAGTTACCTCTGTTTGATGCCGAGAATGACAAAGGCGGAAATCCGGATCCTTTCGCTGTTCGATCGGATGAATCCCCTATGCTTGCATTGGCTTTGGTTGACGAACAATGGAGACGATCGGCTGTCGTGACCGCGAAATGGCCGGTCGCCTTTGATTTTACGATGAATTCTTCGGGACATCTGCAGTTTTGGGCGGCAGTCAAACGGGTTGGCGGGGTTCAATCGGATGAGGAAGTGACCCTGGTTCTGGATGTAACAAACGGAAAGGATGAGCAGAAACTGGAATACGTTCTCAATGATCCGGCACGATGGAAGAAATTCGATATCCCTTTGACAATCCGGGCGGGTGATGTCCGGTGCCGGTTCCGGATAGCAGGTGAAAATGATCCTGTTGCCTTGAACGGCCTGTACGTGCTTCTGGGTTCTCCGATGTTTGTTCCAGACAATATGTCGATGAGACCTCATGTCTTTTTAATCGTCATTGATTCCCTGCGGAGCAGAGATACCGGCATATATGGATCGAACCGGGCGGATACTCCGTTTTTAGACGAGTTTTCAAGGCATGCGGTAACATATGCCAGCGCAATAACGACCAGCAGCTGGACGCTTCCGTCCGTTAAGAATATGCTGAGCGGTCACTATACCAATACTTTTGCTCCGGAAGGGGAGAACCTGTACCAGCTCGATAGTGGTATTCCGTTACTCCAGGAAGTTTTCGCCGGGAATGGCTGGTTCACGGGAGCCATTACTGCCAATCATTTGATTAATGTTGATAAGGGATTCGACCGGGGTTTTGCCCTGTTCGACCCGGGTCCCTCCGGGAAGTGGACTCACGGTTCTTCCGAGAGCCTTTTGTGCCGAACACGAGAGTTCCTCCTGGAGAATAAAAATGAACCGATGTTTCTCTACCTGCACATCATGGATCCTCACGATCCATACACACCTGTAAACCCTTTTGAACAGATTTGCGATCCGCCTCCGGACAGCGGTGTCAGAGAGTCTTTGAAATCCAGGGAATCGGGCCATCTGAACTACGAATCACCGGATGAATCGCGCAATCTCAAGGATATTGAAAAGCGATATCTTCATGATTATTACCGGGGCGAGATTCGCCAGGTTGATTCTCTTCTGGAGCAGATCGTTCGCTGTATGCGGGACATTAATATATTAGAGAGCAGTATTATTCTTGTTACGGCGGACCATGGCGAAGAATTTGGGGAACATGGGTACTACCAGCATGGTAAAACGCTGTACCAGGAATCCGTGCGGGTCCCTATGGTGCTTCGACATCCGGACAATTCGTTTGAAATTTTTCTGCAGAAGGGACGGGTGTCCACGATTGATATACCCATATCGCTGATGACACTGGCCGGTATAAAAGCTCCTGACAACATTCAAGGCGTTCCGATATATCCCCCCAATGAAGCGCTGCTGCATGATCGGGCACTGTTCTCGGTGCTTCAGCATAAGCTATTGAAGCGGAGTGCCAGGAATTGCTGGAGAGTTATTTTTCAACAATCGCGGAAAATAATATGGACGAGTCAATCGGGTTGGAGTTGTTATGATCTGGATAGCCATCCAGATGAAAAAATATGTCTGAGCGAACCGGAGCTGGGATCGCTGTTAAACACGGACCGGTTTGCTGATTGGAAGGATATGGCGGCAGAACTCGATCAATTCATGAGTAATGAAAAAGCATTACCCGATGAGGAGGACGACCCGAAGCTGGATCAGAAACTCCGGCAACTTGGCTACATCCAATAATCATGGTTTAATCTACTGTCAAGCCATTCCGGTTGGATAACCGTTTTAATCCTCCAGACTCATTCTGACGAGGTTCAGAGGCTTTGTTTCATCGTTGTTCAGGATTTTATCTGAAGTCAGTATCGATATTCCGGAACATTTCGGATCGACCAGGTGGTCTTTGACAATGCGGACAACATCATCTCGCCCGGTATTCAAAATGCCCTGGCGGAAGCGGGTCCGTTGATCGAAAGTGATGCCATTCATGGCATTAGTAAACGCCATTAATCCCTTCTCTCTTGGAGATGGCGGGGTGTCCAGATTACTGATGATATTCACTATGGCATGATGTAGACTTTCATCCTTGAATTCCCCGGACGCCAGGTGATGGATGACATCCTCGAAGGATTCCAGGGACTGAGCGGTATGGGGATCCCTGTAAGTAATCATCATGAAGATACCGGCCGTTGCTTCGAAAAGTGCAAATGCACCATAAGCACCTCCACGGGCACGGATTCGTTCATACATTGGTTTCTCCATCATCGCGCTTACGACTCTTAAAACCGGTGCATCAGGGTGTTCATAATGCACTGCGGGGAATGCCCGGGCGACATACGACACATCGGTGCTCAAAACCCAGGCTTCCAGGGGTGGTGCTGTATCCTTACCGGGAATTTCGTTTCCGGATAAGCCCTCATCAACAGTTCGATTGTGCAGACGAGCCTGCAGTAGATTCAGTTTGGATACTGCGTCATCCATTGCATCATTCAGCCCGGTCAGCGCCATCTGCTCAAACTCGATCCCGCAGGATTGCTTTAAAAAACAATCGATCGAGCGACTGATCTTTTCGAAGTCATCCGCCTGCAGATGCGATAGACGTCGGATACCTGCCATTCCGCCGGTTTCATGATTTATCCAGCTCAGAGGTGAGAAAGTCCTGCTTGCCGCCAGCAGGGCCATACGGTGGCCATTAAACATTGCCGATGGAACTGCGTAGGCTTTCTGCATGTTCAGCAGTTCCTGGATACGCTCAATATTACTGAGATCTGGTTCACACAGCACATCACCGGCCAGATTCATCATTTTGGAATGATTGCGAACCAGGCAACGGGCATTGAGCTGAAGATTCAGCCAGAATCGTCCGTCGAGACTGCGTGAGACGCCGGATCCGATGGAAATACCGCCGGTATATTGCCGGATCAGTCGAGCCATGTCTATATATGAGCGGCCGGCTGCACCGAGATCACTGAGAATGCCCGTGAACTGAATTACGGGCAGAGGAACGGACTCTGGCAGTGGTTGTCTGAAGCAGGTTGAAAAATATGTGATTCCGTTTGTCGGAATTGGGTGTCGGTACAAATTGATGTTGTCCCACTTGACAGCGTTCTGGGGAATTTTATCCGGAACGGTAGCGATATCCTCCAGCTCAATATGCGGAAGACAAGATGTATCGCCATCCTCACTCTGATGAGCCTTCAGTCGCCGTGTTTGCTCTATGATCCGGTTTTTTTCCGTTTCGGTCAGGGAATTAGATACTTTTTGGAGCGTTTCACGTCTTCGGGTTTCCAGCGCTTCCATCCCCCCCTGTTCGGGGACGAGTACCATCGTAATGCGATGGGGATTGTCTATCAGGTATTTGCGGATCAAACCCTTAAAAAAACCGGGTGTCAGGGCTTCTGTTCGCAGTTCCTCAAGTATCTCATTGATTTTCAATGCCTGGGCGAAATCGCCTCCCGCAAGATACGCCTGCAATCCGCGAAAGGCGAGTGATAGACCAAAGGGAACCCCGTGATCACCTTTGATCTCCAGAGCACTGAACTCCAACTCATGAATAGCTGCATGCACTTCATCTTCCTCAAAACCATTCTCTACTACTGAGTGGAGAGTATTCAATATCAGTGTTTCAATCGTTCCTGCATGCTCCTCGTCGGTGTCCTTCAATCCGATCCCGAACACTGATTCAGCGTAGGACGCATCGAACCCAATAGGCGCAAGACCGTTGCCGAGGTTTGAGCCCAGCAATGTCCGACTGAGTATGGCGGAGGAATCGCCGGCAAGAATCGTGCAAAGAAGCTCAAGTCTCAGGTTTTCTCTGAAATCGGCAATCGGCGCCATTTTCCACAACAGGGCAACGAAAGTTTTTTTGGTGAGGGATTCCGTTTGGGATACCGGATATGTGAAGCGACGATGCTGGGGTTCCGGATAGGGTGTCTGGATCGGAATCAGTGGTGCTGGATTTGATGGGCTGAATCGGCGCAGTACCTTATCGTGAATGTGTGTGACAAGATCTTCCAACGGGATATCACCGAAAGTGAAGAAACACGCGTTCGACGGGTGATAAAACCGGGCGTGGAACGCTTTCCATTCATCGTAGGTCAGATCGGGAATACAGGCCGGATCACCCCCGGAGGCATTGGCATATGTCAGATCGGGGAACATGGTTTTTTTGAAATACTCATGGAATAGACGCACCGGGTTCCCCATGGCTCCCTTCATTTCGTTGTACACGACGCCCCTGTATTCCAGATCGGATTCAGGATTCTCTGAATCCTGAAACTCATACCGCCAGCCTTCCTGCAGAAATGTGTTCTCATTCAGAAGAGGGAAGAAAGTTGCATCCATGTAAACATCCATCAGGTTGAAGAAATCTTTCCTGTTGCAGCTGGAGAACGGATAGGAGGTATAGTCGCTGGATGTCATTGCATTCAGAAAGGTGTTCAGGGATCGCCCGGACAGATTCTTGAAAATTTTGACCGGGTAACGCTTGGAACCTTCCAGAACTCCATGTTCCAAAATATGCGCAACACCCGTCGAATTTGTCGGATGCGTCGGGAAAGTCACCATGAAAACATTATTGTTGTCACTGCTGCTCAGATGGATGAGCCGGGTTCCCAGTTGTTTATGCACAAGCTCATAGAACACAAGCTGCAAAGTAGGGATTGCTTCCTGGCGGATGATAGTGAAATCATGAATTGTATCGCCGGTTTTCAAGGCAGGATTGCGACTGTCCATTTTTCATTCCCCTTTCGACTGTGAATGGCTTCTGTCATCAGACGAACCATACTGAATCCATCACGATGTTTCAATGGACCGGAGGTGTGAATACAAGGTTGTCGTTACATAGGCTTACAGCGATCGAAAAAATCGTGTCACGTGATTGAGAAAATCAATCGGTTGATCGATGAATGGCCAGTGCCCGGCATCCCTGATAACAGCGACCGGAGATGCCGTCGCGGTCAGCGCTGCCATCGATTCGGCACAGATGCCGCTGGGTTGACCTGTGATGTAGAGCTTGGGCAGATGCAGTTTCGCGAATCGATCGGCTGCATCAGCCGTTGCTGAGAAATCCAACAGGTTCTGACTGTTAAGATGAAACTGAGATGCCCAGGCGAATCGCATAGACGCATAATAGCCTCTCTGAGCAAAAAATTTGAGACCGTTTCGGTATACGGAGTCTTTCAAAAGATCGAAACCAGTCATCTCAAACTCGTCCGGTGAATAAGCTGCAGCCTTTCCTGAGAAGACACAATCACCCGTACTGAGATTTCCTTCAACATTGATGAATCCGGCGATCATTCCGTCTGATTCTTCCGCCATGAGCTGGCCGATGACGCCGCCCATGGAATGACCCAGAATGATCACCGGCGATTGAATGAACGGCGAGCACCAATCAGGGATTAAGGCAGCCAGTTCTGACAGGTTCAGTGGAATTGACGGTGGAAGACTTTTGCCATAGCCGGGCAGATCTGGGGCGAGTTGATTCCAGCCGGACAATAGCGGATCGTTTGATATCGACGCCATTGTCTGCTCAAAACAAAGACCGGATTCACCAAGTCCATGAATGAACACGAGAGATCCGCACGGGTTCGGCACCGAGATCCGGCGGAAAAACAGTTGTCCGGAGTAGAGTTGTTCAATCATCACACACCTCCGGAAAGCGATTATTCCCGATCGCTTGTGAAAAGTCGATGGAATTCCGAAACGCATTTAAGCATCTGATTTTTGTTGAAATTCTGTATGTTCCATGATAACGGAGGTTCGGTGAAGGATGTTGATTAACCGTCAATCAGGAAGGAGCAATACAATGGCAAAATCTGGATATAAAGGTGAGTTAAATCTGGATTTGCTGGCAGAACTTGAGGCGGAGGTGACCGCAGACCCCGCATTTCGGATTGCCATGAACGCTGCAACCCGAGGGAATCTGCAGGAACTGGTTCTCAATCGCCAGGTGTTGAATCAAAGCAATTTTGTCTATTCGAAAGAAGTTGAAAACAAGGCGGATATTACCGATCAGAAACGATCGGGAACCTGCTGGATGTATGCCGACATCAACTGGCTGCGCCTTGAAACGATGAGAGCGCATAATATGGAAGCCATCACGTTTTCACACAATTTCGTCATGTTCTTTGACAAGCTGGAGAAATCGAACTTGTTCTTGAATGCGATGATCGAACGTATGGATAAGCCACTGGATGATCGCGAGATAATACATCTGTTGCATTCTCCCGCTGGTGATGGCGGGGAGTGGGCTCTTTTCCGGAATGTTGTGAACAAATATGGTCTTGTACCGATGGAAATCATGCCGGACACCGCGAACAAGGAAAACTCCCGCTATGTAAACAGTGTGTTGTTTTTCAAACTAAGGGAATTTGCGGCAGAACTGCGTAATATGGGCAAAAAAGGCAAACCGGTTGACGCCCTGTATCGAAAAAAAGTCTCGATGATGGACATTATTTATCGAATTCTGGTTGTCTGTCTCGGAATGCCGCCTGAAAAATTCGATTGGAGCTGGAAGGACAAAGACAAGCAATACCATCAGGAAAAGGGGATCACACCCAGGGAGTTTGCCGAGAAATACATACCGTTAAATCTGGACGAAATGTATTGTCTGGCAAACAGCCCATTAGATCGGACCCCTTACGGCAAGATGTACACCCAGAAGCTGTTCAACAATGCAATCGATGGCGGTATCTGGTCGTGGTTGAACGTTCCGATGGACGTTTTGAAGGAATATGCGCTCAGCATGCTGCTTAAAGATGATCATGTTCTGTTCGGATGCGATGTTTTACAGCAGAGTCATTCCAAACTGGGTCTCCTGCATCATGATGTGTACGGCATGGACGATTTCTTCAAGACAAGTTTCGATGGTGACCGGGCATGGAGGCTTGATTATGGTCAATCTGTGTACACACACTGCATGGTATTGGCAGGCGTTGAACTGGTGAACGACAAACCGGTGCGCTGGAAAGTCGAAAACAGTTGGGGTTCAGAAGTCGGACAAAAAGGAATCTTTACGATGTCTGACAAGTGGTTTGATGAGCACATGATCGTGATCTGGGTTCCTAAAAAATATATGAAAAAGGAACATGTGAAACTTCTCGATCAGAAACCGGTCGTATTACCGGCGTGGTTCCCTATCTGATTCCTGATGTAGTTGGCTAAGCTGTCGACAAAATAGAAAAACCAAGGAGAAAACCATGGCAAAGAGCACATTAAAAGGCGCGATTAAACCGGAACACCTTAAAAAATACAAAGAGAATTTTCTGGCCAACGAGGGACTCAAAGTCGCCATGAATGCGGTGACCCGAGGGAATCTCCAGGATATCGCATTAAACCGGGATGTCCTGAACAGGAATAACTGGACTTTTTCTCATGAGATAGAAGAAAAGCCGGATATTTCCGATCAGAAGCAGAGTGGAACCTGCTGGATGTTTGCAGATCTGAATTGGCTTCGGACAATCACGATGAAAAAATTTAAAATTGAGAAGCTTGAATTCTCGCAGAATCACTTGATGTTCTACGACAAGCTGGAGAAAGCCAACTATTATCTGGAGATCCTCAAGGGGCTGACGGACCGGGATATTGATGACAGGCATGTTCGCTTTATCCTCGACAATCCGACACCAGATGGCGGGGAATGGCATATGATCGTTAACCTCATCAATAAATACGGCCTGATTCCGAAGGATGTCATGCCTGATTCCTTCAATCGTGAACAGAGTCGTTTTATCAATCAGCTTGTCGGTTACAAGATCCGCGAGGCGTTCGGACGGATGCGATCAGTCGGAAAATCTAAAAAACGCGATGACGCTCTGGAGACGTGCAAAGCAGACGCGATGACGGCCATCTACCGGATTCTGGCGACCTGTATGGGGATCCCACCTAAAAAGTTCGATTGGTCATATCGGGATAAAGATAAAAATTATCATCAGGAGATCGGGATCACACCCCAGGAATTCAAGACGAAATATCTCGAGATTGATCTTGGAAGTTGTTTTACGCTTGCAAGTTGTCCGGCTGAGAATACAGCGTTTGGCAAAACGTTTACGATTGATTTATTCGGCAATATGGTGGGTGGTGACTACTGGAAATGGCTCAATGTTCCCGTAAAAGAACTTAAAAAGATTGCCATAAAAATGCTGAAAGACGGAAACGCTGTTTTGTACGGCTGCGATGTCGTGCAGGATTCTCACTCCAAGGAAGGACTTCTCATAACCGATTTATATGATTATGATCTGCTCTTCCAGACTCCCTTCGGGATGGTCAAAAAGAACCGACTTGATTATGGTCAGTCACGGCTGACTCACTCCATGGTCCTGATCGGTGTCGAACTCGTTGGGAAAAAACCGATCCGATGGAAAGTTGAAAACAGCTGGGGAACGGAAGTCGGCAAAAAGGGTTTCTTCGTGATGTCGGACGAGTGGTTCGATGAACATGTTTTAGACTTGATTGTGCCACCTGAGTATATGCCGGAAGAGTTGAAAAAACAATTTGAGCAGAAACCAATCGTTCTCCCGCCGTGGCATGTAATGGCATAATTGACTCGAACGTTGCGGAAATAAGCCCGGTGCCTGTCAAGATGAAAGAAACCTACCTGAGCTGGTATAAGGATCGGATGTCTAAAATCCTGAATCCGGACTACTACTCGCTGATGAGCAGCAGTGTTTGTGAGCCGTGGGATCTTCTCGAAAGCCACCGGGCAATGATGTCAAAAGATGAGTTCAATGAGCGTTTTCAAAACTCCAATGCATACGGGCTTCCGGCACTGATTCATCGGATCTGTGACCGATATGGGGTTCCCGAAAGAAACTTGCTGACAACCCAGGGTGTAACGAGTGCGATATTCCTTCTTTCAACGGGTTTGTTAGAGAAAAATGACCGGGTTCTCGTTGAAACGCCGGGATATCAGCCGCTCTGGCAATCTCCGATGCATTGCGGAGCCCGGATCGATACGTTTAAGCGCTGGACTGATCGCCCGATTCAACAGGACATGATTAGAGATTTGATCCATCATCAGACACGCCTGATTATTATTACGGATCTGCATAACCCGACCGGTTATAAGATAACCGATGAGGAAATTCTTTCGATTGTCGAAATCATGAAAGAGAAAGCTCCGAATGCATACCTGATCGTTGATGAGATTTACAGGGATTTTATTCCCGGTCGTCAATTGCCGGCGGCTATGCTTGACGACCGGATCATCAGTACCAGCAGCCTGACGAAAGTATATGGATTCAGTGTTCTGCGTTGCGGCTGGATTGTCGCGGCACCCGATGTGATAGAAAATCTGCGCAAGGTGCAAATTTTAATGAGTGGTATCGGATCGCGATATTTGGAGACGTTATCAACCATTGTATTTGATCATCTGGAGGAATACCGGATAAAAACGCAGCAAATCGTAACGAAAAACAGACAAATACTCCGGGAAGAGATTGGGTCGATGATACAAATAGTCGAGGGCACTGTACCGGAATGGGGATGTGTTTACTTCCCAAGGATAAAGGATATACCGGATACTCGGTTACTCACCGATTACCTGGAGACGGTATGCGGCGTTTTATGCGTTCCCGGAACGTTCTTCGGTGCTGCAGATCATATTCGGATTGGTTTCGGTGAAATTGCACCGGACAGGTTGTTGCCGGCACTGGGCAGATTTAAAAAAGGTATTCGGTCCTTCCTGAATGATAACCGTCACATGGATCTGTAATACGGTATAGAGATCTTTGATGGTCGAGTGATGCGGATCGTTCGTTTCCGTAAACGGGTTGATCGATCATTGATGCCTTCATTTCGCCGATTCTGCTGAGTCAATCCAAAACTTACGGATTGTCGTCCGAATTTTTCCTTGATGGTATCGACCATAGAATAGAACCGCTCATAGTTTTTCTCTTCGTGTGTTTCGAAAAGAACGGTCTGATCCGGTCCGGCAGTCAGGTTCTGTCCGGCCACACCGAGTAGCCGGATGCCGTAATTTTTCGGCAGATTGGAAAATACCAGAGTCTCTGCAATATTGAATAGGAGATGATCTTTGTTTGTCGGCGAATCCAGAGTTTTCGAACGCGTTATCGTATGAAATTGACCATCCCGGATTTTCACGCTGACAGTCGATGTTTTTAGATTATTTCGACGGAGTCGAAAGCCGAGCTTTTCAACCAAACGTCTCAGTTCATGTCGAATGTCATCAGGGTGCCTGAGATCGGTTGCGAAAGTACATTCATTACTTCGACTTGGCGATTTTGCAGGTTCAGGGATCGCAGATTTTTGAGCACCGGTGGCAATCCGATACAACGTCGTTGCCCAAGGACCGAACGCCTTGGCGAACCTGTCCGGATCACAGAGGGCGATATCACCAATTGTCCGAATTCCAAAATCATGAAATCGCGGTAGACTGACCTTGCCGACCCCGGGAATCTTCTCTATCGGTACAGGCGCTAGAAAAGATTGTTCCTTACCTGGGAAAACCACTATCAAACCACCCGGTTTGGCGAGTTCAGACGCTATCTTTGCAACAGTACCCGAATTTGCCAGACCGCCCGAGGCTGGAAGACCCAATCCATCACGAATGTCCTGAAGAATTCGATGAGCAATAGTCGTCGAAGGGCCAAACAGACTTTCACTCCCGGTCAGATCAATCCTGCCCTCGTCAATCGACAAAGGATATACTTCCGGTGAATAACGGCGCATAATTTCGAAAACCTGCTGAGAATAATAATTATACGCCGAGAAATCCCCGGGAAGCCATATCGCATCCGGGCACAACCGAATAGCCCTCACCGAAGGCATCGCAGAGTGAACACCATACTGCCTGGCTTCGTATGAACAGGTGGATACAACGCCTCTCGGTGATTTCCCGCCAATGATTACAGGCCTCCCTTTTAAATCGGGTCTTTTTAAGATCTCCACCGATACAAAAAATGCGTCCATATCGATGTGCAAGATTTTCCTGACTGCCTGTGATGATTGAACACACCTCAACATTGTAGTTTTCATAAACCCACTCCCTGTTCTTGAAACAATGAAACAGCTATCTGTATTTTCGGATTAATCCGATGACCACACCTCGAATTTCAACGGAATCACCCGGTACAAGTATCGGTGACATCGTCTTGTTGGACGGCTGAAGACGGATATTCCGTCCTTCACGGTAATACCGCTTGACTGTCGCATCGTCTCCATCAACCAACGCAACGACGATCTCCCCGTCATGCGCTGTGGAACGACTTTCAACAATCAGGAAATCACCGTCATTAATGCCGTCTTCAATCATGGATTCACCGTTGACCTGAAGTGAAAACGTTTTCCCACGCCCAAGCATGTCCTCCGGAATCGAAATAGTCTCCGGTACCTCGAACGCCTGAATCGGTGACCCGGCCGCTATCAGACCGAGCATCGGCACATCCAGCGAGTCCGCCCTTGATTCAACACATAGTTCTATGGCCCGCGCATAACCCTTGGATCGCTGAATACACCCTCTTCTCTCCAACGCCTTCAAATGCTTGTGTACCGTCCCGAGAGAACCGAGATGGAAAAAATCACGGATCTCAGACACAGAAGGAGCAATCCCCCTGTTTTGTATGAAATCCTTGATGTAATTAAATATTTCTTTCTGTCTGGCTGTCAGGTTCATGAGACTTTCTCCATTGTTTCGCCACTCTATATATTATATACGGTGAAAGAATGGCGAAAGTCAAGAAGAAAATTCAATGATAGTTTTAGATGGTCTGCCGGGCAAATCCACAACGAGTCGGGGGACTGCATAGCCGGGCAGGGTTTCCCGCAAGGTTGATATCAGGCGGCGGGCATGCTCGACAGGCACATGGAATTGCCGGGTACCTTCGGCAGGGTCAAGAAGATGAAGATAATACGGCTGAATCCTGAGACATGCCAACTCAAGGAATAAACGAGTCAGTATATCCGATGTATCATTGATATGGGCGAGCAGGACGGATTGGCTCAAAACTGGGATTCCAAGCTTCCTCCAGCGCAGGATGGCGTTTTTGAATCCCGGACTTATTTCGTTGGGATGATTGACATGCACAACGAGTCTCAGCGTTGAATGGTCCGATTGAAAAAGTGGTTTGTTTGTGAGTTCGGATTCACCTGCAACCACAGGAATCCGGGTATGGATCCGGATGAGTCGGACAGACCGGATGGATGCAAGTCTCCTGAGATAACTGTTTAACTCCTCACGCGGAAGCGTTAACGGATCCCCACCTGAAAGAACTACTTCGATGATCTCCGGATCCTGCTGGAGATACTCTTCAATTGCTTTCAGCGGGGTTTGGTTGGTCGAATCGACAGTAACTTCCTGTGCACAGCGATGCCAACGGCGGAAGCAAAATCTGCAGTGGAGTGCGCAATGACATGTGATCAGCCAGAGTATCCGATTTCTGTACTTGTGAATCACTCCCGGGATCGGCATATAGCGACGTTCGTCAAGTGGATCCCTGGATTCTCCAGCATTGACCTGAAGCTCCATCTGAGACGGTACTACCTGCATACGTAACGGATCAGCCGGATTGTCCCAATCGATCAACCGGGCATAATCGCGCGTAATTTTGAATGGAAAATAATTCTGAACAGCACTGATCGCAGACTGCTCTTCCCGTGTAAGACGGTTCCTGATCAATTCTCTCCAGTTTCCGGCCGACAGTGATTCTTCCTGACCCATTCCCTTAACATGAACTCCTTGTGGATATCTCCTGATCATATGTGCGTGCGATCAGAAGACCGGCAATACTATCGGCAACGGCCATGCCAAGGGGTGTCGGTATCAACCGGTCATCGGTTGCCCGGATCAGGCCTGCTTTGATTACATTAAGTATATCCGGCTGAATCGACGCATCAATCATGGAACGGTCAATCCCCCATGCCGTTCGCAATCCCAGCATGATTCGCTCATTATACATCGTTCGGGAATCGATCAACTCCACCTCTTCAACAGCCTCCCCATCTTCTATAATCCGTCTGCAATACTCCCTGATATCAGATACAATCCACCATCTGCGAACTCCATCAAAACTGTGTGCCGAAGGTCCGATTCCCAGGTATGGAACATGATCCCAGTATTTGGCGTTGTGATGTGAATGACTGTCAATCCCTGAACAGTAGTTGGAAACCTCATACTGCCAATAGCCATGCTCTGCCAGCAGCGATTGGGTACGAGAAAAAAATATCGCTTCAGTCTCTTCATCGAGCTGATCGATCAAACCCCGGTTTAACGTTTTCATGAGAGGCGTGCCGGATTCGAAGGTCAACTGATAACATGACAGGTGCGGCGGATTAAAAGTCAGGATACGCTCCAAGGATGATTCATACACGCGTTGTGATTGATTCGGAATCCCCATGATGACATCTGCGCTCCAGGAGAATTCACTTTTCTCTTTGGAAATCCGTGCCAGATGTGCCATGGCCGTCAATGCCTGTTCAGTATGATGCCTCCGTCCGAGAAGACGCAGAGCTGCATCATCCAGTGACTGAACTCCAAGACTGACCCGATTGATACCCATATTAAGCCATGTCTGCAAAATCGATGAGTCAAGATCACCGGGATTGGCTTCAAGTGTTATTTCCGCGGGTTCCAGGACGATAAATCGTTTTCGAACCGAGTCCAGGATTGATTTCAGGTGAACTGGATCCAGGACTGACGGGGTTCCGCCACCCAAATAAATGGTATCAATCGTATTGGGCTCCCAGCGTGCGGATTCGATCTCTTTGCAGATACATTCGATGAGCGTTCCGGTTAACTCGGCGGTTACACCGGAACGTGAATAAAAATTACAATATCGGCATCGTGTTTTGCATATGGGGATATGTATATAAAGACCCGGTGAACGACTGATGGTGGGAATATTATTCATCCCTTGCTTTCAGAACGGCAACGAACGCTTTTTGCGGTATCATCACGGATCCGATCATCTTCATCTTCTTTTTTCCTTTTGCCTGTTTCTCCAAAAGCTTGCGTTTTCGCGTGATATCGCCACCGTAACATTTTGCCAGAACATCCTTGCGCATGGCTGATACCGTCGATCTTGAGATAATCTTCCCGCCGATCGCTCCCTGGATGGCTATTTTAAACATCTGCCGGGGTATTTCTTCCTGGAGACGATCACAGATATGGACACCCCGCTCTCTTGCGCGATCCCGGTGCACAATCACCGACAATGCATCCACCTTTTCGCCATTCACCAGTATATCGAGTTTAACAAGGTCACTGACCCTGTAACCGATCAGATCATAATCAAATGAGCCATATCCCTGTGTAATGCTTTTGAGTCTGTCATAAAAATCAAAAATAACTTCTCCCAGTGGCATATCAAACAGTACCTCCAACCGGCCCGGAGTCGGGTAGTTGAATCTGGAGTTTTCACCGCGCCGGCTGATGCACAGGTTCATGACCGCTCCCATATAGCGCTCCGGTATCAGAATTGATGCTTTGATATAAGGCTCCATCGCCGTTTCAATCGTTGAAGGATCCGGATAATAATGGGGATTATCCACACTCAATTCGATCCCGCTTTTCAAAGTAAACTTATACAGAACACTGGGTGAGGTCATAATAATGGATTGATCGTATTCTCGTTCGAGCCGTTCCTGGAATACCTCCAGATGAAGCAGACCCAGGAATCCGCACCGGTAACCTTGTCCCAGGGCGACGGAGCTGTCTCTTTGGAATGTTACCGACGCGTCATTGAGTTTATAGCGTTCCAGAGCATCTGCGAATGAAGGAAAATCATCTGCGTCAATTGGATATATCGACGAAAAAACAACGGATTTAACTTCCCTGAAGCCTGGCAGTGGGGCTGCGCAGGGTTTTTTATGCTGGGTGATCGTGTCACCGATACGGGTATCGCTGACTGTTTTTATCCCCGCGATCAGGTATCCGACTTCACCCGCGGACAAACTGCTCGTCTTCAGACGAGTCAACCCGAATTTGCCGACTTCCTCCACTTTATGAAAGGCATCAAGAGCCATCAGCCGGATTATGTCCCCTGCACGAACGGTTCCGTCGACGATCCTGCAACTGATGATCGCTCCACGGTAAGAATCATAATTGGCATCGAAAACAAGAGCGGCCAACTCGCCATCCGGATTACCGTGAGGAGGTGGTATCAGTCGGACAATCGCTTCCAGAATCTCGTCTACACCCTGACCGGTTTTTGCGGAACACATAATTGTTCTATCAATATCCAATCCCAATTCACGATCGATCTGAACCAGGGTCTCATCAACATTGGCGGACGGGAGATCAATTTTATTTATCACCGGAATAATTTCAAGATTATGCTCCAGAGCAGCATACAGGTTGGCCAGTGTTTGTGCTTCAACACCCTGCGATGCATCAATTAAAAGTAATACCCCCTCGCATGACGCCAGCGCACGGGATACTTCATAAGAGAAGTCCACATGGCCGGGCGTATCAATGAGATTCAGCATATAAGACTGGCCATCCCTGGCAGTATATGGAAGACAGATCGTATTGCTTTTTATCGTAATTCCCCGCTCCTGCTCGATATCCATGCTGTCAAGAAGCTGATCGTGAAACTCCTTTTCACTCACCATCCCGGTTGCCTGGATCAATCGATCAGACAACGTGGATTTGCCATGATCAATGTGAGCAATGATGCTGAAATTTCGTATGTTTTTCACTTCGATCACCTCCAGCGCAGGTTGTACTCGGGGACTTGAAAGGAGTCAAGCAACCATCTCAGGGCGGATCGCGATGGGAAATATTTGTAGTCATTTAATGCCAGGAAGGATTCCGATTGTCCAGACCGTCATCCGTCAATGCTTTCTCATCACCTGTGCGGATATCGATAGTCCATAAGTCCCATGTATTCTTGAATTCCGCTCTGCTGCGACAAAAGCAGATCGTATCACCGGTGGGAGAAAAACACGGATCGTAGTCATATTGTGATGAAAATGTAACTTTGCGATGAGGTCCCCCGGACGCTTCGAATATGTAGAGGTCCGATGTGTTGCCGGATCCCGCACCAACATACACCATATAACTCCCGTCCGGAGACCAGTTCCCCCTGCAGCCGGTGGAAGGACTAATTCGTACCGGCGCTCCCCCGTTGAGAGACACGGAGAAAATATTCCAACCTGGGAACGGAGGTTGTTCTCCGGTATAGGCAACAAAATCGGTGACAGGAGATACACGCGGCATTAGCTTTCTGCCGGATGCCTTCCCGGCGATTTGCTTCACACCGGATCCATCCAGATTCATTACAAACAGCTCGGGCTGACCGGTCCTGTGCGAACAGAAAACTATCTGATTTCCGCCGGCCGTCCAGGAGGGTGTTTCTTCAATGTCTGAGCTTTTACCAGTCAGATTACGTTTATTCATGCCGTCCGCCGTCATGAGCCAGATATCCCTGTTACCGCTGCGATCGCTTTGAAACGCGATCCAAGTTCCGTCAGGTGACCAGGCCGGCCAATCATCATCTGCAGGGTTGACCGTCAATTGACGACGACCGGTTCCGTCAGGTTGAATCAGAAAGATATCCAGGTTTCCGAAATGCCTGGAGGAAAAAACGATACCTCCGACAGGAGCGGGATCCGAGATGTTGTGCATGGTTGTAGGATGTTGTCCCAAATACAACAGGAGTTGCCGTTCAGCGCAGGCGGTTAAAGGTTGATTCGCAATAACGGCTGTAAAACCCATTACCGCTGTGAAAACAAGCAGATATCGTCGGATGGGGATCGGAAAGGGACGCAAAGTGAATGTCAAAAGCAGTATTGCGCCGCCCACCGCCAATTCGCGTATAGCCGCATTGAGATTGTTAAATCCAATCGTCAACTCGGGTGTCATTCTCCAGATATCGATAAATAGTGGCATTGGAAACATGAAATATCGTTCCGAGACTGGCCAGAAGAGCATACAGCCTTTGGGTACGGAAGTGTCTCGAGTAAAATAGTCAATGATTACATGAGAACTGACCAGGATTGTGGAGAGAAAAAAGGCTCGTTTGATGCTGCAAAAATGGAACATTCGTGCAGCTATAGCGCTGATTAATCCTATCAGTAGGGCAAAGAAAAAAGTGTGAGTGACCTGATGGTGGACATAGCGGTGGAAGATGAGCCCGGCGATCAGATCGAGATCGGATAGATTGGCAAGTATTACGGCTATCGATGCACCCAGAAGAAACTTTTTTTGTCGCAACGGATTGGAGGATATCCGGACGTAACGGCTGGATATCCAATAGATACTGAATCCTGTTATACTGTGGGCTATTGGACTGGCCAAATTTTGTTCCTGTTCAGATTAAGTCGGGTTCGAATCAACCCGGGTCGGCAGCCATTATCCCGTCGAAAAATCCGTTGGCCATGATGTCATACCCCGCCTCGTTGGGGTGACCCCAATCGCAGAAAAGGCTTGATAAATCACCGTAATCCCAGAACATGGCATTCAGGTCGACCAGGTCGACTCCCATTTGAAATGCCATGTTGATAATATCTTCATTATTGGCATCCACATCATCCTGTGCTCCTGCGAGATTACCCTCCGGATTGACCGGAATAATCGTGCTGATAATCGGAATTGTACCTCGTTCCCGAGCCACAATAACCATCTGCGCCATGTGCCCTGGGACGTCGCATTCGAACTGTGGGTCGCAGTTGCCCGGATCGACGGAGTCATTTGTTCCGAACATGATGAGTACATATTGAGGACAAGACCCCATCAAACGACTTTCCATGTTTTCCGCCCCCCACCTTGATTTCATTCCAGGTTCGGCGATGTTTACAGTCGTTGCCTGATCGTCCCATTCGCTGACGAGCCGGTTGTGCAGGATATCCAGATATCCATTGTCAACGCATTTGCCGTCAGTAATGGAATCGCCATAGGCGGCAACCCGGTGATAACCGGGTTTGATCAACTCGCGGGCGTCACTGAATGGCCCGGGCCTTCCGGCAGAGTCGACGCCGGCGATGGACCAGAACATCGTGAATGGTGCATACCACCACACTTCGTCAGATATTCCCAGGTCATTCCCCAAATCGAATTCTGGGTAGCCGCTGTGAACAAGAGTAATAATCTCTATTGTGCAATCCGGATCAGCAAAGAGACGGATTTCATAACGGTCAATGGTTCCCAGTGATTCCCACTCCAGAACAGCCGGTTCTGAATGCGGCGGAAAAGCGGCACCATCATCCGGGCTGATAATATGTGGAGCTGTGATCCTGGTTTTTGATATGCGGCCCGGTCCTGACCATGGACCCGGAACAAGCGAATCGGTCAAGGTCGACACTCGCCAGTAAAAAATTCCTTCCAGTACATCCCAGGAAGTACGGTTCATTCCGGTAAAATCAAGAACAGGCTCAGCTACGTTGACACGACCCAGAGATTCATTGAACTGGTCATCCATCGCGAATTCCACCGAAAATCGTGTAGCGAAATCCGGATTATCCCAGGTAAGAATCGGCATGTCTCCGAGATGATTGTACCGGCCATCTGTACCGTCGATAAGATCGGGTTGTTGCAGTGTGCTTTTATGAAGCTTGAACGGGTGACTCCATTCGCCGGGAATCCAAGTAGTGGAAACGGAGCGGACTCGCCAGAATATGGTTAGGTTCAGAGGCGCCCATATCTCGTCGGGAATTAAGTCACTCAGGTTGTAGAAACGGACTGTCCCGGCAGATATCGGCCCAGTTCCGATGGTAAATTCTTCATCGATGGCCAGCTCGATCTCAAAACGTGAGCCGGAAGGGTCGTCCCACTCGAAAATTACAATCGGATCGCCAACACCGAATCGGGCGTCATCCGTTGGTGAGATAAGTGTGGGAGCGCTCTGACAAATAGCTGCGGAGAGCATGATGAATGAAAAAATGGTTAACTTTTTTTGAGACGGTAAGAAAATGTGAAAGGCCATAACAATCCCTCCGGAAAGGGTTATACACCCCGCTTCGAGATATTTTCAACCTCGACAGGAAAATCGGTACGCAGTTTACCGACTGGTACCCAATCTCTTTATTGAGCAATCCGCTTCAAGGCCGCTCTGGCTTCCCGTCCGACGACGCCTCGCTTATAGGGTCGTTGTTTCGCCAGCGTTTCAATCCATTTTTCAGATTCGGGAGTGCCGATCATCTCGAGACATTCAACGGATGCCTTTTTCAGGGGGATCATCCAATGGGGTGTCAGAAGACCTTCTTTCTGAGTGGCGATTCCTGTCACAAACTGAATAATTTCCGGGATGAAGTTCGGATTGGATTTGCCAATAAGACCCAACAACGACAAGATTCTCGTTCTCTCTGCTATCTCGTAATCATCGCTGACGGCATTCAATCGTTCATAGGCATTAATCAACCCGCGGACGGCATCAGATGGAGTGATCGATTCGAAGACTGCGTATGTCTCTTCCCGAATTTCCTTTCGCCCATCCAGTAATGCCAGCGTTATGATTTTTCCAAGAGGGTGGTCTTTCTGGTTCCGAATCTGATCGGCAACCTCCTCGACCCGTCTGCGAAGAGCGGATATAACCTCGAAACGCACGTGCCAATCGCGGTCTCGAAGAACCTGCTTGAG
This sequence comes from candidate division CSSED10-310 bacterium, assembly GCA_016931515.1. Classification (GTDB taxonomy): domain Bacteria; phylum CSSED10-310; class CSSED10-310; order CSSED10-310; family CSSED10-310; genus JAFGEQ01. Next base: position 262,812 of record JAFGEQ010000006.1, on the reverse strand, counting down.
AAATGCGGGTTTGTCGAGGGGAGCGACTCGTCCGATGATAGTGGCGAGATTACGTCTCAGTTGCCAGTTGTGATGTCCGAGACCACCCAGGCTCAGCCAGACTGCGAAAGGACCGTATTTGGATAGATGATCAATGGTATTGAAACGAACATCACGTTCGGGGTTTGTCAAACGTTTGAACAAGGTCTGAAAGTACTCCGCCTCAGCAAAGGATTTCCATGCATCCGCTATTCGATCCTGCAGCCCGTTCTCGTCGAATCGGTCAGGTGCCAGATCATTCTCGGCCAGCGGTGTAACACGCGTGCGAAAAATATTGAAGTCCTGCTGAAGAATGGCGTGAGCAATCTGTTGCCATAGTTCGATACTGGCCATCGCCAGCGGTTCAGGCATTTTCTGTTGGCTGATTTCATTGGAGATATTTTCCAGGAGAGTGCATTTTTTTATTCTAGTGCACCCGCGACAGTGCGTCTCGAGAATATTCCGGATAATAAAAATAAAATTCTCCGGATGGTTATCAGCCGGTGTATCACTCAGTATCCGTAGAAAACCCGTGATGGTAGACTCACAGTAATCAGTAAACTCCGTGCAGAAATCAAGAACCTGACCGGAAAATTGTTCGATTGTTTTTGCTGGAACGCTGGACTGTTCGGTGAAATTATCCAGGGAAATAAACAGCATGGGTTGAACGAGTTCCGGCTCCCGCGTCTGTAAAACCCAGTAAAGCAGTTTCTCGAAAAGGGATGGAAAATGAATTGTTCCCGGCGCCACGGAGGTCAGATCCTGCCTGATGACTGCAAGATTCTGCGATTTCTCGATGGCATGACTGCTGATCATTTTTTCAAGTTGCCGCACAAGATTTTGTATCCGGAGTCGGTAGGTTGATAATTCTTCCACGCGCTGAAACACGCGGTCGTAATACTGGGCGAAGAGTCTTATTTTTGTTTGTATATCGCTGTTTTCCATGCTTGAAATCAGCGAATCAAACTCTTCTGAACGTCGGCTTTCCTGGATCGTGGCCAGGTATGGCAGCATCAGTTCGAGAATCTGCCGCTGACGCTCCGCACTGGTTGTATCTTCTCCAGAATGGACCCGTTCCAGCAACTCACCAAGAATGTGGACCCATCGATCACAGGCAATCGGCAGAAGATCCCGGGCACAGACTTGTGAGTCCGGCTGCCGCTCGATTTTCAACTGTTTCTGAATTGCCCGGCTGGTACTCTCTATATTTCGGGTGATCTCCATGAAAAGGATTTCTTTTGTTGCATCAGTTATTTCCCCTTCCATTTTCCCGGATAACAGGAGGGGTACGAGTGCACTAGGTGATTCCGGGGTTACAGTATGGATTCCGGCGATTTTGACCCTGGAACGCGTTTTCAATCCAAGTTCTTCATACTGTCGTTCCGCCACAACCGGCTCGAAAGGCGACGTCAGTGTGTTCGCCATCAAAAGCAAGTCGTCAGGTGCCACATCGGGTCGTATCGTGATAGATGTGATCTTCCGCTCATCAATCAGTTTGTGAACTTTTAGAAAAGCAGGTGTTTTTTCAATTATTTTCTCAGGAATAAATGTGGTGCCGATCTGCATGGATGTCTGATCTGATGAGATTACAACGTCCGAATTTTCAAAAACAAGCGGTCGTAAAGAGTTCTGGCAGCGGACAGCTGCGTCAACAGCGGCAATATGCTCGATCGTGTACATCTCAACGGCTTTCAGAAGCCCTTGAAAATCCATACAGAATCGAATAGTGCGGCTGTAATCCCGACCAGAATCCGATCGTGCAGTCATAATTCCCATCCTTGTAGTAGTCCTAACTTACTCGCTCTCAGATTATTTTTTCTGAGCCTAGTATCCAAAATTTTTACTTCTTCGTCAAGCAGCATTTGGACCTGATGAATAAAAAGTGTATCAAAGGTCACTATTTATCTCCAACTATTGATATGTTTTCCACCTGCAGGAAAAATCAGATCCGGGACGCCATTGTGTATTGGACGTTGATTCCTTATCTGCAAAGCACCTGTACCCTCGGCAGGATCCTGTCCCTGGGCGCATGGCCTGTCACCTTACAGGAGCCGGTTGACCTGGACAGCCAATCCCTATAGGATTTCCGGAGTTTGTACGAATCCGGGAGCATTCTGCGGACATTGCCGGAGGGGGGAACATGAGCCATCAGAGAAAGGTCATTGTTGTGGGTGCCGGGCCGGCCGGGCTGGGCGTCGCTGGAGGAATCCGGGCAGCCTGTGTCATCCTGGAGAAGCAGATGCAACCGGGAGGCCTGATGCGGTCGAAAACAGTTAAAGGATACGTGTTTGACTGGGCCGGCCACATTTTTTTTACGCGAATCAACAGGATCCGGGATCTGATCGAAGAACTGCAGAAAGGTGATTTCCATTATCAAGACCGGGAATCATGGATATTCTCGAAAAATACATATTCGCGGTATCCTTTCCAAGCCAATACGTTTGGACTTCCTTTGCCAGTTGTCAAGGAATGCCTCATGGGTCTGATCGAAGCAACCTATTCGGATGATCCAGCGGAACCGACGAATTTTGAACAGTGGATATATAAAACGTATGGTTCAGGAATTGCCTCCCATTTCATGATCCCATACAACAGGAAACTTTGGGCCAGAGATTTGTCCGAAATGGATCATCACTGGCTGGCTGACAGGGTTCCCAGACCGGGTCTTTCGGAATTTATAGACGGTGCTCTGGGACCCGGCCGAAAAGATCTGGGACCGAATGCCCGTTTCGGGTATCCACTCACTGGCGGAATGCAAACCGTTGCAGACCGGCTAGCCCTGAAAAGCGCTGCAACGATTGAATACAATACAACAGTCACCATGATCGATCCAGTGAAACAGCAGGTCATTACCCAAGATAAGCGGGTTTTCACCTACGATCATCTTGTGCTCACCTGTCCATTGCACGAGATCGTGGATATGACGAGAAATATCCCCGATGAATTACGGCAGTTAAGCCGTTCACTCGAGTTTTTATCCGTTCTTTGCGTCAATGTCGGGATTCGGCGATCTTCGATCACCGAGAAACACTGGATCTACTTTCCAGAACCTGAGTTTCTTTTTCACCGAGTATTTGTCCAGGGAAACGCCGCTCCCCAGGTCTGTCCGCAGGGATGCTTCTCATTCACAGCGGAAATTACTTACAACTCCAAAAAGGAAGTCGATATTAATTCGGCCGGTCTCACTACACTCGATGGTCTTATACGCGCCGGGCTCCTGAATGAGAATGACCCGGTTGATGTCGTAGACCTGATCGATATCCCGGTTGCTTACATCGTGCCAACCCACGAACGAAACAGCGTTGTCAGCTCATTGCGCGAATGGTACAAACGACATAACATCCACCTTGTCGGACGTTTTGCCGAATGGGAATACTACAATATGGATCATGCCATTGACGCCGGATGGACATTGGCTGAGGAATTGAATCAGACATGATGAAGCAGATGTACCGGGGATTGCGACTTGCCGGACTGTCGCTGAGTGTCGGAACCGCCGCCGCCACAGCACGAATCGCATTAACCCTGAATCCCCTCCGGGTACCGGATAGGCTTCCCGAAGAACCAATCTCTTTTGTCTGCTATTCCATCACACCGTGGGATGGGGTATGGCAGCGTCCACAGCAGTTCGCAACCCGTTTCTCCCAATTCCATCCCGGAATATATGTCGACCCCGTCGGTGTTCAGCATATACTGTCTGCCGGCGCATCTCCAGTTCTTCATTCCCACTCCCCGGCACTGTCCGTTTTCTGTCCCCGCGTGCTCCCAATGGGAAAAACCAATTCCAGGATCATCGATTTCAACGATGCTTTAATCATCAAACGTCTGGAAAAGCTGATCCGGCAATTGCATCTGGGCCACCCGGTGCTGATTACGAATACCCCGTTGGCTGATACGATTGCCAATCGGTATCCCTGGAGAGCGGTTGCATTTGATGTCATCGACGATTTCACAAAATGGGCGTGGTCTCCGCGAGACGCCGGGGAGCGTGAACAACGATTGTTCAGCAGAGCGGATACGGTTTTTACCGGAACATATGCCTTGTGGCAGAAAAAACATCAATTTCATCCGGAAACGGAATTTATTCCATGCGGTGTGGAGATTGATCATTTCATGAAAGCGAATGATCCGGATTGTCATGTTCCGGACGATATTGCCTCGATAAAGAGCCGGGGACCGGTAATCGGATATTTCGGCGGATTGAACGAGCGGATCGATGCTGATCTGCTGGTATATGTCGCAGAATCAATACCAACAGCCTCCGTTGTGCTGATCGGTCCGATTTTCGCTGATTTTGGTTTGAGTGATTTTGAGGATAAATGGGCGTCTTTGCTACCGGATCCCACGAGTCCCGGTTTTAGATTGAAACCGATACCGCCTAATTTACATATTATGGGAATACGAAAATACCAGGAACTCCCGGCATATCTGAAGGCGTTCGATGTCTGCCTGCTCCCTTATGTTCTCAGCCAGGCCACAATCGATATCCATCCGGTCAAGGGGCTGGAATATCTGGCAGCAGGTCGACCCGTTGTATCAACGCCTCTTCCCGATGTGAAAGCGTTTTATTCCGGCATTATTGACGTCGCCGATACTCCAGAGGGATTTGTAGAAGCAATTCGGTACCATCTGAAGACTGAGGATCGGGCAAAGGCCAGGGAAAGAATCGAGTTCGCCAAACCCAAAACATGGGAAAACATGATGGAGCGAATGCGGCGAAAAATTCTGAAAGCGTGTAATATTGACGCGTAGGGTTATATCGGAGGAATCTTAATGAGAGCACGAGTCGTAATCGCCAATTCAGTTGGAGTCGACCGGAAAGGTCGCTACATCATTCATTCACCCAGCAGATGGACGACGAGTGTCACTCAAAATCCGTTTACATGGTATCCGTGGGAACTGGCCTACCTGTCATCACTTTTAAAGAGGGAAACCGATTGTGATGTGACGTTTGTCGACGGATGCCTAGAAAAGCTCGATACCCCCCGTTACATCGAGAAAATTGTCCCGCTGAATCCGGATTACCTGGTGATGGAAAGCTCAACACGGACTATCCGGGACGATTTGAATATGGCAGTTCAGGTTAAACAGGCAACCGGGTGCAAGCTGATATTCTGCGGGCCTCATCCTACCGTATTCCCGGAGGAGATTCTCAAGGATGCGGACTATGTCTGTCAGGGAGAATATGAATTGACGGTGCTGGATCTTTTACGGGGTCAGCCGACGGACTCGATCCCGGGACTGTATCCCAACCCAAGACGTACCATAATTGAAGACATAAACTATCTGCCATGGCCGGAGGATGACGATGTCCGGCGGATCGATTACGGGCGCCCCGGCATTCCTGGAACGAACTATCTGGAAATCCAGATGTATGCCAGTCGCGGCTGCCCTTTCCAATGCAATTTTTGTGTGTGCGGCAATATTTACTATGACCGGCCAAACTGGCGCCCAAGAGATATAGAAGATGTAATGGCTGAGATCCATCACATGAAACAGAAATATCCCGAGATGGAAGGGATTTTTTTTGACGAAGAATCCCATAACCAGGATCCCAGACACTTTGATCGTTTTCTGGATGCCATCATTGCACATGGTCATAACAATCTGAAATATGTGGCGATGGGAAGCTACTCCACCCTCAATACCGACCTGATCCTGAAAATGAAAAAAGCCGGCTATTATCAGGTCAGGGTGGGCATCGAGACAGCCAGCGAAAAAGTTGCCGAAGGAATCGGTTTGAAAGGTAAGTTCAACCTTACTCGTTTGCGCGATGTACTCGGTTGTGCACGTGATGTCGGGATGGAAACATATGGGACATTCATTTTTGGTGCCCGTGGTTCATCGGAAGCCGAAGATGCAAAAACGATCAGCCTGATGAAGGACATCGTCCGGAATAAACTGCTGACCGAACTCCAGGTCTCCATTGCCACACCTCAGCCGGGAACCCCTTTCTACCGGTGGGTGGATGAAAACGGCTATCTGGTATCAAAAAACTGGGAAGATTATGACGGCGGCTGCGGGACAGTCGTGAGTTATCCTCATTATTCAAAAAAGCAAATCGATCGAATGTACCACCAAGCGGTTGATATCGGTCGTGTTTACCGCGGATTACAGGAAGCACACAGAGACGGATGGATATCCGTCTTCAAACGGGCGCATAACAGAGTTGGGACAGTCGGAATCATCAAAGCCGGCTGCAGCGTCCTTAAAAATCGGTTTTTCGGAGGATAGTCCGGATGAGGACGACATCTTCGAATAGCAGGATCTGAAGGAGTCAAGATGGATCGACGGATGACGGCGATTTGGATCCTGCTGTTCGGTCTATACTTTTTCAGCACACGTTTTTGCCTGGATGGATATGAACTGGAATACGTGCTGTCCGCGATGAATGTTTATCATGGACATGGCCCCAGCCTTGCGCCAGGATTCGAAGGATGCCCCGGTATTTTGCCGACAACGGGCAACGTCCCTGTTTTTCCAAGACAGAATTTACTTCAAACCTATTTATCAGTTCCCTTTTATGCACTTGGTGCCATCATTTTTGGAGAGGAGCCGATTTGCGAGGAAAAAGGTGGGTTTTGGAAATTGCCCTGGGGTCCTGTGGTTGTCGTTTCCATGTTGAATCCGATGATGGCAGCCCTGATCGCTGTTCTTGTCGGCCTGATCGCTCGAGATCTCGGTACACCCAACCCACTTCATTATATTTTAGCAGTTCTGTTCGGTGTCACATCGATGAATTGGCATTATGGCGCTCTTGGTATGGAAGTTGTCCAGACAGGCCTGCTGATGGTCGCCCTATGGGCGGCTATTCGCTTCCGTTTCACAGGTGGAAGGGGTTGGTTGATTGCCGCGTCTCTGTTACTTTTTCTTCTTCCGTTGTGCAAGAAAATCACCTTTGTTTTTATGGCTCCAATCGTAGTTTATCTGCTATGGAGTCTATCGCAGCATGATCGCAAAAGAGGTCGGACCGCGCTTGTTTTCATCGGTCTCGGCGTGTCGGCCGGACTGCTCATCATGTCAGCATTCATGCTGTACCGGTTCCATGCTGATCCGAATCTGTTTCCTCATTATCTGCGAACGTATCTGACCGAAGGGCAACCCTTCATCAATCTCCTGTTTGGCCTGACTCTATCGCCGGGAGAAGGGATTATTCCATTTAATCCGCTGATCGTATTCGGATTTCTCGCCTGGCCGGGTTTCTTTCGCGCTTATCGATCCGAATCGTTCCTGTTTGCAGGGATCTTTGCTGCACTTTTCGTCATGCTTGGGATAATTCCCTACGTTCTGATCGATGAGGAATGGGGACCCCGATATCTATTCATATTATTACCACTGATCTATATCATCGGAGCCAAAGGTCTTATGGCTTTCAAGCCGGGAAATGCAAGAAAACTACTCATCGTTGTTTTGATTCTCAGTATTGCCATCCAATGGTTGAGTTCCATGTACCTGGGATTTAAAATTCTGGAAATTCCGCTTTCAATGGGAATATCCGACTATACTCTATGTATATTCACGCCATCCCTGTCCCAAATCTGGCTCGCCGCCGCCTGCTTCGTATCCCATATTCATTCACTTCTGACCGGAGAATCACTGGTCGTCTCTCATAATGAGTTCTCCAGTTATATCGGCGCCGGCAACAACTACAGAGAGTTGAAAAAAGACCTGACTTTACTGGATGATCCTGCCGGTGGCGTGTTCACTGTCCGCTGGGCTCTCTCCGAAAAAGGCATTCATACGCTAACCCCGATAAAAGCGTTCGCTCTTAAAATACTTGGTGATCTGATCTTGCTTTCCTGTATTGCAGTACTGTCGATCAGATCATATCGGGAATACGCAGTCATTTCGACTGAATCTGGATCGGCTTGACAAGATATGAATTTGTACCGATATGCACCGTCAGATCGCCGGTCTGCCTGGCGTACCTTCCATCGGCAAGAAAGTCGATGCAAGGTTTGATTTTTGCGTAAAGGCGTCTGTTTACGCTTAAACGAGCAACCTCCATGAGAATTTGATAGGCGACATAGTTGTCAACGGATATCTCTCTCCAATTGCGTAAAGATTGATCCGCGCAATAACGCGCCATATTGAAATCGCTCTGGTTGAGATACAGGAATCCCAGATAATTAAGCAAATAGGAATCGCCCGGGTGTTGCTGGAGACAATAATAAATGAGATCCATCGCCATGTTAGAATGATTTCGCTGAATGAGCATCTCGACCGCTTTCATTACGATATCTAAATTATCGGGGAAGTTCAGTGCTGCAGAATAGATACATCTGAATGCCAGATCTTCCCGATCCGATTTCATGAGGATATCTGTTACTGCAGGCAGGTGACGGAGATTGTGAAAGACGGACATTTTGCTGGAAAAGAATGATCCGGCGAAATTAATGAAATCATTGATCAATTGTGATTTCATCCAGGGATTCGTTTGCCAGTAGGAATCGGAAATAAAAGCCGGGTTAAGGAGAATTGAGTTGAAAAAATCCTGACGGGCGAGTTCTCTGTATCCCAGACGCCACTCAAGGATTCCCAGATTGAAACGGACTCGACCATCAGAATCATTCGGCTCCAGTATCTTTGCTGTCTCCAGTTCCAGCATGGCATCTTCCGTCCGGTTATATTGAGCGTAATTCTGTGCCAGGTAGAAGCGATAGAAAGGATAATTGGGGCACAATGCAACTGCTGTCTCATACTCATTCTGGGCCTCCTCCGGCCGGTTTAAATTTTCATCACACAGTGCCATGTAGTAATGCGGATGAGCGTTCAGGGGCTCAATGACCGATGCCTTGTGAAAGAGCCGGTGGATTGCAGGCCAATCCTGTTCGGGCAGGGCTCTTTGAGCCTGGGCAATCCAGAGTTTACCCAGCCACGGTGTGGCACAAACCAGAATGGCCATAATTGTCAGACCCAGTTGAAGCATCGAGTTTGCAGGGGTTCGGATGGTCTGATAAGGGCGATCGAACTTGGAGTTAACTACAGCGGCGTATGCCAGGAACACCATCAGGAAAATACTCGTGTCCTGGGCATGCAACCGGAAATTGAAGAGAAGGTCTATCCAAATTCCAAGGCCGATCAACCCCGCAATCCGTTTCTCCAAACCGTAACCTTTGACTTTAGAGAGTGTACATATGCCCAGAAATGCGACAAACAAAAATAACCCGATAACACCAAGACTGACCAGAATGTCGATATATGCGTTATGTGCTTCAAACAAGAATTGACGGGTGGCAGGTTCTAAAGGCTTTAAATAACCGAGAGCACACGGATAAATGTAGCGATTGACACCCATGCCGTATCCGAGCAGCGGATGATCAAAAAATAAATCCAGGAACACTTTCCATGCCTGATAACGCAGGCTGTAGGCCGGGTGTGCAATAGTCATAACTCTTTCACGCAGGCTGGATGATAATAGGAAACAGCTCCCGATCAGCAGCAGACTCAAGATGAAGAATCGGTGAATGAAATACCGGATAAATGTTGTGCGACTGAAAATCAGTAACAGACCGGCGTAGCAAATCAGCAGAAGATAACCTTGCCTGGAATAGGACAGGAAGACCAGATAAAACACCGATGATACCATTCCTGCGATACAGGTTAATCTGACGAATCGTTTTGTGTCATCCATCAGGAGAAGCCAGAGGGGAAGGGATAGTAGCAAGAAGAAAATTGTATAATTAGGATGCCTCTCAAAGACATAAATTCGAAATCCTGTTGCGTTGATCCATCCAAGTGCCACGATTCGATTGACGAAAGCGATTGCGATACTCAGGCAGTAGACGCCTGCAAAGGAAAGAATGACAATGACGAAGTCCCGACGACGAGTGTCCTGACTCAGAGTTGCCAGGAGTTGCAGGAAAACAAGGAAATTAAAAATCAGAATACCCCCGAATCGGTACGATGCATAAGGATACGCCGACCAGAAACAACTGAAAAATGTCAATGCAGTGAGTATAACCCAGATACCCGCAGCCCATTGAAGGCGATTACTGGTCTGGATGTGAAGACGTTTGGATTGAATCGTATGCAGCATACCGATCAGGCATGAGGCCAGGACCCAGATGTTGCGCTCCAGGTGAAGCTCGGTATACGGCGCGGTGGACAAACCCAGCGTGATCGTCAACCAGGCCATGCCGGATTCACCGGATTGGAAGAAACGGAACGCAAACGCGCTGATAAAGACACTAATGAGAACAATAAAAATTTTCCTTTCAGGAAAACTATTCGCAATTTCAAGGCTGCATCCGATCACGATTATGGCTGCAGCACACTGCTGAATAAGCTCCCGCATTGATTTCCTGGTCAGAATCATCAACGGGATAAAAATTGCTGACTGGCTGATAATCATCCTGTAATCAGGCGAAGGATTCACCAGCGGCCATATCAGCATGGAGAGCCCCAGGGATATCCAGGGTATCAATGTCTTGACATCTATCTTCGACCAACTCGGATTCACCCGGTTCATCATTGCTCTCCACTCCTGGCCAGCAGCAACCACGATGACTCCTGATACACAATATCGGGAAGTTGATGCAGTTGCTCCAAAAATAACCGGCCGATTTTATCCGGTGTGTCATCGGGTGATAAACGGATAAGGAAATAATCGTTACGGTTCACCGCAAGGTCAGCCTCAATGCCACTATTCGTTCGCCTGATCTCGGGTCGAAACGACGCTTCAGTTGCCATCCATTGACGGGCATAGCGGATCGGCATGTGAGTCAGGACGGCAAACGGGTTGTAGATTGATCCATTCTGGTGGAGTTGGTAGTACTGTCCGAAATGTTCATAGGGTGTGTGATCGCAATATGCACTGCGGGCATTGAAGGGAAGAAATCGCAAGCGCTCACCCGGCGGGATTCGATGGAGTGTTCCGAGTCCGGATCGGGCTTCACGATCGAACGCGAGATGCCGGTCTGTGATAGTCCAGGAGAGGATAATACCAGAGAGTGTGATTCCCATGATCCATGCTTGTCTTGAGAATCGGGAATCGGAAGGAAGCAATGTCAATGTAAGAGCGGCGGCAAGAAACGCCAGCCGGTTGAACAGCCAGACGGCGGTAAGCCAGGAGTAAGGACAGATGAAGTACAACAACCAGATCGTTACGACCAGTCCCAGTGCCAATCGCTTATTCGTCCCGCTGTTGGAATCCATCAAGACCACGTGATCCCGCATATTGGATCCGTCGTTTCCCATTTTCTTCCTGGGGATGAGACGTAAACCGATCATCACCAGCAGAATGAAGAAAATGATGCGGGACGTCCATCCGGGGTCTCCACTGATGATATAATCGGGAAGAAAGCGAAATTTTAAACTGAAAGGCGCCATCCGGATTCCTTTCCGGAGAAAATACTGATCGGCCGAATTGAACTGGAGTGTCATGCGCCAGACGAGAGTGATACACAGGGCGGGAATCGGACAGAGAAGCATAAGGAGAGATATTTTTTTCCCTTTCCAGGCTCCAATCAGGCTGGTTGAAACACAACACGCTATACCGATCAACAGCGCGAACAAATGGGTAAAGAAAAGAATGATGAAGAGACTCGTCAGCAGAAAAATCCGGCGACCGGACGGATTCCGGGCAATTGAAACGGATTGTGTCATTATCTCGATCAGCAAAGGAATCGCAGTAAGGAATGGGAGAAATCCCCAGTAAATGTTAAAATTATACAGCATTAAAAACACCGGCAGAGCCAGATAACCGGGTTTCCCGAGCGCTCTAAACAGACGGATGAAAAGAAGGGGTGTCGCAATCAGATAGACGGACAGCAGCAGTTTGCCTGCCGTTTCGATTGGTGAGATTACAGCGATCCACCGCATTACCTGGTATGGAATAGCGTAAGGAGTAAACCAGTGTGTCTCGAAACGCTCCGCCGACTGAGATTGGGCACGCCCGGGACTGCCTGCGGCCTGCACGAGAGCCAGGTGGACCGGATAGTCAGTAAAAGGCAGCAGATCGGGTGTCCAGAGGGGTATCAGCATGGAGACGGTAAGTATCACCAGGCACAGATATTCACCGGATATCCGGGTGATGCCTGAGTATGCGGTTGTTTTTGTCAGCGGATTCATCCTGATCATCATCCGAAAAATTCCTTACAAACTCAACTCAAGTGAATCTTGTCGACGTGTCTCAATATTTTCAATGATAAATTCACTCTGCAGTCACCCATATGGGTCCGGATTTTGCATCCCATTCATCCGGATGAGTCTTCTGGGTTTAGAAAAAATGGGGGATTACATTATTATGAGACCGATCACAGGTAAATGGATGGTTTGTCTGGCTCTATTCATCTGCATGATATTGACCGGATCAAATGGAATTCGGGCTGTTGATAATGAAATGACCGGGGAGCTAAAAGCCCGTGACGAAGGTTGTTACTCCACGGTGTTACAGAATGCAATGAATGAAGAGATACGACTGCGAGTTTCCGTTACGGATTTGTTTGTCGATATACGGGACGTAGACGGGCAGGAATACTCCGTAGTGGAGATTCCGGGAATGCCATCGACAATGGCGGATGGATATCCGATGCTTCCACGAATCCCGCAAATGATACAAATTTCCGATACACTGGCACCGGACGTGTCCTTTGTTCCATTGTCCGTTCGCAGAATCCCGCTGACTCATCCCCTGCTTCCCGCCCAGGATGATCTGGAATCGGAAGATATCCGCATTATTGAACAGGATAATGTATTGAGGGATGCGTCGACCGATGTGTATCCTTCCAATCGCCTGCTCGTCAGTGAGCCGATGATCTTTCGCGATGTCCGGATCATCATGGTGTCGTTTCATCCGGTTCAGTACCTGGTTGATGAGGATTGTCTCGAAATCATTGATGAGGTGGAAATTACTGTCAGGTATTCATCTGATGATTCACCGAACCGGTTACTTCATCACGGCCCTTATTCACGGTCCTTTGAGCAGTTATACCGGGCACTGATTCCCAATTACGATGATGCCTGGATCGGTGACAGAGACCGCACGACAGCGGAAATTTACCTGATGATCATGCCGCAGGCATTTGAATCACGGTGCCAGGGATTTATCACATGGAAAGAACAGCAGGGATTCAGAGTGGACATCCTGCGGTTGGAAAGTATCGGGAGCAATCCGACGGCAACACAGGTGAAGGCTGTCCTGACGAATCTTTATAATTCAGAAAATCGACCTGTCTACGTTTGTATTGCAGGGAATACAAATAATTTCCCGGTCTATGAATCTCTGGATTATTACCATCCTCCTGCCGATCCCTTCGATGACGATTATTTCTACCAGCTCCTTGAAGGAACAGACCTTCTCCCCGAAACACTTCAATCACGTCTGCCGGCAAGGAATGGCACGGAACTCACGACCATGTTGAGTAAAATTCTCTGGTACGAACAAACACCCCAAACCACCAATACGGCATATTATAAAACAGCCTTGATGGCAGCGGCCAATTATTACCAGAGTCAAATTACCGTCAAAGAGCAGACAGCTGAGCGCCTGATTACAAATCTTGATTATTCAACCATCCATACGATGTACAGCTGGAACTCCTCATCAATTTCCAACGTAAAAAATTGGATAACAAACGGTATCAGTATTCTCAATTATCGTGGCGAAGGATGGTACAGCGGGTGGTATCCCGACGGATATAATTTCTTTTACGATGATGTGGAATCAATCAATAACATCAACCTGCTGCCGGTCATCACCTCGATTGGATGCGGTGTCGGAATGTTCGATGGAAGTACCGCAAGCTTCTCACACACCTGGATGACGATGGGTTCCGCTACTGAACATAAGGGTGCCGTCGCCTTCATGGGACCGACATTCAATACGCGTACTATCATCAATAACTGGCTCGACCGCGGCATTTATCGCGGATTCTGTTATCATGACATCACTCGATCCGCTGCCGTTTTCAATTACGGCAAGATTTATGCTTATAACTATCTTTACGATTATAATGATCCCGTCTATGGAGTTGCCGGAATCCGCGAGCATCTGGACGTTCATATGAGAGAGTATGTGCTCCAGGGAACACCGGACCTCTGGTGGCGAACCGACATTCCACGGAATGCGGATATCTATACTGCGTGGTCACCGGATTCCGACCGTGACGGAATCGTTGTCATAGACGACACAGGCAATCGGGTGGCGAACGCTCAACTCTCTTTTCTGAAAGATAACGTGCGCCGGCTGTACACGACAAACAGCAGTGGCGGGTGCCGGGTCTTCATGCGGGATGTTGATGAACCGATCCCATGTACATTGACCGGATGGAACCTGTTCCCCTCCTTTACAACTTATCTTCCGCAAATGCCTGGAGAGGACGGGGATATTATTATCACGGAGATCAAACCTGATATCGAAACGACCGGTATCGCCGGTGATAAAGTGGAATTGTATAACAATGGGACCACCGCTGTTGACCTGGCGGGATGGACGATCGGTGATCTCGACGGCTACGATATCCCGTTTACGATGTCGGCAGCCGTTCTGGATGCGGGTGATATTGCGGTTGTCGAGTTTCTCGGCTTCGACGGTTTGGAGTCTGTGACGCAGACGGGATACGGTTTGCTGATCCGTTCACGTGCGCAGCCCGGACTGTCATCCGAGGAGGATCAGGTTGTTCTGAGAAATACGCTGGGGACATTGAGAGATGCAATCTGTTATCACAACGGGACTACTATCGGATCAACGGATGCCGCCTATGACCTGAGCAAACTGACACCACCGGGCTCTGAACTGGGCGTCGGTACCGGCGGCTGGTGGACCGGTCCGGATACCGTCACCAACGAACTCTATGAAAGCCTGACTGTAAACTGGTCCGCTTTCAAGGGCAACGGTGGTCCGGGTTCAATCCAGCGGATTGCTATTCCGGAACAGGGACAATACGATAATCTTTCTAATTTTATTGCCGTTTCGACCGATAATTTCGGCGTTTTCTCCGTGCAGAAAAATCATGTGACATACTCTCTGTCACACGCCAGATAGATACGATTCTCCTTTAACCGGCAAGGGAGATACGCAATGGGGAGACCCGGCTCGGGAAAGAAGAAACCGGCAATCAATCCGGTGATGCAAATGGATAACATCCGGCTGTTTATCGATGCCTATAATGTCATCGGTACTGATGCGCATCTTAATCGATTAAAAACGCAGAACCTTGAACTTGCGCGCGAGCTTCTCCGGAAGGAATGTGGACGATATGCAACTTTGTATCCTGGGCATATTCTCTACATCGTGTTCGATGGAGATCGCACCCTTTCGGAAACGCCTGATCAATCTGCCGGCCGACTTCTAAACGAACGCCTCGCGATCCGCGAAGTGTTCACTAACGACGGTCAGACGGCGGACGAATGGATCCTGTTTATGGCCGCGCAGGTGATGCCCGGAAACCGGATCGTGATTGTTACCAATGATATCGATTTAATGCATGAAGGAATGATGCAGGGGATGTCGAGAATCTCTGTTGAAGTATTTATGGCGGAATGCAGGAAATCAGGTAAAAAAAGGAATACCGGACGATCAACAAGCTTGGGGCGAGGTGGGAGAAGAGACGCTGATCCCTCGAGGAAAAATCCCGGCCCCGGTTGCAGTCAACAGATCAACGAAGAACTCAAACGGACATTTTTTGACTCCCTGGATGATCCGGTTACCTTGTAGCTGACTTGATCAAATAGACCGGCTGGATGATCCGATTGTCCTGGAAATCCGGAGTTCCCGAAATTGCATTTAAGTTCTTGGAATGCTATGGTTCATTTGTGAACCACCCAACCGAGTTCAACCAGACGGACATGGACACATCAGCAGATTCAACGCCCCGGAATTTCGGAGCGTTTCTGGGAGTGTTCACTCCATCCATCCTGACGATACTTGGCGTGATCATGTATCTTCGTTTCGGCTGGGTAGTCGGCAACGAAGGCTTGTTGAAGACAATCTTCATTGTTGTTATCGCTAACTCCATCACGCTGATCACGGCGTTGTCGGTATCGGCGACAGTTACGAACATGCAGGTTGGAGTCGGAGGTGCGTACTACATTATTTCCCGTAGTCTTGGGCTGGAGATCGGTGGAGCGATCGGCTTGCCTTTGTATCTGTCCCAAGTATTTTCCATCACGTTATATTCACTCGGATTGGCCGAATCCTTTCGATTTATCCGCCCCGATGTGCCGATCATGCCTGTAGCGGCAGCCATTATCGTGATCATTATGGTGATTTCGCTCGTCAGTGCGTCGCTTGCTCTGAAACTTCAAATCCCGATCATGATTATGATTTTTCTGTCACTTGCATCCCTGGTATTGGGTGCCCGATTCGATATACCGGCTGATAAAATCATGAGAAGCTTCCCGGACTCCCCGGGATTCTGGGCCGTATTCGCTGTCTTTTTCCCCGCCGTAACCGGTATTCTTGCCGGAGTCAGCATGTCCGGTAATCTGAAGCGTCCGAAACGTGATATTCCACTGGGTGCCATGGGTGCCGTGCTGACGGGATTCGCTGTCTACATGATCGTACCGGTTATCCTTGCTTTTTCAGCATCGCGTGACCTGCTTCTGACCGACAGTCTTGTCTGGGCTCGAATTGCACGGTGGCCTCTCCTGGTTCTTCCCGGTTTATGGGGCGCAATCTTCTCCTCGGCTGTCGGGAGCACTCTCAGCGCTCCGAGAACTCTTCAGGCTCTCAGCCTCGACCGGATCATGCCGGGAGTTTTTCGGATCGCTTCGAAGAAAAGCGGCGAACCGTATCTCGCAATCATTGTCTCGTCATGTATCGCTCTTGCAGCTCTGATGATCGGAGATTTAAATGCCGTTGCTCCGATTTTGACGATATTTTTTCTGACGACATACGGCATGGTCAATCTCGTAGCCGGTCTTGAAAGCCTGGTTGGAGATCCCTCATACAGACCGGCAATCAAAATCCCCTGGTTTGTATCCCTGCTGGGCGCCGTCAGTTGTTTCAGTGTGATGGCGCTGATAAGCAAGAAAGCCCTGGTAATAGCCATTATTCTGGAGTTTGGCATATGGTTCCTGTTACGTCGTCGTTCCATGCAGACCACATGGGGTGATGTGCGGAGAGGTATCTGGTTGAGCCTGGCGAGATTTTCCCTGTTGAATCTAAGCGTCATTGAAGAAAAACCGAGAGGATGGCGTCCGAATATCCTGGTATTTTCCGGTAATGCCAAAAAAAGGCTGGATTTAATTCGGTTTGCTACATGGTTCGGCCAGAACAAAGGCCTGGTTACGGTGTGTGATGTGCTTGTGGGGCAGGTTGAGGAAACGATCGAAAAAGTGCAGTCGATGCGGGATACCATGTGCCAGTTTCTCGAAAGCAGGGGTGTAATTGCTTTCTGCCAGGTTGGCGTGGTTCAGGAGTTTGAAAGTGGCGTGCTCGATATAATCCAGTCTTCGGGTATGGCGGGTATGGAGTCCAATACGATTATGTTCGGATGGAGCCGGCATATCGATCGGCTGGCCAGCTATCTGAAAATAATGCGCCAGGCCGGGCATCTCCGAAAATCTGTAATCATTTGCCGGATAAAACCGAAACACTATTTCAATACGCGGAAAACCATCGATATCTGGTGGGGTGGTCAACAACGCAACGGTGATATCATGCTGCTGATGGCATATCTGTTATCCATGAACTCTGAATGGGCGTCCAGTGTGATCACCCTTAAAAGCATTGCCAGATCTCCCGAGGAACAGGAATCGATTTCAACTCAGCTGGATCTGATGATACCGGAAATCCGGATCAAGTGTTCAAGGGAAGTTTTTCTGAAACCACCGGACATAAACATTCATGAATTCATTCACCAGGAATCGGGTAATACGGATATCGTGTTCCTTGGATTGGCGCAACCTGCTCCCGGAGACGAAATGAACTATGCCCGACAATTGTCCAGTCTCGTCGAAGGGCTGGGGACAGTTGTCCTTCTGAAAAACTCCAGCATGTTTATTGGCGATTTGATCAGCTGAAATCACACAACAAGGATCAGGCACTCGATTGATCCCTGTTTAGAACATGTACGGCTTCTCCAAGTGCTGCCTCGACTGATTCCAGTAGACCTTCACTCATCGTTGGATGAGGATGGATAGTGCCTGCCAGATCATCCAGAAATGCTCCCATCTCGATCGCCAGGGCAGCTTCAGATATCAACTCTCCGGCATCACGACCCATGATTACAACCCCAAGAATCAGCTTGCTGTCTGCATCGGCAATGGTTTTTACAAATCCTTCTACCGCAGATAAAGTCATCGCGCGTCCCGACGCTCTGAACGGGAAAACACCGGTGACAATCTTGTGACCTGCTTCCACTGCCTCAGTTTCGGTAAGACCCGCCCATGCGAGTTCCGGATCAGTATACACCACCGCTGGAATGACCACATTGTCAAATGCAGCGGGGTTGCCTCCGATAACATCCGCAGCTACCTTGGCTTCCCGGTATGCCTTGTGCGCCAGCAGTGGACCGCCAACGACGTCCCCGAGAGCATAAATCCCCGGAATATTGGTCTCCATCCGGTCGTTGACAACAATGAAACCTCCTGAATCCATCTCAACCCCGATGGATTCAACTCCAATCCCGCTACTCAATGGTTTGCGCCCTATAGACACCAGGATGCGGTCGGTCTCAAGCGTCGATTCCCCGCCGCTGTTATCACGAATGATAACGCGACTCGGCGATCCCTTTTCCAGCCGGATCGCTGAATGTCCGAGATGGAGGGTTACACCGATTTTCCGCATCCGCTGTGCGATGGCTGTCCGTACTTCTGAATCGTGAAAGGGCAAAAGCGTATCAGAAACCTCCACTAAATCCACGATGGATCCCAAACGCCGGTACATCGATCCCATTTCCAGACCGATATATCCACCGCCAATGATGACCAGTCTTTCCGGCACATTCGCAGGAGACAGGGCTTCCCGGGCACCCATGACAACGTTACCGTCGAAGTCGAATCCCGGTAATTCCATCTGACGCGACCCCGTGGCAATGACCGCCTGCTCGAATTCCACCAGCACGGGACCGGAATCAGTGACGACTTCCAGCCGTCGCTCCGAAACAAACCGGGCACGACCCTTCAGCACCTCCCCACCGTTTTTGGTTACCAGGAACCTGACTCCTCCTGTCAGTTGACGGACAATACGGTCTTTCCATTTGACGAGTTTTCCGATATCAAGCGTTACTTTCTCAAACGATAGGCCCATTTGGCCGGCTGAACGGGCTTCTTCCAGAAAATCCGTGGCATGGATCAACGCCTTGGAAGGGATACAACCTTCATTCAGGCAGATACCGCCAAGCGAATCATTTTCCTCGATTAAGAGCACATCCTTGCCGATCTGGGCAAGCCGGATAGCAGCGAGATATCCGCCAGGTCCGGCACCGATGACGGCGACCTGGCATCCGCGGGTTGCTGTTCCCACAACCATCAGACTAACCTCAGCATCAGCATTTCAGGGTTTTCGACCAGATCAATGACTTCGCGTAAAAAATGCGCTGCCACCATACCGTCGATCATCCTGTGATCGAAGGTAACAGACAGATTCATCATTTTACGGATAACTATCTGACCGTCTTTTACGACCGGTCGGTCTTTCATCGCATGCATACCCAAGATCACCAATTGGGGGAGCGGTATAACCGGAGTTGCGAACAATCCACCCATGGGTCCCACATTTGTAATCGTCAGCCCGGCTCCCTGCATTTCTTCAACTTTCAGTTTCCTGTCCCGAGCACGAAGCGCCAGATCGGCGATTTCCCCTGCGATGCGGATCATATCTTTCCTGTCGGCATTATGAATAACCGGTACAACCAGTCCATCCGGCGTATCAGCGGCAAATCCGATGTTGTAATATTTTTTTAGCACTAGTTCCTGGGTTTCGTCATCGAAACTGGCGTTGCAGATTGGAAATTTCTTCATACCGGCAACCGCCGCTTTCACAAAAAACGGCATGATCGTGAACCGGATACCGTGACTTGTCTCAACCTGGTCTTTGACCTTCCTGTACAGTTTCGCCATGTCGGTGACATCCGCCTCATCTACATGCGTGACGTGCGCAAGCGTGTGCTTGCTGGCTGTCATGTTTCGAGCAATCACCTGGCGAAGGCGGCTGATTTTTACTCGTTCAACGGATCCAAAAACGGTGTCCTGAATGGTTCCGGCCATAACTGGCTCGGACCCGGTGTCTGCAATCGGAAATGCAGGTTCCACTACTTTTACGCGTGATGCTGCCACCGGCTGGGCCGGTTCCTCGCGACGGCCTGATTCATTCTTCGCAAACGCTTCGACATCGGAGTCTGTGATCCGGCCCCCTTTGCCGCTCGGAAGCACCAGCGTCAGATCTACGCCCAGACGACGAGCCAACGCTCTTGTATGAGGAGTGGCCAATGGCTTTACTGATGAAGCACGTCCGGTGTTTATGGACGGTTTGGTGGTTTCATCGCTTTTTTCGACCTGTTTTACCTTGTTTTTCGGAGGCGCGGGGGAGGTGATTTTTTCCCCTTTCGTCGCGAAGGAGATCATAACATCTCCGACATGCACTAATTCACCCGGTTTAAAATGAAGTATGCTGACAGTACCGGCAACCGGAGACGGCAATTCAACAATTGCTTTGTCGGTCTCGACGGCAACAAAAGGCTGATCTTCATGGACCACATCACCTTCGGCAACCATCCATTTAACAAGCACTGCTTCGTGGATACCTTCTCCAACATCGGGTAACCTGAATTCAAATGCCATGCATCCGCCTCCTTCCAATTCTAAAAATCCAGTGTCCGTTTGACTGCTGCCTCTATCCGGTTTCGATTCGGCAAATAGTGATCCTCCATCATAGCAAATGGGAACACCGTGTCGAACCCCGTTACCCGTTGGACCGGCGCAAGAAGATGCAGTAACGCCCGTTCAGCAATCAGAGCGGACAGTTCCGCGCCGAAACCGCTGCGCCCGGGAGCTTCGTGAATAATCACGGCCCGTCCGGTTTTTTCAACTGACATGAGGATTGTGTCGAGATCGACCGGCGCAATAGTACGCAGATCGATGACTTCAGCGGAAATGCCGTCACGGGCCAGACTTTCGGCAGCGTCCATCGTCGGCCTCATCATCGCACCGTAACTGATCAAAGTCACCTTATCGCCTTCCCGGCGGACTGCCGCTTTGCCTATGGGCACTTCATACGCTTCCATCGGTACGTCCTCCCTGAAAGCACGATAAATACGCTTCGGTTCCATGAAGATAACCGGATCATCCGATCGGATGGCGGACATCAGCAGCCCCTTCGCATCGTATGGGGTCGACGGAATGACGACTGTCAATCCGGGTGTGTTTGCCAGCATGGATTCATAACTTTCAGAATGATGCTCCGGCGCATGAATTCCTCCGCCATACGGCATGCGGATTACCATGGGCATCGGATAACGACCCCTGGATCGATGGCGAAAACGGGCAACATGAGCAAAGATCTGGTTGATGGCGGGATAGACGAATCCCATAAACTGGATCTCCGGGATAGGGCGATATCCGGCGACTGCCAGACCGATGCTTATACCGATAATGCCGCTCTCCGCCAATGGCGTATCCATCACGCGCTCCTCGCCGAATGCTTCGAAAAGACCATCCGTTGCACGGAATACACCACCGTCTTTTCCGACATCCTCGCCAAGGATCAGAATATTCTTATCCCGCTCCATCTCCTGCTTCAGAGCCTGTGTGACAGCCTGAACCAGTGTCAGTTTTTGCGTGGAGGCACTCATCGGACGACCTCCTTCCCATGCATCGATTCCAACTCGGTTTTCAACATGGTCTGCTGTTCCTTCAGATGCCATGGTTTTTCGGCATACATCGTTTCAAAGATCGTCATCGGATCGGGCGGCGGCATCGATTCCAACTCCCGGACAGCCCCATCCACCGCTTCCGAAACTGAATGACTGATCGCGTCCTCATCAGCCTGTGATATGATTTTTTCGTTCACAAGGAATGTCCGCATCCGCTGAATCGGATCCCGCTCTTCCCAATAGGCAACCAGTTCCGGCGTCCGATAACGGCTTTGATCGTCGGCAGTTGTATGATCCCCCATTCGAAATGTTACTGCTTCGATCAAATATGGACCGTTACCGCTGCGGATATGATCGAGAGCCTTCCGGGAGGCTTCATATACTGCGAGGACATCGTTCCCATCGACTTGGATCGACGGCACATTATAAGCGAGGCCTCTCTGGGCAAGGCTCTCAGCCGCCGTCTGTTTTTTAAACGGGACAGAGATGGCCCAACCGTTATTCTGAATATAGATCAGGGTTCGAGCCTTGAAAACGCCGGCAAAATTCATGGCTTCGTGAAAATCTCCTTCAGATGTTGCACCATCACCGGCAAAGCCGACAGCAACTCCGGGAAGGCCCCTTTTTGCCATAGCCATACCGATACCAACGGCATGCAATAATTGGCTGCCGACCGGTACGGATGGCGGGAGGCATTTAATTCCGTGCTCACCGAGATTTCCGCGTTCATCGCCTTTCCAATAGGAATAAATGATGTGCATCGGGATACCGAGAGACATCAGGACGCCATGCTCTCTGAACGATTGAACGAGCCAATCGTCGGTTTCACTCAGGTTGATCGCGAGTCCTGCCTGGGCGGCTTCCTGGCCACGGAGTGATCCATAGGTTCCAATCCGTCCCTGCCGTTGCAGATTGAGAGCTTTTTCGTCAAACGCCCTCATCTGTTTCATCAATGTAAACATACGGATCATATGATCCCGGTCGATTTCGGGCATGTTCTTACGATCAATACGACCGTCTTTGTCAAGGATTTCTAGTCGCAGGGTTTCACCCCGGAATATCTTTTTATATCCCATGGACGCTCCTTTCATACAATGTCGGAAAATAATCAGTAAATCGGCCAGAAACTCTGATCGTACCAGACCTTCTCCTGCAATTCCTTATCGATCTCGGTTAAAAGATCTACATGCGTTTTTTCCCAGTCCGCCAGCCATGTGAAAATACGAGCTTCTTCCTCATCATGCGTTGCCCTGGCGCGGTCCTGGTAATAATCAACTGCCTGTTGCTCAAAATTCATTGCAGCGGAGATAGCGGCAGCTTCATAACCCGCCCCGGAAATTTCTTCCCGGATTGCTGATGTCAGCACTTTCGGACTCACTTCATCACTGATCGTCTTCAGTTCCATGAATTTGAACGATCCAGCCTGTGTGAGACTTTTTAACTGCTCAGTCAATACTCTTATATGCTCTTCCTCTTCAAGCGCCATCGATTCGAAGATATCACGAACAGCGGGGCTGTTTGTATTCTTGGCGATCGAGCTGTAAAAGGCTCTGCCTTTATGTTCTAACAAAATGGCCTTCTTGATCGTTGCTTCCGCTTTACTCATCTTCATTTATAACCTCCTGATCGTTTGGGTTTGATGGTACGATCATACAATCAGATGCAGAAAAGAGCCAATAGTTACGTTAAAGCGGCAGGCAGACGCCTGGCAATCTCAGCATCAAACTGTTGTCCGCCCAGTTCCATGATTCGGCGTACCGCTTCTTCCTCCGACAACGGTTCCCGGTACAGCCGGTTGGGAGTCGTCATGGCTTCGAAACAATCGGCAATTGCCAGAATGCGTTCCGTCGTTCCACCGATATCACCTCCATGGGGATAACCCTTGCCGTCGGGTCGTTCGTGGTGCCGGCCCAGCATGTCACCAATAACCGGAAATCCCAGCTCCTTCAAAAATTCCCGACCCCGATCCGGGTGACTGTGGATGATTTCGAATTCCTCCGGCCATAACGGTGTCGTCCGATTTAAAATGGTCCACGGTATCCACAGTTTACCAATATCATGCAACAGTGCAGCCATCAGCACCACCGATCGGTCGTGTTCCAATTCAAGACTATCAGGCGTTACCCGTATGATGTCAAAAATCGATGTGGCAATCCTGCCCACACCAATCGAATGATCTCTTCCTGTATACCAGTCCTTGTCTTCCAGAAAATCCAGAATCTGACGAATAATTGGAAAACCGGATGCCTGGAACGTATCGGTGGATATATCGCCGCTAAACGTCCGGCTGCAGATCTGCTTCAAAGGTTCCATGGCGATAATGATCGATTGCCCTTCTGATACAGGATCGGCTGCACGGATGGCGTGTTTGAGTGATTTGTGGCAGAGTTGGAGTGCTTCGACCGGTTGATCCAGTCTGAGTTTGGCCTCGGCGCGGAAACCTGAAATCCATGAGAGATACCGATCGGATTCGGTTGCTTCGCATTTGGCAGCAATCCTGGACAGTATCTTTTCAGCCCGTTTGGGGAAGCCTTGACATACAAGACTCAATGACAGATTCGCCTGAGAACGCATCAGATCCGCAGGATTACGAGCTTTCTGGATAGAACGCATCTGATGTCGAACCGACAGTTTTAAATAGCGTTCCCGGGTTGGTTCGCTTGTCGAATCGTTTGCCATGGCAAGATAAATAGCCCCCAGATTGCTGTGAACGGCGGATTGCTGGCTATGATAGTCCGGCGCTTCAAACTGACTGACGATACGGTTGAACTCCTTGATACCGATCCTGCTTTCCAGATAATTCAGCAACCTTATGGCATCCAACGTATATGACGTTGCCCGGTCCAGCTCTTTATGATATCCGGTAACCATTCCCAAGTTGCTTAATTGAATTGCTTTCTGGATCTGATGAGCGGGTGAATCGTCCAGCATCAGCATGCCTTCGATGTAGGATTGTTCCGCATCTGTGAAATTGCCGAGCACGAACTGAACATAGCCCAGGCGGAAGGCTGTGCGCAGGCGTGTCATCCGGTTTTCTCTGCAATTGGAGCGATCGAACAACTGCCTCATGATATGCCGGGCACGAATAAAATCGCCCAGTCTGAGTAATTGGCTGAATACAGGAATAATTTCTTGAAATATGTCATCAACCGGTTGCCCCAAATGCACCATCTCATCAAAGGTGCCGATGAACTCATCAACCTGCTGCCAGTAACGATGCAACGCTTCAGGGTCCAATGATTTTAAGGATTTGATACTCGTCCATGTCTCTACGAATCGATCGGTAACGGAATGCATGATACCTCCAATCAACCTCGCTATGGTGAGTTTCCCTTGATCTGTTAAAACGTTAAAATTCTATTTCGTCAAGTGAGTTTATTACTGGAATTCCGAAATAGATATGAATGATCACACGAAGCGGTACGATTTGGATCCGATCGGTCAGCAGCGGTATAAGGGAATTGGCTCCCACTCCGAAACCTTGTCCGCCATGTGGATGAGAGGATGATTTCAGGAAATTATATCTGCTATACTGGTGTGTCACTTGATGAACCTTGGAGGGTATTTTCATGACAAGATTTCTCAGGTCAGTAATGGTTTGGACCGCAGGACTGTTGTATCTGAGCCGGTTATGCATAGGCGCAGCACCCTGCACATTGAGCAGAGAGACCGTGCCTGCCATAACGGAGGAAGACGTCACCTTGACGGTATCTCAACCCGGTCGGTATGCGATTCAGGTGAATAGTGCCACGGGAGCATTATTCAGACTCTGTGATCCGATAACCGGTCCGGGTCCGGTCAATGGTGTTGCCGGAACATGTGATGGGCGGCTGGATATTTTCCTCGATGAGGGAGATTATCTGCTTCGGATCAAAGGGTCCGGACAGGCGGATGATTCTGTGCGGATTTCAGCCATGCCTTTTACGAAGGTTCAGCAGGATTCTATCAGTCTGCCAGGGCTGGAACCGTTGGAAGTGACATTGGCCGACAGGGAAATACGTGATTACTGGTTCACTCTACGGGAAACGCAGCCTGTATATATCGATGCAGCCGGCAGAGCTCTGGCCGATATGCGTATTCATCTTAACGGGACTTGGCTGACGGGAGATGAACCTGAACGAACTGTTATCGAGAGTGTGACCGGTCATCCGATGAACCGATGCCGGCTCCTCGTCACATGCCCGCCAGGGACGCACAAAGTGTCAGTTTATGGCGGAAGCCCTGCGATCTGGTCCAGTGGCAGGGACACGTATCCGCTTTTTATCCGATCCGGGATCAACTCACTTCCACCCGCCGGAGCTATTACCCGGAGTCTCAGTCAGTTCGGTGATGACTTGTTTCTAACACAGAACGGGCCCGATTATTTTGTGATGGACTCACTGACTGTCGGAGTAGGATTTGCCGTCGAAGAAATCGAACCCTATCAGACAATGGAACTCTCCAATCCATTCATCAGCCGGATTGTTAACCGTAATTATCCATGGATACATCGCCAGTTTTATGACAATGAAAGTCGAAAACTGGTGCGCATCTCCGGTCCCGCCGGCGCTATTTTTAACCTGAGATGGTTTGCGGGTAACCTAAACAATACGCCATACTCGACCACTCTCGACGGCGCAAAATCCGTTACTTTTTTTGCCGGCGGAAATCCTCGTGATCTGCCGGACCTGAATGCGCTGATTATCGAAGAAACCAGGCAGGAACCCACGACTCAGACTATTCTGGCAGACTCGTCCCTGGAAGTAGGTCCTCAGAACCCGTTGTACAAACAGTTCAACGCTTTTGGATCAGTCAGCCTTTTCATCTCGGTTAAACAGGATGGGGAGTATTTATTCAGTTCAAGAGGTATTCCCGCCCGTTTTATCCTGGAACCCTTTTTCCTCCGGGCACCTCCACAATATGTTGCGCCTCTGCCACAGACATTCCCCGCCACAATCTCAGCCGGTGCCAAACTGTATCGTCTGACGATTCTTCCGGACAAACAGGGCTCTATTGAACTCGCTGTGACAGGAACGGGAGACACATTGGACTGGAACAGGGTTCGGGCCGGATCGGCGGAGGAACCGGATGGTGCAGTGCGATTTCGGGATCTGACATTCTCACGTCAGAAGCAATACCATTTTGTGACGAATCGTGTGGGTGAAAAAACGGGTTTTTACGTCGGTGAGTATCTGAGCCCGGATCAGGCACTTCCATCTGAATGTCAACCTGATAGGGCGAAACAGGCTGGATCTGACGAACCGGAAGATACAGGTTCTCCGTTGTTACCCGAAGACCGGATAACATTGTTGAAAGAGCCGGGAATCCCTGTCCGGGTTGTTCTGAAAATTACGCGGGAAGGCGTCTATGATCTGACAGCTAAAAGTATCTTCCAATGCACGATCACTTTACGCAGCGGGCAACGAACGGATCTTGGAGGCTTCATTCCCGGCAGTACGGGCAATACATCCATTTTACGGCAATATCTGACACCCGGTGATTACCGGGTGGAGATCGATTCCGCTGGCGAAGGATCCGGGACTGTCATGCTGAGCTGTGCTGCGCTGGATAACATCCACGTGGGCGAAACAGCCCCCGGTGAGATCTGCCGATCGGAACTTCAGCCGGACTGGTACGCCAGTACGGATTTCATCGTTCCCGAAAAAGACAAATACTTTGTTGCTGCTCAAACGCTTGAAGCGCCGCTGATGCTGCGTCTTCAGGACGCGAATGGCTGGCCAGTCGCCATTCGAACAGGTGATCTGCAGGATCTTGAATTGGAGATGGGACGGTACCGGATCATTCTGATCGCATCTCCCACTACTCGCGCGGCGCGGTTGTCTGTTGGACGGATGGAGGGGGATGCGCCGGTAACAGGGGAGGGGCCTCACCTCCTGGATCTTGCTAAACCGCCCAATGCTCTTTGGGAGGGCAGGGAAGAGGATCGGGCTGGGGATGAATGGTTATTCAATCTTCAGACCGAAACAACCCTCACTGTGTCGCTGACGAATGGGATGGAGGGCCGGATTGTCGATGTCGCTGGAGAGGAAACAATCGCCATTGTGCCGGAGAAATCCTTTTGGACGGGGGAAATGCTGCCGGGCGAATGGGGGATTATCGTATCGCCGCCTTTTCCGGACAACCTTCGACCTTACCGTATATCGGTAACGGCGGATCCACTGATCGACGGAACATCGACACGAATGAAGGTCCCGGGTCGCACCAACCTGAGGATTGGTGGCCTGGACCTATGTTTCGCGATCATCTCCGTAACCGGAAACGCGGATACGCGTGCGATACTGATGGATTCTGAAAGCCATGTCATCAGTTCATCCGATGATGTGTCAGGCGACTGGAACCCCGGTTTTGCGCTGTGGATGCTGCCCGGGGATTACTCCCTGTTCGTCGAACCGGTCGGGCAACATGAAGACATGGAGGTTGAGGTTTGTTTGAGTCTGCCACCGATACGCAGCGTGGAATGGCCCGAGTCAGGATCCTTAACGGTAACTCCCCAAAAAGAAATAGCTTTTGTAGATACAGCATCGACAGCAACCGGTTCAATTACGGCCCTTCAGATCAGTTCCGGTGGGTTGAGCGGTATCTCAGGAATACCGATCCCGGGAATACAATGTTGTCAGGATGCGGGATATGAACCCGGAAGAAATCACGTGTTTCTGTCAGCACCGGGCGCTCCAAACGGGTGCCTGGTCTGGAGCATTGACGGACGCTCGGATCCGATAACCCTGCATAAAATCCATATTCCCCTGAACAGCGACCGGGAAACGGATAAACGGAAAACACCTCTGGCCTGGACTGAATCACCAATCAATGACATCACCGCAGCCGTCTCCGGCGTGGACGTATCCTCGCCGGGCTCGTTCCGAATAACCAATGCCGGTCCAGCCTGTTACACCCTTTTGTCTGTCGATGATCAACCGTTCTCAGCACTGCCGGCAGGAGATTCGACCTGGGCGATCCGGAACCGCTTCATCCTGGGTTGTGTACGGACAAAGGACGGTCGCTTGCCCACAATTACCACGGAACGGGTTGTTCTGAACAGCTCTTCATCCGACGTGGAATGGACGGCTTCAACAGGTATGGAGTTATGGGTGGACCTGGATTTGTCAGACGCTGGTAAGGTGGTTTTGGTTATCAGAGGGGATGCGGACGTTGTTGAAACCTGTATCGATAAAATTTGGAGCGCGGCTCCCAACCTGTCTCGGGATGAGACCGACTCCGCCGGATGGTATCGGATGTTACCGGATAACCGCATTCGAAAGATAGGTCTCCGGGTGCCGGCCGACGCCGCTTTTGGACCCTGCCGGCTCACAGCTTCTCTGGCGACATTCGATTCCCATTCCGTTAGGATATCCAATGCGCCGGCCGGATCGATTCGTCTGCCTGCTCACGGTATGGCTATTGTCGAAGGCCATTCCCTGAAAGCATGGGCATCGGGATCCGATGTCCTGATCCATTCATCCGATGGAGATGACAGCAGGACCAGTTTTTTTAATATGAGCTTCGGGGAAGTGGCTGTTGCCTGGTCATCATCCGACCGGCCGGTTACGCTCCCGGATGAAGCCGTGGTTCAAAACGGTGCCGGTCCCGCCGTTTTCCTGGGACCGGGCCTAAACCAGAGATTTGTTTTCAAAGTAACCCATCCGCTTCAAGCGGGAATCTCCATTCAAAGCACAACCGGCCGCATACGCGGATTGCTCCTGGATCGAAATGGTGTCCAAATCGCAACCGGACTGCTCATCAACGAATCTCTCGATCCGGGTGACTATACGCTGCTAGTACAAAATCCAATGGATGGTGCGCCCTCCATGGTTACTCCATTTTTTGTGCTCGAAACTCCCGATCATCTGATGCGTTTCGGGAAAGAGGAATAGATCAATGATAACTCGAATAAAATTCACAGCATGCCTTGTAATCTCCCTGCTGAGCGTCACTATGGCAGGTATCGCTCCGACCATTGCGGCACCGGCACCCGGCGACATCAATGTGTTCCGGCCCGGTACCGGCAAGGGTGACACGATCATCCCCGATCGGTGGCTCAGGACATGGGATCCGATCACTATCTTCTTCAGTGATGCAATGGGGCCGGTGGAGATTTCGCCGGAAAATGAACCTGATAAATTCGCATCTATCGAACCGTTCCATCCCGGCAGCTGGCGCTGGCTCAATGCCAAAACCCTGCAGTTTAAACCCGCTGAACCCTGGCCTGCTTTTTCTTCGTTTTCGATCCGGGCAGGTAAGGCTAAAACTGACTTGAATACAGTTATCACCGGTCCTTCGAACACTCAACCCACCCAGGGAGAAACCGATCTGCCACCGGTGGAGACGATTTCGCTGACGTTTCGGGAAACGATACCGGCATCTTCCCTGGCTGCCGCATTATCGGTAACACTCTGGAGCACTCATTCAGCGGACGGGAAGCCATGCGATGTGTATACTGCCGATGATTTTTCGGTCAAACAAGTGGGTGAAAATGCTTCCAGTAGCGACATTACCTACCTGGTTACACTTCATCATCCTGTGCCTCATAATACCAAAGCCAGGCTGAGATTGGATCTGACTCGTCCTGCGACCGATACTGCTCAATTTTTTCTGGATTTTTCCACCGCCCGTTCGTTCTGTGCATTGGCAGCAGGGGCTGGTGAAAATTGGCTTCCCTTATCATTACAAAGCGCTGACCGGATCATAGCGGATCCGCTGGAACTCGACATAAATCCACCGGTTCTGACGATTCGCATGAGCGCTCCCCTGGAACTGCTGACTCCAACTGCATTGTGGGATTTCGTTCACCTGACACCGGCCGTCGGCAAGATGGAATTCGCGATCGAAGATCGGCTCCTGAAGATTAATGGTGACTTTCAGCCTGATACGGTCTATCGCGCAACCATACGCCCGACATCGTTGATCAGGGACAGCCGGGGACGGAGCCTTGATCTGGATTCCCCGATTGAGTTTCCTTTCGTGTTCCGCTGTCCTGACAGGGTGTTGGAATGGGATCGGAACGATGTCGTTGTGGAACGGTATGGACCGAAGATGCTGCCATTGAAGGGTCGGGGATACCATGTGGCGGACGTTCGATTATACCGGGTCGATCCGCTTGATCGCACTCTGTGGCCGTTTCCTGCGGAGACGATCACAACCAATCCCGAGACAAAACCGCCATTTCCGTCGGGTAATGAGCAGTATCATGATCAGACATACTATGGCAGTTCATGGGAACTGGAGGAGACTCTGACGACGATGGGATCACCTGTGCTGTCCGACATTGTGGAACTCCCCCTGAATCCGATGGGCGATGTGCGAACATACGGTCTGGATCTCGAAAAATACCTGGAAAAACTCGAGGGAGAAAGCACGCCGGGAACCTATCTGGCAGGTGTTCAGCCGCTGAACGATCCCGGTCCACGCCACTGGATGCGTATTCAGATCACGGATCTGGCGTTGACGACATTTGAGGAGCCTGACCGGCTCACCTTCATGGTCACGTCACTCAAAACTGCCGCACCCGTTGCGAACGCCCGTGTTACACTGGAGGGGTATTCCAACAGGGAATGGACACGAATTCTGTCAGGGAAGACGGATTCGATGGGTGTTTTTACGCAGATTATGCCATCCGGATCGGATTATACGAATCTGAAACGAATACGCGTGGAGCGTGGAAATGATGTGCTGGTCGTGGACACGGAGCATCCGCCGGAATTGTTTCGATATGGACGGTGGAGTCGTGAAGGAGACTGGTTATACCAGGTAGTCAACTATCCCAGTGATTCTCATCGCCAGTCGTTAGTCGGACACCTGTTTACGGAACGTCCGGTGTATCGACCCGGTGACCCCGTACACATTCGCGGCTGGATTCGCAACCGGGATGCCGGTGTTTTTGCCCTGACCGGTGATACCTCTTTCCAGATATCGGTTGAAGGCCCCGGTGGCTTGTTCTGGACGGCTCAGGTTACTGCCAGTCCCAAAGGCGGAATTTACAACCGTTTTCACCAGCTGGATGCACCGGTAGGCTCGTATCACGCATCCGTCATGCAAAACGGAATCTCAATTGCTACATGCAATTTCAGAATGGAAGATTACCGCCTCCCCCAGTTCGAAGTACTTCTGCACGCCGGCGATACGGTTCCACTGGATGCAGCATTCGATATCACGCTGACGGCCAAATACTATGCCGGAGGCGCAATGATCGATCGGCCGGTCAGTTGGCGAGTCACCCAGCACCCCGCCTCCTGGTCGGCAGCAAACCTGCCGGGTTTCCGATTCGCCGTGGATGATCGTTTTACTTCACGCCCGGGACTGCGTGAGAATGACATCCTAAATACGGTCTCTAAAACGGATGCGGACGGCAGCGCGCGTATCTCGATAGATCCGCTTACGGAACTGTCCCTGTCGCCCCGAAATTATGTCATAGAAGCGACTGTTACTGGGGTGGATGGGCAGACCGTGACAGCAGTCAAGCAGATCGAGGCATTACCCGCGTTTATGCTTGGCATGAAAACACCCAGAATCCTTGATCCGGGTCAACCGGTGAAACCGCAAATCGCTGTTCTGGATACGACTGGTGAATTTGAACCGGGCCGGGAAATAATCGTTCGCCTGATCCGCCGAACCTGGCACACCGTGTTGAAAGCCGGCAATTACAGCGCCGGCGATTTGAAATACGATACTCATATCGTTGAAACACCGATAATGACGACGACTGTTGTATCGACCGCAGAGCCTCTCGAACTGTCTTTTCCGATAGGAGAAGCCGGCGTATATATTGTTGAAGCGTCCGCCCGTGATCGAATCGGTCGGGCTCAGACAGTTGCAATGGACGTGTTCGTCCAGGGACAGACTCCTGTCGCCTGGGACCGGGCTCCCGACCGGACATTTCTACTGAAAACCGGAAAGGCTGCCTATGAGCCGGGTGACACTGCGGAGTTTCTTGTGGAGAGTCCTTTTCAGACCGCTGAAGCGGTTGCTGTCATCGAATCACCCGATGGGCTGCAGTTTCATCACGCCTCAGTCCGGAACGGGGTGTGTGTCATTGATGTTCCCGTCCGGGATGAATGGTGTCCGGAAATACCCGTCAATGTTGTATTGATGCGAGGCCGCCTTCCAGGCAGCCGCATTGAGGGGGAGACCGGCATCGATCTCGGAAAACCCCAGACTCTGGCGACAAGTGTACAATTAAATGTCTCTAAAAACCGTCACATTGCTGCGATTGGTATTGAACATCCGGCTCGGGCGGTTCCAGGGGAGACCATTGATCTGACGGTCAGTCTAAAGAATTCGAATAGCGAACCTGTTGCCGGTGAAGCGGCAGTATGGCTGGTTGATCGGGCGGTGCTCGCCCTGGGCCACGAACCCTCTCCGGATCCGTTGCGTGATCTGTTGATTCCGTTCAGAAGTCAGCTCGGTATACGCGATACAAGAGAATTCGTTGCGGGATTGCTGCCGGGGATTTTTACAACCGGCGGCGGTTATGGAGAGGATAAAGCGGGTGATATTTTTGACCGTATGAGTCTTCGGAGGAAGTTTGAGCCCGTACCGTTTTATGAACCATTCGTAGAAATAGGATCCAACGGTATTGCGCATTTGAAAGTCACCCTGCCGGACAACCTGACAGAATTCGCCGTGCGGGCAAAAGCATGTTCAGGTATCGACCGATTTGGCGCAACCGAGAGTCGTCTGGCTGTGAGATTGCCGGTCGTAATGCAACCGACCCTGCCACGCTTCCTGAGACCTGGCGATCAGTTTGAGGCACTGGGAATTTCGCGCATAGTTGAAGGCGAAGCCGGAGCAGGCCGCATTGCCATTCAGACCGACGGACTGATCCTGACAGGTGACCCTGTTGAACAGGTTGAATGGGAATTCAATGTTCCGCTTCGTACCAATTTTAATCTGAAAGTACCTTCGACATCAGCTGAGAACGGAGATCGACCGGTACCCGGGAATGCTCTAATCCGGATGGCGGCGGAACGTTTAAAGGATGGGGTGGGCGATGCAGCCGAAACAACTCTGCCGGTTATCGACGGTACGCCGGATTGGACAATGACCTGGCAGCGAACCTTGAACCCCGGCGAAACCGTCGAAGTGCCTGGAATCGATCCGCTTGTTATTCTGTCTGAAACCGCTCAGCGGGGCATCAGAATCTCGACATCCCCAGCCCTTTTGACCGCGATACGGGCGGAATCACTGCTCAGAGATTATCCGTATGGATGCACCGAGCAACGACTTAGCAGGGCAACCGGTTTGACGATAATGAAATCGCTTCACAATCTTTTAAATCGATCGATTGATGAGTCATCTTATGACGCAATGATCCGGGATACGATTGATTACCTGCCAATCGTCACAACTCCAGAAGGATTGGTGGCATTCTGGCCCGGCGGAAAGGGTTATGTTCATCTTACTTCACGCGCTCTCCGATTCCTGGCTGATGCAAGGAACAGTGGATTTGATGTGGATCCGTCGCTCGCTGATCAGTATATACGGAGTCTCAAAGCATCCCTGCGCTCCGACAGCCGTTACCTGGTGAACGGCGCGGATGTTGAGGAGCGGGTGCTGGCACTGGAAGCATTGACTCTTTTCGGCATTGAGGAGACCGGCTATATTGAGGAAATGGCAAGACAAGCAGATGGCCTTGGAACGGAAACCCGGGCCAGAATTGTTCGATTGTTCGCCGGATTGGAGAACGTGGATAATGCTCGTTTAAATGGTCTGGCAGAGAGCCTGTGGAATGACGTTGTCTTCGAAACACTGGATGGACGGTTGACGGCGACGGGATTCCGATTGGGTTTTCGTGCTATATACCCAATTTTCATGTCCAATACCACAGCTCTGGCTGAAGTGATCCGGGCAATGATCCGTATTGCGCCGGATGATCAGCGAATTCAGGCGATGACTGACGGACTGGTGAACACGATGGATGCAGGATGGGTGAGCACATACGATTCCGCTGCAACTCTGGACGTATTAAAGGAGCTGCTCGATAGCGGGAGGATCCATCATCCTGAGAGTATTGTGGAGATAGGGGGTCAAAGAGTTTCGGTTGGAGCGACTCGTCCGCTTGTTATTCTGAACGATTTTGGTACAGGAGCTATCTCGGTGACAAAAGTGGACGGCGCACCGGTAACAATTCATGCGGACTATCGCGGAAGGCCGGTGACGGCACCCGGGGAAACACCTGGAGAATCGCGCGGATTCGCAGTTCAGAGAGATTGGCGACGGGTGACGGTGGAGAACAGGCTGGGTGACATTATGGTTCCGGATCATGCCGGGATGGATGCTGAGCTGACGAATGGCACGATCGTTGAGGAGCATATCCAGGTGGTCAATCCGGAGGATCGGTTGTATATCGTTGTCAGCGCGCCGTTGGCTGCGGGTATGGAACCTCTGAATCCGGAGTTGGCCATCGCTCCACCGGAAGCCCGACCGGAGGGAACTCAGACCCTGGATGCGGATTACATGGAGATTCGCGATCATTATATTGCATGGTATTACAATGCTCTTCCCAAGGGAACATACGATTTTTATTTCCGAACCCGGGCATCGTTCGCAGGCCGGTTCACTCAGCCGGGTGCAAGGGCCTGTATGATGTATGACCTGGACAAAACCGGTTCATCACCAGGAATCCATGTGCGAATTGCACCGGATAAATAAGCGGGTGCACCGGTATCCGCTGGGCGTCATTCTTTGTCTCGCGTCAACGGGATTGCTAATCCTGTTAACGATGGTTTGCATGAGTGGACTTTCAGCGCAGAAGCCAACGCGGATCGTGGTCGATCGATATGGCGAGTTCATTTGTGAAGTGCGTGACGGCGGTGTTGACGCTGAAGCCGGGTACTGGCCTCTTAATCCGGTTCCACCGAGGATTGCTGCGACAGTGACAGCCATTGAGGACCGACGTTTCCACTTTCACCCGGGAGTAGACCCGGTGGCCATTGTCAGAGCTCTAATACAAAATGGTCGAAGCGGCTACATTGTTTCCGGTGCGTCCACACTTGCGATGCAGGTAACTCGACTTCAGCATCCTGCAGACAGAACTATCCGGAACAAGCTGATCGAAATGCTGAAAGCGAGTGCAATCACGATTCGGCATGGACGTGCCCGTATCATGGATGAATATTTGCGCAGAGCACCCTATGGGAACGGAATCCGTGGGATTGGCTATGCGGCCTGGATTTACTTCGGTAAACCCGCGGAAGACTTGAGTTGGGCAGAAATAGCATTTCTGTCCGCGATCCCCCAGCAGCCGAACGGAATGAACCCCCGAACGGGGAGTGGCCGGGTCAGATTGGTACGGAGAGCGCGACGGATTATCGAGATAATCGGGGATAAAGGATTGATAACGAAGGAGGAAGCAGGTAGAGCGTGGAATCAGGTGGCGGAGATCGTATTACAGCCCAGGCCGGTGCAGCATCCCGAGACGGTTCATGCGAGTCTGAGATATCGCAGACTTCTGAAAGAGTGCGGGAATATATTACCGGAGAATATGACGATCGTCAGAACGGGTATCGATCTGCATCTGCAGAGCGACGTAGCGGAACAGGCCAGATTATGTGTGAGTACATGGGGTGATTCCGGTGCCGGGAACGCAGCGATCATGGTGATTGATGTACGAAAAAATGCAGTTGCAGTGTCCCTGGGGTCAACTGATTATTTTGACGAAACACGAGCGGGCGCCATCGATTTTACATGCGTTAAACGATCACCCGGAAGTACGCTTAAACCCTTCCTATATGCTCTGGCTATGGAGAACGGGATCATCGATCCAGACTCGAGGTTGCCGGATCGGTTAACCCATGCGGGCGGTTTCAGGAATTTTGATGGAATCTGGCTGGGAGATATCCCGGTGCATCGGGCACTGGCCTCTTCTAGGAATATTCCTGCTGTGGAACTTCTCAGACGGACCGGTGTACATCGAACGTTCGGGTGTTTCGCCGATTTGGGATTCCATCAATACGAAAAAGAGTGCGATCACTACGGGTTGGGCATGGCGGTAGGAGGTCTTCCCGTCGCCATGGATAGACTCGTGTCAGCCTTTTTAGTATTCACAAACAAGGGCTGGCTGAAAGAATACCGCTGGTATGAGGAACAACCGGTTCCGCCGGCTGAGAGGCTTTTTTCCGAGAAAACGGTCCAATGGATCAACCGCACCCTATCGGATCCGATGGCACGGCTCCCGAGTTTTCCAAGAATGGGGCATCTCGAATACGACTACCCGGTTGCAGTAAAAACCGGTACATCGGAAGGATGCCGGGATGCCTGGACGATTGCGTGGTCACCCGATTATCTGACAGCTGTATGGTTGGGCCGGCCGGATGGCCAACCCATGCATAATGTAAGCGGGTACAGAGCCTCGGCAGAATTGGCCCGGGTGATTATGGATCGTCTGCATGAAAACCGGCGAAGCTTATTAAACGACCGGGAATCTGCTGCATGGTTCACGCCTCATGATGCTGCAAAATCCGTCGTGGAAGTCACCCTCCAGGAATCGATTGACACAGGAATCAGACTGACGAATTCTATAAGAGAACCCAACCCGTCGGAACCGACAGCCCGAATAATATCGCCGGAATCCGGCGCCATCTATATTATCGATCCGGATGTGCCACATTCGAATTCGACACTCCTTCTGTCAGCGGATATCGAACCGGCCGTCCCGGCTGTGACATGGGATGTTGACGGAGTGGCCTACGCCACGGTTGAGCCGCCATATTCGACCGAGTGGCAATTGATACCGGGGCACCACCGCGTCCGGCTTCGAATCCCCTCCGTCGGGTCAATATCGGAGACAGTATCGATCGAGGTCAGAGGTAATGTGTCATCGGATTCTCGGGATCATCTTTGAACAATGTTTGTATCGAATTTGCTCTCTGATCTATCTGAGATCCTTCATCCAGAAAGTTACTTCGAATTCACCGTTTTTCCAGTTGGTGAAAACGGATTGGCAGCTGACACCGTTCAGTGATTTCGATAACATGTTGAAGGCATCGCCGCTGATAGCGCTGATCTTGCAGGCTCCGGATAAAACCGAATCAGAGATTTCAATGCTTTTAACATCTGATGGATTGATCCCGTTCCAGTAGTTAAAACAAGCCAGGGTTGTCGATGTCCCGGGTTTGGCAAGAAATTCCTGGATGCTTCCAGCCTTGAACATATTACTGCATTTTGCCATCATCAGTATCTCCTTTCCCACTTATTGATTCTTTGAAACTCATGATTTCCTCTACAAACGAGTTCTGACCAAGTTGCTCGCAAAGTGATAGTGCCATGTCAAGATCCTCGTTGACAGGACGCCCCAGGAAATGGTTGGCCATACTTCTTTTATAGAGGCAATCAGCCAGCCACCCAACGTCACCTGTCTTGCGGACCGTTTTAATGACCTTGTCCGTTAATTCGACGATACGCCGCGCGTATTCCGGTTTCATAACAAACGATAGATAACAGCTGGCCATCGTCATCATTGCGAATGCTTTCAGCCTATCGCTTTTGATCATTTCGCATATCTCGACAGCCCGTTGAAGGTAAGGCAGACCTTCCTGTCCGCGACCGTTGCAGGCATGGGCAACACCCAGATTGATCATAGCGGTTGCCAGACGGTAATTGTCCCCGATAAGCTGAGACTTTTCCATGGCCAGGGAGGAATATTTCAAATTATCGGTCGAACCGCGGATATAGTTGAATGAGGCTCCCAGATTGATGTAGCAGTCAATAATCATCTCCTGGTCATTCAGCCGGTTATACAAGGCAAGACTTCGATTAAGATGCTCCACAGCGAGGGAGATCTTACCTTGAGAGCCATATAGTGATCCCAGTTGGAGATTGGCTTTGGCGATAAGAGCGGCATGATTTTCGTCATTAGCCAGTCTGTCCAGCAGATCCATCAGCAGAGACTCCGCTTGATCCACTTTCCCGGTTCGTCGGAATAAACTGCCAAGCTTCACGTCACATATCACTCGCTGGCGATCCTTAAGGTCCGGGTCAATCTCTTCGGAGTCTAATAGTTCTATCGCCTTTTCCAGATGCTCGAGTGCATCGATCTGGTTACCGAGGGAATCGGCATGATCGGATGCAAGTATCCTGTACTCCAGCTTTTTTTCTGTCAAGCCGCAGATGTCGCAATGATGGATCAGGCGCGTTGCAATTGCCGGAAGCTTGCCGGTATGGATTTTTTCAAGGACATCGACTGCCTGAAGATGCAGTGTATTGGCAGTTTCCGGAGAGATTTTTTCAAGTACGGATTCCTGTAGCTTTGCATGCTTAAAGCGGTATGTGTCACTCTGAAAAGGATCCTCCTCCAGAATTCCGCTTCGTAACAGTACATCTGCTTGCTCAAGGAACAGATCGTCCGGCATGGCGCAGAGAAGCTCCAGTTCATCCGCCGCGAAAGATGGACCCAATACTGCGCCGGCGAAGAGGACCCGTTTTGTTTCGGGGGTGAACCGGTCCAAGCGTCGACTGAGTATTTGTGTCAGCCTTTCCTGAGCAGGTATGGCCAGAGTTTCATCATCGGTTCCGACTTCCAGCCATGGTATATCCTGATGACTTTCAACAACTTCCTTGAGAATTTCGATAATATGTAATGGATTACCCTCTGAATTCTCGTAGACTGTTGCCGCCAGAACAGGTGCCGGTGAACCACCGAGCATTGAGGTGATCATGGCGCTGACAGCATAGCGAGATAATCCGTCAACCCGAAGATCGATACGATCGGTACGAGTGTCGAGCCACTTAAAAAAAGTAGTGAAATGATCGGTTTCAGCAATCGACTGATCTCTGAAACTCAAAATCAGGAAAAATCCCCTGGATTCGTGACCGGATCGACTCAGATCATGCAGCTCGATGATATGTCGGAGGAGGTTCAGGTCGGTCCCGCTCGCATGATGAATATCCTCCAGTACCAGAATCAGTGGCTGATCCTGGGACAACTCACTCAACAGATTCAAAATATTGGCCGCTCTTGATTTTTCGCTAAACGATACACCCGTAACGTCGGAGCCACTCTCGAGGATCTGAATGATCTCGCTGAATTGCTCTTTCAATCGAGTGAAACGATCAGCGGATGATTCCACCGCGTATAACTGCTGTTTCTTGAGTGAATCGAGACCGACATGGAGTGCTTTGGAAAACCCCTGCTGAGGTGGAGCATCCGCTTGGAATGTGCCGTGACAGATTTGTCGAAGTGCCAGGTCGGGCATGCGCAGGAGTTGCTGGATCAGTCTGGATTTTCCAATTCCAGCCGGACCGTGGACAGTCACAATCTGAAGATTCCCGTTTTTACAGTGATTATAAAACCTGACTAGCTGATTGATCTCCACGTCCCGACCGGTAAATTCCGGCTGAAAAACCTTCCCCGACGAAAACACCGAACTCCTGCCGTCAGGTCGATAGAAAACGTCCCCGGATAATATTTGATCGATCCATTCCGATACTTCTCCCGCACTGGTCGGCCGATTGTCAGGCCGTTTGGATAGCAGTGTCAGAATTAAATCCTGTAGATTATCCGAAACATGTTCATTTATTTTGCGCGGCGGCGGGGGATCCCCGATTTGGTGCATATTGAGCAGCAATAATGGATTATCGATGTTAAACGGCGGCCTGCCGGTAACAGCTTCGTACAAGATGACACCGAAAGAATACAGATCGGACCGTAGATCGGGAGCAGTGCTATTGATCTGCTCCGGAGCCATATACCTGAGCGACCCGAAAAATGTTGGTTTGCCCGTTATTATCGAGTCCGCATGGGTCCAGTGAATGACACCGAAATCAAGCAATTTCAGTGGAGTGGCCGACCCGGAATCGAGAATCATGATATTACCGGGCTTAAGATCTCTGTGTACCATCTGCTGATTGTGGATGTATTCAAGAGGATCACAAAGATATTTCATCCAAAGCAGATTTTTTCGGATCCAATCTACATCACGCTTGCGATTCTGATTCAGGATCCTGTCCAATGACTTCCCATTGACATATTCCATCAGAAAAAACATCTGATTGTTTGAATACTCAAGATTTTTAACCCGCACGATCGCCGGATGATTTAACGACTCCAATGCCCGGAATTCTCTCCTAAACCGCTGAACCAGCAACGGCCTGGTCAAATCACCCTTGAACTGTTTCGCCGCCCATAATGAACCGTCCGAAGGATCACGGACAAGATAAATCCGCCCCATTCCTCCTTCGCCCAGTTTGCGTATTACAGGAAAAATCCCGATCGTGTCAGACATCGATTATCTCCATACCAATTTTTCACATCAAATGTATCCTATACCAATTATTTTTTCCAGTGAAGATTCCATTCCTTCCCTAAATCACTACGTAATCGCACGGAGGATTATCTCGAATTCCACTTCGGAGTTTTATGGTTCATCGATATAAATGGAAAAACCATCCAAAGTGCAATTATTCAGGCGATATGCCACGATTCTGTTTCGGAACCATTATTGGAATCACGATCACTTAAAAAAAACAAAAGACATGCAGTCAACTTCGCCAATCCTGTATAATGTACCATCTATGAGCTGTTTCACGTTTGATTGAAAGGCTATCCATGATCGATTGTCAGGAAAGAATTCATATTGTTTCAAACAAAACTCTGCGCAGTGGTCCTGTTATCTACTGGATGAGCCGTGATCAGCGAGCTGATGATAACTGGGCTCTTCTGTATGCCTGGCAACAATCCAGGGATAGAAAGGTACCACTCCACGTCGTCTTCAGCGTGACCCGTGATTTTCTCAATGCCACCCATCGGCATTTCTATTTTATGCTCAAAGGATTACAGGAAGTTGAATTCAGACTGCATGAGAAGGGCATTCCCTTTCACCTTCTGTCCGGATCACCGGATGCAACCATTCCAGATTTTGTCAAAATGTGCGGTGCAGGACTGCTTGTTTGTGATTTCGATCCCTTAACCATTAAAAAGAAATGGATATCGAATTTATGTGACCGATTGCCTGTCGCGATCCATGAAGTGGATACCCACAATATTGTTCCTTGCCGTGTCGCCTATCCGGATCGGGCAGCAATAGGGGCATATGTAATCCGACGTCCAATTATCAATCAGTTACACCTGTTCATGAGCGATTTCCCCAATCTGCCGAAACAGCGATTCGCCGTGCCGCTACCGATCAACGATTGGACAGCACACTTCACCGAAGCGAAGGCATTGGGTGGCAGGGAACTTCCGGAACACATCAAACCGGGCTATTCGGCGGGAATGGCAGTTCTGGACACATTCATCGGGACCAGCTTGGATTACTACGAGACGCACAGCCGCAATCCTGCGGTGGATGGCCAGAGCCGTCTGTCCCCTTACCTGCATTTCGGTCAACTGGCACCGCAAAGAGTAGCATTGCGTGTTTCCCGAGCACAGTCGCCGGGTGTTAATTCCTTTCTCGAACAATGCATTGTTCGGAGAGAACTGTCGGACAACTGGTGCCTGAACACTCCCGGGTATGATTCAATCCGGGCATTCCCAGCCTGGGCGAGAAAAACACTGGATGATCATCAGTATGATCCCCGTTCCTATCTGTATTCTATCGAAACATACGAGGCAATAAATACGCATGATCCGATATGGAATGCCGCGCAGAGGGAAATGATGATATTGGGGACAATGCATGGATATCTGAGAATGTACTGGGCGAAGAAAATACTGGAGTGGTCGCCGGATCCTGAAACGGCTCTGGCAACAGCCATTTATCTGAATGATCGATATTCGTTGGATGGTCGGGATCCGAACGGATATGCAGGGTTGGCATGGAGCATCGGGGGAGTGCATGACCGTCCGTGGGCGGAGCGGCCTGTATTCGGAAAAATCCGGTATATGAATGAACGTGGCGCTCGCAGGAAATTCGATATGAACGCCTATATCGACCGAATCGACAGACGGATTGAGTCGTTAACATATCACCGGTAGCCGACAGGCTGTATTTTTTCACATTGTTCAAGTGTCGATCGATTGGTATATTCCGCCTGAAAGTGGTCGCGGGAGCGAATTCTGAAAAGGAGGATACTATGCGTGAAAGCAAGTCTGATAAAGACACGCGTGTTAAAAAAATAGTTAACCGGTTACGACTCGATTATCCGGTCCTCAAACCTGCTCTTGATTACTCTGATGCATTGCAATGTCTGGTTGCGACGATTCTGTCGGCCCAGTGTACCGATGCACGGGTCAATATGGTGACGCCGGCTTTGTTCCGGCGTTATTCCTCGGTGGAGGATTTTGCGGAAGCCGATCAGGAGACCTTGGAGGAGATGATCCGATCAACAGGATTTTTCCGGAGTAAGGCCAAAAGCATAAAGAGTTGCTGCAACACAATCGTGAGGAAACATTCTGGAAGAGTTCCGGATACAATGGAGGAGTTGGTAGCTCTGGAGGGCGTCGGGCGGAAGACAGCCAACTGCGTACTGGGTAATGCATATGGCAAGCCCGCGGTGATGGTCGATACACACGTGATCCGGCTGACATGGCGGATGGGCATGACATCGCACAAGGATCCGGATAAAATCGAAATCGACATTAAATCCCTTTTTCCGGAGGATATGTGGATGGTTGTTTCAAATGTACTCATTCTTCATGGACGAACCGTCTGTAAAGCA
This sequence comes from candidate division CSSED10-310 bacterium, assembly GCA_016931515.1. GTDB lineage: Bacteria > CSSED10-310 > CSSED10-310 > CSSED10-310 > CSSED10-310 > JAFGEQ01. The sequence continues at coordinate 219,448 of JAFGEQ010000006.1, read as the reverse complement.
AGGAAACCTGGCTGCAGTGACTGCTCGGTCAGAGATCACTGCATTCGACGAGATGTGAAATAGTCAAATATTCAGACAGGAGGACACGATGGGTAAAAGAACGACAGTGCTGACGGATCGGGCTCCGGCAGCAATCGGACCGTATTCGCAGGCGATCAGGGCGGGTGATTTTCTTTTTATATCCGGTCAGCTTCCGATCGATCCGATAACAGGCTCTATTGTTGAAGGCGGCACAGCCGGTCAGGCGGAGCAGGTTTTGGCTAATTTAGGAGGGATTCTGGCTGCGGAGAACCTTTCCCCGATGAATGTTGTGAAAGTAACAATATTTTTAAAGGATATGAATGATTTTGCTACGGTGAATGAGATTTACGGTCGAATGTTTCATACAGAACCTCCAGCCCGGGAATGTGTCGAGGTTGCCCGTTTACCTAAAGATGTTCGGATCGAAATCTCCCTGATAGCCATTTATCAATAAAAAATAGTCCCGGAGCAATCGGTATCTGATTGACAATTCCGTCTGACCGGTAAATCCGGAAGCGGTCGATGAGTGCACCCGGTGCACTCATGTCAGTATCCAAGAGAAAAAAAAAAGAGCCTCCTGCATGGAGGCTCTATGTATGTAATCTTTGTTCCGGGATGAATTATTTTTTCGGACTCATGAAGAACACCGGAACCAGACCGCCGCCCTGGTGCACGTTAACAAGCTTGCCGTCCGCTGCCCGCAGGAATGCTCCGACAAACTCACCGGCATGTGACCAGTAGTTGATATTGACATTTTTACCGATGAACCCCTTATATTCTCCATCTTTTACAACCGGGAATTTGTCCACGGGAATTCGTACGAACTCCTGAACAGCGTAGTCTGCGCCCGGAGCGGAGGCTTTTGCGATGGCTTCATCCCAAACGGATTGCGAGCAGTCATTACCGATATAGATACCGAAACCGCCATATCCCACATTGGGTTTTAAAACAAAACTATCCTTGTTGTTCCTGATCAGGTCGACCAGCTTCGCCTTCTCTCCGTGGAACTCCGTTATGGCAGCGGGTTTGACATGACGCGTCCAGGGAACAGTGGCTTCCATCGTTGCCCACTGCTCCTCAGTGAACAGGTGCTTGAATTTGGAGTCACTCATGATGGCAGGAAGAGTTTTAAAATCACCCGTTGCTGCCCGTACGGGGTTTACGAAACAAATGTTGTGTTCTCGATATGCCCGGATGATGTCCTGGCAGTTATTCCAGAATTGGGGTTTGATGAAGTCATCGATTGCATCGCGATATACGGCATCAATCTGGGCATCACCCACGAACACATGTTTTCCGTCGTACCGGAAGTCCGCCGGATCGGCAAACACAGTTGGATACCCGGCATCGTTATACCGCCTTACGATTTCCATTACATCATCCAGGATAGTTGATTCTTTCCAACAGACAATCGCAAAAGTCGGTTTATCCTTGGCTTTGATTTTTTTGACGTCGCACCACTGGTGATATTTCTTCAACATCGCCTTACGGTGAGTGTCGAGCAGGTGATCGGCGTGAATCGTATATTGCTGCCCCAATTCCTTTATGCATGGCAGGTCCAGGAAAATATCGAGCATGGCATCATGCCATCCCATCCCGCTGGGATCGCCACAGTTGAATTCAAGGAATTTCATTTCTGATGTTTCAGGGTGGAAAAAACAATCCAGTCGGACCATAACCTGGTAGCTCGGATAGATTGGATCGACTTTCGATAGTTCAGCGATAGTGCCTTCCTGGTGCACCATTCCATCAAAATTATATCCCTCCAAAAACAACTTGCCAACTGTCTCCACCCCGCTGATGATGTGTCGCGTGTGTTTTGCAATAAGATCCCTCTGCTTCATATCGACAAAATACGGTTTCAGAAATGTCGGAAACGGACGTTTCACTCCGCCGATCTCCATAAACATATTCTTCTCGAACATGCGCCGCTCGAGAACCTCCATTTGTTCGACTGGATTTCCGCCGGAAACGATCTTCTCATAATCGGCATTCAGTTTATTCAAGAACTCCATGGTCCCTCCTCAATGAAAGTATGACTTAATGTCGGCGGCAAGCTAGGACGCCGTAATATCGGCGGGATTGTATTCGGTTTGTTCAGCAAATTCAAGAACCTCCAGTTATTAAAAAGTGGGCCCTTCCGTGAGGTCGGAAGGGCCGCCGTTCCAAGGGAAAAAGGAGGTCTAATCAGCGATCCGGGAAAGACCGCTCGATTTAAGAACGATTGATGATTCCGAACAGTTCCCTGAAAATAATCATCTGATGGTCAATTGACCGGAAACCGGAGACATCATAGACTGCCTTTATGGACGGTAAAGGCGTATCCTGCATATCCACAATGAAAAGACACTTTGTAAAAGCCCGTGTCCGCTTCATCCTGTCACTGATCGCATTGCTCTCTGCCTTTGCGTTGATACTCCTCAGGTGGAGTGTTCCTGATTTCCCCGTCCGCTTTATGCATTGTCTGGGCGCATCACCGGGTTTGGTGCTGGAGCGTTATAATAACGAGACTTGGTCCGGCGATCCGGTCCGGACCCAAACCGTTACGGCAATCGACTTCACTCGGCGCACATCCGATCTCTTTCAAGGCGATCATTATTCCATCCGTCTGCATGGGTGGTTGTATGTTCCCTATGATCGGATCTACAGTTTTGAGCTCCTCAGTGACGATGGATCTGACGTTCATCTGGATGATGAGTTACTGATTGCGGATCCTGGCCTTCATCCGATGCGGACCATCTTGAAAAGTAAAACCATCTCCAAAGGATGGCATCGACTGCAGATCCAGCTATTTAATCGGGATGCAGACTCGGGACTCAGGCTCTCCTGGAGGTACCCCAATAAACCAATGCGGGTTCTGGACGGCGAGTTCCTGTTCTGCAGCAAAACGTCCCCCTCTAACATTATCCTTTATCGATTCATCTCGAGATTGACAAGACCGGATATCATCGCCCTGCCGGTTGTAATATCCATCCTGTTGCTCGTTTCCATCCGGTTCGGTTCCAACAGACGTTTTATCCGGTTAATCCGGCGTTTCATTGGAAATCAGATCCCTGCAATTATTTCCGGAGGCTGCCTGTTCCTGATGTTTCTTGCTGTATATCATGGCCCCTCCTACAATCCAGTGAAACACGGTTTTCTGACCGATGTTGTGCATAGCCCTGATAAAGCCTTCATGCAGAAAGAATTGACCGGCACGACAGGCCGTTTCCATAGCCATACCCATAAAGCAATGCAATGCGCGCCATCAACACTCAAGTTGACGGGTTGGCTATTCGCTCCTGATACCGGTGAATACGGATTCTCACTCGAAGCAAACGATTGGGCTATTCTATCCATCGACGGTGCTGAATTTCTGGTCTCATCCGAGATAATTAACTACCGGACCTTGATCAGTCGCTCAATCGAACTCCAAAAAGGTCTGCACTTCATTTCGATCGACTGTCAGAATAAACATCCACCAGGGTTCCTCGATCTGAAGTGGGTACCACCAGGTTCAAAACGCTATCGTCCCATTCCTTCCAGGACGATTTTCCAGGTGTATCCTTCAGACGATGATCTGAACAGGGACTGGATATACCGGAGCCGCATAACCATGGTTGTTTCGGGTCTCGCCACACTAATCCTTATCCTATCGATTCTTCATCTGCGCCGAAAAACAAGATCCCATGGAGCCTGTTTCCCTTTAACAACCCTCGCGACGTTCTCGCTCCTTTTTTTGAACCATTTGTCCTATTTACATTACGATCACCAGGCTGGTTTTCACTGGCTGATTGAACAACCGCCGGCCCTTCGCCAGCTGATTACTCTTGCGATATTTTTATTACTGTCCGGCTGGCTTGTACCTCTTGTTAAACGCTGGCGTCGATTTCTTAAACACCACCGCTTCATCGAGTATATCAACGGCCTGACTGTAATCTTATTGCTGTCTATCGGTCAGTACCTGTTTATTTCTGCCGACAAATCGTCCCAGTATCTGCTGCCCGGTCTGTTGTTTCTATCAGCGGCCCTGCTGCTTCTGTCGACCCGGTCAACACCCCCTGCGATTCGTAAACCGGCTGTAACACGGATTCGGCATCCGAGATTGAAATACATCTTTAATGGTTTGTTCTGTATCATCATCGTCTGGGCGGTCTGGGTACGGTTTTACCGGCTTCACGAGATGCCACCCGGCCTGTGGTGGGATGAAGCCCAGACGGGTCGAGTAGTCAGAAGCATCATGTCCGGTGACTTCCCATCAATATACGATCTCCGGATCAATGCCGGAACCATCGCGTCCTACCTGAATACCGGTTGGTGCTACCTGGTGAATACAACCAGTCCATGGGGTCTTCGCTCGTATACCGCCGCCATCGGTGTCATCACCGTCCTCGTTTCATGGTGGTTCTTCCGACAATTGTTCTCACCCTGGTGGAGCCTTTTCGGGATGGCTCTTATCGCCTCATCCCGCTGGTTGTTCACAATTAACCGAACCGCAATGGCGACTATCGATGAGACGATCCTGCTGACATTTTTAATCCTGATGGCTTATATCAGGGCGCAACGCCGGAACCGGATCTCAGATCATGTCATTACGGGACTTCTGCTCGGTACTGCCATGCACCTTCACACGGGAGCAAGAATTCTGCCGCTGATAATCGGAGCCGATCTGTTGATACGCTTGCTGCGCAGCCATCATCGTTTATTTCGAATTCGGGCCAGGAATGCCGCTCTGCTGATAGCTTGTGCGATGGTCACGTTCGCGCCGATGGGGATGTATATCGCTGATCATTTTAATGATTATATGAAACGTTCAAAGGAGACCCTTCTTTCCACCGAATACCCCGGATGGTATCCGGTACAGCCGTATCTCGATAATGTCCGGTATTATCTTGAGATGTATGTTGTGCGAGGAGACTGGCATCCCCGGCATAATTACAATCGGACCCCTCAACTGGCAGCCGCTGCTTCGGTTTTGGCCGTTCTGGGTTTATCTCTGTCGATTCGCCGTTCAATGCGACATCCGGTTCACCGGCTGCTGATTCTGGGTTTTTGCCTGATCTCTGCCCAGGGTATTATGACGGTACATATGGATGGACCCAATCTGAATCGAGTGGCGGAAAACATTCCAATTGTTTTTGCCTGGGTTGTCTTGGGAAGCATGCTCATCGCCCGTGGCATCACAGCAGCAACCGGCATATTCATGAATAATCCGGCTCGAAGCGGGGCATTGATTACGGCGGTGACAATGGTGATCGTTGGTTTGGAGACTGTCCGATCCGAATACCGGATTTATTTTGAAAAATACTTAACCTGGCCTGCATTGGCGCAAGTTTACGGTTTTCAGCCGGATGTCGTTGAAATGGCACGTCTGTCGAAGAAGTATATAGAGTCTGATTCGACTGTTGAAGTCTGGTCCATGTATGCCGGTGGTGATCCATTTCAGTACATCTACCCAGGCAGCGACAGGCTCCATGCCATGTCAACGGATCATCCACCGCCGCCTGCAAGCGGGAAACCAATGGTTTTTCTTTTTCCGGCGATGGAGTCCGGAATGAGGGAGATACTTACTCGACGGTTTCCCCGGGCGATCCAGTCACAGATTAACTACCAGTTGAATGATACGGTTCCTCTGGTGAGGATCATGAAAGTTGATTTCCCTGGCGCGGCTCAGTAAATTAGATGTATGAAGGACGAATGGATCAGAGCATTTTGGCGAAAAATGCTGATATTCGGCGTTCCCGGATGCATTTTTCTATTGATTCCCATCATCTGGGGCAGCCCGGTGGCGTTTCCGCTCTTTATTCCGGCGTTTGCGTTTCTGATTGCCATACCCTTGGCGGAACTTGGCAGTCATTTTTTTCCGGATTTCTTTTATGCGCATCATTGGAGAGATCGGCCGAAACCGACATTCAGCATTATTCGCGGGCTGAAGAACCAGGGCCAGTTCAAGGAAGCACTGTCCCAATTAACATCGATGGCGGCTACGGATTCCCAGGAAGAAAACATTTGGCTGGAGATGCTTGAAATTGCACTGATAGATCTGCGAGATAAAAAACTCGGTGAGGAGATCTACCAGGAGGCGATATCTGCGCTCGAATCACAAACGAAACGCGACAATGTAAAACGGTTTTTCGAGAACATACCTTGATTGGGCCGATACGGGCGTAACAGCTTATAGAAGAGCTTTCAACGATTCTTCTATCCGCCATAGTTCAGCAACATCTGTTGTAACAACGGAACCGATACCCCTTGGCAGAACAAAGCGGAGAGTCCCTGATCGGATTTTTTTATCCCGCGTCATCGAGTCAATGACTTGGGATATCCCGATACCGGGTAGTTTCACCGGAAGACCCACCTGCTGAAGCAGCGTTCGGATTCGGACCGGTAGGGCTGTGTCACAGAGAGACAGATTAACAGCCAGATGCGCAGCGGCCAGCAAACCCAGTGCCACAGCTTCCCCGTGAAGCAGTGTCCGATAACCGGTTACACACTCCAACCCGTGCGCAAACGTGTGACCAAGATTCAGCGCCTCCCGGAGACCGGTTTCTTTTTCATCTTTTTCCACGATATCCGATTTAAGGCGAACGGCTTCGCAGAGGGCAGTAACAAGTGTCTCTCTCTGTTTCGCCAGCAGAATCGTTTTTGAATGGAGTTCAATAAAGCTGAATAATTCAGGCTTCCCGATAACAGCCATTTTGATGATTTCCGCCAGCCCGTTCCTCATTTGTTTTTTGGGCAATGTATCCAGGGTTTTCAGATCGCATAATACCAGGGCGGGAGCGTGGAATGATCCAGCCAGATTCTTCCCGGATCGGAGGTTGACGCCGGTTTTTCCTCCGATGGATGAGTCCGCCTGAGCCAGCAAAGTTGTCGGAATTTGAACAAACCGGATACCCCGCATGTAAACGGCTGCTGCAAAACCAGCGAGATCACCCGTCACCCCGCCGCCCAGAGCAATTAAAAAATCATGTCGGGTCACACCGGATTGAGCCAAATGCTCCAACAGACGAGTCAGGTTCGCAAATGACTTGGACCGTTCGCCAGGTTTGAATCCGAATGTCGGCAGCAATCGGAATCCAGCGGTTTGCAATGATTGTGCAAGTGTGGATTCAAATAACTTGAGGACCGAAAAATCACCGACAATGCATGGACGGGAATCATACAGGTCGACAGGCAGATATGTGGCGGTGTCCCCGAGCAGGTCCCGACCGATAAGAAGGTCATAACTGCCGTTAGAATGAGACACCGGGTGTCGGTAGAGAAGAGGAGTGTCCGGCATCACGTGTTTATATCTTCCTCCACTTCCGGAGGATTCGGTTCAACGATAAACGGGAGTCTTTCCTGGTAGGCAGCGAAGTTTTCTTTGACCTCATCGATGGAATCCCCGCCGAATTTCATCAGCATATTGTCGGCCAGTATCAGGGCTGCCATCGCTTCGGCAACGACGCTCATGGGTCCAACCGTACAAATTTCACCGAATGTCTGAGGCGGATGATCTGGCTGCATGGTTTGGAGATTGACGGATGGCATGGGTTTCATTGGCGACGGATAAGGTGCGATCGCCACACGCATTATGATCGGGCTTCCATTGGTCACGCCACCCTCGATACCACCGGAATTATTCGATGTCCGATAGACGATATCACGATCCGCCCGGCTTCGGGTTTTATGGACAAAAAGAGGATCGTGGGCACTGTTTGAAATCTGACTTGCAGCGCGGAAGCCGCTGCCAATTTCAACACCACGGGCGCCTGGGAGACTCATCAGGGCCATACTTAACTGGGCATCAATTCTGGTGAACCATTGGTTGTAGGAACCCAAACCAACCGGTACACCGGTGATAACCAGTTCGAATATTCCGCCAAGAGTATCTCCATCCCGTCGGGCACCCTCCAATGCCAGATTCATGTTGTTGGCAGCTTCCGGATCAGCGCATCGGACAACACTGATCTCCGCACGACGCCTTATTTCATCAAGATCGGAGGGAATATTTCCAATCTCCGCAGGACCAATGGCTATAATGTGACTGAACAGATCAATACCAAAATGCAGCAGAAATCGTCGGGCGATAGTTCCCGCCGCCACGCGGATAGCTGTCTCTCTTGCACCGGCCCGTTCGTCTACATACCGCAGGTCACGGTACCCGTATTTTATGGCACCGGCGAGATCAGCATATCCGGGCCGTGGTGTACTCCAGGCGCCCATCACACGTTTATCCATGGAATGAAGCATCATGGTTCGGACCAGGCCGGTCTGCCGGTTTTCAATTTGAAGAGTAATCGGCACACCGAGTGTTTCGCCTGAGCGAATACCGGATAAAATGGAGACTTCATCCTCTTCATTCAGAATCGACTGTTCATTGGACAAGTTGAACTTGGAATGCAGCCTGGCCAATTGAAGGTTGATCGTCTCCGGATCCACCATCAGTCCGGAAGGTATCCCCTCCAGGACCGCCAACAGTGAGAAACCGTGAGATTCACCTGCTGTCTGCAATTGGATGATGCTCATTCAGAAAACCTCCTGTCAATTCAGATTAAAATGCCAGGTTTTTCATTGCTTCTTTATCAATATCGAAATGCGAGAGTGACATTGTATACGTTGCACGGCCTTGTGTCAGTGAACGCAAGTCCGTGGAGTAACCGAACATGCTGGAGAGCGGCACCGATGCTGTTATGTATTGAACCATTTTTCGCACTTGGATCCCATCGATGCTGCCTCCCCGCATCTGAAGATTGCCGATCACATCTCCCAGGAACTCCTCCGGAGTTGTGACTTCAACAGCCATAATCGGTGACAGCAGAACCGGTGAGGCGTTATCGCAGGCTGAACGGAAAGCCTGGGATCCGGCATACTCAAAATCTATCTCGTGAGAATTTTCCGGATGGAAGCTGCCTCCAGTAAGTATCGCCTTGATATCAACTACCTGATAGCCGAACTGTATGCCGGATGTCAGGCTGTCCCGGATCCCAGTTTCAACTGCCGACACATACTTTTGAGGCAGAATATCATCGGTGACCCGGCTCTCAAATACAAATCCATTCCCGCGTTTTACAGGTTCAACACGTAGCACGACATGGGCAAAATGAGGTTGGCTCGCGATCATCCGGGTGCCGGATTCTTCGTGGGATGCCGACACAGTGATGCTCTCCCTGTGAGATACATGGGGTTTACCAACCTTGGCCTGAACTTTGAATTCGTTTAACAGTCGATAAATCAGTATTTCCAGATGTAACTCTCCCATCCCGGAAATAATCGTCTGCCCCGTTTCATCGTCCACCCGAACCCGGAATGTTGGATCTTCTTCGGCGAGCATGGAAAGTGATTGAACCAGCCGATCATGTTCAGCCATTGTTTTGGGCTCGATAGCGACGAAAATGACCGGTTCAGGGAATTCCATCGATTCCAGAAAATGAGCCTTATCCGAATTGCACAGCGTGTCGCCTGTGACTGAATGTTTCAACCCGATGACAGCTGCGATATCGCCTGCGGACACCGTGTCCAATCGCTCCCGCTTATTGGAGTAGACCCTGAATAGTCTGCCGATACGTTCTTCCTGACCCGTACGGGGATTATGCACCCTATAAGGCGGAGCCAGAGTACCGCTGTAAACCCGGATATAGAACAACTTTCTTCGCTCCGCGTCGTTCATGATTTTGAATACGAGTATTGACAAGGGACCTTTGGGATCAGCAAGAATTTCGATTGGAGCCATACCCTCGGGTGTTTTCGGATGAATGGGGGGCGTATCGATAGGGGAGGGCAGATAATCGATGATGCCGTCGACGACCGGTTGCACTCCTTTATTCTTCAGTGCCGATCCGCAGAGTATCGGAAAGACTTTCAACGCCAGGGTCTGTTTGCGAATCGCGATTTTCAGACTGTCGATAGGAATGTCCTGACCTTCGAGATAACAACTGAGTATGTCATCGTCAAATTCCGAAAGAGTTTCGATGAGCTGATCCCGCATCATCCGGGCTTCCTCAAGCATTTCTTCAGGAATGTCCTCCTCCGTGAAATCCAGTTCCATTTCACTTTTCCAAATCAGTGCTTTCATTCTCAGCAAATCGACGACACCTCTGAACTCACTCTCCGCTCCAATCGGAATTTGCAGCGGCAGGGGAAGAGAATTCAATCGATCCCGGATCATTTTTAACACGTTATAATAGTCGGCACCGACCCTGTCGTTTTTATTGATGAATACAATCCGCGGAATGCCGTATTTTTCAGCCTGGTGCCATACCGTTTCAGATTGAGGTTCAACGCCTCCCACCGCACAGAACACTGCTATCGCACCATCCAGCACACGCAGACATCGTTCCACTTCTGCTGTGAAATCGACGTGCCCGGGTGTATCGATGATGTTGATATGATGCTTTTGAAATGGACAGGTTATCGCGGCCGACGTTATCGTTATACCTCTCTCCCTCTCCTGTTCCATCCAATCCATTACTGTTGATCCGTCATCAACTTCACCGATACGGTGAGAATATCCCATATAAAACAGCATACGCTCAGTCAGTGTTGTTTTCCCGGCATCGATATGAGCCATGATCCCGAGATTCCTGATTTTATCGAGTTTGACAGATGACAAAGAAGACACCCTCCTGAATCATGCAATGGAATGTTCCTGCGTGGCGGTTAAAATTTCCTCGATTGTCGTGATCCCCTGCAAGGCTTTCCGAATTCCATCCTGTCTCAATGTCTGCATCCCGGTTTTCCTCGCTTCAATTTCAATTTCAGCAGTGCCGCTTTTTCGAAGTATCAACTGGCGCATTACATCGGTCACCAGCATAAGTTCGAATATCCCGGTTCGCCCCCGGTAACCGGTGTGATTGCATTCCCTACAGCCGGTTCCTTTATAGAGCTGCAGGGATGCCGGGGCTTCTTTGATTCCGATGGATTGAAGCATGGCCTGATTTGGAGTGTAGGCGATTTTGCAGTTCGAACAAATTTCCCTGACCAATCGTTGCGCCAAGACGCCGATAAGCGAGGAAGCGATCAGGTAAGGTTCAACACCCATCTCCAGAAGGCGAATGATGGCGCCGGGCGCATTGTTGGTATGAAGCGTGGAAATCACGAAGTGACCGGTTAAACCGGCTTCCGTTGCAATGGAAGCGGTTTCCTGATCCCGGATTTCTGCGACCATGATGATATTGGGATCATGCCGTAATATGGACCGCAATCCTTTCGCCCAGCTAAATCCGGCTTGCGGGTGAATTTGACCCTGAACCGTCCCGTCAATCTGATATTCGACGGGATTTTCTAAGGTCACGATTTTCTTGCTCGGATCTTTGATCTCGTTCACGATCGTCACGAGAGTCGTTGTCTTACCGCAACCGGTTGGTCCTGTGACAAGCAGGATGCCTCTGTCGGAACGGATTGCCTTCTTGAAACGAAGCAGCATTTCCGAAGATAACCCCAATTGTTCAAGAGGTATCAGAAATCGGCGTTTGAGCAGTCGGATAACTATGGATTCACCAAAGATACCGGGGAAGCTGGATGACCGGAAATCAATCTCCTGATCATTAATCATCCTTGAAAAACGGCCATCCTGTGGGACCATGCGCAAGTCAATCTTCATCTGGGACATGATCTTGAGCCGCGATGTGATTGATCCGACCAGAGATGTCGGGACTGTCTCTATGGTTTGAAGATGGCCATCGATTCTCATCCGGACTCTCAGTCCATCTTCCTGGGGTTCGAAATGAAGATCCGAGGCGTTTCGCTCAAGTGCACGTGTCAAATAGTCGTCGACAAGTTGGATAATAGGCGCATCGGATTGTGAAACGGCCTGAGTCGTAAAACGACGATCGTCTGTCAGTGAATCATGCTTCGTACCGGCCGGACCCATCTCCAGGATTGCCTTTTTTATCGCCCCTCGCCTTGAAAAATACTTGTTGATCAAGTTCCGGACGTCCTCAGGCGATGCTTCGATGTTTCTGATCTGGTTGTAACCGGATGAAAAAACAATCATCTGCTGCGCTTCGATGTTCTTCGGATCGGCTATCGAAACATAGATCTTGTTGCCAATTGCGAACAAAGGGATAACCTGGTGCTTGACGACCTGATCCTCCTTGAATTTTTCGAGCAATTCCATGTCAAGAATATAACTCTCGAGATCATTCACTCCTAACTGCGCTAAATTGACATTGATTTTTATCTCGGTGGTAAGACCTTTCTCCATAATAATTGTTGTGATTTTTTTCCCGGTCTCCCGCTGAATCCTCAGCACATCCTGAAGTTGATTTTCAGTGATGACTTTTTTGCTTTTCAGCGATTCCGCAATCCGTTGCTGACTCCAATTTTCCATTTCTTGCACTCCCCTTGTTCTCCGACCACTGTGCAGTCTAGGGTCGAGGCGGCTAAGTGTCAAGAAACAGAGACCGAATGGTTTAGCTTGCAAGTACGTGACTCTTACTTTAATATCACTTGCTTGCCTGTATGTCCGGCGGGGAACTGAGGGCGATGTTCCCCTTTCGGTCGTGCGGGCTGGTTCATATGGGAGAAATGATATGGCGAAACGTAGTGGTGGAGACAATTCGGGAATCAGCATGCTTGCTCTTATCCGCCAGGTTTTGATTGACGGAAAAGTTCACACATCCAAACAGATTGCCGAACATATGCAGCAATACATGTTTAAGGGTATGCCTGTTGAACGAATTCTCGACAACATCAAACTCCTGCTGGACCACCATCAGCAGGTCGAAAAAACGCTGAAAGGTTACCGTCTGAAGAGCGGCAGCAACCTGACCCAGGTTGTTCGCGAGGTGCTCGCGGAGGTTCCGTTACCGTTGTCCGAGAAAGAAATTTCCAAGCTCGTTGCCAAGAAACAGGGCGTTCCTGCCGATATGATCCGTCTGGAACTGGATGAAGACAATCAGCTGGCTGCTGTGATGTACAGTTCGAAAAAGTACTATTATCTGGCCGATCGTAAACAGGTCAATGAAAAAGTCTATAAACTCCTAAAAACCCGCAATAAGGCACTGACCATTGAAGAAATTTACGAATCACTGGAACTCGATGATGGGATGAAACGCAGCAGCATCATTTTTCTGCCTCGAGAGGATCGCCGAATCGTCAAGACTGCCAACAAGTATGGTTTAAAGAAAAAACAAAAACCCAAAACCCTGCAGGCGGAACCCCGTCACCTGGTCAATCGGTCAGACATGGAAAAAGTGATTGCTCACCTGATGACGACACAGAGCAGGATGACCGCTCAGGAACTGGCGGATACAGTCCTGAATCTCCCATTGGATCAGACGAATCTCCGTTTTAAACTGGCTCGGGATCCGCGCGTAAAACGGCAGGATGATTGTTTTTATTATGAACTCGAGAAAGAGGACAAGGAGATTCCGGTCAAGGTTAAGGAACGGGTCACCCGTGATTTTTTCAAGGTCAAGGCCAGGATGATGGGATCCAGTGAAGTCCACACAAGCGCCGGATTGCTGGATCGGATTTTCGGCGTTAATTTGGCAACTCAGGAGTTTGATTATTATCTTGAGGAACTCGAAGAGCATCTCCTGAATGATGATGAAACAGTCCTGTTGCTGGACAGCGGATGGATTCACAAGACGAATGAGCCTCGTGCCGTCTGGTCGCCTGGAGCGGAATTTCAAGCCGTTTTGCTTCCCTCACCACCATCTCCGTTGCAGGAAGAAAAGATAAGTGCTTCGGAACGAAGTTTTCTCAAAGATCAGCAACCCGCGAAAATTCACCTGGATGAACACACAATTGCCATCCGGATTTCAGCGCTTGATCGAAAATATGGTATCGCTCGATATTCCGCTGCCGATGCGGATTGTCTCCCATCCAGACCTCGCGCATACGAGATTGTGATGGATATTCTGGAGGAGAATGATTCGGTTGAGGGATTTGTTTTAGCTGATGAAAAGCTGATAAGGGGTTTGGAGGTCCTGTATGCGGATCGGCTACCGCTTGAAGGCGGTTTTCTGGTCATTACGGTGAATCCTGATCACCCATATCGCTTCGCGATTCGATTGGACCAGGCGGAAGATCATTGCACACTGACGAGGGATCGGCTGAATACTCTTGCCGGTCTTGTGGAAACTGATTGGATTCTGCCCGACCTAATTCGCATACTGTTTCAGACATCGGTCGAAAAATTCCTTTCCTGCCGGCAGATCTGGCTGGAATCCAATCTTGTGCGTCAAACCAGCCGTGAGAATGTGCTGGCCACGTTGAAAGATTACAATTGCTTTCTTCCCATTAAATCAATGGATGGGTACTATTCGTATGATGAAACTGCGGGCATGCTTCGTCTAAGTGCTCGAGATGAACCGGCTGTGGTTCCTGTCGAACCAACTGAGGAGCCGGCTCCTGCAGTTAAGGAAACGATACAAACCGGGTCGACTGTCTCCGAACAGGTCCCCGTGGCGGATACAGCGATACCTGTGCCGACTGCTGAGGAGACGGAGAAAGCAACGAAAGCCCGGGCAAAGCAGAAGCTAAAAAAAGATGTTGTTCGAAAACGGCGAAAAGAAGCGGACGTTGTACCGGAAGAACTGCCGGAACATCTTATGAAACTCAAAGCCTTCGAACGGAAACTGCCGAAGTTGAGAACGACCCGGGGAACACCCGATGAAGCGGCACCAGTGGTTCCGGTTGAACGACCCAGTCGGATCGGAGCAGTTTCAACAAGCAGGGTTGTTAAAACCAGGAATGTACATATCACCAGGAAAACGGACTCTCCGGACACCCAGGTTCTGATGGATATTCCACCGTTGCCGGGTGAGCCCCAGCCATGGGATACGACTTCCTTTGTCAATCCGCAACGTGGGAAAGGGTTTGCCGAGCTGCAGACAACACTCGAAGTACTGAAAACATTTATTTCACGAGTACCTGTGATCAGACGAACCGATGGCAGCATTGTCATTTTTCTCGACAAGAATGATGTTGCTGTGTATTTCAGGATTCCGCCTGAAAATCAGGAGTGTTGGTTGGCATGGATACCCGAAAAGAGCTTGTCATCCATACGAGATCCGGATGTATGGGTCAAAGCCGGAATGAAACGAGCTAAAAAATCCGATGAGGGGTATTGGTGGGCAACATCAAAGTTCAAAGGACCCAAGGGCAATTTCCGGGACAAAAATGTTCTGGAAGGGTTTGAAATCATCGGGAAACTCCTCGAGTTGATGGAACAGGACAAAATCTAATAAGCCGGGAAACGCTTTAAGACAATGATAATAGTCAATGGAGTATTCCTGCCGAGATACCTGCTGTCGGCACGGTTCAATTGTCCATATGAACAGTGCAAGGGCGCTTGTTGCGTGGAAGGTGAACGAGGAGCACCGCTTCTCAATGGTGAAATCCCGCTGATCCGGCCGCACCTCCCAGCTCTTCTGGCTGATCTTGATAATGACTCAGTTCAAACGATTCGGCAAAATGACTTTTATGAAGGGGGTGCCGATGACTGGGCTACATCCTGTATCAGCCGGACCGGCCGCTGTGTTTTCACGGTTCTGAATCGGAATCGGAACGTATCGTGCCAGCTTGAAATACATTCTCGCCGGCAGAACATACCCACATTACGACCGATATCCTGCCGCCTTTTCCCTCTTAGGGTCCGCTCTTACAACGGCTTGGATATTCTGGATTATGAAGTATGGAATGAGTGCCATGAAGCATGGCACCAAGGTCCCTACCTGTTGGATTTCTGCAGGGATGCGCTCAGTGCCAGATTTGGACAGGACTGGCTGGAGAAACTCGATTTAGCCAGATCCAAAATGCCGACAAGTGATGACGGTCAGCCCCGCGAAGTATAACTTTTTCTGCAATCCGACTGGATTCCAGTTACCAGTCAATGGAATGCATGACGAATTCTGTGACAATTCCTCTATTTGGCGCGTTTTCGGAATGCCATCGGATGAAGACCATGTTTGGTCATCAGGATATACAGACCTTTTCTGTCCCTGCCCGCTTGCTCAGCAGCACGTTTTACATTGCCCTTCGCCCATGTCAGCAATTCAGTTAAATAGGCTTTCTCGAACGCCGCTTTCGCTGTGCGGTACGGTAGGGGATTCCCGGGACTCGGATCATGCAGATTGCTTAAGTTTTTCATCTCTTTTCCTCCTGTTAACCTTCTGCCAACTTCCTGCCTGTTATCAATGCCACCTCAGCATGATAACATCCAATTTCCACTATTCAACGTCCGGACATTCAGTCTTTCCAACGCATTTCCAACAACTGGCTCATTCCTCTACATGCATCATGACGCCCCCAGCGGAAAAGTGCAAGCTATCCACCATTGTCCGGACCGTCTCCGTTCTCAGTCTGCCTTTCACGTAGAATGACACATCTGAGTCCTGTCACTTAGACGCATCATGGGGTGTATTGGTTTCATGGAAAGTACAAAAAATTATCGAGATGTCTCTCTTTAAAAACAGCCACTGCAGGTTAACGGCACTTCCCTGGTGAAAATTTAACTATTCATATGCAAAAGCAACTCGTTCCATATTGAATTCTGAATCGCAGGCTGATTTAATACTCCCCGCTCGTTCAAAAAGGGGGTCTGATGAAAAAGATGATCGCGTCGGTTCCAGTCGTTTTACTCTGTCTCCTGATCGGTACCGGAACGATACACGCCCGGATGCTGCATGATTGGCCCGAAACGGAGATGAGAGAGGATGAACGTGCCGACTTTCAACGCTCGATCGCCATTCCATATCCGGACGGCTCATTGAATGATGCGGCTGATATTCTAAGAATTGCGGAATCAGCCGGCACTGCAGCGGATTATCCGGATGCCAGGGCTATTCAGCTATTTTCCAATGACCGGACAGGTTTTGATGCGTGTGGATACTACCATCTTGTCCAGGAGGAGGCCGTCCAGATATTGAATCAAGCTGGAGTTGATGAATACGGAGTCATAAAACTAAATTATGATCTGCCCTATGATCGGACACGGATTTTAGATGCATTCGTAATTCAACCGGGCGGTCGCATAGAGCATGTGCCGGAAGAAGCGATCCACGATGTTTCCAACTCCGAAGATATGGCTGCCAATATCTATGAACCGATCTGGCGTTCGCTACTAATCAATTTTCCGGGTGTTCAACCTGGATCAATCGTTTATTGGGCGTATGAAAATGTATCAATAAAGCCCCGATCCGAAGGCGCATTCCAATGGGGCCATTCCTTTCAGTCATCCATACCGATGCATTCCGCTTCATTACGTCTGCTGGGGCCCGTCGGCATGCCGTTGCACTGGGGAGTCGCAAACGATGCATCAGAGCGTGTTGCTTTTAAGCAGACGCTGATCGGTGACGGTACCATTCTTTACGAATGGTGTTCGGGCCCGGTGGAAATGATCCTTTCCGAACCTCACATGATACCGATGCAGGAGTTGATCAAGGCTGTGCATGTTTCCTCGGATACCTGGCAAACGTATTCTTCGAGAGAATCAAAATATGTTGAACCAAACCTCGTTCCCGATGACGCTATTCGTTCCAAAGTTATTGAATTGACGGAACATCTTGACCAGGCAGAGGATAAAATGAGAGTTCTTTTCCTGTATGTGACGCGTAAAGTCCGTTATATGGGGGTAACGTTCGGAGATCGTCCGGGCGTCAATCCGGATCCGGTAACACGCACGTTTGCCAATAACGCCGGTGTTTGCAAAGACAAAGCCGGATTACTGACCGCGATGCTTCGTCTGGCAGGGATCGAAGCCTGGTATACCCTGAACAACCCGGAGGTTCGCATTTTCAGCGATATAGCTGTTGACCAGTTTAATCATGCAATTGTCTCCGCCCGTCTCCCGGGGGAGTTCGGATGGCGTTACCTGGACGTCACCGTTGACTTGGCTCCAACCATGATCCCATCTACATCGGGAGGAACGCATGTTTTGCGTATCATGCCGGATGGAGCAGATATCGATGTGATTCCGGTCGATTCTCCGGAAGCGAATACTTGTCGGATCGACGTGACAAGTCGCCTGGATTCCAGAGGGTCACTATTCTCAACTTTTAATTACAGCGGGTCCGGTGCAGCGGATCACTATTATCGCGAATTCCTATACTACACGGATCGAAGTCAATGGAGTGGCATGTTGACTTATCTTGTATCCGGGTTATCGCAAAATGCAGAAGTCGGAAACTGGACAATTGCTCCTGAACCGATTGATGATCTTGAAAAACCGATTCGCATAACATTAGATAACTCGATTCCGGAATATGCTGTTCTAGTCGGCGATTATCTACTCCTTCGATTTCCAACATCTAAATTTCCCTTCGATTGGTTCTTCGAATCCGTACTTGATGTTGCTTCTCTCCACAAACGGCAATATCCGGCTGATATAGGCGTACCATCGATAACTATCTCCCGAGAGTCCATGACTCTCCCGCCCGGATTTAAGTCCATTGCAATACCCGATCCGGTCTCCATCCACTCCACTTGGTTAACGTTTTCGCAAAAA
The DNA here is from genome assembly GCA_016931515.1 of candidate division CSSED10-310 bacterium. Classification (GTDB taxonomy): domain Bacteria; phylum CSSED10-310; class CSSED10-310; order CSSED10-310; family CSSED10-310; genus JAFGEQ01. The sequence goes on along the minus strand of JAFGEQ010000006.1, from coordinate 201,012 downwards.
TGGGCGATTGGAGAAAACGAGATGACTCTTGAACAAGAATTCGTCGTGCATCAACCGCGAATAGGTGTTGAGGATTACGCTGAATTCCACGATGTTTTCAGTCGTATGAGAATGGCTATGCAACCATACATCATTCTGGAGACACATCAATGAACCCCTTCAAGCGAATTGCATGGTGCCTTTGGATCGTCTTTCTATTAGACGGCATGTGCGGTGCGACCGGTTTTCAACCTGCATTCCAAGCACGCAGCAGAGAAGAAATTCGTGATATCATCAGCTGGTCGAAACAGGTGACCGATTCAGAGATGCCGGCCCGGATTCTCTACAGGAATGTATCATGGGTTGTTACATCCGAAACGTCCATAGAGCAGCAGGAAGAAGTATTGCTCGAAATCATCGGCGATAAGGCCAAGCATGAATACGGCGATCTGCGAATCTCGTTCGATTCACGGTTCACAACCGTGAATGTGGAGTTGGCTGAAACGTGGCTGCCTGATGGAACTGTTCTGCCGATAATGGAAGGGGCTGATAACGAGCTTGTGCCGCCGGAACTGATGGAGGCTGCCGTATATGGCGATCTCAAAACTCGCGTTATCTCGTTTTCCAGTGCCGAAGCCGGATCGATTTTGCACTGGCACACGATTATAACAACAGACTATCCGACGGGAAGCAGATTTATCTGGGACAGCCTTCAGCTGCAAACGGATATCCCTATAATGAATTTGCTTTTTTCCCTGAGTTATCCGGACATCCTTCCAGTAAAAATCCGGCTTCGTAATTGTGCGGAACAGCCGATGGTGGAGCAGCGTGACGGATGGGTTTATCAATCGTGGCAACGGACAGACGTAAAACCGGTGATTGAAGAATGGTCGATGCCTCATATGAACGACATCGTTCCGCTGGTAATGGTTACCTGTTGCAAAGATATGAATCATTTGGGGCAATGGTTTCACAAGGTTTTCTATACAGAAACTTGCGGTGATCCGTCCGTTGCCGAGTCCGAGTGGGGGAAAACACTGGCCGAGTTAGGGCAAAACCCCCCGGACATTATGCTTGAACGGTGTTTTAGGCTGGTGTTGGACCATATTAAAACGATTGATCTTCCGGCTGGCGTCCGGGGCTATCAACCGTCTTCACCAGCCTCGGTACTGAGTCGCGGTTATGGAGATGCTCTGGACAAGGCGCGTTTGCTCAACGCATTACTCTCGGCATCCGGAATCGAATCCGACATCGTGTTTTTGCCGGAATCCCGGGATCGGCGTCCCGGCAATTTTTCGTCCCTGGACGGTCTCGATTCGATCGCAGTCATCGCCAGTTTGTCGGATGCGTCGGAAAAATGGCTGAATCCCGTGGATCGGAACGCCAGAGTGGGATGGGTATATCGGGGTGAGGGAATTCAGGGGATCCGGTTTCATGGTGGGACAGCAGAGAGTATTGATATACCGGTTCCTTCAGCATATGAATCAGTCAGTCGAAGGAGAATCTGTCTGCGTGTTCATAGGGATGGAACAGCAGACGGTGACATGATTTGGCAAGGTTCCGGATGGTTTGAACATCGGCTCAGGCGTTCATTCCGGGATGTATCCCCAGGGCTACAACATATTCGGATCGAGAGAGATTTTGGAGATTCGGTAATTCCACTGTTGCTAAATAAACTGGACATGCCGGATTGGTCAATGTTCGGGGGCATTCCGGAAATGCGACTGGAATTCAGCAGTCCTTACGCAGGACTCAAAACGGGTGAGATGATGGTCATTCCAATGCCGGATTTGCCTCTTCAACTCATCCGACAGCAGTTCCCTCTATCGGAACCGGGTAGACAGCAAAAGGTTGAACTTGGAGCCCCTGGGGTTGAAACGGTCCGGATCGAGGTTTTCCTACCGAACGGTTACAAGCTTGTATATCATCCGGAGTCTGGTTTTGTTGAGAACGACCGGTTAAAGATCACACAATCAGTGGATGTGCATGAATCCAAGGTGGTATTGATCCGCTGTTATCGGTGGAAGGGAAGTCTTTTACAGCCTTCTCAATTTGAAGCGGTAACGGCTGACTATAACAGCTACAGTCAGCCGTCTCAGAACATGTTGATCGTCAAAAAGATATTGAACGACTAAACAGTCAGGCGCTTGCTGGATTCCCATAATCCATGGATATTACAGTAGGCGACAGCGTGCAGTGTTCCTGATTTCATCGTTTTAAACTGGAACACCGCCTGATCCCGCGTGTGAACGGGTCCGGCATTAGCGCCGGTTGCGTGTTCACCATGCGCATTAAATGTGAACGTTCCCAGGTCGTAGGTAAACTTATCGTCATCCGGGCTGAAATAGACCCGGATCCAGCGAATATGGTGTTCAGTCGTATTCGGGTGCTCGACAGCCTTGCTCAATCCAACGCGGACTTCCAACCATTCTCCGGGATTCACCTTGTCCGGGCATTCAAGAACCGGTACGTGTTTTTCGTTTTTCCAGTCTGCTGTTTGAATTTTCTCTCCTATTTTCATCAATTACCTCCTAACAAAGAATTGTGAGTGTTTACCTTTCAAGACGTTTTAAACGGCAAAACGTTACACGTACGCCTTTCTCCGGCAGCTTTTTTACCTTAAAATCCTCCGTTAGGTTTTTTACGAGAAATATACCGCGTCCGTGAACGTTCAGCAGGTTTTCAGGTGCGGTCGGATCGGCTAACAGGTCGGGGTCAAAGCCGGTTCCCTCATCCTCGATATCCGTGTAAAAGCAATCCCCTTTGAGATAAAACTTTATGTTGACCCTTGCATCCGGTTTATCTTTGTTCCCATACAGAATGGCGTTAACCATTGTTTCGTGGATTGCAAAGCGCAAAGCGGATACATCATCCGCGCTGAATCCTTTCAGGCCTATCATGGATGTACCCAGATCGACAACCATGTTGACCAGATCCATATCGGATGGAATGTTCAGTTCAACTAACAGGGTTTCAACCGTTTCACAAGGGATCGGCGAAGAGTTCGCCTGGGACATGACATCGCCTCCCGGTCAGTCCTTAATTAAAACTATCGACGGCATCCTTCTCGTTCTCGAATGTCTCAAAAACAGTAATTAACCGGGTAATTGTGAACAGGTCCCGGACCTTGGCCTCCAAATGCAGCAGCTTGAGAATACCGCCATTTTTCTGGATAGTTGTCAGACTACGGACAATTTCGCCAATTCCGGATGAGTCGATAAAATCCACTTTCCTCAGATTGAGAATGATTTTCTTTTTTTCATTGAAAATCAATTCCGAGATTTCTTTCCGAAGCTCCACATCACCCTGTCCAATCGTAATATCGCCGGACAGATCCAGAATCGTGACGCCGTCCCGTTCCCGTGACTTAACTCTCATGTGATACCTCCCGCTTCGAGATCATAAACATAAAAAGAACTGGGCCTTGACCGCCCAAAAACAGTATAACCTACAAATTGCTATAAATCAGTGCAATTGTCAAAAGAATCAGCGATCTTGAATATGGATCCCGTTCACTGCTATGGTTAATGAACAGAGGAGATCCTGATGTGAACACCGGGACCAGGAAAGATATCTATATTACCGTGCCAATGATTATGGATATGGAATTGGCGGTATCGAAAACAGCGGAAGCGCTTGCATTGATGTCACATTTTTCGTCGGACCAGGTTGATGAGATTCGCCATGCCGTTATTGAAGCCTGTATAAATGCCATGGAACATTCTGACAGTCCTGATCGTAAAATCTATTTGAGATTCAGTGTGTTCGATGATCGCATGGAAATCCGTGTCCGGGATCGCGGACACGGATTCGACATCCGATGTGTTGAAAAACCGGACCTGCGGCGGAAACTTGAGACCGGCTCGAGAAAACGCGGATGGGGTTTGATGTTGATTAACAATCTCATGGATGACGTAAAAATCGAGAAGGAGGATCCCGGGATATCGGTGATCATGACCAAGCAGATCACTCCGGAACATTCAAGGGAAGGTGCTCATGACGGAGTTTAAAGTCAATGTTCAGAAATTTAACCGGTTCGCCGTGATTCGTTCTCATGGATACATCAATAATCTAGGTGGTGAGGAGATTGCACGGGAATGCCGGAACATCATGGATACCGGTCTGAATGAACTGATTCTGAATCTGCAGGAGTCCACAATCGTTAACTCCATCGGAATCTCGATCCTCATCGAAATTATTGAGGAAATTCTTCATAAGAACGGACGCCTGGCTTTCTCCAATCTCACGCCGACTGTTGCGAAAACATTTAAAATAATGGGTCTTCTGCAGTTTGCCGAGTTGTTCGAAACGGAGCAGACCGCAATCCAGGCTTTTAATGGCAATTCGACGTCGTAAAACGACAGGAAACTTAATGTTGTCTGTACCCTGGCAAAAACTCTGGGCCTTACTGCTCGGTGTGACTCTCATCGTCATCTCGCATTATTTCGTAGCCGGTATTCTCTTTTTTGCCACGATCCTTTTCTTTCTGGCAATCGCTTTTATCGGATTCGCCGTATCCGGTATCCGTCTTGACTCTACGGATGATCCCTTCCCGGAAATAATGAGTGTTATGCTGCCAGGTGCATTGCTGGTTGTTATAGAAACCCTCCGGCATCTTTTCCCCAATGATGCCATTCGCTTCGGTATAGCTGTAACGCTTTCCATTCCTCTCTCCACTATTGTCGTCATTACATGCTACCGGTTGATGTCGGCCTACAAATCACGTCTGGGTAAGAGTTTGTTCTTATTCTCTCTGCTGATCATATTTGTGTACAGAGATCCCAGGGTACCCGCTCTGACAGTTCTGGCATTGATGACGGCAACACCATTCCGCTGGCCGGGCAAATTAAACGCACGCGAACTTCGAAAGATCATTATACTTGGTCTGGCTCTGGTAGCCGGATGGGCAGCTTTATTTGCCATCTCGAACGATCCGGCCCTGGATACCGAGCAACTGAGCTTCATGGAAGCCGGTATGCTGTCGCTCGGAAGTACCATTTTTCGCGTAATGATCTACTCCAGTCTTCTGTACGGCATGTGGCGAGTCATCAAGCCCATACATATCCGGACCCGCCTGAGATGGGCGTTTCTTCTGAACTTCTTTGTGCCCTTCACCTTGTTGCTGGCTTTGTCGATCTGCAGTGTGCTGTTCCTGGTTGGCGGTTACAACGCTGCAGCAGCTCAACGAATCATCGGGCAATATGGTGAAGAAGCCGCGTTTCAGGCTAAGAATCTTTATGATGCATTTCGGGGTCAGGCAACAAGCCCACCCGCTGCTGTCCCATTCAAGCGCGTCGCTTTTATCCGGTTACCGGACGGTACGGAACGGTCGTTCGGCACGATTTCGCCGGAGATCACCCGATGGTTAAATCATGAGCGACGCCGGCAGGTGGAGTTCATCGCTGTTGATAACAACGGCGTGTGGGAATTCTGGGTGGCAGGTTATCACCGTGATCGGCAGGATGCCGGGGCAGTATTGGCATATCAGGTAGATGAAACCCTTTTAAACCGGGTTCGTGATACGACAGGTCTGGAATTGATGTTGATAAAGGGTCAGAGCTTTCCATGGTTCGATCGCTGGCCGGATGGTCCTTCGATCGAAACGGACAGGTTGAAGAATCCCGAGTTAAAAAAGCGGATGTTTAATGTGGGTGCCGCCATGTTTTATGAACCTTCAGAGGAAGAATCCATAAAACTATCGGCGACACTGAGAGTTTTAGGAACTCGGGATATGTTGTTGAAAAGCCTGATGATGAATCGGATCAACCGGACGGGAGAAGAACCGGCGGAAGTCTCGAGACCGGTATCATTGTCGTTCGGAACGATGACATCTGACAGTATCGATCTTGAAAGTATCAATATATTCAATGCTTTTCTGTTTATTTTTCTGGCCGGCATGCTCGGCGTCCTGGCTGCACTGGTCATCCTGTCCCTGTCTACAAGTTACCTGATCAGCCGCCGCATCAACCGCTCAGTTAAAATCCTGAAAAATGGAACAACAGCCCTTGATCGCGGAAATCTCGATTACCGTATTCCGATCATCTCAAGCGATGAATTGGGTGAATTGGCTGTCGATTTCAACCAGATGGCCGAAAACTTGCAGAAAAATTCCGCGCTGCGTGAGCGTTTACTGATGGAACAGGTGGAGCGGGAGCGCCTGCAGGAATCCCTCGAAACTGCTCGCCTGCTTCAACAATCCTTGCTCCCTCAAGGAAATATCGACGATCATCCGGCGCTGGAAGTGGCCGCAGCATTTCGCCCGATGGAAACCGTGGGCGGTGATTACTATGACTACCTATGGTTCCGGGACGATGGCATAGGTTTGATTATCGGTGACGTATCGGGACATGGTATGTCGGCCGGTCTTCTGATGGTCATGGCCAAGAGCTGTCTGGTCAACCAGGTGCGCACCTCACCCGGGATTCGCGATGTGATGTCAGCTATCAATAACATGATCATCGAGTCTTTTCAGTCCAAACGAATCATGACTTTTCAATATGCGGTATTTACGCCTGACGGCAGCCGAATGCGATTCGCCTCCGCCGGTCACCAGTTCCCGTATATCTACAGAGTGGAAGATAACTCCCTGGAGGAACTGGAATCGATATCCTATCCACTGGGTGTTCGACACGCCTTGAATCTCGACATAAGGGAAGTCAGCCTTGTACCCGGTGATTCGGTAATTCTCTTCACCGATGGCCTAGTGGAAGCGGTAAATCCGGAAGGGGAACAGATGGGATACGAACGGCTTCGCGATGTTTTCCGTGGGGTGGCCCGTCTAGCGGCTCACGAGGCTGTTGATCGTGTGATGCAGCGGATCGACCGCTTCAGAGATGGCGCAGGGCAGGTGGACGATATGACGCTGGTTGTGGTTCGACGGCGCTTGCGGACAGAACCTGTCGCGGAAGATATGTATGAACTCTGATCACACACATGAACTCCATCATGATCGTCTGATGTTCCTGCTGAGAGCACTGGAAGATATGGGATCCACTCTGACGGGAGGAGAATCGTTTGATTCCGCTGCCCGTTATCTGCTCCGGATGCTGCTGGGTTCCGTTGGTATTTCCAGCGGTGCTATCTATACGTTTCAATCCGGCCAAAAGATGCTGAAACTTAAAGATAAAACGTCCGCACCGGAATGCATTATGCCGGATATTCCTGTGTCCGATGATTTGATCGCCAGGTTTACCGGGAATCCATCCCCCATCCCCGTATCGGCAATCCCGGAATCGACTCGCAACATGCTCGGTTATACATCGGCCAAGACCGAAGCTAATAATATCCAGGTCCTAATTCCACTGGCTGTAAAGAATGATTTGCTCGGGATGGTGTGCCTGGGCCGTCGATTTTTGAATCAACCGTATAGCGATATGGATCTGGAGATCCTTGGTTTGCTGACCCGGCATATCAGCCTCTATTTCCATAGCCAGAAAAACCTCGAACAGCTCCGGCAATCCAACTTCGAACTCCGAAGGAAAATCCTGGAAATGGAGCAGTTATACGAGGTCGGATTGGCTATCACCAGCCTTAAACCTCAGGATGAACTCCTGGAAGAGATCCTGAACCGTGCTGTGTCCATTCTGGATGGGCGGTTCGGCGCAATCTGGCTGACGTCCGGCAGCGGTTCCTGCCACCTGGCTGAAACGTTCGGTTTCAACAGGGAACAGGACATCCCGTCTATTCTTACGGATTTACGCGATCATGCAATCGAGTCTGTATCCTTCGAAAAAGGAGAGTCCCTGTGCCTGCTCGCGCCGATGATTATCCGGGAGAAACCCATGGGGGTGTTAAGTGTTGCCGGGAAGGAAAGCAGGTTGGGCGGTTACATGGAATTCAATGAGCCCGATCGCCGGTTGCTGTCGTCATTTGCCAGTCAGGCTGCCGTGGCTATGGATAACGCCCGGTTGTATCTGGAAGCGGTGGAGAAGGAGCGGATGGATCAGGAACTCCGTATAGCAGCGGAGATTCAGGAGGCGATTTTGCCGGATGCTTATCCGACAAACAATGATCTCGATATTTCTGCCATGACGTTGCCTTGCCGGACGGTGGGTGGTGATTTTTTCGACTTTTTCTCGATGTCGAACGGGCAGCCCGCAATGGTGATTGCCGATGTGTCAGGCAAAGGCGTACCTGCAGCGATGCTGGTGTCGACCTTTCATGGTGTGCTGCATACACTGACGGGATACGAATCAAGCTTGGCAAACATGGTATCACGGATTAATTCTCTGCTGGTAACGGCAACCCCGGATAATAAATTCATCACTGCGGCATTCATCATCTGGGATACGGACGCCGGGGAGGTTGTGACGTTATCAGCTGGGCACGAGCCGATGATTCTGATCAACAGCAAAGGTCAGTTGTCGACGCTGACTGGGGGCGGCATGGTACTGGGCTTATTTGAGGGGGCATTGTATACGTGCCAGAGAACCCGATTGGAGCCCGGCGACATGCTGTGCCTGTATACGGACGGTGTCACTGATCGGATCGATATCGAGGACCGTCGCTTCGGAGTCAAACGTCTGGAGGCGGCTCTGTTGGGTGCCGACCGGTCAACAGCCGTTTCGGTCGTGCAGGATATTTTCCGTCGGCTTGAAACCTTCGCGGGTGATGTTCCCCCGCCCGATGACCAGACGATGATGGTGCTGATCCGCCGATGAATAGTCATTGAGTGCAAACACTGTCGTTGTTCCCGCTGTCGAGAACCGGTAAGAGAAACAATCGTCTTCGAACTCTCCGGCTACAACGACAGGATCAAAAATAATGACACTCGAAAACACATACATCAACACATAAGAAGTGAAAATATCGAAGATGAGATCCAATGAGAAAACCAATTGAAAAAAGGATCTCGTCACTAAACCGGACGGTTATCCGAATCCAACAACCATCATCAATCAATGACTCTTCGCCTTCTGAGAGGGAGTGATTCTCCAGTCGTTGCCAAGGACCGTGAATTTTTCCGAACCTTTGATCGGAAACCGGGTTAAGGATGCAGGAGAAGAAAGGAACAGAGAGATGAAACCTGTCAAGGAGGCCACTGATCTGGAATTGGTAATGGAAGCACAAGCGGGACAAGTGTCCGCTTTCGAAATTCTGATAAGACGTCATCAGAGAGGAGTCAGGTCGGAAGTGCTCAGTATTCTTGGAAATCAAGCGGATTGTGATGATGTGGTCCAGGAATCATTCCTGAGTGCCTTTCGTCGGATCGACACGCTGAAGGCTCCCTATAATTTCAGTGCATGGATCCGGCAGATTGCCCGTAACAAAGCACGGAACCTGATTGTCAGAGGTCCTCGCTTTGTTTCGCTTGTGCACGTTCAGGATACCCAATCGGCACAGCAGGATCAGGAATCTGCCGAGGAGGCAATGAGGTACAGACTGCAGACGGTGTTACGTGCAATGGCGTCCCTGTCATCGCCCCTGCGCGAAACAGCTCGGCTGTCCTATTTGCAGCAGCTTTCCTGCCAGCAGGTTGCGGATCGTCTCCAGATCCCCATCGGTACAGTCAAACGGCGATTGTGGGAGAGTCGATTTATGATTAAAAAGGAGGTTATGAAAATGTTGAAAAGCGATAAGCAATTAGACACATCAGGGATTGCTCCCTCAATACAGATTGTTGAGTGCCCCTCAGAAACAATCGAGATTCTAAGCCGAGGTCCGGGTCTGTATTTTGGCTCTGTCATGGATATCGGACATGGCGAAACATGTAAATTTTACGATTGTCCGGGTCATATTCTGACATTGACCGCGAGAACACATATAGTCCGCAAAGTCTCCATAATGGGTCGAAACTGCATTGAAGTGCTTGTGGAACATCTGGATTGTGAACCACCGGAGGCTAACCTGCTGGATTATTTCGAGATAACTGATGATTCCTTTCTCTGGTTGATGCGTGTCACGGCGGACCATGGTTATCCACAGACGCGGTTCATGGCCGAAGAGGAGGAAGTTTTTAACCGCAGGTTCCGGACCGGGGAGTATGCTGATTATGTTGCGAGGGTCGTTGATCTGACGGTTGGGCAAACGCATTGGGAGAAGTGTCTGGCGGTCTGGTGGGCATGGGCTGACGGAACGCCGGTAGAAAGTTTTTACACGACCGCGGGCAGGGAAGTATTGCGTCGCCGATTTGTGGGATCAAACGCCATGGTATCGAAGAACTATGATTACGAAAAACTCAGCAGTTCTATTAAAAAGGAGTTTCAAGGGATTGAATATCGCCTCTGGTATATAACTGTTTTATGCGAATCTCTGTAAAAGGAATTAAATGCGAACTGAAAAGAAAACCCTTGTAACCGATAATCTCTATAAATCCCAAAGCCTACTCCGCGATTGAAAACACTTTATATGATTTGGGGCGTGCAAAAATCGTTCGACAATCTGGCATCTTATGGTTCAATTCCGATAGCAAAATTGTAAAGCCGAGCGATTTATAATCCTCTTCAAGCCAGACAGAACTTCTATTTTTTTTCGCCAGATCACACACCTTGGCAACGGTTATTTTTGCATCTATAGCCAATGTTTCTTTGTTATACGATGACCAATCAAGCCAGAGTGGATGCTTATCCCGAGCGGAAGGAAATCCAACCAATAATAGGTTACGATTCAAACGGGGTAAATAATATTCAAAAGACAATCGATCGATGTGGTTGATAATAAAAACATCATTATCCTTAGTGATAATTGCCAAATAGCTCATCCACAACTTCTGAAAGTCTTTATAGTCGGATGTCATTTCATAAGATATGGGTTTAATCGAGCAGCCGGCCAGAATGATCAGACTCAAACCACCAAAGATGGAGTTTATACATTCATTACGAGTCAGTTTTTTAGAGTGTCCGGACCGGTGTAAAAAAGCATCGATACCGGCAGCTACCAGTAATATATACGAAGGAAGTGCGATAGTATCCGCTCTGCCGGTCGTATAGATTGGCGTTGAGAAACAGGAGACTGCAAAAATAAGGCACAAGGGTGCAATCAATGAACTCAATAAAAGTGTACCGGCTTGAGGTTGGCGCCATCTTCTTCGTTTGGAGTATCCGAACGCTAGCAAAAAAACTCCAATGCTTCCCGACAAGAAGGCGGTTTTATACTGCTCCCGTATAAAAACGTGATTAAAACAGGGAGGATAAGAACCATGACTCAAAACTGAAAAGGTCATCGGAATTTGATAGGGAAAGATGTATTCCCAATAAGGTTTGAGCCATTCGCACGGTCCTGATCCTCTGGTCTTCGTTTCAGCTACATTTTTCGCTTGATGAATGAGATTGCTGAATATTGGATATGAAAAGACCAATATAAGAAACATCATAAGAAACAAAGTGTTGCGATACCGGCTATCATTCAGCCGTTGAATTGGTAGAAAATAGAACGGAAGGAGAGGTATCAAGGCAAAAATGATGATGTTATGTGTATAAATCAATGCGATAACAGACAGTGATGCTAGCAATCCCGATATTAGACTTTTCTTTTTTAGAAAGGAGATTGTAGTCCAGATGGTGAGGAGAACGAGGAGGATCAGGAGACAATAATTTCTTGCCTCACGGCTGTAATGCACGTGCATCGGGTTGATCGCCAGGAGAAAGGCAGCGATATATCCTGCTCTTGGAGAAATTAAACGCTCTCCAGCAAAGAAAATAACAACGATAGTAATTAGACCAATAATCAACGGAAGGAATCTGATATTTCCCTCGGTCCAGGCGTCATAGCCAACAATATAGAATTGGATTTTTTGGAGAAGAAAAAACAATGGCGGATGAACATCCTGCTTCAAAGATTCCAATAAAGTCGTCACGGGTAATTCGGCATATCGTGCACCGATCAATTCATCGCGCCATAAACCGTACAGCCCCAAACCGGGATATCGAACTAGAAATGCCAGTAGAAGAATAGCGCCCAAAAGAAGAAATCTAGCCGTTTTGTGGGTCATAAGATAACCTTGCACATCGTAAACAGATACTCACCAATTCCCCAAGCAAGCCAGGAATGATCAACTCGCTGTTATCCAGAAAATCCGGATCGGATGGCGACGAGCTGCTTTTCAATCTGCCCGATTTGGTTCTGCTCTCTGATCCACCAGTCCTGAGACATCTGCGCGTTGAGTTCCTGCACGGTTTTGCCCTGTTGCTCCACCCATGTGTAATACTTCAGGTGATGCCATCGTTTACGGATCTCCGTGGTGCCTTCCTGAATGTAATCGAGCTTTTGCCGCCGGAACACCGCTTCCGCCCGCATGAACGCCATCTTTTCATCCATCGCTCCTGCACGTGCCGTCAGTTTTGCCATTTCCGTATAATAGCGATCGATGGCGTCGGTGCAGACTGTAACCACCAGGTCTTTCTTGCCGAATCCGTAAAACCGTGCTGCTTTGATCGCTCCCAATACATTGCATATTCCGGATAATCCGAAAATTTCGGATAGTTTTTTTACCTTTTCTTCCGCAATTCCATATCGTTTTACAAGGACATTCCAGCCGGCTTCTTCGGTTAGAAGCTGAAGCCCTTCCTCGCATTCCCTGTCGTCAATGCAGGCCAGCATATCCATGTTCATGACGTTGTGTATCCATGTGACATGTTTGTCACCGATACCCTGAATATTGTGGCCCCCATACCCGTTGGAATAGATCGTCGGACACTGGATAGGCTCCAAACCCACAACCTTGTGATCCGGCCAGAGTTGTTTCAGCCTGTCACCTGCTGCAATCGTTCCACTGCTGCCCATCGACGAAACAAACGCCGCTGCCCTGCCGTCTCCAATACCTTTCTGCTGAAGTTCCCGTGCCAGTTCGGCAACGGAATTTCCGGTGACATGATAATGGAAACGATAGTTACCGAGTTCGCTGAACTGGTTCAAAATCCGAATTCGGTCAGGATCCTGTGCCTGCAGTTCTTTCGATTTGTCATAGATCTCTTTCACATTCGATTCACAGCCGGGTGTTTTGATCAGCCGAGCGCCGTATCCTTCCACAATGTCGAATCGCTCCTGACTCATTTCCTCAGGCAGTATCACGATACAATCAAACTTCATCCGGCATCCAACCCATGCACCGCCGATACCATAATTGCCGGTGGAAGGCCAGATCAGCGTATGCTTCCTGGGATTCGTCCGGCCTTCAATCTGGTTTTCCATCAGCACGGTGTAAGTAGCGCCAACTTTGTGGCTTCCAGTCGGAAAATCCTTTGCATAGAGAACAGCGATAGGTGCATCAACACCGGTTAACTCAGGCGGCACAACCTCTGCACGAAGACGATTATGTTGATCTCTCCAGCTGATGTTGAACAAGTTGATGGGATCCAGAGGATCCTTCGTCATGGCTTCTATCGCCCGTTTCCGAATCCCGGGCTGAATGGTTTCAGGATGCAACATTTCTGAATAAGTCGGACCGTAAATAAAATCACTCATAAATTTCTCCTTGCTACTACCCGTTCGAATCGTTGAAATCGGGTCGGCGTGTAATCGTGAAAGAATAAACGCAAATATAACGGGAATGCAAGATGCTTCAAGACAAGCACTCGAAACTTATCGGGGCAGAAGGTGGCGTCAGCCGGAGTAAACTCCATGACAGATCGTATCTTTTCCGGCTGCTTTGGCTTGATACATCAGCTCATCGGCCATCCGGATCATCTCGTCGGAGGAGGACGGTGCCGCCCGGCAGGTCAAAACACCGATGCTGAAAGTAATCGGCCAGCCCTGCTCATGCATTTCATTCCGAAGCACTTTCTGTATTTTATTGAATACAGGCAGAGCCGCTTCCAACTCGGTTTCTCCCAGAAGAACGGCAAACTCATCGCCACCCAGTCTGGAAATGACATCTGTTTTACGTGTGTGAGTTTTCAATGATTTTACAACGAATCGCAGAACCTGGTCGCCGGTGTTGTGCCCGTACTTGTCATTGATTGTTTTGAAATTATCGATGTCGATATAGGCAATAGTGAACGGCCGGTGGTAACGATTAAAATGATCGATTTTATACTGAGCAATCTGGTGAAAATACCGGACATTTATCGCGGATGTCAGGTAATCCGTGTGTGCCAGTTCACGTTCTCTGAGAAGACCGTTTTTTAATGCTCTCAGAAGAAATGAAATGATCATGAAGAATGTCATCCGGATCAAACTGTTCCAGATCGGCAACAGGGGATGGTTATATGTATGCCCGCCGGCGAAATCCGCCCAGTACCAGGTTGCGGCGCTGATAAATGAAGCCAGTAGACCGGCCGGTCCATCGAGCGTCCAGGTAATCAAAGCGATCGGAAGAATGTAGAACACGGAAAACGACAGCTCATATCCGGTCAAGAAATCAAGGATCCCGATACCGCCAATCAGCATCATGCCGGCGATGCATATCCCAATTCGCGATAGCCTGTTATAATGCGTCCTGCATAGCACCGTTTATACACCGTGATCTGAATACCAAGGAATACCTGCCCAAATTCCTGACATACTGATTGATTATAATCCCAGAGCAGAAATTTGGTCAAACTGCATTCTGTCGGAATCGATTTCACGATGATCTGCTTTCACACCGTGTTGCGCGGGTCTTTATATTCTGTACCGTCAAGAACAGACTGGTTCGAATGTAACTTTCCAGTGGACATATCCCAATCATAACTCCGAATGCCGATCACGGGTACAACTAAAAGCAGGAGTCTATACAAGCAATTGGGGATTATGTCAGGTGTTTGCCACCGTCCACCGTTACAACCTGACCGGTAATATAGTGCGCGTCTAACAGAAGAAACATGACGGCTTCCGCCACCTCGTCCGGAGTTCCCCACCGATCAATCGGAATTCCTTTTGCTTCGGGACGTGATCGAACATTTTCATGATCATGCGGTAAGATTGCCCCAGGCGCTACGCCATTGACACGGATCTTCGGTGCAAGGTCAACCGCCAGATTCACCGTCATATTTAACAGACCTGCTTTTGCAACATTGTAGGCTAAAAACCACGGATCCGTTTTCCAGGCTCGCCAATCCAGCATGTTGACGATAGCGCCGCCATCACTCTTAAATGACCGTACAAAACAACGTGTAACCTGGTATTGCGCGACAAGATTAACGCTGATGAAGTGTTCAAACTCGTACATTTCGGTATCCATGAGAGCGCATGGAGAGAAAATGGACGCGCTGTTTATCAGGTACCGAATGTTTCCCATGGCCTGTTCAATGACATCAAACATCCTCTGTACTTTGGCAGCGTCAGTTAATTCAGCCTGGACGGCGACCGCATTCACACCGATCTCACGAATGGCTGCGGCGGCGGTTTCCGCCTGCTGACTCCCTGAACGGTAGTGAATAGCGACGTTCAAGCCACGCCGCGCGGCTGCTGTCGCCATCACCAGACCCAGACGTTTGGCGGCTCCGGTAATCAATATGGTATCACTCATGACATTCTCTTTATCTCTCCACGAATACTATCCAGCCGTTCTGTCCATGTCGGTCGGGAAGCTTGATACAATATTCCATCAAATCTGCGACCGGATGCAACAAGGTTCATTGCGGCCTGTAAATCACCGGTGTCGTGATCAGCCGGGATAGGTTCGAATAAGCCCCGAAATCGGTCATAAGTCACATTCACATGATCAAAAGTAATACAGGGAGTTGTTACAATAATCATTGAAAAACCACGATGATTGACCGCTTCTCGAAATATGTTTGCCAGGTTGTCGGGATGACCGGCGAATCCGGTTGCCAGAAACGAGGCGCCGTAAGCCAGAACCATAAGGTACGGGTTGATCGGATCCTCAAGTGTACCAAATGGGGATGTCGATGTCACCTGGCCGCGAGGCGTTGTCGGTGATGCCTGTCCCTTTGTCAGACCATAGATGGAATTATCGAATAAAATATAGGTCAGGTCGACATTCCGGCGAATAACGTGAGGAATATGACCGCCACCGATTCCAAATCCGTCACCATCTCCACCGACAACCAGGACCGTCAGATCGGGGCTGGCCATTTTGACACCCGAAGCAATTGGCAATGCACGACCATGAACAGTATGAAATCCATATCCTTTGACAAAGAAAGGCAGGCGTCCGGCACATCCAATCCCGCTGACAATGACCAGGTTTTCATTCGGAATTTTCAGGTCTTTCAACGCAAGAGTTAGACCATGGGTAATTCCGTAATATCCACAACCCGGGCACCAGGTTGGAAGGGCATGTGACCGGTAATCCAGCAGGCCGGACATATTGACTTCGGCCAGGTCGGAGGCGATGCGTGTATTTACCAGGGGAGTATCGGAGAACGATTTTTCTTGATCAGTCATTTCAGGACTCCCTGTATCTGCCGGACGATGCTTTCAACCGCCGGGGGTTCTGCCGGGACCTCTGCAAGCCGGATCACTTTGCGAGACGTGATCTGCTCCACCATACCTGCCATCTGACCTGAACTGTTCAACTCCACAACGATGAGTTCTGCGCAGCGATCTGAAAACTGCTTCAATGCACCATCTTGAATCGGATACAGAAGGCGAGGGAAAAATCCTGCAATCGCGGCTCCGCTCAGGTCGGGATGGCGGATGGCTTCCATCGCCGCTCCGATGGAACTCCCCCAGGAAATGATACCTGCGTCGGCCCGATCCGGAGACCCGATCTCCTCCGGTGAAGGCCAGGCAAACCTGATGTTGTCAATTTTTCGCTGACGCTTTGCGTCCATTCTACGGTGATTGTCACCGTCATAATTCGGAAAACCATTGGGCGAATGCTCCAGGCCGGTGATCGTATGTTGAAGTCCCTTCATCCCTGGGTATGCTACCGGCGAAATACCGCTGTCTGTGATGGCAAAGCGTAGATATGGATCATCCCCGGCAATCGCCTGGATTTTTTCGAAGACACCGGATCGAAAGGACTCGAATATCGAACCGGGTAAATCCTCGAAACGATTTGAGAGGAAAAAATCCATCAAAATGATGACCGGTGTCTGGAATGCTTCGGCTACTTCAAAGGCACGCCTTGTCAACGTGTAACATTCTGTCACATCTGCGGGCGCCAGGACAATACGCGGTGAATCTCCACTGCCGCCATACACTGCAAGGTATAAATCCGATTGTTCTGTCTTTGTGGGCAGACCGGTCGATGGTCCTCCGCGCATGCAGTCGATGACAACAATTCCAATTTCAGCCTCCACCGCCAGGTTCAATGTCTCCGTCATCAGGCAGAATCCCGGTCCCGACGTGGCGGTCATGGCTCTTTTTCCCGCATACCCGGCCCCGACCACATGTCCGATAGCGGAGATTTCATCTTCAGTCTGAACAACAACACCGTTCCGGCCGGGTAGTTTTTTTGCCAGATATTCCATGATTTTCGTTGCGGGTGTGATTGGGTAGCCGGCATAAAACGAGAGTCCGGCGTCAAGGGCACCTTGTGCAGCCGCTTCGTTACCGCTGATGATGGAAATATCGGTTCGGGTCCAGTGTTGAGCCTGAAGATCGATCCGCGCAGGCCGTTCACCGTGCTGAACAATAAAATCATGACCCAGTTTCAGCGCGGTTTCGTTGTTTTTCATGACTGCCGCTGCCTTGCGGCTGAATCGTATGGCGATTGCTTCCATGAAAGCGTCCAGGGACATGTTGTAGATAGCTGCCAATGCACCGAGTGCGACTATGTTTCTGGATCGGGAGCTTTTAACCGCCTGGGTGGACAAGTCACGAAGCGGGATGCCGTAACCCGTCATCCCCGGTTGGATAAATCCTGCAATGGCATGGTCTTCTTCAACATAATCGGGTGGTTTACTGTCATAGAGAATAACGGCATCAGGAGTGATTCGGCTCAATTCAGTAATCGCATGCACGTCGTTCAGCGATACAAGACAATCGGCAAGACGACCGGGTGTCAGAACCGGTGACCGGCTGATCCGTGTGTGGCCGACCGACTTGCCGAACCCGCGTATTTCCGCCGGGTAGGAGTCAAAATTCATTATATGAAAGCCCATCAGGGCACATGCCCGGTTCAGGATTTCAACAGCGGAGATGGATCCGTCCCCAGCGCTGCCGCAGATCTTGATGATCAGGCTGTCGGTTTGATTGGGCATGAATCCTCCTATAACGCATGCCACCAGGGCGTTTTGAGCTGTAGATCGCTGAAACGGATCCGTTGTTCAACGGGCATTGACACCGGCTGTTCAGATCCGGACATGTTTGCAGCGGCAATTTCACCCAGCATGATGGCGTTTTTCCATCCGATAGATACCCAGTAGTTGTTTAGATGCGGCGCATAAACCTGTGCACAGTCACCTGCGGCAAAAACATCCGGATATGTCGTCTGAAGCCTGTCATCAACCAAAATGCCGCGATCGATGTCCAGACCGCTCCGGATCAGAAAATCAACGTCGGGTTTAAATCCGAAAAAGGCTCCCACCATCTGTGCCCGCAATTGTTGTCCTTTGCGGGTGTAGACCGCATATTCAGGTGGGTCGCCGTCTGATATCCGTTCAATCCGTTCCAGTGGATCGCCACTGATGACCGTTGCACCGACTTTTTTCAGCGCAGTTTCCAGGGCATGCCGGATATCTGGACCGGATTCAATCGGCCAGAATGCGAAATCATCCAGGATGAAGCTGACTTCCCGACCGCTTCTAATCAGCGCGTCAGCCAGACGCAGAGATGTCAGATCGCCACCGACAATGACGATGCGGTTGATTAACGGCAGTTTTTTCCTGATGTCCCTGGCATCGGACAGCTTTTTCAATGTTGTGAAAAAGCTGCGAAAAGGATAATAGATCTCGGGAATATGGGATTGACCGCCCGAGCAGATCAGCAGTTTGTCATAATGAACCATTTCCATATGGCTCAGAAAGAGCGTTTTATTTTCCAGATCAATTTTCTGGACGGTCTGACCCAGACGCAGGCGGATATTTCGATCCATATAGAAATGCAAGTCGTGAACTATCAGTGAATCTTCATCAATTGAACCAGTAATGAACGCTGGAAGCTTATGACGGAAATAAAAAAGAAAAAATTCGCGCGATATCAACGTGATTCGGACGTCCGGATCGTTTTCACGGAGTACTTCCGACGCTCTGTTTGCGGAGACTCCGTTCCCGATGATGACGATGTGAGGAGGTTTCATCAGGGAATCTCCCTTGATACGCAGTGATCCTGGAGCTCTACCCGCGTGACATGAATGCACTGCATTGGGCAGACCCGATAACACTCGCCGCATCGTATACAGCGATCGGAGTCTATTACGACACCAGCTGTTCGGCTCCATTGCGCGGTGACGCTGCCGGAATGGACCGGCGCCGGGAGATCTTCGTTAAGGGTTTCGGTCAGATCGATGCAATTTCTGGGACAGACGTCGATACACCAGCGGCAGTAGATACATTCCGGGATGTGGATTTCATATTTGAGATTACACAGGTAACAACGGCTTGCTGCTTCTGTCCCCGTCTGAATCGAATAGCCGGTTTCTACTTCCGCGTCCTGGTTTCGCAGCCGGTCATCAAAGTCAATGGTTGGCATGTCATGACGTTCAATAAAATCCCAGGTTCTCTCTCGATGAGTATTCCCGGTCGATTCGATCGATACCACCTGCAGGCGCCGTCGGCGCCGCATAAGATCCTCGTCGACATTTTCCGCGACACGCCTGCCGTTTCCAATGGCTTCAATCACCGTGGAGGCTTTTCGTATATAGTCTCCGGCTCCGTATAAACCCGGAACGGAACTGCGGCCCGAATCGGGATTATAACTCACTGATTGTTCCGACCACTCAGACAGTCCGGATTGTGGCACCTGACCGATGGCCGCGATTACAGTGTCAATGTCCATGGAAAATTCGGAACCTTCAATCGGCAAAATACAGCGACCACCGCTGCCCCGAATGCCTCCGAAACGATTTCTCACAAACCGGATACCAGACACATGATCGACACCATCTATCGATAACGCTGATACCAGACTCACAAACCGGATTCCTTCCCGATACATATCCCGAATCTCATCAACCGGGACCGTCAGATCTTCTTCAACTCCCCGAATGGCGATATAAACCTCCTCAGCACCCAATCGGCGAGCCGATCGGCTGCAATCAACAGCAGTGAATCCGCCTCCTATCACCATGACACGTCGACCGACACAATCCCTATGACCGCGATTGACCTGCATCATGAAATCCAGACCGGAAATGACTCCCGGAAGATCTTCTCCCGGAACATTCAAACTTCGGGCGTCCTGGCAGCCGGCTGCCAGTATGACTGCATCATGCTTTGCCATCAGGTCCGGGAGATATATATCCTTACCTAACGTAACACCGGTTCGGAGTTCAATTCCCTGACGAAGAGCATTAAAGACTTCTTCGCTGATGACTGCACGTGGCAGACGGAATGCTGGAATACCATAATACAACATTCCCCCGGGCATCTCGAAAGACTCATACACGGTGACGCGATGCCCGAACAGTGCGAGTGAATGTGCTGCTGCCAAACCGGCCGGTCCGGCACCCACTATCCCCACCGTTTTTCCACTGGGAGAAAACAACTGCTCGAGGATCAGATGATCGTCGGATGTGTTATCCGCGGCAATGCGCTTGATGTGACATATCGATACCGGCTGACCCAGGTCGCTCTCTCCATGCCGGCAGGCCGACTCACACGGCCGCGTGCAGATGCGGCCAAGAACACCGGGAAACAGGTTGGATCGCCGGTTAATAAGATACGCCCGGTCGAAATCACCATGGAATACAGCTTCGATGTAACCCGGAATGTTGGTGAATGCGGGACAAGCCCACTGGCAGGGTATATTCGTGCGGATATAATTCAGGTCTCTGGAATGAGTGCTCCATCCGTCGGGAGGAATGTATTTGTTCATGGAGCATTCTCCTCCTCAATAAATACTGGAATCGTTTCGATCAGGGTTTCCCGATTCATCAGTTCATTACGCCAGTGCCGGCGGATAAGAACGAGCATCGTCACAAGCGTAAAAAGCGCCAGGATCGTTGACAGTTGCGCGCCGGATGTTCCAGCCATGAAGCCAGTCCCGACGAAGTATCCCGTGAAACTCAGGACAAAGGACCAGAGGCAGCAGTTGAGGACCTGTGCCCAGGCAAACCATGGTTTTTCAACACGAAAAAAACCAAATGCTATCCCGCTGACCAGCCGGATACCGTAACTGTATTGCATCAAAAAAACGGATGCCCAGGGGTAATTCCGGATGGTTCGCTCCAAAGCAAAGATGGGTTTATGCCAGCCGTCCCCGGGGGTTTCTGAACGCTTGTGGCTCAGCCTGTGACCGACTGCATACAGGAACCAGTGTCCTGCCCATGCACCGATGGCCGCGACAAGGAGCACATCGCCGATTGGCAGCAGGTGCTGACTGGCCATGATACCGCCCAGCAATACCATCAGGTAGCCTTGGAAAAAGGCTCCGATTCCTATCGCCCACAACCCGTAATGGTCAAGAAAAAATCTTGCTTCTTCCATCCGCCGCTCCCATCAATAAGCATAACGAACCGATTGCCGCATCTCAAATACGGCGCGGAAAAAATTTTTCATCCGGTTACTTCAGTTTTTCAAAACGGTCGATATCGTCGTGTTTTCCCAAGATTATCAACGTATCTCCTTCACGGATCGGATAATCGGCCCCCGGTATCAGAAGGACCTGGTGCGACAGGGCTTCCTTGATAGCTATTACATGAACATCATACTCCGCCCGAATGTTCAGTTCCTTCAGACTTTTACCTGTAAATGAAGCAGGGGAGATAATCTGTAGTAAATTGAAATCCTGGCCGAGAGGGATAAAATCCAGCACATTCGGTCGGGACAACCCATGAGCAATACGGATCGCCATGTCTCGTTCCGGATGAATGACTTCTGTGGCACCGACTCGTTTCAGAATTTTCCCGTGATCGATATCCTGGGCTTTGGCGAGGATATTCTGAACCCCGATCTCCTGAAGATGCAGGCAGATCATAATACTGGCGTTCGTGTTGATGCCTGTGGCGACAATAACCGCGTCCATCGTTTCCAGCCCGAGATGCATCAAAGTCTCCTTGCTGGTCGCATCCATAACAATAGCTTTCGTCGCATACGCATCAATAGCTTGAACTTTCGCTTTGTCCCGATCAATGGCGATGACCTCGTGATGATCAAGAAACAGCGTTTCTGCAATATGATACCCGAATTTTCCTAGCCCTATTATGGCAAAACGTTTCATCACAATTCCTTTTCTAACCGATCATAATATTCTCTTCACTGTATTCAAATCCGCCGTCCTTGCGGCTTCCTGCCACAAGGTAGGCAAAGGCCAGTACGCCAAGTCGCCCGATGATCATCAGAACAATGATCCAGACCTTACCCCAGGTGTTCAAATCGCCGGTGATTCCCATCGACAGACCGACCGTGCCGAACGCCGACACGGTTTCGAACAGACAGGGAACAAAGGAAGAAACAGGAATACCCGCTGTGTTACGATTGACATCATATCCGGCGAGGATCATCAGAAGGCAGAAAAAGATAATGCCCATCGCCATGATTATCAGGGCCATGCTTCGGTTGACCGTCTCCTGCGGAAGACTTTTATTGAACAGGTTGACTCGCTTTTTTCCTCTCAGACGAGACAGAACGAACGCTATGAGAACTGCGAGGGTTGTCGTTTTGACACCCCCACCGCATGATCCCGGAGATGCTCCGAAAAACATCAGAAATATCATTGTCAGCAATGTGGCATCGGATAAGGATGCAATATCAATCGTGTTGAAACCGGCTGTACGGCAGGTAACCGATTGGAATATGGCAGTCCAAAAGCGTGTCCAACCGGGAACGTCGGCAGAGCCTGCAATACGATTCAAAAGATCAAAAGCGATCGCTCCACCGATGACCAGTGTCAGCGAGGTCAATAAAACAGCTTTGGTTTGGACGGACAACCTGATACGCATGTGACGATGAGCGAAGGCTTCCCGTAAGTCATACAAAACCGGGAAACCCAATCCCCCCAGAGTGATCAACAGACAAAGAAGAGTATTTGTATACGGATCACTGCGGAAACGGATCATGCTGTCGGCATTCAGGGAGAATCCTGCGTTGCAGAACGCTGAAACGGAATGGAAGATTGCATGATAGAGCGCCTGGTCGTAGGGCATTACATTGCGCCATCGCAGATAAAGAGCCAATGCACCGGCAGTTTCAGCGATGGCGGTGAAGATGGCTACGCTGGAAATCAGGTGGAGGATATCCTTCCGCGGTGAATGAGTGAAAAGGTCCTGCAACAGAATGCGCTGGGAATAGGTGACCTGATGGCCGATCCACAAGAAGAACAGGAACGCAATCGTCATCACTCCGAGGCCGCCGATCTGAATCAGCACAAGAATGGTTCCCTGCCCGAACAGCGTAAAATAACTGCCCGTATCAACGACAACCAGACCGGTGACGCAGACAGCCGATGTTGCCGTAAACAAAGCATCCATCCACGAAATCCACCCGGCATGGGTTGCGATAGGGAGCTTCAGCAGAAGCGTACCGAGAAAAATTGCAAGTAGAAACCCGGTCAGGATCGGAATAGTCGAATGTTTCTTTAACAGGTGATGTATCATCCAGCCACCAGCCTCCAGCTTATCGACATGAGTGTAGCATCGTAAACCGGGCTTTTCCAGGACCCATCAAAACGTGGCTCTGAATAGAAAAATAATTATGGAGCCCGATTCCGGTCTAATCCGGAATCGGGCTCCATTCATTCAGATATCCCGTATTCCGCCTGACGAAACACGGGCATCATCCCATTATTCCTGTTTCGTACACTCCGTGATGGTCAACCATTTCAAGCCTTCGACATCGGTGACCGTACCGGTTGCATTAACCGTCATACCATCCATCTCAGCAAGCTTTTTACCCATGTCATCCAGAGTAATACGATACTCTGTTTCCACGGCATTCTCTGTGACAAGCAGGTTGATGCTGATCAGATCACCCATGTCATTCTTCACTGCCGTGACTTTACCTGTGAGTGCCATTGTTGCGGGTTCGATTGACGTCTGGGCTTCCTCAGCCAGACAAACACCAATCTGCAGTCCCATGAGCACAATGACTATCGCTGTAATTGTTAAGATTGATTTTTTCATTTAAGACTCTCCTTCTTCTCTTGTTTCAACGTTATCGTTTCTGAGGATTAATGGGGGTTTTGGGACACGGTTTAACCGGTTCCTTACCCGTTTGTTTCACTTCGGGTTTTATCGCATCTTTTTTCTCGGGTACCATTTTTTTGCATTCATCTTTCATCTTGACACCTCCTGTCACCGTTAGCCGGATATTGCCGGCTGCTTTTTCACCCCGGATATCATTGTCAATCCGGAGACGCCCGGGGTGATGCAAGTTGCAAGCCAAAAGGATATGAAGATCGGAAAAAAATAAAAAATGAAATAATACAAATAGTTATAAGTTTTAAGGCGCAACTGCTGATGGACGAAAAATTAAGTATCGGAAGATTGATTCTTTATAAATATGAAGTATAATTCCGAATATGAATATTTCGGAGGTATACTGCCGATGCTGATACGCGTTACTTTGATTATTGAAGATGTTACTGTCTCTAAACGCCTTCAAGCTATTCTGACTCCGATGGATGTCCTACTGTCCTCCATTCCCATCGATTCATTCTCAGCAGATATGATGACACGTGAAAACACGGACCTGATCATCATCCATCGAACACTTTCCGCCAAAATCCATAATGACGACATCACGGTACTCAGAAAACACCATGATCAACCGGAAATCCTGGTTGTTGTCAACAGTGAAGATGCCCACGTCCGGGCACGATTGATCGGTGCCGGTGTCTTTGCCGTCCTCAATGGGAATCTCCCGGATAAAGAACTGGAACGGACACTACGGATGATTCTCGCCCGTCGCGTGGAATCATTGCGGCATTCTTTGGAAGCCCGGCGTCTTGTCGGACAGAATAGGCTCAGCGATTTTGTTTCATCAAGCCCGGTGATGAATACGTTCATGGGTATCGTGAAGCGAATCGTAGATACGGATGCCACTTTGTTGCTTCTGGGAGAAACCGGCGTTGGTAAGGAGCATCTTGCCCGAGCAATTCACAGAGAAAGTCGACGCTCCCGCGGAGCATTCATCGCCGTTAACTGCGGAGCCCTGCCGGAGACGCTTCTTGAGAGTGAGTTGTTTGGTCATGAAGAAGGTGCATTTACAGGCGCGACCAAATCCATGCGCGGTCAATTCGAAATGGCGCATCGGGGTACGATTTTGCTCGATGAGATCGCCGAAATGCCGTTAGCCTTGCAGGTGAAACTTTTACATGTGCTGGAACAGCGACAGATCAGACGCCTGGGTGCGGAGCAGATGATACCGGTTGATGTCCGGATAATGGCTGCCACCAACCGGAATCTTGCGGAGGAGATCAGGGAGAAACGATTCCGGATGGATCTCTACTATCGTCTGAGTGCATTGACTCTCAACATTCCCCCGTTGCGGGAGCGTCGGGAGGATATTCCGGAGCTGATAGACAACTATCTGGCTTTTTTTTGTGCTACAACCGGAAAACCCGGACTTGTGCTGGCACCCTCAGCGCTGGATGCAATGATTCAATACGACTGGCCCGGGAATGTACGCGAATTGATCAATGTCGTAGAACGAATCACCATTCTCAGTACCAATACACTTATCAACCCTGATGATCTCCCATCTGAAATCTCAGGTCGAACGCGGGTGCCGGCCGCCAGGGATACGGATGACAGAAGCGGAGTCCAGGCAACGATGCTCTCAAAGGATCTGGCCGATCTTCCGTTCCTGGAAGCCCGTTCCCGGATTGTTACACGGTTTGAGCAGGATTATCTGAATGCAACGCTGACGAAATATGAGGGACGAATCGGTCAGGCTGCCCGGTCCGCAGGAATAAGCAGCCGAACACTGTTCGAAAAAATGAAACAGCTGGGATTGCGCAAGGAATTCTATAAACGAAACAATTCCGGATGAACACGATCACCATCGGGAAATTGACGATTTTCCTGTCCCGATTGCTTGCCAATTTCTTGAAACCCGTGGTAAATATCTTTTAAACGAGTGAATCATCACAACGAACTGTTTTCCCGAGGGAGGGTTGCGCAATGAAAAACTGCAGGTTTGTGCCCGCGTTCCCGATTCGTATTTCTTTGGCGCTGGGCGTGTTATTGACAGCGTTTACCGTCACACACTCCGCGAGCTATCTGCCGGCATCCGGAAGCGGACCGATCAACGATCTTGAAAAGCTGTTTCCAGGCATTAAATCCGGCGACGAGATTGTTTTCATAGATGATATGGCGTTCCGGCGCGACGATCTGACCCGAAGTGGATTTTCCGGCACACCCTGGACGAACGGCAATGTGTATTACGAGTTTGATGCCGGAGTGACATCGACGCAGCAAACCCAGTGGCTGAATGCAGCGGCCGAATGGTCGGCAGTTGCCCCGCTGACATTCATTGCCCGGACATCAGAGCCGAACTACATTCATGTCCAGAATGACTCCGGAAACTGGTCCTATGTCGGGATGATCGGAGGCCGGCAGGACATGGGGATTTACAATTGGAGTTACCGCTTCATCATCGCCCATGAAATAGGTCATGCTCTCGGTATGGCCCATGAGCATCAGCGCACCGACCGGGATTCTTACGTCACAATCAACATGGGAAATATCCAATCAGCATATGTAAGCAATTTCACTATCTGGACAACAACCAATTACGGGGCTTACGACTTCGACTCGGTCATGCATTATGACAAATGCGCATTCTCCATCGACTGTCCGGCAGGCAGCACGTGCCCATGCACGAACTACACGATCACGGTGCCGCCTCCGAACCAATACTGGCAGGACCTGATCGGCCAGCGAACTCACCTGAGTACTCTGGATCAGTCCGGAATGGCGGCACGGTACGGCGGAGGCACTCCCACTTCAACTCCTACCCGTACTCCGACTCCAACACCTACCGCTACGTCCACCGGATGCCCGACATTATGGAACCAGCCATTGAGTTCGACCGACTGGAGTACATATGCGAACCAGGACTTTGAGGAAGCGGCGTATGTGGCTTACGATATCTTCATTGCAGACGATTTCGCCAATGCCCAGTGGTGGCAGATCGACGGGATCTTCGTGAATAACAACACGTGGAATCCCGGAACTGACCTGACCTGTGCCACTGCATTGAATTTCGAGATATATGCTGACTCCGGGGGTATGCCGGACGGCGACCCCTCAGGCGGAGGCAATTCGCCTGTCTGGAGCCTGTCTCTGGCACCGACATCACCTCAGATAGCGTTGACACCCGGTGTCGGCGGGTATCTGACGAATGTCTTTGCCTCTTTAACAACACCGGTAAGTCTCCCTGCAGGTACATGGTGGTTCGTCTTCTATCCCACGATGTTGTACTCGCCATGCGGGCAATGCGGCGACAATGTGTCCGATACGACCAACGGCAGTCCGGCACTCGTGATCAATCCGGGCGGAGGCTTTGGATTCCCAACGACATGGACGTCTATCCAGAGCGGCTCGACATTCGGAGCAACGATGCAGGACATCGCTTTTTATTTCTGCGGCATTGTGGCGACACCGGGGCCCACATCGACCCCGACAAGGACACCAACCGCAACGCCGACCTTGACCGCGACGATGACTCCTACCCGGACGCCGACCATCACGCCCACCAGTACTCCGACACCGACGAATACGTCAACGAATACGCCAACATACACACCGACTCATACTCCAACGAATACGTCCACCCATACTCCGACATCAACGGCAACGCACACCCGGACTCCGACCCCTACCGTGTCACCCGTCAACACGCCGACCAACACGCCAACCTCCACCCCGACCGTGACCGCAACACCGACTCCAACCATCCCACCGACATGGACTCCCACCATGAATCCAACCGACACCCCGGATCAATGTATCAACGACGGCGATGTGTCCGGTGACGGCAGCTTGACAGCCGGCGACGCTCAAATGGCTTTCTATATCGTGCTGGGTTTGATGACACCGACGCCCGAAGAGTTTTGTGCAGCGGATTGCAACGATGACGGAAGTGTGACGGCAGGCGATGCGCAGTTGATTTTCCTGTCAGTTCTGGGGCAGGGAAACTGCGTGGATCCAATTTGAGATCTTCCGTTGAAATGCTTTCCGGGAAACGTAGTATCACTCTGAAATACGATAGTGACGATCGGCTGGCAGATCGTTGAGTTCAATCGTGTCTTTTCGCTGATTAGGCCATATCACTTTCAGCCGGTCGATCCGATCCGCCTGCCCCAGTCCGAAATTGAGCCTGAAAGGCATCTGGGGACTGAAATGACCATCCCCAGCTTCCACGACGCGAGTGATTGTGCGCTCACCGGTTGTTACCTCCACACGCGCTCCAATGGCAGATACATTACTCTTGCCCGGGCATCCAGCGCCGATGAGAGTTACCGATAAATGGTGGTTTCCGTTCCCCGGGTCATTACGGAAAACCCGTATCGGCCAGGAATCTCCACCTCCAAGAATCAGGTCGTCATCGCCATCCAGATCGTAGTCGACCGCTAGCAGTGCATTCACGGGCATGTCATTGTCATTGACCACGCTCAGACCCTGTTCCCGGGTGACAAGGACAAACGAATGATCGGGTTGCTGCCGGAACAGGTAGATCCGGTTGTTGTTATAGCCATTCTCGGCAAGGGCCAGATCCGCCATGCCGTCGCTGTCGAAATCGAGCCAGGCAGCGCAGTGATCGCCATGGTGGGAGCAGTCCGGATCGTCTTCCATCCGGCTGAGAAAGCGATTGAAATCCCAGGTGAAGACGCCCCGGCCGTTATTGATCAGCACCGTGGAAAATATCTGTTCATCTCCGTGCGTGAGAAGTGTGAACAAGTCAATGTCTCCGTCGTTATCGAAATCACGGGGCATCGATCCCCACGAACAGGTACGATTCCACCTCCCCTGATCCGGACCTACATATAGACCATATCCGCTGTACTCCTGAATGTCAGTGAATGTGCAATCACCATTGTTTCGATAGTGCTTGGATGGTCCCCGGCAATAATTCGCCGCAAAAAGGTCGGGAAACCCGTCACCGTCGACGTCGGCTGCCGCAGCACCATATGACGGCTGACGCAGTTCCAGTGCCATCAATCCCGCATCCCGCGAAATGTCTTCGAAGGATCCATCACCATTTCCCCTGTAAAGAAGTTCCGGTGAATAGATATCATGTTCCCCATCCGCCACATACTGTGTAAACCAGTTGCATACCCAGAGGTCCAGGCACCCGTCCCTGTCGATATCAGTAAATACAGCGGATGACACATTGGTCGGTCCTGCATTGCTCAGCGAACAGTCCGGAGTGAGGGTGAAGCGCCCGTGGCCATCGTTCAGAAACAGGTCGCTGAAATCCACCGGTCCGGTGCCCGGGAGAAACGTATGCCGGTGATAATACACTCCGGCAAAATAATCCGCGTCGCCGTCGTTGTCCACATCACCCAAAACGGCCAGATCCGAATGACGACCCTCGGAAGATCCCCGCCGATTTGCCAGAATGCCGGATTCCTTTGTCCTGTCGACGAAACAGCGGTTCTCGGATTTTGTTGCCGGGTTTCCGGGAACATTCATAAGGATCATCATTCGATTGAGGACATCCCATTCAGCCAGGTTCAGATCCGTGTGCACGACGAGATCCGGGTAGTCATCTCCATTGAGATCTGCAGCAGCTAGTCTGAAAGCGCTGAATCCTTTGAGGCCGAGTGCGTCGGTAACATCGACAAAGACTGCCGTGCACCGGGCTGAATTCAAAACAGACATCGACAAAACCAGCAGAAACCATTGTTTTTTCAGCATAATCAAACTGCTCCATCCGTCAGTAATCGATCTGGTGGCACCGTGCAATTTCGACGTCTCAGCGGCGAATCAGATCGGAGAAAAGTAATGCTCCGCCCATGAGCAGCAGGAGAATAACCACACCGGCTTTCCCGGACACCGGGACCGGAATGGCCGGTGTTCCCGTGGCAGTGCTCGTTGGCCCGGCTGTCATAGTGGCAGTGGGTGTGGGTGACGGCGTGCGCGTTGGTGTTGGAGAAGGTGTTTCAGTTGGTACCGGCGTCGCATCTGGGTTGAACGTGACCGACAGAGTGTAATCGCCCATGAGTTCGACGTTTCCCGCGTCAGTAAAGGTGTCACACGTAATGTAGTAATTTCCGCTCGTGGCAATATGATACGAAAAACTCAAGTGTCCTCTGACAAGGCAGGAGGATGCACTGGGACTGCTCAGCAAATGGATATCTATATCAGTATCCTGATCGCATGTGACGGATACGTTCAGCGTACCGGGTTCATTGACAGGAAGGAGATAGACGATTTCCCGGCCGCTTTCGTCAACTGTCGCAGCACAATTGTAGAAATTGAAAATGTCCTGTCCTGAACTGGATCGAGTTGAATTAACATCGACAAAGGGAAAGGAGTCGATCAGGATCGGAGTGTCATTAACACCCGGTGGATCCGGGGGCGGAGTGCTGTCTGCGTAAATATAGCACCAGACATTGTTGAGATTGGCATTGCCGTTATTGTACCCCGGCCAGTCGTAAACAACTCCGGCGCCATTGAAATTCATATAGCCCTGGTTTTTATTGCCGTAGGGGTCATTGAAATAAACGGTATGGTAACCGGCGACATATCCCACTACGGTTTTATAATGTCCGGAGGATGTGATGGACGACAGGAGAACGAAGGGTCGGCGTGCGGCGGTTTTATCTTGAAGTTCCGCCCAGTCGGGGCTCCAGTCCACCGAAGAACTCACACCGTGATACTGGATATATTCCTTCATGTGCGTCTTGGTATCCTCCCAGTCATTTTGAACAATAAAACCATAGGCGCCATAGGCTGGATTGCCGTTTGGATCCGGGCTGGAGATATTAAAAGTCATTCCGTTATAGGCATAAATATCCGAGACATACCGTCCCCAATGACTGGTGTGGCTGAAGGGAGTCGATGCAACAAAATTCCAGGGATTCAGGATTCCATAGTAAGCCAGGGCCATGACGGCGGAGGTCCCGTTGCAGGCCCAGTGGCCGCTGAATCCCGCCGGTGTGCAGTACACCTGGTGCTGATACGGAACTCCACGGATCGTTACGATATCCCTGTCATCGCGCACCAAGGACTCCGGCTCAACCCGTGGGAACTCGATCTCCGGTGCAGGTGCGGAAATCCCGGAGAAGGGATCGTAAAAAACCCGGTATTGTCCGGTCATCAGATCGATGAAGTAAACCTGTTTCTGATCGGGTTCAATCATTCGGATCGTAACGCCGTCCGGCATCACAGCGGGTGCTGTAAGATGGCGGCCGGATACCTCGAATACCCGCTCCGATAATCCATGTGATCGATGCTTGACTAACACATGCCGATCGATCCGATCGTTTGTCATCAGCGGGACCGATGCGACAATATCGGATGTACCGGGCAACCAGCAGTAATCCCTCACCGGCTCCGTCATGACAGACGTGACTTCATTATCCCGGACTTGGTACAGATGACCGTAAATTGTCCGAAATGCGAGCAGCTTCCCATCCGGCGACCAATCCGGATAGCAGGCATTTTCTGCGCCGGAGATATACTGGATATTCCCGGTTTGAAGATCGATGGTATACAGGTGATCCTGCGAATCCGTCAGAGCGACCCGATCCGCTTCCGGATGAATCGATATCGTGTTGCAATAAGCAGGGAGTCGCCGTACAGCCCTACTGGATGATACTGGTTTGCCTCCGTCAAGAGTGAGTATATGGAGCATATTGTCAATCGTGAACATGACGCGTCCGTCTGAAGAAAATTGGGGGTCACCAGCCAGCGGGACCGGACGATGGAGCCATTCGGTTTCATGTGTTTCCGGAGAAAAAAGGCAGGGCGCCTGCATACGATGGCCGTCGATGTCGCCTATCCATTTGAATGCAATGAGATGCCGATCATTTGACCAGACTGCATTCGGTGCTCCGCCGATGGTCTTTACAGCACAGACCGGGCGATCATCCGAATCCAGAACCAGTAGCCGATTCTGCTCGAAATCGGAGAGCACCCATGAGAAACCGGCGGATGGTGCTGCGCGACAAAAATGAGCCGGAATGCAGAACCCCAAACACAACGGAATAATCCAACCTGCTAAACCATTACGATAATACAAGATGAGACGTCCTCCATACTGCTATGGCATTCTACCACATCGTTCAGAATTTTCATTCTCGCAAACAGAATCATGAAGGGATAAGATATCCGGAGACGGGAGGATCTCGGGCTTAATGAAAAAACGACGACTTGTATGGATGTTTCTGTTGCTGATCTGCCTGTCGGCAGACATGGGATGCAACCGTGCAGATCAGGGCAGCATCCGGGAGATCCCTGTGAATGAAAGGATGTCACAATCCGATCCGCCGCTGATCTCGGCTGAAACAAGTGGACAGAACAGGGAGAATAAACACGGATTGCTTGAATCGCCCCATTTTAATCCTGATCTTGTACAATTGACGGACAAGCGCATGGAACTATCACCCCGAATCACTGAAACGCTGTCTCGCGGCGGCCGTTATTATCAGGCTTGTTCGATCGATGACAACCGATTTGCGATAGCATGCTTGCGTGGTGTCGACTTTTTTCGGCTCGATTCCGACACTCCGGATCCTTATCTTCAGGTGGACACTCTCGGGGAGGCATGGAGTATTCACCGGGTAGGACACACTTTATGGGTGGCGGATGGGTATGCCGGCGTATGTGTCCTTGATATGGATACCGGTAAAAATGTTGTCCAATGGCCGAAAATGAGTAACGCACGGTCTTTCCACAGAATGGCGGATGGCCGTATTGTGGTATGCCGTCACAGTTCTGGAGCGGATATCCTGACATTGTCGGACGATGTCACGATTCAGACTCAAGTGCATGTCGATATATCAAGCCGGATAGTCAGTGCGGCTTCAACCGGGAACCGACTTTTTCTCGGGACGTTGCATGGCGGCTACGTTGCGATGGATGCTGAACCTGAGCACCCCGTGCGTACCCTCTGGACATTCTCCGGATGTACCCGTGTGGTCTGGTGCAGCTATCTCAATGGATATCATTACCTGTTGGATCAGGATGTCGGTCTGCTCATACTGGTCGATAAAGGTGAACAACCGCCTGAACTTGTGGAGACGCTTGCTTTGGCGGGACAATCCCGCCATGCCTGTTTCATGAATCCGGACAGATTGCTTATCGCCAATCAACGTCAAACCTACCTGATCGATGTCACAGATCCGAGAAATCCCTCAATCAAATCTCATTTGAGAGCGATTCTGGAGGAATGGGGAATTTCAGTTATCGGGAGCGCCCTTGTTGCGACTGAAAGCGAATATGGCTTCAGGATCTTGACCGCGAACAATGATGTTCTGAAGGAGAATCGCGCATATGTGCACAACGGGCTGGTGGCGGATGTGAGAATGGTCGGGAAAGACCGGGCGGTGATGGCGAATACTCATCGGGGGTTATTTTTTCTGTCGGTGGATCAGGAAACGATATCGATGACAGATCAGTGGAACGCCTGCTGGTATCCGGTCGCAACGTTTGCAGAAGATTCGCTCCTTGCCGTGACTGACTACAGAAGCGTCATTTTGCTGCAAACGAACGGGATTCAACCGGTACGGGAACTGGCTCGCATTAACACTCCCGGTCGCGCCGTCAATGTCGACGGTGATGGCCATTACCTGTATATCGCCGATTGGTTCGAAGGAATGCAGATTGTGGATATCTCGGATCCAACCCGTCCCGTAATCGTATCATCGGTGCGAACGGAAGGATGGGTGATTGATGTCAATGTCGGGAACGGCTACGCATACCTTTGCAGTGTCAATCAAGGTTTGATGACCATCGATATCCGGGATCCACTCCAACCGGCTCTGATTCATTGTGAGAATTCGGCACTGGCTCCGGAGGCAGTGGCCATCGGAAATCAATGTCTCTACGTTGCGGATTTCAATTTCGGACTCATTATTTATGACCTGTCGGACCCCGCTCAACCGGTTCCGGCGTCGTGCTATCGGATGGATGTGTGTAAAAATGTCTGCCTTCGGGATAATCTGCTGATTGTCGCTAATTATGTGAATGGATTGAAATGGTTCGATATCCGGGAGCCGTTTCGGCCGGTGCTGATCGGAGAATTGGACACGCCAGGGAAAAGCTATGGTGTTTCATTCATTCCGGAACGAAACGAAGCACTTATAGCGGACTGGCACGATCTGTTGAGAGTGGCGTGGTAATGGCACGGTTCACCTGTGACTGGATATTCAATATACTTGTTGTCCTGTGTGATGGAAAAGTCGTCTGTGGTTGTGCGGATCCCTATGGGTTGCGGCCGCTGGGTGATGCCAATAAACAGTCGCTGCACGAAATCTGGAATTCGCATCTGGCTCAATCGATTCGAAGGGATCTGAATGGTGGATTTTCCGGATTTTGTGAACCATGCGGTCTGAAGTGTCCCGTATCCACGACGGAAAAGATACCCGAACGACCCCTCTGCATAGATCACATGTCAAGGTTGTTTATCGAACCAACCGTTCTGTGCAACCTTGACTGCTATAAATCCGTCTGTAACCATGCATCCGGAATTACTCAAACCCGCTCTAAACCATATATGGATATTGAACTTTTCAAACGGTTGGCGGATGAAGCCGGTCCCTGGATCCAGAGGCTTGATTTCTTCAATTACGGGGAATCGTTCGTGCATCCCCAGGCTGTTGATATGATTGAATATTTCAAAGAACGCTATCCGAATCCCTACCTGTATGTCAGCACAAACGGGCTGATGCTGGATGAGAGCAAGATCGATCGACTGGTCAAGGCCGGTATTGATGAGATAACGTTTTCGGTAGATGGATCTGACCAGGCAACATACGAACGCTACCGCATCGGAGGTAATTTTTCGCGGGTGGTCGAATTGATGGCGTACACGGTCAAGGCACGCAACTCACACGGCAGAGAGGTCCCCTTCATTAATTGGCGCTATATTTTGTTCAACTGGAACGATACTGATGACGCCATGAACAAAGCCCGTGAACTGGCTGCGGCGATTAGCGTCGACCGGTTGACCTGGGAAATCACCGATCATCCGCCGGATGCCCGGTCGGCCCGTTTTCAACCCGGCACCGACTCTTGGCGGGCGATATACAATGAGATTTGGGACACGAGCCACTTAAGTAACGCCATAAAATCCAACCGGTATATGGCGGTGATCTCCACCACCGGCTTGCTTCCGGTTTTGCTGCGCCGTGGTCGCTCCGGCCGGCTCCGAGTGACAGCGCGAAACACGGCATCAATGCCATGGTGGGATAGGACTTCATCAGGACGGCGTCTGGTTCGTCTTGGCGCACAACTCCATGACCGCCGTAAAAATTTGATTAACAGGGATTATACACGATCTTTCCTTCCGAGAACCGTCAACGGCGGAGACGATGTGGATATTCATCTCGACCTGCCCCCGATACCGAAAAGCGGCCTATACTGGTTAAAGTTCGATATGGTATCCGAAGGCATCGACTGGTTTGAACGGGCCGGTTCTCCGGTCATCTGGCGCCGGCTGGTTGTTATCTGATAAACCACCGGACGTTTTGACATTTTTCCCATTACACAGTTACATTGATGGGCCAGGGGTGTTCAATTCTGGGTTGAAGGGGGTTCCATATGAAAAAAGTATATGCAAGTGCGGCATGGGTTTGCATTGTGTGTTGTGTCGCTGCGATTCAGGCGGGAGCCGGCGGGTTATCCACCGGAATGCGGACCGGGTCGCGGAACACAGCGTTGCCGGGCGGGGTGCAGGACCTGTTGCAGTTGACCATCAAAGAGGGCAAGACGCTGGTTTCGGGTGAGGACTATACCTGGACTGAAAGTCTTGTTGAGCCGTATTCGACATCCAGTCAGGGATATGTGGATGCGATCACTGGCCAGGATGGGTATCTATACTGTGGTTTTTATGATGACCGGACGATTGCGGGTAACCCGAATCACAAATCGGTCTTCATCCGGAAATCGACCGACGGCGGTGCAACCTGGGGCAACATCGATGGAGGAGCGACCGGTTTTGCGCTGGCATATCTGGGTGCTGCCGGAGGCGAACGCGGTCCGTCCATCGAAGTATTCGAAACGACCCCCGGCAACTACCGGATCGCGGTGGCTGTTTATGCAGGGAATCAGACTCTGACATATTTTTCCGCGATCGTTCTCTGGAAAAACCTTGGCAGTAACGATGATTGGATGGCGGTTTATGTCAGCAACCAGGACTATGATTTCGCCCTGCCCAGGTTGACAACGCTTCCGCGTCCCGGTCAGCCGTCAAGGAATCGTGTCATTGTGTCATACATCAGCATGGATTATGGGTACTACATCTCGAAATACTCGGACACGGATGCGACATCCTTCATAACGGGTGTTTTTATCAGCGATATAGATGCCGCTGAATTCTGGAAACCCGACTTCATGTACGATTCAGTCAATAACCGATTGTTTTGTGTATGGAGCATGTCGGAATTGAATGATCCGCAACAACTCCCCAAGGTTCTGATCGCCATGTCGCCAAACAGCGGATTAAGCTGGAATCTGGATATTTTTCAGATCAGCCCAACCAGTTGGAACACGTGTGCGGAAGCCTCGTGCGCCCTGACCGAAAATCCACTCACCTCGGACAGGACACTGATGGTGGTCTATTCCGCGCAACAGAACCCGAGTGATATTTTTCGAGTGGAATACACGTATCAATTTTTGGAAGACATCATGGCATCCGGGAGTGACTGGCATATTGCGCCTGAAGGCCATCCGGTGATTCGAGGTACGATCTATTCAGATACGGATGCTGATAACACAATGGCATCGATTGTGTCGGACAATCGCTTCGATGGAGGCGGTTACAGGGTTGTTCTGCTCGATGAGACATCGGTATCCGGCAGCCGGATGCTCTTTAAAGAGACCGGTTTCGACGCGCCTTTTATATGGGAGTCTCCGGAGGTTGTATCAGCGCCGGGAGCGGATCCGGCCCGTCAGGGTCCCAATACGGGCGTCTCGTCCGGGGTCGCTGTTGGAACCGGGGTGTTTGACAATCGTCGTTTTGCTTTTTGGCCCGACTACCGAAGTGGCACTCTGTGTGACGTCTATTGTGCGCGAGCGGACGGTGAACCGCCTGTTCCCACGCCGACGCCAACGGCAACCGATATTCCGACGATGACTCCGACGTCATTACCGACGGCGACACCGACCGACACACCGCCTCCGATTCCTTCAACGAGTCCCGGTAGCGCCGGCATCTTGCTGATAATGATCGGTTTGATAATGGGTATTCAGGGCTGGAAACGGGGATGATCAAGCGATGACGGTTGACGGCTGTTTCGTTTGTGTTGGAGAAGTAAGTCTCCAACTGAAAGAATAACTCCGGATCGATCCGTAATCAGGCGTGGTTTCTGAGTTTCAGTTCCATGGGATGGGGATTTAAATACAACTGGTCGTTCAGATAGCTGAGATTAAATCGCCGTACGTAGTGATTCAACATTGTGATGGGAACGATCAGCGGTACAAACTCATTTCGGTAACGATCAAATAACTCAAGTAACTCAGCTTTCTGATCTGAATCAAGGTACTTTTTAAAATGACCCATGATGTGCATCATGACATTGATGTGCTTTTTAATAGTGGCTTTGAATTTCATGCAATCCATCACAATCTGTCTGTAATCGTTAACCAGATCTGTAAATGACTGCTGGCGGATGGAGGCGACCAGTTTCCCGCAACGCCGATAGTGCTCGATACTATG
This sequence comes from candidate division CSSED10-310 bacterium, assembly GCA_016931515.1. GTDB lineage: Bacteria > CSSED10-310 > CSSED10-310 > CSSED10-310 > CSSED10-310 > JAFGEQ01. Next base: position 163,279 of record JAFGEQ010000006.1, on the reverse strand, counting down.
AGACATAAGGAGCAGCTTGTGAACAGTGTGAAAACTCACTAACCCTCCGGGCGATGGGTTACTCGCGAACGACTGCCAGCGATTGTAGACAAACACCCGTTCCAGAAAGTTTTCCCGGATACTCAAATCATTGATCCGACCTTCTTCTTCCACGGGTATCACCGGAAAACGTTCGGTAAAGACACGCGCGAAAAGACCGACACCCTGTTGGATCGGCATACCCTTGTCATTGTACACTTTAACGCGGAACAGACCGCTGTTCGGTGATTTGCTCTTAAAAATGTAACCTGACAGGTTTTCAGCAGCGAGCGCATCGCATCGGGCATGTGCCCATGTGATCATCCGGTCGGTATGGTCTATCTTGGTTCTCTGGGTAATCAGGCGGGGTTCATCAACGTTTCCAACCAGTCTGAACGCTTCGCGGGGGATCGGGAACCCGGCTTCAACTTCCGGACAGACGGGAACAAAATCGAAAAATTTTCCCAGAACATCGATGATGAAAGGATCACGCTTGTGACCGCCGTCATACCGAACCTTGTGACCCAGCAAACAAGTGCTGACACCCAGTCTTATTTTATTCATGCACGGTCGTCCTCCGTAAAAACCTTACGACAAACAGGGATGGGAAGCAACCGGATGATAGTAGAATTACATGAATGATACGGTGTCCGGGAGACGTCCCGATCATCACTTGGATGTTGGGGTTTCATGGAACTGGGATTCAGATAGTTTTGCTGAGAAACAGGCAGATTCTCTGACTGTTTTATCGAGATTTGAGACAATTGAGGAGATGCGTACGCTCTGATCCTGGATAATTTCCAGATAAGATACCAATTCACTTGAACTCTCGGAGCTATTATGTTCCAGGATCAGCTGAACCCGAGTAAGAATTGTTGTCAAAGGGTTGATAATCTCGTGCTTGAGACTCGTAACGGTCTGATTGACAGCCTGTTTCTGAGCCAGATCGATCAGCTTCGTCTGGGTTGCTTTCAGTTTCCCCAGAGCTGTCTCCAATTCGATGTTCTTTTCTTTCAGATTCTCAATCAGCCGACGATTCTCCTGAAACAACCGGCGCTTTTCCAAACCTCGCTCTATTGTCAGCATCAGATCGGAGATCAGGAACGGTTTCAGAAGATATTCATAAGCTCCGTTCCTTATGGACTGCACAGCGGATTCAATGGTGGCATAACCGGTCATCAGAATGACGATGATGCCGGGATCGATTTCCCGGGCTTTTTCAAGGACTTTCATTCCGTCCAGCGGCGGCATCACAAGGTCGGTCAGAACGAGGTCATATGATTGGCCGTTTTGTCGCGATAAATCCAGTTTATGGATTCCTTCTTCACCGGATCCCGCAGTGTCAACCTGATAGCCTTCAAGGATCAACAATTCGCGAAGACTGTCAACAACATACCGTTCGTCGTCAACGAGAAGAATTTTTTCCTGTGATCCTGATTTCCATTCACTACTCATATTGCAACCCTGTCCCTCTACATCCACAAAAATTGGATGCAAGAATGATGCCGCAAAAAAAATGCATAATCAATGCTTTTCTTTGTGCTCTTCGACTCCCGTTTCTGCAATATTGGCTGAATTAAATGCAAAATTTGCTATCAATCGTCGAAAACATCATGTGTCCCGTTGGTTTGTCTGTAGACTCTCGATAAATCACAAGCGAAAACTTGATATTTGGATCAGGTCAGCTAAAATATGTATGTCTTCCTGGAAGTGTTGACCCATATCAGATGATGTGGTTTAAAGGAGGCTTGGAATGTTCAGTGTCGGAGATCTCCTGATCTATCCCACTCAGGGATTGGCGGAAGTGCAGGGGATTGAAAAAAAGATGATTGGCGATTCGGCCGTGGATTTTTACATTCTGCGGATCGTGGCGAAGAGCCTTGCAATCATGGTCCCGACAGCAAATGAACAGAAAATTGGATTAAGGAAAATCGTCGGCAGAGACCAGTTGGAAAAGGTATGGGACATTCTGAGCAGACCCTCCGAAACGCATTACTCCCAGTGGCATCACCGCTATACCGACAACTATGAAAAGTTGAAATCAGGCTCCATTCTCTCAACAGCAGAAGTCCTGAGAGATCTTTATTTGTTAAAGCAAAAGAAAAATCTCGCGATAAAGGAATCCCGGATGATGGATAATGCAATGCAGCTTTTAATAACTGAAATTGCTGCAGCAGAAGGAGTGACTGACAAAGATGCCGGTACGCGGGTTCGGGATTCGCTGAAGAAACTCAGTCCTAAAAATTAGTCGGAACATATTATTATCGCATCGGCTTCCGGATTCATTTCCGATGACCCTCCATGGGTAACCAATTCGATCGAAAAAATCCTTATGGAGCATTCCGCGCTCGACCGGGGATCAGAATGTATCGGTTGCTAATTCAGGTCGTCCGGATCGATTTTTTTCGGAACCGTATTCGTGTATAGTCCGTTTTATTGCCGACGACGGAAACGTATTCCTCCTGATTGGATACGGTCCCGATTCGCAATCACGAAAGGCTCAACTCAAGGAATGGAGGATGGTTATATGGTGTTGAAAAATACTTGTTTTTTGATCGCGATTGTTCTTTGCTCCGTCGGTGCCCAAAGTGCGGATAATGGCCAGGATCCGTTGATCGCCGTCGTTGGAGGACTCGAGATCCATCAATCGGATCTGGATAAAAAAATAGAGGAAGTTCCACCGGTTGCCCGGACAAATTTCGAAACCGTTGAAGGTCAAATGAAACTCCTTGATCGAATGGTTCGAACGAAAGCCATGATGAAAGCAGCTGAGGATGCGGGGTATCCTGATCGACCGGATATACAAGACCAGTTGAAGGAACAGCGTGAACGGATTCTGGCATATGAGTATTTTAAAACAAACATCTCTGCCGGTCCGATGCCGTCGGAATCTGATTTGCGGAATTACTACGAAGAGTATAAAGACCAGAAATACAAGATAGACGCGACCGCTGACATTCGTCAGATAGTTGTGGCGGACAAGGCAACGGCAAACCACGTGAAGAAATTGATTGAAGATGGAGAGACAACCTTTGAACAGGCTGTAGACACTTATTCTGTGGATGAAAGTAAGGAAAGCAAGGGATACATAGGGGGCATTACCGAGAACAGTTTTATTCGTGGAATAGGAAAATCAAAGCCATTCACTGATATGGTATTCAGTCTGAAAGCCGATCAGGTATCGGAACCGTTTCAATCGAACAAGGGCTGGCACCTTGTCAGACTCGTCAGCCTGCGGAATGAGGGCTACCGCCCGTTCGAAGACGTTCGAAATGAAATTGCCAAGGAATTCCTGGTAACGCCGGAGGATATCCAGAAGGAATATACTGCGAACTCCGATAAATACATGGCAAAAGAGCAATGCAAAATCAGTCATATTTTATTGAATACCAAGGAAGAGGCGGACTCGGTACTGGCGGAATTCAAGGCTGGCAAAGACTTCCAATATCTTGTCAAGACATACTCCAAAGATGCTCAAACCGCGAATAAAGACGGCAATCTCGGGTACCTGTATCGCGATGGTTATGTCCGGGGAATTGGGAAGGATGTGGAATTCGAAAACGCTGTGTTTGCATTGAGCGCCGGGGACGTATCCAACCCGATAAAAACCCGAAAAGGCTGGCATATCGTTCGTGTTGATGAAAAACAACCGGCTCAAGTAAAACCACTGGTCGAGGTGGAAGGTCAGATCCGGCAAGCTCTGAGTGAGAAGAAAATCGAAGATTTCCAGGAAGCGGAATTTGAAAAATTAAACAAGAAATACAATACAAAGATCTTTACCGAGAATTTAAAGGCGAAGTAATTATCGGAGGTATATTCTGTGTACGCGGATGTGCAGCAACTAAATGAACGAGTGCGCCAGGCCGGAGCATTCGTCGACACGCTGAAGAAAGAGCTCGAAAAGGTCATCGTAGGGCAGACCTATTTGCTGGAACGGCTTCTGGTCGGTCTCCTGGCGGACGGTCATATCCTCATCGAAGGCGTGCCGGGATTGGCCAAAACTCTCGCGGTTAAGACTTTATCGGACGCTGTGCAGGTCGACTTTAAACGGATTCAGTTCACTCCAGACCTGCTCCCGGCTGATTTAACCGGAACGATGGTGTTTAATCCTCGCAGCAATGACTTTGAACCCAAGCAAGGCCCATTGTTCGCGAATCTCGTTCTGGCTGACGAAATTAACCGGGCACCGGCAAAAGTCCAAAGCGCTCTGCTGGAAGCTATGCAGGAACGCCAGGTCACTATCGGAGACCGGACGTATCCTCTGCCAAAACCTTATCTGGTGCTGGCAACCCAGAATCCCATCGAACAGGAAGGAACGTATCCGTTGCCGGAAGCACAGATCGACCGATTCATGCTGAAGCTCCGGATCGGTTACCCCAGCCGGGCTGAAGAACGCTTGATACTGGACAGAATGTCGGCCCAGGAGCCAATTGTAATTCAGCAGGTCATACAGCCTCAAGATATCCTTGCAGCGAGAAAGATAGTCAATGAAATCCACGTGGATGAGCGTGCAAGAAACTATGTTGTCAACCTTGTGTTCGCATCACGATATCCGGAGGAGAGTGGATTGAGTGAAATGAAGGGCCTGATTCAATATGGTGCTTCCCCGCGTGCCACGATCGCTTTCATCGCGGCGGCAAGAGCGTATGCTTTCCAGTATGGCCGCGGTTTTGTGACTCCCGATGACATCAAAGCGATTGGGCCGGATGTCATGAGGCATCGTATCATTCTAAGCTATGAAGCGGAGGCGGAAGAACTCTCATCCGACGATCTGATCCGCATGATTTTTGATCGGATTGAAGTTCCGTAAAAGCCGTGATAACCAGCGATCTGGCCAAAAAAATTCGTCGAATCCAAATCACAACCAACCGCATTGTCAATCAGGTAATGGCGGGACAATACCAGAGTGCTTTCAAGGGGCGCGGAATGGAATTCTCTGAAGTCAGAGAATATTCTCCGGGTGATGACATCCGGATCATCGACTGGAATGTAACCGCCCGATACCAGCGACCGTTCGTTAAACAATTCGTTGAAGAACGGGAGTTGACGGTCCTCTTCCTGATCGATATATCCGGCTCCCAGCATTTCGGAACGAGCCGCACTCTGAAAAGCGATCTCGCAGCCGAGTTATCGGCTATTCTTGCTTTCTCAGCGATTCGAAGTAATGACCGGGTCGGTTCGATCCTGTTCTCCAATAGAGTGGAAACTTATGTGCCTCCCAAAAAGGGCACCCAGCATGTTCTGCGTGTCATCCGGGACATTCTGTACACACGGCCAGCCGCAGCGACAACCAATATAAGTGATGTACTGGAATATTTGAATAGAGTTCAAAAACGCCGGGCTGTCGTATTCCTGGTCTCCGATTTCTTGGATCAGGGATTTGAAAAAAATATGAGATTGGCAGCAAAACGGCATGATCTCGTCGCTCTGGTCGTTGAAGATCCTGCGGAATCTAATCTGCCGGCCGCTGGATGGATGGCAATGCGAGACCCCGAAACCGGCCGGGAACTCCTGGTGAATACATCGCGATCCTCAGTTCGCCGGGCATTTAAGGAAAGAATGGCAGGTTACCGATCGGAACGAGACCGGCTGTTGAAATCTATCGGAATCGATACTCTGCATGTCTCTACGGCTCGTAATTATGAGTCGGATCTGTACCGATTTCTTCGAAGCCGCGCCAGGAGAATGAGGGCATGAGTCGATTTGTCTGCATTCTACTTGGATTAATACTGTTTTCGGTATCTTGCGGATGTGTTTCCGGGAAAGCTGATACTTCACCCGTTTCCGTAACAGCAGAAACTACTGGGGCCAGGTTCAGGATCGGTGACGTTATTGAACTGAACATCCATGTTGATGCGCCGGATGGAACCCTTATCAAATTTCCTGGCGATGATCTGGATCTAAAGCCGTTCATCATCCGGGAACGACGATTATCCACACCTGAACGGCGGGATCGTAATGTCCATGAGAATCTAATTCTGAGTCTCAGTGTTTTCGAAATCGGCGAATTCGAGATCCCCGGAATTGAGGTTAGTTGGGAATTGTCCAACGGAGAAACAGGAACAGCATCGACGGAACCGCAATTCATCCGGATTGAATCGGTTTTAACACCTGATGACAAGGAACCCCGGCAACTCAAACCGATCATCAGTGTTCCCGCCCGTTCCCGCTTTATCATCGCGATGATCGTCGGTAGTCTGATCGTAATAGCGGCGGTATCGCTGGCGATTATTCTAACTCGCAAATGGAAGCGGAAAAACCTTACGGATATCATACCCGTTCCTGAAACTTTGCGTCCCGCCGATGAGGTTGCCCTGGAATCTCTGGCGAACCTGAGAGAAAGTCAATACCTCATTCATGGCGATGTAAAAACATTTTTTGTTGTGTTGACCGGAATTTTAAAGACTTATATCGGTCACCGTTTTGCCTTCAATGCGCCGGAACACACAACCGGCGAAATTCGGTTCGATTTGAAGACTATCGGCATGGAACCCGGTGTTCAAACGGATATTCTCCACCTGCTCGATCTCGCCGACATGGTCAAATTTGCAAAATATCTGCCGCCGGACGATCACTGTCGAAGTGCAATCCAGAAAGCTGAACAGATCATAATCCGGACGAGGTCGACCATCAATGTGCCCCAGGCCCAGGCAGTCGAACAGAAAGAGGGGATCGCCTCGTGATATTCCGGTTTGCCGATCCGGCGGCTCTGCTATTCCTGCTGGTGGTTCCTGTGATACTGGTAGTGTGGCTGGTCAGGAAGGGTCCGCGCATCAGCATCGGTTTTCCGTTATTGCAGGAGCTGGCGAATTTACCGGGTGCCGTATCATCCCGGCCGATATGGATTCCAAGATACCTCCGGATCGCAGCTATCATTGTTCTCACCATTGCCGCTGCCCGACCCCAGAGTGGAGAGGTACGGGAAGTCGTCTATTCGGAAGGTGTGGATATTGTGGTTGCCCTGGATATCTCCGGATCCATGAGAGCACTGGATTTCCAACCCCAAAACCGACTGGAAGTCGCAAAGAATGTGATCGGCTCATTTATCGATGGACGACCCCATGATCGAATCGGGTTGGTTTTGTTCGGTACGGAAGCGTTTACAGTCTGCCCCCTCACACTCGATCATGATTTATTGAAGATCTTTCTGGAACAAGCCCAAATCGGTATGGTGGAAGAACAAACCGCAATCGGAAAGGCCATCTCAAGCGCTTTGAACAGATTGCGGGTTGGTGATGAGAAACCAATAAGTCCGGTCATCCCATCGAAAGAGATCGGTAAGTCGATAGACAACAAAGTCATCATTCTGGTGACAGACGGAGTCAACAATGTGTTTACAGGGATGGATCCGGTGACCGCAGCCCGAGCGGCACAAGCGCTGAATATAAAAATCTATTCAATCGGAGTTGGAAGTGAGGGAATGGCGCCGTTCCCTCATCCCAGATTCCCGGGCAGGGTTGTTCAGGTACCCGTCGAAATCGATGAGGTTACGCTTCGCGAAATAGCTTCCATAACCGGAGGTCAGTATTTCAGGGCACAGAATACACAAGCTTTGGAAAAGATATTCTCGATCATCAATGATATGGAGAAAACAGAAATCGAGAGTTATAAGTATACACGCTATTCCGAGTTATTCTGGTGGCCATTACTGTTAGGTCTTGTCGTTTTTTTGATAGAAATCATACTATCCCATACTGTGTACAGGAGGTTCCCATGATGGGATGGGGCATTCAGAACACCACTGCATGGGTTGTGAGCTGGTTTTTAATCCCTGCCTTTATCTTCCTGGTTCTGTGGAGTCATCGACGCCGGATAAAAAATGCCACTCGTTTTGGTGATCTGAAACTGGTTCTGGCCAATCTGCCGGATTCGATCTGGAAACAGCCCTCGGATGAAATCAAAAATCGATCAGGTGATCCTGCACAACGCCTTCGCCTGATCAGGCGGAACCTCCGTTATAGAGAGATATCCAAGGTTCTCATGATGATGATCGCGTTATTGGCCATTTTGACTGCTATGGGACGCCCGCAATGGGGAACGCGCCAGGAAATCGTACACCAGATGGGAATTGATCTGGTACTCTGCGTCGATACATCGGAATCAATGAGGGCTCAGGATGTGGCTCCTGATCGTCTCAATAAAGCACGAAGCATCATCAATTCACTGCTGTCTCAATTGGACGGAAATCGGGTGGGACTTGTCGGTTTCGCAACGACAACCCGTTTACATTGCCCTCTTACACTTGACTATCGGGGACTCCGAAGCATCCTGGATTACTGCCTGACTCTGGGTCCAGGAACCGATATCGAAGCGGCAGTCGCCGCATGTCTTCGCGTGCTTCAAAATTCCGAAGCGAGAAGCCGGGCGATTATTATAATTTCAGATGGCGAAGATCACGGCGGGAATATTGAGAAAGCCATTGATATGGCTCGATCGAATGGTGTCAGGATCTACACTGTCGGAGTCGGAACCCTGGAAGGCAGCCCAATTCCTGAAGGCGACACCGGCAGCCAGGGATACAAGAAAAAAGATGGTGAACTGGTTTGGACCAAAATGGAAGAAAGCGTTCTCGTGCAGTTGGCAGACAAGACCGGTGGTCGCTATTTCCGGGCATCCCCGGAGGAAACGGAAGCACGGATTTTAGCATCGGAAATTCGGAATCTGGAAACTACGGAATTCTCCCAGACAATGACGACACGGCAGGAAGATCAATTCGGAATATTCCTGTTGCTGGCGCTTCTGTTTTTATCCATGGATTGTGCTCTTGACCGGATTGGCACGATCAGGTGGGAGGATCGGCATGAAACCGTATAAACTGCAACGATTGCGGATCGCTTTATTGTTTCTGACGATCCCTGTCATATGTGGCTTTCACTGGTGGGATCCGATTGCCAAGTGGGTGGGAATCGGAAATGAGGCGATGGAGTCCGGAGATTTTGAAGCTGCTCAGGAGGCGTATCGGAAAGCCGCGGGAGAAGCGCCGGGAGACGAGCGGATAATTAATAACAAGGGGGTTCTGGAATACTCCCGGGAGAACTATCAGGAGGCGGCTGATTTGTTTGAAACCGCCTCGTCGAGCAGGGATACCGATATTCGAAGCGACGCTTGGTATAATCGTGGGTGTGCGCTGATGCAAAACAAGGATTTGCCCGGAGCAATGGAATCATTCATCGAAGCACTGAAGGCAAATCCGGATGATCAGGATGCCAAAGCAAATCTCGAAATGGCGTTGCAATTAATGCAGCAAATGCCGACTCCAACACCCCAGCCCAACCAGGACCGGAATCAGGATGATCAACAATCAACGGGGACACCCGGTACAACCACTCCAGAACCCGATCAGACAGCGAAACCGGATGACTCGTCATCCGATGGGGAATCGACTCCAACCGCAACAATGACACCTCAGGCACAATCGGACATCAATAGTGAACCAACCCCCACTCCGTCCGGCATTCCGAGTCCCGAAACCGCACCTCAGGCTCAGGAAACGGCGCAACCTGAACCTGAAGAAGGTAAAATGAGTGTCAGTGAAGCAGAACGCCTTCTGGATGCGCAGGAAGAAGAAGAAATGGACGTTCGCCGACGTTTTCATCAACTTCCGCGACCGGACGATAAAACGATTGAGAAGGATTGGTGATTGATGGGCGACATGTTAAACCGCAGGATGAAGAGTATAGGCAGCCTGATCGTCCTGTTGCTGTGGAGCATGATGAGTCCGAACACGGCGATCGGTTCGATAACGGTTACTGCCCGGGTTGATCGAAATCGCGTTACGATTTTTGAGCGGATCAATTACTCGATTCAGATTGATTCCGATTCAAGGAAAATCCCGGAACCCTCGTTTCCAGTGTTCAAAGGCTTTCGCCAGTTGGGCAGTCCCAGGACGAGCAGCCAGATGAGTTGGGTAAACGGCGTCGTCAGCAATTCGCAGACTTATATGATCGTAATTGAAGCCAGGGAAGAAGGAAGTTTTACTTTTGAACCTGCTAAAGTCGTTATGGACGGCAGGGTGATTCAATCAGCTCCGGTGACCGTGACAGTTGTTAAACCGGGTGCGTCAACACCCGATGGAGACGATGAGGGAGGGATGGAACCGGATGTTTCATCCGATCGATTGCAGAGTCTGTTTCTTCAGACAGTCGTTGAGAACGAAACACCTTATGTCGGGGAAGCTGTCAGAGTATCTTACCATGTGTTCACCCGGGTCAGTATTCGTGATTTCGGGATACAGGACGAGCCGGAATACCAGGGATTTTGGGTTGAGCCGGTTGATCTTCCCGCACAGACAACCTTGCATTCCAGGACTATTCAGGGAATTGAATATGGAGAGGCGAGCATTCATGAAGTCGTGCTATACCCGACTGTCAGCGGCGAGTTGGTAATCCCCCCGTTGGTAATGGTTTTTCAGATCCAGGATCGTCGCCAGGATCCGTTCGATAACTTCTTCAATTCACCATTCCGGTCGAGTGTATTCGGGACGCGGCAGGAGACAAGAAGTTCACAGACAAAAATTATCCATGCGAAACCTCTGCCTGAAGATGGCAAACCCCTTGGTTTCAGCGGTGCAGCCGGTGATTTCAAACTTGAAGCCTCAATCAGAAATCACTCCGTAAAAGTCGGCGAAGCCATCACAATCAATGTAATCCTCTCGGGTAATCACGGATTGAAAACGATCGGCTCACCTGTCCCACCGGAGCTTCCGAAATTGAAAGTGTTCGAACCTAAAGCGGAAGACGCGGTGCAGGATCCTGAAACGCCTGGGTGGTGGAGACGTACCTACGAGTATGTCCTGGTCGCTCATGAACCGGGTGAATTGACTATCCCGGGATTTTCGTTCAGTTACTTCGACACAGAAACTGAAACATATAAGATATTAAAAACAAAAGATTTTTCTGTTTCTGTAGCACCGGCACCTGCCGGTGAGCAACCGTTGTCGTACTCATCATCCGGTAGAGAAATGAAAATTTTCAATATCGATGTTCAATATATTAAAACAGGAAATAACCTTAAACATCAGGTTCCTGTCTATAGCAATAAATGGTTCGGAATAGCAATGACACTACCGATTATCATCGTTCCGGTTATTCTGCTGATAGATTCGAGACGTCGTCGTCTGGAAGGAGACTCGGTTTTCGCCCGGGAGGTCAGGGCTCGATCTGAATCCAGTCGTCGATTCTCTGAAGCGGTGCTGGCTTGCAAAGAAGACGATTACAATCGCGCTCTGGACGCTGCAGCAACCGGTTTTTCCAGGTATTTGGCCGACAGACTCGGATTGCCGACTGGCGGTATTACATGGAACAGTATCCTAAAGGAAATCGACGCTCGTTCCGTGAAGGAACCGATCATTGAGCAAGTCAAAGATTACTGGCAGGATTTGGAAACGGCTCGTTATGGACCGGTTCAACCGTCCCCGGACGCTGTCGGAAACCTGATCAACAAAGGTCGCAACCTTGTCGACAAGTTGGAAAAGACCCGCATGAATCCGAAAAAGGGCTCTGCAAATAAAAGGAGGGCGATTTCCAGATGAGTAACTGCAGGATCCGATGGATCATCCTGATGTCCGTCGTGTTGCTGCCCTGGACGAGTGTCCTGAAGGCTGACAGCAGTTACGATGGTTTATTCCGGAAAGGTAATCAATATTATCAGAATGGGGACGTTGCATTGGCCCGGGATGCCTATGAAACAATCATCAAACAGGGATTATCGAATGCAGCCGTGTTTTACAACCTGGGCAACTGCTACATGAAGCTGGGGGATCCCGGTCGCGCAATACTGAATTACAGGAAAGCGGAACGGCTCGATTATGGGGATCGCGATATTCGGACCAATCTCGAGATCGCCAGATCACTCGTTGCCGGTTCCGAATCGGTTGCAGGCGCGGGTGGAGTCGGAAACTGGCTATTGCGGATTGCCTCATCAGCCGGTGCCACAACACTGACAATCGCCACGTTTGTCACATGGTGGCTGACTGCAGCTCTTTTTGTATCAGGTTCAACCAGCCGATTCAGACGAACTCGGCGTCGGATGTTCCGAGCGACAGCCGGTGCACTGTTCGCATTTGTTGTCAGTGCCGTCCTGCTCGCTGTCCTGATTGGAGACAGGGAGTTCACGGATCATGCAGTCGCCATCGATCAACCGGTCATCGCCCGGAATGGGCCCGGTGATCATTTTACCGAGGTCTTTGAACAACGTCCCGGATATGAAATGATAGTGCACAGAAAACAAAATGGATGGGTGGAGATCACACTATCGAATGGGTACACAGCATGGGTTCCCGCAAAATCAGTTGAATGGATATAAAAAAAACCGGCCCCTGAGGACCGGTTTCAGTTCACGCAGTATCCTGGTGATCAGTGATTAACTTGCTCCCTTCGTCGACGACGCAGGGCCGCGGCTCTCTTGCGACGTCGCTGGGCACTGGGTTTCTCAAAATGGCGTTTTTTCTTCAGATCGGACGTGATGCCCTCTTTGTCCATTTTCTTCTTAAGAACCCGGATAGCCTTGTCGAGCTTGTTGTCTACAACGCGTACGAAGATCACTGAATCACCTCACTTTCACCCTTGAAACTCTGCAGGCATCCTTCCTGTTGTTAATTCGACAGAAAGGCGCTTTCCGCAGGTCCGCTGATACTAGTGACTCTCAGACACCAAGTCAAGGGAAAGATTCGAATTCGATCAGGCGGCGACGAATGAGTCCCTTTAACTCTAAACTTCCTCGAATTGCCTGATGAGTGACCGGATCACAAAATCAGCGGCAAGAATCCCAAAAATACTGATCATTGGGCCATAACTACCCAATATTGGACGAATTCTCCCTCGGGTGTGACCTGTTCGGATATTGTCATCCAGATTCTGATCAGACGGTACCGAAGGCGGACCGGGTTCGGCGGAGTAGATGCACATGATGCCTTTGCGAATACCCCGGCGAACAAGGCGGCGCCGTATCACACGTGCCAATGGGCAGACTTTTGTTTTACTTATGTCGGAGACAAGGATATTGCGGTAATCGCTTCGGACGGCTGCCCCCATGACCGAGATGACAGGGATCGCATGATTAACACAATAACATAACAATTCGATCTTGGGGAGGACCGCATCGATTGCGTCGATGACAAAATCCGGCGCTGGATTCAGGAGCTTTTCAGCCGTGTCCGTATGAAAAAACGCATGATCCACTGCGATATCCAGATTGGGATGGATATCCAGAAGTCGTTGTCTGGCTGCCGTAACCTTCGTTTGACCTATCGTCGATTCCAAAGCAAACAACTGGCGATTGATATCCGTCTGCTGATACGAGTCAGTATCGATTAAATGGATATGACCCAGAGCCGAACGAACCAGTGTTTCAGCCGCAATGCCTCCTACACCGCCAATACCGACTACCGTAACATGAGACGACTTTAGAACGTCGACCGCCTTTTTACCCAAAGCCAATTCCAAACGAGAAAAACGATAATTCATTGGTATTCCTTACACTCCAAACAGGTCGGAGGTGTTCTGAGAGACTGCCTCTATCAACTGGTCAACCGGTTCTCCCCGTAGCTCAGACAGATGCTGGACCACCATCGGTAAGGTCCACGGGTCACAAATCGACAAATCAGGTTTTCGGGCATATGGGGCATCGGTCTCGAGAAGGATTCGATCGGACGGAATCCATTGCGCCAACGTTCGGAGACGCGTTCGTCGAGTGTCAAAGATGTCGGGTCCCAACCCGAAATAAAACCCTAATTCAACATAGGAAGCAGCAATCTCCACGGAACAGGAGGCACGGTGAATGACACCGCGAAGGACCCGGTTCCCGATAGATGCTTCCATGCATACGTTTTGTAATACACTTAGACATCGGCTATGCGCGTGTACGCAATGAATCAGCACCGGGAGCCCCCACTCGACCGATAGATATAACTGCTCCCTGAACGCATCTTCCTGCGCTTCAAGTGGTGGAGCATTCTTTCGACTGTCAATACCGATTTCCCCGATCGCGACCAGCGGGATAGCGTCCCGGATAGATTCAAGTTGATCGATTATCCGGATTTCAGGATCAAGAAACATGGGATGAAAACCCGCCGCCGTCAGGATTCCAGGAAATCGCTGTTTCAAATTTACGATCTTCCGGTTGGATTCTGTATCGTAACCCGGAACAATCAAAGTCGTCACTCCAGCCCGATCAGCTTTTTGAATGACTTCATCAACCGCAGCTTCATACGGTGGATCGGTCAGGTGAACATGCGTATCTGTCAGTTCATTCATAGTACAACATTAAGAAGCTTCAAGAGGAACGTCAATTCTAAACTGACTTGCTCCATCGCGATGAAAACACTATGTTATTCTTCAGCCGATCATCAGCTCCTCAAATGATGCAATTGGAGGTATTGAAAATGAATTGTAAACATATATTCTGGCAAATACTGACAGTGGGATTGCTTCTCCTTCCATCAGTGGCAGCTCAGGTCATTTATACCGTTCCAACCGATTACACGACAATCGGTGCAGCGATTAACACTGCTGATGATGGTGATTTTGTAATCGTTGAAGACGGCGTCTATTCGGGACAGGGAAACACAGATCTCGATCTCATGGGTAAAGCCATCATCGTCCGCTCCGAAAACGGCCCCGGGAGTTGTTACATCGTATGCGGTCATTCTGCACGCGCTTTCATTATGCAGACCGATGAATCACGGGATACTGTTATTAGCGGATTCACTATCATTCACGGATATTCAGACACGTTCGGCGGCGCTATTTTCTGCAATAATGCGTCACCACTGATTGAAAACTGTCACTTTGAAAATAACAGGGCAGACTACGGAGCCGCAATCGCAACGCTGAATGGATTTCCACAGATCGATAATTGTTACTTCTATAACAATCACGCCACCTATGACGGTGCAGGTATTTTCTGTGCAAATTCAACCGCCTTGATCAGCAGTTCCAGGTTCGCTTGGAACTTCGCGGACGCCGGTGGCGGAATCTATTCCTGCTGGTTCTCCAATCCCACAATCATCAACTGCCTGATCGATTGGAATTCAGCGGATCATGGAGGAGGTGCCGCTGCTGAATTTCTGTCTTTTCTGACCATAGAAAATACGACGATTGCCAATAACTCGGGGTGTGGCGTTTATACAAATTGGGGCAATTTTTCATCAATTAATAGCATTTTTGCTGGTAACACCCTCAAAGAATTTGAAACGGGTGATATGGAGCCGGATCTAACGTATTGCTGTATTCCAGGAGGATTCTCCGGGGAGGGAAACATCGATGCATCACCTCTTTTTGGAGTGGGTCCGCATAGTGATTACTATTTGAAATTATTACAGGCTCCTGCCGTCAACCCATGCGTGGATGCCGGGAATCAGGAATCTGAAAAAATGTGCTGGACGGTTGGGAGCGATATTTACTGCATGAGCGATCTGACAACACAGGCAGATCTGGCTCTGGATTCGGGTATAGTCGACATCGGATGCCATTTCGTCGGCAACGATGATTGCCGGCGTCTGGGTGTCCGATTTATTGGAGTGGAGGAACTTCCTGACCCTGGTGATCTTGTGGATTTGGAAATAGAAGTTTGCAATCCCGGCAATATCCTGCACATTGATATGGCGTTGTTCATTATCATGGAGCAGTTTGGAGAGTATTGGTTCTGGCCTGCATGGACGTTGGAACCTGACTGGGATGTGGTGACGATCTCTCCCGGAGTTTGGTCACTTGTCGTTATGCCTCCAACCACTTGGACGGGGTCGGGACCGGAGTGGTTTAATTCGAGATTCTACAGTGCGTTGACTGATTCCGCTGTTTCGGAAATTCGTGGAGAGATCGGTATTTATCCATACCGGTTTGAACCGATACAATGATCGATCAGGCCAATTATTCCGATCAGACATGTTATAATCAGTATGTGATGGCTTTCCGGCGCAAAATGACGGAAGCCGGTTTGCATCCGTCAACGATTCGTTCATTCGAAAATTACTATCGACACGTATGCTCCGGTCACTCCGGAATGATCGCGGAAAGCGATCTGGAGCCGTTGAAATCACTGACACGCTATGAAGATCTCCATGGTTACCTGAAAGACGGGATTCGGGAGCTGCCTCGAACAGCTGTGATCAAATTGAATGGGGGTCTCGGAACAAGCATGGGTATGGATCGAGCGAAATCCCTGTTGGAAGTCAAAAAAGGGTTGACATTCCTGGATATCATCGCCCGTCAGGTTTTAAGGATTCGTTCCGATTTCAACGCTCCGGTACCGCTCATTCTAATGAACAGTGAAGGCACACAGGAGGATACCCGGTCATTTCTCCGACGATATTCCGATCTCCCTGTTGGACGAATCCCAATGGATTTTATCCAGAATCGTGTACCGAAGATTCGGCAATCCGATCTGTCTCCGGTTGATTACCCGGACGACAGGGATTTGGAGTGGAATCCACCCGGTCATGGAGACATATATTCGGCATTACACGTGTCCGGATGCCTGGACGCTTTGCTTAGGCAAGGATACCTGTATGCATTCATTTCTAACTCCGATAACCTGGGTGCCGAGTTGGATCCTGCCATCCTGGGCTACTTCATCTCCGGTGGTTTTTCATTCCTGATGGAAGTGGCGGAGCGTACGGATGCCGACCGCAAGGGAGGTCATCTGGCCCGTCATCGGGATGGCTTCTTCGTTCTCCGAGAGATAGCGCAATGCGCGCCGGAGGATAGGGAATTTTTTGCTGATATTACCAAACACCGTTTTTTCAACACCAATACAATCTGGATTGACCTGGTAAAATTGAGGGATACTCTGAGTGAAACCGGGGGATGTTTGGATCTACCTCTGATTAGAAATCGGAAAACCGTTAATCCTCGTGATCCCGATTCAGAGCCTGTCTTTCAACTGGAAACGGCGATGGGAGCAGCGATATCGAGTTTCAGGAATGCAACTGCAATCAGTGTTCCAAGGACACGATTTTTCCCTGTTAAAACAACGGATGATTTGATTGGATTATGGTCGGATGCCTATGAGATTACCGACAACTTCCGGTTACGCCTCGCTCCGGGACGATCGCGTGGAGTCATTACGCGTCTGGATGAGAAACATTACCGGATGATTGATCAGTTGCAGAAGCGGTTTCCGGCAGGAGCTCCATCCCTGGTGAACTGTGAGGAATGGCAGATCGAGGGTGATGTGTATTTTGAAGAAGGAGTCGTTGTTTCCGGGACGGTAAAAATCATCAATAGAGCCGGTTCACCCGGAACAATTCGTGCGGGAACATTGATTCAGGGACTTTATAATCTGGACTGAGTTACTCAGCCAATCTGAGTTTGAGAACATCATCTCGTGGCGACACGCGCTCAATCATCACTGATATCACCTGTTCCGGATAGAGTTTTTTGCTGAAAGACAGGGGAAGATCGGCATCAATGCAGAGATCCTCCAGCCAGATCTGATACCCATTGGCATAACGGTCCAGGATCATTGCGGTTATAGTCTGTCCTTCAAACCCCGACAAATACTTCAGTAGCCAATACCGGTTCTGTCTGTATGCGATCGTGGCAGCCCTGGCTACAGATTGCTCAAGGTCTTTTAAAATGGAATCCAGCTCTTGTCGCGAGTAAGGTTCGTCATGGCCGAGAATGGCTCGAAATTGACGCTGGGCAATAACATCGAAATAACGTCTCATCGGCGACGTGATATTGGTGTAACTGCTTAAGCCCAACGTGAAGTGTTTCCTGGATACTAGTGATTGATCCGCTCTCGGCATTACCCGGCGCTGACAATAAGAAATATAAGGATTGAAAATTTCATCACTGCGAGGAACAGGTTCCTCCGGTGCCTGCTGACAACGGAAAGGAAAAGCTATTCCGGATTCCGCTGCCTTTTCGGCGATTTTTTGATTCGCGAGGATCATTAACTCCGACACAATCAACTGGGCATTCGATTGACGGTTCCGTTTCTGGATAACAATTCTTGCCGGATTCCTAGCATCTATCGTCAATTCAGGTCTGGGTATGATGATTGCGCCATTCTGCAGTCGATTATGGCGCAATGCAACTGCCAGCTTCAGCAGCATTGAAAAGGGTTCTTCCGCAATTCTCGCATCGACATCGTCATACGTCAGTCGGTGTCGAACATTGATTAAAGAAGGTTCTATCGTGATCGATTCGATCGATGGAAGAAAATCGTTGGTGACACCGGAATCGCTGGAAGCACCTGGATTGCCGTTTATACTGGTTTTGAAATGGATCAGGATACTTAATGCAGGTTTGGTTGCGCCCGTATGAAGACTGGCTACAGATTCTGCGAAGGCGGTTGGAAACATATGCCACGTTTTCCGGGGAAGATAGAGCGTCTGTCCTCGTTCACGGGCTTCTTCATCCAGAAATGAACCGGGTGATACCCAATACGCAACATCCGTTATGTGAATACCGATTTGCAATCGATTATCCGGTAGTTTGATACAGGACACGGCATCATCGAAATCGAGGGTTTGAGGTCCGTCGATCGTAAAACAGGAAAGGTCCGTATAATCTCGGCGCGATGATGATACTGGCAAAACCACTTTTTGCATCTGCTCGAGTTCCGCAAGAGCCTGGATCGAGAAAACAACTGGGTATCGAAGGCGAAGAATATCCAGGTTTTCATCAGGCTCAAATTCACCGAGATACACCAGAATATCAAAAGCGGTCAGTCCCGGGTATTTCCGGATGTTCTTCAATACAGCTGTTACAAAATTCCGATCCGGTTGATCGGCTATTTGTGCAGCATCTGCCTTCAGTGCATCTATAAAGCGATGATAGACATCCGGTTCCGGATCAGAACAGGACTGCGAGTGGAGTTTCGCGTTCAACCATTCCGATAAACGTGTAATCAGTATGTTTTCTTTTGCCTGTTCCTCAATGTGCTTGAGCGTTTCCTGTACCTCTTCGGGTGTACTTACATATACCCTGTTCTCCGAGTGCCTGAAGTAACATCGATCCTGGTATATTGCTCGCACAATCCCCGCCAGACAGTCATCCCGGGAAATGGAACTGTCGATGAAGCCGGCAGGACATTCCATATCGGTTAAATCAAACCATTTTCCTTTGCACGGAGTTGCTTGCCATAGTTTCTCCAACAAAATGCTCCCGGCAATCCGAGCTCGGTTCTCACTCAACTGTCTCAGGAAATCGATAATAATTTTCCGTGATGTACCAGGTTCGATACGATTTCGGGACAGATGGACAACTCGAGACGGTGACAGGTTCAGAACCTTGCTAGTTTCAGTAATCAAACTCAAACGATTCTTCTTGTATCCCAGGCACAACGCTGTCATTAGACGTTTCTGCTCAAAAATCTCTACAGCGTCTCCGGGATTGATACTGGTTCGCTCATTCAATTTGCTCTATTCCTTCTCCGCCTCCCGAACCGCCAGTCGCCGCTCGTAGGTTTTTGCATATTTTAAAAATGTATAGAACGCATGCATCCCCGCCAGAATAACTCCGGCCTGACCATCTCGGAAACCACCGCGAAAGAGCCATTTTCTTATGAATTCCCACACTGGTCTGAAGACCATGTTTCCGATATTGACAATTCGATCTTCCGCCAGCCATTTGTTTGAAACGAGATCGCTGTATTTATTTATCCGAAGGACATGATCACTGATATCTTTGTAGGAATAGTGCAGGATATCACCCTCGATATCCCCGATGGGCCCGTCCGTTTCAACACTTTCATGAACGGGTACGTTCCGAAACTGACCATATTGCCGGTTGAACAGGCGTATGTTTTTATCCGGATACCACCCCCCACCCTTTATCCAACGATCCAGATACCATGTTCGTCTCGAGATGCGGTAAGCCGTGCAACGATCAGGAACAACATCGAGAATGGCGTTCCGGAGATCATCTGTAATTCTTTCATCAGCATCCAGTGATAAGATCCAATCATTCGTCGCTTTGCGGATGCCATAGTTTTTCGCTGGTGCATATCCTTTCCAATCAACAGAGAAGACCTTGTCGGTAAACTCCCGGGCAATGTCCCTTGTACGATCGGAACTGTTACTGTCAATAATGACAATCTCGTCCACAAACGACAGTGATTTCAGGCAATCTCTGATGGAATGCTCCTCATTGTACGTGATTACAACACCTGTTATTGCTTTCATTTCTGGAATACCCGACTCTCCAGGTGATTATCCGCCTGCCCACTCTCCGTTTCTACGATACGCGAAGTTGCACCAGTCAACAACTCCATTATTGCCGCAGCAATCAATCCATGTCCGTTGACATTCGGATGGCAGTCATCCACGAATAGAAGGTTGTTTCGATAGTTATCAAACAAATGAACCAGATCGATGCAGTCGGTTTTCGTATCTGCGGATACCCGCCGGGTTATCTCATTATAAATGGTGACCGCGCGCCGCGTTTCATCGAGTGTCTTGGCTTCATCAAACTCAAACGCTGCCTGGTCGTCGTCACCCCTGCGTCTTAACCTGACCCCCTTGAAATACCTGAGAATTGCGATATCACTGTTTTCAGCAATCAGTCTGTCGAGTTCGGCTTCGGAACCTGGAAAATCGGTCTGATCCATCAGCCAGTAGCCGTTAATCTCATACTGGGTGACTAGAACGACCTCCGTGTTGCCGCTCCTGTCCCGTACATTTCGAACCCGTGAGTTTAATACGATTGGAATTTCAGGACGGACAGGCGATGTCAGGAGAATGGGTCGGGCACCGATCTTACGCACTCCTCGAATCAGGGAACGCAGGTTTTTTTCATATTGCTCAGGAGGAACTCTCTCTGTGATCGGCTGCTGGAGAACAACATGCTCCGATGCACGATGTGTCAAGCGATGCCAGGCGCATTCAAGCCAATGATACAGAAAGAGCTTGTTTATCATGCGCCCGGCAATTGACAGGTATCGGTATGATCGGGCAGCTGACTCATCGGTGATGTGGTAGTAAAGAAGATCGTTGAAACCAAACCATATCAACACAACATCGGGTTCTAAGCGCTGTCCCAGTATATCTGACAGTATCCGCCCTTGATATGAGCTGTATCCAATAACGGACAGATTCAGGACTTCAATCCGTTTTTCAAGACTCAGGGAGTCGAAAAAGCGTTGCAATTGTCCGGTATAGATATCATGTCTGTTGATAACTCCGAATCCAAAACTCCTCGAATCACCCAATATAACTATCCGTTTCGTTGACTCAGGTTTCGGAATCGAGAAATTGTTACACCGAAATCCACGGTCATTTAGAAATTCATCGTCTGATAATTGGCTGCCCGGTTTTAAACGCCAGAGCAGATCCGGATCGGGTTCCTTAATAGCAGAAAATCGCCGGGCTTCCGTTTTTTCAGTGATCAGGCGAAATCGCTCCATGGACGTATCGAGTTGTGGTGAGAAAAATCGCAAGGCTATCTCTAAAAACACCAGGATCAGTACGGAGACTCCGATGGCAAAACAACGGAAAAGCCAGATTTTTCTAGTCATTCGTTCCGGAATCGACAAAGACCCGTCAGGCCTTGTTATTTCATGACGTCCTTCGTGTCACCGGCGGTCGTTTCACCGGTACTATCATTAGTTTTCTCTGGATCCGCCGCGACCGATTTTCCTTGGCAATATAATGTCAGATAACGTGTTAACAAGTCGGATAGCATTTCTGGAGATGTCGCATTGGCGTATCCGCCTGGAGTGTCTTTGCATAATGATTCGAAATATTCCGAATCAGCTGCGGAAACATTGGATCCGATGATGTAGATGGCGGTAATTCCTTTCTCTCTTTTCAGCCAGTCCATCGTAACTTTTTCATCCTTCGTACATTCATCCCGACCCGATACAATGCATAAGATATAATTGTTTTTTGTTCGTTTGGCTTCAGTCAGATCATACTGGATACTGCCCAAAGCATTCGACAGACAGTTGCGACCTTTCGGATGTGTTCCTTCCAATACCCGGGTTAACAGTGTGGGTTCAAACCAATCCAGTTTTGCTCCGGATCGGTAATCAGCACAGTCGTTTTTTGATCTTGGACTCTGGTCGCCAAAAATCCGTAATCCAAGATTCAGACCCCATGACGGTGATCGGTTAAGTTCCGTGAGTGCCTGGCCAAAGGACTCAACAACTTTTTGAAATCGTGGTTTATCCCCCCATTTGGCGTTCATATGAGAAGATGCATCCAGAAGAACAACGATGTTATATTGTTCGATATTTGAATCTGCGCAAAAACCGCTGCCTGCAATTCCCATGATCAGCAATACTGATATAATCCAAGACCGTATTTTCATATGCCCTCCTGTAAAAACAGTTTCACTATCTATATTGCAGGTTAAGTGGAGCAGTGTCAATTCTATGATGTGACTACTGAACAATCTGACAGTATAATGATAGTTATAACGTTTCATGTCAGGAGGCGTTCATTTAATGAAAATCCATGGTTTGTTTATCGTTCTGATCGGAGGATTAATGATGCGCACAATCGAAAACAGCGGGTATGCCCAGCACCATGACCACGGATATCGCGTTCGAAAAGCTGTCTACGCAGGATCCTGGTATCCCGGAACGGCTGACGAGCTTCAGGAAAATATCAACCACTATATTGTAAACGCTGATATACCGGAAATTGAGGGGTCAGTAATCGGAATTGTTTCACCGCATGCCGGATATGTCTACTCCGGCCCCGTCGCATCATTCGCCTATAAATCCATTATCGGGCAGGACCCCGACGTTGTCTTGCTTCTCGGAAACGCTCATCGTGAGGGTTTTCGCGGTGCAACCATTGATAATGCCGACGCATATGAATCACCTTTAGGCACGGTCTTGCTGGATACGGATCTGGCCGGACAATTGGTCGCTCATTCGAATGGTATTCGTATCGATGGGACACCTCATCAACGGGAACATTCGCTGGAAATACAATTGCCGTTCTTGCAGCATGTCTTGAAATCGGGTTTTAAAATAGTACCGATCCTGTTCGGCTATGACGCAGAAGACGCACAACGTGACATTCTAAAAAATCTCCCTGACTTGCTTAAAGGTAAAAAATACCTGTTGGTTGCCAGTACGGACTTGACTCACTATCCAACCTATAAAGATGCGTCACGTATAGATAAAAAAACAGCGGGTATTATCGCCTCGATGGATACGGTGGCATTGATGAAGCATGAACGGGATGAAATGGCAAAAGGAACCGGGAACCTGGCCTGTGTCCTCTGCGGTGCAACGGCCACGTCATCCGTGATGAGTCTCTGTAAATTAATGGGAGCTGACAAGGGGCAAGTGCTAAAAGTTGCGAACTCGGGGGATGTTTCCCATGGTGATCGTTCACAGGTCGTAGGATATTGCGCTGTCATCTTTATCGATACGTCCGAATCCGGTTCTTCTCCTATAAAATTCGAAACGGTTGCTGATCATCTGACAGTCGAAGAGCAACGGATGCTGCTGGGGTATTCACGGCAGGTTATGACAGAATTTGTTCAAACCGGGAAACCGGTGACACAAAAACCGGACAACAGGCTCTCGACGATTAAACGGGGTGTTTTCGTGTCACTTCACATAGGCCATGATCTTCGCGGATGCATCGGCTATATAGAACCTGTAATGAATTGCGTGGATGCTGTTTTGGATAACACGATCAGCGCCTGTGCCAGAGATCCCCGGTTTACACCGGTAACAATGGGGGAACTCGATAAGATCACAATCGAGATTTCCGTATTGACGCCACCCCGACCGGTCGACTCGTGGAAGCAAATCAAGATCGGTCACCACGGTATCATCCTGGAAAAGAATCGCCACAAGGCGGTATTTCTGCCGCAGGTTGCGCCAGAACAGGGTTGGGATCTCGGGACAACACTGAGATACCTTTCGATGAAAGCGGGATTATCCCCTGAGGCATGGCGTGAAGGCACTCAATTTAAAGTATTCGAAGCCCAGGTTTTCAGCGAAAAAGACATATAATTTATGGAGTCGAATGTATTGGACGATCAGTCCCTTCCGCAAAATTATGACACGGAGATCATCATTGGTACCTCCGGATATTCTTATCCCGACTGGCGAGGGCACTTTTATCCCGATCGATTGCCCGACAATGGGTTTTTGGATTATTACAGCCGATTTTTTAATGGGTTGGAGTTGAATTATTCATTCTACCGGATGCCGGCACCTGCGACGATAAAGCGATTTCTTCATCCCGGCTATAATTCGTTGAATGTTAGTTTCAAAGCGTTTCGGGGAATAACTCACCAGATAAAGGAAAACCATTGTCTTAAGGAGTTTCTCCAGGCATTGAGTCCACTGATCGAAAGGAATCGTGTCAAGACAGTTTTATTTCAATTTCCCTATTCCTTTCGGCCCGATCCGGAAGCCTGGGATCGTCTGGAGATGATATCGGAACAGGTCAACGGTCCGGTTCCGGTCTTGGAATTAAGGCATTCATCATGGTTTTCTCCGGATAACCTGGATCGCTTGTCGCGAATGAATATCTCGGTTTGCGCGTTGGATATGCCCTGTATTGACGATCTGCCCGGTCAACGCCTGCCAGTGACTCATTCGGTAGGGTATATGCGTTTCCATGGGCGGAATGCCGTGCAGTGGTGGACGCATGATCAGGCATGGCAACGGTATGATTACCTGTATTCCAATCAACAGCTCCGGGCGATGGTTCCTGCGTTACATCAGTGGATACGGAAACACCGGTCCGTATACTTTTTTTTCAACAATCATTATCGCGGGCAGGCAGTTCAGAATGCGCAACTATTAATGGCCTTTCTGGCAAATTAAGACGACTCACCGCGTAATCGGGCCATCAGAATGCGACATAACAGCGGGATCATTATCTCCATTCGGCCGATGATCTCATATCCATCACCACCATCCATGGACCCTCTCCGCACAACATTCATCAGTGGTCGATACTCTGACAAATGATCGAAATTCGCCGTCGTGTAATCCAGGCAGGGGGTACCATTCAGATTGTTGGCAGCGGTCATCGCTTTTACAAATATCTCAGGAAGAATCACGGTTGAACCAATGTTCAGGTGAACTCCACCACCTCCCAGAGTCTGCATGGTCGCGACAAACCGACGGAAGTCAAAAAATGTGGCTTCTCCGGTCGCCTGACCATTCATATCCGGGTGCATATGAATGATATCAGTCCCTATGGCAACATGAACAGTAATCGGGATATTGCGTTTCACGGCCTGAGCGAAAAGACTGAATTCAGCGTACGGGAGTTGGGCGTCCAGAATTCTCCGGCCGATGGCGTCTCCAAACCCGGTTTGTTGTTGCACGGCACTCATTGCCGCACTGTTTATAAACTCACCGGTTTCCCTGGCCATACCAAAGTCACCGCGACTGATATGGCCACCCATCTCTTCAGATGTTTCCCCAATTAAAGCGATCTCGGTATCATGTATGGCGCCGGCGCCATTCGTCAAAATGTGCTGCACGATTCCCAAATCCATCAGAGCTATTATCAGCGGACTCAAACCATATTTCACAATATGAGGTCCCAGCGCCCAGGTAACGGGGCGGTCTATATTACGGGCCTTGACGACCCGATCCACGATTGTAGCCAAGTTTGAGGCGGCATTCGTCCGATGTTCAATAATCGGCAGAGAATTCAGAAACTCGAGAAAACCACTTCCCGCTGCGGGAACTTTGACAAAATCCGATACTTTTACAAGGTTTTCTCTCTGATGGATCGAGTTTCTCTTGATCTTAGAAAAATCTGCCGGTTTCATGGCAACTCCTTTTTACACGGGAAACGGGGGTCCGGGATACCGTTCCAATAACCCGCTCGTGCTGTACGACTGCGTCATCGGCAAGGTCTGGAGTATTCCTCCCCATCCGGCAAGCAGTTCGCGTTCAACTCTTAAACGTTCGTTGATGAAGCTACCTCCCTTGATATGATACTCGGGCCGAATGGCTTCCAATGTGTCGAGAGGTGTATCTTCATCGAAAACAACAACATAACTGACGGCAGCGAGCCGGGTTAACAGGGCAGCCCTGAACTGCCATGCATGAATTGGACGAGCATCCCCTTTGAATCTGCGGATCGATTCATCACCGTTGATCAGGACGATCAAAACATCACCCACCTGTGATGCCGACTGAAGCATCTTGAGATGCCCCGGATGGAGTATATCAAAACATCCATTCGTTGTTGCAAGCGATACACCCATTGTGCGGAGGGAATCCAGAACCGGCTTGAAGAGGTTAACAGATTGGAAAATGCGTTGACTGATCAGTGGGGTATACCATTGCGTTATAATATCCCTGGCTCGTTCAATATCGGGATAGGACGGCGCCCGGTCTGATATCTTATCATCCAAACCTGCCTCAGCCACTTCATCAGCAAGGTGAAAGGCCTCCAGAAAGCCGATTAGATCATCGATCGGAATGACATCGCCGGGATGTACCAGTAATCTTAAATTTTCCCCCAGTTTATGGGCAATGCGTTGACAGTCGATGATCCAGGAAGTGTTTACTGGATGAAGAAACTGAAACTGCCCGGTTATTTTCATTAAACGATCAGCTTCTCATTTGAATAAGGTTCGTTCGACCCATTCACACAACGCATGCCCGAGGAGGATGTGGACTTCCTGTATTCGTTGAGTGGAATTTGATGGAGCGATCATGGGATAGTCAACCATATCCTTGATAACGCCTCCAAGATTGCCCAGCGATGCGATCGTGGTCATTCCTTTCGAATGGGCGGTCCGGAATCCTTCGATAACATTCGGTGAATTCCCGCTTGTACTGATACCCCATGCGATATCACCACTCACTCCCAGCGCTTCAATTTGCCGGGAAAAAATACTCTTAAAATCGAAGTCATTGGCAATACTGGTCAGGATGGAAGTATCCGTTGTAATAGCCAGAGCGGGGAGTGCGGGCCGATTCAAGACCAGACGGTTGACAAATTCCGCCGCCAGATGCTGGGCATCTGCAGCGGAACCGCCATTGCCAAAAAAGAGAATTTTGTGCCCGGTCCTCAATTGCTCGACTAATATCTCCGCAACCTTTCGGAGCATGCCGGCGTGGGATGCGATAAATTCTGATTGGCAGCGGGCACTGTCACTAAATGCCCTGGCAAAAAAATCATTATTCACAAAATGTGTTGCTCCCAGCGATTCACCTCTTATCGTATCACTTCCAATTGCCGAATTCGCTCATTGACTGTCAATAACTGCTGCTGTGCATTCGGAATGTCTTTCGCCATGTTATACTGGGCTTGGGCTTTACGCAGATTGCGGAGACAGTTCGCGCGACTTTCTGCATGCCGGAATGCCCGATCCCAATCCAACGTCGCTTCCAGTTCATAAGCATTTCCCAGCTTATAGTGCCAGTCGGAAGAAGCAGTTGAACCGGCCAGGCTGACAGCTTTTGCATAATCGTCAATCAGAGATTTATAGGAGGCGGCGCTTGTTCCGATTTTCCCTTCACGAGCCAGCCCCCGCTGATAGTAAAAATTTCCATCGGTCGGATCCAGTTCAATGGCTTTATTGAATGTTGCCTCCGCCGCTGCGAAATCCTTTGCCATCAGCAACGCATACCCTCTGAACGAGTAGCCTTTACCCTCCTGTGGCTGCATCTCAATCAGTTTGTCTCCGATTTCCCGGGTCTTGTCATAGTTCTTCTCGGCTATATACAGGTTCCCAAGGTAGAAATACGGAACCGGTCGGTCCGGGCTCAACTCGATGGCTTTTTCGAACATGTCGATTGCTTTGACGGTTTCATTCAATGCCTGATAAATCAACCCGAGATCCGTCAGAATTTTAAAATCGTTACGACCTTCTTCAGTCTGATATGCTTTTTCAAGAGGAGCCTGAGCCAGTTGATACTTTCGAAGCATCAACTGAGAGTGTCCGAGTTGATAATTGTATCGGGGATTATCCGGCTGGAGTTCCACTGCTTTGGCAAAAGCCTGTGATGCTTCAAACCATGCGGGTTTCGGCTGGTTCCCTTCCCGTCTGAGTGTAAAGCAGAGTCCTAAATAATACTGGGATACATCATCGTCAGGGTCAAGGGATACCGCTTTCTGAAAAGCATTCTCAGCTTCTTCGATTTTCTTTATTTTGAAGTATATCTGTCCAAGTAGTTTCGCCATGTCCTCATCATTCGGTGCGGCCTGGAGACCTTCCTTCAGGATTGCGATCGCTTCGTCATAATTCTCTGCCTGATAAGCATTGAATGCATCCTGATAATATCCCGCATTGACCGAGTATCCGGTGAATACCAGGATACTTGCTATTACAATCAACCTGACTCTCATTTTCATCTGTTCTCCTTTACTCACTATTCGGCCACTTCTTCCTCTATAATCTGAGGATTCTTGATATTCTCAATCATCTGATCAACACCCGTAATCCGGTCTTTTGCTGCATCTGAATTTGCGGAGGTAAATGCCGCCTTCGCCTTTGACAAATAATCCAGGGCTTTGGCACTCAAGGCGTCGTTTCCCGCAGTTTGCGTGTATATTTTACGAACTGCCTGTTCATATGCATTTCCAAGCCGATACTGATAGTCGGAGGCTTCTTTATCAAGTGCGCAGGCTTTTAGATATGCTTCAATAACAGGATCATAAGGCTCCATACCTTTCACATCATCGCCAAGAGTGCTCTCCCGGGCAAGTCCCAGATTGTAAAAGACTTTGGCATCATCCGGCGTCAGTTTTGCCGCCTCCGAGAGTGAATCGGTTGCTCCGGCGAAATCCTTCGTTTGCAATTGAGCGAGACCTAAATAAAACAGGGCGGATGCCTTGTCCGTTCCTTTCGAGGCAATAGTAAGCGGCGAAATAGAATCGGCCGGTTTGTTGTTAAACAGTAGCACGCGACCGAGATCGAACTGGGCTTTTGCGTTTTTGGGATTCACTTTTGTGGCTTTTCTCAAAGCAGTCTCAGCTTCATCGTAACGTTTTTCCGCCATCAGCGTACTTCCCCAGAAATAATTGTATTGTTCATTATCCGGCTGTTCTTCCGCTGCCCGCTGAAAATGGCTGAGCGCTTTGGCTGGAGAATCGGGTACGGTTAACATACCCATCAGAAATTGGGAAGGAGCATGTTCGGGATGATGTTCGAGTATAATCGTTAATCGATCGATGGCCTTCCGGTTCTGACGAGTTTTTACATAGCATTGCGCCAGAGTATACGCACCGCGCGGATCCTTCGGGTATGTTCCGCACCACTCCTCCAGCAAGGGGATGGCTTCGGTATATTTTTTCTCTTTAAACAGATTATAAGCCGTGTCATAGTCCGCATGCACGATGGCGGGAATGACTGCAAAACAAAGTAGCGATGCAAGTAGGACGGTAAAAGAAATTGGTGAGTATTTCATTTCGTAACCTCCAAAATATAAGTATCAGATTCCAAGCAATGCCATTATGAAAAAAAAAGGAGTATAGTGCAAGTCCGGCTTGACTCGGGCCGGCTGTTGCATAACATACATGCTGCGCTGTGGAGAGATCAAAGGAGTTGAACATGGTTTATAGTATGACGGGGATTGGAGATGGCCGAGTGACTGAAAACGGATTTGACGTCACTGTCAGTGTCAGATCAGTTAATCACAGGTATTTTAATCTGCAAATCCATATGCCCCGAGGTTATCAACGCTATGAAGTGGTCCTGAGAGATGCGATCTCACGAAGAATAACTCGCGGGAAAGTGGATGTTAATGTAGATTTTCATTCTCTTCCTGCCAATACCGGAGAACTTGTGATCAATCGCGGATATGGCGCAGATTTATGCCGGGAAATCAAACTTCTCGCCATGGAACTCAATATCCCGGATGGAGTGACGGCCGATCGGCTGGTTCGATTTAACGATATGTTTACATCGCTGCCATCGAAAGAAAAAAACACGGATCTGGAGGCTGTCCTGTTCCGGGCTTTGGACATGGCGTTGGATGAGTTTCTCCAATCCCGCCTGGCTGAAGGCACTCATCTGATGAAGGAGATGAAAGGAAGAGTTTCCGGTATTCGTGCAACGTTGAGCCAGTTACGCCACAGCGCGGGATTGCAGCCTGGAGTGGTGCGTGAACGATTAATGAATGCTGTCCAGATGATCAGCAGGGATCTGACGCCGGATTCAAAACGTCTGGAGGAAGAAGTGGTCATCTGGGCGGTTCGAAGTGATGTGACCGAGGAGCTGACGCGCTTGGAGAGTCATCTTAACAGAATCGAAGACATTTTAGATTCCAGTCGAGCGGTCGGTAAGGAGCTTGATTTTACTATCCAGGAACTTCATCGTGAGATTACAACAATCGGATCGAAATCAGTGATGATCGAGATCAATCAGATGGTTGTCACCTTAAAATTGGAGATCGAGAAATTGCGGGAACAGGTTCAGAATTTGGAGTAACCGGCTATGATGGTCAACATAGGATTTAACAATTTTGTCACTGCGGATCGGATTCTGGCTGTTCTAAATCCCGAATCCGCTCCAATGAAACGATTAAGGGAAGATGCCAAGCAGGCTCGTAATCTGGTTGATGCAACCCAGGGACGCCGGACCCGATCGATTATCCTGCTGGATAACGGAACGGTGGTTCTGTCAGGTATCCAGGAAGAAACACTGGTTCAAAGGCTCAATTCGGCGGGAATCAGGGACGCGATATGAATGAAAGCCTCTGCATGGTGCTGTCCGCTCCGTCAGGCGGTGGCAAAACCACACTAATTCGTGCAATGATGGCGCGTTTCCCGAATTTAAAACACTCGATCAGCTATACGACGCGAGATCCAAGAAGCGACATGACTGATCGGGATGATTACCATTTCATCTCGGATACTGAATTTGATCGGATGGTGAAAGAAAACGCGTTTCTTGAATGGGCGGAAGTGCATGGAAAGCGATACGGAACATCGAGAAAAGACCTGAAATCCCTCCTGGATGCCGGATATGATGTGGTCTTGGATATCGATGTTCAGGGCGCTCTCCAGATGAAACGTATTTATAGGGACGCAGTATATGTTTTCATTCTTCCGCCATCGGTTGACGTCTTGGAGGAGCGGCTTCGCGCCAGACAATCTGAGACGGAAGAAAACCTTCGACGACGGCTTATAAATGCAAAACGTGAAATCAATGAATTTTCGAAGTATAATTATGTTGTGGTTAACGATGATCTTGACACATCGGTTAACCAGATTGAATCGATATTTATTGCGGAGAGGTTAAGCACGCGGCGGGTCGCGCTCCGTCAGAACATTAAAAAAAGGTTAAAAGGATAAAGCAGATGAATGAACAGAAATTGGAAAAGTGGTTAGGCAGTGTTGACAGCCGGCATCGGGCAGTGCTTGTGGTATCGAAACGAGCCAAGCAGATTCAGAAGGGATTGCGGCCTTACTTCGACAGTAAAACCTTGAAAGTCACATCGATGGCTCTGGAGGAATTTGTCAAGGGCAAAGTTGACTGGTATGAACTCAGCCAGGAAGAGATGGACGCGCTTCGAAAAGACACTCTTGTTGCCCAGGAATCACTACCGGTTGTTGAGAGGCCGGAACGTCCGGATAGAATTGAGAAACGCGAAATTAAGATATTCGACGATGTGTCTGAAACTGAGTCCGATCAGGAAGATGAGGAAACGGACGACGAGTCGGATTCGGATCTGGATAACCTGTTTCCGGATGCCGATGAATGATCTGAATCCGTAGGTTTATGCCGGAACGAAACAAATTCAATCTGGTCCTGGGTATAACCGGTGGGATCGCCGCATATAAATCGGCTGAGATGACTCGGATTCTAAGAAACCGTGGGTATGAAGTACAGGTCATCATGACCCGAAATGCGTGCGAATTTATCGGCCCCGAAACTTTAAAAGCTCTATCCGGGCATCCGGTGATTACCGGGATGTTCGATCAGCATGACAATGAGCGGCAAATCGGCCATATCGCTCTTGCGGATTGGGCGGATGCCGCTATTATAGCTCCAGCTACAGCTAATATCATTGGAAAATGGGCCAATGGAATCGCTGATGACTTCCTTTCAACATTCCTCCTCGCGTTCAGTGGCCCCGTTCTGATTGCGCCCGCGATGAATCCGAAAATGTTTGTCAACCAGGCGGTCCAGGCTAATCTGGCTGTTCTTGTTCAACGTGGTGTGAATGTTTCCGGTCCCGATACAGGTGAAGTAGCATGCGGGCATGTAGGAACAGGTCGGATGTCGGATCCGGGAGTGATAGCGGATCTGGCCGGAGCAATTATCGGCAGGAAGAGAGACCTGGTTGGACAACGAGTTTTAATCACGGCAGGTCCGACACGCGAAGCAATCGACCCGGTCAGGTTCATCAGCAACAGGTCGTCAGGTAAGATGGGGTATGCCATTGCAGCCGCCGCGGCTGAACGCGGTGCTGACGTAGAAGTAATTTCCGGACCGGTTGCTGTTAAACCTCATGCCGCGGTTTCCCGTGTTGAGATCACAACAGCCGATCAAATGGGTCAGGCGGTGATGGCAGCATCAGGTCAAGCAACCATTATCATCATGACGGCAGCCGTATCGGATTGGAAACCTACAATCACTCATCCGGGAAAATGGAAAAAAGGATTATCGCAAACCGTATCTCTGGAATTGACACAAAATGACGATATCCTGAAGAGAGTCGCAAATTCCCGCCGGGCGAATCAAATAATTATTGGTTTTGCCGCCGAGACGGAAAATCTGGATCAGGAAGCGAAGAGGAAACTACAAGAAAAAAAGCTGGATGCAATTGTTGTGAATAACGTGAATCAAACCGGATGTGGCTTCGATTCGGATTTTAATTCCGGCTTCATCCTGGATCGAACTGGAAATGTTATAAATATACCGGTGTGTTCCAAACGCGAGATGGCCGAAATAATTCTAGATAAGTGCCTGAAACTATTGAGTGAACCCGGCTCGTCACGCGGATCGGACGGGATATCTGGGTAAAACGATCCTGATTTTATCCCAGCTGTCGTTCGTTAGATTCATCAACTGCCCTTTGTGATCTGCTATACAACGGAACGCTTCGGATAAAAGCAGTGGAGTTTCATCCGGTGTCTCTGTCGATGGGACTCGCAAAATGTCACGTTTATTTTGAATCAGGGTTCCGAGATGATTATTCGGGCTGTGAGTGTAATCCAGATCGATTGCATAAAATTCACTCCCACCGGACGATTCAAGAATCCGAATATCGATACAGGCTTCCCGTAATGACGAACAGGCGTCCACCGTAAGTGTCAGCAGGTTCGTGAACGCTCTCTGGATTGTCACTTTATTGATATATACATCCGATATCCCTTGGGAACCGGTAAAATTGATGGGAATTTTCTCTGTGAAAGACAAACTCTTGAATTGGGATATCCACTTTTTGACCAGATGGTTGATATTCTCCGGGAAAAACAGTTTCTGATCTTCGGATCCATAAGCCAGAATATTTAGATTTAATTGATAAAGTTGCCATATTTGCCTGTTCAGTGTATCCCAGCCCCCGCTGATTCCGGACCATGATTGAATGCGGATCGCCTTTTCCACAAGATGCCTTGATGCTTCCAGCCCCTGAACAACCTGACGGACATCTCCACCAATACGTGCTAAAATTTCCCCGGTTAGAATATATCGGGCGTCCCTCAGCAGACGTTCTTGAAGAAAACGGGCGTAAAGCGATATGCCCACTTGGGTTGCGATCGAATTGTAAATATCCAGATTATCGTGCTGGAAGTGAAAGGAATGGGAACTGAACAGGAAAAGGATGCCGAGTTGAACTGACTGTGAACGAACAGGAATGGCCAACATGGCATGAAATCCCATCTTTGTGAACAACTTGCTTTCGATGGACGTTTCACTTTGAAGGCTGTTCAGTATCATCGGCTCACTGGAACATCCAAGCCTCTGAAGTAAAGGTGATTCTCGTCCCTGTCGAAACTCCTCGACAAATTTCGCAAAATACCCCGGTATACTCATCTCAGTTATAATTCCCGGTTTTCTGGGGTCGAACAGGAGATTGCCAACTCGTCTTTCATCAGATGTGTCCGGATCATACAATAGAACAGCACCGGATTGACAGCCGGTGAATGTCGCTATCTGCGAGAGAATCTGTTGAAGTACCTCGCGAAGATCAGGGGTTTGTATTAGTAACTGATTGATTTTATGTAAGATCTCCAGTTCCTTGTAATGTTGGATGACTTGCTTCTCCCGTTGCAGCCTGACCGATAAATCAAAACAAGTGATTACTTTTCCGATGGCATTGCCTGTCTCATCAATAACAAGAGACGCTGTCAGCGATGCCGGGATGCGTTGATCATCCCGTTTGAGCATTTCCATTTCCATCATCCAGATGCGATCCCAGTTGATCGCTGCCGTTATTTTTTTATGAATACCGGCGTCTTCGGTCGGAAACAATAACTCGATGCGGTGACCTTTCACCTCAATCTCCGAATACTGAAAGATTCGGGAGAATGCTTTATTGGTAAAGACGATCCGACCCTCCATATCGGTAATAATCACCGCTTCGCCGATACAATCGATGGCTCTGGCAAATCGCCTTATTTCTGAATGAGTTTCAATCTCGGATGAGATGTCATGGATGAACAGAATGGCGGAACGCATCTGACCTGTTTCATCTTTTAATGGGAATGAATTTAATTTAACCCATTGCGTTTCGCCAGATGGCCCAATCCATTGCTGTGTCACTTCATGCGCTCGGCAATCATGGATTGTCTGCTTTACAGGGCAGTCCGGACAAATGCTGTCCCGGCCTCTGATGGCAAGACAGCATTTTGTGCCGATCAGCTTTTCCATGTCATTGAAAAAACGGATCTCTTTCCTGTTATTGTGCCATGTAATCTTCATCTGGGAGTCAATCGCGCAAATAAACCATGGGATACCGGAAAGAACACCCTCGGTAAAGCTTATCTGACGGTCAAGTTCATGAAAAAGACCGCTTCGCGATGTGTAGACCGCACACTGCTGGGCAAGAAGATCCAAAGTTGTATCTTTTTCAAAATCAGTCTCAACTGCTTTTTGAAACAGAAGATACATCGTGCCGAATTTAGACTGCCGGGTGCGGACCGGAACTGAAACAATGACTTGGAAACCATCCCTCCATACCGTTTCGTGTGCCATATGGTCCCAGGAAAAATATATTTTTTTGGATGGTGCATCGTGCAGTATTAGAGATGTATAAGAATTGATCTGTTCATCCGTCAGGTTAAACTGCAGTTTCATCGGCGATTTATAGTCTGGATTGTGTATAAGCAGAACACCGGCATCGGCATTAAACTTCCGGACCGAAATTCTCAAAAGGGATTCTGCAATTATCCGGCGGTCATACTCCAATGCAGCCTCCTGAGTCATATCCGATAAAGCTTCCAATGAAGCCATCGATTCTCTGAGTGATTTGGTGGCCAGCATCGATGTTTGTTCCATCGTCTTGAATAATTGGTTCTCAATCTCTGCAAGATCAGGCAGAGATGATTTTTCAGACCCGAATGGGCTGGTTGATGGGACACCTTTAGACAGTACGCGAATTCCCTTTATGAACAAGAAAAACGGTTGACTGATCCACGCTGCCAACTGATACGATACAAGCATAATTATCGCTATTGCTGCTAACCATATCATCAGGACTCGATGAAACACAGGATGATAAAAACTGGTTACTCTGGGAATCGGCGCGTATGCCGCAACAGTCCAATCAAGGTTTGGCAGCAATGAAGGAATGCGTCCTGAAAGGGAGCCGCTGGCGAAGGCCAGTGATCGATCTGGGATCGGATACACATCAACGGTTCGTTTGGTAAGAAATTTAACGTCACTGATCGATATCAGTCCGTCCGGTTTGATATCGGGATAGACGTGACCATCGTCTGTGATGAAGCAAATTCCATTAGCCCGGTGATCGCCAATAATCAACGCAGAAGAAAATAACTGCTCTAACTGAAGACGTAATCTGATTACTCCGACTGGATCCTTCCCTTCATCATTGTATAGAGGGAGGCACAAATGCAGATATTCGGCGTATTCATGGCCGGTCGAATAGAATCTGTAAATTTGTCCGGGTTGTAATTTCAGCGTTCTCTGCCACCACTCATTGTCGAATACATACAGTTCTTCTGGAGAATGAGACGCAATCCGAACGAAGCCCAGAGCATCTGTGATAACAATTTCATCAATGATGGATTCTGATGAATCAATCACGTCACGTAAAAATACGGCCTCCAGTGAAGTGGATATGTGTTGAAATTCCTCGGAGTCTCTATCGCTGGATACCCATTTGCCAATCTCCGACGCAAGATCCGATTTCCGAACATCGCTGGTTTTCTGAAGTATATCCTGCGTGTAAGTCATAATGCTCTGCCGCAGGGCAAGAGAATGTCCGAGTATAAAGGCTGTGTTCACCTGCTGATTCAAGAGATCTGCGAGATGGTGAATCCCGAAGGTCTTCTGCTGTACCACATCCTGCAAAGCAGCCTGCTCGACTGTCTGTTTCTCTTCATTCAACCATAACAGGCAGAGAATCGTGATGCTCAATACGCTGAGAAAGACACTTATGACCCAGATTCGGGTCGCCAGATAATTCGTTTGCACAATATACTCACTTCAGCAAGCTCATTCAGAGTTTCACAAGGATGACTGCATTCATCATTCCCGATTGACCAAAAAAAATCAAATGAGCCCTGCGCTCAAAGAGATGCTACAACGACATGTTCCCTTTACGATATCCTTCTGCATCGACTGCAATAAACCGGTACCCCGTACCCTTAATTTCTTTAATGATCCGCTCCTTGTCCGGATCTGTCAAAAATCGAAAAATCTCGTCCAGAGGTAATTCGATTCGAGCCATCACACCATGATCTCTGACCCGTACCATCAGATAACCGGCATCAATCAGGATCTTTTCTGCTGCTCCAACTCGCTGAATTCGGTAATAATCCAACGATTCACCCATTGGAATCCTGGTGTAAAGACAAGCAGAGGAGGGTGCATTCCACATGGACAACCCCTTCTCCCTCGCCGCCTCGCGAATTTCCTTCTTGGTAAAATCCGCATCCGCTAACGGCATTTGAATACCCAACTCCCGAATGGCAGCCGTGCCGGGTCTGTTATCCTTCAGATCATCCGCATTACTGCCGTCCAAAACATGAAGCAAACCGATTGATCTGCAAAGATCGAGTAAAAGTTGATATCGTTGATATTTGCAATGAAAACAGCGATCCGGACCATTGTTTCTGATCAAGGGATGGGCGAGTTCATCGACTTTCACCAGATGGTGCTGAATACCGTATTGGAGGCTCAATTGAGTGCATCGTTCCAATTCCCAGGCAGGATGTGCAGGTGATTCAACTGTGGCCATATGAACATTGACCATCGGAGTCTCGGCTGCTATCGCCAGAAGCAGGCATGAATCCACACCTCCGGATGCGGCAATCAATACCGACTCCAATTGAAGAAGATGCTCCCTTACGCGCGCTATTTTCGTTTCATGCATGACGTGTTTCCAATCCCGGTCCCTCTTCGCAAAACAATGGCACTTTTAAATGATCCCAAGGCAATACCTCTCTTAGTTTGACAGGTTTGTAAATACCTGAAGTAACAGATTTTGGGATACTTTTGAACAAATTATACCAGTCCGCACCCGGGATCGACGATGCTTCCAGCCAGTCGGCCAGTCTCCTGTCCCCACGGGCGAGTAATCCCTGAACCGATGCCCAGCGAGGAGTGTCATGAGTAAACCGCATTTCGCGAATGGATCGCATCTGATTGGTGATATGCTCGAGTCGCTTTTTCAAATCCTTCTCATCAACCATGGACGCTCTCTCAAAACTGGACATCGCTTTCGGAACAAAACAGGAAATACCTGCAGCCAGACGCGGAATCGTCCGGCTGTTACGGTTTGCAGATCGAATCTCCCCCTGAACCGTCCTGCATAATTCCACAATCGCATCAAGATCACGGGACGTCTCTCCGGGTAAACCAATCATAAAATAGAGTTTGATAGTCCGAATTGGATCCCTCGCCAGCCGATGAACAGCATCGATGATATCCTCATTTGAGAAGAACTTGCCCATTCGGCGCCGGCGGTGATCAGACCCCACTTCCGGGGCTAACGTCAGTGTTTTAGGGCCGGCTTCTCTTATCCGAAAGGATAACTCGTCCGTGATTCCGGTTGTGTGTAGTGATGAAAATGTGAAACGATAGTGCTCTTCAGCCAGCCGCCGACAAATATCCTTTAACCCCGGATGATCCGCTCCACCGGCACCCAATAAACCGATTCGCCAGTTTTTCGGTGCGTGTTTCGCTTCACTCAAAATTGTGTCCACCGAACGATAACGGAAGGGACCATAACATCGCGGAATCAGACAGAATCTGCATGTGCGGGGGCAACCCCGGCTGATTTCGACCAAGTGCATCCGCTGAAATTCGGTGTGGGGAGTACTAATGATCATACTACCTGGAACCTTGTTCAAATCAGGGATGAAGCGTCTTTTTAACGGGGACAGGGGAAACGATTCGTTAGACCTTATATCCGTGTATCGGCCACTGCGATCATAGATGGGTTCGTACCATGCCGGAATGTATACCCCAGGTATTTGAGCGATAACTGCATGGGTTTCCGCCCTGTTACGAGTGGTGACCCAGACATCTGCAAGGGCAGAGGTCAAAGGGGGAATAATCTCTTCAGATTCCCCCAGAATAAAGGCGTCAATAAATGGAGCTAAAACCTCTGGATTGATTGTCGCAATGACACCTCCGGCAATTACTATCGGTTCAGAAGATCCACGTTTCGAAACGCGCACCGGAATGCCGGCTCCGTTCAGGATCCGAGGAATATTCAGCAGATCGTTCTCATAATTCAGAGAAAATGCAATCACATGATAGCTTGATAATGAATCACCCGTTTCGATGCTGCGTGGTTTGAGCGGAGTATCTGCGATTCGCTGATCCAGCACAGAGGAATCTGCAAAAAAACGATGACAGGCAACACCTGGAATAGCGTTGAATGCAGCATAAACAAGATGAATGGCCAGGTTGGACATTCCAATGGCATAAGGAGCCGGATACACCAGTGCCACCCGCAATTTCCAACCGTCACCCGGCGATATCCGCCGTATCTCCTCTGATTCTATGCTTTGTCGCTTTCCAGTCAGGATAACCTGTTGTCCTCAGTCTGCTTTGC
Organism: candidate division CSSED10-310 bacterium; assembly: GCA_016931515.1. Lineage (GTDB taxonomy): Bacteria > CSSED10-310 > CSSED10-310 > CSSED10-310 > CSSED10-310 > JAFGEQ01. Next base: position 124,171 of record JAFGEQ010000006.1, on the reverse strand, counting down.
GCCGTAAAAAAGCCGGTGTGTTGATGTCCCCATAATAAATCCGCTGAGCGATACGATCCAGCTTTGTATCTTTTTTCAGGGAGTTGGAAGCCATATCTCTTCTATTATAATCAGGTATGGACGGGAAATCATCCCGAAGTCTATTCCTCTGGACGGGTTCCAACTCCGGTTGAGGGGGTTTACGGACAGGCGTGACCGGGTTAACCCGGGTTAACTCCTCAGAAGGGAACAGGACTGGGGTTTCGGGTGGAGCTAATCGGAGGTGACCTTGCGATACATGAGAGTGCACCGGTTCGGCATTTTCGTGAGCCCTGTCTTCAGATTCCCGATTTTGAATTGGAACATGGGCTTCCTCCCGGGCACCTGAGCAGAGAACAGACTCTGCGTTCTGAACAGAGTCGAGATCTGTTACGAGGCTGACCACATTTGGTTCTGACCGGGACGATTCTAAGACAGGGATGCGGTGCGGTTCGACCGCGTCAGGCAATCCGGTTATCGGCGGTTTTTTGGATTCCTGTGAACTGAGGTTCAGGGAGTGGTTTCGGACTTTCGGTTTTTCAAACCCCGTCGCAATGATCGTTATCTTCATCTTTCCCATGTATTCGGTATTGAAGACATGCCCGAAAATGATGAGGGCATCCTCATCGGCAGCCTGGGCAACTCTTTCGCATGCCGCGTGTACCTCCATCATTCCCAGATCGTCACCACTTGTGATGTTGATTAAGATTCCTCTCGCTCCATTAATACTCATGGTGTCAAGCAGCGGAGAAGATATAGCCGCATCAACTGCTGTAATAGCCCGGTTTTCGCCGGCGGCCACGCCGGTACCGAGTATTGCTTTGCCCATATCCGTCATGATCGTACGAACATCAGCAAAATCGACATTAATCTCACCGGACTCCGTGATCAGATCCGATATGCCCTGGACTGCATTGCTGAGGATCTCATCTGCTTTTGTGAAAGCAGCCCGGACGGTTGTATCAGGGTCGACAACAGCCAGGATCTTTTCATTGGGAACAACAATGAGTGTATCCACGATCTCTTCAAGGTCCCGGATTCCGGTTTCAGCGATTTTTTGGCGTCTTTTTCCTTCAAATCGAAACGGAAGGGTTACAACGGCGACTGTCAGGATACCCATCTCTCTCGCAGCCTGGGCAATGACCGGTGCTCCTCCTGTTCCGGTTCCTCCTCCCATCCCAGATGTTATAAAAACCATGTCAGAACCGGCTAGATGAGTGCGAATCATTTCTTCGTCTTCCAGTGCCGCGGCCCTGCCAATTTTCGGATTGCCGCCGGCACCGAGGCCACGGGTCAGATTCCGACCGAGTTGCAAACAGGTTTGCGCGTGGTATTGCTGCAGAGATTGCATATCAGTGTTGCAGGCAATGAACTCCACACCTTTCATCCTGCGCTGCAACATCCGTTCAACAGCATTACATCCACCTCCACCGATACCAATCACCTTGATGTTCGCCTGATTGATCGCAACTTCCTCGATAAAACTGTACATCGCTATGCTTCTCCTCCAAACCACGAAACCATTTTATGAACAATATGTCGGAACCGGGAATGATCCGGTGTGTTCCATCTAAGATCACGATCTCGTCTCAATCCATACAACGCCAATCCAACAGCTGATGCGCACAATGGTACCGGCGCAATATCCGTCAAACCTGATACATTTCGAAGATGTCCTTCAATAATCGGCATGCCGAGATACTTTGCTGCGAGTTCTATGGTGCCGGGCAATAGTGATCCGCCGCCGGTTAACACAACACTGCTGCTTATATTATCGGATTCTGTCTGAACTCCGATGAGTTCTCCTGCCAATTCAAACATTTCTTCCGTTCTTGATTTTATAATCTCAGCCAATCGATGTTGGGATGTCGGGTTATTGGAGCGGCCGCCGCCTAAAGGAGGGATATGGACCATCAGGTCATCAGATGCCATCTCCGGGAGAACACGACCATGTTCGATCTTTATTTTTTCAGCGTCTCGGATCGTTGTATTTAGTCCGATGGCGATGTCGGATGTGACAGTATCGCCCCCGATCGGCAAAGGGGTGGGAAGCAGGATTTCAGCGCCTTTCATGAACGCTGCTTGAATTACCGAACCACCGATATCCAGAATCCAAAGCCCCATCTCCCGTTCTTCCTCGGTGACCAGTGCTTCGAAGGCACCCAGCGGATCGGCAACAATGTGAGACACACCGAGCCCGCAACGATTCATGGCGTGCAGAATGCCGTCAATCGCGATTGCTGGTGCGAACACCTGGCGGAGATGGGAGGAGAGTTTGTTTCCGATCAGACCGACCGGGGAGGCCAGGGATGTCTGACTATCGACATCATAGGAAGCAGGGAAAATATGAACCAGCCGCCATTGGGCATCTTCTATTAAACTCGATGCCAGATGGGCGTCACGCAGATGTCTCCGCCTGATTTCTGTCGGTCGCTTGAAGTCAATCGCTGTCGTACCGCTCTCGATTCGCAGATCTAAACCGCAAAGATTGACCGTTGTGTTGTAAAACGATGTGCGGATAAGAGAGGAGATGCTTTGGCGACATTCACTGATTGCATCTTCAAGAGCTTCCAGGTTCACAATCATCCCTGCTCGTAAAAACCGCGATGGAACCCGGCTGAATGCAAGAATCTCCGGCAGGTCGTTTGCGATCTGATGAAGAACGGCAATCGAAACCCCCGTTGTTCCCATGCACAATCCTATTGATTTTCGCGCACTGTCAGCCATTATCGGCTACCTCCCTGAGAGTGCGGAATATGATCATGTTGGGAAAACGGGCATCGTATTCACAGGGATCATGATCAGGAGAATGAACGGCAATCCAGCTATCTATCTGCTTGAGTGCACTTTCCGAAGTGCGAGTGAGGTTCTTCGATAAACGGAGACTGGATTGGTCATCCGGTCTGGTCAGAATGACGTCGAATGCTTGATCTGAGGCTAAATGATTGAATTTGTTTAAGGATTTCGCTGGGTAACTTACCAGTTGCAACAGAAGTGCGTAGGTAGCCCGAATATGCGTATCGGGTGATAACAAGCGGTCACGGGTCCAATCTTCCGGAACTGTGTAGAAAGGTAGTTCACCGTGTTCCGGCCGGTAAGGGAATGGTGTGCCGTCCGGAGAAATACAGACAGGATCTTCAGCGGATAATGACATTTTCAGAACTGGTTTTCGGGTGATAATGTCCAGGTAGATCGATCCGGTAAATGCTTTTCGCACAGTGGTTCGCTCGATTTGCTGGAGATCGGATAATTTTGTGATGATAAGTGCGGGAGACGTTAAGGGGACCCATGACCCGTACAGACTCTCCATTTCTTCAACAAGGGGTTCGGTGCGAAGGGAATCGTCATCGATCGAAATCTGGAAGGAATTCACATGCCATAAAGGCAAACCCGATAGAGCAATTCCCATCGCACCCAGTGTCATTAGGATCAGGCATCCCAAAACGATTCCGGGACCATGTCGAGTCGTCATTTCAGCTCTCCTCCCGGATCCAGACGTGCTCCCGTCTCATCCAGAATCAGAACCTCCAACTCCAGCTTTAACCTATACTCTGCAAACACCTTCCTCCTGACATGCCGAATGATATCAATCACATCGGTGGCGGATGCGCCCCCGTTATTGATGATGAAATTGGCATGTCGGGTTGAAATCATGGCCCGGCCGCTTTGGAAACCTTTGAGCCCCAACCTGTCAATCAATCGACCCGCGCCGGTATTCGCAGGATTTTTAAATGTACAACCTGCGGAGGCATCTGAAAGAGGTTGAGTCGACCGTCTCTGCTCAAGGTATTGACACATCTGATCATGAATTCGGGAAGGTTCACCGGAGGCCAGGGTCAGTTGGATGTTTGTAATGATGCAACCATCCGGAAAACCCCCGGACCGGTACCCGGGATGGATGTCATCAAACGACCTGAAATGACCATGCCGATCAAAACCATTAATTACTTTACATAACTGAAGAAAAGAACAACCGAATGCACCCGCGTTGACAAAGGCTGCACCACCGACGGTTCCTGGTATTCCCGCCAATGGTTCCAAGCCGGTCATTCCGGCGTCTGCAGCGCGATTCGCAAGATGATGTAACTGCAATCCTGCACCGGCTTGAATCGTCAACTCTCGGATATCCATCTGCTGAAAATCATCGCCGAGAATAAGAATGGCACCCCTGTAGCCCAGGTCACTGAATAAAATGTTAGAGCCGTTTCCGAGAACCATCCATGGTGTAGCTGAAGAGTTGACTTCGCGAAGAAAAACCCTTAGTTCATCCGGATTATTCGCTTCAACGACCCAATCAGCCGGACCGCCGATCCGCCATGTCGTCAGCTTGTTCAACGGAACATTCTTCCTGATCTGTCCACTATAGTTATCCAATTGCACGTGAGACCCCAATTTTCTCGACAGAAGTCCAGGCACCGGCCAGAAGTCCCAATGCGATCATATCTGTGACAAGCGCTGTACCACCGTAGCTGATCAACGGTAATGGGATACCGGTCACCGGAAACAATCTTGTGGCAACAAACAGATTCAGAATAAAGGGAAGCAGGACACTGGCTGTCAATCCGACCGCCATCAACCTGGCAAAAGAATTGGTGGCATGTTTCGCTATTCTGAAACCGCGAATGAAGATACATGTGAATGCGCCCAAGACGATAATCGATCCAACTAATCCGAGCTCTTCGGCAATGACGGGAAAAATCATGTCAGTATGAGCTTCAGGAAGATAGAACATCTTCTGATGACCTTGCCCAAGCCCGACTCCTGTCAAATTCCCAGATCCGATTGCAATCAGGGATTGCATTGTCTGAAAGCCAACACCTCTGACAAATTCAGCCGGGTACAACCAGGCCTGTATCCGATGGGTTACATAGTCAACGTGAAAAGTGGCATACACGATAACCGGCAGACTGCTTATTAATGCCGCAAGTAATTGAATAATTGGAATTCCTGCAACTACAAACATGATACCGGCCATAATGACAAGTATCATCGCCGAGCCGAATTTCGGTTGAGCAACCAGAAGCACAACCGCAGCGCCCGTGACAGTGACGGCGGGCAGAAAAACTTGGGAGCATTTTGAAATCCTGTCAGCTTTGATGCTGAATAGATGCGCTAGATAAAGAACCAGCACTATCCGCATAAACTCTCCGGGTTGAACCGAGAAAGAACTGACTCGAATCCATCGATGAGCACCACCGGACGCGTAGCCGATACCCGGTATCAGGACTAGAATCATCAGAACAAGTACCAGAAGTGTAAGTGGCAAGATTGAACGCTGCACTTTTGAAAGTGGAATTCTGGACACCATGATCATGGCTGCCAGACCGACGAGGAACCAGCAAAATTGACGTTCAAAAAAATACACCGGACTCTGAAACCGCTGTCTCAAGGCTGCTGAAACAGCACTTGCATCATAGACCATCAAGACACCAAACGCGGCTGTAATACCGGCGATCCATAGAATCACCCGATCGGGGTGCCTGCTCTGTTCAACAGCGCGGATCATCTATAACCTGCCAACTCCAAAGCAAGACCGGCTTCCTCCCGGTCATCAAATCGTAAGGTTTCATTTCCCACGATCTGATAGTCTTCGTGTCCCTTGCCTGCAATTACAACGGAATCTCCCTGACGGGCGATGCGCATCGCCATCTGAATTGCAGTCCGGCGATCCGGGATTATTCGGTATTCGCTCGCCTTATTTAATCCCGGTAGAATATCATCAATGATAGCCTCCGGCTCCTCGGTTCGAGGATTGTCCGATGTGACAATTGTCAACTCAGAGCGAGTCGATGCTGCCTCACCCATCAAAGGACGTTTGCTCCTGTCCCGATCACCCCCACAGCCGAAAACCGTAATGATCCGCTCCGATGTGATCTGTCGGACAGCATCCAGGAGATTTACCAGCGCGTCCGGAGTATGCGCATAATCAACCAGTACCTGAAATGGTTGACCGCGATTGATCCTTTCCATTCGGCCGGGGACGGCGGGTAGATCCTGCAAAGCGGAGGCGACCGTGGCCGGGTCGTATCCGAGTGCCATAAGGGCTGATGCAGAAGCCAGCGCATTTAATATATTGTGACGTCCCGGGATGGGTACGCGTGCCGGAAACGAACCACCCGGACATGTCAGAATGAACCGATTCGAATCCGGAAACAGCTCAATGTCCCTGGCTGATACATCAGCTGATCGCTCCAGCCCATAGGTTCTGATCATTCGATAGTCCGGGATCATGGGACGAAAATACTCGGATGCCGGATCGTCATTATTGAGAATTGCGACAGCCGGATGATCTGTTTTTCCAGGCATTCTGAACAAACGGCTTTTAGCAGCCAGATAGCGGTCCATCGAACCATGAAAATCAAGATGATCCTGCGTGAGATTTGTGAATATGGCAACATCAAACCGCATCCCGTCAACCCGATGCCATACCAATGCATGACTTGATATTTCCATTGCAACGGCATGCATTCCGGCCTCGACCATCTCATTGAGGAATTTTTGTAATTCAGGTGATTCCGGCGTCGTCGCACCGGTCGGACGATGGCTGCCGGCAAAATGAGCTCCAACCGTGCCGATTACTCCGCACGGCACTCCGAGATGTTCCAAAAGACTTTGCAGCATGTAGGTAACGGTTGTTTTTCCGTTGGTTCCAGTGACGCCAATCGTTTGTAATTTATCCGAAGGATTGTCGTAAAACTGATTCGCCAACAATGCAGTCGTCTGCCGAGGATTTACAGACCGAATAATCGTAATATGTGGCGGAAATGCCCCAGGTTGCTCCTCCTGAATCATAATTGCCGCCGCACCTTTTTCAATGGCCTCCTCAATATGCTGATGCCCGTCGGAGCGGTTTCCGCGAAGGGCTATAAATAAAGAACCCGGGATGACTTTCCGCGAATCCATTACCAACGCGGTGATCTCCCTATCGAGAGAACCCACGATCCGAATATCGGGATTCAGACGGATAAGATCCGAGAGTATCATGCTATTACCTTCCTTTGAGGGGGTTCACCCAGATACAGAAGAGTCTGGTCAACAATGCGTGAAAATAGAGTTGCCGTTACCTGGCTGGCCCACTTCTGTTCCTGGGGATCGTCGACAACGACACACACGCTTATCAGCGGCGAATCAGCCGGTGCAAACCCGGCGAATACGCAAGTTACCCGATTGGGATCATAGGCAGCACTCTCGTGATCATACCGTCTGGCGGTACCTGTTTTGCCGGCAGCCGGATAACTTTGGGGCTGTCCATTTTTGGCCGTTCCGCGCGTAACTGTCTGAAAGAGGACAGATGAAACCTGCATTGCAGTACGCTCAGATATCACACGCTCCGGCACAACGGCTGGAGTATCCATAAGAATTCGTGGAGTGATCTTCCAGCCGCCATTCGCGAAGATGGCATAGGATGCAGCTAATTGAAGTGGCGTGACTGCCAGACCGTATCCGATCGAAAGCGACGCGATTGCCGGAGCGGAACGGGATGAAGCATTTCGGATGTATCCGGGTTCAGACCCCGGGATTTCCGGAATCACCGTTGTCGCAAACCCCAATCGGACGGCAAAATTACGGAGGGCATCACCCCCTACGCGTTGCCCAATTTTGATCGTTCCAACATTGGAAGAAAACACTATTATGTCCTCGATACTCAGCAAACCGAACCGTTTCCAATCTGAATAGGTCTGCGTTCCGATTGTGATCTCTCCGTTCTCACAGTCGATTACGTCATTCAGATCGATAACACTCCGCTCAAGAGCTGACGCCAAAGTGACAGCCTTAAATGTCGAGCCAGGTTCGATGAGCTGCGATGTGCATCGATTTCTACGATTTTCCGGCAGTGAGTTATAAAATGTATGAGGATTATAACCGGGCTCTGACGCCATTGCCAGAATATCCCCGGAATGCACGTCCATTACAACCACGGCACCCCAACGCGCGCTCTCCTTTGTAACGGACTTTTTCAACTCGGATACTGCCAGAAATTGGATCGTTTTATCTAATGTCAAAAATAGATCCTGACCGGGTTGAGGTTCAGTGAGCAGGATTCGGTCAGGGCTGTAAGGACGGGCGAGAGCATCCACAGCGATCAGCTCCTCACCAGAGGATCCGGCAAGTGTCCGATCGCAGGACGCCTCCAGACCCTCCAAGCCCGATCCGTCAAGACCGGTGAAACCAATAATGGCCGACATGTCTGAACCCGCAGGATAAAACCGACGATTCTCCTTGCGGAAGTATAAACCCGGTGCATGAAGGGCCTGAATCGCAGCCGCTTGAGTGGGAGTCAGATTGCGTTGAAGCCATGTAAAGCGTCTGCTTTTCCGGGATAACTTCTCAGCGAAAAAAGCATCCGAACCGTCCAGGATATTGGCGATGTCTCGGGCCAGAGTTTCGGGATCCTGCACCATCGCAGGATCCGCACAGAGAGAATCAGATGCCAGGGTAACGGCTAACAGACGATGCTGACGATCCCAGATAACTCCTCTCCTGGATTGTATCTCCTCACGCCGATAATGTGAGCGAAAAGCTCTGCGCGCATAATCATAGCCAAGAAATATCTGAAGATGTATCAGACGAATAAGGATAATCGCCAGTAACGCAAGACCGGTAAGAAAGATTAAATGTAATCGACGATTCGTCACCGTGCTCCATCGTTTTCATCAACAATGATGATTTGCTCGGGCTTCGGGTTTTCCATTTCTTGCACGTCCGCAAATGCCTGCGCTTTTTCCAGATCATGCAAAACCGACATTTCGCACTGAAGCCGCAAGCCGGATTCGTCGAGGCTCTGCTGCTGGATCCGAAGATTCTGCTGCTGATACCCCATGCGCGTCTGTTTTGCGGCTGAGTCGACAATCATCAGAGAGATTATCCAGATGGCGATGATTGTAGCCGTCCAGATATACCGTTGCCATTTCATACTTCAACTCCTTTTTCCCGAAGTCGTTCGGCACACCGAAGCTTGGCGGATCGGGATCGTGGATTATTCCGTACTTCCCCTTCCTTGGCCATGAGCGGCCTGCGCGTCAGAATTTGAAATCCTGCTGTCCTGTTGCACTGGCAGACCGGAAGAGTATCGGGACAAATGCATTTCCCGGAATATTTAATGAAAAATCGTTTGACGATTCGATCTTCGAGAGAGTGATAGGAGATGACGACCAAACGACCTGTTTCTGCCAATACAGAATGAGCTGTTTCCAAACCTGTCTGCAGATGATCCAATTCGCTGTTGACGGCAATGCGAAGTGCCTGAAATGTCCGGGTTGCAGGATGAATCTGACTGGAACCATGAAATAGTTGTGCAATTGTGTTCGACAGATCCAGGGCAGTCTCAAACCGGTCGCCGGACCGTCTCCGGACAATCGCTCGAGCAATGCGCCGGGACGATCTGTCTTCACCATAACGATAAATGATATCAGCCAATTCCTGTTCGGATAAGGAATTAACCAGGTCGGCACCGGTCGGGATGTCAAGAGTCATGTCGAATCGCATGTCAAGAGATTCGCGATCCCTGAACGAAAATCCTCTTCCGGGTGACTCCAGCTGAGTTGATGAAAGACCCAGATCCAGGAGAATCCCCATCACCGGATGCTTCGGGAGGCGATCCTTCCATCCGGTCCAATTACAGTAATTTCCATGAATCGCGATAAACCGGGATCGGAAAACCGATAATCGAGCGGAAGCCGCCTGCACTGCAGCAGCATCCCGGTCGATGCCAACAACCGTTACTGAATCCGGTGTTGCCGACAAGATGGCCTCTGAGTGACCCCCCGATCCCAATGTCCCGTCGATGATAAGACCATCCTGAATATGGCCCAGATAAAGTAAAACTTCATCTACCATCACCGGCAGGTGTTCCATTCGATTTCCTTCCAATTACAATCCCTGGCTAATCCAGGAAGTTCAATTCATCCGCCATGTCGGAAAACTTTTGATCATCCGCCCTGAATTCCAACTCAAATTTTTCGCGCGACCAGATCTCCAGCCGGTTCCATGCTCCGATCAGAACAACATCTCGATCGATTCCAGCATACCGCTTCTGCCATTCCGTCAACTTGATGCGCCCCTCAAGATCCCATGTCAAAGGAGTGACAATGGATCCCCATATCCGCTGAAACTCCCTTGCCTTCCTGCTTAGAGGTGACTTGTCCCGAATCTGACGGTCAATGGTATCAAATGTCGATTCCGTGAAAACCATCAATACCTTGTCCATCGTCACGAGAAAAATATCTCCACCTTCCTGCTTGAACAGCTCATCTCTGAATACCTTTGGAATGTTCAGCCGTCCCTTGGCATCAATGGACTTTTCATATTTGCCGTATAGAGATCCCGACATTTAATTTCTCCATCACACCGGTCCAATGCCGGATGATTCCCGGATAATTTCCCTCTCTTTCCACCTCGTATGCACTTGAAAAAGTGGGCAGAAATGGGAATCAATGGGCTCAATTGGGATTATCGGAAACTCTGCTCTCTGTGTCAAGCAAAAATGGACGCACATTTGGGGAGATATTAATATAATGGAAAGATCCCCTGTATTTTTATGCAAATCCTTGCAAAACGCAGGTTTTTTTCTGTACACTCTTTCTAATTCAGCATGGGAGTATGACTGCAATGGTAAATGATCCTGCCCAACCTGCCTTCAACAAGCGCAAATATCCGCGTAAACCCATACGGGCCAGTGTCACTTACAACTATACAAATTCACGTCTGAACAGAGTGATGACCGGTACCGGTTTTACCGTCAATTTGTCCAAAACCGGTGCCTTGATTCGGATTGAAAACTACATGCCGGTCCTGAGTGAACTGGATTTGAATATTCAAGCCAGTGACGGGCACATTGTAAAAACTCGAGCCAAAGTCGTTCACTGCAAACGTGTGTCTTTCAATCGATATGATGTCGGTCTGCAGTTTCTGTCAATAAAACAGGAAACCTGATGTGAAGATTTCAAAAAATCATTCATGAACAGGCATTGCCTTCATCAGGTCTCTCTGATAATGTCCCGCCATTATGGATGCGCTGACCGGCATGAGTGTAACCCTGTTTTTTCCAGCTCACAATGAACGCGAAAACCTCGAACATGTGATCCGCGAAGCTGTCTCCATATGTCCGGAACTGACTCAAGATTACGAGATTATTATTGTTGACGACGGCAGCACTGATGGAACGAGTGTTCTGGCGGATGACCTGGCGACTGGGCATCCGGGCGTCCGCGTCATTCATCACCGGGCAAACATGGGATATGGTGGCGCGCTACAGAGTGGATTTAAAGGAGCGGAAAAGGAACTCGTGTTCTATACGGATGGTGACGGTCAGTTCGACATGTCTGAATTACGTACTGTTCTTCCGCTGATTGACCATGCCGATGTTGTCACATGCTTCCGGGTGGGTCGCCAGGATCCATGGCACAGGAAGCTGAACACATGGCTTTTTGAGAAAGCGGTCTTCCTGATTTTAGGCCTTCGCATTAAGGATCCGGATTGCGCATTTAAAATTTACCGGCGGAATGTTTTGGATTCAATCAACATGACCTCAAATGGAGCAATGATCGATGTCGAAATGCTCCTGCAAGCCCAGCGTCAGGGATTCCGAATCGTCCAATGCGGCGTACGGCATCTTCCACGACATGCCGGCACACCCAGTGGCGGGAATATTAAAGTTATCCTTCGGGCCATGCGGGAAATGGCTCGACTCATTGCGAAATACGGTACCCGATTTTCCCGACAATACAAAGGAATGCAATCAGCCGGGCAGCCCTGAGTCTTCCTCCGGAACAACCACTTCTCCATTGCCATCACCGGCAGGATTCTCAGTGAAATCATCATCGGTTATATTGCCCCGAATGATACATAATCCGGCTCCGCCGAATAAAATAATAAATGTGATCGATGCGATCACAATCCCGGAAAAATCGACGCCCTGCCGATAAGAAACCAATGAGATTGCGAGAGTAACGCCAAACAGGCCAGTCAGCATCCATCCGATCTTGCGTGCTCCCATCAGGAAAACGCTTACAACCGGGAGCAGAAAAACGAGCAACCATCCACCCAGGAATTCGGCGGAACGTTTATATCCCTCATAACTGGCTGTAATTCTCTGATTAAGCCAGTTCAGCAGCAGTACGGAGAGAACGATAGGAATAAAGAATTTAAGCAGAAAATCCCACCACTTTCCGATTCTAATCTCCGAAAATAGATTGACATGTTTTCGCAGAGGCTCAGCTGTAACGATCCATCCAATTAAAACGGCCTCGAGAAGGCAGACTGTCATCAGCCCGAACTGGTTCATGAAATGATCTGTGACATCCAGCCAGAGCAGTCCTGCTTTTGTACAGAAGAAGAGACCGAGGAGAAAGCCGACTGTGCCGACAGCCAGGAGTGTAGGAGTCCTGGGAGTATTAAATTTGTCAATGATACCGGTAACGACGGATTCGACAAGCGAGAATGCCGAATCAATACCGAGCATAAACAGCATGAGAAAGAAAAGTATTCCGAGGAATCTGGGCATGAAGGGCAGGAGGCTGATGATAGTCGGGTAGGTGATAAAAACGAGGGAGGGTCCGGCTTTAACTACGGATTCGACCGGTTGCCCGGTAGTATGGGCGTAGTATCCTAACGTTGAGAATACGACAAGGCCGCCAACGAAGGCGGTTGCTGCATCCAGGAGGCTGATGATGAAGGCGTTATTGACGATATCCGATTTTCGGGGCAGAAAACTCGCATAGGCGATCATGACACCGAATCCGAGGGAGAGAGAGAAAAACACCTGAGTAAAAGCGGCCGCCCAGACTTCGAGGTCTGCCAGCGCAGCGAAATTGGGTTTCAGAAAATAGTTTAATCCTGCAAACGCTCCGGGAAGGGTTATACCTCTCAGCAGAAACACCAACAGCAACAACCATGGTAAGAATACTGTGATATACACAACCTTGCCGACGGTTTTCGTACCTCTCCAAATGGCTCCGATGATGGCTATCCATGACAGGAAAAGACCTGCAGCGATCCATGGTCGAACGGATCCCATCGTGAAATGGTCCGGGGCGACTGCGAGAAAATCCTTGAGAAAGAAATCTCCTGGATTGTCGCCCCATGCCAGATTGGTCGAAAATCCTATATAATCGAGACACCAACCCATGATAACGGCATAATAAATTGTAATCACGAATGCGACCAGCAGAGCCAGCCAGCCCAGCCATTCCCAGTTTTTCCGGATCCTGCCCAGCGCTGACGGTGCTCCACCGGCCATCCGGTGTCCCAGACTGAATTCCAGGATCATCAGTGGAATGCCCGTTGTAAATAATGCGATGAGATAGGGTATCAGAAATGCTCCCCCTCCATACTTGTAGCAGATGTAAGGGAAACGCCATACATTCCCAAGTCCGATAGCAGATCCGATCGCCGCCAAAATAAAACCTGTCCGGTTATCCCATAGTTTTCTCTGTTCCATAATTGCCTCGCTATGTCCAAACCTGATGATTCTAAAGATGCTTTATTTTGATTGACATCCGTTTTCTTGTCAATAAACAGGACGCTTGGCATTGACAAGGTATGTAATCCTTTATAAATCTTGATCTGAAGTCGAATAGTCTTCGAGTGAATTATCCAGCAGGAGTTTATCATGAATATATCGAAAAGAGCTCAAAGTATGCCCTATAGTCCGATCCGCAAGCTTGCACCGTATGCGGACGCTGCCAGGAAACGTGGAATCCATGTGTATCATTTGAATATTGGACAACCGGATATTCATACACCCCCGGAATTCCTTCGTGCGATCAGAGAGTATTCCAACCCGGTCCTCGAATATGGACCATCCAATGGCTTACCCGAATATCGAAAAGCGCTGGTTCGATATTATGACAAGTATAATATCGGTTTGAAGGACAACCAGGTTTTCGTAACGACAGCCGGTTCTGAAGCGTTGCTGTTTGCCCTGATCGCCGTCGCAGACGATGGAGATGAGGTTTTGGTAATGGAGCCATTCTATACGAATTATAATGGTTTCGGAGCATTGGCGGGTATCAGGGTGGTCGGCGTTCCGACAAGTGCGGAAGACGGTTTTATGATTCCAGCTTTGTCGGAGTTCGAGAAACGGTTGACTTCCCGGACTCGAGCCATCGTGATATGCAATCCGAATAATCCGACCGGAGCTGTTTACAGTCGCGAGTCGTTGAAAGAACTGTCGGATTTCGTAAGAAAACATGATTTATTTCTGATCTCCGATGAGGTGTATCGTGAGTTCACATATGATGGATTCCAGCAAGTATCCGTCATGTCTTTCCCTGAATTGACGTCTCACGCCATCATGGTCGACAGTGTCTCCAAGCGATATTCAGCCTGTGGGGCTCGAATCGGATGCCTCGTCACACGAAATAATGCCGTATTGGATGCTGTCATGCGGATGGGTCAAGCGCGTCTCTGCCCGCCGACTCTGGAACAAATCGGTTCGATGGCGTCGGTGGATCTTCCGGATTCCGTTATGGATGAAGTTATCAAAGAGTACAAGAGTCGTCGAGATATTCTCCACGAAGGACTCAACCGTATTCAGGGCGTGTTCTGTGAAAAACCGCGCGGAGCATTCTACATGATGGTCACGTTGCCGGTTAACGATTCCGATCATTTTGCCAGGTTTTTACTGGAGGAATTTGAATACGAGGGTCGAACCGTGATGGTTGCTCCGGGTTCGGGATTCTATGCAACAGAAGGTCTCGGCCGAAACCAGGTTAGGATGGCATATGTATTAAAGAAAGACGACCTGATCGACGCAGTGGATCTCCTGGAAAAAGCTCTGGACATCTACTCGACCCGGTCAGCCTGATCACCGGATGAATCAGGATATCTGGAATTTGATTCTAGATGGGAGCCTTTCAGGCTCTTCGAACATGGCGATTGACGAGGTGTTATTGCATCGTCCCGGTAATTCTCCACCGGTTCTTCGTCTATACACATGGCATCATCCGACACTGACTGTTGGTATGGCACAGCCTGTTGAGCGGCATGTTAATCTGGATTACTGCCGGGATCATAAAATACCGGTTATCCGTAGGATCACGGGAGGGAAAGCGGTTCTGCACGCGAGTGAGCTGACATATTCCATCAGTGGATCCACCTCTGATTTCCCATTCGGTTTAAGTCTTCTTGATTGCTACAAGGAAATTGGAAATGCGTTCTGCAAAGCATGCCGGGCGTTGGGTATCCAGGCGGATATGGCACCCCGGGAGACCAGGGGTTCGGCAGGTTCACTGACATCATGTTTTGCCTGTTCGTCTGCTTTTGAGATATTGGTCGATGGAAAAAAACTGATCGGATCCGCTCAAAAGCGTACACGGGATCGTGTTCTGCAACAGGGATCTCTTTTATTGGACTATCGGGCTGAGGATTGGGGTGCGGTGATGAGGAGGCAGACAGAGGCTTCATTCGAGCGTGTGGCGTCTGTCAGGATGCTTTTGGGAGAGGAGTGGTCTCTTGATCGGCTCCAGGAAGAAATCATCAATGCATTTGAAGAGCATTTCCATGTGCGTTTTGAAGTAGACGGCTTAACAGAACCCGAGAGGAAACTGGCGAATACGCTGGCTGACGGCACATATCGAGACTATACGGTGCTGCTTGACAGAAAAGCTCCATAAGCCTTAAACTTGCTAGTCTGAGAAAACACAATTAAGAGGGAATGAGATGGCTGTCAACAAAAGCAAAATTCTGAAAAACGCCGCAAAATTCACCAAAAAAGGTCAGTATTCGAAAGCAGTTGCGGAATATCGCAAGCTGACCCAGGAAGAGTATGGTGATAACAGTCTCAACAACACGATCGGTGATTTACTGATACGTTCAAAGGAAATCAAGGACGCGATCCTGGAGTATGAGAAAGCCGGTGAATACTATGAAAACCGTGGCTTTATGACTCGTGCTCTGGCGATCTATAAAAAAATTCTGCGACATGATCCGGAACGCACCAAAACCTATCAAAAACTCGCACATCTCTATGCTGATCAGGGTCTGATCCAGGATGCCATCAGTCAATACGAGTTTTTAGCCAAGCATTACGAGCATCACGGCAATGTTGAATCTGCCTTGGACTCCTATCGGCAGATTGCAGATCTCGACCCGGCAAATATATCAATTCGTGAGCGGCTGGCGACGCTTTACGCTCAGAAAGGATTTTCCGCAAAAGCAGCAGATGAGAGAGTGAAAATTGGCGATGCTTTTTTAAAACGCGGGGAAATTATTGCAGCTATTAAAAGTTTCGAAGTGGCTCTGGCGGATGTCCCTGAACATGAAGCAGCATTTAAAGGTATTGTCGGGGCATACATGGCGGAGGGTCGAACAGGCGAAGCTCGAAAGCTTCTGGATCAAATTCTGGAGAAGAATCCGGAGAATGTTGATGCATTGATGTCGATCGGACAGATTTATGTTGATAATCAGCGTTATAATGATGCAATACAGGTCTATTCACAGGTTTATAAAATTGACCCTTCCCAGGATGGATTGACTGAAATTCTTGGACAATTGTACATACAGAACGGCGATTTTGAGTCCGCTTTCAAATTTTTAAAAGAGATTATCAATCTGGCAGTTGAACGCAACAACAACGATCACGCACTCGATCTGTTGAATCAGCTTCAAGGATTAGCGCCCGAAAACATTCCTATTCTCGAAAGAAAGATTGAGATCTTTCAGAAGCTTAATCGCCATGAGGAAGTGAAGAAAACATTCGAAGAGATAGCAGAACTTTTTTATACTCAAGGGAAACTCGAGGAAAGTTATAATATTTATGAGCGATTGTTTTCAATGGATCCGCAGGATCAGAAAGTGAAACACCGCTTCAATCAGATATCCATAGAATTCCGAGGACGGCCTATTGATACAAGCCGCCTGGTAGCACAGCCCTCTTTTGACGGTATGAAAGATGAAAAAGCATCTGCCGGTATTCTCGATCTGGATATGCAAGCGATTGATACATCCGATACCGGCATGAAAATACTCGAACTCGATACAGATGAAGTTGTATTCGACAAACTGTTTGAAACGGAGGAGATCGAGAAGAGTGGTTTACCGGTATTCATGGATACTCCGCTTACGGAAATGACACAATCGCCAGACAAGGATATCGATATTTCCGACGATCTGTTCACAATCGAGGGTGAAGACGAGCCAGCTGTTGCAGTTAAAAAGGATGTGCCGAAACCGTCTCTCGAGCCGTCTGATGATCAATTGCGTGAGTTCAGGATTGAAGCGGGTGTCTATATGAAATACGGCTTGTTGGAGAAAGCGTCCGAACGGCTGAATTCCATCCTTATATCGGCACCGAATGATGAAGAATCTCTGGAACGGTTAACCGAAGTGTATGAACGGATGGGTCAACTGGATGCAATGGCCGAAACCATTGATCGAAGAGCGGAGATACTGATCAAACAATCACATGCGGAACAGGCTGTTCTGATTATTAAAAATGGATTGGCGCTGGTACCCGGTCATGCCAAACTCAGTAAGCGAATCAAAGCGATAGAAGGGATTGGCGTGGCGGAGGAATCTCCGATGAGTGGCGATCTGGCTCCTCTTTATTCTCTTGAACAGGAGGAAGAGATATCGACGTTGTCCGTAGGTTTAGATGACCATGCTCCGAAGAGTATGGATATCCCGCTGGGCAGCGCGGTGGGTCGAGGGGATTCTTCAGCAATGGCAACGGATGAAGGGGGATTATCATCGGGTCTCGCTGAAGTTGTTCGTGAATTTCGGGAGGACCTGATTTCACGGGAACAGGAGAAAGATCCGGAAACCCATTATAATCTTGGTATTGCTTACATGGAGATGGGTTTGATCGAAGAGGCGATTGCCGAATTTCAGATTGCACTCGATTTTTCTGACTATATGGTCAAAACAGCCAGCACTCTGGCACATTGCTACACTCAGCTTGGAGCGTATGACAAGGCGCTTGCCGTGTTAACACGGGCAATCAAGAATGCAGAAGCAGATTCTCACGAGATGGTTAGTCTGAAATACGATCTCGCTCAGACAATGAAACTTGCCGGACACCAGACAAGCGCAATCACTGTTTTCAAAGAAATTCAGGAGGAAACTCCCGGCTATAGGGATGTTGAAGATATTCTGTCTGATTCTGAATGAGAGCGTCGGTTGAAAACATGAAAAAACTTGTTGACGAGGGATGTCCGGCTCTGTAAGGTTTCAATTGGTCTGGATAGAATTCGGCGGGAGTAACTCAGTTGGTAGAGTGGCAGCTTCCCAAGCTGCAAGTCGCGGGTTCGAATCCCGTTTCCCGCTTTTTTTGCGTGACGATGCGCTGATTCTGTCCTCGGACATTTAGACGAACCCAGATCAATGACCTGCAAGGAGGGTCTGTTTCATGTTGACAATATTTCGAACCCAGCAAAAAGACAGGGAAAACCGACCCAATGAACCGGAATCGGGAATGACGGCTCCATCCACCGAGTCGATCTCCCACCCGACTCCTGCACCCAACCCATCTATCGTGCATCCAAGGCAACCGATCCAAACTCAACCGATGATGGATCCGATGAAGTCATCCGTCATAGGCGGATCCACAACAATCGGCAAAGATCTTGTATTTGAAGGCAATGTTCAAGGTAAGGGTTCCATCCGGGTTGAGGGAGATTTCAGAGGTACACTGGAAGTACAGAACGAGGTTATTATCGGTAAGGGTGGAACAGTTACGGGTGATATTAAAGCCGATGTGGTCACCGTGGAAGGTGATTTGAAGGGCAACGTGGAAGCCCGTCAGAAAATCTCTATTAATGTCACAGGCACTATGCTGGGGGATATTATCGCACCGCGTGTAGTGGTTGCATCCGGGGCTGTGTATAAAGGACGCATCGATATGGAAGCGGCCTTGAAAAAGCAGCAGTCAGATCAGAAAAAAGAACCGATCACCAAAGTTGCCACACCGGAACCGAAACCCGTTGTTGAAACTCAACCCCCGTTCAAATCGCCTGAATCACCCAAGACAATCCCCGGACCACCTCCTAAATAAGAATAAACCGGGAGGGTTTCTATGCCCTTCAAAATTCGTGTCGCGGACAGTGCCGGTTTCTGCTTCGGTGTCCGTAAGGCTCTGGATAAATTAATCGAAATCAGAAATCAGACGGTCGATCCCGTTCGAACTCTGGGTCCCCTGATTCATAATGAACAGGTGCTGGAAGCATTAGAAAAACGAGCGGTACACGAGCTCGCCGACGATGAAGAGATTAAAGGCAAACATGTGGTGCTCAGAGCACATGGTGTGACACCGGAAAAAAGAAAACAACTTCAGGAACAAAATGCAATCGTTTGCGATGCAACGTGCCCCAAAGTCGGACAAGTACAAGCTATTGTTAAGAAATTTTCGCGAAAGGGATGCCCGGTTATCATTATCGGCGACAGGGGTCATGCGGAAGTCGATGGGCTTCTGGGATATAGCGGCGAAAAAGGTATTGTGGTGACGGGACCCCAGGAAGCAAGCGCGCTTCAATGGGGTCCTGAAGTTTGTGTGGTCGCTCAAACAACGCAGGATCCTCTCGTTTTTTCACAAACTGTCGATATCATCCGGCGAAAATTTGCGATTTGTCATGAATTCAACACGATCTGCGATGCCACATCGGAACGCCAACGGGAAACCCACGCTCTGGCAGTCGAATCAGACATTATGATCGTGGTGGGTGGGAAACATAGTGCGAATACACGACGATTAGCTGAGATTGCCGGAAAACACTGTAAAACAATTATGATCCAGACGGTCGAAGATATCGATGCATCATGGTTTGTCGGCGTTCACCGGGTGGGAATAACGGCAGGAGCATCAACGCCAGCCTGGGTAATAGGCAATGTGGTCGAACGAATCCGAGTTCTGGGATGGGAGCAAACGGGACCTGTTATCGCCGGCGGCTTCAACCTGCTGTGCGAATTTGTACGACATCCCGTAACATGGGCTCTGGGTATCGGATTGATATGCTTTTCGGCGATGTATTCAATTACAGGTCATCCACCCTGGATTATAGCAATCACCGTAGCATGTTTGACGGGGTTGTGGAGAACCTTCGGTAAACGTCTAAATCCGGCTATCGATATGGTATTTATCGGGCTACTGACTCTTCTGTCGATTACTCCGGTAATTCTGGATCCAAAATACTCCACAGGCCATATTCTGTCAGTCGGATTTTTCATTGCCAGTACATATTTCAGCCGGCTGCTGCTGTTCGATTGCCTTCATGTTCAGGCCGATAGAATTTCCGGTTTACCGACACTGCCTGCACTGATCAGAGATGCTGCATCGACTGCATTATCCTGGTTGTCGATTGGTATGGGCGCGATTACAGTTGCAAGTATGATTGCTGCCACGCGGTCGCCTTCTGTCGCAGCCTTGATTATCATTCCTGCGGGCTTTGCTGTTTTTCAAAAAAAGCGCCTTGCTAAATCCGGCTGGTGCGTTCTTTGCGATAACCTGTATCTCAATCTGCCTGGTTGGATCGCATCAATTCTCTCGATAACTTTAAAACTGTTCTTTCCGGGCTAATCAATCCACATGAAATCCTCGATATCGTACCCCAGGATGTTGTTCTGTGAATCTAAAAGCGCTGCCCAGAGTGCTGCTCCGCCAGTACCCGCTCCATTCGGCCATTCGAATGAGAACAGGACCATCGATTCATGATAATCAGCCGGCATGTTAATCATCTGGTAATCAAAATCGGACGACCACGATGGCCAGAACCATAAGAATCCATAAACATCCAGAAATGCGATCTCCATAACATTGTTGATCGCGGTTCCGGGATTCAGCAGTTCCAATTGAACTTCAAAAGTGTCCGCACTGTTGATCTCGTTTGAATTCATGATCAGGTTGATGGATGGCTGCTCATAGCGGAGAATGCCTCCCTGATCCGTCACCGCCCAGCCCTCCGCCATATTGGGCAGGATGACATCGTTGATCTGTACATTGACCGGTCCCGTGATTTCCTGCCAGCCGAAAATCGTATCTTCGATCACGCGTCCGGACGCTCCCATGGCAAAACCCCGTTTGTCGTTGATAGCACAGGTGATGATCCGTTTTTCATATCCACTGAACACCTGAGACCATCCCGATCCCGGTGTGTATTCAAGAATCATATCAACATCCCAACTGGGAAGCCGAACACCTGTGACGACGGGGTTCCCATACTCATTCAGGACGATACTGAAAATTTTCGTTGTTTCAGGCAGGGCGCTCATGGAGGAGTCCCATGTGGTCCCGTTCCAATGGAAAATGGCGTTGGTGCCGCCCGATACCCATAGATTATCCGGACCGTCTCCGGCAAGACATGTCATATTGTCCGAAAAGGTTTGCATATCGGATAGATCCGCCCCATCCCAGTGATGCAAAGTGCTGCCTTCGACCAGCGAGTAACTCAGGAAGTAGACATCATCGGTTGCGAAACCCAATATGGAATTAAAAGTGCGTGATTCCGTACCGGTCGGAAATACCGCCCAAACCCCGGCCGTGCATCGCAATAGAATACCCTCGACACCGGCTGCCCAACCTTCGTTCGCATTGATCATTGCAATTGTGTTAAGGTTCTTGTCCGAACCACTCTCCATTTCCGTCCATTCAATACCATCATATTGAATAATAGTACCGTCGGAACCAGCTGCAAAAACGCTGGTGGGAGCGACTTGACAAACACTTCTGAGATGAGCTGTGACCGGGGAAGCGACCGGTTGCCATCCGGCAAATGCAAGTGAACTGAAACAACACATAAGACTAATCGTGAGAAACTTCTTCATGCTACATCTCCTTATCAATTGGGGAACCCTCATTTCTGACTCCTTGCTTTAACTATATATAAAGTGATGTGGAAAATCCAGTTCCAAGGATGCCTCAGATCTCTCCCTGTTCTGATTTAAAGCCTGCGCCTGGATGGTGTCTGAAAATGGCAATCTTGAATACTGAAGAGGATCGCTGTACATTAACTCGTTCCGCAGCGAAGTCGGAATGAAGGAGAGACCGTGCTGAACTCAATTCGTGAATTATATCGTTACCGTGCCCTTATTGTCGTCCTTGTCTCACGGGACCTAAAGGCTCGATATCGGGGATCAGTCCTTGGTTTCATGTGGTCCATGCTGAATCCTTTTCTTATGATGCTTGTTTATTGGCTCGTTTTTTCCATCTATCTGAGAAACGGGATGGAACACTACCATGTATATCTGTTCTGTGGTCTCCTGCCATGGCTGTGGTTTTCAGCCAGCCTGCTCGAAGGCTGCGGATCTATTATTTCAGGTGCCAACCTTGTTAAAAAAGTAATGTTTCCAGCGGAGATACTTCCTCTCGTCGTTGTCATTTCAAACCTGATACATTTCTGTTTCGGTCTTCCGATTCTAGCTGGATTTCTAATCATTTACAGAATCATTCCGGGCCTGAATATCCTTGTCTTTCCGCTGATTATCGTTATCCAGTTTGTTTTCACTTTCGGACTTGTGCTGGCACTCTCTGCACTCTCGGTTCACCTGCGGGATATCCAGCAAATCCTGACGAATATCGTGACTCTGTGGTTTTTCATGAGCCCGATCGTCTACAACCTGAGTGATCTGAACCTTGCTTCAAAACCCGCAATTTTGTCCATCATAATGAATCTGAATCCCATGAAACATATCATGGAATCCTACCACAGAATCTTTCTTCAAAATATGACTGACCGTGGATCTGAAATTTTCAATCTGCCGATACCGTGGCTCGGGCTTGGAGCGGTGTTGGGCTTTTCAGTGATTCTGTTAATGGTTTCCTGGCGGGTTTTCAATAGATTGAAGACCGGTTTTTCGGAGGAAATCTAATGAATCGTTACGTCGTTGAGCTGGACAGTATCACCAAAGCCTTCAAGAAACACAGTAAACGACACCAGTTCCTGACACTCAAGAGCACGTTGATACGGGACTTGTGGAAACTGAAGCAAAAAAACACAGAGGTCGATCCCGGACTTTTCTGGGCCTTGAAAGGTGTTGATGTCAGGATTCGGAAAGGCGAGACTATCGGTTTTATCGGTTCCAATGGATCCGGTAAGTCAACCGTCCTGAAAATAATAGCCGGGATTTTAAAACCGACAACAGGTCGAGTGTCCGTTACCGGTCGCTTATCCGCACTGATCGAATTGGGGGCGGGGTTTCATCCGGAGATCTCTGGAAGAGAAAACATATTTATCAATGGAATCATGCTG
This sequence comes from candidate division CSSED10-310 bacterium, assembly GCA_016931515.1. Taxonomy (GTDB): domain Bacteria; phylum CSSED10-310; class CSSED10-310; order CSSED10-310; family CSSED10-310; genus JAFGEQ01. The sequence continues at coordinate 100,976 of JAFGEQ010000006.1, read as the reverse complement.
GGTCTCACAAAGCAGCAGATCCGAGAAAAATTTGATGAAATAGTTGATTTCGCTGATTTGAGGGATTTTATAGATAACCCGGTCCGGACATATTCCTCCGGCATGTTTATGCGCTTGGGATTTGCTGTTGCCGTACATGTCAACCCGGATATTCTGCTGATCGACGAAGTGCTGGCAGTCGGAGATCAGACATTTGTTCATAAATGCCTTGAACGAATTTTTGACTTCAAGCGACGGGGGAAAACTATTATAGTCGTCACCCACGACCTTGGGGCTGTAGAAAAATTGTGCTCGAGAGCTGTCTGGTTATCACAGGGAATACAGAAATCGGAGGGCCCTGCCCGTGAGATTATCGGAGCCTACCTTTTATCTGTGGCCAGAAAGGAAGAGGAACGCTATGCGACTGAGCACGAACAGATTCAGGAAGCGCTTGATCGCCAGGTTCAGGACGATGCGAAGAGTGAATGTGATCAGGGCGAATCACCTGTTGAGATCATCCCGATTGGCGGTGAGCAAACCGGGAAACGATGGGGAAATCGCAAAATAGAAATAACCAGGTTTCGCATTTTGGATGCAACGGAGCATGAGCGGTATCTTTTCTTAACCGGCGAAGATGTGCTGTTCGAGATTCAATATCAGGCAAAGGAAACAATCAGTGCTGTTGTGTTCGGGGTCGGATTTTACCTGCAGGACGGCACCTGGTGCTATGGCAGCAATACGGATATCGAACGATATACTATCAACGTCGAAGAAGGAACGGGGAAAATCCGGATTCGCTTTCCACAATTAAACTTGATTCAAAACACTTATTTGATCGATGTCGCAGTACATGGTGTTGATTCTTCACCTTATGATTTCCACAGCCGGATGTACAGAATCGCTTTCCGATCGAACCAGGGCGAATCTGGCATTTTCCGTCCCGATCATGATTGGACATTCCATGGTCCCGGACTCGACGTCAAACAGATTGGGGATCCCATCAGGATGAGTCTGCTGGATTCAAACGATGAAATGGAAGAAAGTGGAGAGACCAAATGACTGAATCGCTGTCGGATAGAATAAGGAAAAGAATTGAGGAAGCGAGAAAGGATCATCCCGACGAATACATGGGTCTACTCCCGAAAAAGGACCTCAAAGAACCGGATCCGGATACCGATAAACAGTATTTCAGCCCAGTGAGACTTGACTATGAAACCTCGCTCGATTCAATTGATGCGGGAATTGCAACTGCATCTGAATATCACAATACGCAGGACCTTGATGAAACACTCGATGCTTTGAATCGGACCATGACGCGACTGTCTCATCCGGTTCATCGAAAAGGTTTCGGATCCCTGTTGAAAGGATTCATCCGCAAATTTGTACTGGCGGGTATCCGCCCCGAGTATGATGACATTCAACAGACCCTTTCGATGATGACGCGGACGATCAATTCACTCAACCATAAAGCCCGTGTCTTCGCCGGAAAACAGGAATCGTTCAATTCGGATGTTGCCGTTTTCGGTCAGAAACTTGTCCCGGTGATCGATGAAAAAATCAGGTATTCCATCGAGAGACATTCGAGATATCTGAAAGATCGAATGGATGTCATTCATGAAGGCATCGATCGACGGCAAACCGAGATTGCAAACTGGTTGCACAACGCGACCACCGCCTTTGAGGATTGCATCAATCGCGTGAATGACATGGAGAATGAATTGAGAAGAGGGCTTGCGCTTCAGCATCGGAAATTGGAACAGATTCTGCGACAAGAAAAACCTCAACAAGAATCGAGTCAATCACCTGACAAGGATCCGGCCGGCTCAACAGAAGCTGCCGGAGGTTCTTATGCGTATTACCTTTTTGAAACACAGGGCCGCGGTTCAGAGTCGTTCATTCGGGAAAAACAGGCTGAATATCTCTCGTTTTTTAAGGACAACGTTCCGGTTCTCGATATCGGATGCGGGCGTGGCGAATTCCTTGAACTTTTGAAAAACGACCATATTCCATCCCGGGGTATCGATTCAAATCCGGATATGGTGGAGATCTGTAAAAACAAAGGGTTGGAAGTGGTTTGCAGTGAAACTCTCCAATACCTCAAGGCATGTGATCCGAACACTTTGGGAGGTATCTTTGCCGGTCAGGTTATTGAACATCTTCCAGCACGCCTGATTCATCAATGGCTCCAGGAAGCATTTAAGTCTCTCAAACCCGGTGGAGTTCTGATTCTCGAGACCATTAACGCCGCATCACCCTATGCTCTCCTGAATCATTATTATAAAGACCCAACTCATCATCCACCGATTCACCCGGAAACGTACAAGTTTTTTGTTGAAATAGCCGGTTTTGACAAAGTGACGCTGACCTATCGATCACCCGTTCCAATGATCGACAGACCTCGATTGCCGGATCTCCCGGATAATCCCGGTACCGATACAATATTCGAAACGATTCGCGACGTATCAGTCGCTCTGGAGCACCTTTTCGATTTTATCTATGCCCCTTGCGACATCGTTATCTATGCACGGAAACCGGAGGCCGGGCCGTGAGTGAGCCTCGTTTCCGCGGTTATGAACCCTTGAGTTGTCCTCCGCCTGTCGATCGTCAACCCCGTATCATTATTTGTGCTGTCCAGGTCCCTTTCGTGTCCGGTGGTGCAGAAAGTCATATCGAGTCCTTGCGACGGGAACTCGTCCGACGAGATTATCTGGTCGATATTGTCAAACTTCCATTTCGATGGCATCCGGTCCGGCAAATGATTAATGATGCAGTGGCATGGAGATTACTGGATTTGACTCAGTCCTATGGTTTACCGATTGATCTGGCTATCGTTACCCGCTTCCCTTCCTATTGTGTAAGGCATCCCAGAAAAGTGGCCTGGGTTCTGCATCAGCACCGGCAGGCCTATGACTTTCTCAATACGCAATATTCGGATTTTACGGATTTGCCGGATGATGATGAAGTCAGGAAAATCCTTTATGACATCGACTCCAAATCTCTGAAAGAATGTCGCCGAATCTATGCCAATTCTCAAAATGTAGTAGATCGAATGCATCGATATCTGGATATCGACAGCACGCCACTGTACCATCCCCCGCCTCTGACAGGACGGTACCATACGATGGCTTACGGCGACTATATCTTCACCGCCAGCAGACTGGAACTCAATAAAAGGATTGATCTGCTGATCAGGGCCATGGCAAAAACGAGGCATCCGGTAAGAGCGATTGTCGCGGGTTCCGGCCCGATGGAAAAGACACTCATCGGAATGGCGTCCGAGATGGGTATTGGTGATCGTATCGTTTTTAAAGGTTTTATATCGGATGAGGAGTTGCTGGATCAGTACAGTCGATGCGGGGCTGTTTGGTACGCTCCGCTTGATGAAGACTATGGCTACGTCACGCTTGAAGCCTTCCTGTCCGGGAAGCCGGTTATCACGGCGAGCGATTCCGGAGGTGTGCTGGAGTTCGTGGAGCATCAGATGACCGGTTATATTGGTCAACCGGATCCGGATGCATTGGCTATAGAGATTGATCGATGGTACGAAAATCGGCAATCCGATCCTGAGTTCGGCCGGCGCGCGCGCGCCAGAGCGGAATTGATCACATGGGATTCCGTAATTCGGGAGTTGACTGCTGATTTGCGACTTGACTCGGATCGCAATTGTTCAAGGTCAGGAGAGACTTCTGTTGAGTCGTAAACTGATAGCATATTTTTCTCCCCTGAACCCCGTTCATTCAGGAATCGCGGACTATTCCGAAAAACTGCTTCCCAGGCTGGCGCAACATTTCGATCTGCATCTATATGGCCATGATACGCCGCCTTCATCACCTATTATAAATTCTATCTTCCAGTGGTTTCCCAGGCGGAATTACGAACTGCAACGTCGAAAAACACCGTACGCGATCAATCTCTATCAGTTGGGGAACAATCAATGCCACCAGTTCATCTACCCGGTGATGGTGCGATATCCGGGGATCATCTTTCTTCACGACGCCAATGTTCATCGCGCCCGGGCTTATGCTCACCTGGGTCATAAAAATCTGACGGATTACCTTGATGAAATAGCATGGTGTCATGGTGATGATGGGCGCCGGATTGGTCCGGCGATCGCGCATGGTTATCAGAATTCAATTCTTTATGATCAATTCCCGATGTTGAAATTAATTTGCGAAAGCGCTTCAAGCATTGTTGTCCATAATCAGTTCGCTGCCCGACGGGTTGCCGCATTCATTGAAAATGATCGGATTTTCCGAATACCGATGCCTTATGCAGACCTGGATATACCGCCATATACGGAGGCGCGAAAAGCTCTTGAAATAAAGGACGAAGACTGCATTATCGGATGCTTTGGGTTTTTGACTCCTGAAAAAGGAATTGATTCATCTCTGGCTGCCTTTGACGATTTTCGACGCCAACGTCCCAATAGTCGACTAATTTTGGCTGGTGATGCGCTGGACAAGGATTACGAGCGGTTAATTCGTAATAAAATTCAGGACATACCGGGTGTTGTGATGACGGGTTATCTGGATGAACAGGACTTTAAAAGATGGTTGTCTGCATCAGATATCTGTATCGCACTACGGTATCCGACTCAGGGTGAGGGTTCCGATGTTCTGATCCGGATGATGGGAGCCGGCAAGCCGGTGATCGTTCCGGCATACCGGCAATTTCTGGAGTTTCCTGAAGATACCTGTTTCCATATTCCGGTCTGGCCCAACGAACCACTGGCTGTTCTTGAAGCACTTAGAGAACTGGCAGACAATACCGGATTGTCACAGTCGATCGCTGGGAAAGCCAGACGCTATATAACGCTCCACCATTCTATCGATAAATGGGTGACGGCCATTGCTGAAACGATCCTTCGATCAATGGAATTACCCGATATCGAGCCGCTATCGAAACGCTGCAATTTGAGACATGTGCGAACGGCGCCGGTTGAAGAATCAATAGCACTGAGTGTATATAACTGGGGAGACATCTCAACCAGTCCCTTGCTGATTGACCCGTTAGCAAGCGCGATGGCAGAACTCGGAATTGATAATGAATCGTAATAAACAATGGTGGCAAAAAAATTTCACTTCCTTGCTTCTTGCCGGTTTTTCTGGATTCATTTTCAAGTTTTTCCTGGAGCGTACCGGGTTTGACTCGGATTCCTCACAGATTCACTATCTGTGCTGGTTGTTCCCTGTCGCATTGTTCATGTTTGATGTGTTGAGCCGGTCAATTGTCATTCCCGCAAAGCGAAGACAAGCGGAATGTGTGACCCAGTGGGCATCGTTGTCCGTATTCCCTTTCCTCTCAATTGGAATAACATGGAACCACATCGAATCATGGCAATTCGCTCTATCTTTATTCATATGGCTCTATATCATTTTGCGAACCGGTTCAATACTGATTTTCAGACAATCTTCATCAAACCCCCATTCCTTGAATACTGCTGATGGGATTCTAGTTTTCTGGGCTCTTTTACTTTTGAACATCTGGAAGTATCAACCATTAGATGTTTACGAATTTCTGCCTATTCTGATAAATGCCATTGTCTCGGGTTTAATCGCTCTGCTGTGCGGCATGCTTGCCAGGCGGTTCACGACGTCAGATTTCGACGGTACAACCTGGCAACGATGTTTCGTCCTTCTGGTAGCCGTCTCACCACCGCTGCTGATGGTTTCCAGTAAGGTAACCTCCTACCACCTGCTTGCGATCTGCCTTCTCGGTTTCATGACGTTCTGTTCGAACAAAAACCGGTCCTCACTAACTATTGCAATTGTAACTGCTTCTCTGGTCCTGATTCTTGCGCCTATCGTTTTCCCGGCTGGATCTGTTGTCTCCATCTGGTTTTGCCTCACCCTTCTGGCGTGGCAGCATGAAACCAGGAAAATAGAGGGAATTCTGCTATCAGGGGGCGCTATTATCCTCTTTCTTGCAGGATTCCTGATCGGGGGTCTCCGGTGGAAAGGTTTGTTTCCTCCGGGGAATTACATCTACGGCGTGCCCACTGGTTATAACTGGTTGTCTCCCTTTCTTGATCGATCAAACGGCTTGCTTCTGCTTGCTCCATGGTCGATTCTCCCGATCAGTGGATGGATACAACGGACGGTGAAACAATCCTTATTCGATCTATCACTCTGGCTGGGGTTCCCCATCGTCCTTTCGGGACTACTGATAGGTAGCTGGGTCAGTTTCGGACGTCCGCCGGACTGGTCTATGTGGCTTATCCTTATTCCTCTCCTCTTCCCCTTTGCAGGAGCACTTTGGAGACATGGTTTTTCAACAATCGAATCCGGGCTCATTCGAGTTCTCGGATTCATCGGTTTCAGTATATCCGGGTTTTTGTACATTGGAATGACGGTTTTTCATTCAGATACATCAATTGTTAATGATATTTTGAATGAGTTCACTTTACGCACAGGCATTGATTTGTTTCCGTTATTTCCATCATTCAACTATTCCTCTCCAGGACATTCGACCAGTATATTTATCTGGCTGTTTATAGCAGTCTCACTTGCGACAGGTCTCATCGTGACCAGAAAATTCCGAAAATCAACCGGTTTTGGGACCGCGTTAACGGACATGATTGTAACGGCCATTTTTATTGCGTTGATGGGTGCGGCGATCAAATATACTCAAATCTGGTACGTCTTACCTATGACACATGATGCTCAGATAGAACCAGGGCAGGTATGGTCCCTGGATACTGGATTGAAATCGAAAACGATTGCCCTCAAAATGCTGACTAACCTCAGTCGTTCAACCCATATTCCTCAAGGCCAAACGGTCGCTGACATAAAACTTGTGCTGGAAAACGGTCAGACGATTCAAAAACATCTCGAGGCGGGAGTTCATACTGCTGAATGGGCATACGAACGGCCGGATGTTTTGAGGGCGATTCAACATAAAAAACCACCTGCGGCTTCAACATGGATGGTCGAAGAACCTGACGGTTTTACATTCCAGGGCCAGGTTTATGAGGGTTTGATCTTTTTTGAATCGCCGCTGAAAATTCGCTCTATCCAGATATCCAATCCGGAGGAAAATAAAAATGGTCCTATGTTGACCGTAAAGGGCATGGGATTGATGATGCAGACAGATACAAACAAATGGCGTGCTCCCAATCCACTGCTCAAAGACAATTCTATACGTTTCAGTGCAAATCAGAGGCTTCAGACGTATGAGCTGTCGGGGGAGACATTTTATCGGGAGATATATCTTGACACCGCACTCGTAAACGCTGCTTCAGTGAAGGACGGGACGACCATCGCACGAATTACTATTGGTAGTCGGGATGGATTACAAAAGTTCTGGCAGGTAAAGGCAGGCTCCGACACCGCGGAATGGTCGATTAATCGCCCTGACATGATAGGGCGTATCTTGCATCGTATGCCCCGGATCGCCACTTCTGAAAGGCGATTATACCTGTCTACACCCTATCTGGCACATGTTTATCGAACTAGCTGGCGATGGCATCCAGAACTCGCCGTAACATCAATAACAATTGAGTTCTCGCTCATTTCTGAAAGTGAACCTGCTCCTGAGTGGATTGTGTATGGGCTGGTCCTGCGATGAGTAACCCCGCTGCATCAGTTTCAGACAACTAACGTTCCTGGTTGATAGCCGGTGTACGACTCACTCATGCGCAAAATCATTTTCGGTTGTATCCTCGCCCGTGTCATCAGTTGCTTCGGGATCCTGATTTTTCAAAAGATACCAGGTCCCATTATTTCCATCCCCGCTGTAACTCCAGGTTCCACTCATGGACGATCTGGAATCTATCAACCCGTAGAAAGTCACTGTTTCCGGCCATAAATCGATTAAAAATCCAATGGACTCACCATTGTAGGTGATGCCTCGGAGTGTCCGACCTCCGCGATGATCAGCGTAGACACCGGAAATATCGTTGCCCCGGTGTTCCAACGTAACCTCGAAGTTCCATTGTTTGCCGGTGGATCTATTTGTATTTTGACCTTCCCAGTGTCCGTTCAGTTTGTAATTGGGATTATCCTCAGAACATCCGACTATACAAAGTGTCAAGAACGAAATTAGGAATCCAATCGTGTTTCTGTGTATGCCCATGATTAACGATCCTCCAAGACTCCGTTTATCGAATCATCTCGGCACCCACATGTCAACGATTTCGATATTTTCAGTATGATTTTTTTGCAAACGGGACAGCGAACAATTATGGTATAAGCTGGAGGCGGCTATGAAAGTCTTCTGTGATAATTGCATGGGTGAAAATGAAATTGATGATTCTCAACTCGAGAAATTGGGTTATCGTTCAGCGTGTCAGATTTGTGGTCACATGATTTATGTGGATGCAGAGGCTGTCCAGGCGATGTCTTTGCGTAAACGTATCCAGATGAAAGCGAAGCAGATCGGAGAAAAACCGGTCATGAATTCAGAGTCGGATGTCCAGATGACCGATGTCATGGGATCTGTTGCGCAAAGCAACCTGACAACGACAATTGCAGCGGATATTGAATTGCCGGAAGCCCAGACTACTCCGGCAAAATTCACGGTTATCGAAGGTCCTGACAGCGGGATGGTTATTACAATGGAGTCGGACAGGCTGGTTTTCGGGCGTCGTGGAGCTGATGTTAACCTGAATGATCGACTCGTTTCCAGACGCCATGCAGCGATTGAAGCGGGGAGTGGTCGCTATCTCTTAAAGGATCTGGGCAGCACAAACGGCACTTTCCTGAACGGGCAACCGGCTGGGATGGAGTTTTTAAAGCACGGTGATGAAATTCAGCTGGGCTCAACCCTGATACGCTTTACAATCATGGGGATGGAATCGAAGATTGTTGTATTTCAGTAAATCTATGGCAAAATTTTTGGTTCATTGGGCGAACCAATAAAAAATTCTACACCGTTTTCATCGAAACCATTTAGATAGTACAAAAGAATCGTACCTCTGATCTCCTTGCCAGGTATCAATACCTCGAATATCTCCCCCTTCCTCTGCGCGATCAATTGGCTATAACCCAGGCTGTCAGCCTGCTTCTTATAATTCAACCACAACTTCGACACCTTTGCTCCGGGAACATCCCTGAATTGAATTAAAACACTTAGACTTTTACCCTTCACCGGAATGGACGGCGAGCATACTACGTTCTCTAGTCGTTGCTGGTTGTTCACCGGCAGTGATTCCGGTTCTTTCGTCGGTTCGAATGTCGGCTGAACAGGCACTTCTGTTGCACTCGGACGAGGTGTCGGCTTGTGCGGATGCTCGACACTCCGTTTTTTTGCCCGGTCTTGGCACCGTTCAAGTCCATCTTTGGCTTCGTTGCTGTAAGGATCCCGCCTCAGTACTGCCTGGTACAGTGTCGCAGCCGTATCATAATTTCCCAGCCGCTCGTTATTCCTGGCGGATGCCAGTATCGAAAGGACAAGGTCTGTCCTCACAGCGGTCGGCTGTTTATAAAATGGAGTGACTGTTGGTATTGGCGAATTTTGCCGGGTGTCCGGTGGAATCGTGTTGATGGGTCTTTCCACAGTCGGGCTGATTGTCGATGTCGCAGGTTTTTCGGTTGATGTCTGTGGATCGGAGTATTCGAGATGACTCTGAACCAGGGCCGATTCGTCAATTGTCCCGGGAGATCTTCTCAAAACAACTCTGGCAATAAGGAGAAACAAAACAATGATAACCAGAAACCAGGGTCCGAGAATGCGAACCAACATCCGACTCCTGCTAGTCTTGATTACCTCAGAACACACACTCTCCTCGACTTCCCCAACTGGTTCATCATCTTTTTCAATCTCATCGCTGTCAACCTGCGTGATAATCGACGGTCGGGCTGCTACTTCGTCTGCATGTTGTTGATTCTCGATCGTGCGATGGAGTTCAGAATCGAGATCCAGTCGGGGTACTTCGGAAGAAGTATCGGATATGCTCATACCGGGCACGATCACCGGTGTCTTGTCCAGCGACGACACCTTGTTGTCTTCCGTCGAAGCTGAAACCTGGATCTCGTTCACAATTTCAGGCTGATCTCCGATAGATGTTGATTTGCTTAGATCGGACGATTTGACTGCTTTTAAGGGCTGCGTATCCCCAATATCGATCACCTCGTTCTGCTCGGCAATCTTCTGCCTGATTCGAACCAGCCTGTCGCGAATATCCTGTTTCAGCGTGGGTTCAATATCCGCTATTTGTTTCAGGATCTCAATCGCTTTCCGGTATTGACCGCATCTGAATTCACGATCGAGATTCTCCCATAGACTCATCAGAAGATGATGCTTTTTCTGCTGACTGATTTTAGTTTTCAGGTTTTTTGCGCTGAAGTTATCCTGATCGATAGACAGGAGCTTGTTCAAAATCTCATCCGCCTCGTCCAGATTGTCTCCCTCATACGCCGATAATGCTCGGTTCAGAAGTGAACCGATCGTCGCTCGATCTTCCATTCCAACTTCGATCCGCTGCTTGAGTTTAAGTGCCGTCTCGTTTCGGGAATCAATATCAAGTATGCGAACGATATTCGACATGGCGGAGGAGAAGGCTTGCTTAGCGAGGTCAATTTTCGCCGCATCCAGAAGAACGTTGACAAGACGCTTACGCTCTTGTTCCTGCATCACTTCATGGGTTAACCGCATCACTTCTGGATTGTCTTTATCCATTTGGCGCCCGGTCTGAAGGATTGATAGCGCTTCGTTGAGAGAATCAGAATAGAACGCTACTAACGCTTTGTTGACCAAGGATCGCAGATTTTGCTCCTTGTCATGTAATTTCTGGATTCGAACCAGTGTATTCGTTACTTCCGTATTGTAAGGAGCCAGCGCTAAAGCCTGCTCGCACAGAACGAGAGCCCGATAGTAATCACGGTTCTTCTCATTTCTCAAAACATCGGCTAACAATAAGGCAACAGTGGCTTCAGGTGTTGGAGCACGGTAAATTGTTTCGATATTTGGAAGCCAGTAGTCCGGTTCCAGAGATTCCAACTGGAGAGCGAATTCGTGGCAGTCGCTGAATCGGTCATCCGGATGTCTGGACATGGCCTTAAGAATGATGGCATTTAATTCCTGAGGAATCAGCGGATTGATGTCTGTGATCGGACGTGGATCCTGCTGCAGTCGCGCGAATGCTCCCTCTTCACCGGTATCCTCAAAAGCTGGTCTGCCTGTCAAGGCATGGTACAATACAGCCGCAAGACGATACTGATCTGACTGCGGCTCGGATATTCCGCTTTCGATCTGTTCAGGAGCAAAATACAAAGAACTGTCCATAATCGCAGACCACGGTCGCTGTGCCAGCGCATCAACCGTTCCCTGAGCAGCTCCGAGGTCGAGAACACGACTAAAGCCATCTCTGGATACCGAGACATTGGATGGTGTCAGCCGGTGATGTGTGATTCCCATATTATGAGCAGCATGTAGTCCCTGTGCAATATCGCGCCCGATTCGCAAACACTTCCAGATCGGTAGTCCCGATGGTTGAGTGGCGATGACATTTTCAAGCGTATCACAGTCAATAAATTCCAATATAATGTAGTAAAGCATACCGATAGCGCCGTAGGTATAAATTCTTGCGAGATGCGGTTCATCCAGACGGAGACAACGTTTCAAATTCTGATGCCATCGTTCGATCAGTGACGCCGGTGCATCATCATGGAATTTTAGAGATTTCAGGGCGATTTTTCGATCCAGAAGCAGATCCTGGGCAAGAAAAAGCGTACTATTACCGTGCCTGTGAAGTTCGGATAATACTTCGAATTTCCCCCCTAATTTTTCCTGAAGAAATAAAACCTCCAGCGAACGGGTATCCTCATTTATTGGGATCTCATGGAAACAGTGAGGGCAGCGTCGTCGTGCCAGAGGCATGATATTCAGACATGTCGGACATCGTCTTGGCTGAGAACTCATCGGTCACTTCCAGACCTTGTAACAACTAACGAACACAGGATTTATCAAACCTGCTTCAGATTTTTCCGGCAGACCTGTTCGGATTCATTCCCGAACAGGTTCCCCGACATCAGAGATTTAGTTTACATTATAACGAAAAAAAACGCGACCCGGTTTTACTAACGACCAATGCAATAATAATCGAATCCGAGTCGAGCCATATCCGCCGGTTCGAAACAATTCCTGCCATCGATGAAAATCGGGTAGTTGAGAAGACTGTGAATACGCTTCATATCCAATTGGATAAATTCATCCCATTCCGTCATCAGAATGACCGCATCTGAATTCTTGGCTGTGTCATATGGATCACTGCAGTAGGTTATCCGGTCTCCGAATGATTCTTTCGCAACTTCCATTGCAACCGGATCATAGGCTCGGATTGACGCACCCTCCTCCAGCAACGCATTAATCACATCAATACTTGGAGCTTCACGCATATCATCCGTGTTCGGTTTAAAAGACAATCCAAGAACAGCAAATGTTTTATCCTTAACGATCCACATCGCTTTTTTGACTTTGCGAACAAACAGCTCCCGCTGCAGTTTATTGATCCGGATGACCTCCTCCAAAAGATCGAACTCATAACCCAGTTCCCGGGATATCTCCAAAAATGCACTGACATCCTTTGGAAAACACGATCCGCCATACCCTACACCTGCATCCAGAAATTTCGAACCGATTCGGCTGTCCAATCCCATTCCTCGTGCAACCTGTTCGACATCAGCACCGGCAAGTTCGCAGAAATTTGCAACTGCGTTGATGTACGAAATTTTTAAAGCAAGAAATGAATTTGATGCGTGCTTGATCAGTTCCGATGAACTCACGTTAGTAACCAGAAAAGGCACCCTGTTTCCTTGTGCGGGTTGATGGATAACTTCCTGCTTGTCCAGATCAAATGAAACCGATTGTTCGATAATCGGCTGGTAACAACCCCGTAGCAGATCGGCAGCGCGTTCAGATTCCACGCCAACAACGATCCTGTCCGGCTTCAGGAAATCACCGATGGCAGACCCCTCCCGAAGAAACTCGGGATTTGATGCCACATCAAACTCAACACCACTCTTACAATTGAATCGAATTGTTCTTTTGACCCATTCGCCGGTTTTTACCGGAACGGTGCTCTTCTCCACGATAACTTTATATTCGGTCATGGCTTGAGCCACCTGCCGAGCAACATTTTCAATATAGGACAGATCCGCTTCACCTGTAGGCAAGGGCGGCGTTCCAACAGCGATAAATATAACGTCACATATCCGTACGGCCTCAGGTATCTGAGTTGTAAAATGAAGCCGTTTTTCATTGGAATTCTTTATGACGAGTTGATCCAATCCAGGCTCAAATATCGGGATTTTCCCACTTTTCAGATTGTCAATTTTCCGTTGATTGTTATCGACGCAAATCACATCGTGCCCACACTCCGCAAAACAAACTCCAGAGACCAAACCAACATAACCCGTACCAATCACTGCTATCTTCATATCTGTGCCCCTTTCCTGCGGTTGAATTTCGCTATTTACACTTTGTTTCCAGGCTTGAAACTGATCAATAACCGGTCAACGATAATTACAAAAAACACCGAGCAATGCAAATCAGAAAGACACTCCATTCCGATGAAATTTCCTCGGGAGATCAAACGGAGTCGATCATCACAGTTTCATGCCGTGTCACCCTGACAAGGCCCGGCCGGTTTCCGGGTACTCGCCGGACATATTTCCTCTTTGTGCATATGACAGTCACAGCTTTCTCTCCTCTTGCCCCGGAAAAACGTACGGCAAGAGATGCAGCAAACTCTACCGTTCTACTCGGGAGTATATCCTGTTTTCCTGGATTGCGGATAATTACATGTGCCCCATGATATCCCTGCGCATGAAGCCAAAAATCTTCCGGTGTCGATTCTTTAAAACTCAACAGATCGTTCTCCCTGGCATTACGTCCGACCAGGACCCTCCACCCGTCCGGTGACGTGAAGCGAAGGAAAGGTTTGCCGGTGAGCATGATATCCCGTTGATTATGAAACGATTGCTCCAGTGAAAAACCGGTTGCCCTCAACTGTTTTTCGACCTCCCGGCACTCATCCGGTGATCCGATTGCTTTTATTTTTTCCAGCAATGAATCTAAAGAGGTCCATTCTTTGCGCAAAATCGCCAACCGCTCTTTAATACGAGGCCCCGCACGTTCCGCTTTCGCAGCCTTCCTGAACAAGAGCTTTAAATTATCACTCGGATTCTTCTCCGGATCCAGTTCAATCGTTAACTTACAAACAGGATAATCGTAAATATCATCGACCTCCACTTGTCCCATCCCGGTACGAAGACAATGAAAATTGATAGCGAGTAAATCGGCTCTTCTGCGAAGCGTGGTCGGATCGGGAATGTGCGACAGATCCATTTCCAGCGCATTTATTTTCTTTTCGCAATTGCGCTGCGCTGTGGAGATTATTTTCGCAAGCCGGTTAACGTTCTTTGCCAGACGTTCTTCCGCATTGTGATCAGATTGTCGATGACTTAAAGATATCAAATATTTTATTGCATCATCGTGATTTGAACAAAAAAGTGTTTCGATCCCATTGAAGAAGGTACGGAGGTGATTTATCGCGGCACCTGTTCCTTCTGCTATCTTGATGCCGGCTAAAGTTCTGCTTAATTCAGGCGTCATTGGAGCGAATCCGGATCTAAGCCTGGCAGCAACGGTTTCTGTTTGGGGATCATTCGGCCACAAATCTGGAACACGCACCAAATCCTGTAATGGCTGCACCCGGTGTCCGGAGTGTTCCCATGCGCTCACGAACAGTCGCCCCGGCATGCGCAGAGGGTGTTTCTGTGTGTTTTCAGGAAATTTACTCAGGCAATCGAGAATAACGCGCGAGGATGTATCAACCAATGTGATGTTGCTTCTGGATCCATATAGCTCAATCCATAATTCTCTATCATTTCTCCATTCCGCTAACGAAAACCGGATCATGACTACCCGGTCAGGAAAAGGCATCTCGATCGACTGGATAGTGGCGCCAACCATTTTTTTCCGGAAGGAACGAGCCAATAGTGTAGCAGCCTGGTCACCTTGACGCGTGTCTTCAAGCAGGAATATACCGGCTTTCTGATTCATGCATTCACATTGCAGAATTCGATCCCCTGAGGTCTTGAACCGTGTCCTGATTATAAAATTCATACATCGGGTTTCAGGCTGAAATACATTCATCAGATGTGCGCCGGTTAATATACTATGAAGGCACTCAACAGATTTTTTCAGCTCAAAATAATCCATCTTCCCGATCCATCAGTGTGTTATGAAATGACTCTGCTTCCCGGCTTGCTATCGCTTTTCCCTCCCAGTCGATCGCCCTCTTGTTTCATGTGTATCATGATCTGTTCCAGCAACCACCTTGAACGATCATCATCCAGATACAAACTTGAATTTTCAAGGCATATCTGCCGGGCTTGAATAAAATCTCTCTCATGGAACAACGCCCTTGCCTCGCCAAAACGAAGTTCCGGATCTTTGGGTTTCATGCGTAATCCATATGTGGCCGCTGCATAGGCGATCTTCGGGTGGTGAGCTTCAAGAGCCTCTTCTACCAATTGCCGCACATGGATTGTATGAATACGCGATGCATATCCGAACACGGTGGAAATATATTCCTGTGAAATGTCCGGAACACTTTCCATGAAAATACCAAAATCCGAAAGATAGTAGTCGTCAAAGTAAAGCGCTGCTTCTCGAATAGCCCCATTATGATAGCACTGAATACTTTTAGCCAAATGACGGTTATTTACCATCCGAGCGATCTCTATATATTCAGGATCGTTTTCCAGATCGCTAAAGAGGGAATACAATGGATTCGATACTTCTAGATGAGAGGCGGGTTTTGTCAGTTGCATCGGATAATATTTTCCCGTAATTAACAAAGTATCCAGCATGTCTACCGCTTTGTAGGTGTTTCCCCGCAAGTAATACGCGATCGGTAGATAAAACTGAATTGTTTCATCGTCAGGGTATTTTTCAGCCAGTGTGATTAATAGAAAAACAGCCGGTTGATGTGCCGTCAGTAAACCGTTTATTGCGTAGTCGCGAAGTGACTCTCCTTGAAGCTCGCTGCAAAAAGAGAATTGGAACAGCTTTTCAATATGAGATGCAGAGTCCCAACCGGCATTCACCGCATCCTGAAAGATCTGATTCAAAAAACCCGGTGGCAATGGATCCGCTTCCGCTGCGCGAGATACCCTCGGCCTAGCCCCGGGTCGGAATCGTGATGCCACTTCGTACCAGGGGTCCCCATCAGCGACCAGCATCGATCTGTAGTCACAAGCCATGGTGAATCGATGACATTTAGCCCTGCGGCTGAGTGCAGCTAAATTGTTCCATAGGGAGAAGAGCGCGTCCGACCGCTTGACGATTGTGACCGAATCAATGGCAACAGCATGTTCGCCCTTCCCGATTGAAGCAATATCGATGGTATTCAAATGCGCGTCCGGAGGAATCTTAAAAGCGTATTCTGTCCAGTGTTTCGAAGTAACATTGATTCTTTCGGTCGATTGATCCGACAGTTTAATCGTTAACTGATGAGGTCTCCACGAATCAATGAGTCGACATCGAATAATCCCTGTCGCTCTGGTATCCTTGATTCGAAGTGGAATTCTCAATGATTCACCGGAGCGGAGTTGCCATCCGTAAGAGATTTCCTGGTGGAAGAACGGATCACGGTTCTCCGGAAAATAAGTGCCGCCATCGGGCTGATTCCACCATCTGTCTTCAGGATGGTACGTCCTGACAACCGCATGACTCATCGTGCCGCAATAAATGACTGCTACTCCCAGAAGAATCGTGATCATAACCGACGGCTGAAAATAACCTGGACTCTTCCGGGCA
Source organism: candidate division CSSED10-310 bacterium (assembly GCA_016931515.1). Classification (GTDB taxonomy): domain Bacteria; phylum CSSED10-310; class CSSED10-310; order CSSED10-310; family CSSED10-310; genus JAFGEQ01. Next base: position 84,233 of record JAFGEQ010000006.1, on the reverse strand, counting down.
TCCCGTGCAAAAGGAGCGGTCAGAATAATCAGGCAGGGTATCATCAGTATCAACCAGACCCATAATGCTGTTCCGGGTCGGATGGCGGACGGGAAAAAAAGAGGAACTGGTATTCGGATGGCAGTGGCCAGCGCTTCAAGAAACCGGGCTGATCCATCGGCGAGATTATTCTGCCAATCCGGCATTATGAAATGGATACCGGCTGTCAGCCATGATGAAACAATGCATGCAGCGGACAGTGTGCGGAAAACAAAACTGCGATTTTTCCAGTTCTTCAATGCTGACGCCAGAAGGAAAGCCGTGGGTGGAAGAACGGGAAGCATATACCGCAAGGGAGGAGTTGGCAGGCAGTGCCAAGCGAAGTGACCGAACAGGGAAATTGCAGTCATCGGAATTCCAAGAACACTGAACCAGTAAAGGCTGTTTCGCGGACCCCTGTATAGCGATATACCGGCTATTATTAAAAAATACAGCGGCGCGTGGAACATAAATCCACTCTCTTGATCAAGCAGTAACCCCGGCAGAACCTTCAGACTCTGCATCCCCGGCAGATAATTTTTTATTTGAGCAATGCCGCCGAATCGGTTGGAAAAAAGGTCGCCGTCCAAGAACCATCTATCTCCGATAACATATGTTCCCGCAAGCAACAGAAGTGCAATCAGGAGAGAGATACCATTTCGCATTTTTCGGCATTCGCGATTTAGAACTGGAATCATTAGAAGGATGACAGGAATAAAATACCTGAATTTAAGGAATAACAAGGCTGCCGAAAGAAGAAAAATCCAAGTCGGAACCGATCTGCCGGCCTGTGATAACGGGTGGGTCTGCAGAACTCTTAGAGCGATGACGATGCATAAGGCGGCCGGAATATCCGGGTAGATCAGGGAAGAGTAAGTCAAGACAGGATTGCTTGTTGCAATGAGTAAAACAGATAGCAGGGCGAGTTGCGAATCCGGTACACATCTCATCAACAACAGATAAAGCTGTACGATAAGCAATGTAGAGCAGAGAATTATGAAGAACTGGGTGCCGGGCAGGCCTCCCAATGCATATGCCGGTGCCAGAAGCATCGGAAAGGTAGCACCAAGTCCTCTTGAGTAAATTTTCGTTGGTTCCTTGATATCTGATATTTTGGGCTGAAGTTCATCCAATCGATAGGTAAGATACGTTTTTTCCTGATACTGGTTGATCAGATTAAGATCACCATCATGAACAATACTGTGAGTCATCAGTAGGTAATGAGGTTCATCGCCATGAATGTGATGGACGGGACCATACCAGAGTCCGACAAATCCGAAGAACCATAACATGATCAGGAATAACATTGAGGCTGTGACGGGGCGTTTGCGCTGTGAAATCAGCAGCGTGATACCGATCAATACGGACTTTAAGATGAAAACTCCCCCATAAAGACTTCCGAAAAGTAGTTGCGGATCGCCGCTATAGGGAGCCATAGAATGCAGAATCACAACCACTGGCGTCAATGCATAAACACCCGTATCAAACCTGATGATAAGATTCCGTCGGTCCCGGGTTAAGTTTCGACTCACGAAAAGAATCAGAATGGAAGATGTTGCCAGGAGTAGAGGGTAGCGCCATGTCAGCATGTGAGCCCATAAAGACGTAGAAGTAATCTGTGATAGATTAATAACTTTCAGAGTCAAAAACAGAACAATTGCAGCAATAACATGCGCTATTGATGCTGCAAGAAGTCTTAAAAATCTGCAGTTTGAATCGACCGTCATGGTAGAACCAATGCTAAAGCATACGTATTCCAGACACCAGGAAAATCTAGGGATCGGACTCTGATTTCACGAATTGGCAGATCCCTGCCCCAATCCAGTCGGGAGTAATAGATCACTTCGTTATAGGATATGCCCTCAAACTCGACCGGCCAGTGAATGATCTTGGGTTGTCGTTCAATAATCGGAGCCTGAGGATGAGCCAGACGCACTTCTTTGCCACCAAATTCATACATGGCTTCCGCTGTCTCTTTTCCCAATTGAATCTGATATTCCACGTTGCTTTCAGTGCTATCTAACTCGATGATTCCGATGAATGTGTCCCATGGTATCTCTTCAAAGACAGATGAGATGTTACTGATCAGAACCAGACCATTGGCCGATATCTCCTGATCCAGTTTAATCGCAACATCGGAATTTCGCGATAGATGCCAACTCCGGTCAATCTGTATAATATGATTGGCTGGAATCGCTGTTTTTGCGGATATTCGTTCGATCCAGTTGTCCTGTGAAACTACAGGTCCCGGATCAACTATAATACGGCCTAGCCACGCTCTTTTCCCACACCTGAAAAAATGAGTTCCTTCCGGTGCAATGAACTGACCGGAATCGGGATCTCTGGCCTGAGCCAGCACTTCAAATATACCGCTGCCAAATTGAGGAGGAATCGTGATTGTGTAATCGACCTGTTCCTCTGACCGAAGATTTTGAAGAGGAGTGATATAAGCTCGTGTGTCGCTGATGAACAGGAGACCCAAATCCGGTTGTGGGGTCTCATTTTCAAAAACAACCTTTGCGCTGATCGAAAACGGATATCCTTGTTGTACCGGCTCAGGTGAAAGGTCTATTGTCTGTACAGTCAGTGATCCAAATGAGATTGGAAAAGGATCATCCCGTTTAGGGGGCATAATCGGCCAAGGCTCCTCCCATTTTCTAAGACGGATTTTATCGATATCAATATAAGTGCCACCTGCACTTGAATCACTATGTTTTAACCGTAGGGGAGGAAGTATATCCAATGCTCCATATGGCCAGGGGACCACGTAGGATTCGAATTCGTTGGATTTCACTGTCACGTGTCCCAGTATATGATCACCCACACCCACTTCCAAAATCGGCATCTCCGGTCCGGGATAACTCCCTCTGGCAATAATCTCAAGCGCAGCCGCTGAATCCAATGCACTGATCGGGTACCGGAGCCGGATCGCACGTAACAGCGAGTCGTTTTGGTGCAGCCGGATGCCGCTTCTGTACGGTGATGCGGTTCGAATACTCCAATCATCCCAATTTCGAGGTTCTTCCCAGAAAACTCTGGCTGAGCCAGTTGTGGAGAATACCGGATCCTCCGGATGCATCCATGGAGATTGTAAAGGGAACAGACATAGAGCACTCAAAGAACAAATCGACAGGAACACCAATACGATAAACGATAAGGAACCTCTTTGCCGTAATGAATGCTCAGAAGATGCACACGGTCGGACTCCGTATCTGATCGCCAATACCGTGAGACACATGATTGCAAAAAACGCGATGAGTCCACTCCGCAGCAAACCCTCTTCAACCCGGTCAAACGACGGGATACATCCGATTAAATCCATCCCGAGGATTCCACTTATGCGTGAAAGGAATCCGTCAGAGGATCCAGGATAGACAATCTGTAATTTCGGATCAATCTGCTGGATGAACACGTTCAGTAAGGTTGCGATAAGAGAGGCACTGATTATACTCCGCCAGAAAAACCCTCTTAAATTAAATAGACTAAAAGCGATGGGGACTGCGAGAAAGGGCACCCACGCCACGAGAAATCGTCCTTTCGGACAGATGCCTCCTGTTAACTCCGCATAAAGAGCGATTAATAAAAAAGTGGGCAACCAGGCGGAAATCCATATCAGGAACCTGGGCAAACCGGTTGATTTATAAAGAAAAAACATTCCCGGAATCGCAAAAACGAATATGGGATTTATCGGGAGCAATCCATATTGTTGATCGAAAAGAGTCCCAAGCAAACCGCGGAAAAGCCTCCAATTCGTAAGCCGAGTTAATTCAGATAGAACATAACGACCAAGTGGTGATCCGTAATAAGTCGAATTAATGATGGCGATTAGTACCAGTAATAGGCCAACCAGGGCGAACCAACCCCATCGTCTGCGGCGCAATTTGATATTCAGAACAAGGCTGACAATCAGTGGTGCAAAGCAAAGCAAAGCAAAACGCGTTTTCAGCGCTGTTGCTGCAAGTGTACAGATTAACGCAAGCAGAATGGGATAGCGCTTGCGCTGATTAAGATCCAATACACAGGATACTGTGATAACAGCCAGCGTGGCAGCTGGAAGTTCGGTGAAAAGAACCTGGGAGTAAAAGATCATGGGTGCGGTTAGAACGGTCATTGCAGAAATCCACACTGATAAATCGTCAGATATATCGAATTGCGTCAGCAATCTGTACAAACCTGCTGCCAATAATGCCGTGAAAAGTATTAGTGAGAATAGGGCACCTCGAACACCGAATACAATGAAGGAAGGCAGTAAAAAAACTGGGAGCATTGGCGGATGTCGTGACATCAGTCGGCCGTTTCGCCAATTATCAAAAGTCTGAGGTTCCAATCGCTGATCCGTAAATGTTAAAGAATCTCCGTTTCGGTAATTATTAACCAGATCAATATCATGATCGTGGAGGATACTGTATGCGATCAGCAGGTAGTATGGTTCATCGCCCATAAGAGGGCGGTTGATCTCTCTCCAGGAGGACAGCGGTGATAGTAAAAGGCAAATCGCGAGTGACAGATATACGGATCGCCGCAAAACTGAAACGGATTGGTGGGGAAGCATCGCGATGTATCCGATAAGTATCAGCGAACGGAAAAAGGTCATAACAACAATTAACAAACCGGTCATCGGAAGCAGATAATTACGGGCTGCGAATCCCAATATCAGGAGCGTACTCAGTTCAACTCCAATAATCGTTAATGAGTCCGCATACCAATATTTCCGGGCTTTCGTTGAAGGGATTGCAGTCACTAGAAGACTCTGAAGAGCCAGGACAATCGGAATTAGATACAAATACAGCGAAGCGAATTGGGGCGAGAGATGTCCGGAGAAAAAAGGAAGGCTCAGGACGGTTCGAAAAACGAGCAGATTCAGAAGTTTACCTGAAAGATGAATCATGCGCATACATATGTGTCGGTGTGCCGTCATGTTGCGAGCCGGGGAAATTGGGGCAAATCAGGTAGTGGTTGGTTCAGAACATTCCGCATCATCGCGTGTATTAGGTTATTGGAGGCGACAATATCGGGATCAAGGACAGAATATTCGGATCCGTCAAAACGACTCACACAACCACCCGCTTCATCGACCATCAGAATACCTGCAGCAGTATCCCATGGTTTTAACCATCGTTCCCAGAAACCGTCCAGCCTGCCTGCTGCGACATAGGCCAGATCCAATGCCGCTGCACCAAATCGTCTTATCCCCTGGCATTCCAGACGAAAAGCACAAAATTCCATCAGATTGTTTTGTTTCAGCTCTCGCACGCGATATGGGAAACCGGTCGCGATAAGACTCCGTTCGAGCGATCGGGTGCCTGACACTGCCACTATAACATTATTCAGAAAGCATCCCTGGTTCATAACGGACGTAAACATTTCTTCTTTCAACGGATCATACACCAGACCCAGCCGGGGATGACCGGAATGGAGGAGGGCCAGTGAAATAGCGAAATGAGGAAAACCATGGGCAAAATTAGTGGTTCCATCCAGGGGATCCAGGACCCATACCCAGGAATTCGGGAAAACGCTTCCATCCAATTCTCCTGAAGATTCTTCCGCAATGATCGGTATTCCAGGAGTTAACTGATTAAGAGCATTGATAATGAAGCGTTCGGATGCCTTGTCCGCTTCGGTGACCATGTCGAATCGACTTTTATATTCAATGGCCAAAGGGGAGTTGAAATAATCGGTTACTAGATTACCGGCCTCTCGGACAATCGGTTGCGCCGCAGAGCAGAGAGAGGAGAGTTGCTCTGGACCGAGAGAATCTATCATGGCCGTTTGCCTTTCACGAAAGACTGGGTACGAATGACTTTTTCAACACCTTTGATGGATTGAAGAATGGATTGAATTCGTTCCGAGTATTGCGCACTGTTGGACATAACCTCGACGAGAATCAGTATCTGAGTTTCTTCCGGCCAGAGTTGAAAGTGGCGTATAATAACCTCATGTGATTCCAGTGTGTTAAAGATAGTTGATGGCACCCCGTCCTTTTTATTGCATACCAGTCTGAAAGTAATAGGAGACTGACGAGTGTCTTCGGTATTCCAGACCAGTTTAATCAATTGAAGATCTTCACGTTGATGCGTTTTTAATTGCGGACAATCCATCCTGTGAACGGAGAGACCGTGTTGAATGGATAAAATTCCGACAATCTCTTCGCCGTGCAATGGATTACAGCATTGAGAAAACTTCAGATAAGGATCGTGGATATCCGTTATCTCAAAAACATCATCAACTTTAGGTCGACTGAGAAAGTAACTGAAGAGTCGCGAAACCTGGGATGTTCCTCGCGATGTATATTTTCGGTATTCCTCTTCATCGAGAAGGCTTTTCATGGCGGTCTTTATTGTAATAATTCCTCTTCCAACTTTGAAAAACAACTCGTCAGTGTCGGCAACATTCATATCTTGCAGAATGCTGGCGAATCGCGCCTGCATGATCAGATTCCTCAAATCGATTTTCTGACGCTCCAACTCCAGATTCAGTAATCGTTCACCGAATTCCCGACTGCGGATTCGTTTGCGTGTTTCGATCCAGTTCCTTATGGCCGTTCGACTTCTGGGTGTCCTGACATTATCCAGCCAATCAGGGCGAATCTGATACTCATCGGAATGAATAATTTCCACCATGGCTCCATCAACAAGCTTATCGAAAATTCCAGCGGGTCTTTCATCCATCAATGCACCTTGACAGCGGTGTCCAATGTCCGTGTGAATTCGATATGCAAAATCCAACACAACAGCATCACGGGGGAACCCCAGGTAATCTCCCTGTGGCGTACAAACATAGATTTTATCCTGCGCTGCAAGATCTTCGATTCCCTTCATCAGATCCCTGGCATCCGCCTCATCCTGGACCAGCTCTTTGAGACGCTTTATCCAGGTGCGATATCGGGAACGACTGCTCTCATTTCCGCTCTGCAGAATCCCATACATCGCTACCTGCTCCATTTTTTCAGACCGGATTTGTATAGGGTAAACATTCTCACGGAAAAGAACATAGGTGTGCAAAGCCTGATATCCGTTCGTCCGCGGAATTGCGATGTAATCCTTTATTGTTGTTCCGGGTAACGGACGGTAGTTCTCGTGCAGAATGCCCAGTGCTTGATAGCAGGATAGATCGGAGGTCGTAATTACCGCGAGATGAAGCATGTGGGCAGGGAGTTTTTGCAGGGCTCGTTGATACAGTGAAAAGGCCGTTTTGAACCGCTCATAAATACGTACCTTCAAACCATGGCGAGCCAGAATTTCCTCTGCCTGAAGCTTCAGATCATTAATGTCGTTCTCCAGAAAACTTTTACTCGTCGCCAGTCGCCGCTGGTAGGTCTGGTAGTTTTTCGGATCAAGATGACTGAATGATTGATCCTCAAGGTCCCGCCGAATAATGGACAGCCCCAGTCTATCAGCAATCGGTGCATAGATGGCCATCGTTTCCCGCGCAATCTGCTTCCGCTTTTCCAGGCTCATAAATTGAAGTGTTCGTACATTGTTCCATCGATCCGCCAGTTTGACGATAATCACACGAACGTTTTTTGCCATTCCGAGAACAATTTTCCGCATCGTGTCGGCACGTTCCTGCTCCTTGTGAATTTTTTCAGCCAGGGCATTTGTCTTGATCTTTGTCAGTGCATCGACCATTACAGCGATTTCTCGTCCCAGTTGTTGCCGGATCGTTTCCAGTTCTATATCCGTGTCTTCAATCGTATCATGGAGAAGTGCAGCACAAATACATGCGGAATCCATTTTCAGCTCAACCAGTATTTGTGCAACTGCAAGCGGATGAACAATGTATGGTTCACCGGATTTACGAAATTGACCGGCATGCGCGTCACGGGCAATCTGATAAGCCAACCGGATTCTTTCCTCGGCTTCCGGATTGTTCGAATATGCCTTGTAGCCCTCAATTATCGCATCTATCTGGGACATAATCATCCTCGCCAAATTAATAAGGTAATGCGATCAAGGAGGCAAAATCAATCATTCCTGAGTAAAAACGACTCTCAGCTAGGTTTTTTATAAAAATTTTTCGTAAATTTGCTCCACTTGTCGTGTGTGCCTGGCAATCGTGAAATTCTTCCGGACATGTTCGCGTGCGATCTCAATCATACGCTTTTTTTTCTCCGGATCGGCAATTAGACTCAATACCGCTGCGGCCAGTTTCTCAGGGGATTCCGGTGGTACTAAAACGCCAATTTCAGGTCGATCGATTATCTCTGGAATTCCTCCAACCTGCGATGCCACTACTGGAGTACCTGCAGACATCGCTTCGAGGATAACCCGTCCGAACGCTTCTACTCTGGATGGTGTGATCAGCACATCAAACGCCGACATGATTTGCGGGATATCCATCCGAAAACCAGTGAAAACCACGTTCTTTTCGATATTTAATGATTGGGCGAGAGTTTGCATTGTATCGGCAAATGCATGTGGACGTTCAGGACCGACCACCGCAAAATGTGCGTTGGGAAGTGCGTCGCAAATGATCTTTGCTGAACGGATAAACTCTTCAATGCCTTTATGAGGACTGACCGGACCGACGATACCAAACAGATGTCCATCGGAATTCATTCCGATTTCACGCCTGAAACCAATTCCGTCAGCTCGTTCGAACTGCTCAAGATCCACTCCGTTATGAATGACTGTAATTCGATCCGCCATCTCAGGAAAATCCCGAAATAGTCGCTGCTGAGCCCTGGAAACAGCGATCAACATATCCGCTTTGGGCAGCAAATAATTTTTGATTTTTCTGGGAGGAATCTGTTGAGGTGTCCGGCTGCAGCGGAAATGTGAAAAAGCGGGAATACCCAGGCGATTGGCTGCTAAACGTGCGTAAGGAAACGACCAGAATTCATTGCTGTGAAAAAGCGCTGCTTTTTCAATTTTGCCAAGTGCCACTAGTTCTCTTATCGCGAAAGGGATCAGCGGCCAGTATTTTGGTTTTCGCCAATTACCAAACCGAACGATCCGAGTCTCAACGTTTATCTCCTTCAACTTATCAATCAATGGACCATATCGATGACAAATAACCACCGGACGATACCGTGTTCGATCCAGGTGACGCAGCAATTCTACCAGACTGATGCGAGCTCCAAGCAACTCCACGGAAGGTGTAATGTAGAAGATTGTGTGTGTCATGCGTCTGCTGATCCGATCATCCTGGAACCTGGCGTCTTGGCACCCGTTAACCGAATAGCGGAGCGATGACCAGCGAAACGACACTCATTAATTTGATCAGGATATTCATGGCAGGCCCCGATGTGTCTTTGAACGGATCTCCAACCGTGTCACCGACTATTGCCGCTTTATGAGCTTCGGAACCTTTTCCGCCCAGATTGCCTTCCTCTATCCACTTCTTGGCATTATCCCAGGCACCGCCGCCATTGGCCATCATCAGAGCCAGAAGCACTCCTGTTATCGTTGCCCCCGCCAACGCCCCACCAAGTGCCTCCGGACCGAGTATCCATCCGATCAAAACAGGCGCGAGTACTGCCGTTACTCCCGGGATTACCATTTCGTGGAGTGCACTCTGGGTCGAAATATCAATGCAACGTTCAAAATCGGGCTCCGAAGTGCCTTCCATCAGTCCAGGGATTTCTTTGAATTGTCGTCTGATCTCCGAAATCATTTTGTTCGCTGCCCGTCCCACCGAGGTCATTGTTTTCGAGGCAAGGAAGAAAGGCAACATGCCGCCTATAAAAAGACCTGTTACAACGATCGGGTCCATGATGTTGATGCTGAAATCACTGATATTGATCACAACTGCCTGCGTATAAGCTGAAAACATAGCCAGAGCAGTAAGAGCGGCGCTGCCGATCGCAAACCCTTTGCCGATTGCAGCAGTCGTGTTTCCCAGGGAATCCAGACTGTCGGTAATCTTGCGTACATCGGGTCCAAGACCTGCCATCTCTGAAATTCCCCCGGCATTATCCGCAATGGGTCCATATGCATCGACACTCATTGTAATACCGGTGGTCGCGAGCATCCCGACTGCAGCGATTCCTATCCCATACAGACCACCAAGCCAATATGCGATGAGAATTGCAATGCATATTGTGAGAACTGGTAAAACAACGGATTCCATTCCTACCGCCAGACCGGTGATAATATTTGTTGCTGCACCGGTTTCGGAGTTTTTGGCGATCGTGCGGATGGGTTTCCCCGACGTGTAATACTCAGTAATCAAACCGATCAGAACACCGCAAAGACATCCAAAAACCATTGCCAGCCAGATCAGAAAACCATTTCCTGTCCCCAGCATGAAAACGGCTGCGAAAAAAGACGTCACTATCATGATACCTGCGGCTACATAGGTCGAGAGTCGTAACACTGCCGCCGGACCTTTATGAGTGAACAACCTCATCGAAGCGAATCCAATGATTGAAGCGATTAGACCCAACATGGCAACCACGAGCGGATACAACATATATTGATAGGCATTGGCGATCATTGTTGCACCCAGAGCTACTGTCGCAACAATAGATCCAACGTATGACTCAAAAATATCTGCACCCATTCCGGCAACATCGCCGACATTATCGCCGACATTATCCGCGATAACTCCCGGATTCCGTGGATCATCTTCCGGAATGCCTGCTTCGATCTTACCAACCAGATCTGCCCCTACATCCGCTGTCTTTGTGTAGATTCCTCCGCCAACCCTGGCAAATAGAGCAATCGAACTCGCTCCCATGGCGAATCCGCTGATGTATTGGAAATGATTGGGATCGCCGAATACCAGGAAGATCAGACTCACTCCAAGCAATCCCAGGGACGCGACCGAAAGGCCCATGACTTCCCCGCCTAGGAAAGCCACGAAAAGGGCTCGTGATAAACCCTCTGAACGCGCCGCTTCAGCCGTACGAACATTCGCGCGGGTAGCAGCGATCATCCCGATCAATCCAGCCAGCATCGAACAGATCGCGCCGCCCAAAAACGCTAATGCCGTGCGATAACCAATAAAAAGAAGGAGAATAAACACGATTATGATAAACCGGTACAGGTAGCTGCTTTCTCGTTTAAGGAACACCATCGAACCACGATGGATATGCTCGGAAAGTTCCCTCATCTTCTCGGTTCCGACCGGAAGCTTCCTGATCCATACATAAAAAACAAGTGCAAGCAATAATCCAATGATAGCAACCCAGGGAATCCAGATAACGATCGTCAAACCATTGCGACAGAAGAGATGATCCGAACCGAAGTTGCCTTCGGAGTCCACTACGGAAACCGTAACCGGGAAAAGACCTGATTCAGTGTATTGATGAACCGGAGAAATTAAAGGAGAAGTGGTAGCATCTCCAAAATCCCACTGATAGGTTAATGCACCCTTCACTGTTTCATCGACTTCAGCACTGAAAGATATCTGACCGTCTTCGAGTTTTTGGGTAGTAATCTGAACATCGAATTCTTTGGGTCCCCGCTCACCCTCTGAGCAGCCAATCAGCAGTGCAATCATCACTGCAAGCAGGACAAAAGATAAATTTCTCACTTTACCTCTCCTTACCTATCAACCCGGTATACTTGCACATCAGGCAAATTCGTCTGAATTAAGCCCACTAAACTCAGGCAGCCAACACTAGCATTCAACACTCAAAGGGTCAAGCGTCTGGAATATGCATAAGCTACTAATAAAAAAACGACGGATATGCTGTATATGAGCAGCCAGACAGCAAATAAATAAAGATGAAAGTACACGTCGCTTAACCCCTCCGGCAGCATTCCAATCGATTGCTGAAACGAACGAAAAATTTCGACCGCTTGATTCGGTCTGGCCTGATCGAACTCGATCCGGGAGATTCTGAACGCTGTATCGAACTCGAACTGTTCTCCGGGAGTTAACTCTGTCCAATATCGTTGACCGTCAACGGATGTTGAAAAAAAGAAATCACCGGTTTCGTCGGATAGAACCTCTATCCGATCACCGGCATTTAAATGCAATCGGGCTTGCATATCCGGAGTAAAGAACCACCCGGAAAAAATCTCATCAATGCCCCCTGTGTAAATCAACGGAATAATATCAATTCTCCGTAATGCGATTGACAGGAATCGCCTGTCCGAATTCTCCCCGGAATCGGATGGACTTCCAACGTTGTGTGCTGATATTCCTAATCGGTTCAAACCTCCCACCCATTCGTTCTGACTGACAAAAAATGTGTAAGTCCGCCATCCTGGTTGAATCTCTTTGCTTTCTAAAATCTGTCCATTCAATGAAACCTGAATAGACATCTCAGACTGCTCTGAACTCAGGAATGGGTTGATCTCCATTCGCATCAGAGCGTTCTGAGTAGAAACAAATGGTAAGAGAGTTTCCGATTCTTTCATCATCCACCGATGAGTGTTTCCGGGTTCCGGCGGATACCAGCCCTTATAGAAAAATGCTGATGATTGGGGATCCCTGGAATCAAGAACATGACGTGTCGGGTATGAATCGACCCATCTCAGATGAGCCATTGCCTGGACGGGATCACTGATCGCCTGGTACCCGTAATGTTGAAACAGCATCCATCCGGACGTATTTGCGGCAATATCTCCAAGGAATCCGCAGAGGACCGCAATAAAAAGGAATACACGGCGGATCATAGGGGAGCGGATCAGAAACAATCCCCTGGTACCGGCAATCAGGATGCCCGGAAGTATCGGGAAAAAGTAGCGGCCCTGGATGGAAGGTTCATCTGATAATGCGCGGAAAATTACCATTCCGGCTCCCAACACACAAAATACAATTACAATACGCCTGATTGGATCGGAGTCACCCTTGAATCGTACGCCGCAAAAATAACGGATCAATCCGGCGAATCCAATGGATGAGACGAGACTGAATAACAGGAGTGTTGAGAGGTTAGTGGGAATGGATAACCATCCGAATCCTGTCCAGTATGTTTGAAACAGTGTTTGAACGATGGTTTTGATGTTTGAAGATTTTGCGGGAAGCCCTTGAAATGCTGTCACGATATGCTTCATCTCGTGATAGATCAGAGTTCGATCGGAGATGAGGAACGCAATCAGAACGGCTGCGACAAGAAAAGCAAGCGGGACGATACGCCTTTTCAGATTGGATGAAATCGACCGGTTGGAATCTTTGGGTAGAAATCCAGTTGAGATGACAACTGCCAGTGGGACCAACGTCCAACTGGTTGCAGCAACTGCCATGAACCAGGATATGCAAATCAGATTATATAACAGCCGGGATCCGGACGTCGGCCTGGCGATGACACACAGAAAACCAATCGACATCAGCAGGAACTTCCACGCGTCCGGTGTCATGGAAGAACCCATCTGCCAGAACAGGGGTTGAGTGATCAGGAAAAACAATCCCATTAATCTGATAAGAGGTGCTGCGGGGTAGAGTCGACCCAAGATGATGTAGAGGCAGAATGCTCCTAGAAGTGTCACCAGGAGATTGATAATTCTGCACAGATAGAGCGCTTCAAGTATACCTGAAGTCATCCAATGAACCGGCAACCCTGTGATGAGGTAGAATAGAGGCTGGCGGCCGAGTTTGGATGGCGCATCCCTTATAAAAACGGTTTCCCGGAAAAATTTTGGCAGAGGCATGGGTTCAGGTATCCCGATTCGCTGAAAAAAACGATGGTTGCTCATTACCTGCAGAATGGGTGCCTGAAAACTCGGATCCGTTGTCTCGTCAGGGGGAAATGACGTCGGGAAACTCGCCCCTGTAATCAGTGCGGCTTCAAGATGCATGGGCTCATCGGCAGCCTGCCAGGGCGGATTTGTAAAAACACAGATCAATCCCTTTGAAAAGGCAGCTGCGAACAGCATAATAGTAACAAGTGAAATGAGCCCGGAGTTCAGACGAGACATGATTCTATTCTACAGGCAGACTGTCCCGGCGCTCAAGTGGAAAGAATCGCACAGGAGGTGACTCATGCTGGAAAGCGTTCATATTCTGGATCGACAGAAGAAACAGGTTCAGGAAGCATTGATCGATATGGCTGCCTGCAGGGGATTGGCGCCAGTCAGTCGGTGGACATCACATTTAGATACACTCGTATGGGATATCCGAATCATCATGAATTCCGAGCGCTGGATCAGTCTGATCAATATACCGGAGAAGACTGTGGATATGGCGTCCGATATTGCTCACCGGCTTCAGTCGTTCGTGCTGGCTTTATCCGTTGATACCCAATCAGCATGGAGATTTACCGCATTTAACGGCAACGATTACATCGGTTCCTATCAATGGGAAATTTCTTCTGAATACGCATCCGGATCATCGACGCAGCTTGATACATTCGAACAGGCAAAACTGAAACAACTGGGTGTCCGCGGCCTGGAATTGCTTGAATCCCGTATCCGTGACCGTTCAACTCGGACGGTCAGTTCGGATCCGCGCATCGAGCAGCACTATCGATCCAGAATCTCCGGGGGACAACTCGATCTTCCACGGCCTGTACTGAATCAGGAATTACCTCGCTTGCTTCACAAAATTACCGGTTTATCAACAACCGCGCGAATCAGGAAAATACTGAGTGAACCGCATGTGAATATTTCGGGTGCAGTTGCAGAATTTGGTTGGGCTTTGGGTTTGCCTGACTGGTTGACAATGGTGGAAACCGGGGATAGCACTGGTTCCGGAACAACTGCTGATTCGATGACCATCATGATGTTTGATAAAAAACCTGAATTATGATTACGATAATAGGCTGAGAATGTCTTGGGGTTGTGAATACGGACGGCTGAAGCGGAGTGAAGGGAGAATGAACAGATGAAATCTATTTTGAAGCAGGCAGTGGCCGAATCCAGAGCGGATTTTGTGGAAATTCGCCTGGAAGATACAGCAAAAGCCGGAGTCAGTTTTTCCGGTAAGGATTTGAAAAAAGCGCAATCAACAAGAGACTATGGTGGCTATGTTCGGGCGTTAATCAATGGTTCCTGGGGATTCGTCAGTTTTAATAATCCAGACAAACTCAGGGAATTTGTCCGAGCAGCGGAAGAGCGAGCTGTCGCTGCAGGAAAAGGATCCGTTAGATTGGCACCGGTCAACCCGGTGGAAGATTCGGTTGAACTGACCATCGATCCCAAGGATGACCCCCGGAATGTCAGCCTTGAGGAGAAAGTCGCGTTGTTTCGTCGGATGTCCAATTCAATTTTAAAATCCAGCCCAACAGTAATTTCGTCAGGCGCGAACTATGTTGAAGATGAACGACGGATTTTTTATGCGAACAGCGAAGGCACATGTATCAAAATGCACGGGTTTTGGGGAGCCGGCGGAGTGAGTGCCATAGGACGGCATGAGAACGTCGTTCAGTCGATCTATTCCGGGTTTGGTACGCGGAAATCATGGAACGATATCGCCCAGGCGGAAATGACACTGGATGATCTCTGCCGTGATGTTTCGGATCTTGTCAAGGCAAAGCCGGTTGAAGGCGGTCGCTATACGGTTATCTTGGACCCGAGATTATCCGGGGTATTCATTCATGAGGCGTTTGGTCACCTCTCAGAAGCCGATAATGTTACCGATAATCAAAAACTGCTCAACCAGATGACACTCGGAACAAGATTCGGGCAAGATCATTTCAGCGTTCTGGATGGCGGCACTCTGACCGATGAACGGGGATCCTTTAAATATGACGATGAAGGTGTACCATCATCAATGACTTACCTCATTCGTGAAGGAAAACTCGCCGGGCGTCTTCATACTCGTGATACTGCCGCTGCGATGGGAGAGCAACCTACGGGAAATGCAAGAACCATCAACTACCGATTCTCGCCCATTTGCAGAATGTCGAACACGTTTATTGCACCGGGTCCGCATAGTTTCGAGCAGATGCTCGAAGGGATTTCTGATGGACTGTATGTCGTGGGTGGCGGCAGTGGTAACACATCAAAAGGTCTGTTTACATTCTCGGCTGAACGTGCACGCGTGATTAAAAACGGAAAACTGGGAGGTTGGATACGTGATTTGACCCTGTCAGGCAATGTTTTCGAAACATTAAAGGACATTGATATGGTCGGAAATGATCTCCAGCGTTCACGGTCCGGAGGTTGTGGAAAAAGTGTCGGTGCGAGAATGCAATATCCACTGAGCGTGTCGATGGGTAGCCCGCACATCCGTATACAAAATGTATTGATTGGAGGCCGGTAAGATGGAACGAATTTTGGATCTTGCAAATAAACATTCACAAAAAGCGGAAGTGTATCGTATCGAAAAAGATGCATCACCGGCTTGCTTCCTTGGTGGAAAATTAAATGCTCTTGAAGGCGAACAGTCGGTATCCACCGGACTGAGGGTCATTGTCAATGGACGGCTCGGTTTTTCTTCAACCACGCACCCGGATGAGGTTGACGGATTGGTGCAGCGCGCACTTGAATCCGCATCATTCGGCCCGGAAACTGACATGACCTTCCCATCAGTCTGTAAGAATTATGGAAAGGGAGCATTTTATGATGAGAGAGTCGAAGGGCTCTCTCTGAAGGATATTGTTCTTACTGGGGAGGAAATGGTCGATACGGTGAAGAACTCATTTCCCGACGTAAATATCGAAGCGGAAGTATCACGGGAAATACACAAGATTTCGATAATGAATTCTGGGGGGGGATGTGTCAGTTACGAAAAAACCATTCACCAGTCATTTCTAAATGTGCTTCTAATGCTCCCATCTGATCGAGCTGAGTTGGAAGACACGCGGACATTTACAAACCTGACCATGGCTCCTAAGGAGATGGCGGAAATGGCGGTTTGGCGATTCAAACACTGCGGCAATGTATCTCCCATGCAAACTAAAAAAATGACTGTGTTGTTTACAAGTCTTGGATTCCGGGGTCTATTTGTTCCTTTGTTCTATGGTTTGAACGGCGAACTCGCTGCGCGTAAGCTGTCCCTGCTATCCGATAAAATCGGTGAACGCGTGATTGATCCGCGAATCTGTTTATCAGATGATCCAACAATTCCCGGTCTGCCCGGTTCCTGCCCCGCAGACGACGAAGGGGTTCCAGCCTATCGGAAACCGCTTATTGAAAAGGGTGTTTTGAAAGGCTTTCTGTACGACCTGCAGACAGCCTATAAATCAGGAAAGCAATCATCAGGGAATGGATTTAAAAAATCATCGCTATATACAGGTTTCAGTATCGATGCCCAACCCAATCCCTGGCCATCCAATTTCGTCATCAATCCTGGCGATTTGCCTCGAGATAAACTCATAGAATCGATAGAGGAAGGCATCATAATTGATGATCTGATGGGTGCCGGTCAGGGTAACAATCTCAACGGCGAATTCTCCATGAGCGTTGCCCTGGGATACAAAATTGAACATGGGGAGATTATCGGGCGCGTTAAAGATGTGATGATCGCCGGGAATGTGTTTGAAATCATGAAGAATAACTTTCGGAGTATGTCATCTGATGTCTATTCTGAAGACACTCTCTTCGGACGATATTCTGTACCTTGGATCGCTTTTGATGATTTGACGGTTTCAGCGACCTGATCGTTCCAGGGCATGGGATTGAATTATCTTAGACAGCCGCTGCCTGACGGAGATCCATTTCCGGTTGCGGATGGTCCCTGCCGGTTTAAAATGGATCAAAATGAATCCCCTTGGGATCTGCCGGATGAATTGAAATGGGAATTATCGGAACGGCTAAGATCAATGGCGTGGTCTCGTTATCCGCAGCCAGCCGGATACCTGAGTGTTAAAAAGAATCTCGCAACTGTGATTGGAATACCGCCTGACTGGTTTGCTCTGACGGCAGGATGTGATGGAGCAATTCAGGGCATCCATTTTCTGGCAGGCGGTCCCGGTCGTCGGGCTCTGGTTTGTCTTCCTACTTATCCGATGTTGCATCATGCCGCCTGGTTGGCGGGTACCGCCATGGAGTTCCGGCAAATCGGTCCCAAGTATATGATCGAACCCTCATTCTTTTCAGATCAGGATTTGATTCTAATCGCCAACCCCAACAACCCCACCGGTACCTTGACATCTGAAACAATTATCCTTCACGCTCTTGATACCCGCGCTATGGTGTTTGTAGATGAAGCCTATGTCGATTTCTCAGGTATTACTATGGTTCATAGTATGTCCAAGTATCCCAACCTTGCGATTGGCCGATCGTTCTCCAAAACGATGCTGGCAGGCATCAGATTGGGGATATTGGCTGGTCACCCAGAAATGATCCGGCGATATGAAAGTCTTGTCACGGCACCTTATCACCTATCTCATATGCAACTGGTTGTTGCAGATAACTACAATCTCATCCGGCCATGTCTGACAGACAGGGTTCGTACAATTGTAAATGAAAGAAACCGAATGTTGAAAACCTTGGAGTCATTCGGAATTCAAACCTATGCTTCAAATGCCAATTTTATTCTGATGAAGCTTCCAAATCCGAAGGAAATATATGAGATGTTGCTAAAGGAGGGCATAAGGCTCCGGAATATGTGTAAGATCCAAGGTCTGGAATCCCATCTCCGGGTTACCGTCGGCCAACCCGTTGAAAATGATGTATTCTTAAGAAGTATCCAATCAATCATCAGTAATCGGCATTCCTGATGCGGCGATCTCTGAATGAATACTCGCACCCGCAATAATTTTGACGATACATTCCTGCAGCTTTAGAGAGATCACAAGATTTCTTGAATCCATCGTGTTTCTTAAAATCCCGAGCAACGAAGATCAGTCCGTGCTCAATCGCGAGGGTTTCACCAATTGGAAAGATCACATGTGACGGTTTATTGGGGCCGATGGTCAAGGTTGTTGAAAAAAAACCAATGTTCATTCCTGAAGCGATCTCCGCTGTTTTCCTGAGGCGGAACTCAAAACAAAGTTTGCAACGATTCGATCCCTCCGGATTTTCCGCATGCATCCTGACATGATTTAACCAATCCCCACGGTCATAGGGCGGAATGATGTTTTGTATTTTCATGGCACTAAAATAGTCCATTGCTTCTTTCTCCCGGAGTCTGTATTCGGCCGGCGGGTAAATATTCGGATTGAAAAAGAAGGCAACGACATTGAATTCGGTCGACAGCACCTCTAAAGGATGGGTACTGCAGGGGGCGCAGCACACATGAAGCAACAAATCCTGCATTCTCGAACGCTCCTTTCTAAATACTTATATCGGACTGCCTCTCCGGGAATCAATTCGGACTGTCTGATTCAATCATGACCGGACACCGGCATCAAGTATAGAAAATTGATCTGGAACCATTGCACGACACGACCTGACTGCATATACTATTGCAGCTTTCATGAAAGGAAAGGGGAATATGCCGATACCATTACTTGATCTCAAAAGACAGCTGCTGCCGATTCGGCACGCAATCAACGAGGCGATCGCAAACGTCATTGATTCAACACGATTTATTCTCGGACCCGAAGTTGTCGCATTCGAGGAACAAATCGCTCGGTATACGACTGTGTCTCATGCAATAGGATGCGCGTCAGGGAGTGATGCTCTGATACTTGCTTTAAGAGCTGCCGGCGTCAAGAAAGGCGATGAAGTTATAACTTCCGCATACTCGTTCTATGCAACCGCAGGTGCTGTCTGGCATGTTGGCGCTCGTCCTGTTTTCATCGATATCAATCCCAAGACTTACAATCTGGATCCGCAATACCTGGCGCAGAATATAACTGCGCGTACAAAAGCAATTTTACCGGTTCACCTGTTCGGGCAGATGGCGGAGATGGAAGCTATTCTGGATATTGCAGGTCAGATCCCTGTAATTGAGGATTCTGCCCAATCGCTGGGTGCACGCTGGAAGGGAAAACCAACCGGAACTTGGGGTTCTGCTGCTTGCATCAGTTTTTTTCCATCGAAAAATCTGGGTGGGTTCGGTGATGGCGGAATGATTCTAACCAGCCGGCAGGATATTGCGGAACGATGCAGATCCCTCAGGGTTCATGGAGCGAAGAAAACCTATATGCATGAAGAGGTCGGCTATAATTCGCGACTGGATACACTGCAAGCGGCTGTTTTGCAGGTAATGCTCCCATATCTGGATGAGTGGACGGATCAGCGTCGCAGACATGCGGCATACTATAACGAGGCATTCAGCAATACTACCATTCAGACTCCAACCATACATCCCAATGCTGAAAGTGTTTATAACCAGTATGTTATTCAGGTCGAGAACAGAGATGAACTCCGGGACAGAATGAATGAAGCATCAATTGGCTGTGCAGTGTATTATCCGCTACCTTTGCCTCTCCAGCCTTGTTTCCGGGAATTGGGTTATCAGCGCGGCGATTTTCCTCATGCAGAGAGGGCGGCCGCCCATTCATTGGCAATCCCGGTTTTTCCGGCATTAACTCAACATGAAATGGATGCAATAATCCAGATAGTCCTGGACCACGCAGCAACAAATTAAATTATTCTTATTGCATTTCTACACCAACCGGAGATTGTTTTTTCTCTAAAATAGATACTCGCCGGATGTGATCCAGACGGATTCGGAAACGCCCAAAATCGGATTCGCCAGTAAGTTCTTTATGGCACTTTCCATTTATTTCCAAGCTTGATCCGTCATTCAGCAAGATGTTCACCTTGATGTCCTTTAACTCTCTGGTTATAACATCTTCATTATTCGTCAAATCAATCGATTGAATGCGTTCGAACGGAATAAAAACCTCCGTTGAACCCCTCGTGCCACTAACAAGGGTCTGGTCATCGTAAGTCACATTTTCACCGCGGGTGATGACTCCATCAATGTCCACAATCTCTACAATGTAGTTTTCGGGAGGGATGGTAATGTCATCCTTGTTATACTGAGACATTCCCCAGACTGGGACAGCAGCCAGTGTAAAAAGCACAATGGACGCGAAATACCGGTTCATCAAATGTCCTCCCACAACGCAGTCAAGCATACTCCTCAAAAAGAAACCGAGTCAAACACGCAAAAACAATTGTAAAGTTTCCCCAATCAACTGTCCACGCCAAACCTGCATTGACAGTCAATGATCTCCCCGCTAGGATTTTCGGCAATCTGTTGGGAAAGGTGTAACCAATGCGGATCTCCTCTTCAATTCCTGTTTTTAAAAAAGGCACGGCAATTACTTCGGGAAATTTTGATGGACTTCATATAGGGCATATGAAACTTATAAATCGATTGGTGTCAACAGCCCGGAGTAAACATTTGACAAGTGTCATCCTCACTTTTGATCCGCATCCACTTGATTTTTTTTATCCGGAAAAAAAGGTTCCAAGAATTTGTGATCTTGCTGAGATGGAAAGAATCCTGAAAGATGTTGGAGTTGATTACCTGATTCAGTTGCCGTTCACAGAGGAGATGGCAGCGATGGAGCCGGAGCAGTTCTGGAGCGATGTCCTGATCAATCGTTTGAAAACCCAGTTTATGATCGTTGGAGAAGATCATCAATTCGGCCATGATCGAAAAGGCAATCCTGGGACATTGAAACTGTTAGGGAAGAAATCCGGAGTAGATGTTGCGGTCGAATCGCATGTGTATGAGGGGGATTCTCCGGTCTCAAGCACCCGCATCAGACGTATGATCGAAGAGGGAGATCTATCCCGGGCCAGGCATTTGCTGGGTCATGGCTTGTTCTTTACCGGCCTCGTTTTACATGGTGCCGGCCGGGGTCAACAGCTGGGATTTCCAACAGCCAATATGGCTTTGCCGGGACGAGTTCTGCCGCCGCCGGGAGTGTTTGTATCCAGAACCAGTATCGATGATGACTGGAAGCCTTCCATCTCCTATATCGGCCGATCACCGACTTTCAACGGTCAGACCCTGTGGTTGGAAACCCATCTCATCGGGTGGGATCAGCCACTGTATGATCGGATCATTACAGTTGATCTTATCACTCGGTTGCGTCCGGAAATTGTCTTCGCTTCCAGGGAATCCCTGATCCGACAGATGAAAATTGACCGGGATCAGGCGATAACGTTTTTTCAGCAAAATTGTAAAGGAGAGTGTAAATAGTGAAAATTGCATTTGGATGTGATCACGCTGGATTTGAACTCAAACCGATCATTGTTAAGCGGCTGGATCAACGCGGGATTGACATTCTGGATCACGGGACATTCTCCGCCGAATCTGTCGACTATCCGGATTATGCCTCCAAAGTGGCCGCTTCCGTCTCGACCGGTGAAGCGCAATTGGGTGTCCTGATCTGTGGAACTGGATTAGGTATGGCTATCTCTGCCAATAAAACCCATGGTATTCGAGCAGTGACCGTATCGGAACCCTATTCCGCAAAAATGGCCCGGGCACATAACGATGCCAATATTTTGACGTTTGGGAGCAGGGTGGTGGGACCGGATTTGGCCCTCATGATAATGGACGTTTTTCTGGACACTCCTTTTGAGGGAGGGCGGCATTGCAGAAGAGTTGGCAAGATGCTGGCGTTAGAAATCGTATCGGCTGACGAGGAGGCGACTTGTGAATGACAGCCGACCGACTTGGGATGAATATTTTATGGAGATCGTTTATTTGATTGCCAGACGGTCCACCTGCCTTCGACGAAAAGTTGGAGCGGTTATTGTCAAGGAAAATCAGATTCTTGCAACCGGTTACAATGGTGTTCCATCCGGAATTCGTCATTGTAGCCAGCAGGGAGGCTGCCTTCGAGAGCAACTTGCTGTACCAAGCGGCCAGAGACATGAGTTATGCCGTGGTTTGCACGCCGAACAGAATGCCATCATCCAGGCAGCGGTTCACGGTTCGTCCATCAAAGGAGGCACACTGTACTGTACAACGATGCCTTGTATTGTTTGCATCAAGATGCTTATTAATGCAGGTATAAAGAAAGTTGTTTTTTCGGAAGGGTATCAGGACGAATTGGCGAAGGAGATGATGGATCAGGCCGATATCATTATACGTCAGTTTTCAGTGAAGGAGTGAACGATTCAGGAGGTTGGTTACCAATGAAATGTCCTTTTTGTGGTCATCTGGAAGACAAGGTTGTGGACTCGAGACCTGCCAGAGATGGTGAAAGTGTCCGACGACGGCGCGAGTGTTTGAATTGCCACAGACGATTTACTTCGTATGAGGAAATCGAAGAGTTGCACTATATGGTCGTCAAGAAGGATGGACGGCGTGAGCGGTTTGATCGAGGAAAATTATTCCGTGGACTTAACAAGGCATTCGAGAAACGACCGGTAAAACAGCTCGACATAGAAGGGCTTGTAGATGAAGTTGAGCAGATGCTTCATGCTTCGGAAGACAGAGAAATTTCGACTCAGCAGATAGGTGAGTATGTGATCAAACGAATCAAGGATCTCGATGAGATCGCTTATGTCAGATTTGCGTCCGTATACCGGCAGTTTAAGGATTTTCAACAATTTTATGATGAGTTACGTGCACTTCTGAAATCCAAAAACAAATAGATCTCACACGATGGATACACGGACGCTGACATCATTCGAAACAAATTTATTGCAAACAGCTGCTCATCTGATTCAGCCTTTCGACCCGGATCTTCTGACGAAAATGTTGCGGCACCCGGAGAGAGGTATTATTAATGTTATAGGCAAACTCGTCAACCGGAGCTTGTTGAGACATATACCTGGTGACGGATATATTTTTCATTCCCATAAATTTATGAATCAGTTGATTGAGGATACGCCCCTCGAACGCAGGCAGGCAATCTATAGAAAATTATTCAATATAATTTCGGATAAAACAATTGCTATACCATTCCACGAACGATCGCGATCAAAAGCCTGGGCTGCTTTGAAACTGGGAGCGCCGGAAGCTGTTGAGTGCGCCGTGGAAGCGTTGGACTGCGCTTTTCTTCAGGTGGACGATGTCTCAGCCGAAGGAATTTTCTGCCTGTGTAACGAAACCTGGCCGGAATCAGTGCCAAAGCCGATTCAATTGAAAATGGCTGAATTCGATTATCTTCGCGGAAACTATCTGATTGCTTTGGAAAAAATTCAGCGATCGATTGAAATGTTCCCTTCGGATTCGACCTCTTCGCTCGCCTACCAATCACGTATATTGCTGCTGAGGATCAAAGCTCGTATTGATGCTTCATTTCCACTGTTATGCAATCTCTGGCAATTGAGTAACCAGGATATCGAACACTCCGATCTGCGGCCTCTGGTAGTTATGGCGGTTGTCCGTTGTCAGGAACTGGGGCAGGAATCCTTAGCGAGTGTGATCATCAACAAACTCTGTTCTGACAACCAACTCGATGATGCCACACACGCTGAAAACCTGTGGCTTTTAGGCAGGCAGGCATTGCTTGGAGGAGATATAAATCAATCTCGCGACCTGTTCCAGTATGCTCTTCGAACAATCGAACGGCAGACAAATCGAACCCTTGGTGCCCATATCATGATGGATATCGCCCGGATGCACGGAATGAATGGCAACACGGTACGAGAAGCACGATGTCTGAGATTAGTCGATAATCTGTTAAAAAGAGGTTACCGCGACGCATTGCATAGCATGTTGGCACTCCATCGTCTTGACATGCTGTTGGACGATGGAAAAATCAATCAGGCCGCGAATTATATTGATCGCCTCTTTCGTGAAACGAGTGGTCAAACCGGGCACTTTCGATTCGCAATTGCTGCTTTGGGGGGCGCTGTTGTGGCTGGAAAACTAAATCAACCAGCGGTAAGTGTTCAATATCTCAGGGAACTATTCCGAACGCCTGCTTCGATTCCCGCCGAATTGATGACACGAATCGACCGAATTATGGATGATCCTGTATGGCGAACTCGACGATACGTGAAAACAGAGCATTCTGTTCTAAAATCACTTTATGAAATAGCGTATCGCGAGAATCCCTGGTTACCATCAGGGATAGATACTCATCGAATTCCTCGACCAACAATTGAACAAGCCGAATTTCTAAGACAGGGTCAACTTGTCTGGGACCATCTGATGGATTCGATGATTACTGAAGAACCGGATCTTTCAAGGGAGACTGGAAAAATGACAAAACTGGTTACCCTGGCGGAACGAATAGGAGATGAATGTCGATGGTCTATGGCGGTCAAAATGCTTCTGAAAAGCCGGCCGGAGAGTAACAACACAGGGGTAGTACCTCAAAATGAGATTCACACGTTTACTGACGCAATTTTCGACGCGGAATCGTTCGAGAGTCATAATCACTATATAAAAGAAAAACTACATTCACTGACGGGTGTTTCTTCAGGTTGTTACCTGATAGAAGCGGAAGATCGCTGGAATTGGCGTGATGCCTGGGGTGAGGCACCCGGATTGCAGGAGCAGCGATTCATTTTGGGCAGGATTGGCCGTGGAAGAGATAGTGACGGATCTGGATCAATCGAAATTGGTTCATGGATCGCTTTCCGTTTTCCAAAGGTGGTATCGGAAAGGGGTTTCTTGCTGTTGAAAAAAGCAGATTCGATTCCCGGAAATATGAATATCAGTGATTTGAAAATGAGTGTTGAGCACCTGATAAAACCGATCGCATTCAGTCGGCAAGTGTTTAAACAGAGAATGATGAAAGACAATCATGCATTGTTACCACCGTCCCGGGATTATGCAGATCGAATTCTCGGCCAATCGCAGGTAATTCGAAGATTAAAACAGAAAATTCGTGAATTGGCTGATAGCCCAACAACGGTTCATATTGTAGGTGAGACTGGAACAGGTAAGGAATTGATAGCTCGCGCCATCCATTTTTGTGGTCAACGCCGAAATCGACCGTTTATTGCGTTCAATTGCTCGACCAGTCCGGAGACGTTGGTCGAAAGTGAACTGTTTGGGCATTGTAAAGGAGCATTCACTGGAGCAGACAGATCCAGAAAAGGAGTATTTCTGGCAGCAGACAGGGGAACACTGTTTCTGGATGAGGTTGCGGATCTTCCACTAATTGTCCAGGCAAAACTTTTAAGAGCGATCCAGGAGCGAAGCATCCGACCGGTCGGATCAGATGTGGATATTCCGGTTGATATCAGGATTATTTCAGCCACACATAAAGATTTGCGCCTGGAGATCGAACAGAATAGATTTCGACAGGATCTGTACTATAGATTGGTTGTTATTTCTTTGGAAGCACCTGCTTTGCGGGACAGGCTGGAGGATATTGGCATATTGGCGGAGAGCTTTCTGAACGAGTTCAGCAAACTAATCGGACGGCGGAATCTGTCTCTGAGTGATCGGGCGATCGAATGGTTGCGGATACGATATTGGTCTGGAAATGTCCGGGAATTACAGAACACAATGGAGATCGCAGTAAATTATTCAGAGGACGGTCAAGTGATCGACAGAGATGATTTGCAGGTATGGATACAGAGTTCTTCGTCTTCATTTAATAAAACTCTGGCAGAAGTTAGTGCGAAAGTACAGGTGGATTATATCAGGCGGGTTTTGCATCATTGTAACGCGAACATTATGCGTTCAGCGGAAATACTGGGAGTTTCACGACAAACACTGTTTCAAAAAATGAAATCTATGGGTATAATGATACCGTCAGGTAACGAATTTCTCTTTGACGATTGACATGGAGACGACATGGAAGCATTTGGACAAACAGATATCGGATGCAAGAGATCGGTCAATCAGGACGCGTTTCATATTGATCGAGAACGAGCCATGTTTATTGTTGCCGATGGGATGGGTGGGCATCAGGCAGGGGATTTGGCAAGTCGTCTTGCCATTAGGGCTATACTCGATTTCCTTGCCAAGCAAGTACCCATCGATACGGAGGATCAAGATATTGATGATATGATTTTGATTCACCAGGAGATGTGTCGATCAGCTGTTATCTGTGCGAATTCAGAGTTGTATAAGATTGCCGAAGACCGCCCGGAGTTGTTTGGAATGGGAACCACGATCGATATGATGAAGATTGTCGGGGGGTATGGCATTATCTGCCATGTTGGAGATTCCCGGATTTATCGAATTTCAAATGGAGAGATCACGCAACTTACAAAGGATCACACTCAGATTCAAGAGATGCTGGATCAACATCAGATATCGCAAAGAGATGCGGAATTCTACACGTTGAAAAATGTGATTACCCGGGCGTTGGGCGGTTCCGAGGATATTCTGGTTGACACGCTTGTTGTACCAATTCATCTCAATGATGTATTCCTGCTCTGCACGGATGGATTGAGCGGTGTGATGGAGGACTGGGAATTATGCGAAGAGTTCGGCATGTATGAGAAAGACATTGAGCAGGCAGTCAAAGGCTATATCCAAACAACACTAGACAGGGGCGCTCCGGACAATGTCACCGTTTTACTCGCGGGTCCTGCATCGGAAACGGATGCCATTGATATTGAATTGGAAACAGTTAATCAGGAACTTCTGAAAGACCTGCTGGGTTCCAATTACCTCGATTAATCCAAATCCTAAAACTGTAATCATTTGATGGAAACAAGGAATGATTCTTAATCATCAGCAGGAAATCGCTGTCAAACATAAAGATGGTCCGATCCTGGTTCTAGCGGGTGCCGGGAGCGGAAAGACTCGGGTTATTGTCAATAGGATAAATCATTTAATCTGTTTTGCCGGTGTGCCGGCTTGGCAGATACTCGCGATAACGTTCACTAACAAGGCCGCCAATGAGATGAAGGAGCGAATCCATTCGATGGCCGGACCTGAAGTCCGATTGACGATCGGTACATTTCACTCTATTTGTGCAAAAATTCTCCGGGTCGAACATCAACACCTTCAGGTTCATGCCAATTTTACAATCGCAGATGAAGCTGATCAGGTAGCTCGTATTAAAAAGGCAATGGCGGAATCGGGTGTCAATCCTGATAAAATCACCGGTAAACAACTGATTACTGCTATCAGTAAAGCAAAGAACCGGTTTGAATCCCCATCTTCCATGAAAGAAAATGCTTCCGGTAACCCCTTTCTCCAGACAGTAGCGGATGTCTACGAAATCTATGAACGAGGACTTCGGGCAGATCATGCTCTTGATTTTGATGATCTGATCATCAAATCAGTCATGCTGTTTCGCCAGGAACCCGCCATTCTGGAAAAATACCAAAACCGATACCGATACATCATGATAGATGAATACCAGGATACAAATTCGGCTCAGTACGAATGGGTGCAACTCCTCGGCCAGAGGTATCGGAATATCATGGCGGTGGGTGATGACGATCAATCAATTTACCGTTGGCGTGGCGCTGAAGTCTCAAACATTCTTAATTTCGCGCGTGATTTTCCTGGAGCCAAAGTGATCAAGCTTGAACAGAATTATCGTTCGACGCAGGTAATATTGTCTGCTGCCTCGGCATTGATGAGTCACAACATCCATCGAAATCCTAAAAACCTTTGGACGGAGCAGAAAGACGGCGATCTGATTATCCGGACAATCTGGCCGACTGATCGATCTGAAGCGGAGGCGGTAGGCCGACAAATCACATCATTGGTAGAGAAAAAGGGCAGAAAGTTTGGTGAAATGGCAATTTTTTACCGAATCAATGCTCAATCCAGATTACTTGAAGAAATTATGCACAGTTTTCAGATTCCGTATCGTGTAGTGGGCAACATCAGTTTTTTTAAACGAAAGGAAGTTAAAGATTTGCTCGCATACATGCGGTTGGTTTTAAATCCCTTTGATTCAGGAGCTTGTCGGCGGATCATTAACGTACCTCGGAGGGGCATCGGAAAAACAACTATCGAGATCCTTGAAAAGGAAGCGCTGAAGAGAAATCTCGATTTGTTTTCAACAATTGAAAGCATATCAGACAGTGGTTTATTGACGGATAACAAACTGAAAAATATTCTTAAATTTCACGAATTGATTTTAGATTTGATTCATTTTGAGCGCACACATCGGGCGAATGAGTTCATTGATTACATGATCGATGTGACGGGTTATCGGGAGATGTTCGAATCGGAGATGTCAACCGAAGCAAGAACATCACTCGAGATCATTGAAGAATTTGAAAACACTGTAGCAGAGTTTTCGGATCGTGAAGAGAGCCGGTTGGCTGATTTTGCAGATTATCTTTCGCTTTACAGTGAATCGGATGATGATCAGACCGAGCAGAAAAGGGATCTCGTTCAATTAATGACACTGCACAATGCTAAAGGTCTTGAATTCCCCGTTGTGTTCATCACGGGGATTGAAGAAAACCTCTGTCCGTTGATACGATCGGACACATCCCTTGATCCGGCTGAAATAGAGGAGGAACGACGTCTTCTCTATGTTGGAATGACACGAGCCATGGAAAAATTATTCCTGTTTGCGGCTCGGCAACGCTTTTTATATGGGCGTCCGATTCAGCAGCAGGCATCCCGTTTCTTGGCGGAGATACCGGACAAATGCATCGAAGACCAAAGCATGACCATGGAAAGAAATTTTAAATCCCCAGTAACGGAATTGTCGCTGCGATCCGACTATAAAACCGGAGATAGAATTCGGCATCCCAGTTGGGGATTGGGAACCGTTCTTCATTGTATTGGCTCGGGTCCCCAGGCTCGTCTGACAATTCGATTCGATCGATTTGGGCCGAAAAAAATTCTTGCCGGTCCCGCCAACCTGACACGAATGCATTGAACCAGAAAGGAAACTCCCGGAATAAGGTGAAGTGAAGACATTGACGATCCGGGAGCTTCCTACATACCAATTAATCAGCTTTCATCATCAGTGCCGTTGCTGCGATTCGAAGAAAGGAATTCGATGTCCTTCACAAGGATTTCTACCAAACTTCGCTTGTTACCATCATCAGCTTCCCAATTTCGCTGCTTCAAGCTTCCTGAAACACCGATCCGGGATCCCTTGTGAAGGTATTCGACGCATAGTTGAGCAAGTGATCCGAATGCGATGCATTTAAACCAGTGTGGTGTTGTTTCCCGGTTGCCGTTAACCAGGCGTATCTCATTGTGCGCCAGACTGAAATTGACCATGCTCGTTCCATTCTCCGTCGTTCGCAGTTCCGGATCCTGACCGAGTCGCCCTATAATTGTGACTGAATTTATCATAACGATCTCCTTTTAAATGGTTGATACTTTCCCGTTGTTACTTCCTGATCTACAACCTCCGGCTTGACGTCCGGAAGATTATTCCTCTCAATGATCAGATATTTCTCAATTTTTCTCAGAGTCTTTCGACCGATTCCCCGAATCTTCAGCAAATCATTCACAGTCCGGAATCCTCCTCGCCGGTTTCGTTCCAGAATAATCCGAGACGCAGTCGCGGGTCCGATCCCAGGAATTAGTTCTAACTGTGTTTGAGTCGCTTGATTAAGATCGATAGGTGATGGTGCGTTCCAAAGGATCGATGGTAATGAAATCATGATTACAAAAGCTACGAGAGATAGTGTCCAACGAGTCGCCAAATTATTCGCCTCCTTTCTGACATCGACAATTTCTTAGGCAATCCATGTGCCATTTAAGGGACTGATCTGTAACTCCCAAATAATAAAAGGATTTGTTGCTCATTTAATTTTTTCGAAATTGATTATGACGATAAAAAAACGGGGAAAGTGTCAAGTGGAGAGATCCCTCGGGACTGTAAAAAACATGTATTGCTTTTGTATATAATTGTATTTATTGACAAAATGTAGGAAAAACCGTGAGTATTTGACGGTTACTGAAGAGAGATACAGCGTTTGTTACATTTTCTGGAGAATCATTCCAGAATGGGAACACACCCCTAAAGTCAATGGATCTAACAGGTTCCGGATATATTTCTGATAACCGAGACCCGCAACCATGGCGGCGTTATCGGTGCAAAGTCGAGACGGGGGGATGAATAGAGAGAGTCCTCTCTTATCACAAATTTCTTTGAACTTCCTGCGAAGTGCGCTGTTGGCGGCAACACCTCCGACTACGCTTAACGTGTTGAGTCCCAGTTTTTGGGTTGCCTGCAAAGATTTTGAGACAAGAACATCCACGACGGCTTCTTGGAAAGCGGTTGCGATTTGCTCAGAGGAGGATTCCGAATGCTTTTTCCGATGATACATCACCGCTGTTTTTAAACCGGAAAAACTGAAATTGAAGTCAGGACTGGATAACATTGGTCTTGGAAATTCAATTCCCGTATGATTGCATTCAGCCGCCATCCGATCGATCACCGGACCGCCTGGATATCCAAAACCAAGTAGCTTGGAAACCTTATCAAAAGCCTCACCGGCAGCATCGTCCAAAGTTTGACCAATCAACGCCATCCGTCCTTCTTCAGACATGCGTAATAGTGATGTATGGCCCCCGGAAGCAACCAGTGCAACATGCGGTGTCCCATATTTTAGACCCGCAAGGCAGGCAGCATATGCATGAGCTTCTATATGGTGAATACCGATCAAAGGTTTTTGATGAATATAGGCGAGTGTTTTCGCAACAGTCAGACCAACAATCAGCGATCCGACCAGACCGGGTCTATGAGTGACTGCGATAGCATCAATATCATCTATTGTCAGCCCTGATTCGTTGAAACAATGGTCCAGGACCGGCAGCATATGCTCCATGTGTTTCCTGGCTGCTATCTCTGGAACTATCCCTCCATACTTCTTATGATAGGCTTCCTGGTTTGCAACGACGTTGCCAAGAATATTCACCCCGTCGCCGACAATTGCAACCGATGAATCGTCACACGAAGATTCGATGCCAAGAATGTTAATCATGCAGCGCTCCGACCAGAGCATCAAAACGATCTGTATCCGATATGAAAGATATGATTCGTGTTGTTTCCGATGTCATGTCCCAATTAAATTCAATTCGTAATATGATCTCGGGAAGTCCAGGTAGAACAATCTGCGGCCATTCGATCATCGTTACACCGTCTCCATGAATCAGATCGATAATCTCCAGATCTTCCAGATCCCGGCACGAATTAAGACGAAAAAGATCAATATGATACAAGGGAATCCGCCCGGAATACTGGTTAATCAACGTGAACGATGGGCTACAGATGATTGTGTCATTTGATACCCCCAATCCTTCTGCGACACCTTGAACAAAACAGGTTTTGCCACTTCCCATCTCCCCAAGCAACGGAATACAATCCCCAGGCAGCAGGAACCCTCCCAGAATCGCTCCCAACCGGCGCGTTTCGCCCGCGCTGTTTGTTTTAATCGAATAATATCCCATCTGTACAGATCAAACCGGTGACTGGCTCGACGCCGATTAATCACCGGTAGGATTAGCAGTTCGTCATGTCAAGAGCCCATCAAAGGACCTATTCGCTCAGTTTCCCTTTCAGGTAATTGATCGCATCCTTTACTACGTTCATCTTCTCCGCGTCTTCATCCGGAATGTCAACATCGAATTCTTCTTCAAAAGCCATAACCAGTTCGACGGTATCCAAAGAATCAGCTCCCAGATCATCAGTGAAAGATGCTTCCGGAGTCACTTCAGCCAATTCAACACCTAACTGATCGGCAACGACTTTAATAACCCTTTCTTCAATCGTCATTTCAATTTCTCCTTACATTTTTCCTCGCGCGTTACGCGTCATTCTAAATTTCATCAGACAGAAAAGCAATAAAATTCTTGATATCCCCCAGGTTTGATATCGAAAAGCGTTTGATATCAGGGGATATCCGTTTGGCCAGATTAGTCAGCACATTTCCTGGACCGATCTCAACAAAAAGCTCAACCCCGGTGTCCGCCATCGATTTGATCGATTTTTCCCACTGAACGGGAGCGGTAACCTGCTGAACCAGCGCATCGCGAATTGCACTCGGTTCATTGGGTATGGGCCGGGCAGTAACGTTACAGATGACGCAATGCTTCATGTCTGAAACGGTTGCCACTCCGAGTGCTTCCGCCATCTTATCCGCTGCTGGTTGCATAAGAGGGCAGTGGAATGGAGCGCTGACAGGAAGAAGAATGCTTTTTCTGGCTCCCTTTTCCTTCGCCAGGTTGACAGCCCGTTCAACGGCTTCCCGGTTCCCTGAAATCACTGTCTGGCCGGGTCCATTGAAATTTGCAGCTGAAAGAACCTGCGACCCGGCTGCTAAACAACAAACTTCCTCAATGACCTCGCTGTCTATTCCCATAATCGCAGCCATCGCTCCAACACCTTCAGGCGTAGCAGATTGCATCACCTGTCCGCGCAGTCGTACCATCTGAACAGCAGTGGGCAGATCAAGAGCTCCAGCAAACCAGAGTGCAGTATATTGGCCTAAACTGTGCCCGGCAACGCATTGTACATCCAGAGACACGTGCTCAAACAAAACGGTTGAAAGAGCAGCGGATGTTACAAGGAGGGCAGGCTGCGTGTTGGCTGTCAGATTTAATTGCTCTTGAGGCCCATTGAAACACAACGACGAGATTGAAAAACCGAGTGCTTTATCTGCTGCTTGATAGATGGATGTCGCCGAGGGGAATTGATTGAAAACATCGTAACCCATGCCCGCGGTTTGCGCGCCCTGCCCGGGAAACAAAATTGCTGTCTTCATACTCGTAAATCCTCCGTCCGGTTATGGAACATCCGGAATCATCAACAAATCCCTATTGTTCAAGATGGCCTCTCTCAGCTCGCTATTCAAACATCGGACCGCGAGTTCTGAAGCGGCAATCATGTCTTCGCTTGATGCTCGTCCGTGCGTTACAATACAGGTGCCGTTCACTCCAAGCAAGACGGCTCCTCCATACGTACAGGATCGAAATCTCGCTGCGAAAGTCTGCAGACGATCAATGTCCGTTCCGCTGAATAATTGAGATATTCCATTGAAAATCATAGAGGCTAATCCCTCGGCTGATTTCAGCAGGATATTCCCGGTGATGCCGTTTGTAATCACAATATCTACCGATGCATTCCATATATCATCACCCTCGATGTTGCCCCTAAAACCCGGCAAGTGTTTCTCCATAATCGCATGGGTTTCCCGGAGGACTGGATCACCCTTGCCCGGTTCAGCCCCTATATTCAAAAGACCGATGCTGGGATTAGAGACATCCAGCAGTTTCATCGCAGCGATTCTTGCAAGGATAGCGAAACGGCAGATATCCGCAGGCGTGGCGTTCAGGGAAGCGCCAGCGTCTGCAAAAATGACCTGTTTGCTATCCATGCGGGACGGCAAAATCTGGCAAAGGCAAGCCCGTCGGACTCCAGATACCAGCCCCAAACATTCTTTAGCTGCCAATACTGCAGCACCTGTGTGACCCGGGGTTATCACGGCACTGTCAGCGGATACCTCACGCATGGCAATGCGAATCGATGCATCCGCTTTTTCATCCAATGCCGCCTCGGCATTCTCGGCCATCGAAACAGACTCTCTGGCATCGACGATTCGGATACTCACGGGATCTGTGAACCGGGTTCTCAGCAGGTTCGAAATATGTATATTATTTCCGACAAGGCAAATCCTGACACCGCTCTGCTTAGAAAATCGGTATCCGGCAGCAACGGCTTCTTCAATTCCACGCTCGGAACCGAGCGTATCAAGGATAATTTCCACGGGCTTAGTCAAGAGCTCGACATCCGGGTTGTTTATTCTTCCTTGATCTCGAGTACCTGCTTGGTTCCGTAATATCCGCAACTCGGGCAGACGCGATGCGGCAGCTTGGGTTCCTGGCAATTCGGACAAATTGACATGCCAATTTCTTTCAACCCTTTGTTTGCTCTTCCCATTTTAACTTTAGAATGTGTTTTATGTCTTTTTGGTACGGGCATCTGGATTCCTCACTTTTCCAATAAATTTTTTAATTTTATTAACCTGGGATCAATATCAGTTTGATGACAGTCACATTGCCGGATATTCAAATTCTCGCCGCACTGAGGACAGAGTCCTTTGCAGTTCTCCGAGCATAATGCCTTCATGGGAATTTGTAAAATCATCTGTTCAACCAGTGCTTGATGAAGATTTATATGATCGGTAACCAGTTCCTCCGGCTCTTCGATCTCCGGATCAATGACTGCAGCAGCGTCATACCCGGTTGATCGTAATTCAACATAATGCATTAAAACATCGCATTTTACAGGGTAAAGGAACGGAGTCAGGCATCGATCACACTGATACAACCACTGGCCGATTAACTGACCTGAAAGGAGATAACGGTCGGAAAATCGCTGAAGCAGTCCTTTGAATTCGATCTCACCCGACAGAGTGCATCCATCAAATTCCATATCCAGTTCTTCCGCTGTCATACGGACGTTTACAACAAGACCGTCGACAGGTATTTCATTTAAAAATATCTTCTTGTAATCCAACGTACCCAGCTCCTCATCCATGGATCCCCACCCTCTTTTCCGGGTGAGTCGCCTAACTTAAACCTGAATTATTTCATTGTCAAGAAACAGGCTGAAAACCGGAGGATGGATCAACGGTTGAAATTCGTGTTAGATAAGCAGTCGGATTTCTATTATGATAGTAAACACTTGTATCTAGAAAGGAGTGCGATGATGAAAAAACTATCGGGACGTATTGTTATAGTGACTGGTGCAGCACGAGGCATTGGTCTTGCCATCACTCGTCAATGTCTCCAGGAAGGAGCTCGGGTAGTGATGGTGGATCTGAGAATGGAGGATCTTGAGAGTGCCCGGGAGTCTCTAAAAGATGTTCCTGGTGACATCACTATCAAGGCTTGCGATGTGTCCAACGAGGATCAAGTCAAGGAATTGGTGAATTCAGTTAAAACAGAATTCGATGCTCTGGACGCGCTGGTGAACAATGCCGGAATAACTCGAGACAATCTGTTTATGCGGATGAGTTTCGAACAGTGGCAATCAGTTATCAACGTAAATCTAACTGGAACGTATTTGATGACCCGGTATTGCACTGCCCTGATCAGAAAATCGTCCGCCGGTCGAATTATTAACCTGTCAAGTGTCGCAGCCAACGGGAATCCCGGCCAGGCGAATTATTCCGCCTCCAAAGCTGGTGTAATCGGATTGACGAAAACTCTGGCACTCGAGCTCGCCAGGTATAATATCACTGTTAACGCTATCGCTCCCGGATTCATCGAAACAGATATGACACGCGCTATTCCGGAAAAGGCTCGCGAAGAATGGCTCACCAAAATTCCAGCAGGAAGAGCAGGAAAACCTTCGGATGTTGCCGATGCGGTTATCTTCCTCCTGAGCGATGCCGCTGCCTATGTTACCGGCAACATTTTAGGTGTAGACGGGGGACTGGGTTTGTAGATCAAATTTAATGGAGACTCTGTCATATGCTGAAATCCGAAGGCGAGAGCTTGATCGAATCGTTTGACGAGCTTTCCAGTGGTCTGGAGCGTCTCTCAAATCATTTTCAAAAATACAAGCAATTGGTTGAACAGAATGCCCCGGCATTGCGGCAAAGATTGGAAGAGCGGGGAATGGCCGGAAAGGTTCATCTGTGGCGTAAATCTTATAATTACAAAAGCCAGATGACTGCTGTCGCTCGGGTAGCAGATACGCCGAAGGAAATGCGTCAGTTCATTGGAACCTACTTCGGTCTCCAGATGCTTCATCTTCATTTTATAAGTATAGAATCTCTTCGACGGGAATCGAGATCGGAAAAGGACAGGACTCATGTTTACCGACAGATTCTTTCACGTCTTCGCATCCAGCGCCGCAGTTTGATCTCCAATTACATCAGTGTACTTATCCATGTATTCGCAGAGGATTTGCCGATGAACGGGATAGCAATCTGTAATGTCGGTATGATCATGGATCAAGAGGACCTTGATGTTGGTGTTTTTATCTCGCCGGGCATCGATAAAAACCAATGGAATACGATTATCAGCCAGGTAGCAGCCGAATTTCTTAAATACTCAACAAAAATGCATTTCTATCTAGCGGAACTTGTCACAACGAACTCATACCTGACTTCAACTGTTGATTTTCAACGTTATCTGAAACGAGATATCAGTAATTACATCCTAATTTCGGAATTACTTGCGAATGAATACCTGCTGGGTGACAAGCAACCTGTCAGGCGTCTGGAAGAAGTTGTCATAAACAAGTTTTATTACAACCCGGATGCGCGCTATCTCCATGAAGCATATCTCCGTGGATTGATGGGAGAAGTCCAGAGGCAAATGCAGCGGAAAATCGATCCTCAGTGGGCAAGCCCGAAAAATGATGCTCTCCGCTTGATACATAATTCCATGAGTCTTCTAAAAACAATCTACGGAATTCATGAACACGGATCCCGTGATACGCTGGATATCCTGGTCAACCGGGATCCGGGATCTCGAAAACTCTACGAGGCATTACAGAGCTCATTCAATTTCTGCGAGATGTTTTTTTACCTTTATCAACTCTTGATTTCTATTGATGATCGATTTGATACAACCGATCCCGTCATCATGGAAAATCTGGATGCAGTTGCTGAAGTTATGGGATTCGAATCCCTGGGACCTATCCGCCCGGGTCCTCGTCTGTTGGTTCACTACTACGAAAATCTGAACCTCTTGTGTGAATTGAGCGGCCAGGTGATGAGTAAGGTGGACAGCCATCTGAAAAAAATAACGGTTTTCAATGATCTGATGAATAATAAAAAGCCGCCGGAATTGGCTATAAAATGGACTGACAGCCTGGTTCGGAACTTATTTTTTGCTATCAAGCAATTCAAGGGTACGCGGTACTGGGATGATATTCTGCAGTCCATGGAGGGCGACAAGGGGCGTCGGCTGGCACAATTAGTAGAATCAATTGAGAAGTTATCTATTCATCACAGGCTTTATACGTTCCGCAGATTGATCAGGATGATTGCATTCGATATGGATTCGATGATCAGCATGGCGGTATTGTTTAACCGTCATGTTCACGGATTCACGGAAGTAGACTATTCACGCGCACTCAATATATGGCTTCTGGAGCTTTTTAAAACCGATCTCCATCGGGTTCGGGAACTTGTTGAGATGTTGCCGTCCAATCCGTCAATTGTTACTCACTTCCTGATCAATCTCGATCAACAGCAGTTATCCGACGTGAGCCGGGAAGTTGAAAAAATCGATGATACAAGCAAGGATTTTCAAAAACTGCAGGGACAATTCAAAATTCTCTGCCGGGTTCTGGAATTGTCCTCGAATAATTACCGGCGTTTTTTTTCGAAGGTCGTGGAGATCCGGCCGGAAATTGTATCTCATATCGATGACATGGCCTATCTTGACAGGGTCAGACAATTACAGTGGGCGGAACTGTCGGATGCATCGAATCCTCAAGAGTTGAAGGAACGACTTGCCGTTTTTTACCAGTTCGGGTTTTGCCGCTGTGGTCTGGAAGTGTTGAATCGTCCGGATGATCTCGAATCATTCTACCGGATGTACCATTCATTTTTCAGACGCTATTTCCGTTGGCTCTATCGCGCAGCACAATGGCAAATCGATACGCGTGGAGAATACCAATTCGAATTCAGGGCGCAGGATGAAGACGACCAGCCGATCGCAATTTTCTGTACAGGGGGGTATGCAAGGGAAGAAGCGTTTGAAAATGACATCGATCTGTTCGTTATCTGCGGAATTTCAGAACGAGAGTTCATTCGATACGCATCCTCGTTGATTAATGACATCAACAGGGAGTTAAACAAGCAGGGCGTGCTGACACACCATCGTTTTGCCGAGATTTTTAACTCATTTATCATTCCGATGGATCAACTTGAAGCGAAATTTGAGATACCTGAGGAGTCCGATTTTATTGATTGGACTCAGTTGCTAGGCGCCCGGCTTTTAGTTGGAAGCCAGTCTTTCGACAGAGTACTGACAAGGCTGCTTGAAAAAAAGCTATTCGCGAACCCGCATCGATTTATCGCTTCGCTACTCAACGAAATAGAGGATCGCCGTATTACCTCCTCAAAGATAAAAAGTCATACAGTCAATGTGAAAGAGAATCCGGGTGGATTAAGGGATATCCAGATGATTCTGCAGGCCGGCCAGGCATTTATTGGCAATCGCGAATCAGATATCTGGAGAACATTTCAGACACTGATCAACGCTTTGCCGGAATTGGCTTCGGAATTTAAAACTCTCGAACGGGTGTATAAATTTCTTCGAACATTTAAAGATTTGTACTATTTAAGTTTTTCAACGGAGGATGATATGTTACGCGATCAATTGATTCGCGTGTCAGAACAGATGGGGATTGATTCTATGGAAGGCGATGGAAGCGGAGGGTCCGCACCGCGTCTGATCAACAGCTATCGGGGACATCGATATCGAGCTCGACAAGCTATCGATACAATAGGTCGATATCTTCTGGAACAGTCGCGTGGTTGTCTATGACTGAGGATTTGGGTGAGCTGAAAACCCGGATTGTTTGTCTTATTGCCGATTACAGGCGGGAGAATCTTGGTGCTTATGCCTTGCTTGCTCTGAAACGAATCAGTGACCAGCAGATGACATATATCTCCTTCAGCGAATATTCTCTGATAGATGAACCTGTGTTAAAACTGTACGAAATAATTGTCCAAGAACTCGAAGAAGTCATTTTTAATACTCATTTCGGAATCTCCTCCCATGAGGAACTCAAAATGATTATCGAATGGGTTTTGGAGAACTGTTTCAAAGTGAAACGCATTTGTTAAACGGCTCGATTATTGACCCTCATTTCAGAGTCTGATACTTTGCAGAAGGCTCTTTCGGCTGAAATAAGATATTTTTAGGATGACAGTAAAGTGATCCGGACTCAATTCCTCATCGGTTTGTTTGTTTTATTCCTGAAAGCATCTGCTTTTTCTGGACTTGAACCGGAGTTTCTCCAGAGAAAATGGATCGATCAATCGGGCGGAATGCTTGATTTGAATTTGATTTCTATTGATCTGGATGACTCGGGTCGGCATATATTATGTGCAACAGAAAGAACTGTTTACTTGTCTGAAAACAATGGACGATCCTGGCGGGCAGTGTTTCGTACCGGCTCTTTTGTTGATGATGAGGAAGATTACATTGAAGAACCTGATCAGGATGACCAGGAATCAGATATCTCCACGAATTTCGATCGGGACGATTATGATGTCGACGATTTGTATTACAGGGGAGTACTCGACGAGGAGGAGGAGATTGATGATCTGTCGGATGAGGAACTCAGGGAAAGACTGATTGATCTGGGTCTTTTAGAGGAACCTGACACCGACACTGATGAGGAAGTGGATATTGGTGATGAGGATCCGGATTTTATTGAAGAAATACAGGTTGTGATCCGCCAGGTCCGCTGGGACTCCACGGATCCGAGGTATGCGTATCTGGTGACGGATCGAGGATTATATCGATCGATGGATTCGGGGCATCGTTGGGAGGAGTTGCCGGCTAACGCAGGACCTGCGAACACAGGGATCACTCGGGTCTGTGTGATTGCACCTGAAGGAGATGTTCTGATCCTTCAGAATGGAAAATTGCTTATATCGAACGATCATGGATTAACATTCGATGTTGTTGAGGGTGTTTTGGATCAGGGACGGATGCTCGATCTGGAGACGGATCGAATAAACGGACGTGTCATTGTCGCCATTACGGAAAGCAGTGTCATTATTGCCAGTTTAAACCACGCCGTTTTGGAGAATATAAGAGTACTGCAGCCACC
Organism: candidate division CSSED10-310 bacterium; assembly: GCA_016931515.1. Lineage (GTDB taxonomy): Bacteria > CSSED10-310 > CSSED10-310 > CSSED10-310 > CSSED10-310 > JAFGEQ01. The sequence goes on along the minus strand of JAFGEQ010000006.1, from coordinate 43,918 downwards.
CATTCAGGCACAGATGATCAATCTCTCGTCACAGAATGAGATATATCTTGGGGGTCCAACCGGTTTGTATCGGATCACAAAGGATCATGAATTCTCAGAGGTATCGGAGGAAGAGATCAGTGGAGTAAGAATCCAGGATCTTCTCGTTTCATTGAACACGACAATTCTTGCAACGAACAGGGGATTGTATTTTTGGAACTCACTAACGGGAGAAGGTCAATTCCATAATCCGGGTTTATCTGAGTATAACGTGCGTGAACTGGCGCTGAATCCAACGCGTCCGGAAGAGATATGGATTGCAACAGCGACCGGCATTTTTATGCTCTCTGATCAAACGGGCATGTCTTTCGACCCGATGATCGCGACTTTTCTGCCTGATGAATATCCGACCCTGAATGACGTAATCAGGGCTTCGATGCGTCATGCACAAATAGATATTGCTCGGGATCGGAACTGGTATAACGGGTCACTCAACAGGATTTGGTTTCCCAAAGTCGAGTTTTGTCTCACCTCAATGGCAATTCGGAGAACAAATTACACCCGCAATCCCGAAGTCTGGATATCCGGTGGAAAAGCCTACACTGGACCGGTGAACGAAAGATATGATCTTTGGCAGAATGATCCCTTTGATGTGAGATTGAGTCTCTCGTGGAGTCCTCGCTTTTATTGTTTTGACCGGAGTGATGTATCGATGTCGAAACGATTGAGAAGCGAGGTTCGACGTCGGAACAAAATGTTGGTGGATATTCGAGATAAGTATAACAAACTGGGGCGGTTGTACATGGAGTTAAGCACGTCCGGCAATCCGGGTCGTACGATTGATATGGTTCTGAATATACAAGAGATAGAGGCGCAGATCAATGCGTTAACCGGTTTTCAATTTGACACTCTGTTCCAGAAGGGACTGCGATACTGAAGCGTGTTAAGGAGAGAAGAAAAATGAAAAAGCTACTGAGTTCGATTGCATATTTATTGGTTGTTGCAGCGGCTTGTCAGGCACTGGATAGCACACCGGTGAATATCAACACCGCAACGAACATGGAATTGCAGACATTACCGGGCATAGGTCCGGGACTGGCGCAATTGATCATCGATTATCGCAACACCAATGGACCATTTCAGTCCTTGGATGAACTCGGTAATGTACCTAAAATAGGCGATAAGACACTGGAAAGATTGAAGGATCTTATCTCCCTATCCGATCCCGATCCTGTTGTGGATGTTATATCAAAGCAAGATGTGCCGGAAGAATCCCAACCAACTGCTACACCCCTGCCATCGGTTGATGAAATTCTCGCTTCTTTCGATCTGGAACCATCCATCCGCGATGTACAGATAGCTGCAATCCGCTTTGCTGAAATTGATGGCGAACGGTTTGCCCAGTGGCGGCAGAAGGCGAAGGAGAAAGGACTTTGGCCCGATTCCGTTCAATTCACTCTCGGACACGATACGGACGATGACAGAGATTATACGCGTACGAATACGATCAGCATATCAGGAGGAACCACGACGGTCGGTCCGGACAAGGAAACCTGGAAGCGGGGCACCGATGATGATTTCGATTATCAGTTGAGGTTCAGATGGAAACTCCAGGATTACTGCTTCAGCAATGATATTTTGAGAGTGAGCTCGGAAACCGAGAAACAAGTGAAATTTAGGCAGAGTGTGATCGAGGATGTGACAGAATTGTATTATGACCGTCGCGCACTGCAGGTAGAGATGATCCTCCAACCGGAAGTATCAATTACTGTCAAGGTAAAAAGAGAATTACAGATTCAGGAATTGACAGCCGCAATAGATGGTCTGACAGGAGGCTTTTTTTCTGAAGCCCTTGCCCGCTCCAGGGAAACAGCAGCAATGGCCGCTGTGGAATGAGGTTGATTATGAAATGGATGACCGTAAATGTATGCCTTGTTCTCGCTCTGGGAATGATCTTGGTTGGTTGCGAAGATAAAATTGAGAATTCCTTTGATCAGGATAAAAACACTATTCTTGTCGCACCTGAGATTGTCGCGTCCAATTTGAATTTCCCATGGGGGATCGAATTTATAGCAGGGAAAGATTCCGATGGGAGCGGTCAGGGCAGCGTTCTCAGCGTCGGCAATCTCCTGGTTGCCAATCGAGGAACAATCGGTGAATTTGCGAACACAATTACTCAGGTAAATCCTCATTCGGGAAACATAGATATTTATAGTCATGGCGGATTAACGGATCAATTTGGATTACCGGCTGTTTCAAATCCTTATGATGTTGCATTTCTCGGACCGTTTGTCTGGATTGCCAATGACGACCAGGGTCTTGGAAGCATTGCAGTGACGGATCCGAATCCGACGAAAGAACCCAACGGCCACTCCGGCAAGGCGGGTGAACCCGTTCCCGGGCCGGCTGGATCCGGTATCTTTGGAATGACTGACTACGGGTTTATTGTTACATCCGTGACCCCGGAAGACGGTGCGGAAGGTGTGTCGCACCATCCGGTGATTGCTGTCGAATTTTCGTCACCGGTCGATCCATCGACGGTCACATCCTCAACGTTCGAAGTGCAGGTTGACTATAGCCCCCAATCACCCTATCCCAAAGCACCTACTGGCTCATTTTCATTTTCGAACGATTATAAAAGAGTTGAATTTGTTTATTCGAGTGATTTGACTGAGAAGACCCGTTACGAAATAGTATTGGATAAAGATATAACGGATCAGGATGGCGTTTCACTCGATGGCGATCTGCGCAGTCCGGGACCGGATGATTTCAATAGCATTTTTACTGTTGGATATGGCAGTCCCCGTGTCGTCTGGGTGCGCCCGGCCGATGGATCAACCTTCGTATCGGTAGACACTCTGATAGAGATCGGCTTTTCCGAGCCCGTAAAAGCATCCACTGTATCCACGACCGCTTTCCTGGTGATGGAACCGGATGGGAATAAAATCAGTGGTGACATCCATGTGGATACGGGTTTGATGATGGCAACGTTTGTTCCGAGGGAACAACTGCAGGCTGATATTACCTATACGGTTGAAGTCAATTACAGAGTTCAGGATCTGACGGGAAATCCTTTGGATCAGATTCCCGGTGGTTTACCGGATGCTTTCGTGAGTCATTTCAGTACCGGAGCCTCAAGTACGCAGCCTCCACAAGTAGCGTCAGCAAGTATTTCCGGTGATCTGCTTACGATCATCTTCACGAAGGAGATCGATCCTTCCAGTCTGACAGGCGTATACCTCAGTGTCGTCGACAGCCAGAATCGGCAAGTATCCGGAACCATTACCTGGCCCTCCGGTGTTCAGATGAACTTCAGTGCGTCAACCGGGTTTTCGGAAGGTTATTATACTGTGTGTGTTGAAGATACACTGACGGATTTGCAAGGCGTTACTTTGGACGGAGACGGGGATGGCCTTCCGGGAGGGCGTTATTGCACACAAGTTGCTGCTGGAGGAGACCGGCTCTACGTGACATCATCCTATCCGGAATCGGGGGACACGGGAATTAGTATTAACACTCAGATTTACATGAATTTTTCTAAACAGGTTAATTCATCTACAGTAACAAGCGCTTCAGTCTATCTGGTTCCGGTCGCATTCCCCGATGACCATGTTCTTTCAGTAATTACTCTGAATCCCGGGAATACAAGTATTTCTTTAAGTCCTGAGACTGATTTGGATGAAGATACCGATTACCGATTGACTGTAACGACAGATGTAACGGACCTTGCGGGCAATTCGCTGGATCAGACACAGGGGCTTCCGCTGGATCCATTTATTGCCGAATTCCGAACTGGAGGTGACGATAGAACTCCTCCATGCGTTTTTGAAAGCGATCCAACCGATGGTGATCAGAACGTATCGGTCAATACGGGAGTAACGATCCATTTTACAGAGGCGATTCTCCCCAGTACCGTTAACACAACGTCGTTTTTGATGGTGGGCCCCGATGGCGCTGTTACCGGTAACTTCATGTTTACTTCCGGAAACACGGTTGTGCTATTTCAACCCGGAGATCGGCTAGCTTCTGAGGAAACCTATACGGTCACATTAACGTCCGCTATCACGGACACCAGTGGCCATGGGCTTGATGGAGACTGTGACGGCAGTACCGGTCCTGATTTTGAGATAAATTTCACTACAGGACTCGGGAAGATAGTAATCAATGAAGTGGTTGTCGATCCCCAGCAGGATTGGAATGATTCTGAGGGTGGCGATGGAATACCATTCAGTGATACACCGGGTTCGGGAGCTATCACGACATCTGATGAGTGGATTGAGCTGTACAACACATCGGGTCAAACGCTGGATCTGACTGGATGGACATTGGAAATGATCGACACAACACCTGAAACGCACGTGATAGGCAGCGGCAGTGGTACGGAAATCGTTTATCCAACCTCTGCCAGCGTGACGAACTTCCTTCCCGGTTCCTATCTGGTGGTTGGGAATCCAGTTGGCTCTAATAATAACGACTGCTATTTCATTCTGCGCGACACAGCAAGTTCTATCATTGACGATGTTGAAATCGGGGACGATCCTGCAGGAGACGGTGATGGAAACGGAGCGCCGGAGCCGGGGGAGAACGGTGATGCAGACAGCATCGCGAACGAATCTGTCGCACGGGTACCGAATGGTATCGACACGGACAATCATGCGGAAGATTTTGCTCAGCAGAGCAGCACGCTGGGTGCCGATAACGGAGGAGCCCGTGGATTCGGAACCTATGCGGGGTACTGGGGAGCAGGGGTCGGGCTGGTTGGAATCAGCGGCATTGTTGATGCGGGTCTGGCGCCCGATGATCCCTCCTATATGAGTCGCTTGATTTTCGCATCGCATTCTGATCGAGGATTGGTTTATGGAATCGATCTCGACGATGGTCCCTATGTGGCATTCACTGGTGTTGATACGCCAATGGGAATCGAGTTTGTTCCACTATCTGAAGACGCTGATCCTGGCTCAGGTTACCTGTTCATTACCGATCCGGAAGCTGGAAATATAACCCGTGTCAGGATGAAACCATCTGGACCGGTCGGCACATCTGAAACGTTGTCGGTTGTCGACGGCAGTGGCCTTCAATCGGTGGTTTGTTTTACTTATGCGTATTTGAACAACCCCATCGGTATTGCTTACTCGGTGAAGTATGACCATTTGTATGTCGCCTGTCGCGGTAATGGTTTTGTATTGGAAATTACGAGAGATGGAGAATTAAAGAACACATATGATACGGGCTTGGGCGTCGATGCACTGGGTGGGATCGATATAGGCGAAATGGGGGATGAAGAAGTCGTTTTCTTGAGCCACACCGGTGGTGAACGCGTTGATACTGGCGACGGAAATAAAGGTGCGGTGCTATATTTTGATCCACATCCATAGTATCAGGAAGAATAATCGATGGAGGCTAATATGAAGTTGGAATACATAGAAATAAACAATCCGAAAGGACTGAACTTCATCCTGGGTATGGCCCATTTCATAAAAACGATAGAAGACCTTCATGAAGCGATTATTCAGACAAATCCGGGGATGAAGTTTGGAGCTGCATTCTGTGAAGCCAGCGGACCCAGATTGATTAGAGTATCTGGGAATGATGAAACTTTAAAGGACATCGCCGTTTCCAATTCTGCAATAATCGGAGCCGGGCATTCTTTCCTGATTTTTATCGATTCGGGTTTCCCGGTGAACATACTAAATACGATAAAAATGATACCTGAAGTGTGCCGGATCTTCTGTGCCACAGCTAATCCGACTACGGTTGTGGTTGCATCGAACGATCATGAGCAGAGGGGTATTCTGGGTGTTTTGGATGGGTTTCAACCGCTCGGGATTGAAACCGAAACAGATGCTCAAGAGAGAATGCTCTTTTTGAGAAAGATCGGTTACAAACTCGGGTAAGCGATTCAACAATAAAGCCACGTTCTTTAAAGAATGTGGCTTTATTGTTTTTATCTGCCGCGTGGCTGTTTAAGGCGTTGGTGTCGCTGGTAAAACTGTGGGTGTCGGCATCGTTCCAAGATCTCCAGATAACTCATTCCGCGTTGATGTAATGCAGTTGATTCCTCCAATGACAGAGTAGAGCTCCAACTGACAGGAGACAGATGGATCGAATACAGGACCGCTGCTTAATACAGGGTTCTTTATAAAGGTTGCATAATCAATACCACCCACATTGACCGGGATGACCAGATAAGTGTCAGAATTGACCGTCCCGAATACCGGAACATAGCTCATTCCTTTGGTTGAGATTATCTCACCGGGTGTCGGCCAGATTGATCCGGAACAATTCGCCAACGGGATCGTAGATGTTGCGATATCAGTCATCTGGTAATGTACAAGTTGTACGTTATCGGATACATCACTATTTCCACTGATGGCCATGACCGGCTCATATACACTGCTTAAATTATTTGAGTCATATACGACTGCACCGGTTACTGTTGAGAAACGATCAAATGCATCTGATGTACTGTATCGGATGGTCGTGTTAAATGGATTGGGTGATACGGTACCGCTACGGCGATTCGTAATCACTGCAAATCGTCCATTTTCTCCTACGATGATAAGGTCAGGTTCTATAGGTTTAGCATTTCCGGTGTAGACAGTATCTGCAACAAGCTTGGCGCATTGGACATTCGTGCCAAAATTCAAAATCGGGAACTCATGGTATGTTGACCAACCCTGGTTAAAGATATCCGGATAATAGCGAATTTGGGAGACACCCTCAGTGCCGAAATGACTGGTCATTGTGACAAGCTCCCCGATACCATCACCGTCAAAATCCGCAATCAGCATATCTTTAATGATTCGATTGGTGTCGAGTGACAGGGGAGGTGGATTGCTGACTGAAATCAAATCACCACAGTTATAGTTTAGTGCCATGACTTCGATCAGGGTTTTTTCGGTAGGAGCTCCATTGTATCGATGATAGGCCACGACAACTTCGTCATATTCATCCGGAACATAACCAAATGGTCCAATATTGCCGGTTGCGAAACAGGTGATCCGGTCAGATGGATCGTAGCCGACTGATGTAGAATGAAGGGTTGAGAATCCGTTGACGCTGGATTCAGTATTATGCTTGTAATAAAACAGATTCGACAGACCTCCGTTCGCATTATTCGACATGACAACGTCATTCCAAGGATCAAAAGATCCCGGCAAATCACAGAAATTAGCAGGTTCAACCTGGGTCACTGGATATCCGAACAAGGCAAGATAGGTCGAACTATTGGTCAATGCGCAAATTTCAGAAACAGATGGAGCCATCCGATCGATGGATAAACCATAAATATAATTAAGACCGCCGATCACAACTTCACCATCATCCTTATCGAAACCAAGTTGATCAGGAGTCGCTGTTGGTGTTGCCATCGGGTCCGGTGTGTGTGTGTTGGTTGGTGTGTTGGTTGGGATTGAAGGATCAGGAGTGTTGGTAGGGGGTAGCGGTGTTGATGTCGGCGGAATCGGCGTAGGTGTCATCTGACCCATATCAACAAGTGGAGATCCGGAATAGATCAGATTTCTCGGGTTAATCTGTATCGATACCTCGTAGTCTTTGTAATAGTAATATCCAGGAGCACTGGGATTAGTCATATTGGACCGCTCAAGATTAGGTGATTTGGGGTTTGGAGAATCTGCCTCAACAACCAGAGTGACACCGATACGCCGAATAAACTGGTCAATCCTATACTCACCCGGGATACCGTTCCCATTCTCATCCCCCGTAAGACTTTCAGCACATCGGCCAGTTATACCGGCAAGGTATAGGAGATTGATTTCCGATTTATTGGGATTGCTCATCATCTCGTTGATTTCGTTCATATCTAAAACGCCGTCTCTGGAGCCGTCAACGCCGGGGGTTATCGGTTGATTGATCTGGATCGGATTTTGCAACCCGAAATCACCCCATAAATCCAGTGGTTCACCAGGCCAATCAGGATCTCCCGGATCATCATGATCAGTAATGGAATTCCAAAAATGGCCCCAATAAGTAAACAGTATTTTCGGATAACTCCCGTCGGGGTAAATGAAACGACTGTTTGTCCCCGATGGTGTTCCTCCAGTGGGTTTATAAAACATACCTTTTATATTGAAGGCGACCGGATGTCGTCCGGAGTGCTGGTTGATATAGACTCCGGAGGAGTTATAGCATCCCCACCATTCCTTGAAAAGCCAGAAATCATTCGGGTTGATCGTCTGTTCCCTGGCTCCGTCCATCTCGATATTATCTTCCAGATCCAAACTGCTGATTACATTATCACCGTTGCAATCTAACGAGTAACGGACGACTTCTGCACCCAGGTTGTTATAACCGTAACTCAAACTCGGATCCCATCCTGTAAAGCGAAAAAGTTCTGGTATACCGGGATCGAATAAAAAATAGATTGGTAAGAACGGAGATCCAGGCGAGAAGGACATCGGAAGATTGGGATCCGGACTCCCGTATCGTTTATCGGTGGAGCGGACTTCACGATCCAGATCAGCGACGAAAATCAGATCGAACATACCTGCGCGTAATATCTGGGGTTGTGTTTTCTCAGTATCGCGGCCAATCCCTATCTGGTATAGATCTTTGCGCAACGCATTGATAGCGGATTGCGCATTATCCGTTAAATCGAGTTCGACTTCCGCTTCGGAAAGGTCCTTTTTTGTCTGGAGGAGGAAGGAATAGATAATTCCCATGACAACACTGAAAACCACCATAGATATCAGCATTTCGACAAGCGAAAAGCCGGCGTGACGATTTCCTTTGTTTATACAAAGACTCATGACCGATCCCCTTTCAGCACTCTGATTTTTAGATAGGTCGATATACATCGACCTTTTGTTCTATGATGCGAATGACCCGAAGATGTGCTTTATTATCTTTAGTGTCATCTCCAGGTCGGTACCGATGGTCCGATAAATATAAATAGGCGGCATCCTCGCGGCGTTCCGCTTCGTAAACAGGACGGTTGACGGGAACATTCTGACCATGCCAGTACATAAATGGTTTTCGATAGCTTAAAACGATTCTAACAGGGGCATCACGGACATCCGTCGGCGGCTGAAAAAATATTCCACGTCCTATCCGTAACGGTCCCTTAAAGATTTCTCGAGACTCAATCATGTTATTATCTCGCCATTTGTTAGCGTAATCACCAGCATCAGGAACATACTCCTCCCGATACTCCGGTTTATCGCCATCAAACCGTGAGTGATGATTGTATCTGCGCGTCTTATTCGTGTTGGTCGGCAACCAGCCATCATCATTGACTGCCACATATGAATTGGCGGGGAACTGGAGAGTGATATTGTCATTTGTTCGATACAAGCGCTCTCTATAGTTGATCATTACAAAAAACTCATTTTTTTGAGCCAGAGCTTTGTGCATACACAGTTCAAGAGTATCCCCGAGTCCTTCAGCCGCACCTTGCAGTATCATCAGGGGTCCAAACGAGTCCCACGCAATAATCGAAATTGTGGATAAGACCAGAAAAATTCCGATGACAGCCAGTAACTCAACCAGAGAAAAACCATGGGAGTATTTTAAATTCAAGGCGCCCTCCAATCCTTGATCTCGTCTGATCGTGCCTTGTGTCCACATTCAAACTGTCTTCCAATCTTAAAGCAAAAAATATACCAGATGCAAAGCTCCATCCGGCGTGGCATCATTATCCTGGGATGCGCCAATATGAGGTATTTGGTAACAGTTTGAGGGTTCGATTACTTACCGAGATCCTTCTCCACCAATATCCAACCTCTCGTCTAATTCGAGGATTGAAATGCGATTTTTCCGTGAACCAGCGTCAGATTACATGAACCCCTGAGACTCAGTCCGCCGAATGGTGTATTCTGGGATTTTGAATAGAACCGCATCGGATCGACCATCCACAATCGATCCGGATCAATTACCGTGATGTGGGCGGGCGCACCCTTCAGTAAACTCCCACCTTCGATTCCCAGTAATCTCGACGGGTTGGTGCTCATCGAACGAATCATCTGCGACGGGTTCATTTTTCGAGTGTGAACTAGACGCGTCATAACCAGCGGCAAGGCTGTTTCCAATCCGATAATGCCGTTTGGAGCCAAGCTGTATTCTACTTGTTTTTCTGTGTCTGTATGTGGTGCATGATCGGTCGCGATACAGTCGATAACGCCAGAAATTACTGCCTCCTCTAGAATTTCTCGATCCTCTTCAGTTCCAAGCGGTGGATTCATCTTGGTGTTCGTATCAAACGTCTTGACCGCTTCATCAGTCAGAAATAAATGATGAGGAGTCACTTCGGCCGATACTCTTATTCCCCGGTTTTTTGCGTCACGGATCAGTCGTACACTCTCGCGGCTTGAAACGTGGGCGATGTGAATCGCACTGCCAGTGTATTCTGCAATCCGGATATCTCTGGCTACCATCAGTTCTTCCGCAAGCGATGGAATCGGCGGGAATCCGAGGGTCGTACAGATGAATCCTTCCCTCATGACGCCTCCTTTTGATATCACCGGGTCTTCACAGTGATCGATGATCAGACCGCCGAAAATTTTAACGTAGTCCAGGGCACGCCTGAGATTGTCGGCATTCATGATACAATGACCGTCATCGGAAAAAGCTACTGCCCCGGCTTCGTGCAGTTCAACCATCTCTGTCAATTGAATTCCTTCAAGCCCCCGTGTTACTGCTGCAATCGGATAAACCACAGCCGGTGCACTCCGGGCTTTCTCCATGATAAAACGTGTTACAGCCGCGGAATCGTTAACAGGGTTTGTATTGGGCATGCAGGCAACCGCAGTAAATCCTCCGGCAACAGCCGCCATCGTGCCTGTCTGGATAGTTTCCTTATCTTCCCTGCCGGGCTCCCTTAGGTGGACATGCATGTCCACCAATCCGGGTACGCACCACTTTCCATCAATATCAATAACAGTCGCACCCTCAGGAATCCCATCATTCAATATTCCGATATGCTCAATCCGCCCATCTCGAATCAGAAGATCGGTTTGATCATCCAGATCCTGTGTCGGATCGATAATTCTGCCATTCTTTAAAATAATATCCTGCATGACCACCACCTTTCACACATTATTCACTTTTATTGAATTCTTTTCGTCCTGCAAGCAGAAACAGCAACGCCATCCGTACGGCTACTCCGTTGGATACCTGTTCCAAAATCACGGAGTGATCCCCATCGGCAATTCTCGGGTCAATCTCAACACCTCTATTTATCGGACCGGGATGCATGACCAGCACATCTTTTTTGGCTATCTTCATTCGTTCCGGCGTCAGCGAATACAATCTCGCATACTCCCTGAGTGATGGTAAAAACACTTTTCCCTGGCGTTCAAGCTGAATCCGGAGAATCATTATGATGTCGGCTTGAGGGATTGCTTCATCGATATTATACAATACTTCAATCCCCATTCGGCTGATCTCGACGGGAATCAACGTTGGGGGTCCAACAACGATAACCCGTGCTCCCATCGTTGTCAGACCATAGATGTTTGATCGGACCACACGACTGAAGGCTATATCACCAACTATAACGACCGTCAGACCATCCAATTTGCCCAAATGTCGTCGGATAGTGAACATGTCCAATAATGCCTGGGTCGGGTGCTCATGAGCGCCATCCCCCGCATTGATAACAGCGGCATCAAGATTTCGGGCAATCAGATGCGGTGCTCCCGGAATACCATGTCGCATAACGATCACATCCGCTTGCATCGCTTCGAGATTTTTTACTGTGTCCACCAGGGTTTCACCTTTTGAAAAACTTGAGCCGGATGTCGAAAAATTTATTCCATCCGCTGACAGGCGCTTGGCCGCAATTTCGAAAGATATGCGTGTTCGCGTACTGGGTTCGTGAAAAAAATTGATAATCGTACGGCCGCGCAGAGTGGGTACTTTTTTGATGGATCTTTCCGATACTTCGCGGAACGATTCAGCCGTATCCAGAATAAGAGATATCTCCTTCTTCGTTACTCCTTCAAGACCCAATAGATCCTTACTTTGAAGCTGCAATGCTTAATCCTCCTTTAAAAGTACAACCTGGTCCACCGGTTCACCTTCTTCTGTCAGCCTGACACGAACGGTTTCCTCAGGTATTGTTTGGATCTCTTTCCCGATAAAATCCGGTCTGATCGGAAATTCCCGCAATCCCCGGTCAACTATCACAGCAAGTGCAATTCGTCTGGGTCGCCCAAAATCAATAAGTGCATCCAATGCCGCTCGTACTGTTCGGCCGGTATATAAAACATCATCAATGAGAACGATATCCCGTTGATTCAATTCAAAAGAGATATCCGTTTTCCTGACGATCGGTTGGTCTTTCTCTAGAGCCAGATCATCTCGGTATAGAGTGATGTCCAGGATGCCAAATGAAAATGAGCGCTTCTCGAGTTTTTCGAGTTTCTGAACCAGACGACGACCAAGATGCGCTCCTCCTGTCTGAATACCTACGACTGCCAGGTTATCCCGATCCGGAAAACGCTCAAGAATCTCGTAAGCGAAGCGGGATAGTATCCGGTCAATATCCCTGGCTGTCATGATGATTCTATTCGCTGCCACGTTTGACATGTCTCGCTCTCCCACCAATCTGGTTTGTTCTGGAATCGCCGGAACTCGGGATTCCCAATTGCTTCATTTTCCGGTGCAGATTCGATCGTTCTATTCCCAGAATATCAGCGCATTGAGTCACATTCCAACCGGTTTTCACAAGATTTTGGAGGATGTATTGTCTCTCAAATTGGTCTCTTGCATCCCTCAAATTCAAACCGGACGAGGGTAGTCCTGATAATGAGTGGCCGGACATCCCGCTGAGCTCAGGCCGAAGATCATCCGTGCCGATTTCTACTGATCCAGTCATTATCACCAGTCTCTCAACTTCATTTCTTAATTCCCGGATGTTACCCGGCCAGGAATAGGATTCCAGGTTTTTCATCGCATCCGTACTGATTGTTTTCAAAGGTTTTCCATACTCTGAACAGAAAAAATCTAGAAAATACCGGATCAAATCGGGGATATCATCCGATCTTTCCCTTAAAGGCGGAAGATCGATAGGAATGACATTCAACCGGTAAAACAAGTCCTCCCGAAACCTGTTCTCCCTGATTTCATGCTGTAGATTTTTGTTACTGGCAGCTATCACCCTTACATCCACCGGAATACACTGGTGGCCCCCAACTCGCTCGATACGCCCTTCTTCCAGAACTCTAAGTACTTTCGCCTGTGTTTTTAAGCTCATGTCACCCACTTCATCAAGAAATAGAGTCCCCCCATGCGCCAGTTCAAATTTTCCTCGTTTTCTGTTGATGGCATGTGTAAAAGCGCCTTTTTCATGCCCGAACAACTCGGATTCTATCAGGTCTTCAGGAATGGCAGCACAATTCACTTCAATAAAGCTTCTTGTGGATCGGTTTGATGATCTGTGTATCTCACGGGCTACCAGTTCTTTGCCGGTACCACTCTCCCCGGAAATGAGTACCCGGGCATTGCTGGGCGCCGCAACCTCAATCCTTTTTAAGATCGATTGCATGCTGCGTCCCTGTCCGATGATCCGGTGACGCTGGCTAACCTGCTTTCTGAGATCCCGGTTTTCCCGTTCAAGTGCTGTCTGCTTGATTGCTTGTCGGACTTCCAGTAGCAATTTATCTAGAGATAAAGGCTTTTCTATAAAATTAAGAGCTCCCAGACGAGTCGCCTTGATGGCACTCTCGATCGTTCCGTGCCCTGAAATCATAATTACACCCAGATCCGGAGCTGTTTCGCGGATCCTCGCCAAGGTCTCCAATCCATCGATTCCCTTCAGCCAGATATCAAGCAATACAAGGTCCGGCAAATCCCGATCCAAGTTTTCCAATGCTGATTCTCCGGAAGATGCAGACATTACAACATATCCATCATCTTCCAGAACAGCACGGATCGCTTCTACAACTCGAGCTTCATCATCGATTATTAGAATTTTTTCCCCGGGCATAATCAGGCAACTCCCGATCCAGGTGACAGTGATCCACAAGACGATAACACAGGCAGCTCAATAATAAAACGGGCTCCTTTCGGTTCGTTGTCCGTTACGCGAATACTGCCGTCATGATCTGTGATAATTCGACTGCATATTGTTAACCCCAGTCCGGAACCGTCCCGCTTAGTTGAGAAATATGGCATGAACAATTTGTTTTTTTCCTGGCTGGGAACCCCGGCGCCCGTATCTATAACTTCAATCCTGACCTTCTCGATGATTCTGTCGTATGAAGTTTTAATTACGACCTTTCCCAAACCGTTCATGGCATGGATCGCATTGTCAATCAGGTTTATGAAAACTCGCTTGATTTGAGCTTTGTCAAACATAATCTGGGGCACATCGTCAGCAAAAACCATCTCCATTTCGATTTCCTGTCTGCCTGCATATAAAGCGACTACTTGGGAGATTGTTTCATGGATATCACCCGGTGTTAAAATTGCCTCCGGCATCTGGGCCAACTGTGAAAATTCGTTCAACATACTGCGCAATCCGGAGACCTCCTCAATTATACTCTCAGTAGATGTTTCGAAAACCGTTGGGAAATCCGCGGCTTGTTCTCGAAACTTTTTTTGCATTCTCTGTGTGTTCAATTGAATGGGTGTCAACGGATTCTTGATTTCATGCGCCAGACGTTTCGCTACCTCCCGCCACGCTACAATTCGCTGAATTCTCAGAAGCTGAGTCAGGTCGTTCATCACGACGACAACCCCATTGAAATCCTCTTTGCCACCGTACAATGGTGTAACATTGATCGAGAAAGTCGACAGCCTGGATCCCGTTTCAAGCTGGATCTCGTTTTGAAAAACCTTATATCGATCGACATACATTCGTTCCAGAATATCTACGAAAGGTTTCAGATAACTCTGATGGAGCGCGGCTGAATATGTCTTGTGAATAATCTCTCTTGATGACAAATTAAGAAATCCACAGGCTGCTGAGTTGATTACGCGGATATACCCGTCGACGTCCAGAGCGATAACGCCGGATTTTATAGTGCTGAGAATCACTTCAAGTTCGTTTCGCCGGGTTTCGATTTCCCGGTTTCTCTGGTGGAGGGCGAACGTTGTTTTCTCGATCACATTCCGGTTGTTTCGGAGTTCATCGGTCATTGAGTTAAAGGACCGAACAAGATCTCCAAGTTCATCAAGGGCCGGTATATCAAGATGGTAATCATAATTACCTTTTGCTACTTCCAATGTAGCATGTGATAGATGGGATATCGGGAATGAAATCTGACGGGCAAAATAAAAAGAAATCCATAATGCGGCGAAAAGCACAGTCAAAGATATCATAATGAAAATAGATAAATACAACCCCTGGGAAGGTCTTATGGATTGTTTTTGCTGAAGATACTTCTCGTAGTTACTCCTGATATTGGAAATTCTTTCGGAGAGGTCACCTCTGATTCGCATGCCGATGATGACCGCTGCTTCCACAGTGATCGATTTTTCCTCATAAAGTGCAAAGCCATAATACATGATATCTCCTGATCCCAACGATGACACCATGCTCGATGACTCACCATTTAACACTCTATTGATAAACTGCCCGGAGACATTTAAATGAGCCTCTGAAGGAATATCAGGAGAAGAGGCTCGACTTATTTCTTGAGCGTCTCGATCAACAATTAGCGCTATATCGACCGGGAATCGTTCCAGTATCGTCTCGGCGATGGAAGAGCTTTCGAGTTTACTTTCTTTAAGATAAACACCGGATGAATCAACCCGAAGTGATGAAATGATATCGTGACTGGTTTCGATACAAATCGATTTGTACATATCCAGAGAGACACGTGCGACGTCAATCACGTCATCCAGAAAATGCTGAACCTGGGGGTCGAACCAACTCTTAATCGAGGACGTGATCAGATTGGATCCCGCAAAAACCAGAAGAAGCGAAGGAACAAAAGTAAGCGTTGTAAATGCCAGAACAAGTTTGTTTCTAAATCGGGATCCTGCTTGTTTTTGACTATGCTCGACATAAAGCTTGATAAGATTTCGCAGAATCATGAAGATCAAAAACAATAAGATGATGATATTGACGTTCAGAATTGCGAGTACTATTGGAGCTGTTTCCTCCACCAGCGAATATTGAGCAAAAATGAGGGGGAGCATGATAACCAGTGCACAAGCACCCAGGATCAGATTTCTACGTCGTCTCCGGCTGATGGATTTGTGTTTGGATACAGGTGTTCCCGCTGGCTGATCGACTGTGCTGGAACGATGCGTCGGGTTCATCAATTCCCCTGATCGCGGATAGATCTAAGGGAAATACTTACGATTTGTCCGCGTTTTAAAGCCATCGGATAAAAACAGGTTCCATGGAGCAGGTACCTGTCGTGTTTTCAAACTCGCCATTATGGATACATAGTAAAGAGAATCATAGGATATATCAGAATAGGGATAGTCCAGAACACCATTGAACATCGACATCATCTTATGCATATCCTCGATATCTCTGGTTTTATAATCCAGTATCTGTTCATCAACACCTTCTCGCTTGATGATGATATGATAAGTTTCCAGGATCGTGTCATATGTGACGGTATGGTGATAAAGCGCATGAGCAAGAATTTTATTATCCCAAAACCAGCGGACTTTTTTTAGGAAAATGTAAAATTCATAGGTAGTAGGGACCCCTGATTGGATACGATCCTCGATCTCCGGTGGAAAAGCATCTGTCAGCATCGCCGATACCAGGAATTCGTCACCTTGCCGAAGAACCCGAAATTGTTTTATCCGGGGATCTGCATCCTGACTTGCGAGACAAGGGATCGATAACAGGAAAATCAACACCCAGAACCCAATAAGTTTTCGTAGATGATGATTTGGAACCGACTTGTTCATCGGGTAGTCATCATAGCGTTCTTGATATCAGAATGCTAGAGAGTTGTTTTTCGGTATCAGCTTTTGGTAATGAAATAACGCACCGTGGCGGTTGTATAGACAGTATGTGATTCGTGATGCCTTAGAACAGCATCAACAGTTACAAGCCGGCGTTCAATCTCGCCAACAATACCCGCGACTTCCAGCATTTGGTCGGAAGGACATTTTTTGCGGTATACTATTTCAAGGCCCGACGTAAGGCCACACTTACCATGCTGTGCCCATACTCCCCAAAAAGCAACTTCATCAAGAATTGTTGCCTGGATTCCACCGTGAAGTATTCCGGGGAAACCATCAAATAACTCACCGGGACGAATCGTCGATGTGATTGTCCGAGCATCGTCATCGAAGTAAAATTCCATATGAAGCCCGAAAGGATGATCAGGACCGCAAGCAAAACAATTATAGTTTTCCAGACGGGAAAACGTGTTTTCAATCATTCGCTTCATATTCAGTCCTATTGATAATATATCCCATTCATTCCTTCCATCCTCTCGTCTTCGCTTTGGATACCCAGCGTAACAACATCGTGAGCACTTAGAAGAAAATATGGATTTGGTGTTTTCCCATTGACCTCAAATCCAATAGAAGAGAACGCGTACTGATGAATGATATCGGGATAACTTTCCAATACTGCCTGCAGCAGCATTATAAAGGGAGTGCCTTCGGTGACCTCTATGGATGTCCGACTCACTCCGGTCAGAGATTGCAACCGTTGATCAAACTCAAGGTAGACGACAACAGATTTCAGCTTGTCGGAGGGATCTCTCATTTCGAGTGCTGTTTCACTTTGCCCGATATGTTATCAGGCCTTTTGTGGGATCATGCATCGAGACTCCAACAGTGACATAATCGCCCAGCACAATCCGGATATTATTCGATCGCATGCGACCTGAGATTCGCGCCATTATTATGTGCCCTGATTCAGTCTCCACTTCGTAAAAACCTCCCGCAAGAACTTTTGTGACGCGACCCTGTCCAAGAATCAGGTCTTCTTTAGCCATTGGATACCTCAGTATCGCATGATCCGGTCTTTTCGATTCGTTTCATTAAACCTCCTTTATTGACTCGCCGACGGAGCAAATACTCCGAATATTTTCATACTACCCCGGTTTCTTGCCCGGAATCAACACTCTATATCATGCTTTCCTCAGTTACTGTCAACCTGGAATTTTCCAGAGTGCCGACATAACAGTGATTTTAACAGGATAGACATATGGCAGAATAATGGTACAGCATTTTCTGGAAAACAGTCATGGAGTGGCATATAATAATGCTGAATTGCTTTGAACCAGGCTGTCTTTTATCGGGAGGTAACATGCGAATTCCAGCGATGGTTTTGAGTTGTATAATATTTTGTGTGCCGAACACCGCTTTGGCTCAGGATTCGAGTTCGACACTGCTGGTACAGCTCGAGAAAGAAATGGGCAAGATCGAAGTTGTTGACATCGATACCAACCAGGGAACCATAGAACTCGCATTGTATGCCGACAAAGCCCCATTGACCGTCCAAAATTTTCTTGGCTATGCCGAAGAAGGTTTCTATGACAACACGATCATTCACAGAGTCATAAGGGATTTTATTATCCAGGGCGGCGGACTCACAGCGGAATTCACGGTTAAACCGGTAAAAGATGCAATAAAGAGCGAAGCCAGGAACGGATTGAAGAACCGGCGTGGGACCATCGCCATGGCTCGCACCGGAGTCATTGATTCGGCTACCACTCAGTTTTTCATTAACTTGAAGGATAACTCTTCACTTGATCATCGCAATGATACTGTCGAAGGGTACGGATATGCCGTTTTTGGGGAAGTTATTGCAGGCTTGGAAATTGTGGATAGGATCGCAGCTATTCCAACCGGTGAAAAACTGCTGGATCCGGAAAACAAGCGCGGTCTATATGTCGATGTTCCGGTGGAAACAGTCGTTGTAAAGACAATCAAGAGGAAGACTATCAGTCGATGAAGTGGACCCAATCACCATCAGCTAATTTCTCAATATTTTTCAGCCATTTAAGGATATGACATCGCGCATCGCCCGCTGTCAGTGTCCGATCCTTGAAATTCGAGAACAATTCGTTACAGGATAATCTGATAGGATGTCGAATGGTTGAATCGATCTGATTGAAAAATATGACGACATCATCGTCCAGAACAGTGCTGAATGTGCAAACTAGTGATGGATCCCCTGGCTCCATATCTCTCAAAAATATTAGTTTCCTCCGGAGTTCGTTCGATAGGTCATGGGCTTTCCAGTCAAAGTCATTGATAAGCTTTTGAAGGATAGATAAACAATACTGGATAAGATCCAGATAAACTGCTCCCGAGGGCAGGGACTCTTTGATATCAACTCCGCATCCCAGGGAATAACCGCATGAACAGAAGGGTGTTGAATCCAGACTGCTCTCTGGATTGAATTGGCAGTACAATTTATTAACTACATCAGGAAATTCCAAGGCTTGCCGGATGGACTGGATCTTAGAAAAGAAACCGATTCTGCTCAAAATTTTCAACAATTGCCGTTCTCTAACATGGTCCGGAGGCACAGAATCGAGACATGTAGCCGGCTCTTTATAATGTTTATGCTCAGTCAGATACAACTGGCGATAGCATCCCTTAAACTTATCAAACTGCTCACTCAGGATCTTGAGACCATCATCGAGAATCAATCGATCATTGAGTTGTAAAGAACTCATGACCAGGGAATAGTGGGAATGCAAGTCGAGATATCCCATTGATTCCGGAATTTTGCCATTCAACTGATGCATATAGTTATAAATGAGGGTAAACCGCTGGAGACCTGTTTCGAGAAAATCGGAAATCCGCTTAATGGATTGCATCAGAACATCAGGGTCATCAAGCAGGGAGAAAGCCGTCAAGAAGCGAACCCATCCTGCGTAAGTGCCGATCTCTGACTCAGAAAATTCACGATCGATTTGACGAATTTGCTGAAGATGATGCGTTACTTCGATGAGATTTGGAGTTTCTCGACCCTGTCGATTCCATTCGGTAAACATCATTTCAAATTTTTCGTTGATTACAGCCCAATCCGTCAGGGTTGACGATACTTTGTTCGATAAAACATCCTGAGACTCCAGATCGATCTCAGTCAGGTTTTTATGAGCAAAAAATTTATAAGCACGGAAGAAGGCAGGTCTTAGATTATCTGGTATCAGATTTCCTCGACTCAATCGATCGATTTGCCCGGTCAAAGGCAGATGCAATGATTCCATAGGTACGATCTGAGATTCTTTATATGCGGTTACATAACCCTTCCGTATTAATGCCATCAACACAAGATCAAAAACGCTTCGACTCATTCCATATGGCGGCCGGTTTACGTGCCGCCAAACTCTTCCGGCTGAAACAGTCTGGTTAGAGACGGCTCTTTCACCAGCAGTGGATAATGGCAGTTGGTCAATAATGAGACGAACGGCAACCGATTTTCTTGCACTGGTCACCAGGTGGTATATTCCGGCTTTCTTCTGAGCGATTCCCAAGGGAATTGCAACGGAGTCCAACGCGGAAATCAGAATGTCATCCTTTCCGGGAAGAAGTTTTTTACTTGCTCCGGGTCTTACGAAATTGTCAACAATCATATCCTGAAGGACTTTACTCTGAAAATCACAACGGGGAGCCAGTTTGTAATGTTCCGGGTAGCGTCTTCCCAGTGCGTCCCCCATGGTCATCTCCAGCCATTTGTCAAAATGAGCAGAAGACTGACGCCCGGCAAGGGTTTTTGTCTCCGACGTCAGAAAAAGAACGCCCGACAAATAGCTTGATTGAAGATAAGAACTTGCAGTTGCGACATGTCTATCGAACCTGTCTCGCAAGATCTCCAGAATCGGCAAATTCTCTGTTTTTCCAAGAGTTTGCCCGACCTCTTGCAGCAATAACTTACAAGCTTGAACTTCGAGTAACGCATTTTCAAACTCCAGCGCGTCAGGAAGCATGGGGGCAATAATTCCCCATCCGGTTGCATCTGGAGAAGGTTCTGTTGCTAGAAATTTTTGGATGCTGATATGTTGGTCGGGATCATTATCCGGAATGATAAAAATGCAGACAAAATCTACTTTACCGGTCTGAAGATCCAATCTCAGTTTTTTTATCTCATCGCTTAACAGATCCTGGCTTTCCATGAGTCTGACAGACATTCGTCGGCGTGTGTTTTGCCAGTTGACAGTTTCCCTGATGGAGGTTGATCGGAAAAACGTAACCAACGGAAACGCACCATATCCCATTGACTGAACCAGATCGGGGAACACGCTATAGACATCGGGCGACAAGCCGGATTTAATTCTCTGGATTCGGTCATCGACGTGCAGTGCAGGATCAGTTCCCTGTTCAATGATATAAACATCGTCCATGCGTGTTTTGCCTGGAATACGACTTAAAAATCCGACACTCTGATAGATTACCCTGATAATGCGTTCTTCAAAAAAGGCATAATTGGCGTCGCCACCAAGAATGGCGGAATCAAAAACACGATAGAGGACCATATTGGCAAGTTCGCGGGTTGTTCTGCGTTCTTCAAAAGGCGTAATTGCCAGTAAAATGAGTACTTTCACTGACCGGATTGCGATCATTTGTTCATCTGCGTCCGGAAAGTGGGTCTTGATTCTGGGCAACAATTGCTGTTGATAGAGTTGAACATAGGATGAATAGCGATCTGATTGGATCAGACGGTCCTGAAAATGATCGAAGATGACATCCGGGGTTAATAACTGATGACAGGGATTCATCAAGATCCCATCGATATTCAATTCCTGTCGGCCCCGGATACGGGTGAAGACAAAATCCACAATACCTCGTCTTTGACTGAATAGATCGACATTCCGATTCAATAGTTCGATTGTTTCAGGATGAATCGGATATAGATTCAGGAAAGTTTCCCGCGTTATATCCATCCGATTGAACGCATTTTTCAGGACTTCAAATAGACGAGTTATAACCCTCTCGGAGTCGGCACTTTTTTTCCGTATGAGCCTCTTTGAAATCAATTGGTGCAAATGTTTGGTTGTTAATTTTAAATGAGTATACCGGGACCGTATCTTATTAAAAGCGCTTGTCGAGACATCTTGATTGTGTTCCAGTGATTCTTGAAGGGCAGCGGTGACCCAGAACGGTTCATCGATACTTGCTTCGCCAAGGAATTGCAGGAATCTTGTATCCTCATGAACAGCCCTCGAGACAGGTTTTGATTTCAGAAACTCGGATAATTCATCCATGACAAGCAGAACACCATCCCATCCTGCTGTAACGACTGCCTGAATCAATTCCTTCAGAAGAACACTTCTGTCAATGATGACATCAAAGGGAATCTGGACATGATGCCGCTCAGAGAATTGCAGGATAATGGTATGAGCGGCAGGCGGGTCATCACCGCAGATCTGCTCCCAGGTGAGATCCTTGAAGCGTAAATGAACGAACTGGCGGAAGTCGTTTTCATGGACAGGCAAGATATACCTGTTGAAAACCTCGATGAAGCGCTGCGTTGAAGAGAGGGTCAGTGGAATGCCGACAAGCGCTGCAGATATTTCTATGGCATGCCAGACTATTTTCTCCAAAGGCAGATCACCGGAAAACTCTGTCAACGGAACCACGACCGGCAGAAAGCGTGGCGATTTCTTTGATCCCACCAATTCGGGAAGATCTGTACGCTGTTTGAAAACGGACTGTCTCGCCCAGGAATATCTGGCAATCAAACCCAGAATACTCAGGAGATGACTCTTGCCGGAACCGTAGTTACCGACAATGAAAAATCCATGACCTTCTTTTCGGTTCAAGTGGTTCAGAATAATACTCAGGATCGAGTGAATATCATCGGTGATGATAAAAGAACTCCCGAGATTCTCAAGAGCAACCCGGCCATCAGGATCATCGGGATCCAGGTCCCTGATCTCCGATAAATCAATGACAGTCTGAACATCCGGAACCTCGATCAGATCTCCGATACGAAGTTCAAGAAGCTCATGATTCATCTGTGGCCCCGTTAATTATCCTGAATGTTTAAAATAGCTTCAAACGGATTCTTCGGTGGATTCTCCTCCCGCTCGTAGTCCGGATCTTCGGCTTGACGCTTGCTGGCTTCTCGGAGTGCACGAATCAACGGGTTATCATCCAACTCAGGATCATCGATATCCGGTATCTCTGTCTGGGCTTCTGTGTTGTTCTCCCCGGAATCAAAAGACTGTTCATCAGTCTGTGCCGGCTGGGTTCTTGGGAACGCCGGCCCTCTGTGAGCCGGCTCAATGTCATCGGGATGATCGGGTGCGGACTTGCGAGGTGGCCGAACACGAGCACTCCGGCCGGATGTAGAATTCCCGTTTTTCGTACTATTCTGATTGTTTGACGATCCATTCCTGCTGCTGCCTGCTCCGCAAGCTGAATTGGTTCCCAATCCATCACCCGCCGTTTTTCCCATACTGATTGGATCTACAGAGGATTCTGTTTTTATCTCATCCGGATTCACCGATTCTCCGGAATTTTCCCCTTCCGGATTCATTTCCGTAATGCCGGTGGTTTCGATGCTGAACGATAGTGGAATGTCCGGTACGGGTTTGCTCTGCAGATCCGCAATATATGATTGAAAAGTCTGCAGGCGGATTCTGTAGTAACCAAAATACATAGTGATCAGACCAAGGATAATGGTAACCGCCGCGGTTACAAAAAAAGAATTAAATACGGAAGTTTGTTTTGATGCCATAAAACCTGCTTCAGTGGTTGATGTCCACTACCGGAACGCATCAACACCGTGGATTGTTCCTGGAAAATCCGCCAATCAAGACGATTCCCTCTAAGTCCGGCTTGATCACCCGGCAGAAATCCATCCAGATGGAGGACTTCCGAATAAATATAGTCCAATGCGCGTCGGTCGGCAACAGGGGAAATCGTCATTGGAATCTGTGATAGAGCAGAAAAGAGTGTGAATGGATAATCCTGGTTGTGACCTTCATCAAAATTCCGTAAGATTCCTGCATGAATCGGTGGATATATCTATGCCTGCTTTTTCTGGCCCCTGTTGTTTGGAGCTTTCCAACCCTGGAGGGTTATCTCGGTACTACGGGCAACGATGAAAAAGATAAAGTTTTCCTGGGTTGGATTCGGTCTGATGACTTCCATCGGTATGGATCCTTCATCGACCAGACGAGATATCAAAATCGACTGGTTTACTGGGATTATTCTGCAGTAGAACCCCAGAAACCACGGATGATCGCTTTGTACTTCTTCGTCCTCGGAATATTTGGGAAATTGACACATTTACGTGCTGAACACCTTTGGTTCGGCTCGTTGTGGATAGCAGGAGTCTGTTTTTTTCTAGTTCTGGAAAAATTTCTTTTAGCGTGGGGTGTGCATCGGAAACAGGTCCTATGGATTGTCGCATTCGTGATCCTGTCAGGTGGATTTGAGAGTGTCGCTGATTTCGCAGGGTTCTCCTATCCTCGCCAGAACAACTACTGGATGGACGGATTTTCGACGTTCTCCTCATTTCACAATCCACTGAAAATTGCAGGTATCACGTTTGTTATGGTGATGCTGTTGGCATGGAGAGCCTATTTATTATCCAGACATTCCGGCTATCTGATCGGAACGGGATTATTGATGATTATAACATGGTTGGTTCATCCCAATAGCGCCATGCCAGGATACATTGCCATTCTTTGTTCCGGCTTCCTGGAATTAGGGGGCATGCCAAAACTCAAATTCAATTGGTTTTTGTGGATGAAATTCTTACCGCTGTTTATCCCACTGTGTCTGATCGGTGTGTATATCCTATGGATGAAGACAGACCCGACGACAGCCAATATTATCCGTCAATATAATATCCGATTCATGACCGAGCCATTCCGGTTCTATCCGCTGAGATATGGGTGGATCCTGCCGCTGGGATGTGTGGGAGTATTCAATACGAGACAACGCGATAATCTGGTTTCAAGTATGTTGGCAGGATGGTGGCTCGGCGCTGAGTTTTTTGCTCATTTCGCGGGGATGTCCGGGCTTTTATTTCAACACATGATCCATCTGCCGATGGCATTATTCGGCGCTATTACTCTCGGAAAACTCGGAACTGCCTCTTCGCGGATCAAATGGACATGTATCATAATCCTTTGTGCCGGCTTCATCTTTCAGAACGTACATATTCTTGAAACCGTTATGATCCAGACTCGTGAGGATGTTTGGCCCACCTCACTGTATTGGATACGCGGCGAGCGGACGGCTGCGGAATATCTTCGATCGTTCCCGGCCGGCAATGTTTTGGTATCCAGGGATTCCGGCAATAAAGTCGGATGGCTTTCCCTTCACACGGTTTTTCTTGGACACTGGGGTACGACGCCTCGAAAAGGTATGAAAGAAAAGGCAATAAAGCAATTTTTTAACCCGGATATGTCAACGGCTTGGAAAGAATCATTTCTTAAAGAACATCGAATCCGGTATGTCTGGTACGGATCAAATGAAAGTCGCCTCGGCCCCTTGGATCCGGATCTCCCTCTCAAACCGCTTATATCGAATTCCGCTGTAACAGTTTTCTTTTTTGATCAGATTCATTGAACATTCAACAAGCTGGTACACATTCATCAATCACCAATTTGTGAAACATCCTTCTGATATCTCGAAACTCGGCGATACTGGCTGAATAATATACACGATTTGTCAAAAGCACGAAGACCGCTTGCGAAATGGGATCAATCCAAAGACTTGTACCGGTGAAACCATTGTGACCGAATGCCTGGGAGTGGAGTATCCCCTGAACCGAATCGGATGAATCAGCCATCTGCCAGCCGAGACCCCGGTGGCTGTTTAATCCTTGTGTCTGGTTCCGAGTGGCAGCAAGCAAAGACGATCGAGTCAACAATCCGGCTTTATTACCATTCAATATATCCAGACATACCTCCCCGAACTGAAGAACATTACTGACAGTCGAGAACAAACCAGCGTTACCTCCTTCACCTCCAGCGGTCCAGGCATTGACGTCATGCACTTCGCCATGCAGACGGTAATTGCGCCAGCCATTGAAAGAAAGACCCGCCTTCTCGCAGAGCATCCGCTCATGAGCGTTATTCGCTTCAGTTGGAGCGATTCGGTCTCTCAGAGCTCGATCAGGATTAAAACATGTATCGTGCATGGAGAGGATGTCGAATATCTGACGTTGACAGAAGGACGCCAGAGAATCACCGGTCAGTCTGGAGACTATTTCAGCCAGTATTATAAATCCAAGGCAGCTGTACTCCACACGGGTTCCTGGAGCGTAACTCAGGGGTTTTTCAGCCAGATGGGCTATCATTTTTTGACGAGACGATGCGAATACATAAATGGGCTCCCATGCCGCCAGCCCTGAAGTGTGTGTCAGGAGCGACCGAATGGTGATCGTCTTTTTATCGGGCGCTTTGTTAAACTCGTCGAGACAGGAGGCCAGTGGTTGATCCATTGAAAGATAATTTTTATCGATTAACTTCAAAATGGCAGTGGTCGTTGCAATGGGTTTGGTCAGTGACGCCAAATCGTATATTGAATACTCATCGACAGTTGGTGAATCCGGTTGATCCGATAAATTACCAATGCAAATGATAGATCGTTTCTTCCCAAATGATATTGCTGCTGCCGCGCCGGGGAACATTTTGTCAGTCAGGCATTTTTCAAGATATCTGCGAATCACCTGGAATTGCATTTCAACTTCCGCTGGATGTTTGTGCAACTAAAGTAACTCCCACAAGGATCAGCAATAAGCCCATCATCTGAATCAGACTCAATCGTTCCTGGAAGAAAAAACAGCTGGCGATCCCGATAATGGTGAAACCGACTCCAACCATAATCGGGTAAGCGACTGATAAATTCATACGGGAGAGGGCGAATGTGTAACACAACAGATTCAATCCGAAGAGGACCAGACCCCCGGCAAAAGGCCAACTGAGGTAGATTCCAAACAATTTTTCGGTGATTGTTGCGTTGCCCGGAAGGGCTCCTTTCGAACTCGCAACTTTCATCAGGATGTTCGCCATGGCATTGAAAACCAAAGCCATCGTCAGAAATAGTACATGCATGTATCGAATCCTCATGTTTTAAGCAGTCGATTCCCGGCACCTCACGCATCAATACTTTACCATATATGAATCTGCTCCCAAACAAGATTCTCCCTGTTGACCGGGTATGACATCATGATTACACTGCTCGCTCAGGAGGTATCGAATGGATTTCAATGGAATTAAAGCGGTTTATTTCGACATGGGTGGTGTACTCATGGATGTCAGTGATGATTACAGCCGGGAGGCGGCGGTCCGGCATGCTCTCGATGGTCCGATTGTGCGGGAATTTTTGGGATCTGAATTTCAGATCGAAGGTTACATCGAGTTTACAGATGCAATGATTGCCGCCAGGAACGGCTCTGATTATCTTCAGGAGGATGCATATCGGCAGGAGCGAGTTGAATTTGAGAAATATCTGGGCAAGCAGGTACCATTCAGTGTTTTTCAGGAGAAGTTCTGGCGTCAGATCGATTTTATGACGAGTTGTTTTATTCTTAAACCTATGGTGCGAGAGACTTTACAAACAATTCAGGACAGAGGATTGATCATTGGGTTGATATCGAATGTTTTTCACCCCGCCATAATTTATAAGCAGATGTTTACGAAATGGGAGATTATCGACTATTTTAATCCTCTGCTGTTCTCCTCTGAGTTCCGTTTTAAAAAACCCCATCGGGCCATTTTCGATTATGCCCTTTCGTGGCATCCCGGTTTAACCGGGTCAGATGTGGTTTTCGTAGGAGATACATGGCATATCGATGTGGCTGGTGCTCTGGATGCGGGATTCAAACCCGTGTGGATTAACCCGGGTTATCAGGACGATGCACGGGACGGTGTTCCGGTGATTCGAGATATCTCGGCAATTCCAACTCTTTTGAATTTGCGGGAACTCAGCGTGATATAAATATCTTTATTGAACGGTCTCTCGAACGGGTTGATTGCCCGATGATGCCCACTGCAGAATTCTATGTCGGATTGTCTGATCGACGGGAACAAGCAAATCCGGTGTTTTAAGGAGAGTTTCGACTAGTTGTGCATGCAGCCGATGCCCAGCTCTGAAGGCTTTGATTTTTGCGACAAGGGGATGACCGAGCAGGACAATGTCACCCCAGAAATCCAGGATTTTATGGCGAACGAATTCGTCTTGAAAGCGTGTTTCACCTGAAATAATGCGATGATCATCCATAACAACAGCATTCTGCAGATTAGCACCTCGGATCAATCCTCTGGCCCGAAGCACTTCCACCTCTCTTAAAAATCCGAACGTTCGAGCCGGCGCAACGGCATGGGCGAACCGATAGGGATCATCACTGAATGATGCTGTCATCCGGCCAATGCTTGGATGGTCAAAATCAATCGTATATTCGATCGATAAGGTGTCATCATCCGAAGGTTCGGCTTCAATCCACATATTGTCATCACCAACGCGAACCGGTCGGGTGAGACGGACAGTCCGTCGAGGCGCGTCCTGACGAACAATTCCAGCTTCGCACAGTAAAAGAATAAAGGGTGCAGCACTACCGTCCATTACTGGAATTTCCGTGTTGTCTACCCATACCTCGCAATTATCGATACCGTATCCATGCAAGGCACTCAGGAGATGCTCAACTGTCAGAATTTCACCGTTCTCAGCCCGAAGACCCGTATTATAACTCAGTGCGCCAACATTTTTATACCGGGCAGGGATTCGGGAACGAATCCCACCGTTCATTTCAAGAATAAATACGATACCGGTATCCGGACGAGACGGTCTTAACTCGCAATGGATGGGTTTGCCCGAATGGAGACCGATGCCGGAGAAAGAAATCGATTTTGCCAGTGTTCGTTGTAAATTCATTATCTTCTGTCACCTATCAGTTAGGGCATGCATATAAAAGCATACTCATCCTGAGCCTGTCCAAGCATTTTTTATGCCAATTGTCACTGTTTTGGAAAAATCCTTATTGTATAATGTATTGGAACAATGCAATACTGTTTCTGCCTTTGATGCTGAATACGGTACGTAACAAAAATAACACAGTGGCGTATCAATTATGATACGGTTGGGGGTCGGTCAGGGGATTTTCGATGAGCATACCGATGAAAAGAGCTTTTATTCTAGATGTTGGATCAGCCTCTGTCAGGCTGATTATTGCAGGGATCGATGCAGAGGGGCGGCTTCAAATCCTCTTCAATAAGGGAATTGTATCCAATCTTCGCAAGGCCATGGATTCCTCCAATGTTCTCGATTTGAGGAAAGCGGCTGCCACGTTAACAGCTGTAGAGAATCTTCTTGATCAGGCCAAAGCATTTCATTGGGAAGAGGGTGCATGTCTTTGTACGCAGACTCTCCGACAAGCAATCAACAGCGCAGAATTTCTTGAACGATTGAAGATTGTTTCCGGTGTAACTCCGGAAATTCTAAGTCCATCGAGAGAGGGTGAACTGGCAGGTATGGGGTCCCGTGATCTGTTAAAAGACGGCGATATCCTGATCGATTTTGGCGGCGGTTCAACGGAATTGATCGATATCGACAAGTGTGGAACGATTCATGTCGTCAGTTATCCGATCGGAGCGGGTGTTGATATCCAGATCATTGATGAGGTGACAAATGGCTTTAATGGACTCAGGAAAGCTGCACAACGAATGTGGATGGAGCATCTCGGCGAGAGGCTGAAGGTTAAGTATTCCGGTGCGGTCATACTCGGTGGCACGATGACGACGCTGGGTGCTGTAGGAGCGGGAATTCAGGTATATATACCTGGAGATTTGCATGGATTGGTCATGTCTGTCGAAACCATATTGGATACTACGCGCCGTCTTTGGGCTCTAAGTGACGACGCGCGCGGCAAAATTCATGGCATGGAACCCGGAAGAGAGGGTATCATTGTCAATGGCGGGGTGTTGTTGTCGATGTTACTTGAAATCCTGAATATTCAGGAGATCCGGATCAGTGAACGGGGAATACGCTTTGGACGGTTACAGGAACTTCTTCAGGCTGATTTTTGATCTGTCCCACAGCACGACTCACATTGTGAGCCACAGGATGATGGTACTTTCGTATCTTTTGAATTAGCGGATCGATTGGGATGCTCCGTGGCATACCACCCACTCCCTTTCAAAATAAACGTACCGAGAGACAATATTCTTTTTGAATTCGAACCGCATTTCGGGCAACGCGTGGAAGCGTCTGCATGGAAAGATTCGAGTTTTTCAAACTGGTATTCGCAAATTGAACATTTGTACTCATACAGCGGCATGACGAACCTCCTAATAAAGCATCAAGGATCAGCCGAGAAAAGGACATAACCTCGAAAACGTGGGATGTCAAGTGCAAAAAAAGAAAGGTTGATTTACAGCGGATACTATGCTAGAAGCATAAAAGTTTATGACCTGACTGGGAAGTGGGCCTGGCGCCCACTCTTTTTTTACAGGTTGGGGATTGGAGAATTTGGTTGAACAAGGAAGTTGAACAGATCGTGGCTGTTCTGGCGGAATCAGTAGCGGAATCCCTGGGGATGAGTCTTCTGGAGGTTCGATTTATCCGCCACCAGCGGCGACATGAATTACGAATCACATTGGACCGTTTGGATCAGTCGGTCAGCATCGATGATTGCACTCAATTCAGTCGTCAACTTGCCAGACGGATGGATCTGGAAGATCCGATCTCCGATGCCTATGTGCTTGAAGTTTCTTCACCGGGTTTTCGCCGCCTGATCCGAATATCGCAGGATCTTCCGCGGTTCATTGGCCGCCGGATAAAAATACGTTTAATTGAAGCACTGCAAGATCGAACGGTCTGGATCGGTATTCTTCAGAATGACTCCGATCCATTGCATATTATGACCGATGAAGTCGGTGACATTGTGGTTCCATTCTCCAATGTCAAACAACTGAATCTTCACGAATAGCGGGTCGCTTTTCACTTTCTGAAACAGGGAGAAAGACATGAACGAGCATAGTAGTGAAATGCTGCAGATAATCGACCAATTGGGTCGCGAAAAAGGTATCGATCGGGAAGTGTTGATCGAAGCGATCGAGGCATCGATCGTTCACGCCGCCAGAAAACACTTGGGAAGTAACGAGACACTGGAAGCGCATTTGAATAGAGAAACCGGAAAAATCGAATTGTATTCATTAAAAACAGTTGTCGAGATCGTTGCGAATCCCGAAAGGGAGATCTCCCTGGACAAGGCACGTGAAATTTTTGCAGACGTGGAACCCGGAGAAGAGATCGAAATACGGCGGGATTTTGCGGAGTTGGGACGAATTGCCGCCCAGTCGGCGAAGCAGGTGATCATGCAGAGGGTCCGTGATGCGGAACGGGAGATTGTCTATGATCATTACAAAAACCGGGTCAATGAGCTTGTGAACGGTCTTGTGATGAGGATTGAAAGAAACAACGTCTATGTCGATCTGGGCAAGGGGGAGGCGATTCTGCCACGCAATGAACAATCACCTCGAGATCATTTCCGGAGGGGAGATCGAATAAAAGCGCTTTTGATTGAAGTACGAAAGGACAAACCTGGACCCCAGTTATGGTTATCCCGAACGAATCCAAAATTGATAGAAAAACTGTTCGAGAATGAGGTTCCGGAGATATATGATCAGATTGTTGAGATCAAGTCATGTGTTCGTGAAGCAGGAGGTCGGTCAAAAATCTGTGTTGTATCGCATGACTATAACGTGGATCCGGTAGGCGCTTGCGTTGGAATTAAGGGAGCCCGTGTTCAATCGGTTGTGCGCGAGCTGAGAGGTGAAAATATCGATATCATACCTTGGACAGAGGATCCTGTAATTTTTATCTCGCACGCGTTGTCGCCTGCGCAAGTCAGTCGTGTCGATCTGCGTTCGGATCAGAATTCTGCGACGATTGTTGTGTCTGACGATATGTTGTCTCTGGCGATTGGGAAGAAGGGACAGAATGTGCGATTAGCCGCCAAACTCACAGGGTGGAAACTGGAGATTCAGAGCGAGACGGAAATGGAGCGTTCTCGTGAGCTTTCAAAAATTAAAACTGAAGAAGCGGTCAATAAATTCAAACGTTTAACCGGTGTATCCGAATCAATAGCTCACTTGCTGACGGAGCGATATTTAAATTTCTCGGCTCTGGCGGAAGGTGACAGCAATTGGATCAGCAGGCTTCCTGACATCGGCGATGAAGGCGCGGTCAGGATCATGGCGGAGGCTCTTGAATTAGCCAAATCGGAAGAAGACTATGAGGAAGATGAATACTACGATGACGAGATGGATGGCGAAGAGGGCGTTATTGATGGAGATTCTGCTGAACCGCTTGCCGATATTGACTGACGGGATGTATAATTCGGCTTCATTCGAACCGAGAGGTGAATAAAACATGAAGGTAAGTGATCTTGCAAAAGAATTGGGCGTAACGGGCAAAGACCTTCTGGCCAGGTTAAAGAAAGAAGGTCTGACTGTGAAAAAACAGTCTGATGAACTCGACGATGATACTGTAGCGCTGATGCGGGATGAGTACGGGAGCAATCCGGAGCAAGCGCCGGAATCACACACATCGCCGATTGAACCGGAACCTCGTCAACGAATTGAGGTCCTGGGAGATGAGATTCTCCTGGAAGGCAAGATTACGGTGATGGAGTTCGCATCCGCGCTCAAGATGAGTGGTCCCGGTATTCTTCAAACTCTGATAAAAATGGGGAAAGTTATCCCTTTAACGGCCACATTGGATGACGAAACTGCCGAGCAATTGGCTGAGAAGCTGGGTTATCGGATAGTCATTGTGGAAGAAACACCGGTAGAGGATATCGATCAGACAAAGCTCCAAATCCGTCCTCCCGTTGTTACCGTTATGGGTCATGTTGATCATGGGAAAACTACGTTGTTGGATGCTATCCGCGCAACTCAGGTAGCGGAGAGGGAAGCCGGTGGTATCACGCAACATATTGGTGCGTCCTATGTGGATCTGAAGGAAGGTCGAGTTGTTTTCCTGGACACACCGGGCCATGAAGCGTTTACACAATTACGGGCTCGCGGTGCTAGCGTAACGGACATTGTCATTCTGATTGTTGCGGCTGATGATGGTGTGATGCCACAGACCATTGAAGCGATCAATCATGCCCGAGCTGCGGGTGTACCGATAATCGTTGCTATCAACAAGATTGATAAGCCGAATGCCGATGTTGATCGAGTGAAAAACAGCCTGGTCGCGCACAATCTGGTTCCGGAGGAATGGGGTGGGAGCACGCAGATGGTGGAGATCTCGGCGAAGCAGAGAATCGGAATTACAGAATTGCTTGAAATGATTCTGATTCAATCGGAAGTCATGGATTTGAAAACAATCTTCGATGCTCCTGCAGAAGGGATTGTCATTGAATCCCGATTGGACAAGGGTAAGGGTCCGGTCGCAACAGTGCTGATTAATCGGGGGACCCTGCGAATCGGTGATGCGATTGTAAGCGGGATTCACTCGGGAAAGATACGGGCGTTGATCGACTGGCAGGGCAAAAATATACCTGAAGCGACACCATCAACCCCGGTTGAAGTGTTGGGAATGACTGAACTTCCCTCAGCGGGGGATTCATTCCTTGTCGTAAGTAATGAAAAAGTCGCTCGTGAGATGGTCCAGCAGAAGCTGAATGAACTTCAGCAAAAAAACCAGCCGATAACGACAAAAATTTCGTTCGAGGATTTATTTGCGAAAGTACAGACTGGTGCTGTTAAAGAGCTGAAAACAGTTGTCAAATCGGATGTGCAAGGCTCCTTAGAGGCAATTGAGGAATCACTGGTCAAGATGGATGTAGGTGATGTCAAAATCAAGATCATTCATAAGGGCGTCGGCTCGATTACAGACAACGATATTAACCTGGCATCCGCATCAAATGCCGTTGTTATCGGGTTTAATGTACGTGCAACCAGCTCAACCAGAAAGCTTGCAGCAAAGGAGCATGTCGAGATCCGAACATACCGGATTATTTATGATCTGATTAATGATATCAAAGCCGCATTGGAAGGTATGCTGGAACCGGTTTATCAGGAAGTGGTACTTGGGACGGCGGAAGTTCGGCAGGTTTTCCATGTGTCCAAGATGGGTACGATAGCAGGATCTTATGTGACATCAGGAAAAATCAGACGGGCTGCTTCGGTTCGAGTGTTACGGGAAAACAATGTTTTGTGGGAAGGGAAGATTGCAGCACTGCGCCGTTTCAAGGATGATGCCAAAGAAGTGACGCAGGGATATGAATGTGGAATTAGTCTCGAAAACTACAATGACATCCAGGTTGGGGATATTATTGAGTGCTTTGGGTCTGAAGAAGTAGCCCGGAGCTGAACCGCATGCCGGTTGGAGTCTGTTATATAGAGTTTAATATACATGGTGCTGCTTCTTTGAAAGACAAACGCAGGGTTGTGAAATCGATCAAGGATCGTTTGAAAGCGCGTTTTAACATTTCTATTGCTGAAATGGATCACCTGGACATATGGCAGAAATCGGAGCTGGGTTTTACGTGCATCAGTAATGACCGTGCATATCTGGATGGATTAATGGCCAGTGTGATCCGACAAATCGAGTCAGACGGAAGAGTCGTCGTTTCGGAAATTCGCACGGAAGTCATCTAACCGAAGTTCCGAACAGCATTGAAGAAGGATCAACCATGAAACAATACAGATGCGAAAGGGTTGCTGACGTTATTGTACGGGAAGTCGCCAATATTCTGAAAACGCGTATATCCGATCCCCGTCTTCAGTATGTGACGATTACTGCCTGTCGAGTTACGAAGGATATCCGGATTGCCTACATTTATTATTCTGTTATGGGTATCAATCCGGATCCTGATCCGATCCGGAAGGGTCTCGACAGCGCATGTGGTTTTATTCGACGTGAGTTGGGAGCCAAACTGGAACTCCGCTATATACCTGAACTGCGTTTTGAGTTTGATCAATCGCTGGAGGATGGCAATCGTATCTGGGAAACCCTGGAGTCGATCGGAGGATCCGAAGGCAACGCGGAGTAAGACATTTGGCAAATTCTCAGCACATTCCCGGATTATCCCATGGTCTGATTCTTTTGGATAAACCTCCGGGCGTCACTTCTCGGTTTTGTGTAAATGTAGTGCAGCATACATTCAGAGGTTTGAAAGCCGGTCATGCAGGGACGCTTGATCCGTTTGCCACAGGATTGCTCCCGGTTTGTCTCGGACGGGCAACAAAGCTCGTGGATTGCCTTCGCAAAGGACAGAAAACATATCGAGCCAGATTGACGCTGGGTTTTATAACCGATACTCAGGATATTACGGGAGATATCATTGGACGAAAAAAGGTACCGGAAGATTTGACCTTGAATAATCTTCAGAACACAGCAGTCAGCCTGGTCGGGACCCTCGAGCAGATTCCGCCGATGTTTTCAGCACGAAAATGGAAAGGTATCCGATTGTATGAACTGGCGCGAAAGAATATCGAAGTGGAGCGTCAACCGCGTCGAATTCAGGTTTATTCAATTCAAGTTCATTCCTATACGCCGCCGGACGTTGATTTCTCCGTAACCTGCTCAGAAGGAACCTACGTACGATCACTGGGTATTGAGCTGGCTGCATTGATAGGTACATTTGGCACTCTCAGCGCTCTTCGCAGGATGAAAATCGGTCGGTTTGATGTAGAAGGGGCTGTAACTCTTGATCAGTTTAAGGAATCAACATCGAGGAATGATGCGTATTCGTTGGTGCTGCCGGCAGAGTTTATCACCCGCCACTTGCCGGCATTAACTGTAAAAAATGGGCATCTCAAACGGTTTCTCAACGGGGCTCCGCTCCAGGAAGATGACTTAGTGTCACTTATTACACCACAAGATCAGGATTGTTCCTTCGCCTTGTACGACGAGGATAAGCACTATCTCGGATTGATGGAATGGAGAGGACGCGCCTCCGATGGTAAATCAATTTTGAAAACTATTCGGTTACCTGATATAGATACATGATTGACTGGTCGTCGCTGTCAGTCTCAAATGTCAGCTGATCGGGGTCGACCACGACTAATAAAGAATCAACAGGAGAAATGACGATGGCTCAACACTCAGAAAAGAAAAAAGAAATTATTAAGAAGTTCGGTTTACATGAAAATGATTCCGGGTCCAGTGTCGTACAAATTGCGCTGCTTACGGATCGGATTGAATATCTGACCGAACACCTCAGACAACATAAACAGGATCAGCATTCCAGGCTCGGGCTGCTTAAATTGGTCGGCCAAAGGCGCCGGTTGCTCGATTACGTCAAACGCAATGACCTGGAAAAATATCAGGTTGTTATTAAAGAACTTGGTATTCGTAAGTAATTTGATCCAGAAAGGATAAGAAAAATCATGGTGAATACAGCCGAAGTACGGTTTGGCGAAGGCAAAGTCATATCTATTGAAACAGGGAAAATTGCCAAGCAGGCTGATGGAGCTGTTATGGTGCGGTGCGGGGGATCCGTCGTCTTGAGTACGGTCACTGCTGAACGAAAAAATCGGACCGATATCGATTTCTTCCCATTGAATGTTGATTATCGGGAGAAGGCATATGCTGCGGGTAAAATACCCGGCGGGTATTTTAAAAGGGAGGGTCGACCGACGGATAAGGAGACGTTAACAGCTCGCCTCATCGATCGACCGATTCGACCATTGTTCCAGGAGGGTTTCCGCTGCTCGACCCACATCGTGAACTTGGTTTTGTCTCACGATCAGGTTCACGAACCGGATCTTCTGGCTGTTCTGGGATCCAGTGCAGCCTTGATGATATCGGATATCCCCTTTATTGGACCGGTCTCCCCGGTCAGGATTGGACGCATTGACGGCAAGTTAGTCGCTTATCCTACGTGTGATGAGTTGGAAAGAAGCGATCTGAACCTCACTGTCGTCAGTTCTGAAAGCGCTATCGTGATGGTGGAAGGAGGCGCTTGCGGTCTGCCGGAATCTGTTATCGTCGATGCATTGCGATTTGCGTTCGAACAGGCTCAGGCATTGAATGCCTGCCAGCGTGATTTACAGGCAAAAGTCGGGAAAACCAAACGCATCATTGAACTTCCTCCGGTAGTTCAATTAATGAAGGATAATGTTCCATCTGATCCGTCATCTTTCTTCAGCGATCAGGACGAAAGATTTCTCGAGGCTATTCAAAATCCGGATAAAATGGAAGTATCCACCCGTCTTGGCGAACTGAAAGAAGAAATGAAATCAAATTTCGATCTGGATGATCCGGAGAGTTTATCCACGTTCAGTTTACTGTTCAAAGATACTGAGAAAAGAGTTGCAAGAAATTTAATACTTCGTGAGAAACGCAGGAATGATGGACGTGCGCTTGATGAAATTCGTCCGATCTCGATTGACATCGATCTGCTGCCCGCCACACATGGGTCGGCTCTTTTCACGCGGGGACAGACGCAAGCTTTGGCAACATTAACACTCGGAACGACACTGGATGAGCAGAAGATTGACGATCTGGAAGGAGAGTCATTCAAATCATTCATGTTGCATTACAATTTTCCGCCTTTCAGTGTAGGCGAAGTGGGATTTCTTCGGGGGCCCGGTCGCAGGGAAATTGGTCATGGGACACTTGCAGAAAGAGCTATTCTGCCGATATTGCCAAAGGAAGAAGACTTCCCATACACAGTGCGGATTGTGTCGGATATCATGGAATCCAATGGGTCATCCTCCATGGCATCTGTCTGCGGAGCGACGTTATGCCTGATGGATGGGGGTGTTCCGATTAAAAGCCCGGTTGCAGGTATTGCAATGGGTTTGATCACGGAAGGTGATCAGTACGTGATCCTCTCCGATATATCCGGACTCGAGGATCATTTGGGGGATATGGATTTCAAAGTCGCAGGAACAACAGATGGGATCACGGCGATTCAGATGGATATCAAACTGACGGGATTCCGATTCGAAATTCTTGAGGAAGCTCTCGAACAGGCTCGAAAAGGCAGATTGCATATCCTAAATAAGATGATGGATGTCATTGATCGCTCCAAACCGGAATTGAAACCTCATGCACCACGAATTTATCTGATGAAAATCAATCCTGAAAAAATCGCAACGGTCATTGGACCAGGCGGAAAGATGATCCGCAGCCTGACGGCGGAAACAGGAGCAAACATCGAGATCGAGGATGATGGTTCCATCAAGATATTCAGCGCGAATCTCGAGTGTTTACAGATGGCGGTGGAGAGGATCAAGGCGATTACTGAGGAGGCGGAGATCGGGAGAGATTATACGGGTACAGTGCGGAGAATCGAGCCGTATGGGGCTTTTATTGAGATTTTGCCGGGAACGGATGGTTTGCTGCATGTGTCTCGAATGGCGTATTACAGGGTCGAAAATGTTACAGACGAGATGAATCTTGGAGACAAGGTTCTGGTCCGGGTGACAGAAATCGATTCCATGGGCAAGATCAAACTATCGCGCGAGGAATTGATGCGTGAAGGGAAGGTTCAAGGCAAAAAACCCGAGGAGGAGAAAAAGCCGGACTCCGACCGTCCGCGTCGTCCCCCCCGAAGGGATGACAATCGCCGACCGCATCGATCTTCATTCTCAAGGCGACGAGATTGATTCTCTGTTTCCTTGAAACAGGATGAAAACAACCCTTCGGTATCAATGCCGAAGGGTTTTTTTTATAATAAATAACGGTATACTTGCGATGGGTTAGGGATCCGGAGGTGATGCCTGGTGAATTCGACGAAAATGACAATCACTGATCCGGTCTACGGATCGATTCCGCTTTCGGAACTACAATTGGAGTTGATACAGACCGTTGAGGTTCAGCGACTGAATGCCATCCATCAGTTGGGAATGACCTATCAGGTATATCCTTCAGCGCACAGTATGCGGTTTGCTCATGCATTGGGCGTATCCCATCTGGCGGATCGAATGGGGCGGCAGTTGATACTCGAAAATGAAAAGCTCGGCATCGATTCGAAATCCAAAGATGCCTTCTATAAGCTTGTTGTCGCCTCCGGATTGCTGCATGATGTTTGTCATACTCCATGGTCGCATACGCTTGAACCCTTATTGCTGGAAGTTACCGGCAAAGATCATATGCAACTAACCGGTGAATTACTGACAGGGAAACTCATCTGGCCGATAAAAGGCGCGGGACATATTCCCGATATTCTCACACGCTACCGGATCAGCCCGGATGATGTATCATTAATGATCTCTAAACATTATCCCGGTCCAAGATATCTGCAGCAGATGATTTTTGGTGAAGTCGATGCGGATACGCTGGATTATCTTTGCCGAGATTTCCTGTCGACCGGAGTTAACTTCGGACATGTGGATGTTGATCGATTAATCCAGACCATGGTTGTCAGACCCGACCGCCTCTATTTCAGAGAGAAAGGACTCCAGGCAGTAAGGGATTTCCTCAATGCACGGATTGAAATGTATTCAGCGGTCTATCTGCACAAAAAAACGAGAATTGCCGACTTGATGTTCTTACGAGCAGCCCGGAAAAGTACTGTTGAAGACGGCCAGTTCGGGGATTTCTGGTCGATGACGGATGATGAGTTTTTATCATTGCTGTTGAATAATGCGAAATCCGACTATGTTCGGGATATAGCCTGGCGGTTGAAATACCGGCAGGACCTGTTTAAAAGGGTATTCCATCTGGAAGCCGGATCGGTCAACAATGACGATCGGCGACTGCTAGATGTCTTGAGTGGTTCCGCGAGATCTCCAGGGGAGATTTCTGCAATCCTGGAAAAAAAGATCGGCTCGCAATGCGAGATTCCGAATGGTTACATTATAGTAGACTTGGTCTCTGCTGCGACTGATTTATCTGAAAGCCGGTTTAAAGAACTTGACATCATGTTCATCGATAAGTCCGATCGCCCAATTGCTCTGTCACAGATGGACAAGCCTTTTGCTGAGTATATTCGCCATGCACAACCGTCCCGCTCACTCTTGTCTGTATATACACCTGAGATCTACCGTTCCCGGTGCATCGATCAGTTACCCAGAATTTTCAGTACCATAAAAAATGAAGGAACAGGATATTGAAAAATAGAATTGGGATGTGCTTTTTTCTGATCATGTGTCTGGTTGGATTGTTTTGGTTATTCAAGGGTGAAACACATATTGCGGATGCGAGCTTGCCGTATCCGATGATCAGGATGTACAATCCTCCGCAAAAGCCCTCTCTGCCTGAACCGGGTAATCGGAATGTCAAAGGTGATCGGCTCCGGAGTGGAGAAACGCTGGCTGGGCTGCTGGATCGGCACGGGATTCCGCCGGCTGATTCACAAGCCATCGCCCAGGCATTGGCTTCGAAGTTATCTCCGAAAAAATTGAAGATCGGCGCATTCATCACGCTTTTTATTGATAAAGCTACTAATAGACTTCTCGAACTCAAAATTTCAAACACCGTCGATCAGGCGGTTAGAATTATCCGCAATGATCAGGATCGATGGGAAGCACAGGAGCTGGATTTACACCTTTTTACGAGTCTCGCGAGAGGAACCGGTGTTATTCAGGACTCTTTCTGGAACGCAGCCCGCAAGGAGGATGTTCCACCCGAAATTATTCTGGATCTGGCTGATCTTTTCGGTTGGCAGGTGGATTTTACATCAGGACTTCGAGAGGGAGACAGTTTTGATATGTTCTATACTAATCGAACATATAAAGATCTGGGAATGGCGCCAGGACAAATATCCGCCGCACGATTTACAAGCAATGGGCGGACTTTCTGGAGTGTCTCGTTCGAAATGCCCGACGGGAAAGTTGAGTATTACGACAAGGATGGCAACTCCATGAAGAGAGCATTCCTAAAATCACCACTCCAGTATCGTTATATCAGTTCCTACTTTTCAAAAAGCAGATATCACCCTGTTCTGAAAATCTATCGACCGCATCTTGGAATCGACTTTGCAGCACCCAGCGGAACTCCTGTCAGTGCACTGGGTGACGGCGTTGTCGTATATGCCGGCTGGCGTGGCGGTTATGGTAATTATGTTCAGATCAAGCATGGTGACAGTTATGAAACGTGTTATGGCCATTTAAAAGGTTACGGTAAGAATGTAAAAAAGGGGATCCAGGTAAAGCAGGGACAAATCATCGGTTATGTCGGTTCAACAGGATTATCGACGGGTCCTCATCTGGATTTCAGAGTCAAATATCGAGGAACATTTATCAATCCGCTGACGGTCAAATCTGAACCGGCAGCACCGATACCTGCCGAAGTGAAAGACCAGTTTTTTACTCATTTTCAACAATGGACGGAACGATTCCAATTGCCTATAGAAGGAGAAACCTATGTCGTTGGTGAATTTTCTGAGGTTTAACGATGATTCCGGAGCGATCATCTCTGACGAGGAGTACTGGAATGTTTTTTTTCGTAAGCGAATGCATGGCGACAATCTCCACAATGTGCTGCATTCGGACATATCCGCCAAACTGGGAATTCAATGCGTTTATGGAGGGGTCGGCTATCCCTCTGTCCATCGGGAGGTTGTGGAGAAGACCCGGGAGAGGATCGAGCAGATCATACTGGAGAAAGGAGTTACGGCGATTCGGCGTGTCAAAGATGTCGCCCGGATTGCTTTCGATTGTCTTCAGGAGGCGATAAGGATCCGCATCGATCAAAAAATGCAGTTTTACTACGGATTTAAAACGCAGGATCTAAATGCCGGTCAATTCACCGTTCAGGGTGAAACATTTCCCATCGAAACGGCCGTTGTCAAGGAGAATGCCCGCAAGTTAGCGTCTCGAGAAACTCAGGACACGTTACTGAAAGTTGTTATTGAAGCGAAAGCAGCTGTTTTTGGATTCGATGAAAATGGTATTACCGGCTATTACCTGGCGGGTGAAAATTCCATCATGGGTTATGTTCATGAAGGGTTCGAAGCTATAGGTACAGGAAAATACGCCAGCGGATTGGTCTTCGGTCAGGATTTTAAAGCGAAAACTCTTAAAATGCGCCAGCAGGGCTACTCGCCGCCAACAGGACTATTTGAATTGATCGATTCGGCATTCCTTGCCGGTGAGCATTTCAAGGAAGTTGGTGGTAACTACAACTTCGTTCTTCTGGATCGCAAAGCAGCAACTGCTGAGCAGCAATATCGGCAGGTTTTTGATAATGAAGCTCGTTTGGCGACAGAGATCGTGCGTGCCGTGCGTACCGGTTACATCCAGAAGAAGCAGGGAATCGACTTATTAAACCGCCTTGTGTTCAAGAAGCAGGATGTAACTGCTATAGAAAAGAGCCTGTTCGAAAAAGCCAGGGACAGGAACGCACTTGATCTGGTTCTGAGAGGGTACAAGAATCAGGAAGTAGCATCGATTTTCAGCGTGGAAACCGGCGATCAGACAAAAACAGAGGGAGTTTAATCATGACATCGATTAATGCGCTTCGCTTAGACAGGCATTCCGGTCTGATGCTGTGTGATGAAGCCAGATATTGGAATCCGGATTGGATGATATTTTATACACCTGAAAAAATACGAAGGGTTATTCCGGACCATCTGACCCGTGCGTACCAAACTGTCATGTTCATGGGTCAAACCGGAACGAGTTCGATAGGTGACGAGTGGATCATGGAGGTGACAAGGAGCCTTGCAGAATACTTCGACAAAACTGGGGTGTCACAACCGGATATTCCGAGTGTTCGATTGAATGAACTCGCCCAATTGGCTTTCAGAACGATTACATCAATCAAACACATGCATATCGACGATTTCCTGGTTGGGAAATTCGGATTCCGGGCAGCCGATCTGATTCGGGGATACCAGGAGGACAGGGAGAAGGGAAGAATTCGTATCACC
This sequence comes from candidate division CSSED10-310 bacterium, assembly GCA_016931515.1. Taxonomy (GTDB): domain Bacteria; phylum CSSED10-310; class CSSED10-310; order CSSED10-310; family CSSED10-310; genus JAFGEQ01. Next base: position 1,302 of record JAFGEQ010000006.1, on the reverse strand, counting down.
AACGAGGAACAGATCAAGTCGGCTGTGAATTACATGACATTCGCTCAGAATCCTGATGAAGTGAAAGGGATCTTCGGAAACTCCCAGATCCTGGCCGGTTACAATCCGGATGAAGGTTTTAAAATCTTTTATATGACTGAAAGATGGCCGGTTTGTGAGGAGGTTCACGAGATCTTCATCGCTCAGGGTTCTGGAAGGGATACCTGTGATCTAAATTATGCCCGGTTCGCTGACAATTGTACACTGGGTCAGCGGAGAGGGGAGTCTTTAATAACACGTCAAAAGGGCTTGTTCACATTATTAAAGGGTCTGCATCAAGCTATGAATCAAACAGCCGGTATCGGGGGTTACCCGAAAATTATCTACATTAACGGACATAACAATGATCCGGCTGAATGGGTTCTCGAAATATCCGATTGCAGATCCAAACTTGCTCTGGAAATTGCAGCTGCTTCCGTTGATGGATTCATGTCAACTCAAATTGCAGAAGACCTGATCGAGGATCTCGTCTTCAAGGGTTGTGATTTTCGCGATATCAATCGTCGGTTGTTTGAATCAGTCGAGAATCCGGAAAAACTGGATCATTATCTGAGAAAATACTCAAACTGAGCGTATTCGATTCCGGAATCGAGAGGGTTGCTCAACAGATCAGATCCAGGCGTGTGCTCTATAGATTCAGCCTTGGTCATCGTATTGAAAACCAGTTGGGTACCCAGATTGGGTGTATTTCTGCCACTATCCAGTGTGCTTGATAAGCGTCGGGATTAATCATTGGTATCGATATCGAATCTCCAGTTCATACCATAAAAAAGCGGCCGGATTTTTCCGGCCGCTTCAATATCAAGTCAGTTCAGTTTGTTATCAGTCGGAATATCCGAAAGTAACATAGCCGAACTCCCCAATGATGTTATCCATCTGAGGAGTTAACAGAGCGCTGTAGAATTCCAGACCCGCTACAGTACCGCTGACGGTGGGCCAGGTAAACGGTTCGAGAGCGTAGAATGAGGTGAGACCCATCTCGTAATCCTTCATCATGTAATCGAACGTCATTTCCCAACCCGGCCAGAACCAGTATTGTCCGTAAACACCGAGCAGGACAGCTGTCGGAACATCCATCATATCGGATCCGGTGTTATTGCAGACATGAACCTGGAGCCAGAAGGTGTTACCCGCCTGGTAAGGTTCAGTCTGGGACATTTCCAACTCTGTCCCAAGCCAGTCACATTCAGTGGATGTCGGAGTTGCGGTCGGCGGAGGTGATGTCGGAGTCGGCGTATTGGTCGGAGGAACCATGGTCGGCGT